>JBAUEO010000058.1:0-101734 GCA_049678625.1 Occallatibacter sp. | reverse complement strand
GCCGATGGCGCTGCCCACCGTGCGCCCCGCCTTGCTCGGCCCGCGCACCTTGAACAGGTCGCTCGCCAGCGGATAACTTTGCCCGCCCAGGTCCAGCGACGTCAGCCTGAGCGCCAGCTCTGAGCTTCCGCCCAGTTGGCCCGAGTGCGACTGCTTCGCCTCTTCCACCACGCCGTGCACCGTCGCGCCCCGCGGAATCGCCAGCACCCCGCCCAGCGTCACGTCCTGGATCACTGTGAACTCCACCGGCGTGCCCGCCGTCGCCCGCTTGCTGGCCACCGGCTCGTTCGTCCTCACCTGGATGAGCGTGCCCATCGGCACGGTCAACGGTCCCTGCGCATATTGGTAGTTCGGCCGGCCCGGCTCGGGTCCCGGCTCACCGCCGTACTGCCGCCCATAGGGGCCCTGCGCATACGGTCCTTGTGCGTTTGGCCCTTGCCCATATCCGGGAGGCGGCGGAGCCTGCCCGTACCCCGGAGGCGGAGCCTGTCCCTGCTGCTGCCCCTGACTCTGGCCATAACCCGGCGGCGGCCCAGCAGGACCCCAATCCGGCGCATTCTGTCCATTTCCGGGCCCATTCCCGGCCTGCGGCGGCGCCTGACCCTGGTTCTGGCCCTGATTCTGTCCATAACCCGGTGGCGGTCCAGCAGGACCCCAATCCGGCGCACTTAGTCCATTTCCGGGTCCGTTTCCAGCCTGGGGCGCCTGTCCGTACTCCGGCCGCTGCCCCGCGTTCGGCGAATTCACAGGAGGCTGATTCGCGTCGTTGCTGTTCGCTCCCTCATCCTGTGCTTGATTCTGTGCTTGATTCGGCGCCTCGTTCGGCTGCTGGCTCCACTGCGGCGGATTGCCCGGCGTTCCCGCCCCGCTCGGCGGCCCATTGTCCTCGCTTGCCGCACCTTCATCCACATTCTGCCCCGCCTGCGCGTTCGGGTCGTTCTCAGGATTGCCCACCTGCAGGTTGTCCTGGACCGCGCTTACGCCCGCCACGCCACGCACCACCCGCTCGGCCAGATCCTTTGATGCCTGGCTCGACACCGTGCCCGTCAGCGTCACCGTCCCGTTCACCGTCGCCGCGGTAATCAAGTCGTTGGCCAGCGTCTGCTGCGCGTCCAGCGCATGCACCACGTCCATCTCAACCTGTCCATCCGCGCTCTGCCCGCCCGTCTGCGCCGCCTGCGCCATCGCCAGTGCGCCGCCAACGGCAATCACAGCCCCGCAGGCCACTGCCCGCCGGAACCCTCTCTGGAACCATGGCTGATTCATCGTTTTCTGCTCCTCAAACCCCGCCTGAGCCCTGTCCGAGCCCTGTCCTGAAATCCCGTCCGGACTTCGGAGAAACCTGCGTCATTAGACGCACGGCCCCAAAGCCCGTCATTCGGTTCAACCCGCCCCCCCCAAAAAAGTTCCGGTCCCAGCCGCAGGCCCAGCGCTCAAGGCCGATTTTACGGCAAATCCTGAGTTGCTGTGGCCTTTTGGATTTTCTGCAAGGTCGCCGTTTCCTGGGGGTCGCGTCGACTTGAGTGCGCCGTCTTCGCGATACAGTCACTCAGGAATTGCTTCGGAACTCTGCTGGATTGAGTGTCGTGCTCTCCCAGGTCCCAAATGCGGGACCCTTCGACTGTGCTCAGGGCAGGCTCTGGGGCACCCAAAGTCGGTGGGAAAACCTACTGCCGCGGCACCCGGGCCACCCACCGCGATTGCTTTCGTTAGTACACCCGGCGC
This sequence comes from Occallatibacter sp., assembly GCA_049678625.1. Taxonomy (GTDB): domain Bacteria; phylum Acidobacteriota; class Terriglobia; order Terriglobales; family Acidobacteriaceae; genus Telmatobacter. Next base: position 100,009 of record JBAUEO010000058.1, on the reverse strand, counting down.
TTACTCCCGATCCGCTATATTCTGCCCGCACGATTCGAATTTGGCCTTCCCCGATTGCGCTTCGTCCTTCGACAGACAGAACCGGTCGAGATCCATCGGCGCCAGAACCTGTCCGTGAAAATACTTCTTCACGCCAGCGACGCGAGCCTGCTGCTCCGCTTTGTTTTGCGGGTCATAGTGATAGAAGAGAACCGATTGTACTTGGGCTTTCGAGGCAAGTTCTCCGAGGCTGTCCACGGTGAGATGTTCCTTCTCCATGTGCGCGGCAAACTCCTGTTTGCGGGCAGGCGGCCAGTGGTTCTGGGCAGCCATCTGGTCAATGAACCCGCGTAGCTCGTCCGAACTCGCCTCCACTTCGGCAACGAGAACATCGGCGTCCATCGCAAGTTTCGCGACCGCATCACTGGGTCCGGTGTCTCCGGTGAATACCACCACACCATGGGGCGTCCGGATACGGTACGAATATGACTTGAAATGCGCGCGGAACTGCGCCGGCATGAGCGCGTAATGCGAATTCTCGGCGGCCGTGATCTGAATTTTGTCGTCGCGGTAAACAACTCCCTCGCCATCGACTTCGTGGGCGACAAAGGGACTGGTCAGGCCATGGTTCGGCCGGCCAAGCTGGAACCCGGGCTTTTCCGCGGCAAACACTTCAAAGGGAATGCTGATGTAGTGAAAGGCGACTTCGACCAATTCGCTCGTTTGCGGCGGCCCATAGATATTGATCTTCCGCGCGTCGGAGGCGAGATCAAGGTGGAAGTAATCGTTGGCCATCACGTCGACGAGGCCGAGATCATGGTCCGGGTGCAAGTGGGTAAAGAAGATCGTTCCAATCGTTTCCGATGGAATCCCAGCCTCGACCAGGCGCTGGATGGTTCCAATGCCACAGTCGATTAAATACGGCCGCCCATCGACGATGAGCAGCGTGGCCGGCTCGGAGCGATCCTTGCGCAAAGGCGGACCGCCCGCAGTACCGAGCATCAGCAGTTCGGTATCGTTTGCGCGAAGCGCCGCAGTCTGCTGTTGAGACACAACGGGAACGCTGAAGAAAGTCAGCCCGAGCGTGAGAGCAGCAATTAACATTTTCCCACAGCGCGATTTATTCATGCGTGGTCACCTCTGCGCGGGAAATGACTCGCCGCAGCGAATCACGACAGGGCAAAAGTATAACGCAAGATTGATTTTAAGCGAAGCGATAACAAAACCTTGACGCGGCAACTACATGGAAGGCTGTTCCACTCCCGGATCAGGTAATTGCGCCTCTCACGGTCGTCCGGGCCGCCAAGTCGGGGTTGAGTTGCGGGTCGAGGGGCACCCATGGTTCGTATTTGGGACGGGAATATCGAGACTTGGGCCATCCCACACCGCTCCTTCACGCCGTGGCCGCCGCCGGCTGCCGCGCCTGCCCTTTCAGCTCCTGGTTGTCCGGGAAAAACACCTGAAAGACCGTTCCGGCCTGCCCCGTACTCGTTTTCCCGTCGCCCGACGCCGTGCGGCTGCGCACGTGCACCACCCCGTGGTGCTTGAGGATGATTTCGTGGCTCACCCACAGTCCCAGCCCCGTTCCCGTCGTTTCCTTGGTGGTAAAAAAAGGCTCGAAGATCCGCGCCCGCACCCCTGGCTCAATCCCCGTTCCTGAATCCGCCACTGTGAACCGCACACCCATTTCGCCCTCGCGCGCCCAATTCCGCGACCGCCTGGCCCGCACCACCAGCCGGCCTCCGCCCGCGCTCGCCTCAATCGCATTGCCCACCAGATTTGCCAGCACCTGCCGCACCTCGCCCGCGAAGCAGAAAAGATCCATCTCCGGGTCGTAATCCCGCTCCACCGCAATCCCCTGCCCGTGAATCCGTCCTTGATACAGGTTCAGCACCCAGTCCAGCAGCTCGCCCATTTTCGCCCGCGTGGGCAACGTCGATTGCCGGTAAAACTTGAGCGTCTGCTGCGTAATCTCCGTCATCCGCCGCACTTCGTGCTCGGCCATCTCCACGTACTGCTTCGCCGGGTCCTCCAGACCGCAGAAATTCCTCAACAGATACAGCACATTCGTAATCGCCTCCAGCGGGTTGTTGATCTCGTGCGCAATGGACGCCGCCAGCCGCCCGGTCGCGGCCAGCTTTTCGGTCCGCCGCAGCGCTTCTTCATTGCGGCGCCGCTCGCTCGCGTCCAGCACAATCACGCCCACCCATCGCACCTGCTCCGGCATCGTCCGCACCGGATACGCGCTCACCAGCCAGGTCCAAGGGCCCTTGCCCTGCAGCGCGTCTCCGCTCAGTTCCAGGTTCCGCACCGGCTCGCCCGCGTCCAGCACCTTTTGCACCGCCTCTTCCAGGGCCCGCGCCACCGGCTGCGGCAGCAGCTCTGGCAGCACCCGCCCCAGGTGCCGGCTCACCGCCGCCCCCGTCATCTCCGCAAACACCTGGTTCACCCGCACAAACCGGCGGCGGCGGTCAAAAAAGGCCAGCCCGATCGGCGCATTGGCCAGCATCGAGTCCAGCAGCGAAAGCGTGTCATTCAATCCCCCCCGCTGCTCCTCAATCGACGCCACCATCCGGTTGAACGCCTGAATCAGGTCTCCGAACTCGTTCTCCACCACCGTTGGCAGCGGAAAGCTGCTCCCGCTGTCCGGTGAATTCATCAACGCCCGCGTCCCCCGGTGCAGCACCGCCAAGGGCCGCGAGATTGCCCGCGCCACCAGCAGCACCAGCACCACCGACGCGCCAATCCACGTCAGCCCGAAGATCACCGTCCCGCGAAAGATCGCGTTCAGCTGTTCATAGTCCCAGTTCCGGTCGTCCTGCACCCACACAAAACCGCGCAGGTGGTTCCCCGTATAAATCGGCGCGGCACCTTCCAGTTGCCCGCCGCCCAGTTGGAATATCCGCGCCTGATCCCGCTTCATCAGCCGAATCTGCGATCGCTCTGCCGCGTTCAGCTTCACCTTGTCGGAATCCCCTTCGCCCACGAACAGCACGTTGCCCTCGGCGTCGGTCACCTTCGTCATCGCCACGCTCGGCGCTTCATTCATCATTCGGGCAGAGAGCCAGATCCATCCTGGCCGCTCCTGCATCAACGCCTCCCGCGCCTGCAACGCCAACAGCCGCGCCTGGCTCGTCAGCCGGCGTGAAACCCGTTCGTGCACCTCCTGCGCCTGCTTGCCAATCAGAATCGCCGCAAACAGCCCGAGGGACAGCGCCTCCAGCAGCACCAGCCCCGCCAGCATCTGCCAGCGTATCGATCGTGGCCACAGCCGAATCCGCACCCTTCGCGCCCCCTGCCCCAGATTTCCTTCGTCCAACCTCTTATCGCTGCTTTACTCCTTCGATGCCAGCGCCTCGGCAATCTGCCGCCCGTGGAACCGCCCATTCTCAATAAAGATCTCGTTGGTCCGCGACCCCGCCACAATCACCCCCGCCAGATAAATCCCCGCCACATTGCTTTCCAGCGTCTTCGGGTCGCACACGGGCCGCCGGTCCGCGCCCTCAAACCGCACGCCCATCCCCTCCAGAAAACTGAAGTCGGGATGATACCCGGTCAGCGCAAAGACAAAGTCGTTTTTGAGCTCCTTGCGGCCCTCCGGCGTCTCCAGCACCACCGCATCCGGCGTCACCCGCACCAGCCGCGAATCAAAAAACGCCCAAACCTCTCCCGCCTTGATCCGGTTTTCAATGTCCGGCTTGATCCAATACTTCACGTGCCGGTGCATTCCCGCCTCGCGATGCACCAGCGTCACCCGCGCCCCGTGCCGCCACAGCTCCAGCGCCGCAATCGCCGCCGAGTTCTTTCCGCCCACCACCAGCACATCCGTTCCGAAATATGGGTGCGGATCGTCGTAGTAATGATGAACCTTGCTCAGTTCCTCGCCCGCAATTCCCATCAAATTCGGCAAGTCGTAGTAGCCCGTCGCAATCGCCAGCCTCCGGGCCCGCAGCTCGCCCGCGCGCCCAAAGCGGTCCCGCGTCGCAACGCGGAAATCCCCCTTCGCGCCCGCCACCCGCTCCACCGCCATGTACGGCCGCACATCCAGCTTGTAGTGCGCCGCCACCAGCCGGTAATACTCCAGAGCCTCATTCCGGTTCGGCTTCGCATTGGGGCTCGGAAACGGAATGTCGCCAATCTCCAGCAACTCCGACGTCGTAAAAAACGTCATGTGCGAGGGGTAGTGGTACAGCGAGTTGCATACGCACCCCTTGTCCACCAGCACCGCCCGGAACCCGGCCTTCCCCGCCTCAATCGCGCACGCCAGCCCCGTCGGCCCCGCCCCCACCACCAGCAAATCAAAGACCGCGTCCTGTTCGGCCACTGTCTCGCCCTCGTCCAGCCTTCCCAATCCACTCATCCCTCTAGCTTAAGGCCATTCCGCAAAGCTCTGCCCGGCTAACTTGCTGACTTGCCAACTCGCTGACTCGCTATTCACTGTCTGCTGTCTGCTGTGAGCTGCTTTATGGTAGAATGGTAGAAAGAAATAGTAGAAAGGTAGAATTTGATGGCCCTGAGCCTGAAGAACCCGGAGACGGAACAACTCGCCAAGGAACTGGCCCGCCAGACTGGCGAAAGCATCACCACCGCCGTTACCGTCGCCCTCCGTGAGCGGCTGGAGCGTCAGCCCAAACCGGAGACACAAGAGACCCGGCTGGAATGGCTTGACCGCATCACCAAGGAAACTTCCGCCATCATGAATGACGGCAAGACCTCCACCGAGCTGATCGAAGAACTCTATGACCCTGAGACCGGACTACCCCGTTAAGCCCGCATGATCGTTGATTCCTCAGTCATCATCGCTATCCTCAAGCGCGAAGCCGAGCACATACAGCTCGCGACCATTCTTCGCGCCTCGCCGATCAACAAAATTTCCGCCGCCACTTACGTCGAAGCCTCCATCGTCATCGAACGTTGGAAAAACCCCATCCTCAGCGCGCGCTTCGACGAAATCATAGAGCAATTCCACATCCTCATCGAGCCTTTCACCCCCGAGCAGGCTGGCATTGCCCGTCAGGCTTACAGGGATTTCGGCCGCGGCAGCGGCCACGCCGCCAATCTCAACTTCGGCGACTGCTTCAGCTACGCCCTGGCCCGCGCCAAACGCGAACCCATCCTCTTCAAGGGCGACGATTTCAATCGCACCGACCTCACCCCCGCCGTCTAGCGCCGAAGTTCACACTCACTCACGCCAACCTGCGCTATCCTCGTTCGCATGAAGCCGCTTCGCTTTGCCATCGCTCTCTGTCTCTTCGCCGCCGCAATCACCGCCAGCTCACAGCAACCGACTCCGCCCAAGACCTCGCCCCCGGCTCAAAGCGCGCCCCCAGCACAAAAGCCCTCCTCGACGGACGACCCATGCAGCCTGTCTGAACGAAATGCAGGAGACCAACTGGGCAAGGCCTCCTCGGCGGACGAAAAGGACGCCGCACGTCGGTATGTCGCTCAAAAAATCCTTCTGTTCAAATCAAAGTTCGAAGCCTGCAAGGACCCACTCCAGAAGGGACTGATCGCCGACATGCTCCTGGGACTCGGCGTGAAGGACGGCCCCTATTGGGACTACCTTGCCAATCGCGCTCGCGAGGCCCTCAAGGACCCGTCGCCCGTGCCATTCGATTTCGACGGAAGAGGAGAATATTCAAAGAAGTTCATCGATTGGGCGAACAAGCATCACAAGTCGGGAAAAGACGCGATCATTTATTCAATGACGGTTTCTGTTGTTCCGATCGCAGAACTTATACCCCCCAAAGATCCCCGCGCAATCCCTATCCTTCGCGAGGCGCTCCAGGCTGATAACGTAATCATCCAAACCACTGCCGCAAAGGGCCTCGCCGCACTCCACGACACCGCATCCATTCCCGCCATCATCCACGCCTGCCAGAGCTCGCCCAAGGAGGGTGCCGAGATGATCGCTGAACCCCTCGTCTTCTTCAGCGATCCCGCCGCACAACACGCGGTCGACCTCTACGTGCCCGAGGAAATGGCGAAGGAACTTCGCGAGGCCGTCGCTCAAGGCAAGACGCCCTTCAACCTAGGCTCTGACCGCGCCGACGCGCCACCTCACTGACCCCCTCCCTCGCTTTCATTCCGCGCAATCCTTTACCCTAAAGAGTGCTTGAAGGAGCCTCGCATGACCGTCATCAAGCAGCAGGACTTCATCGCCTCCGTCGCCGGCGCGCTGCAATACATCAGCTATTACCACCCGGTCGACTACATCACCTCGCTCACCCGCGCCTATGAGCGCGAGCAGTCGCACGCCGCCAAGGACGCCATCGCGCAAATCCTCATCAACAGCCGCATGTGCGCCGAGGGCCATCGCCCCGTCTGCCAGGACACCGGCATCGTGAACGCCTTCGTCAAGGTTGGCATGGACGTGCGCTTTGCGGCCGCGCCCGGCGAGCCCGCGCTCGACCTTCAGCAGATGGTGGACGAGGGCGTCCGCCGCGCCTATCTCGACCCCGACAATAAGCTCCGCGCCTCGCTGCAGGCCGACCCCGCCGGCAAGCGCGTCAACACCCGCGACAACACCCCCGCCGTCGTCAACGTCGAACTCGTCCAGGGCAACACGGTCGAAGTCACCGTCGCGGCCAAGGGCGGCGGCAGCGAAGCAAAATCCAAGTTCGTCATGCTCAATCCCTCGGACTCCGTCGTCGAATGGGTGCTGAAAACCGTGCCCACTATGGGTGCAGGATGGTGCCCGCCCGGATTGCTTGGCATCGGCATTGGCGGAACGGCGGAAAAGGCCATGCTCCTCGCCAAGCTCTCCCTCATGGACCCCATCGACATCCAGGACCTTATCGCCCGCGGCCCCGCGACCACCGCGGAAAAACTCCGCGTCGAGTTGTACGACAAGGTCAACCGCCTCGGCATCGGCGCGCAGGGCCTCGGCGGCCTCACCACCGTGCTAGACGTGAAAGTCCTCGACACCCCGGCCCACGCGGCCAACCTTCCCGTCGCCATGATTCCCAACTGCGCCGCCACGCGCCACGCGCACATCGTGCTTGATGGCTCCGGCCCCGTCTACCTCGATCCGCCCTCGCTCGACGCCTGGCCCAAGCTCACTTACGATGTGTCCTCCGCGCGTCGCGTGCACCTTGACACCGTGACGCGCGCCGAAGCCGCCACCTGGAAGCCCGGCGAAGTGCTGCTGCTGAATGGAAAATTGCTCACCGGCCGCGACGCCGCCCACAAGCGCATGGCCGAGATGCTCAACCGCGGCGAAAAACTCCCCGTCGATTTCCGCAACCGCTTCATCTATTACGTGGGCCCCGTCGATCCCGTCCGCGAAGAGGTCATCGGCCCCGCCGGACCGACGACCGCCACGCGCATGGACAAATTCACCCGGCAGATGCTGGCGGAGACCGGCCTGCTGGGCATGGTGGGCAAGGCCGAGCGCGGCCCCGCCGCCATCGAAGCCATCCGCGAGTTCGGCGCCGTCTATCTCATGGCCGTGGGCGGCGCGGCGTATCTCGTCTCGAAAGCCATCATCGGCGCGCGGCAGCTCGCATTTGAGGACCTCGGCATGGAAGGCATCTACGAGTTCGATGTCCGCGACATGCCGGTCACCGTCGCCGTCGACACCAAAGGCACCAGCGTCCACCAAACCGGCCCCGCCGAGTGGCAGCAGCGCATCGCGGGCATTCCGATTTTGCAGTAATGTGGTCACCCAGGTCCGAAAATCCGGACCTGGGGCACCCCAAGTTTCGTGCTAGGTTAAGAGCGCGTGAACTGGGGCACCCGCCATCCACCTACGGCCGATCCCTATTCCCTATTCCCTGTCTTGCCGTCCCGGCTTACTTCAGCTTGCCGAAGCGGTAGACCAATCCATAACTGAAGCCGAAGCTGTTCTGCATCGTCGACCCGAAGCCGGTTCCGTAGTAGTCGCCGCTGAGCCGCAGCGCAAACGTCGGCGAGATGTTCGTCTCGCCAATGATGCTCCCGCTCAGCGCATAGGTCGAGCCATCGGGATAGAGCCCCAGCAGCGCAGACCCGAAGCCGTTCGTGTCGCTGGAGAAATTTCCTAGCGCCCACCCCGCCATCGCGCGGCCCGCAATCGAGTACTTCGGATGCAGGATGAAGCGATACGTCGGCCCCGCCAGCACGCCGTAGCTGCTCACCGCCGGCCGCGTCACCGAGTAGGAATTCAGCCCCACATACGCCGTGCCGTAGTAGCCGCGCCCGTCCACCGTCAGGCCCAGCTTCTCGTTCCAGTAGCGCGTCACGGCCGCGTCCCAGCTATACATCGTGGCGCGCTGCAGGTTCGGCCCCGGCCTGAAGCGCAGGTAGCCGCCGCCCACAAACGCATCCCAGCGGTGCGCGTAGGCGTTGTGAATCGCCTGCGCCCGCCGCTGCTCCCGCCGCTGGCGAATCCGCGCCTCCACCGTCAGCACGCCATTGCTTTGCGTAACCGTCCTCTGCGGCGTCTGGTCGGCCTGTTGCCCGGCCGGCGCAGCGCTCGAGCTCGACTGTTGCGCCTGAGCGTCCTGAGCGTGCTCCTGCGCGTCCTGAGCCCGCGCCTCGACATGAATCGTAAGAAAAACCGGCGCGCACAGCGCCAGCACAACAGCCATTCGGCGAACGGATACCATCGCTTTCGGGATACCTCCAGAGCGTTACGGAAGCACCCGCAAGCCAGCGCTCCCCCACTTCGTATTAAATCATCCGGACCCGCCTCTTGCGCGGCCCCGCTCCAATCGCCTCTCCCTTTGGACGCATACGCATCCGCTTCGCTGCCTTGTCGCCGCGCCTCTCTTTGCGCTTTCCCGCTGCCCGCGCCGCCAAAATGCTCTACGATGGATGCCAACGGAGGCCCAACCCACCATGATGCGATTCCTCGCCGGCCTGGTCCTTGGCGTCGTGCTTCTTCCTCTCTGCGTCCTCGCCTGGTTCTACCACGGCCAGGTCCCCGTCGCCGTTTCTGACCCGCCCCTACCCATGGAGCACCAGATTACCCATTTCGCGCTTGACGCCCGCATCGCAAAGGAGGCCCCGCAAATGGCCCCCTTCCAGCCCGTTGAGCAGACCTACATTGCCGGCGCGCGCATTTACAAGGAGAACTGCGCCTTCTGCCACGGCCTCCACGGCCAGCCCTCAACCCAAGGGCAGGACATGTACCCTGAAGCGCCGCCCCTCTGGGAGCCGCACCACACCGGCAACGTCGTCGGCGTCAGTGACGACCCGCCCGGCGAAACCTACTGGAAGGTGGCCAACGGCATCCGCCTGACCGGCATGCCGTCTTTCCGCATTCGCCTTACAGACACTCAGATCTGGCAGGTCAGCCTGCTGCTGTCCCACGCCAACCAGCCGCTGCCCCCCGCCGCGCTCCAGATTCTCCGCTTCCAGCCCGGCATGGCCGCCGCGCCTGACGCCGCCGCCAAGAACTGAACCCTCCGCCGCGCCCGGTCCTCATGTCGCCCCAAAGGACCGGGCCGCACTCACTTGGAGCCTCCGCCAGCCCGCGCCGCACGCATGCAGCACCGGACGGCTCGCGCATCCACCCCACCGCACGACAACCCAACGGAGATTGCACGCATGAGCCTCAAGGACACCCTTCGCAAAGGCTTCGGCTACTTCCTGATGAGCTTCGGCGTCTCCGCACCCAAAAAGCCTGCCCCAAAGAACCCCGCTCCCTCGCCACGTTCCGGCCCTCAACCTCCACGGCCCGAGCCCTAGCGAGACTCCGGCAATCAAAACATCGAACTGTCCTCCCGAGCGAAGGCGCGTCAGCGGCCGCAGTCGAAGGGCTCGCATTTCTACTCCCTGTTCCCTCTTCCCTATCCCGCTGTCTGCTGTCGGCTGTAAACTTGACTCATGTCGCTCTCCCGCCAGCAGGCTCTCGACTACTTCCAGTCGCCCGACCTCATCGGCCTCGGCATGGAAGCCGACGCGCTCCGCCGCCAACTCCACCCCGAAGGCGTCGTCACCTATATCATCGATCGCAACATCAACTACACCAACTTCTGCACTGAGTACTGCACCTTCTGCGCCTTCTATCGGCCGCTGCCCAAACCGGGGATAAAGGACGCGCGCGCCGAAGAGGGCTACATCCTCTCCTTTGAAACCATCTGCGACAAGATTGCCGAAACCCTCGAGATGGGCGGCACCGGCGTCCTGATGCAGGGCGGAATCCATCCTGACCTGAAAATCGACTGGTTCGAGTGCCTCTTCACCGGCATCAAGCAGCGCTTCCCGGAAATCTGGCTGCATTGCCTGTCGGCGTCGGAGGTTCTGGCCATCGCCGAGTACTCAAACCTCGACCTACGCACCACCATCGCCCGCCTGCGTGACGCGGGACTCGACTCCATCCCCGGCGGCGGCGCGGAAATCCTGGACGACGAAGTCCGCTTCCGCATCGCCCGCCTGAAATGCCGCACGGAAGACTGGGTCAGCGTCCATCGCACGGCACACGAACTTGGCATGCGCACCACCGCCACCATGATGTTCGGCGTGGGCGAAACCATGGACCAGCGCGTCAACCATTTTGAGGTAATACGCAGTCTGCAAGAAGAGACCGGAGGCTTCACCGCCTTCATCCCCTGGAGCTTCCAACCCAAGCACACCGCCCTCGGCGGCCGCGGCTGGGACGAGGCCACCTCGGTCGAGTACCTGAAGACCCTCGCCATCTCGCGCCTCTACCTCGACAATATTGAGAACGTGCAGGCCTCCTGGGTCACGCAGGGCCTCAAGGTCCTTGAGCTCGGCCTCCACTTTGGCGGCAACGACGTGGGCTCCGTCATGCTCGAGGAAAATGTGGTCAAGGCAGCCGGCACCAGCAACTGCACCACTGAGGAGGAGCTGCGCCGCATCATCCGCGACGCCGGCTTCCAACCCGTGCAGCGCGACACCCTCTACCGCACCTTCTTTTTGAACTAGCTTGGAATTGTCATCCTGAGCGAGTCTGCGAAGCGCGCAGACGAGTCGAAAGACCTGCATTCGCCTTTTGAAGGGCGCGGGCTTCAGCCCACACGAAAACCGTACCTTCCGCAATCGCCGGTCAATCGCCCGCAAGAGGGCATTGACGGGCCACGATTAGCCTCAGTTTTCGCTGCCGGGAGTTGTGGCCGCCGTCCCTATTCATGCCCTTCAGTAAGCTTCAGAGACTTTAAGAATCGTTTCAGAGCTTTGGCGTCCGCCAACCTCTCTGGTGGAATCTCATCACCGAATGGGTTGGCGCCTGTGGAAAAGACAAACCCAAGGCCATACCCGTCCGGTCCGGTGCGGACGACTTCGGTGAGCACGGCGATCCAGTCTTCCACTTTTTGCCCGTTGGCGCTCATCCTTTGCAGAGTCATCGCAATCACACTTCCAGTCAGCCAGCGTTCCTTGGTGAACACGTAAACTCCGGTGGAACTCACGTTCCCAACGGAACAGGACTTTGGACTACCGCCCGTCCAGTAAAAGGCGACCAACCCCGGCGAAGGATATCGCTTCGGTGCTTCCGTGCCACTCAGCAAGCGGAGAAAGCGGGCGCCCATCGAATCCCCTGGGAGGAGCCGAGATTCAGATTTCACTTTGTCCTCCATCTCCTGGGTTGCGCCGCGTGCGCGGAGCGCCAGCGATCGAGAGTTGACCTTCCTAATTGGACCACAAGCACATCGAATTTGTTGTGGTGTCGGGCCCATCCGAAGTTACCAACATCATGTCTCACGGGGCGACCGAACGAGGCCCGCGGAGATCCCGCCGTGTGCCCCGGAGCCGGCCAGGAGCGGAGTCGAAGGTTCCCGTCTCTTGAATCTGGGAACGCAACCGCCGGGTGCCCCAGGTCCCGCGTTTGGGAGCTGGGAAAGCAACCACCCCTGCCGTGCCTTGTCACAGGGCACGACATCCGTCGCGCCGCAAGCGCCGCAGAAAAATTCCGGGCCGGGTGCCTGGAGCAGGTAAGAGGTTGTTCCATTGGCCAGGGGTGTATCGAAGCGAAGACTGGGCGAAGTCGGGTACGAACTTTTCGGCAAAGCTTTTGCCCCTTGGAGGGGTTACGAAAGGCCCTATTGCCGATGTGTACCTCGCAGGGGGGGTAGGGGGGTACTTCCACGCCAGCGAGCAGAGAGCGCTCGGCGCGGGCCCCGGGGTTGTCTATTTCGCCGTGGATTTCTGTTCGGCGGGCTGGGCGCGATGCGGGCGTGGGCAGTGTGGACATGGGCATGAACTCCTGAGTCGATTGTGGCGGAGATGGGGGAAATAGTCGGCAAAACGGGTGAGGGCCCTTGGCAAGTGGATTGAAGGAGTTGGAGGCGGGCGAGAGATTGAGGGGTTGACAGGGTACGCGAGGGAACGGAAATGCAGGATTTCGGAGCACCGACTCGCTGACCCGCTGTTCCCTTTCCGCCCTCAGCTCTCTTCCAACCCAAACGGCCACTGCCCGAGCCTTTTGGCTCGCCAGAAATAAATCAAGCTCCCGCTCACGCCAATGCCCACAGCCGCCGCGAGGCCTTCCCACGCCTGCTGCCGGCTGACCAGGATGAAGATGAAGCCCGCCATCGCCAGCAGCGGCGGCAGCGGATACCAGGGAATCCGGAACGGCCGCTTCAGCTCAGGCTGCTTTGCGCGCAGCACCATCACGCCCGCGTGCTGCAGCAGGAATTGCAGCAGGATGCGCGTGACGACGAGCATCGTAATCACCTCCTGCAGGCTGAAGAAGCAGAAGGCCGCCGCCACCAGTCCCATGGCCACCAGCGACCGGTGGGGAATGTGATACTTCGGATGAATCTTGCCGAGAAAGCGAAAATAATTGCCGTCCCGCGCCGCTGCATAAGGAACGCGGCTATAGCCCAGCAGCAGCGAAAAGACGGAAGCAAACGCCGTCCACACCACCAGCGCCGCCACCGTGTATCCGGCCCACGCGCCCCACGCCGACTGCGCCACGTCGGCCACCAGTTGCAGATGCACCTTCGCTCCGCGGAGCGCGCCCGCTGCCGCCTGATGCACGCTGGGCAGCGCGGCCAGGTTCATCGCGACGTAAAGCGCCGCCACAATGCCCACGCTCAGCAGAATCGCGCGCGGAATCGTCTTCTCCGGCTGCTTCACCTCGCTGCCCAAAAACGTGATGTTGTAGTAGCCCCAGTAATCGTAGGTCGCAATCAGCGTGGCATGCGCCAAACCTCCGATGGCAAGCCCCGCGCTTTCAGCCGGGCTCGCCGGCATCCGCCATCCGCCCATCGCCGCCGCGTGCGCAAAGCCACTCGCAATCACGCCCGCCATCGCCGTCATCACGCCCACAAACAGCACCCACGCCAGGCGCGTAATTGAACTCAGATTTCGATACAGCAGCGCCGTCACCAGCAAGCACGCGCCCACCGCTGCAAAGTTCGCATAGTGCAAACCCGGCAATGCCGCGATCGGCGCGCCATTCAGCCCCGGCCAGAACCACGCCAGAAATCCTGAGAGCCCGATGCAGCCCGACGCAATCGACAACGGCGCGGAAAAACTCAACTGCCAAACAAAAAGAAATCCCAGCCAGTTGCCCGCCTTCTTCGGCCCGTAAATCTCCCGCAGAAACGCATAGGACCCTCCCGCTCTGGGCAGCGCCGCGCCCAACTCCGCCCAGACCAGTCCGTCCATCACCGCAATCGCCGCGCCCAGCAGCCACGCCCAGATCGACAGCCGATAGCCCGCCGCCGCAATCACCAGCGGCAGCGTGACAAACGGCCCCACGCCAATCATCTCCAGCATGTTGAAGAGCACCGCGGAGCGCAATCCGATGCGCCGCTCCAGCGTCGCCGTTCCGCTCTGGACTTCTGAATGCAGACTCATCTCTTCCGTCGTTTCCCTCGTGTGCGCTCTGGCGGATTGTACACTGGCCAGTAGTATGGTTCCCGCCGCCGCAGTCCCTCGCTTCGCACCCTGCAAGCTCTTCGTCGCACTCGCGCTTGTTCTTTCATCGGCCGCTCTCGCGCCCGCGCAGCAACCCGCCGCATCGTATTCGCTGCCCGCCTCCGAGCCCGCGCTCGTTGCCCAACCACTCGCCATAGACCGCGGCGAGGCTTCGCTCGAGCAGACCCTCAAGCAGCTCCGCACCACCGCGAGCGTGCTCTATATTGATGCGCACCCGGACGACGAGGACGGCTCGCTGCTCACGTATCTCTCGCGCGGCCAGGGCGTCCGCGCCACGCTCCTCACCCTCAACCGCGGCGAGGGCGGCCAGAACCTGATGTCCGCCGACACCAACGACGCGCTCGGCCTCATCCGCACCAATGAGCTGCTGAAGGCCGACGAATACTACGGGGTCCATCAGCTCTGGGGCACCGAAGTCGATTTCGGATTCTCCAAAACCCAGCAGGAATCCTTCGCGCAGTGGACGCACCGGCGCGTGCTTTATGACGCCGTCCTCGCCGTCCGCCGCACCCGACCGCAAATCATCGTCGCCACCTTCGTCGGCGGCGTCAGTGACGGTCACGGCCAGCATCAGGTCTCCGGAGAAATCGCGCAGGAGGTCTTCAAAGCTGCCGCAGATCCCAACGTCTTTCCTGACCAGCTCAAGAACGGCCTCACGCCCTGGCAGGTCTCCGCCGTCTACAGCCGCATTCCCTTCGCGCGTATTACATCGAAAGGCATCCTCGACTACGCCACCGGCAAATGGGCTCCTGCGCGCTTTCGCAATTACGTCACCGGCGCATGGATTGATGGCGCGCTCTCGACGGACGTCACCATTCCCGTCGGCACATTCGATCTCACCCTCGGCCGCAGTTACACGCAGATTGCGCGCACCGGATGGGGCATGCAGAAGTCGCAGAACGGCGGCGCAAATCCCGCACTCACCGGTCCCGGCGATTCCAGCTTTCACCGCTGGGCCGTGGCGCCCCAGGCAGCCGCACACGGCACGTCCGCTTCCGACAACAACCTTTACGACAACAGCAAAGTCGCCATCGATACATCGCTCTCAGGCCTCGCGCGCCTCGCCGGTCCGAATCCGCCCGCGTGGCTCACCAGCGGCCTTCATCAGCTCGACTCCGGCCTCGCGCAATTCCTCGCCGCTTGTCCCTGCCACGTCGGCGTCGATACCGCGCACCGCCTCGCTCCGCTCTACCGCCAGACTCTCGAACTCCGCCAGAAGGTGGCCGCCAGCAGTCTCGACGCGCGGGACAAATCGGATCTTCTCTTCGAGCTTGACCAGAAAATCAACGAGTTTCAAACCGCATTCAAGGATCTGCTCGGCCTCAACTTCGTGGCCTTCCGCACCCGCGAGTCCAACGTGCGCAGCGGCGGCTTCCGCGGCGGCTCCGCCGACGAAACCCCGCGCAGCGTCTCGCCCGGCGAAACTTTCCGCGTCCGCATCCACACTTCGATCGGGGTACCCAACACCGCGGATAAGGTTCGAGTCATGAAAACCTGGTTCGAGCACCTCACCGCCGAACCCTGGAAGGGCGGCGAGCCAATCAGCAACGTAACCCTCCAAAGCACCGACGCAGTCTTCAGCATGACCGTGCCCGCCGATGCTGCGCCCACAGAGCCCTACTTTACGCGTCCGAATATCGAGCAGCCCTACTACAACATTCACAACGAAGCCTGGCGCGAGCGCTCCTTCGCGCCGTATCCGCTCTCCGCATGGGCCGAGTTCTCCTTCGACGGCCTGCCCATCCGTCTCGGCCAGGTGGTGCAGACCCTCCAGCGCGTCACCGGCCCCGGCGGCTTTTATGAGCCGCTGGTCGTCACGCCCACCATCGGCGTCCGCGTCGATCCGGAAGCGCGCATTCTGCCGCTCGACGGCGCGCCGCTCGCCGTCCATGTCACCGTCCACACACAATCCGCCGCCGAAGGCACCATCAGGCTCGATCTGCCTGACGGATGGCGCGCCATGCCGTCTCAGGCCAACTTCCAGCAGTCCGCTGCCGGCGACACCGATCCCATCACTTTTTCCGTCACGCCCGCCGCCGCGCACACCGGCGCGTATTCCATCCAGGCCGTCATCACCTCCGCCGGGCACACATACAAAACCGGCTGGCGCAGCGTGGGCTATGCCGGCTTGCGCCCAACCAACCTCTATCGCGCCGCACGCCTTGAAACCCGCAAGGTCGATGTCAAAGTCGCGCCCGGCCTTCGCGTCGGTTATGTGATGGGCACCGGCGATCTCATCCCTCAAGCCCTTGAAGGCCTCGGCGTCACTCCCCACCTGCTCACCGCAGACGATCTCGCTTCCGGCAATCTCTCCGCTTACAACGTCATCCTCATCGGCATCCGTGCGTATTCCGTCCGGCCCGATCTCCTCGCCGCAAAAGCGCGCCTCGATGACTTCGTCCGCAACGGCGGAACTCTTGTGGTCCAGTATCAAAGCGGCAACTTCCCCGCGCCGCTGCCGCTTTCGCTCGGCCGCGCAGAGCGCGTCGTGGACGAAACCGCGCCCGTCAAAATTCTCGCGCCCGACAATCCTTTGCTCACCTTTCCCAACCGCATCACCTCCGCAGACTTCGACGGATGGGTTGAGGAGCGCGGCCATTCCTTCCTCGGCTCATGGGGTCCGGCGTTTACCGCGCTGACTGAGACCGCCGATCCCGGCCAGGACCCGCAGCGCGGCGGACTGGTCGTGGCCCGAGACGGCAAGGGAACCTTTATCTACGTCGCCTACGCGCTCTACCGCCAAACGCCGGAGCTCGTTCCCGGCGCGTATCGCATCCTGGCCAACCTGGTCAGCGCGGGACAGAAATAGACAACCCTCCGCGGAAACAATTGCAGCGGCTTCGCGCGTAATCACGGGCGCGAATCGTGTGATGTGCGCAACGCTCAGTTGCGCATGTGTGCAACGATGAGCCGCACATCAGCTTCTGAAATTCACACCCCATTCACACGATTCACTTCACGCGCCGCTTCGTGAAAAGTGCGTGAATTCTTCATCTATTCATCTAACTCTGAGAGGCTCTTAGTTGGAAACGCATGCCAACAGAATGCTTCAACCAAATGCATTGCCGCATTCGTTTCCACTCTCGCGCCTGGCCCGGCAATCCCAAATCCGGGCTGATGCAAACCGCGATTCAAGCGAGAGACGAAATCTGTGTGTGGAGTGTGAAGGCATTGCGCTCGAGCACAACTATCTGAACGAGAGAAGAGAGAGGCCAAATGAATTTCAAACTGAAGATCGCTGCCGTCGCCATGCTGGCAGCCTGCGTTGCCGGTTCCAGCGCTTTCGCGGCTGAACCTGCGGTCCACAAGAAGCACCACGCCGCCAAGAAGGAACACAAACCGTCGGTGGAAGACCAGATTCAGGCGCTGCGCGACACGTTGCAGGGGCAGCAGAGCCAGATCGACAGCCTCAAGTCCGACCTTGCCGCCAAGAATGCCGCGCTGGAGGAGGCGCAGCAGAAGGCGGCCCAGGCCGAGGATGCGGCGGCCAAGGCCCAGGCTGCCGCGGATCAGCAGCAGCAATCGGTCACAGAGAACACTTCAGCCGTCAACGCGCTCAAGGGCAACGTTGAGGACATGAAAGCGGCCAACGCCTCGGTCGTCGCCACCGTACAGGATGTACAGGCCCACGCAATCAAGAAGTCCGAACTCTCTGACCTTGCTTTCGGGAAGGTCAAGATCGGCGCCACCTTCTTCGCCGACTGGAGCTACTGGACGAGTTACGACGGCACCACCGCCTTCGTCGACAACCAGACCAAGCCCACTTCGACGGACGACGATAACTTCAATTCCTTCGAAGTGACCCGCACCTACTTCAACCTGATCTACACGCCGAGCGGCGCCGTTACCCTGCGCATCACGCCCGACATCTTCCGCGACAGCAGCAACAACCTCAGCTTCCGCCTGAAGTACGCCTTTGTGGACTTGAACAAGCTGTTCGCCTCCAGCAAGGCCTTCGGTCACGACAAACTCACCATGGGCCAGACGCAGCAGCCTCTCACCGACTGGGAAGAGGGCCTGACCGGCTATCGCTACACCTACAAGATGCCCATGGACTTCGCCTCCGGCCTGAGCTCCGCCTATGTGGGCGTCAAGCTGCATGGCCCGATCGAGACGAACGGCAGAGAGTACCTTGACTACGATATGGGCCTCTTCACCAACGGCTCCTACCACGCCGTCGAAGACAGCGCCGCCAAGCAGTTTATGGGCCGCATGACCTACTATCCCATGGGCACCAAAAAGGACCGCACCGGTCTGGGCATGACCATCTTCGGCGACCTGGGCCACAGCAACGTCGCCCCCAGCGCCGCTGCCGCCAGTCAGTACACGATCGATCGCGAAGTGTTTATGGGCTTCTATCAGAGTCCCGACAAGGGCTACCTCCTCAGCGGCCAGTATGACCTGCTCCACAGCGACAAGGGCAACGGCACCAACAGCACTGGCTTCGCCTTTGAGGGCAATGCCCGCCTTGGTCCCCCCGAGTCGAAATTCCAAGCCTTCGGCCTGTTTCAGAACTACGAGCCGAACAGCAACCTCACCACCAACGACGCCACGAAGTACGCCCGCACCGTTGCCGGCGTCGCTTACCACTACAACAAGAACCTCGACTTCTCCCTGGCTGACTCCGACCTCAAATGGTCCAAGGAATCCACCCTGAACGATGCCAACACCATCTCGATCTTCGCCCAGTACAACTTCTAAGATCGATAATCCTGTTTTCGCAAAACTTTAGGGGGAGCCAACCGGCTCCCCCCTTTTCATATCCCTACAGGCCGGATCCGATGGATTGCGAACGGAATCTGCGCTCAGTTTCCGGTCTTTGGCGTCACGCCGCCTCGCTCGAGTCTCACGCCCCGGCAAGCGCCATCGGCGGCGGTCGATAGCCCATCTCCGCATCGATCACGGAAGCAATCCCCAGCGCAATCTCGTCTTCAAACGGCCGCGCCACCACCTGCACGCCGATGGGCAAACCCTCCGGCGACCGGCCCACGGGAACCACCGCCGCAGGAGCCGCCAGCGTGTTGAACCACTGCGTGTGCCGCACGGCATCCATATAGTTCACGACCTGCCCCTCCACGGTCCAACTCCGTTCGCCGTGCCGGAACGCGGGCACGCTGGCCACCGGGCACAGCCACACAGGATACTCATCCATCTCCCTGAGCGCCTTGGCGCGCAACACGTCCAACTCCGCCCACGCATCCAGCATCTGCGCCGCCGTCAACGGCTCAAGGGATGCGGCAATGCCAAGAAACTCGCGGAAGATGGGGCTCAGTTGATCTTCCTTGCCGCGAATCGTGGGTTCATAAAACATCGCGCCGCACTGGTCAAAAAGCTTGTCCCACAACCGCCGCAGCGGTTCCAGCATCCGCGGACGAAACTCCTCCACGCGAAAGCCCGCTGCCCGCAGCACGCGCGCCGCGGCCTGCACAGCCTCGCGCGTCTCGGGCGTGACAGGAACCAGACCATCGTCTTCAAAGAAACCCACCGGAGTGGCGCGCAACTCCTCCAGGCTCGGCTGGCGCAAGGCAATCGGCACGCCCGCGGGATCGTGCCGGTCCTGCCCGCTGAGCACGCGGAACAGCAGGCTCACGTCCTCCATCGTCCGCGCCATCGGCCCAATCGCGCCCAGCACGCTGAACGGACCCACGCACGGAGGCAGATGCCCCTGCCCCGGAATTCTTCCCGGCGTGGGTTTCAGCGCGCAGATGCCCGTGAAATGCGCGGGCTGGCGCACCGAGCCGCCGCTGTCGCTTCCCAGTCCACCCGCAGACATCCCCGCCGCAATCGCCGCGGACTCGCCGCCGCTCGACCCGCCTGGCGTCCGCTCCACGTCCCACGGATTGCACGTTCGCCCGTGCAGCAGATTGTCCGTCTCGTAAGCCATCAGGAACTCCGGACAATTCGTCGTGCCAAGAATCAGTGCGCCCGCGGCGCGCAGCCGCGCCACCACCACGGCGTCCTCGCGCGGAACGTGCCCTTCATGCAGCAGGCTTCCAATCTCGCAGCGCAATCCCTTCGTCGAAATCGACGACTTCACCGTCACCGGCAGCCCGTGCAACGGCCCGCGCGGTTCCGTCGTCTCGTCCAACCGCCTCGCTTCGGCGCGCACGCGTTCGGCGTCAAAGTCCGCAAAGGCATTGAGCCGCGGATTGAGCCGCGCAATTTGCAATAAATGCGCCTCGGCCAATTCGACCACGGAAACAGCGCCAGAGCGCAGCCCTGCAAGCTGGCGCGAAGCCGATTGCAGAACGAGGTCGTTCATGGCTTGTTTGCCATGCCTGGCTGCTTCAGCGTGTCGTCTTTGGGCGTCGAGGGCAGCGTTTGGAAATCGAACCGGTACGAGCGCACCGGCGCGCCCGTATCGAAGCGGTCATTCCAGTTCAACTGGTAGTCAAGCGAGCGCGCATCGTCAGGGAACTTCTCGCTGGCCGGATACGGATAGGAGGTCATTCCATGGAACGGCAATTGCGCCACAGTGAACGGCGAGGCGTCCCACCAGTCCATGTCCTTCACATATCCATTCGCATAAAAGAAGTAATCGCGCTTCCAGCCCGCCGGCAATTGCGGCAGCTTGCGCGTGTCGAACTCCGCGGCAATCTCCTCTCCGCTTCCGAAGATTGCATAGCGGTTATCGATGCCCTTCACCAGCGCCGTCACATTGCCAAAGTGCGTGTAACTGCCGCGCTGGTGCTGGAACGGCCCGGTCAGGCTCACGCGATTGTAGTCGTAACTCAGGTCGCCGGGACTGGCCCCCTCAGTCTGCTTCGGATATCCGCGGAACTGCTCGGTCGCCAGCGTCAGCGGCACCTCCGCAGTGCGCACTTCGCCCTGCGGGCTGTTGTCCACCAGCACACGGTCCCAGTAAATTTCGAGATTTGTCACCAGCCGAATCCGTCGCGTTCCTGCGGGCAGCTTGCCGGTCAGGTCCACGACGATCGTGCGCTCCAGCCCCGCCGGGAATCCCGCATCGCCCGGCACGCGCTGCCAGGTTCCATTCGGCAACTGCGCTTCCACATAAGGCGAAATGGGCTTGATGCCCGCCTGCCACGCGGCATAGAGAGACGTCGCGCTGAAGTAGTTCACATAGCCGGTCATCAGTAGCCGCAGCGGCGCATGCGGCTTCAGCATGCCCAGGTCCAGCGTGAGCGCGTGCACGTTCGCGAATCCGTCATAGGGCGACGGCGTGAATCCGCTTGCGAACGTGTGGTTGCGCGCGCTCAGCGTCTTCAGCACGTCGCGCCCCTTGCCGTCCCATGCGTCCGCGGGAAGGCGAAGATCCTGCGATGCCACCACCTTGCCAGACGCGAACGGCGGATAGTCCAGAAACTTTTCATCCGGATTCACAACCACATTCGCCGGATGGTCCACCGCCATCAAACGAAGCTGGTCAATGTAATTCACTTCTTCCATCGGCTCGATAAAGCGCAGGCTCACCTTGCCATTTACCGTCTTCACCTGGCTTCCATCCACCTTGATCCACTCGCTCGGATTGGGCGTGTTGCGCCGCGTGGGCGTGAACCAGTGGCCCACCACGCCCGCGCCAATCACGTCCGTCACCAGTTTGTACTCGCGCCCGTTCCAAACGAACAGCACAGGGCAGGAACTTCCGCGGCGGTCCGCCTCCTTCATCGCAATCACCTGCGTGCGCGGCAGGTTGATCTCGTCCTGCAAAACGCCGGTGGGCCACAGAATGCGCAGCAGATCGATGTGGTCCGCCTTGCCCAGGCCCACCAGAATCTGCGGCGGTCCCTGCGTGCGGTAGCCCAGCGCTCCGGGCAACTCCCACTTCTGCCACTGCCCATCGGCAAAAATCTCCACCTTCACGCCGATGGCAGTCTTGTTGTCCGCAAAGCCGCTCAGGTCCAGCCGTACAAAGTGGTTCTTGTTCGCGCCCATGTTGCGCAGCAGAATGGGCGGCGCATCCTTCTGGATCACGATCAGGTCCGGCGCGCCATCTCCATCCACGTCGCCCGCAATCAATCCGCGCGGCTCATGCAGCCTCACGCGATCCAGCCCAAGCTCTCGGCTCAGGTCGGCAAAGCTGCCGTTGCCCAGATTGCGAAAGATCTTCACGCGCGGCCCGTCCCTGGTCTCGACAATTGCGGCCAGGTCAATCCACCCGTCGTTGTCGATGTCCACCGGCGTCACGCCCCATGCGCGCTCCGCACCGTGCAGCGGCAGCGGGACGCGCACAAACCGCCTCCCCACGCCGTTCGGCCCGGGCACATTGCGCCACAGCGTCAGGCCCGGCGCGCCGTCATGCGTCACCGCAATGTCCATCCAGCGGTCCTTGTTGTAATCCAGCACCGCAATGCCTTCGGTCGCCGGCAGCTTCTCGTCATAGAGCGCCTGCCTGGGATACTTACCTTCGCGCGGATTGATGTAGAGCGTCGGCGAAGGCCCGTCGCCGGTCACGGCAATATCCACCGCACGATCGTTGTTGAAGTCCGTCAGTATCGCCGATTGCGTCCGCCCGCTGCCGCCCAGTCCCGTCGGATCGGTCCACTCCGTGAAGGTCTTGTTGCCGTTGTTGCGCCAAAGCACATTCGAGGTGCCTCCCGGCTCCAGCGGCGAACCCGTGACAAATAAATCCAGATCGCCGTCATGGTCAAAATCCAGAAAGCCGATGCCCGTGGGGCGGTTCCGGGGCTCGAGGCCCGCTGCTTTGGTCACGTCTTCAAACTTCCCGTTGCCCAGGTTGCGAAATAAAGCAATATCGTCCTGCGTGACCACCGCCAGGTCGTTCTTGCCGTCCGCGTCGAAGTCGCCCACCGCGCAGGCAACTCCGTAGCCGGCAAGCTTCAGCCCCGCGGCCTCTGCATCCATCGGCTTAAAGCTTCCATCCGGCTGGCGATGCAGCACGGCGAGCGCTTGCGCGCCGTCTTCCATCAGCACAAGGTCCATGCTGCCGGAGCCGGTCACGTCCATCATGCAGGCGCCGCCGGTTTCGTGATTTACCTCTTCGCCCGTGCTCATCGTCTGCGGCCTGAGCCGCACCGGAATCATGGCCTTTTGAATTTCCTGCGGCATCTCCACCGGCAGCACTGTGGAGAAGCGCCCCTGCTCGCCATAGGCCAGTCCAATGGCGGAGGCAATCTTGCTGCTGGTCATGTGCTGAAAGATTTTGAAATGCTCACGCGCCTCATCGGTGTGCCCTGAGCGCTGCAGCGCCCGCGCCAACCCGAACTCTGCCGAGGCGTGCAGCGGGTTGATGGTAAGCGCCTGCTGAAAGATTTGGATCGCCTTCGCGTACTGCTTCATCTCCTGGTAGCACACGCCCTCAAAGTAATAGGAATCCACGTCGCGCGGAGCGTACTTCACCGCCTGTTGAAAGCTGTGCAGCGCCGCATCGTCCTCATTGTTGGCGTGCTGCGCCAGTCCCAGGTTGTACCACGCCTGCGGATTGCCCGGCTCCATCTTGAGCGCCCGCTGAAGGTACTCCTGAGCCTGCGTCAGCTTTTGCAGAGTCATCAGCGCGATGCCTTCGTTGATGTCCGCCTGCGCCATCAACGGATCCTTCTGGAGCGCCTGCGTAAAGGTTGCCGCGGCGCGCTCGGTGAATTGCTGCCCCATCAGCGCCACGCCGCGATTGTTCAGGCGAATTGCCTCCGGGTTGAAATGCGCCTCCGCCTGCGCGGCGGTTGCCAGCAACGCTCCGCATACAAGCGCGAACGCGCCGCCGATTTGAATTCTTCTCATGCGCACCACGGTCTCCAGGCTGAGCGGGCCTCGGGCTTCACGCGCCTCGGACTCAGGGAAAACTCAGAACCATTCAGTGTATGCGAGCGGGGCCGCCACACGCAGGTGCGGGTTTCATGGCATCGCACGAAGGCGATTTGCCTGAATCCGCGCATCTATACTCAGGACGTGGCGTCCGCTCTTGAACAGTTCGACAATCATCGGTTCTTCCGGCTTGCGCTCTTTGTCCGGCAAGCTGCCCCGCGAGTTCCATGATGATCCAGGCACAGGACAAGCGGCGTCGCATCGCCGTGGTCACCACGTCCCGCGCGGACTTCAGCCACCTTTATTGGCCGCTTCGCGAGCTGAATGGCCATCCGCTCGTGGAGTTGGGCGTCTTTGTTCTCGGACCGCATCTCTCGCCCACCTTTGGCCTGACCGCGCTTGAAATCGAGCGCGGCGATTTTCCCATCCGCGCCCGCATTGAATGCCTGCTGAGCTCTGACACCGATACCGGAATGGCCAAGACGATTGGCGTGGCCATGCTCGGGCTCGCGGACGCGCTCACCGCCTGGCGGCCCGACATTCTGCTGCTCATCGCCGACCGCTACGAGATGCTCGCGCCGGCGTCAGTGGCCGTCGCCCTGCGCATCCCCATTGCGCACATCGAAGGCGGTGAAGTGTCGCAGGGCGCCATTGATGACCAGGTGCGCAACGCGCTGACAAAGATGGCGCACATCCATTTCACCTCGACTGAAACAGCCCGTCGGCGCGTGATTGCCATGGGCGAGGAACCGTGGCGTGTGCACCGCGCGGGCGCGCCCTCGCTGGACCATCTGCGCCGCTCGCAACTCCTCAATCGCTCCGAGCTCGAGCAGAAGCTGGACCTCACACTCGGTTCGCCCGCGATCCTCGCCGCGTGGCATCCGGTCACCATTCTTCCGGACACCAACGCCGAGGCCGACGCGCTCTTTGCCGCGCTTGCCGATGCGACCGGCCAGCTCCTCTTTGTCTATCCCAACGCGGATGCGGGCAGTCACGCGCTCATCGCACGCGCGCGCAGCCTGGCAGCATCGAGGCCGGGCACGCACATCTTTGTGAACCTGGACGCGGTCACTTACTGGAGCCTGCTTGGCGCGGTGGATGCCATGGCCGGCAATTCGTCCAGCGGCATCATGGAGGCCGCGTCTTTCGGCCTTCCGGTGGTGAACGTGGGCATGCGCCAGCAGGGCCGTGAACGCGCAGCAAACATTATGGACGTTCCCGCGGAGGCAGTCTCCATCCGGAATGCGTTGCATCGCGTCCTCAGTCCGGAGTTTCGCGAGCCGCTGCGGGGAATGGTCAATCCTTATGGAGACGGGACCGCCGCGTCCACCATCGCGCGCGTGCTGGCCACCGTTCCGCTGGAGGGCATTCTCATCAAAGCGCCGGTGCCCATTCCGGATGGGGCCACGGAACGATGACCTATCGCATTCCGCTCTCCGCGCCGGACATCACAGAGGCAGAAATTGCGGCCGTCAACGCGGTTCTGCGTTCGCCGCAACTGTGCCTCGGCCCGGAACTGGACGCGTTCGAGCGAGCGCTGGCCGAGTACCACGGCGTATCGCAGGCAGTGGCCGTCAGTTCCGGTACCGCGGGCCTTCATGTGTCCCTGCTCACCCTGGGAATCGGAGAAGGCGACGAAGTTATTCTCCCCTCTTTCGCCTTCATTGCGGTGGCCAACGCGGTTCATCACGTCCGCGCCACTCCGGTCTTCGTGGACATTGACGCGGTGACGCTCAACCTCTCGCCCGCCGCGGTCGAGCGCGCCATCACGCCGCGCACGCGCGCTATCCTCGCCGTCCACACTTTCGGCGTGCCCGCGCCAATGCGCGCGCTTCACGCGATTGCCGACCGGCACAATCTGGTGATTCTTGAAGACGCCTGTGAGGCGATTGGCGCGGAACACGATGGGCAACGGGCCGGAACATTCGGCGACCTGGCCGTCTTCGGCTTCTATCCCAACAAGCAAATCACCACGGCGGAGGGCGGGGCAGTGCTGGCGCATTGCGCCGAGCATGCGGAGCGACTGCGCAGCCTGTGCAACCAGGGACGAACTCCGCCTGCCAAGTCCTCTGTGTCCGGTTCTCCCGCGCGCCTGCACAGACCTGCGGAGATTGGATTCAACTATCGGATCTCTGAGCTTGCCTGTGCGATGGGCCGCGTGCAATTGGCGCGGCTGGGCGAGATTCTTGGCCTTCGCCGAGCGGCAGCGGAACGGTATCACCGATTGCTCGAGGGAATTCCGGATCTGGAGCGGCCACCGCTGGAGGTTCCCGGCAGCAGCATCAGTTGGTTTGTGTATGTCGTCCGGCTGACGGAAGGCGCGAACCGCGACGCAATCCAATCCGCGCTGGCCGAGCGCGGAATTGCCACCGCGCAATACTTTGCGCCCATTCATCTTCAACCGCCGTGGGGCGGCCAACCCAGCGCCGCGCGCGCCAATCTCCCGGTCACGGAGTCCGTGGGCCGGCGGACCCTTGCGCTTCCCTTCTTCAATCGCCTTGCCCTGGAGCAGCAGGAAGAAGTGGCGGCGGCCCTCGCGGACGCACTTCGCAATGCGGGGTGATCGCCAGAAATGCGCCGGCCCTTTCCCAGGCCGGTTGCCGCCATTGAGTTCCAGCCCAATCCTCTGAGCATCCAGTGCGACGCAAACGGCACCTTGATACACTCGGGATGCGATGACCCTCCATGAACTGCAAGAGTCGATTGAGCGCCTTTACGCCGCAGGCGCCGCCGCCACCAGCGACAGCTCCGCAATGGGCACATTCCTTGCCCTGCGCGACTGCCTTGAGCGCGGTGAGATTCGGGCCGCCTCGCCGGACCCCGATTCGGCAACGGGCTGGCGCGTGAACCCGTGGGTCAAGCAGGGCATTCTTCTCGGATTCCGGCTGGGAACGCTGAGAGATTGGCCGGCGGCTGGCTTCTCCTTTGTGGACAAGCACACCTATCCTGTTCAAACCTTCGTGCCTGAATCCGGCATCCGCGTGGTGCCGGGCGGGTCAAGCGTACGCGCCGGCGCGTTCGTCGCAAAGGGCGTTGTGTGCATGCCGCCCATGTACATCAACGCCGGCGCATGGGTGGATGAAGGGACAATGGTCGATTCCCATGCGCTGGTCGGCTCCTGCGCGCAGATTGGCAAGCGTGTTCACCTGAGCGCCGCGGCGCAAATCGGCGGCGTGCTGGAGCCCATCAACGCCAACCCGGTGATTGTGGAGGATGATGTTCTGCTCGGCGGCAATACCGGCGTGTATGAGGGAACAATCGTTCGCCGCGGAGCCGTTCTTGCCGCCGGGACCGTGCTGACGCGCGGCACTCCGGTCTTCGATCTGGTGAACGGCACAGTGCTGCGCGCAACCGCGGAAGTGCCGCTCATGATTCCGGAGAACGCGGTGGTGATTCCGGGTTCGCGCGCGGTGACAAGGGGAAAAGGAGCCGAGTGGGGGCTGAGCCTCTACGCGCCGGTCATTGTGAAGTATCGCGATGACAAGACGAACCTGAGCACGGTGCTTGAAGACCTGTTGCGCTAGAGCATAGTGTCCTTTGGTTTCCGGCCTGAACTGAGCGAAAGGTCTACTGTGAGGCGCCCTTGTCTTCTCTGCGGTGGGGGTGCGGCACGCAGTGGATGCGGGAGCGAAAAGGAATTTCGTAGGAGCGGGTCAGGTGCATCCGGTTCATCACCACGAAGCGGGTGCGCAGTCCACCCAAGGTTTCGGGCAGCGTCGCCGGGATTTTTTGCTGATCCACGTAGATGACCAGCGCGGCTTCCGCCGGGTCATCGAGGCTTTGCCCCACGCCGACGCCGAAATATGCCGGGTTCGCATCCATCAGGCCGCCGGCGAGGCGCTGCTTGACGGCGACGGCGCGCGCCAGCGCCTGCAAATCCAAAGCAGGCGCGGCGGAGAGTGCATTTGCCATGGGCGCTGAGCCGAGTCCGACCGCGGCGGCCGTGGTGGAGATCACCATGGTGCGCACGCCGCGAATGGCCAAGGGAATGGTCGCGTGGCCGCCCTCACTTACGTAGACGATGACGGCGGCCGCGCCGGGATCGTCGCTGCTCTTGCCCATGGCAACACCGAGAATGCCCGACGATGGATTCACCAGGGTGCGCGCTGCTTCCAGCGCACTCTGCACGCGGGCAATCTGCTCGTCGCTGAGGGCGCGGGCCTGCGCGGATGCAACGGTGCTGTTGCCGAAGCTCAGGCAGCTCACGGGATGATCCGCACTTCCCACAAAAGTGAAGGACTCTGCGCTGCGTGCATGTGCCGCCAGCTCCTTCAGCACGTCCTGTGCTGGATTTGCGACACCCTGATCGACGCCGGCAATGTCGGTACCGCCGGCAAAGTAGAGCCCGACCGGCTCCGCATCGGCGGCGTCGACGACAAGCGCGCCGGAGTCGCCCGAATCGCTGAAATGGTCGCCGCTGATTCCAATCTGGTTGGTGAACAGCTTGGTCAGATAAGGGCGCGTCTCCGCGCAGTCGTGGTAGTAGGTCACTTTAATGTCGAGGCTCAGCGCGGAAACCTCACCGCAGGTCAGGCCCGTGGTGCGTCCGCTCTTGGCCACGGGCAGGCTCAATGCGCCCGCTTCTCCAACTCCGCCGGTGGAAGAAACGCCCGGCGGCGCGGACGCCAACCGGCCCTCCGGCAGCTTTGCGCCCAGCTCCAGGATGCGACCATTCGGGTCCACGGAATTCGATTCCACGCGCGCCAGTGCCGCATCGGCATTGGTGTCTTTCGCATCCAGGGGCAGCCAGGCAGCCAGCGAACCCACCGGCTCAGTTCCCGCGCCGTCGCCGTTCGGGGTGCAGTTGTTGTCAATCAGCCCGGGCTGCACAATCGCGTCGCCCACCTGGGCCTGGTCACTGCGCGCCAGCACGTGGTTGTTGCTGAGCAGATAGCGCGTTCCGTGCGCATCCTCGACGAGCGCGCCCAGGGTTCCACTGCAGCAATCGGCGATGGTGTCGCCCCGCGCGTCAAAATCATTGTTGTTGCCGCCCGAGCTGCCGAGAAGCATGGGAGAAAACTGCTGCGACTGGTGCGTCACGGGGTCGCTCGAAACTCCCGCCGCGTTCAACAGCACTTCAGCTTCAATCCGCGCACCGGTTTCGCCGGCGAAGGCCTCAAGATGAACCAGGCGCGTGGATGCGAGGGTTGCCGGGGCCGTGTACGTCACCGTGCAGGAGGTGAAGGCTTCGCCGGTTCGCCGGCAGTTTGTGGCGCTCAACATTCCGCTGTCGGCGCTCGAGTCCGATGCGTCGTCTTTGACCGCGAAGCGGATGGCCGCGGAGCCGCCCGCCTCTGACAAAAATCCGGTAACGGTCGCCGTTCCACCAGGCCCCAGCGCGAGATTCTCCGGCGTGAGCGGCTGCAGGAATCCCGGCGTGATGGTGAGGATGGAGTCGGCGCGCACACTCGGGTTGGACCGAAGCGCGGCGCTGACGGCGACCTGGACTTGATCTCGCGTGAGAAACGTTGGCGGAGTGTAGAGTCCGCCGGCTGAAATCCTGCCCGCGCCGGCAACCGGGTCACCGCCGGAGACGGACCAGAGGACGGATGCGGGTCCTCCGTTGGCGAGTGTGGCGGTGAACTGGTCTCCGAGTTCCCCGGCGGAGCGCATTGCGTTGCAGCCGGTGCAGTTTGTGTCGATCTGCGCCGCACCGGGCTGGGCGGTACCGGGCTGTGCGGTACCGGGCGAAAGGTAAAACTGAGTATTGGACGTGTTGGCGACTGCGCCGTGGCCGCCGCATCCGGCCAGCAGGAAGGCGGTGCTCAGCGCGGCGGCAATGGGCACCGATCGCTTTGCCCACAAGCCCGTCCAGCGCACACACATGTCGCGCGCAGGCTCGCGAGTCGAAATGTGTGTCGCGGTTGGCAATCGCCTTCAGTCCTTTGGGCAGCTGTTTCCCGGCTCTCCCTCACGCGCGGCCCCAGCCCTCTAGCGTATCCCAATTCTGCTCCGCTGTCCGCCGGCAGGCTGTTTCATCGCAGACATTTCCAGCCCTTTGGTACTCCCGCCGAATGATGAGTCCGGAGACGGCCGAAGCGGAATTGAGCGATTGGCAGGCGTTCAACCGGCGCGTCACGCCACCGTAACTGCGAGCTTGCCAAAGTGGCGTTGCGCCTCCATGCGTTCGAATACCTGGCGGGATTCGGACCATGGGAAGCCTTCGACGATGGGTTGCAATCCAGTCTGGCGGATGAAGGCATTCATCTCCAGAAAGTCCGCGCGCGAACCGACGTAAATTCCCTGCATGCGCACCTGCTTGTGCAGAATCAGGGCCAGCGAAAGATGCGCCGAAGCGCCGGAGAGCACGCCGATTTGCGCGATGACGCCGCCCATGCGCACGGCACGCAGCGATTGGGGAAGCGTGTTTTCGCCGCCCACTTCGACCACCAGGTCCACGCCCGCGCCGCCGGTCTGCTTCAGCGCCCACGCATCCCATTCGGGTTGCTCCAAGTAATTCACTCCTGCCTCCAGGCCCAGGCTGAGCGCACGCTCCAGCTTGCCCGCGCTGCTTGATGTGCCCAGAACGCGCGCTCCCAGCGCACGCGCGAACTGGATGGCGAAGAGGGAGACGCCGCCGGTTCCCTGGACCAGCACAGTCGATCCGGCACGCACATTGCCTGCCTTGAGCACGTTCCAGGCAGTGACCGCGGCGCAGGGGAGCGTGGCGGCCTGAAGAAAATTCAAATGCTCCGGCAGGGCAACGAGACCGGAGTCGCGCAGTACGACGTATTCGGCCAGCATGCCGTCAATGTCGCCGCCCAGCGCGCCCTTCACGTTGGCCGGAGTGGGCGGCCCGTCGATCCAGTTCTGCATGAAGATGCCCGCGACGCGATCGCCCGGCTTCCACGCGGTTACGCCTTCGCCCGCTGCCTCCACCACGCCCGCGCCGTCTGAGCAGGGGATGCGCGGCAGCTTGAGCCTTGGGTTGTAAAGGCCCTTCACCATGAGCAAATCGCGATAATTGAACGAGACCGCATGAACCTTGACGAGGACTTCGCCCGCGGCGGGCGAGGGCGATGGCCGCTCCACAAGCTCAAGTGCGTTCAGACCGAAGGACGGGACCTGCCACATGCGCATCAGGCTGCCCCCGCGCGTGCAGGACGGCAAGGCATCCACTTGGCAGGCGCAGGCGTCCCCTGCCCCGTTAGAATGGAATCATGGCACGTGGATGGGAAAGCAAATCCGTGGAGGAGCAGATGGCAGAAGCCTCGCAGCATTCGGACGAGAAGGCCGACAACACGTATGTGAGCGAAGAACAGCGGCGCCTGACCGAGCAGAAACGCGCCGAAACGGCTCGCAAGCGGCAGGCCCTCGAGTTGCAGCGGGAGCAAATTCTTTCGCAAAGGACCTCCAACGCGGGCCGGCGCGCGGCGCTTGAGTCCGCGCTTGAGCAAATTGAAGCCAAGCTCGCTCAGTTGGGCTGATCTGGACTCGGCTGATTCGCGCCGGGCTGAGCGGCGCGGCAGGCTGGGCGCGCCGGAGCTCATTGCGCCTCACTGCGCGCAAAGAGCAGCGAATTGGCCTGGTGCACAGTGGTCATCAGCACGCGGGAGATGTTCACGTGCGCGGGCCGCGTGGCCGCCCACACAATGGCATCTGCCACGTCCCCTGGCGTGAGCGGCGTCAGCCCTTTGTAGACCTTTGCCGCGCGCTCCTCGTCGCCGCGAAAGCGCACCAGGCTGAAGTCGGTTTCGACCATGCCGGGATCGATGCTGGTCACGCGAATGGGCGTTCCCAGCAGATCCTGGCGAAGACCGTCCGTGAGCCCGCGCTCCGCGAACTTGGTGGCGCAGTAAACTGCGCCATTGGGATAGGCGATCTCACCCGCCGTGGAGCCAAGGTTGATGACGTGGCCGCGGCCGCGCGCGACCATCCCCGGCGTGACCGCGCGCGTGACGTAAAGCAGCCCCTTCACGTTGGTGTCGATCATCTCGTCCCAATCCTCAAGGCTGCCCGCGTAAAGCTTGTCGAAGCCGCGGCTGAGCCCCGCATTGTTGACAAGAATTTCGATCTTGGCCCATTCCGCCGGCAAATCGTCCACGGCCCTCTGCACGGCGGCAGCATCGCGGACGTCGAGCTGGATGGATTGGACTGCTTCCGCGCCTTTTTCGCGCGCGAGCGCCGCCACTTCGTCGAGCTTGTCCCGGCGGCGGGCGGCCAGCAGAAGGCGCGCGCCCTCGTCGGCAAAAGCCAGCGCCGTGGCACGGCCAATTCCGGCGGTCGCGCCGGTTATGAATACGATCTGTCCGTTGATCTTCATGCTTTTATCCTAGCGAACCAGGGCGTGTAGATCGAGACAAACGGAAGCATCTTCCGTCGCCGTGAATCGATGGAGAGCACTTACTGGCCCGGTTTACCGCGCCGCTGCGCCATGCGGTACTGGCCCACGGCCCAGTCCTCATTGGCCAGGCCGGTCCGCTGCGCCTCGGCAAAAATCTCTGCCAGTTCATCGGCAAGGCTCAGGCGCGCGCCCTTGCCGGCGGCGGCTTCGCGCAGCAGGCGCAGGTCCTTGGCTCCCAGATTGATGGTTGCGCCGGGATGCTCAGGAGGATTCTGCATCACCTTGCCATAGGCCGCATAAAACGGCGACTGAAAAAGTGCGCTGTTCACGACCTCCAGAAACATTTCCGGCGCGATGCCCTGCGACTCGGCGTAGACGAAGGCCTCGCCGAGGGAATGAATCATGGCGCTGATGAGGAAGTTGCCGCCCAGTTTGAGCGCGTGGGCCTGGCGTGGCTCACGGCCCACCACGCTGATGCCGCGCGCGAGCGGCTCGAGAATGGGGCGGGCGCGGGCGACGGCCTCGACGGCTCCGGCGGCGACAATCCACAGACGGCCTTCCGCAGCCACGCTGGGCCTGCCGAAGACGGGAGCCGCCACGAACTGGTGGCCGCGGCGGGCGTGCTCGGCGGTCAATCGCTCAGAAAGCGCGACGCTGATGGTGCTGCACGCAATGTGGAGCGCGCCGGGTTCGAGCGCGTCCATCAGGCCGTTGGAGCCGAAGAGAACCTCTTCGTAGGCCGCATCGTCGAAGAGCATGGTGAGGACTGCGTCCGCGCCGAGCTCTGCCTCCGCCGGAGTGCCCGCGGCGATTGCGCCTTCGCGGAGCAGCGGCTCGGTGCGCCCCTCGGTGCGATTCCACACCGCAAGCTCGTGGCCGGCCGCGATCAGCCGCTGCGCCATGGGCAGACCCATGCCGCCCAATCCAAGAAATCCAATCTTCATGCGAGAGGCTCCATGCGAATTGATTCGATTGCGAGGCGCCGGCTGCCTGCACGCGCAACGCGCGACGCGGACCGCCAGCCGGCGCCAACAACGGAGCGAAGGCGCGTCGAACATCGCTCAAGGTTGAGATGAGCTTGCGGCGGCGTGGGATGCAATGCGCGAGCTGGCGCGTGGTGCGCTTCCGCGCCCGAATTACTGTGGCGTGACCAGGTGGTGCGCGATGGCGAAGAGGGCAAGCTCAAGGCGCGTGGAGACGCCGGTCTTGTCAAAGATGTTCGAGAGGTGGCGCTTGACGGTTTCCTCGCTGAGGCCGAACTGCTTGGCGATGTCGCGGTTGCTGCAGCCCTCCACGATGCAGCCGACGACTTCGGTTTCGCGCGGGGTAAGGCCATAGGTTTTTTGCGGGGGCGGCGTGGCCTGAAGCATCAGATCGTGCAGCGCGGAGACAAGGTTGACCACGCGCTTGCCGCCAATCCAGTAGTCGCCGGCGCAGACGGTCTTGATGGCCGTGGTCAGATGGCCGGCCAGGGCATCCTTGAGCACGATGCCGCGCGCGCCAATGTGCAGGGCCTCAATAATCTGCTGGGTGGTGATGGTGGAGGTGAGCAGAAGAATCTTGACGGAGGGCGAGCCTTTCATGATGGCCCGCATGGCCTCCAAACCGGGCAGCCGCGGCATGGCCACGTCCAGCAGAAGGATGTCCGGCTGCAGCTCGAGGGTTTGGGTAATGGCCTCGTCCCCGTCGTCGGCCTCGCCCACCACCTCCAGGCCTTCCTGCTCAGTGAGCATGTTGCGCACGCCAATGCGCACCACTGGATGGTCGTCTGCCAAAACAATGCGAATCGGTCGTTCCACGTGAGCGGCTTGCCTCCCTTTGTGGTTGCTGGCTGCGAACCCTCCCGCAAACCATTGTTCCGGAAGCCCATTCACCCTGCGTGGTTCGCCCCGGAGCTTATCTTCTGTCGGAGAATATCTTACGTTGCCCGCCCGGAAAATACTACCTCCAACATCTGCTCCAGCCTCTCGAGTGCACCTTGTAACTCACCCAGCAGGGCGGCAGAGTTGCGCATTTCGTCCTTTTCTTCCTCCAGCAGAGCGCCCACGCGCGCAGCCTGAATGGCCCCTGCCATTCCGCAGCCGCCCTTGATGGAGTGGCCAATCTGGCGAATCTCCTGCCGGTCACCCCGGCCAATGGCTTCTTCCAGCAGGGGAATGCGCTTGCGCAGGTCGGCGGCCACAGCGTCATACACCTCGCGCACGGTGGCTTCTTGCATGAGCTGGCGAAACTGGGCAAGCGTCTCAGGATTGATGACCGGCTCGGCGGCGATGCGGCCGGCCAGCGGAGAAGGCTGCGTGTTGTGGGCGCTGAGCACCTTTTGCAACGCCTCCGGCGAAACAGGTTTTTTCAGATAGCCATTCACCGCGGCGCGCAGCTCCTCGCTGGGCTCGTCCGCGCCCATGGCATAGAGGGCCGCTTTGCTCTGCGCGCGCAGGGCACGCAGCATGTCCACGACATCCACCCTGCCTTTCCGGCTCTGCGCGGGCTGGTTTTGCGCGGGCAGGTCCACCAGGATGACCTGCGGGTGGCATTTGCCGGTCTTCAGCATCTCAACGGAGGCAGCGGCGTCAGAGGCGGTATGAAGGGTATAGCCGTTCATGGTCAGGAGGGTGGCGACGACCTCTCGGCTGACCAGGTCTTCATCGACCAGCAGGATCGTCGGCAGATTGCGATCCGAGCCCATGCCAAGCATCGTGCGTCCCTCCCGCAAAACCGGTCCGCCCTAGTCCTCGACGGACACTTCATGCAGCCAGCCCGGCGCCTTCAGCAGCTCGCGCGGACGGGAGCCGTCAGCCTGGCCCACCAGGCCGTCGCGCTCCATCAGGTCAATCAAGTGCGCGGCGCGCCCGTAGCCGATGCGCAGGCGGCGCTGCAGCAGCGAAGTGGAAGCCTTGCCGAACTCGAAGACCAGTCGCACGGCGTCGTCAAAGAGCGGATCGTTCTCGTCTTCGCCGGCGCCTGCGCCTTCCGTTCCGGCGCGTTCTTCTCTGGGCGACTCGAGGAAGCCTTCGACGTACTCGGCCATTCCCTGATCCTTCCAGAACGCGACGACAGCCGCGGTTTCCTTTTCACTGACGTAGGGCGCATGGAGGCGCATCAGGCGGCTGGTTCCGGGCGGCAGAAAGAGCATGTCGCCGCGGCCCAGCAGAGCCTCAGCCCCGTTGGTGTCAAGAATGGTGCGCGAGTCCACCTTGGTGGCCAGGCGGAAGCTGATGCGCGTAGGAACGTTGGCTTTGATGAGTCCGGTAATCACGTCCACGCTGGGCCGCTGCGTGGCGAGGATGAGGTGGATGCCCACGGCGCGGGCCATCTGCGCGAGGCGCGTGATGGATTCCTCAACGTTGGAGCGGTCGAGCATCATCAGGTCGGCCAGCTCGTCAATGATGATGACAATGTAGGGCAGCGGCTCCTCGGCTTCGCCCTCGTCAAAGAGCGAAGGCATGGCACCCTCAAAGAGCTTGTTGTACTGGTCAATGTTGCGCACGCTGCGGCTGGCCAACAGCTTGAGGCGGCGCTCCATTTCGCGCACCGCGTTGCGCAGCGCATTGGCGGCCAGCTTGGGCTCAGTGATGATGGGCGTGAACAGGTGCGGAATGCCCTCGTACATGCCCAGTTCGACGCGTTTGGGATCGACCAGAATCAGGCGCACCTGCGCGGGCGTGGTGCGGAAGAGCAGGCTCATGATCATGGCGTTGATGGCCACGGATTTGCCCGATCCGGTGGAACCGGCGATGAGCACGTGGGGCATGGACGAGAGATCGGCAGTAACGATGCGGCCGTTGATGTCCTTGCCCATGGCCAGGGTGAGCCGGGAGCACGCCTTGGCGAAGGTTTCCGACTCAATCACGTCGCGCAGGAAAATGGTTTCGCGCTCGTGATTGGGCACCTGGATGCCGACGGTGCTTTTGCCGGCCATGCGCTCGATGAGAATGCTTTCGGCGCGCATGGCAAGGCAGAGGTCTTCAGCGAGGCCGGTGACGCGGCTGTATTTGACCCCGGCTTCGGGCTTGAACTCGTAGGTGGTGACCATGGGGCCGGGATTGATTTGGACAACCTGGCCGCGCACGTCGAACTCGCCGCATTTTTCGACGAGCACGCGGGCTTCCTCGCGCAGCTCGCCCTCACGTACGGCCTGCGGGCCCGAGCCGGCGTTGAGCAGCGTGCTGGCCGGCAGCTTATAGCCGCTGACGTTCCTGGGAGCGACGGTGACGCTGCGCGTTTCCGCGTCGGCGCGCTCGTGGATGGCAATTTCCCGCGAGGTTGCATCGGCGCGGGCCGGATTTGCGGCGGCAGCGGACTGCGGCTCAGGCTGGCCGGGGAAGCGCGTGGCGCGCATTTCGAAGAGCCGTGTGGAGGTCGCCGCAGGGGTTGCAGGCGCGTTTGCAGGAACAGGCGGGACCGAGGCTTGGACCGAGGCTTGGACCGAGGCTTGAATCGGGGCCGCAGCGGACTCATGCGCCGCGGAAATCTCTGACCGCTCCCAGATGCTGGTGCGGCGGGTGGGAACCGGCTCGTCGCTCACAGGGGAAACCGGCGTGCGCTGGTAGGCGGGAATCTCGTCGACCGGATCAGCTTCCGGCGCGCGCGGCTTGCGGCGGAAAAAGCCTGCCCAGCGGCGCGGCTTGCCAGGTTCCGGTACGGGTTCGGCTGCGCCGGCTGCATTGATGGCCCCGGCGAAGAGTCGCTGCTCGGGGCCGGGCGCGTTTTGTTCGGCGCGCGCGGCTTCGCGTTCGGCTTTGCGCTCGGCGCGGTCCTCGCGCCAGTTGAGCCAACGGTCGCGCAGGGCGAGCCAATGAATCCAGCGCTCTTCCATTCCGGTTTTGAGGGCCCAGAAATTGATGTCGGATGCGAAGTAAACGCCGGCGAGCGAAAGGACTCCGGCCACAATCCACGCGCCTGGCGTGTTGAGATAGGCGACAAGTTCATCGGCGACGAGGCGGCCCATCACGCCTTCCACGGGGATTGCGCGCATCCAATGCCAATGCCAGGGCAGCAGGCCGAAGACGGCCGGGACGAAGACAACCGCAAGACCGCAGCCAATCCAGCGCAGCCAGGCCGTGCCCGCCGAGCGCGAGCGCATCCAGCTCCAGCCGACGCCGCCCAGCCAGACGGGAAGCAGGAAGGCCGCGAGCCCGAGCGATTGCAGCATCAAGTCGCTGATCCATGCGCCGAAGACGCCGGCGCCGTTGTGGACCACTTGGGCCGTGGGCAGGTCGGTGGCAGTGTTCAGCGAGGGGTCTGATGGGTGATAGGTGGCAAGGGCGAGGAAAAGGAGGAGCGAGAGCAGGCACAGCACCAGCCCGAGAAAAGCGTTGAGGGCGCGGTTGCGGGTCGGCGACAGAGCGATGGGAATGGGCTTCATGTTGGGGGACGCCTCCGCCTGCCCGAGGCATTTTCAGAGAAACTGTGACCTTTTTCAAGTAGCCGCCAGGCCGCCGCTCCCTGCTGGTCGCGTCGACTCGGCGGAATGGCTTCGGACTACACCATCTCTGAAAATGCGAGCTCGCCGCGACAGACGCGAACAAGCCGCCAAAGCGGACGAGAAATCCCAGAGCAGCTTCCATTATCCCTGCCGGTATGCTCGACTTCGGGCGAAATCCGGAAGGGAGGAATCACGCTGTCCACCCCCGTCAAGAACTGGCCCCGGCGGGAACTGGCCCCGGCGGGAATCGGGCCCCGCGGGGAATCCGGATCGCCTCAGCCGCCCATGATGCGCGCGCCGAAGACCAGCAGGGCGATGCCGAGCACAATGCGATAGACGGCAAAGATGGTGAAGCCGTGTTTGCGCACCCACAGGAGGAACCACTCCACCACGCCGAGCGCCACGATGAACGAGACGACGAAACCGATGATGAGCACAATCCAACGATTCGCGTTCATCACGACTTCAGCCGGAGCGGCGTGGCCCAGGAAGTGAATGGGAAGGACTTCCTTCACCAGGTCGTAGGCGGTGGCCGCAATCATGGTGGGAATGGAAAGCAGGAAGCTGAATTCGAGCGCCGAGGGACGGTCAAGGC
This sequence comes from Occallatibacter sp., assembly GCA_049678625.1. Taxonomy (GTDB): domain Bacteria; phylum Acidobacteriota; class Terriglobia; order Terriglobales; family Acidobacteriaceae; genus Telmatobacter. The sequence continues at coordinate 62,173 of JBAUEO010000058.1, read as the reverse complement.
CGGCGATTTGGCCGGCGGCGATGGTGGACATGGAGCGGGAGACGCCGGGAAAGATGGCCGAGAGCGCCTGGCAGAGGCCAATCCAGATGGACTGGCCAAGGCCCATCTCTTCCACGCGCGTGGTGCGCGCGTCCTGGCGGGAGTACCATGCGTCGACCACCCACATGACGATGCCGCCGAGGAGCAGCGCGAGGGCGATGACCTTGATGCTGCCGAGATTGCGGTCGCTCCACTTCTTGAGCAGCAGCGCCGGCGCCGAGGTGCAGGCGAAGGCGATGAAGGTGAGCGAAATGGGATGGGTGAGCCAGTTGCGGTCGCCGCCCTCGCCGCGCGGAAAGGTGCGGATGAAGCCGACGATGCGGCTGAGGTAAAGCAACACCAGCGCAAAGATGGCGCCGGCCTGGATGACGATGGTGTACATCTTCCAGTAGGCGTCGTCGAGCGGGATATGCATGAGCGCTTCGGCGATGCGCAGATGCGCGGTGGAACTGACGGGCAGGAACTCGGTGAGGCCCTCCACAATGCCGAGAAGGACGGACTGCAAGTAGGGGTTCAATCGGCCTCCGAATAAGGGATGGAAGTAAGCCGGGCGGCGTGCGCCGGAAAACGCGATTTGCCAGAGAAGCATGATCGGGCGATCGTGGGTGTATCACTGATCCATTACTGGTCGATGCCGTAAACGGGAACGCCCTGATCCAATTTGTACACGAGCGCGGCGGCGCGCCAGGTGTAGCTTGAATCAGAAAATTTGGCTTTGAGGTCGGCAGCCAGCCGGTGCGCGTCGTCGCTTGCGTCGCGGCTCTTGTGGTCGTCGCCCGAGGCGCGGAACATGTCCACCATCACGGCTTCGCGATAGGCGGCCTCATAGAGTGCGCGCGCGGTGCGGGGACCGCCGGGATGGTCGTCGGCATATTTCTCGTAGATCTTCGCTTCCTTCGCGGGGCACTTGGGCGAGCCCTGCCAGTCGCCGCAGAGCTTGTTGTCGAGAAGCTCGAAGGCTGCAAAATCGGCCCAGCGCGTGTTGGGGTAATACTTGACGACGTCCTTGAGGCGGGACTCATCCATTTCCTCGCGCAGGGCTGGGTCAAGGGAGTGGGCGGAGGGCAGCGTGCCGAGGTCGGACTTTTGAATCTGCCACTGAATGTCGGCGGCGCGCCAGGCGGCCTCGCCGGCGAGGGGCGAGTTGGGAAACATTTCGGCGAGGCGGCGATAGAGCAGGTGCGCGCTGCTGGCGGCGTTCTGCGGGCCGCGCGGGTCCACCGCAAGGGCTTCCTGATTGGCCGCCGCGCCCATCAGGATCTGGTCGCCGTTGGGCGTGGCCTCTTCGACAACGCCCTTGGCCTGAATCCACCCGGAGATGGGCGGCGGCGCGTCCGTGGTGCCGAAGATGGGCTGGTCGGGCGTGCGGTCTTCCTCAATGTCCGTGTTGGCGTAGACTCGCATCCAGGCGCCGCTGTGCTCGGCCACCACCATTTCGCGGCCGATTTGCACGCGGGTGAGCTTTTGCGCGTTAAGGTCGGGAGTGACATAGAGCCAGGTGATTTGCAGCGCGGTGGCGCGCGGGCCGGCCATGGGCTTGACGATGTGCGGGCCATGCTGGGCTGCCGCTGACGCCACGCACGCGCATGCGAGGCCAAGCGTGAGCGCGCAAAGCGCAAATCGGCGGGAGGCAGGTTTTCGAGCGAACCGTTTGCGGATCATGATTCCCCTTGGTCTTTCCCCTCTAACGACGTTCTTGCGCGGATTCCGTCAGCACTTTTTCCGCCAGAGCTTTATTCGCGGGCTCCGTTTCCGAGAGTATTTCGGCGAGCCGCGCCGGGTCCACGTTGCCGCCGCTGACCACGGCGACGGCCTTGCGGAACGGAGGCAGCTCGGCCGCGTGAAAGAGCAGCGCCGCGACGGGAACGGCTCCGCTGGGCTCCGGAACCAGGCGGGCAGTGGAAACGATGGCCCGCATGGCGGCGCGAATCTCTGCTTCGCTCACGGTTATGATGCCGTGGACGAATTGCTGGATGTGCGCGAAGTTGAGCCGGCCCACGCTTTGCGTGCGCAAGCCGTCGGCGATGGTCAGGCTGGTGCGCTCAGCGGGCCACTCGACCAGCTTGCCAGTGCGAAAGCTTTCGGCGGTGTCGCCGGCCAACTCGGGCTCGACGCCGAGGATTGTGGCGCTTGGCAGGAGCTGCTTGACTGCTGCCGCGACACCGGCCAAAAGGCCGCCGCCGGAGACGGGCGCGAGAACAAGATCAACGTCGGGAAGGTCTTCGACGATTTCAAGGCCGCAAGTGGCCTGGCCGGCGATGATCTCGTCGTCGTCGTAAGGCGGAATGACGACGTAGCCGTGGGCGCGGACGAGTTCTTCGGCTTTGGCGAGGCGCTCGCTCGATGCCGGGCCGACTACGACGACTTCCGCACCGAGGGCGAGCGTGGCCGCGCGCTTGATGGTCGGCGCATTCGACGGCATGACGATGACCGCCTTAGCTCCCACTGCCCGCGCAGCGTAGGCCACGCCCTGCGCGTGGTTGCCGCTGGAATAAGTAATGACGCCGCGAGCGATTTCTTCTGGCTTGAGCTGGAGGATTTTGTTGGCCGCGCCGCGGATTTTGAACGCGCCGATGGGCTGGAGGCTTTCAGCCTTGAGCCAGATTTCTTTGCCGGTGCCGTAGTCCGCTACGCCGGGAAACGGCGCGCGGACCAGAGGCGTGCGGCTGGCGACGCCGGCGATGCGGGCGGCGGCGGCGCGGATGGTGGCTAAATCGACGAGTTCCAAGGCGAGCCTCGCTGCGCGAAGAAGCGCTTGCACACTCAGTGTAGACGGCGGGGAGGCTTCGCGAGCGCGTGCGCTTCAAACCCGCGGCATGACAACCATGATGCGCGCGCGGCGAACACGAGCGATTCTGCGTCCGGGCTGCGCTATCTTTGATGGATGCTGACACCTTCGCGACAGAGGTTTGACAGCCGGATGCTGCTGCTGCTGGGGATGTTGGCATTCCTCGCGCTTGGATGTGTTTTCTATCGTGCTTATATTTCACACGCCAATGACTTTCGCGCAGTTTACTATCCGACGCGCTGCCTGCTGGCCAATCGCGATCCCTACTCGCGCGCGGCGGTGAACCAGGTTTATGTGGAGCAGGGCGGCGAGAGCCGGGACCCAATCGCAGCAGATAACCGGAATAACCAGATTGCGTCACAGAATCCCTATCCTCCGACGATCTTTCCGATCATTGCACCGATCGCTTTGCTTTCCTGGAAGTATGCAAAGCTTGCATTTTATCTTGCTGACATTGGCGCGTTCCTGGTGGCCTGCATGCTTGTTTGGGATGTGGCTGCAGGAATTTCTGCTGAAGCAGCCGGATTCCTGTTCTTTCTGTTGCTGATCAATAGTGAATCTCTCATTGTGTACGGCAATGTGGCGGGCCTGGTAATCGGTCTGAGCGCAATCGCGGTCTGGTGTTTCCTTAGGAACCGCTTGGTTCCGTTGGGGGTTGTCTGTCTTGGTCTTGCGCTGGCATTGAAGCCGCACGAGTCCGGCCAGGTGTGGCTTTGCTTGATGCTTTTGGGCGGCGCGTACCGCAGGCGCGCGTTGCAGTCACTGCTGGTGCTGGCCGCGGTTGGACTGCCGGCAGTGGTTTGGGTATCGCATCTTTCACCCCATTGGCTGTTTGAGATGCGCGCCAACATCGCCTCGTACTCACAGCATGGCGGAATCAACGACCCTGGACCAGGATCGGGCGGCGCACACGGGATTGACATGCTGGTGAGCCTGCAGACAACCTTCAGCGTGCTGAAGGATAATCCGCTGTTTTATAACGCGGCAACTTATCTGGTGTGCGCCCCGCTGATTGCAATCTGGGGCTACCTGTGCGTGCGCATGAAGCCGACCGCAAGAAATGTGTGGTTTGGGCTGGCGGCCATTGCTCCGCTTTCCATGCTGCCGGTCTATCATCGCGAACTGGACACGATGCTGCTGCTGCTGTGCATTCCGGCGTGCGCAATTCTGTGGAAGGAACGCACGCCGATGGGCAGAGTGGCGGTGAGCGTGACGGCGCTGGGATTTTGCTTGATCGGCTTCCTGCCATGGGTGGTGGTGTATCACTTCGTGGCGGAGCACAAGATTCAGGGCGAGGCGAGGATTCTGGTTGGGGCCGTTCCGGTGCCGCTCATCCTGTTGTCGATGAGCTTGATGTTCCTCTGGATTCTCTGGATGCAACGCGGAGTGGAGATCGGATTGGAACCGATGGCGGAGCCATGAGTCATCCCGCCTGCGCAGCGGGCTTGGATAGGTTTCCTTTCAGATTTCGAGGATGACGGGCATGATGAGCGGGCGGCGGCCGGTGGATTTCTGGATGAGGCGTTTAAGCTCGACGCGGACTTTCTCCTTGACCATGCCGTAGTCGGATTTTTCTTCACCGGTAAGTCCGTCGAGGGTTTTCAGGACGATTTCGCGGGCCTTCTCCGTAATGTCGGCCCCGCCGAAGCCGCGCATGACGAGCTCGGGCGGCTGTTCGACCTTGCCGGTGCGCTTGTTGATGGCCAGCACCGCGAGGACGAAGCCGTCTTCCGACAGGATGCGGCGGTCGCGAATTACCAGATCTTCTACAACATCGATGGTGGAGCCGGAATCGATGAGCACGCGGCCGGTGGTGATTTTGTCCTTCTTGCGCGCGTCGGTTTTGTCGAGCTCAAGGACGTCGCCATCCTCAATGACAAGGACATGCTCGACGACACCGGTGGCCATGGCGACCTGTGCGTGGTGGCGCAGATGGCGATAGTCGCCGTGGACGGGGATGAAGAACTTGGGCCGGACAAGATTGATGAGCAGGCGCATCTCCTCCTGCGAGCCGTGGCCGCTGACGTGGATGAGGCCGTTGGAGCCGTCGTCGCAGATGACGTTGGCGTCGCGGCGGTAGAGATGGTCAATGACGCGGAAGATGCCCTTCTCATTGCCGGGGATGATGCGCGAGCTGAGGATGACGGTGTCGCCGGCGTCAATGCGGGCGTGCTTGTGGTTGTCCACGGCGGCGCGGCTGAGGGCGCTCATGGGCTCGCCCTGGGTGCCGCTGATGAGAATCATGAGCTGCTCGGGCGGGTAGTCGCGCAACTGGCCGGGATTGATGATGAGGCCGGGCGGAATGTCGATGTAGCCGAGGTCCTGCGCAACCTCAGAGCTTTCCATCATGGAGCGGCCGAGGATGGCGACCTTGCGGCCGTGGGCGCGGGCCAGCTCCAGCGCGATGCGGATGCGGAAGATGGACGAGGAGAAGCAACTGAAGAAGAGCTTCTTTTTGGTGCGGGAAAAGATTTCGTCGAGGCGGGGAATGACGGAGCGCTCGCTGGGCGTGTAACCGGGGCGATCGACGTTGGTGGAGTCCTGCAGCAGGGCCAGCACGCCGCGCTTGCCGTACTCGGCGAAGGAGTGAAGATCGAAGGCCTTGTTGTCCAGCGGCGAGAGGTCGATTTTGAAGTCGCCTGTGTGGATGACGACGCCGACGGGCGTTTCAATGGCGAGAGCGACGCAATCGACCAGCGAGTGCGTGACGTGAATGGGCTCGACAGTGAAGGGGCCGAGGGTGAATTTCTCGCGCGGCCTGATTTCGACAAGATCCGCGTCGTCGAGCAACTGATGCTCTTCGAGCTTGCCCTCGACGTAGGCCAGGGTGAACTCTGTGGCGTAGACGGGCACCTTGAGCTCGGAGAGAATCCAGGGCAGGCCGCCGATGTGGTCCTCATGGCCGTGGGTGAGGATGATGGCGCGGACCTTCTGCTTGTTTTCGACGAGGTAGGAGATGTCGGGGACGACGATGTCCACGCCGAGCAGCTCGGACTCAGGAAACATGAGTCCGGCGTCGATGACGAGGATGTCGTCTTCCCATTGCAGGGCCAGGCAGTTCATGCCGAACTCGCCCAGACCGCCGAGGGGGATAATCTTCAGTTTCTTAGTTTGCATCTGTCAGTTCTGATGCTAACACCGGCGGACAGTTGTCAGTTGTCAGCTATCAGCCGTCAGCGGGTGGGCAAGTCGGCGGGTGAGCGGACCGGCGGGCAGAGGCGCCGGTTCGGATCAGCCGAAGACGCGGTCGAGGCCGAGCCAGCGGCAGGCGTAGCTCATCTGGCCGACGTGATAGGTCTCATGCACGGCGAGGAAACTGACCATGCCGGCAAAGGTTTCGTCGAGCGATGGCGGGTTGTTGGGGCGCGAGAGGAGCTCGTCAGTGGCGGACTCGAGGGCGGCGGCGAGCGCGGGGCCGGATTCCTGCCATGCGGCCAGGACCTCAGCCTGCGCGGGGTAGTCGTCGGCAGCAGGACGCGCAGCGCCACGGGAGAACTGGCCAAACCAGGGGCGCTGCCACTCGACGCCGAGCATGGACAAAAGGCGGGAGCGGGTCCAGACCAGATGGCAGAGAATCCAGAGCGGCGGGTTGCAGCAGTCGCTGGGCGCGCTGAGCCATTGCTCAGGGGAAACGCCGGCGAGGACGCGGCCGAGCATGCCGCTGTTCTGGCGGAAGATGGCGGCGGCGGGTTGGATGCGTGCGTCGATGGGCATAATGAGGAATTCTCCTTGAGCGGATGAAGTTGTGCAAGCAGGTCCGGTGAGTGGCGGAACGGGCCGCTGTCCTTACTTACGGCTGGGCGGCGCGTTCGAGGGCGGCGATGTCGATTTTGATCATCTGCATGAGGGCTTGCATGGCGGCGGGATGGCGAATGAGCTCGCCGATGTTTTCGGGGACCACCTGCCAGCAGAGGCCGTAGCGGTCTTTGAGCCAGCCGCACCGGATTTCCGAGCCGCCGTCGGTGAGGCGCGACCAGTAGTGGTCAATTTCCTGCTGAGAGGCGCAGCGGATGAAGAAGGAGATGGCCTCATTGAAGCCGTTGGCGGGCCCGCCATTGAGCGCGGTGAACTGCTGGCCGTCGAGATCGAAGGTGAGGATGAGGACGGTGCCAGCGAGGCCGGAGGGGTCGTCGACGGCTCGGAGGACGCGGTCGAGGATGCGGGAGTTGGGAAAGACGGAGAGGTAAAAGTTGACCGCCTCTTCTGCGTTCGCGTCGAACCAGAGAAAGGGGCTGATGCGCGGAGAAGACGGGGTGAGGCTCATGGCGGGCTCTCCTGGAGGGGGTTGGCGGAGTGGGGGGCAGATTCCAGCAGGAAGAGGAAAACACAATTTCCTTGCACTATGCAAGTGAATGTTTGTAGCGTGGTGGCGTGGCGCGCAAAGAGAAGAACAGGCGGAGATCCGAGTGTCCGGTGAGCATTTCGCTGGATATGCTGGGGGACCGCTGGTCGTTGCTGATCATTCGCGACATGATGGTGCGGGGCTACCGGACATTCGGCGAATTCCAGCACTCGGGCGAAGGGATTGCGACGAACATTCTGGCCGAGCGGCTGCGTCGGCTGGAGGCGGCGGGACTGGTGAAGGCCGAGCCGGCGGAAGAGGATGGGCGGAGCAAACCCTACCGGCTGACGGAAAAGGGAATTGCGCTGGCGCCGGTGCTGCTGGAACTGCTGATTTGGGCGGCGCGGCATGAGGAGACCGACGCGCCGAAGGAAGTGATTGACCAGATGGAAGCGAATCGCGAGTGGGTGCTGAGGGAGACGCGCCGGCGGTGGGAGGAACGCGATCCGACGCCGATTCTGCCGCCCTTTCGCACGACAAACAGGTCGGCGAAGAAGGCGACGAGGAAAAATGCCGGCTAGTAACGGCCGCGGCGGCCGAATGTGTAAAGCACGCCGAAGGTCACGCCCTGCGGATTGAGGTCGTGCGGGCCGAAGATGGCATGCCAGAACTGGTACTCGTAGTCGACTCGTGCGATGAGATACGGGTTGAGCCGGTAGTCGACACCTACGCCGGGGGCGAGGACCACGCGGGTGTCGTGGTCGTAATTGCCCGCGGGCGGGAAATCGATGCTGCCTATGCCGAGGAGGTATTTGGCGTAAGGGTGAAAGCGGCGGTAGCGCGACCAGGTGTAGAGGGGTCCGCCGAGGAGGGTGTCCTGGCGCATGCGAGGCAGCGAGGAGGGGTGGTCAAAGTTGATGTCGCGCCCCTCGGCCTCAATGCTGAGACCGTCGAGATAGTACGGCATGTGTGGCAGCCGGTAATCGCCCCATGCGGTGATCCCGATCATCTTGCGAGACAATCCGTAATCGAGAAGGAAGTACGAAATGCCGCCGCCGGCCGAAAGGCGGGACGTGCTGCTCTTGGCGGCTGGAGCAACCTGGGAGTGAGCGGGGATGGCCGCAGCCAGAAAAAGCGCAGCGAGAACCGGGGCGAAACACGCAGTCGAACGCATGTTGCATCTCCTTAAAAAAATCGAGCAGTACATGCACTTCATTCCCGGCCCGAACCGGATGAAGCCCGAACATGACCGGAATACATTGGGGGTGGCAGGGCAAGAGCGAAACAATTACAAGAGGTCCGAGTGCTCGAAGCCGGACTGTAAAGACGCCCGTCGTGCGCGAGACTCGGGGATTGCGAATGAGCAAATTTGCTCCGCCCGAACCGCAAGAGCCAGGGAGGAGCCTGAAACCTGGAAAAACCCCTTCTCCACACTTTACGGGTTAGACGCGAATTTTTGGGAATTTGCTGTCCAGAAAGGCTCTGAAACGGGATTGCGGAGGTAAACGCCAGAGATTAGGGCTTTTGCCTTCCAGCCAGAAGGTCCCAGAGAGGTTATCTGGCGGGCCATCGGGGCGAAATGCGGATGAGATCGAGGCCGCCCATGTCCTGGACGGCGAAAACGGGCGAGGAAGCGGGAATGGCGACCAGGCCGCGGGAGGGCAGCTCGAGCGGAGCGAAGGCGGCACTGGTGATGCGGCCGGAGCCTGCCGCGGCGAAGAGATAGGAGAGCCCGGGGCGCGGCTCCTGAGGGCCGGGCAGGGTGGAACTGGAGCGGCTGGTGGCGACGGGAATGCGCTCGACCGAAAAGTAGTCCTCGTCGATGAGGATGGTGCGGTCGTCGAGCTGGCGAGGCGCAACCTTGCCGGCGCGGGTTTGGGTTCGCGTGGCCCGCAGGGATTTGTCGATGTGCAGCTCGCGGGGGCGGCCGTAGTCAAACATGCGGTAGGTGATGTCGCTGTTCTGCTGGGTTTCAAGAAGGATGGAGCCGGGCCAGATGGCGTGGACGGTTCCGGCGTCGACATAGATCATGTCGCCGGTGTGAACGGGCAGGCGGGTCAGGCTCTGCTCGAGGGTGCCCAGGTGGAGGTCGCGGCGAATCTGGTCGAGCGTGGAGCCAGGGCGCAGGCCGACGGCAACCTCGGCGCCGGGTTCGGCGGCCAGAGCGTACCAGCACTCTGTTTTACCGCGAGGCTGGCCGTAAAAGCGGGCGAGCTTGTCGTCGGGGTGGACCTGAACGCTGAGCTTCTGGCGGGCGAAGATGACTTTGAGCAGGAGGGGCGAAGCGGAAGCGGAAGCAGCGAAAACGGCGGGAGCGGCCGGCCCGAGAAGTGCTCCCTGCTGCGTCTCAAAAAGTTTGCCGAGGGTTTTGCCTGCGTGAGGGCCGGAGCCGACGAGGCAATCGTCGCCGGTGAGCCAGACTTCGCCAATTGGCTCGCTGCCGGGCTCGGATTCGGCGGAACGGTCGAACCAGGGACGGAGGTCAGAGTATCCCCATAGGCGCGCGAGGAAGCGGGGCTCAACGCGAAAAGGTACAAGAGGCGCAAAGACAGAGTCTTTTTTCGCGAATTTCGAACTCACGGTGGCTTTCCGGAGGTTGAGAGATCGGAGCATCGGTGGCAGCCGCATCGTGCCAGTGCTTCCGCACGATAACGCTGCGCCGGCAACTTCCACTCTAGCAGAATCGCGATGAATAGGTTACCGCGTGAAAAATAGCCGGAATGCGAAGGTTCAGGGGAAGTTTTCTTTACTGATGAATCAAGAGGCGGAAAAGCACTGTTCGGGACGCAGGGGATTTGCTAGGCTTCCCAATCATGGGTAGAAATGCGCGTTTGCTTGTTTGTGTGGCCGGGTTGCTCCCGTGCGCGACGTTGTGTGCGTGGGGCCAGCAGTTCCAACCCAAGACCATCCAGTTCAGCGGCGATCCGGAGTACTCGCAGGCCGAGATGCTGGCGGCGGCGGGTCTGAAGGTGGGCCAGGTGCTGACCTATGCCCAGATGAACGACATCTCAAAGCAACTGTTGGCGACGGGCATGTTCGCGTCCTTGTCCTTCAAGTTTGACGGGCAGGACCTGGTGTTTCAACTGACGCCGTCAGACCAGCTTTATCCGGTGCGGCTGACAAACCTGCCGCTGACGCCGGGCACGGAGCTGGAGGCCACGCTGCACGAGGCGATGCCGCTCTATCACGGGAAGGTTCCGGACCAGGGCGGACTGGCGGACGCGATGACGTCGGAGTTGGAAAAGTTGCTGGCCGCCCAGGGCATGAACGTTACGGTGGTGGCGACGCCCTCGGCCAGCCTGGCGACCGGAAAAGTAGGCGGGATGAGCTACTCGATCACAACGCCAGCGGTTTGGCCCACGGTGACGAAGCTGGATGGGGTTTCCGCGGCGCTCGAGAGCGGGGTGCAGCAGGTGGTGCAGGAGGCGGGGCGCGACGCCTACGACACGAACTCCACCGCCAAGAACCTTGAGCAGGCGGTAACGCTGTTTTATCGCGACCGGGGCTATGCCGCGGTGAAGGTGAACGTGATGCGGGCGGGCGCGGCGGTGGTGGCCATTGACGGAATCCGAATTCCCTTCTCGGTGACGGTTGAGGAGGGCCGGTCTTACAAGCTGGGAACGGTGGATGTGCCGGCGGGCAGCCCAATGACGCAGGCCGACGCAGACAAGTTGATGACAGGCGGGAGCGTGCACCTGCTGCCGGGGGTGGCGCTGCGCGGTTTGCTGGGATCAGTCACAGAGGGCTACGAGACCAAGGGCTACCTGAACTGCAAGGTGGCGCTTGTGCCGCACTTTGACGAAACCGCGGACAGGGTGAATTACACCATGACGGCTGAGACCGGCCCGGTGTATCACCTGGCGTACGTTAAGTTTGCCAACGTGGGCGACAACCTGCGCAAGGTGCTGATGCGGAACTGGCAGTTGATGCCCGGCGATGCATTCAATGAGCCCTATGCGGCAAACTTTCTCATCCAACTGACCGCGCAGAATCCGCAGTTGGGCCGGGCGCTGGTGGGCTGGGCGGAAAAGATGACGACCACGACGGATCCGCAGACCCACGACGTGAACGTGGTGATTGAACTGGTGCGCAGACCCTGATTGCGGCGGAGCATTTTCAGAGAAACTGCCGTAAGCTCATGCCATGCCGCATTCACTTGTTTTCAACCACATGTTTCTGATGCCGCTTCCCCTTGCGGAGAAGCTGCTGCGCCCGGTGGTGGTTTACCTGGCGCTGATCGTGCTGCTGCGTATCTTTGGCAAGCGCGAGCTGGCACAACTGAACCCGTTTGACCTGGTCGTGCTGCTGAGTCTTTCAAACACGGTGCAGAACGCCATCATCGGCGACGACAACTCAGTGACCGGCGGTATTGTCGGAGCCGTCAGCCTGCTGGCCATCAACTGGCTGGTGGTGAGCGTGCTGTTCCGGTCACGGAAGCTGACGCGCCTGCTGGAGGGCCGGGCGACGTTGCTGATTCGCGACGGGCAGCCGGACACGCGGGCGATGAAGCGCGAGACGCTGACGCGCGAAGAGCTGCTGGCGGTGATTCACCGGCAGGGCTTCGAGAGTTTCCACCAGGTGCGGCGCTGCGAGCTGGAACCGGGCGGGACGTTCGATGTGGAGGGCTTTGACCCGAGCGCCGCGGACAAACGCCACACCGAGCTGCTGGACCAAATGAAGGCGATGAATCACGAGCTGGCGATGCTGCGCGGGAATGCGGGCGGGGAGTGAGGGCGGGGCGCGGGGCGGCGCGTCACAGCCTTTGGATCTCGCAGGAGGGGCCTGTTTGCTCTTTCTATCTGGCGGCCGCGTGGCCGCCGCTGTCGTGAAGCAGGTCAGCGATTGAGGACCGAATTGCGTCCGCCTTCAAAGACGACAAATATCTCGGCAATCTTGTCGGCCGGGACCTCAAGGTCTGAGAGCACCCCTTTGAATATGTGGAGAAAGCGGTTGAAGACATCGTCATTCATTCCCTGGTGCCTGGCGTGAGCGTGGGCGTCGCCCAAGCTGCGTCCGGTGTAAGTGTTGGGACCGCCGAGGGCCATTGAGAAGAAGCCCTCCTGTGTCGCCTTCAGCCGATCGATATCGACTCCTGCAAAGAAGGGGCTGAGCATTTCATCCGCGAGCACACGGGGGTAAAAGGCATCGAGAGCCGCACGGACGGCGGGGGCTCCGCCGATGTCGTCGTAGAGCGCCATCTTGGTCTTTCCTTTCGGTGGAGCCGTTGTAGGAGGGGTACTTTCTTCGCTTGGAAGGCTGGCGCGACACTACGCTACGGCTCCGGCGTTCGCAAGGGCTAACTTGCTGCGGGGAGATTCGGGCGCAGTTTTTCGCGTTTCGGTGAATATGGCGTGGCCGGCAAAGCCGGGACTGCTGGCGGCGGGAACGGCAGGATTCGCGTGGTACACAGATCGGCGCGCGGCTTCGGTCTCCTGCCGTGCGGCAAAGTCCCTCCAGTTCGTGCTCTCCCACGTCTCAAAATCGAGACATGGGGCACCCAATTTCCGGGGTTAGGATGGTGCATGAAAAACTGGACCACCCCCTGCTGCGCGGCGGCGCCGGCGCGGAGTGAGGGAGCGTGGATGGATTCACAGGTGGAATCGCTCAGGATTGAGGGCAGTGCTTTCCCACATCTCAAAATCGAGATGTGGGGCACCCATTTTCTTGCTGAGGAAAAAGAGCGAGACCTGAGCCACCCGCCCGCGGACAAGCAGCACGCCGAGCTGATGGACCAAATGAAGGCGATGAATCACGAGCTGGCGCTGCTGCGCGGCGGCGCGGGCGCGGAGTGAGGGCGAGGCACGCAGGCGGCGCACGCTTCGCGGCCCACTCATCGCGAGAGAGCAGCGATGGATGGGGCACCCGGCACGGAGTGAGGGTGCAGGTTTGTGATGCAGATTTGGCGGGGAGAATCGTCTGGCGATGAGTGCGTTGCTCGCCCATTTCCAACATCAGGTGATATGGGGCGCCCGAGGTTGGTGATTGGGAAGAATCCGCAGATGTGAGCCAGCCGGGCAGCTACCTTTCTGCAAGCGCTTTCTGGACTGCGCCATCAACGGCAGCGACGGAGCCGGGCCAGTAGCCGAGACTTTGATAGGCGATGAGGCCGTGGCGGTCGACGACATAGGTGCGGGGGATGCCAGCTGAGGCGAAGAGCGCATATACGGATCGCGTGGGATCCCACGCGAGCGGAAAAGTAAGGTCTGCGTGACTCTTTTGGAAGCTGAGGACGGTGTTCTTATCCTGTTCGCGGGCGATGGCGATGAGGGCGAAGTCTGGCGAGGATTGGTACTTCAGCCAGACTTGCTTTTCCAGTTCCGGCATCTCGGCCTGGCAGGGGCCGCACCACGTGGCCCAGAAGTTGACGACGACGACCTTCCCAGTCTCGTTGGCGAGCGAGAAGTTTTGGCCGGAGGCCTCCTGCACAGAAATGGCGGGCATCTTGTCCCCGACCTTGGTGCGTGCATCCGAGTCGTTGACGGCAGAACGGCAGGCCGAAAGAGATAAGAGCAGCACGGAAAGGGAAAGCAGGAAGGCGCGGCGCTGATTCATGCATCCATTTATAGTCCATGAGCGCAGTTTGCGGCAGAAATGTCGGCGCGCCTGCCCACCCGGTCGGAGTTGCCCCATTCCTGCCGGATTTGGTGATGGGCGAAGACGCTCGCGTCAATCCAGCAAGGTTCCAGAATCGTCCTCCAACGCTGGCTACTCCCACTCGATGGTGCCGGGGGGTTTGGACGTGATGTCGTAGACGACGCGGTTGATGCCGCGAACCTCATTGACGATGCGGCTGGAGATGCGCTTGAGGACTTCGTGGGGCAGGGGGACCCAGTCAGCGGTCATGCCGTCCTCAGAATGCACGGCGCGGATGGCGGCGGTGTACGCGTAGGTGCGCTGGTCGCCCATGACGCCGACGCTCATCACGGGCAGCAGGACCGCGAAGCTCTGCCAGATTTTTGAGTAGAGGCCGGCGGCCTTGATTTCGCTGACGACGATGTCGTCGGCTTCCTGCAAGAGGGCGACGCGCTCGGGCGTGACCTCACCGAGGATGCGGACGGCGAGGCCGGGGCCGGGAAAGGGCTGGCGGCCGAGGACGTCCTCGGGCATGCCGAGGTCGCGGCCGATGCGGCGGACTTCATCCTTGAAGAGATCGCGCAGGGGCTCGATGAGCTTGAGCTTCATGCGCTCGGGCAGGCCGCCGACGTTGTGGTGGCTTTTGATGGTCTGGCTGGGGCCTTTCACGCTGGAGGACTCGATCACGTCAGGGTAGAGCGTGCCCTGGACGAGCCATTCCAATTTCTTGTCGGGTGCGCCGGACTCAAGCGCGATACGGTTGGCTTCCTCGTCAAAGACGGCGATGAACTCCGCGCCGATGCGCTTGCGCTTGGTTTCAGGATCGGTGATGCCGGCGAGCTGGGCGAGGAAGCGGTCCGTGGCGTCGACGGCGACGATGCGGAGGCCGAGCTTGTCGCGCAGGTTGCGCTGGACACTTTGAAATTCATTCTTGCGCAGCACGCCGTTGTTGACGAAGACGCAGGTGAGCTGCGCGCCGATGGCCTTGTGGACCAGGACCGCGGCGACGGAGGAATCGACTCCGCCGGAGAGGCCGCAAATCACGTGGCCGGAGCCGACTTTTTCCCGGATGGAGGCGACGGTGGATTCGATGAAGTGGGCGGGCGTCCAGTTGCCGGCCGCGCCGCAGATGTTGAAGACGAAGTTGCGCAGGAGTTGCGGGCCGAGCGGCGTGTGATGGACTTCCGGGTGGAACTGGACGGCCCATACTCTTTGCTCTGCACTTTCAATCCCCGCAAGCGCATTGGCGGTGGAAGCGATGCGGTGGAAGCCGGGCGGCAGCTCGAGAGCCTCGTCACCGTGGCTCATCCAGACGGAGAGCTGCGGGGGCAGGCCGGCGAACAATTGCGTTGAAGGGTCTTCGATGGCGACTTCCGCGTGGCCATACTCGCGCCGCGCGGCGGAGCGAACCTTGCCGCCGAGGTTGTGGACGATGAACTGGAGGCCGTAGCAAATTCCAAGGGTGGGCGCGCCGAGGGCGAGCAGGCCGGGGTCGGCGGGGGGAGCATCCGCGTCATAAACCGACGAAGGACCCCCGGAGAGGATGACGCCGATGGGCTTGACGGCCTGCATTTCGCTAAGGGGCGCGGTGCAGGGCAGGACCACGGAGAAGACGTTGAGCTCGCGGATGCGGCGGGCGATGAGCTGCGTGTACTGCGAGCCGAAGTCGAGGATGAGGATGGTTTGGGTGTCCACGCTCCAGTTTGGCAGGGGGTGGGGCGGGCTGTAAAGAAAGGCGCAGGGGCGCGACGGGGAAGGTTGAGGAAAAACCGCATGAGGGAAAAAAAGGAAAATCCGGCGCGGGCACGTTCTGTGTAGATAGAGGGGAAAAGGGGGAACTGCATGACCGCATTGGGCGACGGATCGAGCATGGCAGGCGGCGGAGGGCACATGCAACTGCGCGCGCTTCTGGAGGTGCTTGCGCCGTTTGCGCTGGCGGTGGGCGTGTGGTTCTGGAGCACGATGCGGCGCGGCGCGGGCCGGTTTTGGCGCCGGAAGTGGGCGGCCCCGCGGCGGCCGGAGAGCCAGGGTATTCCGATGTTGTATGAAATGGAATCCGATCCGCGCGCGGAGATGGACCGGAAGTGAAGGCGTCGGGGCTGCCCTGCGTGATAGGCTGCTAGTCATCGCAGCGGAGGCCCACCGGAGCGGCGGGCGGTCAAGAATCAATCGCGGTTGAGCACAAGCGACCAGCGACGGACCTGAATGCCGCAGCGAGCGAGGACATCCAATGCATCCGATGCGAATTGTACCCCTGCTTCTGCTTGCGGCCGGCGTGGCCGCGGCACAGAGTGCCCCAAGCGCGGCGGCCAACGAGCAAAAACCCCAGCCGGTGACGGCATCCAAGAGTTTTGATTCGACGGCGATCGACACGACGGTCGACCCGTGCACGGATTTCTACCAGTACGCGTGCGGCAACTGGGCGAAGCAGAACCCGATTCCGTCGGACCAGGTGGTTTGGGCGCGGTCGTTTTCGATTTTGCAGAAGCGGAATCGCTACCTGTTGTGGAAGGAACTGGACGCGGCGGCCAACCACCCGAAGACGCCGCTCGAAAAGCAATACGGCGACTTTTACGCGGCATGCATGGACACCACGCAGATTGATGCAGCCGGACTGAAGCCGCTGGAGCCGGCGCTGAAGAGAGTGGCGAAGCTGGAGAAGCCGAGCCAGATTGCCCAACTGATGGGCGAGCTGGACGCGAGCGGCGCGGGCGGCCCTCTGTTCAACTTTGGCGTGGAGCAGGACGAGAAGGACTCGACCAAGCAGATTGCGGGCATCTTCCAGGGCGGGCTGGCGCTGCCGGACCGGGAGTACTACATTTCGCCGGCCAAGCACTTCGAGGATATTCGCAACGAATACGTGGCGCACGTGACAAAGATGCTGACCCTGGCCGGGGACTCGCCCGACGAGGCGGCCAAGGAAGCAGCGGATGTATTGCAGATTGAAACGGCGCTGGCCAAGGCCTCCACCGCCCGGGTGGATCTGCGCAACCCTGAGAACCGCTACCACATATACACGCTGGTGGAATTGAGCAAGCTGACGCCCGATTTCGATTTCGGCGTTTACTTCAAGGATGTGAAGGTGGGGCAGTTCGACACGCTGAATGTGGCCACGCCGAATTTCTTCAAAGAGATGAATACGCTGCTTTCTAGCGAGCCCGTCAGCGCGTGGAAGGCGTACTTCCGCTGGCATTTGATTCACAGCGCGGCGCCCCACCTGGCGCAGAAATTTTACGACGAGTATTTCAACTTTTACAGCAAGACGCTCTCCGGCCAGAAGCAGCCGCTGCCGCGCTGGGAGCGGTGTACGTCCATGACCGACCGCGCGCTGGGCGAGGCCGTGGGGCAGGACTGGGTGAAGGAGAATTTTCCACCCGAAGCCAAGCAGCGGATGGACAAGCTGGTGGCGGCTCTGGAGAAGGCGCTGGGTGAGGACATCCAGACGCTGCCGTGGATGAGTGATGCGACCAAGCAGGCGGCGGAGAAGAAGCTCGCGCTGATTCGCAACAAGATTGGCTACCCATCCAAGTGGCGCAGCTATGCCGCGCTGAAGGTGAAGCGCGGAGACTTTCTGGGCAATGCGGACCGCGCAGACGCTTTTGAGATGGCGTGGGACCTGGGCCATCTGGGCAAGCCGGTGAACGAGCAGGAATGGGGCATGACGCCGCCGACGGTGAACGCCTACTATGACCCGCCGATGAACGACATCAACTTCCCGGCGGGGATTCTGCAGCCGCCGTTCTTTGACCCGAATATGGACCCCGCGGTGAACTTTGGCGGCATCGGGATGGTGATTGGACACGAGATGACGCACGGCTTTGACGACCAGGGTTCGAAGTACGACGGGCACGGCAATCTGCGCGAGTGGTATACGCCGGCCGACCGCAAGGCCTTTAACCAGCGGACGCAGTGCGAGGTGGACGAATACAACAGCTTTGAAGCCGCGCCGGCCAAGGGCGATGCGAAGGCCGAGATGGTGAACGGCAAGCTGACGCTCGGCGAGAACACGGCCGACAACGGCGGAATCCGGATTGCCTACCTGGCGCTCGAGAACACTCTGGCCGACGAGCACAAGTCCATCGACGAGAAGATTGACGGGTACACCGAGGCGCAGCGGTTCTTCCTGGGCTTTGCGCAGGTGTGGTGCACCAACGAGCGGGAGAAGTTCGCGCGGCAGGACGCGCTGGTGGATCCTCACTCGCCGGACCACTGGCGGGTGAACGGAGTGGTGCGGAACTTCCCGGCCTTCGGCAAGGCTTTCGACTGCAAGAAGGGCCAACCCATGTACCCGGAGAATGCCTGCCGGGTGTGGTGAGCGCGGCGGGTTAAAAAAGCGCGATCCGGCGGCCGGGCGGAGGGTGACCTTTGCCCCGTCCGCCGAGTCCAAATCCCATCCTTAGGAGAAGCGGGCGCGCCGGGAGCCGTGCGTGGCAGCCCGGAGCGCGACAGCCCGCCGGGCCGGTCCCGGCGCACAACCCGGACCGCAACCCGGACCGCAACCCAGACCAGGATGGAAGGGAAACTAGGCACAACCAGCCCTCGCCTTTTACAATGCAGCAGGGACCCATCCCAACCCAGCTCTGCTGCGGAACTCGCAAAACTTGGCGGCACACGCCGGACCAGGATGAAGGAATCGCATGAAGTTTAGGAAATTCGGCAAGGCCCTTCTGTACAGCGCCCTTTCGGCCTGCGTGGTTTTTGGCATCACATCCTGCATTCAGAGTTATACGGTCGGGTACCTGTACGTGACGGGGACCAAGACCGCCGAGACGACCAGCAACGGAATCGTCACCGGCTTCAAGATTGAGCACAACACGGGCAAGCTCACTCTCATCGCCGGGCTTCCCATCGGGTCAGGCGGATCGAACCCGGCACGGGCCGTACTGCTGGCGGGCGGAAGGTTCCTGTATGTGCTGAACACCGGCCAGACCGCTTCCGGCGGCGCCAACTGCACCACGGACGACCCATGCTCGGGCGGCAACATCACCCAGTTTTCGATTGGCGGCAACGGCGTGCTGGAGTCGCAGCAGGTCTTTTACACGCAGGGCATCAACCCGGAGCGGATGCTGGCCGATGCCGCGGGCAACTTTATGTATGTGCTGGACCACGACTCACCTTCCAACGCATCGTGCGCGTTGGCGCTGGGCCAGGGCGTGACAAGCTGCGGCGACATCACGGCCTTCAAGATCGACCCGGTAACCGGGCGGCTTTCCCTGCTGCTGAACGCGCAGGTGAC
Source organism: Occallatibacter sp. (assembly GCA_049678625.1). Taxonomy (GTDB): domain Bacteria; phylum Acidobacteriota; class Terriglobia; order Terriglobales; family Acidobacteriaceae; genus Telmatobacter. The sequence continues at coordinate 43,255 of JBAUEO010000058.1, read as the reverse complement.
CTCGGCCAACGGCGCGCAGCTCTCCTACTTCCCTGTTCCCGCCGACCCCATCGACTTTGTGCTCGTCTCGGGCAATATTCTTACTCTCAGCGGGACGCCGGCGGCGGGCGACTCGGACTTCCCCTACACCTACAACCTGTCCACCGGGCAGCTTTCGGTGACGCAGAACACCTCGCAGCCGCTGGGCATCAGCCAGGCGACGGCGATCGTGAACGGGGCCGGGACCATCTACGTGCTGGACAACGAGGGCACGCTGGTGACCAACGGCGCGACCAGCCAGATTCTGCCGTACACAGTGGGCACGAACGGCGCGCTTCAACAGGTCACGGGCGGCGCAGTGGCCGACGATCCGTCGCAGTCCAACCCGATTTATCTGGTCGTGGAAAACAAGAACAAGTATGTATATGTGGCCAACCAAGGGAACAACGCTGACCCGAACAACGCGCAAAGCGGCATTGTGGGGTATGTGATTACCCAGGGCTCGCAACAGCTGACTGAGCTGGCGGGCGGAGGCTTTGGCGCCACGGTGGGCACGGGCGCGGGGCCCAAGTGCCTGCTGGAAGACCCCTCCTACCAGTACATGTACACGGCCAACTTCAACGACTCGTCGGTGACGGGGCGGCTGATTGACCAGAACTCGGGCGTGCTGACGAGCCTTTCTGGCTCGGCAAGCAAGTCGTTCCCGCTGGACGGGCCGGGGCTATGGTGCGTGGTGACCGGACGCACCAGCTAAAGCCGTCGGGCGGGGAACGGAAGTGATTTGGGCAGGAGGCGGCTGAGGGCCGGGTCCTGTCCCGGGATGCCGGAGGTTGCGGAATCCCGAAAACGCAATCGGAGCGGAGGCGCGGCCGGGTGGAATGCGGCGGACGTGGCTCCCCTCCCAATCAAGGATTTTCGGGCTGGGTTCCGGTCCGCTGACGAAAGATGGGCATGAGCTTCAACAGATCGAGCCAGCTGGTGCTGGTCTCCGCAGTCAGCCTGCTGGCGGCCGGGCTGGTGACGGCCTGCAGCACGCTGACGGTGGACTTTGTTTACGTGACCAGCGCCCTGGGCGCGGGCAGCAACAATTACGGCGAAGTGGACGTCTTCGAGATCAACTCCGAGTCCGGCCGGATGAGGCAGATTCCCACTTCGCCCTTCCCTTCCGCCGGCCGCAATCCAGTGGCTGAGGCGGCCTCCGCAGACAATACCAACCTTTATGTGGTGAATCGCGACGACAACACCATTGTGCAGTTCGCCATTGGCAATGACGGCAAGCTTTATCCGCAGAATACGGTGAACACGCCGGGAGTCTTTCCCATGGCGGTAAACGTGACCGGATCGAGTCTTTACGTGGTGGACACCTACCAGCCGCTGCCGACCTGCTCGACTGCCGCGCCTTGCTCGGGCTCCATTGCGGCCTACCCCATCAACAAAGATGACTCGCTGGGGACGCCGGTGGCCAACGCGAGCCTGAACTCAGCGTACTGGCCTCTGACGCTGCCGGCGAGCCCCACCGACGTGATGACGCCGATGGCCGTGACCACGGCAGCTTCCGGAGCCTATGTCTATGTGACCGCCTCCGACTCGACCAATGGCGGCGGCTATATTTTCGGCTTCGCGGTGAACTCCGACGGAACGCTTGCGCCGATGAACGGCGGGGTTCCTTTTGCCGCAGGGGTCAAGCCCTCGGCCATCGTGGCCGACCCTAGCGGGAATTATGTGTACGTGACCGACGCAACGAAGAACCAGGTGCTGACCTTCCAGGTGAACGACGGATTGCTGGGCCTGATGGGCAATCCGGCCTCGACGGGCAACGTGCCGGGGGCAATCGTGGTGGATGGAAGCGGCAAGTACGCATACGTCGCCAACTCGCAGGATGGCAACCTGTCGGCATATTCAATCTACGGCGGCGTACTTACGTGGCTGGGAACGTACACCACGGGCACGCAGCCGGTGGCCATCGGCATCGACCCCTCTCTGAACGAATATCTCTACACGGCCAACTACCTGGACGCCACGGTTTCCGGGTTCCAGATTAACCCGACAGACGGCTCGCTGCTGAACTCGCAGTCCTCGCCCTCCGTGTCGAACGCGCTGCCGACGGCAGTGGCGGCCATTCCGCACGGCAGCCCGACGAAGAAGTAGACGGTGCCGCAACCCTAAACCCTCCCCGGGCCGGGCGCACAAGCGCGGACGGGGCAAACAAACCAGTTGATGCAGGGCTGATGGATGGATGGCCCGCGACGAAGGAAGCGCATGAAGTTCAGCAAAACGAGCCAGCTCATTCTGGTCTCTGCACTCGGCCTTGTGGTGGCCACGGCGCTGACCGCCTGCCAGATTGTCACTATCGATTATGTGTTTGTTGCGAGCCAGGGCACGCCCGGCGCCAACAGCGACGGCAATATTGAGACCCTTGCGGCCGATTCGGAGTCCGGCGCGCTGCGCGCAGCCAACAAGCCGATTTCCTCCGGCGGCGTGAACCCGGTATCGATGGCCGTGACCTCAGACTACGCGAACCTTTACGTGGCCAATGCGGGTGATGCGGGCAGTGGCACCGTGGTGCACTTCGCCATCGCCGTCGACGGCACATTGACGTCCAAGGACACGCTGACGCTGAGCGACTCCCCGGCGTCGGTTGCGGTGAATGCGGCGGGGACCTACCTCTACGTGGTTTCCGGCACCACGACGGCGACGCTGACCGCGTACTCGCTCTCTTCGGGAACCATCGGCTCCGCCGTGGCGACGATGCCGCTGACCATTCCCGGCTACGATACGGACGCGGTGGTACCCACGGCGGTGACGGTGCTGGATACCGGCGCGACGGTGTACGCGACGGCCTATGACCAATCGGCCTACAATCCAGGCGGAACCACAACGAGCAACGCGCATCCGGGCTGGCTCTGGAGCTTCCAGGTGGGTTCTGGCGGCGCGCTGACAGCGGGCAACGGCAGTCCCTTCCAGGCGGGCGTGAAGCCGGTGGCGCTGGCCGCCGACCCCACCAGCCGCTTTGTTTACGCGGCCGACTACGCCTCCAACCAGCTCATCGGCTACAGCGTGCAGAGCGAGGGCACGCTGAATTTCCTCATCAACGGACCGTTCAAGACCGGCAACGAGCCGGAGGCAGTGACAATCGATCCGCGCGGCAAGTACTTGTACGTGCCTGACGGGCTGGATTCCACGGTTTCTGGTTACGAGATCGACCGCGCCACGGGCACGCCTTCTCTGGCGGTGAACACAACAGGCGCCACGAACAGTGTGACGGACACAGAGCCTGTGGCAATTGCGGTGGACCCGGCGCTGGGCCGGTTTGTCTACACGGCGAACATACTGGGCAACTCGGTTTCAGGCTTCCGGCTGGATCCGAATACCGGCGCGATTACGCAGACGCAGGCCACGCCTTACCCGACGTCCGGGCAGCGGCCGTCGGCGCTGGCGATTGTGCCGCACGGCAACCACGCCGTGCAGGCGGTGGCGCCCTAACCGGCGCGAGCCCCCCGTCACAATGCAAACGAGCCCGGCCCGAGCGGCCGGGCTTTTCTGCCGCGTACATGCAGGCGGCGGAGCGGCGATTGGTTTCTGCAGAATCGTTTTACTCAAGGGAATCTGGCGCATATACTGGCTCCGCGCTGAAACAGGCGCGTCAGCCGCCGTGTGCATCGTGCGGCTCACTCCATCTCTGGAATATCAAGGAGCCCTGCCGTGTATCTTCGTCCTCGCCTGCTGTTGTCTGTGGTTGCCATGCTCGTTGCGTTGCCGCTGTTCAACGTGAAAGCGCAGGCAGCGCCGCCGGACCACGACCATTTTCGCGTGGCTGTGTACATTCCGGTGGGCGTGGTGGAAAAGATGAAGGACCCTGCGTATCTGGAGCACTCGTGGCAGCAGCTTTCAAGCCAGGTGAAGGTGGACAAGGTCTATATCGAGAGCTATCGCAGCGGGCAGGTGGCGGACGGCGCGCTGCTGGAGACGGTGAAGAAGTTTTTTGTGGCGCACGGCGTTCAGGTGGCCGGAGGGATTGCGTATGTGGGCAATGGCGACCACGCGGGCGGCTCAGGCAGCGCGAAAAATGCAGCGCCAGCCGATCCGGGACAGTTTGTTTCCATGTGCTACACAGACCCCGCGGAGCGCGCCCTGGTGAAGCGAGTGGCCGAGCTGACGGCGCGGCACTTCAACGAGATCATTCTGGACGATTTTTTCTTTTACAACACCAAGGACCCTTCGGACATTGCGGCCAAGGGCGCGGAGAGCTGGACGAACTTCAGGCTGCGCATGATGGACGAGGCGTCGCGGAACCTGGTGGAGGGCGCGGCGCGAAGCGTGAATCCGCACGTGAAGGTGATCATCAAGTTTCCCAACTGGTATGAGCACTTCCAGGCCAACGGCTATGACCTGGGCGAGGAACCGAAGATTTTCGACGGCATTTACACCGGCACGGAGACGCGCGATCCGGTTTTCAACGACCAGCACCTGCAGCAGTACGAGAGCTTCGAGATTATGCGCTACTTTGACCACGTTGCGCCGGGGCACAACGGCGGCGGATGGGTGGACACTTACGGCACGATGTATGTTGACCGCTACGCCGAGCAGTTGTGGGACACGATGCTGGCCAAGGCGCCGCAGATTCTGCTCTTCCAGTACAGCGACCTGCTGAATGCGCCGCGCATGGGCGACCGCAAGGCGTGGAGCGCGCTGGAAACGAGCTTTACCGCGGCGGGGCTGGACCACTATCACGCGGCAACGGGCGCGGAAACGCCGATCAATTATGCGACGGTGGCCGGCTACTCGCTGGCGAGCGTGAACGCAATTGCGGGCAGGCTGGGCAGCCCGGTGGGCATTGCGAGCTACAAGCCCTACCAGTCGACGGGCGAGGATTTTCTGCAGAATTATCTCGGCATGATCGGCATTCCGATTGAGATGTACCCGGCGTTTCCCACAGAGGCGCACACGATCCTTCTGACCAGGGAGGCGCGCTTCGATCCGAAGCTGGTGAGCGAGATCAAGACGCACGTGGAGCAGGGCGGCACGGTGATTGTGACCACCGGATTGCTGAAGGCAATCCAGGGCAGCGGGACAAACCAGTTCGGGCAGCTTGCGGAGATGAGCGTGACGGGCAACGTGCTGGAGGCCGACAGCTACCAGGGATTTTTCGCATTTGGCGGCGGCCCGCTGCCGCACAAAATCCTTGTGCCCGAAGTGGAGTTCATGACCAACGACGCCTGGCCGATGGTGCGGCTGGCGGCGAACGGAAGCGGCGCACCGCTGCTCTTCCAGGACCACTACGGCAAGGGGCTGCTTTACGTGCTGACGATTCCAGAGAATCCCGCTGACCTGTATGCGCTGCCCGAGCCGGTGCTGAACGGGCTCCGGCGCTATCTGCTGCGCGGCCTTCCGGTGCAGTTTGATGCGCCCAGCCAGGTGAGCCTGTTCCCCTATGACAACCACGCGTTTGTCGCCGAGTCGTTCCGGGACGAGCCGGCGACGGTAACGGTGACGCTGGCCGGGACGGGGCGCAAGCTGCGCAATCTGGCGACGGGCGCGTTGGTGACGGGCGAAGCTCCGCCGCCGATGCGCACGCCGTTCGGCACCTTCCGCGTGCGCGAGCCGGAGACGGTGTTCACAATCGCGCTGCCGCCGCACAGCTTTGCGGGCTTTGCATGGGAGTGAGCACGGGCGCGCATTACGAGGTTGCGCCCATCCACTGGCGCAGCTTGCGCTGGGCCGGCTTCTCAATCAAGTGCAGTGCCGCGATCGCCATGAGGATGAGCAGGGCGTAGCTAATCCAGGGGTCAAACCGCGCAAGATGGAGACGGTTGAGAATGTGCGACTGGTGGATGAGCTGCCACATGTTGAAGTGGAGCAGGTAAAGGCAGTAGCTGGCCTCGCCCACGAAGACCAGCGGACGCACGCCGAGCGCGGTGGCCAGCGGATTCTTGCCGCCCAGGCCGAGAACCATGCAGCCGAAGAGCGGCATGAGTCCGCCGTCATGCAGCAGCACGTAGGGTACACGCCCACCCAGCGAGAGCAGGCCGAAAGCGGCGGCGAACCCGAAGGAGCCAAGGGCGAAGCGCAGGCGGCCTTCGCGGGGAATGAGTTCGTCGAGCTCGGCGAGGAGCACGCCGAAGACGAAGCTGGCCAGATGAGGCAGCGGCGTGTACTTGAGCGCCTGCAGCCAGGGGCCGTAGCTCCAGCGGTCAGGGTGCGCGATGCCGTCGGGACTGAAGATCATGTAGAGCGCACCGGGAAGGAGGCCGATGAGCCAGACGCCGCCGAGCTTGAGCACGTGTCGAGGGACGCTAGTGGGCTTCCGCCAGCGCGCCATGAAGGGAAAGACGAGATAAAAAAAGACCTCGGCGGACATGGTCCACGCCGGAGTGTTGAGGAATGTGGCGATGGAGGGGACCCAGCCCTGCAGCAGCAGCGGCGACAGCACCATTCCGGTCCAGAACATGGTGCGGGTGTGCGCGTGCCACTCGCCGGAGACCATGGGCCAGGCCAGCAGCAGGCTGAGGATATAGATGGGATAAATGCGCGTGAAGCGGGCTTTGTAAAAGCGCGCAGCGCCAAACTTTCCGGCGCGGGCGCGGGCATTGTAGTTGTAACCGAGGACGAAGCCCGAGAGCAGGATGAAGTAGCTGACCGAGGCATAGCCGGCGTTGACGATGGGCGCCAGAATGCCGAACCAGCGCGGATCAGAAAAATGGAACAGGACAATGTTGACGGCCGCGAAACAACGCAGGCCGGTAAGGGCGTTCAGCGGGGCTGGCTTGCGTTGTTCCACGAAGGGCTTGACTGCTCCGGTTGTCTGGGGGTTAAGCAGTCACCAGCGAGCCGACCTTTTCGCCCTGGACGACGCGGCGAATGTTGCCCGGCTGGTTCATGTTGAAGATGATCATGGGCAGATTGTTGTCCTTGCAGAGGCTCACGGCGGTCAGGTCCATGACCTTGAGGCCCTTCTGGAGAATGTCCATGTAGGTGATCACATCGTATTTGACGGCGTCCTTGAAGAGGACGGGGTCGGCGCTGAAGACGCCTTCGACCTTGGTGCCCTTCAGCAGCACGTCGGCCTTGATCTCCATGGCGCGCAGGCTGGCCGCGGTGTCGGTGGAGAAGAAGGGATTGCCGATGCCGGCGGCGAAGATGACGACGCGGCCTTTTTCAAGATGGCGCACGGCGCGGCGGCGGATGTAGGGCTCGGCAATCTGATTCATGAAGACGGCGGTCATCACGCGGCATTGCACGCCGCGCTGCTCCAGCGCGTCCTGCAGGGCGATGGCGTTGAGGACGGTGGAGAGCATGCCCATGTTGTCGGCCGAGACGCGGTCCATCTCCTTGGCGTGCTCGGCCACGCCGCGAAAGAAGTTGCCGCCGCCCACCACGATGCCGATTTCGACTCCCAGCGCGTGAACATCGGCGAGTTCAGCGGTGATTTCGGCTACCTTTTCGGCGTCCAGGCCGAAGCTGCGGGGGCCGGCCAGCGCCTCACCGGAAAGCTTGAGAACGATGCGCTTGTACATGCTTTTTTGAGTATCGCACACGGGCTGCGCGGCGGCGCGGGCTCTTTGGAGGATGCCCCGGCAATGTGGGCCCGTTCACCGGGGCGAGCAGCGTTACGGCAGGGTGGTGTGAGCCGGCTCTAAGGCTGGAGCGAGTAGATCACCGTAACGGTGGTCAGAACCTCAACGGGTGAGCCGTTCAGAAGAAAAGGCTTATACCTCCATTGCCGCACCGCGTCGAGCGAAGATTTCCGCAACTCCTTCGGTCCGGAGGCAACCGTGAGGTTCTTCACGCGGCCGTTCCTCCCGATCTCCGCGTTCAGCACGACGGTGCCTTGAATCCTGGCCTTCTTTGCGCCCACCGGGTACTTCGGCGGGATCTTGAACAACACGTTGCTCTCCATCGTACGCGCGGAGACGTGGATCATGCCGGGGGTTTTGGCCGGGGCGCCGTTGTCCCCGGCGGCTGCCGCAAGATCCACATGCATGCTCATCGCAAGTGAAACTCCGCACGTCCCCATGCCGAAAACAGCGCAAGCCGCCACGATGGCAAGCCGCCGCACTCCTCGAATCTCATTCCGTTTCCGGGTCAGCATCATAACTCTCCTTTCAAATGTGTTGGCATCGAAGATTCCAATGGCGTGAGGAGTCCTGGTTGACTGTCCCTCGATAAGCAGGGCCGCCAGCCGCAAGAGTGAGCGTCCGTATTGAGTGGGCCCGCCAATCTCCGAGGCAATCTGGTCGCAGAGGATCTCGCGACTCTCCATGACCCGTTCGTGTGTGAGCCAGAAAATCGGATGATAGTTTGCCGGCAATGTGAGCAGTTCATAGACAAGGTTTTTGGAAAAGTCGTTGCGATGCATGTGCGCGAACTCGTGCGCGATGACCGTTTGGAAATCCGCTTCTGAAACGCCTGAGACCATGCTCAGGGGCAACAACAGAAGCTTGCGCGAGAATCCAATTGTGACGGGCCCAAAGATGTCGGATGAGGCCGCAATCGATGGCCCGCGAACGGCGAACCGCTGAGCGCATCGCGACCAATACGCGGCAGCATCCGCTCCCAGTTCCACTTCGACGGCTTCGCGGCGCAGGACGCGGAGTTGCCTACCCCTCAAAACGAATCTCGCCATGAAAAACACAGTTGCCGCGACATACACGAGAAATAACGCAGACAGCAGCAACCGTGGGGGATTCAGGGAACTCAACGCAGCGCCCGCGCCCATCGTGACTGATACATGTGCATCGCCGGCCCGCATTGCGCCGCCTCCCCATGCGAGGTGAGCCCGCAACCACTCCCACGACAACGCGGAACACGCCGGAAGAAGGCTCTGCAGCAACATGACAGTGACCCAGACGCGGTGCTCTGCCGCGGTCCCCACCCCACGCAGCGCGCGCACGGCAAGCCAACCGACGGCGAACAGCAGCGGAATCTGCCACAGGGAATTCAAGAGATAGGAAAGGACCCAGGACTCGACAATCCTCATGACTCGCTCCTCTTCTCATTGAATTGTCTGGTTATCTCCCGGAGGCGGGCGGCATCAATCTGGCGGTTTTTGAGGAGGCTCATCACCAACTCTTCGCTGGAGCCGCCGAACATGCGATCGATGAGGTCTCCCACGCTCTGTCCAAGCGCTTTGGCTTCGCTGATCTTTGCGGAGTAGACGTAGGCGCGCCCCTGCAGCTCGCGTTTGAGCTTGCCCTTGCGCTCCAGGATGTTCAGCATGGTCTGCACGGTGGTGTAGGCGAGCGGAGGGTCGAGCTCGCCCTGCACCGCGCTGACCGTGCTGCTGCCGCATCTCCAGATGGCCTGCATGACCCGGAGTTCAAGCTTTGTGAGGCCGGCTCTCTTCGAACTCTTCAACGTAGACTCTCCTAAGTGCTTAGGAGATTACGATGGTCCGGTGCACTTGTCAACTAAGATTTTAGGAGTTGTTCGAAAGCAGCGTTCTGACCGGCGGCCGTTCCGGCTCTCATTTGACGCGGAAGTGAGCAAAGAAAGAGCGAAGGATGCGCAACCGCATGCAGCGCCGGTCCGGCGCTGAAACACGACGGCGCACGCGAAGATAAATTGCGCGAAAATCGTTAGGTCTCCGCGACGGGGTCTGCTATATCTGTGGCACTTCCACGTTTATGTTTCTGCGCTGGACCTCCGCGGGGGTCCGAGCGGTTTTAAGGTGTACCGCCCTCGTGCACACACGCCAAGGAGTCGGATGTCGGACAGCAATCCTGAACTGACCTTTGTCGCCGCAAAACTCGCGGTGGAAGAACGCAGCGTTGGGCTACGGGCCTTTGCGGGATTGAGGAGTGTGCGCCGGTGCTACTCGGCAGCGGCTTCCGCGGCCTTGGCCTGGGCCACGGTCCAGTCGGGGGCGCCCACCTTAAAGCGGGCGAAGCGGCGGATGGTGATGTTCTCGCCCAGCTTGCCGACCTTTTGCGCGATGAGCTCCTTGATGCTGACGGCCTGGTCCTTGATGAAGGGCTGTTCCAGCAGGCAGACCTCCTCGTAGAACTTGGCCATCTTGCCGTCGACGATTCTGTCGATGAATTCAGGCTTCTTGCCAGTCGCAAGCGCCTGCGCGCGATAGATCTCCTTTTCGCGCGCGAGATCCTCAGGCGTGACGTCTTCCGGGCGCACGTAGCGCGGATCGCTGGCCGCGATGTGCATGGCGACATCCTTGAGCAGCTCCTGAAAGTCTTCGGTTCGGGCGACAAAGTCGCTCTCGCAGTTGACCTCAAGCAGTACGCCGATTTTGCCGCCGGCGTGGATGTAGGTTCCCACGGCGCCCTCGTTGGTGGTGCGGGCGGCCTTCTTCTGCGCAGAGGCCATGCCGCGCTTGCGCAGCACGACGAAGGCGTCCTCGATGTGTCCTTTGGTCTCCTGCAGAGCCTTCAGGCAATCGCCCATGGGAGCGCCGGATTTTTCGCGGAGCTCCTTGACCAGCTTGGCATCAATCTTCTCAGTCACAGTCGTCATCTCTCTTGGTCCAGTCTATCGATTGCGTCGAAACATTTTTTCTGTTGCCGGCCGGAAGTCATCCGGCACAAGAAAAGCGTGGCCCAGGCTCGATGCGGCCACGCTCGTCTTAAGTGTGCGCAGGCTTGCGCAGATTAAGATTAACGGGCGCTCTCGGCCGCTGCCTCAACCACTGCCGGCGCCGCCTCAGCAGCGGGAGCCTTGCGGATGCCGCCGCCCAGGGCCGTATCCAGGTCCACATCCTCATCTGAAGCGGCAGCCTCGACGGTTGCGGCCTGCTCGGCTTGATCGGCTTGATCGGATTGCTCCGCTTGACCGGCTTGATCGGCGGGCTGCCCAGGCAGCTCCTCAGCGAAGGCCTTGTCGCCCACCAGGTTCACGCCCTCGGCGGCCGAGTCGGCGATCTTGGAGGCGAACAGGCGGATGGCGCGCAGCGCATCGTCGTTGCCCGGAATCACATAGTCAACCACGGTGGGGTCGCAGTTGGTATCCACCACGGCCACCACGGGAATGCCCAGCTTGCGGGCTTCCTTCACGGCAATGGCCTCGTTGTTGGAGTCGATGACGAAGAGGGCGTCAGGCAGGCGCTTCATCGTCTTGATGCCGGCCAGGTTGGCCTGCAGGTGCTTGCGCTCGCGCTCCAGCTTGATGACTTCCTTCTTGGTGAGCAGCTCGTAGCGGCCATCGGTGGCCATGTCGTCCAGTTCCTGAAGGCGCTTGACCGACTTCTGCACGGTGACCCAGTTGGTGAGCAGCCCGCCCAGCCAGCGCTGGTTGATGTAGGGCATGCCGGCGCGGTTGGCTTCCTCGGCCACGGCGTCCTGCGCCTGGCGCTTGGTGCCGACGAAGAGAATCGTCTTGCCGCCGGAGCAAAGCTCGGTTACAAACTTGGATGCTTCCTTGAAGAGCTTAAGCGTCTTCTGCAGGTCGATGATGTAGATTCCGTTGCGCTCGCCAAAGATGTACTCCTTCATCTTGGGATTCCAGCGCTTGGTTTGATGCCCGAAGTGAACACCTGCTTCGAGCAGCTCCTTCATGGTAATCGTGGCCAATGGTTCTCCTTTTTGGATTGCATCCGGACATCGACTTCGTGGGGCCCGGATTGAACCCGCTTGCGCGGGGATTTGACACCATGGGACCGGAAACCGGCCCCCAAAACTACCGCTTGCTGAACTGGAAGCGCATGATCACCCCGGCGAGCAAGCTCGCCGGGGGCCCCGATTCCAAAAAACCGAACTTCATCAGCCAGCTATTAACGCTTGCTGAACTGAAACCTCTTTCTGGCGCCCTTCTGGCCGTACTTTTTGCGCTCCTTCACGCGCGCGTCGCGGGTGAGCAGGCCTTCCGCCTTGAGGGCCTTGCGCAGCTCAGGATTGAACACGATCAGCGCGCGGGCGATGCCCATCTTCACCGCATCGGCCTGCGAGGTGACGCCGCCGCTGGAGACGGTGGTGAGGACGTCGAAGCTCGAGGCCAGCTCCACCACCGCCAGGCTGCGCTTGGCCGAAGCCCGCTGCTGCTCGGTGACGAAGTACTCGTCGAATGCCTTGCCGTTTACCTTCCACTCGCCCGTGCCGGGACGCAGAAAGACGCGGGCGATGGCCGACTTGCGCCGCCCCGTGCCGTAATACTGAACCAAATCTGCCATTGTGCTCGTTCCTCGCGGCTGACAGCTTTCAGCCATCAGCTTTCAGTTTCTTTGTGGGCTGACGCTCGTCTTGAGCTCCGCCCAAACTCTCGCTTGCCCGACCGCTGACCTCTGTTCGCTGTCAACTGTCAACTGTTCTTACGCGACCTTCATGGGAACCGGCTGCTGCGCCTCATGGGGATGCTTGTCGCCGCGGTAGACCTTGAGCTTGGAGCCCATCGCGCGGCCCATCTTGGTCTTCGGCAGCATGCCCTTGATGGCTTCTTCAAGAATCTTCTCCGGCCTGCGCTTGAGCAACCGCGTGAACGACTCCTCGCGCAGGCCGCCGGGGAAGCCGGTGTAGCGGCGATAGAGCTTGGTCTGGCTCTTCAGGCCGGTCAGGCGCACCTTCTCAGCGTTGATGACGATCACGTGATCGCCCATGTCGATGTAGGGCACGTACTGGGGATTCAGCTTGCCGCTCAGCACACTGGCGGCCTTGGTGGCCAGCCGGCCCAGGGTCTGGCCGCTGGCGTCCACCACATACCATTTGCGGGCAATGTTCTTGCCGCTCGGAACAAAAGTTGACATCTCTCTCCTGCCTTCAAAACACCCGGCTGATGTGGGCTTTTCCGGAGCTGAAGGAAACGCCTGGCCAGCCAAAAATCTGCAATCCTAACCCGGCGCAAACCGCGCCTGCCCGCGCAATGCACACGGGCCTGAACTCTTGCCCCACAGCCAAACAAAGCTGTTCGCGTGAGAATTGCACGAGCCTGCCCCATCCGAGGGCTTTTGCCTGGCGCTGGAAGAGGAAATCTGCCCCATTTCCAGCGGCCGGCTGCCTGCTCCGAAAGAGCCTGAATTCCGGGACTTTCAGCGGGGTCGGGTGCACACACACAACCCCCCAGGCGCAACACCGCGCAAGACCTTCAGGATACCCGAATCCGGGCGCAGAGTCAACGAATTGAGGGGTTGGGTAGTGGCGGCAGTTAAATCTGACAGGGCCGTTGCGCAGCAGCGCCCAGGACGTCAAATTGACGCGAGCACGACCTGTGGGCCTACTCGTTTTCAGAAATTCGTTTCTTGTAATCGGGGCAATCTTCGTCGTAGCAATTATGTATCGGACATTGAACGCCGCTAAAAATGAACTTGGCGTTGGGATCGTCCATCGGAAGACCGTTCGTCTCGACTCGAGTAATCTCGGAGCAGTATTCGGTTAATCGCGCCGGCGTGTTGCCGAAAACGTCGCGATAGACGGCTTGGCCGTAGAGGTAGAGAAACTTTCCCGTGTTGAGGTCAGCAAAACGCTCGATTGGGATATAGGTGCTAGTGGCCATCGTCTGCTTCGGACCCAAGACGAATGTAGAAGGCACAGTGCCTGGAGGATATTTGTACGGAAAGGGGAAGTCGTACGGCAATTGTGTCGCGACGGATGCCCACGTTGTCATTATCTGCACGGTTCTGGCGGGGGTCGTCCCGGTGTTTTGCATTTGTATCTCAAGGCTAACCTGTGTGACGTGCTTATGGTCTGCGCTTCGTATATTAACGGCGCTCTGCAGACCAGAGAAAATGATATAGGCTCGCTGAACGGACTGAAGTGCTCCCCTGCTTATGTCGTTCGCCTGCCGCATTGCAAGCAGCTGACCTAGATAGATAAGAGCTACCGTTCCTCCGACGGCAACAGCAGCAATATCGAGCCACATTTTCCATCTTGGTATCAGATCCGGTTTGCAAGTTGTGCGCAGCTCTTTATGCTCCTCTGGACGTGGGATCTGTGGGTCATCAGAGCCGAGCGCAACTTCGACATGTGGCATGTTGCGCTGTTCCTCGGCCACGGTGCATGGGTCTTGACCGCCCATGCGCGGACTGTTTTGCTTATTGGGTTTTTGCGCGGCATTCTTCTTTGCCTGTTTCTTCTTCTTGGGCTTGTTTTGGCGACTTCCCATAAATGAGGCCTTAGCGTCACGTGCGGTGATGGATGGATCACGAATACCATGAATGGTCGATTCCATGCGAGAACTTTGCGCTTTGAGATTTGCACCCGCTCCATTTGGGCCCCACTTCCTCACCTAATCGGAGGGAAGAGGGACGAGCAACTCCCGAATGCCCAAGCGTGGTCTGGGATGCCAGCTTCCATGCGGGAGGTACGTTCAGCGACCGATGCGCACGACAGAAACTGGCAAACGATGTCGAATGCGACTGGCCCCGCAGCCCCAAGTTACTGCCGCGTTGCCGAAATGCTGCGACATCGCGGGAATCCATGGACCGCCCGCCTGTGCCCCATGCACTTTGAATGCGAGCTAAAACTTGCATAATCAGCCACCGGAGCGGGACACGCCTTCAGGGCAGGTTGTCGGTACAGAATACTCAGAGAGCTTCGTCGCAGCCGAGGGAGAAGCGCAGGGCCGCGCAGACCTGGCTCATGCGCCGGGAGCTGAGTTGGGCGACGCGTTTGCCCAAGCGGTCCTGGGCCACCGTGACGGCATTGTGGAGATTGACGGCGCAGGGGCTCTTCATTCCGTCCTCCTGGTCGAGGAGCACCTCGGACGGCACGCCGCGGATGGTGGAGCTGATGGGGGCGACGGTGACGGTGGAGAGATAGTCGATGGCGCTCAGGCGCGTGAGCACCAGAACCGGCCGTTTCTTGTCGGGCGGGGCAAAACTGTAAAGGCGAATATCGCCGCGGGCTATTCTGCCGGCCACACCGCCTCCGCTTCCCAGTGCCCGGACTCATTGGGTACCGTTGCCCGCTTCGCGTAGCCTGCGCGATCACGCTCTTCGAGGGCGAGAATCTCCGCCCGGCGCAGATGCTCGCGCAGTGCGTCGCGCACCAGTGCGGAACGATTCTGCTTTGCCCGGCGCGCTGCACGGTCGGCGGCGACAAGCAGTTTTTTATCGAGAACAATCTGCACGGTCTCCATGAGTTCCTCTGTTCCACAATCTGCTCCACAGTATACTCCACAATTGACTCCACAGTCGCGATGGACGAGCCGGTCAGGGCGGGGTGGTGGCGGGGATGCGGATCGGCGGGAAACCATGGACCGGCCACTGGGCCCGATGTACATTGATTGCAAGGTAAACGGTGCAAAATCAGCCGCCAAAACATAATCCCAGCCAGCCGCCAAGCAGGGGCCGGAAGATTGCTGCCGGAGCAATCGTGGCTGCGGGGTTCCTGTTCGTGCTGGGGCTGTTTTCGCTGAACCTGACGGCGAAGGACGCGGCGGACCGGGACTTTATTGGCTACTGGGCCACGGGGCAGCAGCTTGCGCACCACGCGAACCCTTACGACGCGGCAGCGATGATGCGCATGGAGCAGGCGCAAGGCTACACGCTCGCGGCGCCGCGCATGACACCGAGCCCGCCGGTGGCCTTTCTGCTGCTGCTGCCGCTGGGCTGGATGGGCGCGAAGGCCGGGCTGATTCTGTGGCTCATGGTTCAGATGGGTTGCGTGGGGCTGAGCGTGTGGATGCTGTGGCGGCTGTTTGGCAAGCCGGGCTCGCGGCTGCACTTTGCGGGCCTGCTGTTTGCTCCGGTGCTGGCGTGCCTGGAGGCTGGACAGATTGGCATCTTTTTCCTGCTGGGCATGATGGTATTTCTGCGTTTCCATGAGAAGCGGCCGGCCGCGGCCGGGGCGGGACTGCTGCTGTGCGCGCTGAAGCCGCATTTGTTTTTGCCGTTTGTGCTGGTGCTCCTGATGTGGATGGCGATGAATCGGGCGAAGGGCGCACGGATGGTGGCGGGGTTCCTGGCATTTCTGGCGCTGAACATGGCAGTGACGCTCTGGTTCGATCCGCATGTGTGGCCGCAGTATCTGTCGATGCTGCATGGCTCGAATATCGGGAATAGGCTAACGCCAACGCTGGGCGAGGGGCTGCGCATGCTCTTTGGGCAGCACGTGGTGTGGCTGCAGTGGGTGCCGGAGGTAATTGGCTGCGCGTGGGCGGTGGTCTACTTCTGGCGGCGGCGCGCGCGCTGGAGCTGGCGGGACGAGGGGCTGCGCGTGCTGCTGGTGGGCGTGGTGTGCACGCCATATGAGTGGCTGACGGACGAGGCGGTGGCGCTGCCGGCGGTGATTGCGGGAATGTATCGCGCGGAGTCGGCCGGCCGGTCGCTGATTCCGATCTTGCTGGCGGGCACGGTTGCGCTCATCGAGCTGATGGCCGGCGTGCCCATTACCGGCTGGGGCTTTGTGTGGACGCCGCTGGCGTGGTTGGGCTGGTATGCGTTCGCCACGCACGGCACGCAGCGTGCGTGATGGGCGAACCGGCGCGCCCGCAAGGGGCAACGCCGGCGGTGTGCCAAGTTAGCGTGATCGGCCGCCCGCTGCCTCGCCCTCAGCGGAGCGGACGCGGAAGCGCTTCATCTGGATGGAAAGCGTGCGCTCGATTTTGCGCAGCTCATTGCGCTCGCCCGCGCCGGCGAAGGTGGAGGCCACGCCGCGCGCGGAAGCCCGTCCGGTGCGGCCCACGCGATGAACAAAATCCTCGGGCTGCCTGGGCAGGTCGAAATTGACAACATGTGCCACGTGCGCAACATCAATGCCGCGCGCCGCAACGTCAGTGGCCACCAACACGCGATGACGCCCTTCGCTGAAGCTGCGCAGCGCGGAGTTGCGCTGGGACTGGGAGCGGTCGCCGTGAATCTGCGTGGCTGACCAGCCGGAGCGGGTGAGCCGGCGCGCCACGCGGTCCGCGCCGTGCTTGGTGCGGACGAAGACCAGAAAGCTTCCCTCCTCGGCGCCCAGCAGATGCTCCAGCAGCTCCTGTTTTTTGCTGTGCTCCACCTCAAAGGTGCGCAGCTCCACGTTCTCCGCGGGCTTGAGCACCGAGCCAATCTCAATGCGCGCGGGATTGTTGAGATATTTGCGGGCCACTTCCTTCACCGCGCCCTCCAGCGTGGCGGAGTAGCAAAGCGTTTGCCGCGCCGTGGGCAGCACGGCGGCAATGCGCGCGATGGCCGGCTGAAAACCCATGTCCAGCATGCGGTCCACTTCATCCAGCACCAGAATTTTGATCTGGTCCATGCGGACGAGCTTGCGCTTGAGGAAGTCCTCCAGGCGGCCGGGCGTGGCGACAATCAGGCGCGCGCCGCGGCGGATGGCGTCCAACTGCGGACGCTCCTGAAGGCCGCCGACCACGAGGGCCACGGTCTGTAGCGGCGTGGTGCGAATCGCTTTGAATGCCGCCTCCACCTGCATGGCCAGCTCGCGCGTGGGCAACAGAATGAGGGCCTGAGCGGCGTTGCGATCCTGGATCTGCTGCAACATTTCCACGATGGGGATGAGGAAGCTGAGGGTTTTGCCGGTGCCGGTTTGCGCCGTGGCCAGCACGTCGCGCCCCTCCAGAGCCGGCGGAATGGCCCCTGCCTGCACCGGCGTGGGGGTAAGAAACTTGTTGGCGTTGAGCCGCGCCATCATGGCCGGCGAAAGGGTGAGCTGGGAAAACTGAGTCGTCAAAATAGGGTCGATTCCTGTGGGCTCCGGGAGCCCCATTTTCCCTGGGGCCTGCAAACGGAACCGGACGCGCGCGATACACGCCGAAGACGGCGCGCACCTGCTCTCGAAAATTTTGCGTTAGGGAGAACCGAAAGTCGAAGTCAAGACTGGCTCGCCGGCATTATCCACTTTTGGAGATGCGCAAGCCCGGAGCTGCCACACGCTGCCTGTACGCCGAACAGCACATTGCCGGACGGCACCATGCTTCCAAACGGATCTGGGCTTCCAGACACATCCGGCAGGCCACCCAAAACAAAGGCGGCAATCATGGTTACGCTGTAGGGGCTTGGGGAAATCAGTGTTGGCAAAGTTGCCTTTGGAGGGGCAATCCGCTGCTCACGTCCAAACAACTGAGCGCAACCCTAGTGTAGCACGGAAGGTGCATTCAAAACGAGCCGGAAGCTAGCTTCGAAGGCTTATTCGCGAACGAGTTTGCGTTGCAGGGCTTCGAGGGTCTGGCCCTTGGTTTCGGGGTAGGCGAGCAGGACGGTGAAGAACTGCACGACTGTCATGACGGCGAAGAAGATAAAGGGCACGCCGCGGCCCATGCCGGTGGCGATGACCGGAAATGAGAGCGCAATGATGGTGTTCATGGTCCAGTGGCTGGCGTTGCCCACGCCCTGGCCTTTGGAGCGGACGTGGTTGGGGAAGACCTCGCCGATATAGACCCAGATGACCGCGCCCTGCGAGAGCGCGAAGAACGCGATATAGACGACGAGCAGCCAGACGAGCATTCCCTGGTGCGCGTGGCTTGAAAAGATCCAGGCCACTCCGCTGAGGCAGACGGCGGTGCCGGCCGCGCCGATGAGCAGAAGGGTTTTGCGGCCCAGCTTGTCAATGAAGCTCATGCCGACGATGGTGAAGACGAGATTGGTGAAGCCGATCATGATGGCCTGCTGGTCGCCGGAGAGCTGACTGTAGCCGGCGGCCTGAAAGATGTCATTCAGGTAGTAGAGGATTGCGTTGATGCCGGCGAGCTGGTTGAATGCGCCGATGGTGATGGCGAGAAAGAGCGGGTAGCGATACTTCCAGCGGAAGACCGGCTCGTGGGCGGAGACGTGCTCCTCGGCCAGCGCGGCGCGAATGTCGGCCAGCTCGGCCTGAGGGTTGGGCTCGCCCATCATTTTCAGGACTTCGAGGGCTTCGTCAATGCGGTCGCGCGAGGCCGACCAGCGAGGACTGCGGGGAATGCCGAAGAGGAGAGCGAGGAATATGAGCGCCGGGAATGCCGCCACGCCCACCTGCCAGCGCCACTCCGTTGCGCCCAGATGCAGCAGGCGAATGCCGTAGTTGGAGGAGTAGGCGACGAGGATGCCGAAGACCACGTTGAACTGGAATGCTCCTACGAGGCGGCCGCGCCACTTTGCGGGCGCGAGCTCGGCGATGTAGACCGGGCCCAGCACGGACGATGCGCCGATGCCCAGGCCGCCGAGGAAGCGGAAGAGCATGAGCGCCGGCCAGTTCCAGGCCAGAGCGCTGCCGACGGCGGAAATCACGTAGAGCAAAGCGGTGAGGCGGAGGGTCTCGCGGCTGCCCAGCTTGTGGCCCACCGCGCCTGCGCTGAAGCAGCCCACCACGGTGCCGATGAGCGCGATGGCGACGGTCCAGCCCTTGCCGTATTCGCTGAGGTGATAAAGCTTCGTGACGGCGTCGATGATTCCGGAGATCACGACTGTGTCAAAACCGAACAACAGCCCGCCCAGCGCTCCCACGAGAGTGGCCTTCATCAGCTTTCCATTCGGTCGCATATCCGCGGCACCCCAAGCGCAACGCCTCATCGTACAGAGCTAAGCGGGAGGGAGCAACGAGGATTTTCGCCGGCGAAAGTTTGCGGGGAAAAGTGCGCGGAAAACTTGTGCGGGATGAGGAAAGGCAAGTGGCGGGTGCGCGGAAGGGTGCGGCCCGCTCGAGTCTTATGCGCCGGGTGTGACGTTGTGTACCTGGCTTGAACTTTATGCGCCAGGTGTGACCAGCAGCGCGCGGCAGGGCTGCTTGCCCGCTGCCGTCCAGGAAGTGATGATTTCAGTTTCCAGCGAGGCGCAATCGCCGGCGTCGAGGAATTCGCGCACGCCGCCCGTATCCATCTCGAGTTTTCCGTCCAGCACATAGACGAAGCAGCCTGTGGAAGAGCTGCCGCCGGGCGAGAAGGGCGCGCCTCCGGGAGCGAGCTCAAGCATTTCGACCACGAGCATGGCCTCATCCGGCGCGCCCTGCAGCGGCGTGATGCGCGGCTCCACTGGCGCGCGGGTTTTGCCGGTGAGATGCGCCTTGCGCGTGACCGAGAGCGAATGGCGCGAGGGCTCGGTGAAGAAATGGCTCAGGCCCACGCCGTAGACGCGGCAGATGAGCGCAAGAGTGGGCAGCGTGGGAATCATGCGATCGGTTTCGAGCTTGGAAAGCAGGGCCGTGGAGAGGCCGGTTTCCCCGGCCAGGCGCGCCAGGGTAAGGCCTTTGCGCGCTCGCAGCGCGCGCAGCTTCATCCCTATGCAGTAGAGCTCCAGCGGCCAACGCGCTTGTCGCACGGTCTTGGTCATTGCAACTCCTCCAATTGCAGTGTGGCAAGGGGCGGGGCGTGTAATCTGGAAGTTTCGTGGAAGATTTCCCATGGCGTTCGATAGGCTGCTTGATGGCGTGGTTCCGCGCCCGCGAGCCGTTGCAACAAAAGGCTCCCTCTCGCGCATCGAAGGAGGAGTGCTCCGCGGCCCCTCCGGAGCTTGGTGCCGCGTTGGCTTCACCATTTCAGACTTCAATGATTTCAGAAAGGACCGACACACACCATGTCCCCCATTGCACTTCGCAGACTGATTGCGCACCTGCCCGCCTTCGCGGGCCTTTGCATGCTGGCTTTGTGGCTGGCCTGTGCCCCGGCGGCGCAGGCCGGGCAGCAGCCCAAGGTGGAACAGCCGCCGGACGTGCTGGTGCTGAGCAACGGCGACACGTTGCACGGCCGCTTTGTGCAGGCCATCGACGGCAAGGTGACCTTCCACTCCGAGGCCCTCGGCGACGTAACGCTGCCCTGGAGCAAGATTCGCAGCCTGCGCGCGCATGAGCGCTTTGCCGTGGTGAACAAGGGCGTACAACTGCCCGGCCACGCGGACGCCAAGCAGATCCCGGTGGGCGAACTGGTGGTGGAGGGCGGCGCGGTGACCGTGCAGACGGAAAACGCACAGCCGGTGGCGCGCATTCCGGTGAAGGATGCGGCCTTCATCCTCAAGCAGGAAACGGTGACGCGCGCGGCGCGCCGCGAAGGAATTCTGACCGGCTGGGGTGGTTCGGCCACGGCCGGAGCGACAGTGGTGACAGCCACGCAGAAGCAGTTAACCCTGTCAGGCGGCGTTCACCTTGCGCGCACGATGCCCGCAGAGAGCTGGCTGCGCACGCGCAATCGCACCACGCTGGACTTTATCGGCTCGTATGGAAAAATCACCCAGCCGGGCTACACCTCCGGCGGCGTGTCTGTGCCGGAGGCGGTGACCAAATCGGCGATCTACCACGCTGATGCCGAGCGCGACGAATACTTTTCGCCGCGGCTTTTTGCGCTGGGGCAGACGGCCTTCGACCACAACTTCAGCCAGAGTCTTGATCTGCAGCAGATCTATGGCGGAGGGCTGGGCTGGACGGTGCTGAAGACGCTGAAGCAGGAGGCGGACCTGAAGGCCACTCTTCAATATGAGATACAGCAGTTCATTCCCGATCCCACTGGCGCCACGCCGCCGGCTCCGAGCCAGCATCTGGTGGGCTCCACGTACTCAGCCGATTACACGCTGCATCTGCCGCTGTTCACCTTCGCGCAGCAACTGGCCTATTTGCCGGCGTACAACCAGCTACACGATTATTCGGCCGGCGAGAACAACACTGTCACATTTCCGGCCTATAAAAATCTGAGCTTCTCGCTCGGCACCATTGACAGCTATCTGAATGACCCGCCGGTCTCTGAGCCGCCCACGAAGCGTAATTCGTTTCAATTCAATATGGGACTGAGCTACGCGATTCGAGCCAAGGAGTAAGCTGCTGAACGGTCACGAAGATAGGCATGGGAATGGCCTTTCAGTAATGAAAATACGATTACTTGAAAGACGCTCAACGCAATCCTGCGGCATCTTTGCGGATTGGCTCTCACGTGGATAATCGAGCCAGCACAAGCTTGATGCGCCCGGAGAGGCGTGCAGGCTTCATCCAAAATGGGTATGGCTTTTTCCCCAGGTCGTACGGAACGGGTATCGGCGTAGCCGGGTTCCTCGCTGCCTTGCGCATGCGCGGAGACGGAGCTCTTGCCGATTTACCGTTGTCCGGAGAGACGCGTTGGCAGGAATGAAGAAACGGACCAGAGCAATGCCCACGGAACGGCGGGCCGCATATAGATTTGGCGATTTCAGGCTGACATCGGACGGGACCCTGCTGCGAGGGCAGACCGCAATCCATCTGTCTCCCAAGGAACTGGCCGTGCTGCGCTTCCTGCTGGCACATTCGGACAGGCTGGTGACGCCGGCACAACTGAAGCACATCGTGTGGAGAGATTTGCACGTGACCGACGAGAGCGTCCCGCGCTGCGTCTCTTCGCTGCGCGCGCGGCTGCATCCGGAGGAGTGCATCGACACCGAGTACAAGCGCGGCTATCGCATCTCGCTGCCCGTGGAGCGCTTTATCACAGTGCACGACGAGACGCTGCCGCGGCTGGCGATCCTTCCTTTTGACACAGGGTTGCAGGTTCCCGAATACATGGGCCACGCCGTGGCTGAAGAGGCCGTGGCGCGGCTGGCGCGCGATGCGGCCGGACGCGTGGCGCTGCTGGCGCGCGACTCCTGCTTCGCGCTTGCCTCAAGCGGGCTGCCCGCACAGAAGGTGGGCGAGGCGCTGAACGCCGACCTGGTTCTTACGGGCCATCTGCGCGCCTTTCCCTCGCACCTACGCCTGCGCGCAGAGATGATTCGAGTGGAAGATGGCGTACAGGTGTGGGCCGAGGACGTGCTGGTTGCGCAGGGGCTGACTGCCGCGACCGAGACCGAGCTGGCCCGCCGGCTGGTGGCGCGGCTGGGCGGGGGACTTTCGATCTTTGCATCCGCGGGCGAGCCGAAGGAGAACGCGCACACGCCCAGGCGTCACGAAGCCTACACCCTCTTCCGGCGCGGCCATTACGAGTGGCAAACGCTCACGCGGCATCGCATGCAGGACGGCCTGCAGGACCTGTTCCGCGCCACCGAACTGGACCCGAGCTTTCTGCCCGCGCAGGTAGACCTGGTGAATGTGTGCATCACGCAGGCGCTTTTCGGATTCATGGCTCCAGGCATCGCCGCCGAGCAGGTGCGGCGTGTTGCGCGTACCATTCCGCCCGAGCTTGAGGGCGCCGAGGCAATTCTTCCTGCCGTCGGCTGGGTGCGCTTCCACGTGGATCACGACCTGGCCGGAGCGCTGGAGGCCTTTTCGAACTGCGCGGAATTGCCGCACGATCCCTGGACGACGCGGGCGCGCGTCATGTTCGCGCTCAGCCGCCATCGCTTTGCCGAGGGCGTGGCTCTGCTTGAAGATGCGCTGTGTGAAGATCCCTATTCGCCATGGCTGCATGCGCATCTGGCGTGGGCGTGGCACCTTGCTGGCGAATCGGAAACCAGCACCGCGCAGGCCGAACGCGCGCTGGAACTGTTCCCCGACCACGAGGGCACGGCCATCTATGCCGCCACCATACTGGCCTGCAACGGGGAAACCGCTCGCTCGCTGCACATCGCCTCGGAGTTCGCGCAGCGCGTGTCCTACTTCGATCTGGCCAACTCCGTCCACGCGTATACGTTGCTCTGCGCGGGCCAGTTTGAGGAAGCGCGCGCAACGCTCGAACGCATGCGTTGGCTCAGCCGCGAGCGATTTGTGCTGCGCAGCTTTAACGCAGCGAACTGGGTGCTGCTGGGCGATATGGAATCGGCAATCGCGGACCTGCGCCACGCTGAGGCAACCCGCTGCCCGTGGTACTTCCAGACGCTTGCCGACCCAAGGCTGAAGCCGCTCCACGGCCATCCGGAGTTCGTGCGGATGCGGCGCTCACTGGCGCGAATGGAAACCGCGGTAGCCGGAGAATCCTGAGGCCAGCGTCCGGATTGCGTCCGGCCTGCATTCGGCCTGGGCCCGCTCTGCCCAAGGTCTGCGTGAGGTCTGCGCATGCAGAGCGTGCGAATCTTCCAAAGTAAAGCGATAAATCTAGCCAAGACTGCCCTTATCCTAGTAGAGTTTGTGCGGCTGGAATTGCTGCGCTGTGACCTTGCGCTGGCGCGAACGCCGGCCATTTTTTTCGGAGGGATCCGCAGATGCCGTCTCGCTTTCGGCTGCTTGCCGCGTTTCTTGTTTTTGCCCCTGCCACCGCGCTCCTTCACGCGCAACAACCCACATATAGGGACACCACGCTCAGCGCACAGCAGCGCGCGCACGACCTGGTGAGCCGCATGACACTGGACGAGAAGGCACAGCAATTAGAAGACTGGGCCACGGCGATTCCGCGACTGGGCATTCCCGACTACGAGACGTGGAACGAAGCGCTGCACGGCGTGGCACGGGCCGGCGATGCGACCGTCTTTCCGCAGGCCATCGGCATGGCCGCCACGTGGGACCCGGCAATGGTGCAAACAATGGGCACGGTGGTTTCCACCGAGGCGCGCGCAAAGTTCAACCAGGCGCAGCGCGAGGGCAACCATCGCATCTTCTTCGGACTCACCTTCTGGTCGCCGAACATCAACATCTTTCGCGATCCGCGCTGGGGACGCGGCCAGGAGACATACGGCGAAGACCCGTTCCTGACATCGAAGATGGGCGTGGCGTTTATTGAAGGCGTGCAGGGCGACGACCCTGAGCATCCGCGCGCCATTGCGACGAGCAAGCACTTTGGCGTGCACAGCGGGCCGGAGTCGCTGCGGCATGTATTCGATGTGCATCCTTCGCCGCGCGATTTGGAGGAAACGTATCTGCCGGCCTTTCGCGCGACGGTGATGCAGGGGCACGTGGACTCGGTGATGTGCGCCTACAACTCGATTGACGGCTGGCCGGCCTGCACAAACAAGATGCTCTTGCAGGATCACCTGCGCCGCGACTGGGGCTTCAAGGGATTTGTCGTCTCCGACTGCGGCGCGATTGTGGATGTGTACCAGGGCCACAAAAAAGCGCCGGACATTGAGCACGCGGCGGCGATGGCGCTAAAGGCGGGCACGGACCTCTCATGCAGCATCTGGACGCCGGGCTTCAACACGCTGGCAAAGGCGGTGCGCGACGGGCTGGTTTCTGAGTCGCTGGTGACCGGGGCCGTGGAGAAGCTCTACACCGCGCGGTTCATGCTGGGCATGTTCGATCCGCAGGGCTCGAGCCCGCTGGACAGGATTCCCTATTCTGCGGACGCATCGCCGGAACATCGCGCGGAGGCGCTGAAGGCCGCTGAAGAGTCGATTGTGCTGTTGAAGAACGACGGCGCGCTGCCGCTCAAGAGCACACACGGACGCATTGCGGTGATTGGTCCCACGGCGGACCTGCTGGCGTCGATTCTTGGCAATTATGTGGGCACGCCGGTGGACCCGGTGACGCCGCTGAGCGGCATGTTGCGCATGTTTGGCGGAGACGTGGTGTACGCACAAGGCTCCACGCTGGCTGAGGGCATGAGCGTGCCGGTGCCGCGCACCGCGTTTGGCATGGACAAGGGATTGAAGACGGAATTTTTTTCAACGCCCGACTGGACCGGCCGGCCCGTGGCCGTGACCACCGAGCCGGATGTGCAGACCGACTGGGAGAACGCGAAGCCGAACCCCGAAGTGGATACGCACAACTACAGCGTGCGCTGGACCGGCACGCTTGAAGCGCCCGCGCCCGGACATTATGTGTTTTCGCTCGAAGCCGGCGACAGCTTTCCGTATTCGCCGCGCGAGTCGTACCGATTGCTGCTCGACGGTAAGGTGGTTTCAGAAGGCAGCATGCGGCAGGGCCACGATCTCTCGTTCATGGGCAGCTTCAAGTCCGCTCCGGGCGCCTCGCCCACTGCGCCACCGGTGATGGAGTCGCCGACGACGCCGGTGATTCCCATTGACTTTACGGACACGCATCCGCACCGCTTTGAGCTTGAGTATTCGCACTCCGGCGACCGCGCCGACGGCGGCCTGACGCTGAAGTGGGAAGCACCGGCCGGGGCCGAGCTTGCGGAAGCTGTGGCGCGCGCCAAGGAGGCCGACGTGGTGGTGGCCTTCGTGGGTCTCTCGCCGCACCTTGAAGGCGAAGAGATGAAGATCGACATTCCGGGCTTTGATGGCGGCGACCGCACCAGCATTCAACTGCCCGCGCCGCAGGAGAAGCTGCTACGCGCGCTGGCGGCCACAGGCAAGCCGCTGATTGTGGTGTTGCAGAGCGGCAGCGCCGTGGCACTGAACTGGTCAGAGACGCACGCCAACGCAATTATGGAAGCGTGGTATCCGGGCGTGGAGGGCGGCGATGCGGTTGCGCGCACTCTGGCCGGGCTAAGCAATCCCGCGGGAAGGCTGCCGCTGACCTTTTACACGTCAGTGAAGGGCCTGCCACCCTTCACGGACTATTCGATGAAGGACCGCACCTATCGCTATTTCAGGGGAACGCCGCTCTGGGGCTTTGGCTATGGGCTGAGCTACACGCATTTCCGCTACGGAGCGGTGAAGTTGTCGAGCGAATCCTTGAAAGCCGGCGAGCCGCTGACGGCGACGGTGACCGTGACGAACACGGGCAGCGCGGCCGGCGACGAGGTGGTGGAGGCTTACCTGAAGACGCCGCAGGCCGATGGGCCGATTCACTCGTTGGTGGGCTTTGACCGCGTGCACCTTGCGCCGGGCGCGAGCAGGGATGTGACGCTCGAAATCGATGCGCGCTCGCTTTCGAGCGTGGACGATGCGGGTAATCGCTCGATTCTGCCGGGAAGATATTTGCTGAGCGTGGGCGGCGCGCAGCCCGAGGGGACGAGCGCGAAATCCGAGGCCGCATTTAGGATTACCGGAACGGAAGCGCTGCCGAGGTAGAGGCAGGGCGGGCAGCGACGCTATTCCAACAACCGAACCGGCCCGCTCGCGCGTTCTTCCTCGCCTCCCGTCAGGCCAAATTGCGCCATGATGGCGCACAGCAGGGCCCAGGCCATCACCAGCAGCCCGGCAAGCGCGAGCAGCGGGCCGCCGACCGCAGCCGGGCCATATGTTGCGACACTAAATTGCAGCGAGGCTCCAGAAAGCGGATATACCGCGTTCATGCCTGCGGTGCCGTGACTGTAGCCAAATATCAGTCCCAACCCGGCGGCCAACATCAGCACGGAAAGAATCAATGGTCGGTCAGATCTCATCGGAGAAGCTCCTCTCATTATGGGTTCTGACGTCGATTCAGCCCGCGGGGATGCTCGCCCACCGCGCACATTGCGCGGTGGGCGGGCTGATTGTTGGGTCCATGTACGTTGCACGACAAAAAAATTGGCGGCAAGAGGATTTCCCCCTGCCGCCACCGGCTCCGCCCATGGCTGCTTGTTTCCCCTGCAACCCCGGGCCTGAACCGCAGTTGCTCTCTCTCATAAAACCCTGTGCCGCTCGCCTACTGGTCCGCGTCCGGATTCGGTTGCGGGGGAGGAGCCGGCGAAGCGGGCTGTGCCGGAGCCGCGCCGTCGGGCTGAGGCGGACCCATGTGCCGATGCATCCGATGGACACGACCCATCCGCTGATCACGATCCATCCGCTGCGCACCGCGATTCCAGCGATCACGCCGGTCGCGCCAGCCGGTCTCGACGGTCTTCCACTGCTCGACCGTGAGCTGCGCGCGGATGTCCAGCAGGAAGCGCGCGTTGGCCTTCTCGAGGTCGGCGCGCGCCATGGCAATCTTGTCAATCTGCGCCAGAATCTGCGTCTCGCTTGGATGGTCCTCGCGCATCATCGGCTGCATCAGCAGCTCGGCCTTGTCCAGGCCGGCGCGCAGGTCGATGAGCTTCTCGCGATGATCGAGCAGAATCTTGTCCATCGACTTGCGCTGCACTTCGCTGAGCTTCAACTTCTCAACCATCGACGGACTGTTCCACCACTGACCGTGGTTGCCGCGCGGGCCAAGCTCGCGCTCCATGGGCCCACGATGCATTCCAAAGCCCGGCCCCACGCCTCGCCCGTCGCCGTGACTGTCTCCAGGACCGCCACCGGGCCCCTGCGCGCAGGCCCAGCCTGCTGCGGCCACCAAGGCCGCGCACGTCAATGCCACCCTTGCCGCCCCAAGAATCTTCATGTTTAATCCCCCTCCATCCTCTCGTGTGTGTTTCAGTTGCCTTGTTCTGGTGCAATGTTCCTGTTTGCGTTGTTCTCTGCCCTTGCGCCCGCGCGCTTATTGGGCCGCGTTGGCTGTCTGCGTGCCGTCGCCGGTCATCAACTGGGCCAGCGGCTCCATCGCGCTGGGCACTTCGCGCGAGATGTCGGTTTCAACCTTGGCCAGCAAATCTTCTTCTGCCTTCCGGTGCTGCTCGGCCATCTGCTGCTGCTGCTCGAGCAACCGCTGGTGCTCCATCTGCGCAAGCTCCTGCTTCTGGTGCTTCTCATACACAACGCCGGAGACCGCGGCGGCCACCATCAGCGAGGCCAGTGCCCATCCGGCGGCGAGCCTCAAGAGTTTGTGCCGCGCCGGACGCACCGCGCGCGACTGACTCTCCTTGGCCCGATTCTCGAGGGCCTGATTCTCCAGGGCCTGATTCTCCAGGGCTGCGCTCCAGCCGTGCACGCTTGCCTTGAAGTGGTCCAGCGCCTGGCGCAGCTCGGGCCCGAGCGCGTTCTCGTACTCCGAGTCCGTCTTTTGCGGTTCAAGCTTTTGAAGTTCGCGCTCCGGCAACATCTTCTCGCCCTTCCACATCCCCCTGCTCATTGTTTCCCTCCCAGCTCCGCGCGCACCCTTGTCAGCGCCCGCGAAAGATGCGCCTTCACGGTGCCTTCGCTCAACCCCGCAGTTGCGGCAATTTCACTCAGTTCCATCTCTTCCACATAGCGCAGCAGAAAGACCGTCCGCTGCCGTTCGCTCAGCCCCTCCACCGCGCGCCAAACGTGGCCCACCTGCTCGCGCGCCAGCATCACCTGTTCCTGCGAGGCCTGACCGCTGGGCAACCAATCGCCGGCTTCGGCCACGTCCACGGCGTGGGTTTGCGTGGTGCGCCAGAACTGCAAGCGGCGGTTGCGCCAGTGGTCTTTCTTCAGGTTGATGGCGATGCGCATCAGCCATGTCATTGCACTGGACTCACCGCGAAAATGGGTCCAGCTGCGATGCGCCTTCAGAAAGGTTTCCTGCGTCAGCGTCTCGGCCAGGTCTGCGTCGCGAGTGCTGGCCAGCAGAAAGCGAAAAATCTGCGAGCGGTGGCTCGCCACCACACGGGAAAACTCTTCGGCTGCCATTCCCACTGCCGTTGCCCTCGTCATGGTTTCCACTGTGGTGCCGGCTGCCATTACTCAGGTAGACGGCTGCACCGGAGCCAAGTTTACAGGTTTGGCGGCTTTCTTCCTCTCGGGCATTTTGCGAAGGGGTTCGCGGTTGCGCGAAGCGCACGTGCTGGTAGACTGGGCGTGGAAAACGCTTACCGGCGAGCACGTAAAGGAACTCCGCAATGCTTCTCGAATCTCTTCGCCAGCAGGTCCTGGACGCCAACCGCGAAATTGCGCGCCGTGGCCTGGCCCCGCACACTTTTGGCAACGCCAGCGGGATTTGCCGCTCCGGCGCGCAGCCGCTGGTGGTCATCAAGCCCAGCGGCGTGGATTACGCCGCGCTTACCCTGGCTGACTTGGTGGTGACCGATCTCGACGGCAAAATCGTGGAGGGCCCGCTGCGCCCTTCAAGCGATCTGGATACGCACACGCTGCTTTACCGCGAGTTCCCGAAGATCGGCGGAATCGTGCACACACATTCCGAGTTCGCAACCTCCTGGGCGCAGGCCTGCCGCGCGATTCCCTGCCTGGGCACCACGCATGCCGACTACTTTCACGGCCCGGTGCCCGTGACAGAACCTCTCACGGCCGAGGAGGTCGCGGAGGGCTATGTGCGCAACACGGGCACGGTGATTGTGCGCTGTTTTCGCGCGGGGAAGCTCGATCCGGTGGCTGTCCCCGGCGTTCTTGTCGCGGGACACGCGCCATTCGCCTGGGGAAAAACCGCAGCTGAAGCCGTGGAGCACGCCGACGTGTTGGAATATGTGGCGCGATTGGCCTTCCGCAGCACGCTGCTGAATCCCGGCGTGGCAGCGATTCCGGAGCACGTGAGCGAATACCACTATCAGCGCAAGCACGGCCCCAAGGCTCATTACGGCCAGAAAGCTCACTGAGCCGGCGGTTACGCATCGGGCTGGCTGAGTGAGCAGGTTCTATCCAACAAGCCCGGCGGAATCAACGGTAAATCGGCGTACAATACTGGAGGAGCGCCGTTTGCGGCCCCGCGCGCCGGAACTATGGATTCCGATAGACTGATTCCCTTTCCTGTAGCCAGCCTATGAAACTCCAGACTGGCGCGTGCAAACTCTCGCACTCCGGATGGGATGGCCGCCTGCGCGGTTCGCCCCTATCCTTAGTGCAATCAGAGGTTTGCCAAGAAGTTTCGCCGAGTTTGGCTGGGCGAAACCGCATGGCAAGCCACGTGCAGTGTAGGAATGGTTAGTCCAGAAGGCTCCGGCGATGGAGACGAATCTATTCAACCGCTTGCAGGCGACACTGCTGGCCGTTGCCACGGCCGGACTGGTGTTTCTGGCGGTGTTGAATTTTCGCCAGGAAAGCCGGTTCAAGCAGCCCTATGACGGCGTGTGGTGGAGTGAAGCGCCGAGCAGCGCGGGGCTGGTGGCGGAGCGAGTGCAGCCCGGCGGCCCCGGCAAACTGGCGGGCATCCGCGAGGGAGACCTGCTGACAGCCGTCAATGATGTGCCGGTGGTGCATAGCTCCGACAAGGAGCGTGAACTCTACAGCACCGGCGTCTACGGCAAGGCCGACTACTCGATTACCCGCGAAGGCGTGAAGCTGGACACTCCGGTGCCCGTCTATCTTGAGCCGGCCTCGCGCGGCGTGCAACAGGCCTTGCGCATCATCGGGCTGATCTATCTGGCCATCGGCATTTACGTGCTCTTCCGTCGCTGGACGGCGCCGCGAGCCACGCACTTCTTTGTCTTCTGCCTTGCCTCCTTCGCGTTTTACGCGCTCAAGTACACGGGCAGATTTGACGCGCTGGACTGGACCGTCTTCTGGCTCAACATTTGCGCCGAGTCGCTTCAGCCGGCACTCTTTTTGCATTTTGCGCTCAGCTTTCCAGAGGAGCGGCTGAAGGATGCTCGCCGGCGGTTCCTGATTCCCCTGCTTTATGCGCCGGGCGCGGCGCTGCTGGGTCTTTGGGTGGTGGCCATCCAGCGCTGGGAAGCCACCGAGCTGCTGAAGCACCGGCTGGACCAGGCCGGAACCGCCTATGTGGCTGCGTTCTATGTGCTCGCCGCCGCTCTGTTCCTGATGAGCTATCGCCGTGCGGATTCGCCGCTGCTGCGCCAGCAGTTGAAATGGCTCACCCGCGGCGCGCTTCTGTCCGTGCTGCCTTTCACGGTCTTTTACGCCATTCCATTCCTCTTTGACGTGGAAATGCCGGAAGTGCTGACCAAGATTGCCGGCATCTCGCTGGTCTTCATCCCGCTCACCTTTGCCTGGGCGATTGTGCGCTACCGGCTGATGGACACCGACCTGATCTTCAAGCGCGGCGTGGCTTACACGCTGGCCACGGGCCTGCTGCTGGGCGTGTACTTCGGCGTCATCGCCATCGTATTGGAGACGGTGCATGCGGGCGCGCCACAGGCATTGCGGGGAACTGCGCTGATTATCGCGGTGGTGGTGACGGCGGCCATCTTTGAGCCGCTGAAGCGTCGCGTGCAGAGCTGGGTGGACCGCGTCTTTGACCGCCATCGCTACGACTACCGCAAGGCGCTGGTGGGGTTCGGCCGCGGGCTGAGCTCAGAAACCAACCTGAAGGCGCTGCTTGCTTCAATCGTGGAGCAACTGCCGCGCACGCTGCTGGTGGCGCGGGTCGCCGTCTTCATGGCGGACGAGCCGGGCACGCAGCGCCTGGCTGCCTCGCATGGACTGACGCTGGAAGCGCTGGCGGCGCAGGAGATTTTTGAGCTGGGCTTTCTGGACTTCGACCGCGACGCGAAACACTCGCATATCTTCTTTGAGAACACACAGCAGACTCTGCATCTGCCTGAAGAGCAGCAGCAGACCGCCGCACTGCTGGACCTGAACTACTATCTGCCCTGCCGCGTGGCCGAGAGCGCTTCGCCGGAGCGGCCCGCAAGCAGCCGCACCATCGCCGTGATTGGCCTGGGGCGCACGCTGGGCGGCGATTTTCTTTCAAGCGAGGATGTGGAGCTGCTGGAGTCGCTGGCCAGCTACATCGGCATTGCGCTGCAGAACGCCAGCCTCTACGCGCGCCTGGAAGAGAAGATCAGCGAGTTCGAGCGGCTGAAGGAATTCAACGAGAACATCGTCGAATCCATCAATGTGGGCATTCTGGCGCTCGACCTGGAAGACCGCATTGAAAGCTGGAATGCGCAGATGGAGGCAATGTACGCGCTGAGCCGCGCCGAGGCCATCGGCCAGCCGGTGGCGAGCGTCTTTCCCGCGGAGTTCCTTGAGGCGCTGGATGCGGTGCGCACTGAGCCAGGAGTTCATCACCTCTACAAATTCCCCATCACCACGCGCGCCGGCGAGCAGCGCACGGCGAACATTGCCATTGCGCCGCTGCTCTCGCGCGACTTTGTGGCCGTGGGCCGCATCGTGCTGGTGGATGACATCACCGAGCGGGTTTCGCTGGAGACGCAACTGGCCCAGGCCGACAAGCTGAGCTCTATCGGGCTGCTAGCGGCCGGCGTTGCGCATGAGATCAACACGCCGCTTGCGGTCATCTCCAGCTACGCGCAGATGCTCTCAAAACAAATGCGCGGCGACCAGCGGCTGGGGCCGGTTCTGGAAAAAATCACGCAGCAGAGCTTCCGCGCCTCAGAGATTGCAAATGGTCTGCTGAACTTCTCGCGCACATCGACCACCGAGTTTCGCGAGACGGATCTGAACCAGGTAATTCGCGACACTCTGTCGCTTGTGGAACACCAACTGAAGACCGCGCGGATTGACGTGGAGATGGATCTGGCCAATGAACTGCCTGCCATCCACGGCAACCCCGGCAAGCTGCAGCAGGTCTTCCTGAATTTGCTGCTGAATGCCAAGGAGGCCATGCCGGGCGGCGGCCGCCTGCGTCTGGCCACGCTGGTGAATGGCCATGTGGAGGCCGTTGTGGCAGACTCCGGCGCGGGCATCGCGCCCGAACATCTGAAGCGCATCTATGATCCTTTCTTCACCACCAAGACCATGTCGAAGCCGGGCGAGAGGCGCGGCACGGGTCTGGGACTTTCGGTCACCTACGGCATTATCCAGGAGCACGCAGGCAAGATCGAGGTGGAGAGCGCGGTGGGCGCCGGCACCACTTTCCATCTCGAGTTCCCCATATTAAGGAAGTCCGTACATGCCTGAAGTTGACGAGCCTTTGAATTTTTCTACAGCCGCTTCCAATGGTTCCGGCCTGCCGACGGCTGCAAGCATTCTGGTGATTGACGACGAAGCCGGCATTCGCGAGTCGCTGGAGGTGTTGCTTACGCTCGAGGGCTACCAGGTGACGGTGGCCGCCGACGGCGAACAGGGACTGCGCTTCCTGGATCTGGAAACCTTCGACCTGGTGCTGCTGGATCTCGCGCTGCCGGGCCAGAGCGGCCTGGAGTTGCTGCCGCAGATTCGCGAACGCCAGCAGGAGACGCCGGTGATCATGATCACGGCCTACGGCACGGTGGACAACGTGGTCGAGGCCATCCGCGCCGGCGCGGAAAACTTTGTGCAGAAGCCGTGGGACAACGAGAAGCTGATGGCGGACATCCGCTCGGCCGTTGCCCGCCACCGCGCCGAAGAAGAAAACCTGCAACTGAAGCGCACGCTCAAGCAGCGCTACAACTTCACCAATATTGTTGGCAAGAGCGACATCATGCTGCGCGTCTTCGAACTTGTGGCGCAGGTTGCGCCCAGCCGCTCCACGGTGCTGGTGCAGGGCGAAAGCGGCACGGGCAAGGAGCTGATCGCCAAGGCCATCCACGCCAACTCGCCGCGCCGGGACAAGCCCTTCGTGCCCATCAACACCGGCGCCATGCCGTCAGAGCTGCTGGAATCCACTCTCTTCGGCCACGTGAAGGGCGCCTTCACTTCGGCCATCGCTTCCAAGAAGGGCCTCTTTGAAGTGGCCAACGGCGGCACGCTCTTCCTGGACGAGATTGCGACGATGGGCACCGACACACAGGCCAAGATTCTGCGCGTGCTGCAGGACCGCCGCTTTATGCACCTGGGCGGCATTCACGAGATTCAAGTGGACGTGCGCATCATCGCCGCCACCAACGTGGACCTGCGCCAGGCGGTGCGCGACGGCCGCTTCCGCGAGGACCTTTACTACCGGCTAAACGTCATAACCGTAGACCTGCCGCCGCTGCGCGCGCGCCGCGAGGATGTTCCGCTGCTGGCGCAGCACTTCCTGGATTTTTACGCCACCGAGAACAGCCTTTCGCCGCGCAAGCTCACGCCGGACGCCATGCGCTCGCTGGTCGACTACGAGTGGCCCGGCAATGTGCGCGAGCTGGAGAACTGCATCGAGCGCGGCGTGGTGCTTTCCTCGGGTCCGGTCATTGGCACTGACCTGCTGCCCGGCCACATCACCGGCCGCAGCTTTCAGGACGCGCTGCTCGAGCACAATCCGAATGCCTCGCTCTTCGACATCATGGAAGATATCGAGCGGCGCATCATCATGGAAAAGCTGGAGCGCTGCAACTGGAACCAGACGGACGCGGCCGAGCAGTTCCACATCCCGCTCTCCACGCTCAACCAGAAGATCAAGCGGCTAAACATCGAAATTCGCAAGCGCGGCCGCGAATAGGGCTCGCGTCGCAACCCGCCCATCCTTCGCTCAGCGGCGCGCATTCAGTCCATGATCTGCCGCCCATTGAGCGCATCGAGCCACATGCGAAGAAATCCCCGCAGTTCCTCCGGCGGGCGCAACCAGAGATCGGCTGCGGTTTTGCGCCGCGCGCGCCGCACCAGCACGCTCAGATGCGGCCCTTGCGCGTGATTGATGGCGTCAAAGGCCTCTTCGTCGGTGATGTCATCGCCTAAATACGCGCATGGAGCGCGGGAGCCGTGCTCGCGCAGAAGCTCGCGCACGGCGCCGCCTTTGTCGCGGCCCCCACGCAGTTCCAGCCCCGCTTCAAATTTCAACAGCGAAAGGCCTTCGAGCTTTGCCAGCGGCTCAAAAAGCGCGCGCGTGCGCCGCTCAATCTGCTTTGCCAGTGCGGGCGAGCGGCCACGCCAGTGCATCACAGCGGCGTTGGGCTTGTCCTCGTAGAGCCCACCCAGCGCATCGCGCTTGAGTTGTGCGCGCAGCTCGTCCAGCTTTCGCCGCGCGTCGGCGGGAATCACCGCGTGCTCACTCCGTCCGTCGGGACGGAGCCGCTCCGCCCCGTGCAGACCCCAGACTTCAAGCGGCTGATCGAGCCCGAGCATGGGTGCAATTTCTTCAGGCGGGCGGCCTGTCACAACTGCCATGCGCGTGCGGCCCTCGCGTTGGATGCCTGTGAGCAGCTCGCGCACGCCCGCCCAGGGACGCGCCTGAAATCGGTCCACGCGAAAGCCCGCCAGCGTGCCGTCGTAATCGAGCAGCAGCAGTGGACGCGACACGGGTGCGAAACCGCGAAAAAACTCCTCCAGCCTCCTTGCTGTTTTCGGGGTCAAACTCAGCTCCGTATGTTTTCGTTGCGCATTGCAGCTGCTCACGCAAGTCTCAAATGCGAGTCGTCGGGATCCTTCTTGACCACGCGGACCGCCCAGGGCGCGAAGGCCTCCAGGCTTCCGTTGCTCTCAACGCGCAGCTCGCGCAGCGCGCCCAGAACGCTGGCAGCCCAGAGATAAATGTTGTGCTCCATCACCTGCCGCCGCATGCGCCGCATGCGCATCCGCCGCTCTGCGCGAGTCATCTCCAGGCCCACGTGGATGGCGCCGGCAACGCCGGAAATATCATAGGGATTCACCAGCAGCGCGTCGCGCAGTTCCACGGCCGCGCCGGTGAAGCGGCTGAGCACCAGCACGCCGTCCTCGTCGTCGCGCGCGGCCACGTACTCCTTGGCCACCAGGTTCATGCCGTCGTGCAGCGAGGTCACCAGGCAGAGGTCGGCGGCGCGATACCAGAGGTTCACCTCGGCGTGGCTGCACTGCCGCTCGATGAGCACAATCGGCTGCCAGTCTGCGGTCTGGTAGCGCTGGTTGATGCGCTCCACCGTCTCCTCCACGCGACGGGCAAGCTCTGCATAGCTTGGAATGCGCGTGCGGCTGGGCGCGGCAATCTGCACCATTGTCATGCGCTCGCGCTGCCAGGGATGCTGCTCAAAGAGCTCCTCGACCGCCAGCAGACGCTCCACGATGCCCTTGGTGTAATCCAAGCGGTCCACGCCCAGCACCAGGCACTCGGCACGCACGCCGAGTTCCTCGAGAAGCTGCTTGCGCAGTTCGACCCGCTCGGCCTGGGCATGCGCCTCGTCCTCCTTGGCCAGCGCCGGCGACGCCGGCCCTTCAAACGCCACGCTCACCGGATAAGGGCGTACCGCCGTGATGTGCTCATGGCGGCGCACGTTCATATGCTCGCGGTCGGTGCGCGACTCCAGCACGCGGTCCACCGTGGCCAGAAAATTGTTGCAGTGCAGCGGAATGTGGAAGCCAATCAGGTCCGCACCCAACAGGCCGTCCAGCAGGTCTGCCTGCCACGGGCAAATGCCGAATGCCTCAGGATTGGGCCAGGGAATGTGCCAGAAGATGGCCACGCGCGCATCCGGCCGGGCGGCCTTGACCATGCACGGCAGCAGCGCAAAGTGATAATCCTGCACAAAGACGATGGGATTTGCGCAACCCTCCATCTCTTGCAGCACCGCATTGGCAAAGCGCTGGTTCACGCGCTGGTAGCACTCCCAGTCCGCGGCGCGGAAGATGGGCCGCGTGTGGGCGATGTGGCAGAGGGGCCACAGCCCTTCGTTGGAAAATCCTTCGTAATAGTGTGATTCCTCTTCCTCTGAGAGCCAGACGCGGCGCAGTGTATAGCGCGGGTCATCCGGCGGCACGCGCAGCCGGTCGAACTCGTCCACCATTTCGGCGTCGGCGTTGCCGCTTCCGCAGGCGACCCACACGCCGTCGCAGGCGCGCAGCACAGGCTCAATCGCCGTCACCAGGCCGCTGGGCGGCACCTGGCAAACGATGTCGCGCCCCTCCTTGACGTGGATATAGGGCTCGCGATTGGAGACCACAAAGATGCGGCTCGATGCGGCCCGCTCGCGCATGTGCACGCCCAGCCGCTCGGCGGTCCACAGGTGTTCGCCGGCATCGCGCAGCCGCGCTTCCGCCTCTGCGGCCGCGCGCGCGGCAATCAGGCTCCCGGCCATGGTTTCCACTTCCCGTGCCAGAGGGCTGAAGAGGCTGAGCTCATCCGCCTCGGCCGCCACTTGTACCACTTCAGTGCTGCCGATGCGCAGCCGCCGCATCCGCTCGGCTACGCGCATCATGGGCCGCAACAGGAACCAGCGAATCATGAGGAAGGTGATGCC
Organism: Occallatibacter sp.; assembly: GCA_049678625.1. Lineage (GTDB taxonomy): Bacteria > Acidobacteriota > Terriglobia > Terriglobales > Acidobacteriaceae > Telmatobacter. Next base: position 6,016 of record JBAUEO010000058.1, on the reverse strand, counting down.
GACGATGAGCACCAATAGGGCCGCAATGCGCCAGAAGCTGCTTTGCCACAGACTGTAACCCTGATCGCGGATGTAATTGGCGTCAGAGACCAGCACCAGCGCGCCCTCGAGGCTGTTGCCGTGGTGCAGCGGAATCGACTCCTGCAGCCAAGCCGTGCCGTCCGTGACGCCGAAGAGCCCCTGGTCGACTCCCTTGCGCAGTGAGCGCTCGACAGTGGCGGCGGGAAGGCTCTTCAACGTTTCCGTATTTCCGGCCGAAGCGATGAGCCTTCCCTGCGCGTCAAAGATCGCCAAGCCCAGCAAGCCGCCGCGCGCGCGATTTCTGGCAAGAAACTGCGGCAGGCCTGCGGTGCTGCCCCGGGCCAGCGCGGACTCCACATCAGGCCGAAGATTTTCTCCCAGCCAGCGCGTGCGGCCCTCCAGGTCTTCGCGAAGAAAATGCTTGTGGGTAAGCACCTCAAAGTAAGTGGAGGAAACCGAAACCAGCGTCGCGCATGCCACGAGCGCAAGGATCAGCTTCAGGCGAAAGAAGTGCATCGTCTCCTCCTCTCCTTGGGTTTCACATCCAACTCATTTTGATGCATCCGGCACGCGCCGCGCCGGACCAAAGTGCGGCCATTTTGTCCAAGGTTGCCTCGCCGGCGCCTCGCGTCATGGGTGTGCGTCAGCCGTCGCACATTGTCGCCAGGCGCGGCCATGCCCGGCTCTCGTGGGACCGGCACGCCTCATGCGCTATCCTGTGCATGAGCGCGGCCCGGTTTCCGATTTCGCGGCCTGTCACGCGGGTTACTGAGGGACGATGGACACGATCGAAAATACCGTCAAACAATTCGTGTACCAGGTGCAGGACTACTCGCTCTTCGCGGCCCGCGCCCTCGCCAACCTCTATCGCCGGCCCATCTACTGGGCTGACTTTCTCATCCAATCCGATAATATCGGCGTCGGATCGCTGTCCATTGTTATTTTAGTCGGTTTCTTCACCGGATGCGTACTTGCGGTGCAATCTTCGGCCACGCTGGCCCAGTTCGGCGCCACCGCGGTCACCGGGCAGTTCCTGGCTATGTCTATGATTCGAGAGCTGGGACCGGTGCTGACGGGGGTCATGGTTTCCGGCCGCAATGCCTCTTCGATGGCCAGCGAACTGGGCTCCATGGTAGTGACCGAGCAGATTGACGCCATGCGCGCACTGGGTGTGGACCCCATGCGCAAGCTGGTGACGCCGCGCATCTTTGCCTGCATCAGCATGCTCTTTTTCCTCACCGTTGTGGCCGACGCCTGTGGCATCCTGGGCGGCGCGGCTGTCACCGTGCTTTTGAATCACCAGAACGGCACGCAGTACTTTTCCATGGCCTATGAGCACCTGCGCTATGCTGACATTCTTCAAGGACTCGTCAAGCCGCTCATCTTCGGTTTCATCATCGCCTCGGTGGGCTGCTACAACGGCATGCGCACCACCGGCGGCACCGAGGGCGTGGGCCGCTCCACCATTCAGGCCGTCGTCACCTCCTCGGTCCTCATCATCGTCGTCGATTTCCTCATCAGCCAGGTCATGATCGCGCTCTTTGCCCGGTGAACACCACGCTCCATGTCGACCCGCAGTCTGCATCGCCCCGTCCAGACGCCGAGCCCGTGCTCGCGTTCCGCAACGTCTCCATCGCCTTCAACGGACCTGACGTGCTGAAGAACGTCAGCTTTGCGCTCTCGCCCGGCGAAACCCGCATTCTGCTGGGTCCGGCGGGCGTGGGAAAAAGCGTGCTGCTCAAACTGGCCAATGGCCTGCTGCGCCCGGATGGAGGCAGCATTGCGCTCTTCGGCGAGGAAATCTCGCAACTGAGCGAGGAAAAACTGTTTCCGCTGCGCACGCGCACGGGAATGGTCTTTCAGGAAGGCGCGCTCTTCGATTCGCTCACCGTTCGCGACAACGTCGCCTACCAGCTCATCCAGGAAGAAGCGCCCGAGGACGAAACGGACGCGCGCGTCCACGAGGCGCTGCGCTTTGTCGGCCTGGAACAGACCTTCGCGATGTTCCCCGCCAGTCTCTCCGGCGGCATGCGCCGCCGCGTGGCCATTGCCCGCGCACTCATCCATCGGCCGGACCTGCTGCTTTACGACTCGCCCACGGGCGGACTGGATCCTGTGACCTCCACCAATATCATCGAGCTGATTGTGAAGCAGCGCGACGTTTACCACACGCCTTCACTGCTGGTGACGCATCGCCTGCAGGACGCCTTCATGATGCTCAATCACCGGTTTGACCGGGCCCAGCAGCGCATGGTTCCGATTCCCGATGGGCAAACCGCCCCCAAGACCACTTTTCTGATGCTTAACGAAGGCCGCATGATCTTCGACGGCAACATTCATGAGCTCATCCGCTCGCAGGATCCCTTCGTGCGCGAGTTCCTGGCTTGATTGCAAAGTTTATCCGCGGTCAATGCGCGCCGATTTGCGAGATACACGCGCGCGGCACTTCCGGAATGGACATGAAATGCGAATGAACCGGCTGTGCGCATTCCTCCTGCTCACGCTTCTTCTTGCCGCACCGCTGGCGCGCCGCGCCGCGGCCTATTCCCTGCTTACCCATGAAGAGCTCATCGACCTCACCTGGCAGGACTCCATCGTTCCTCTTCTGTTGAGCCGATACCCCGGCCTGACTCCGGCGCAATTGCAGGAGGCGCGCGCCTACGCCTACGGCGGATGCGTGATCCAGGACATCGGTTACTACCCCTTCGGCGACCGCTCCTTTTCCAACCTCACGCACTACGTCCGCTCCGGCGACTTTGTCGTGAATCTCTTTCGCAACGCGCATAATGCCGACGAGCTGGCCTTTGCCGTCGGCGCGCTCTCGCATTACATCGGCGACTCCATTGGCCACTCGGACGCCACCAATCTTGCCGTTCCGGTCGAATTCCCCCGCCTCCGCTCCAAATTCGGAACCGTGGTGAGTTATGCCGAGGGTGAACACCAGCACGTTCAGACAGAATTTGCATTCGACATTGACGGGATTCACGATCACCGTATGGCGCCGGTGCATTTCCTGCGCCACATCGGCCTCAAAGTCCCTGTGAAGCAACTGGCCCTCGCCTTCTATCAGACCTACGGCATTGCCGAAGACTTCTCAGCCCCGCGCGGCCGCCGCTTCAACGTCTCCGGCTATCGCTTTGCTGTTCGCGCCTTCATTCCCCGCATCGCATACGCCCTCACGATTCTGCATCGCCACGACGAGCCCGCCGAAACCGAATCTGCCGACGTGAAGCAGCTTGACGCAGAAGTGGCTGCGGTGGCAGCCCTGAACCAATGGGACCATTACCGCCGCAAGCCCGGCATCGGAACCTACACACTGGCCGGCCTGCTGTTTCTGCTGCCCAAGATCGGCCCACTCAAGCTGGTGGCCGTGAAGGGCCCTACCCAGGCAACCGAGGCCGATTACATCCACAGCGTGCTGCTCTCTGAGCAGGACCTGCGCATCCGCCTGGACCGGTTTACGCCGCCGGCAGCGCGGCGCTGGCACAACCCGAATGTGCCCGACGGCACGCCGCCCGACCGCAGTCATCCGCTGCCCAATCGCGACCTGGACACAGGCCGGGTGGTGCAGCCTGGAGGCTATTCGCTGACGGACAAGACCTACGCTCGCCTGCTGCATCAACTGGTCGGCCACCCGTGGCAACCCATTCCGCCGGGCATCAAGACAGACATTGACGCCTATTACGCCGACCCAAACGCGCCCATCACCACCAAGAAGGATCCACACAAGTGGGCACAGGTTCAGGCGGACCTTAAGACGCTGGCTTCCATGCCCACCAGCACCGCGCCGCAGCCCTACCCCACCTATGCCGATGCGGCGGCCGCAGCCGCAAAGTAGCCGGCTTCGCCAATCCGGTTTCCACAGTCCGATTCCGCGATCCCGTTCAGCGCCGTGCCTTCCTCGCCCTGCGCCATCGCCTGGCGTAGATGCCCAGGTTCGTCGCACACACTGCCACGCCCGCCGCGGTCACCAGCCAACCGGGTGCGTTGGGATAGACAGTTGCGTCCAGGCAATGCAGAAGGAAGCTGCCGTGCGCCGAAACCACGCCCGCACGCGCCTCGAAGTACTCCTCGGCAAGCGTCAGCGGGCACGGCCACGGCCCCGCCTCCACTGCGATGCCCCACAGGAGGGCAAGAACATGCACCACGCTCCACACCGGCCGCCCGCGTGTCCACAACGCGCCGAAGATGACAAACCCGATCCACGCCAAGTGGAGCAAAAGCACGGCAATCGCTAGCTGGGCCATTTTGTTCGCAATCCGCCACCATGCTAACTCCCGGCCGCGCTTTCCCCGCACCTGCCTCGTTTGCTAGCCTTGCCTTTGTCGGCCTTCCCTTTTGTCGGTCTTCAAAGTTCAGGCACTCCGCAACGAACGGCAGGTACACCCATGGCTTTCAAGTTTTCCGGCGTCGATTTCCTTCATCTCGACGCGTCTTTTACTGAGGATGAATTGCTGGTGCGCCGCACCACGCGCGATTTCGTCAACGACAACGTGACGCCCATCATCGAGGAATGCTTTCGCGAGGGTCGCTTTCCGCGCGAGCTGGTGCGCGCGATGGGCGGGCTCGGCTTCTACGGCGCGAACCTTGAGGGCTACGGGTGCGCCGGGATGTCCAACGTGGAGTACGGCCTGGTGATGCAGGAGCTGGAACGCGGCGACAGCGGCCTGCGCAGCTTTGTCAGTGTGCAGTCGGCGCTGGTCATGTATCCCATCTACACTTTCGGCACGGATGAGCAGAAGAGCGCCTGGCTGCCCGCGCTGGCCACCGGCGAAAAGCTCGGCTGTTTTGGACTCACGGAGCCCGGCTTCGGCTCCAACCCCGGCGGCATGACCACCACCGCGCGCAAATCCGGCGACGAGTACATCCTGAACGGCGAAAAGATGTGGATCACCTCGGGCAACATCGCCGACGTGGCCATTATCTGGGCAAAAGTTGAGGACGAGGACAACCGCGTGCGCGGCTTTCTGGTCGAGACCGGCCGCCCCGGCTTCCGCGCCGATGAAGTCCACGGCAAATGGAGCCTGCGCGCCTCGGTCACCAGCGGCCTTTCGCTTGAGGACGTGCATGTGCCCGCCGCAAATCTGCTGCCCGGCACTGGCGGCCTGAAGAGCCCGCTGATGTGCCTGAACCAGGCGCGCTACGGCATCGGCTGGGGTGCCATTGGCGCGGCCATGGATTGCTATTCCACCGCGCTCCAGTACGCGCAGACCCGCAAACAGTTTCACGGGCAGCCCATCGCCAGCCATCAGCTCATCCAGGAAAAACTGGTGTGGATGATCTCCGAGATCTCAAAGGCGCAGTTGCTCTCGCTGCACGTGGGCCGGCTGAAGGACGCGGGCACCGTGGGCCACGAACACATCTCCATGGCCAAGCGCAACAACGTGTGGATGGCGCTCGAATGCGCAAGGATCTCGCGCGACATTCTGGGCGCAAACGGCATCACGGAGGACTACCCCATCATGCGCCACATGATGAATCTGGAATCAGTGAAGACCTACGAGGGCACGCACGACATCCACGCGCTCATCCTGGGCCAGACGATTACCGGCATCGCGGCCTTCTAGCCACGGCGCGCCTAGGCGGGAACCTGCGTCTCCTGCATCGGCACCGGAAACATCTCCACCTCGGCGCCCGGCATTTCGCCGCCCTCGTCCATCAGGATCGGCGTCAGGCTCTCCAGCACATTGCCCAGCGCCTCGCTGCGCGCCAGCAACCGCTCGATCGTGCCACGAATCTCCGCCCGCTCCTGCTTCGCAGCCTCGTAGGCTGCCTGATAACCGTTCATCCTTCGCTCCCCCTGCTTCGGGTCGATGCTAGCACGCGGCAAAACCCGCGCGCGCTGTGAATAAAGCGGGGGGAATGTAAAGAGTAAGGACCTCCGTTCGGAGCCTTTCAGGCCAGTCTTGCGCGAATCTCCGCGTCCTCAAGCGCGGCCATCAGCGCCGCCACGTCGCCAATGCGCGCGCCCAGCGCCGCGGGAAGAATCTCGCAT
>JBAUEO010000057.1:0-11692 GCA_049678625.1 Occallatibacter sp. | reverse complement strand
CTCCGCAGAGGGCGTGGCGAAAGGCGTGGAGGGGGGAATGGCCGGCGGCGGAGCCAGCGGGCCGTGGGCGGCGGTGATGGTGATGGGCAAGGAGAGCGTCTGGGCGGTCTGGGGATCGTCGCGCAGTTTGAGATAGAGGATGCCGTCGGCCGGATGGGGCACGGCCAGTTGGATTCCAGTGAAGTCCGGCGGCACGTCTGTTGAGTTCTGAAAGTCCGGCGTGGAAGAGAACGAGGCGGCGAGGAAGAGGTTGCTGCCGACGAGCAGGCAGGGATGGGAAAGCAGGCGGGTGCAGCGCAGCTCCTTGAAGCCGGGAATGCGCACCAACGTGCCGAGGGGAATCCAGTCGCCCGCGACTCCCTGCGCGGAGACGGCGCGGACGCGGACGGGACCGAAGGCGGAAGCGCCGAAGCGGGCCAGCGGCTCCACCACGCCCAGCGCGGTGCGCGTGTCCTCCAGCATCAGGCTGCCGTCGGCCAGAGAGAGCGTGGTGTGAAAACTGCCGTCCGCGGCGGATACCTCCACAGTCTCCGTGCGGGGAAAATCGACCGGCGTTTTGGAGCGGAGGAAGAAGACCAGCCGGCGGTCAATGGGCAGGTCGTCCGGGCTGCCCAGTTGGACCGGGGGCGGCGCGTCATCGGACTCATCCTGCGTGCCCTTGCTCAGCAGCGCAATCTGGGGCCGCGGAGGATTGACAGTGACCTGGACACGAAGGCGGCGGCCGTCGCGCAACTCCACGTGAGCGCGATAGGGGCGGCCGGGTTCGAGGCCGGCGGTGGAGCTGTCGCCCTTCATGGCCAGGCGGTCGGCGTCCCGCACGCGGCTGAGCCCGTTGGGCAACCAGTGAATGCCTTCGAGCGAAACCCGGGCGACCTCATCGAGGCGCGTCCCGGTGAGCACGGCGTCGGATTCGCCCGCGTTCAGGGTGATCCGGTCAAGCGACGCGGCTTCGGCATAGGCCATCAGGGCAATCGATTCCGGCCGGTCCAGTCCGAACTGGTGGATGCGAATTTTTACCGGGCCCGGCGCGGCGTTCTGCAAGGGTATGGAGACGGTGAGCAGATTGGAGCGGGTGGATTTCCAGGCGAGGGGCAGCACCTCGCCGCCGGCGGTCTGCTCGTCCACGCGGTCCACACACTGGGTGGTTTCGCCCTCAATGTGCAGGGTGTCTTCGCGACCGACGACCAGCGCCGACTGGTCGCCGGGCTGGACGCTCCAACCGTCGGGCCGCGAAGAGCGCAGCCGGTAGCGCGGTCCCTCCCAGTCGTCAAAGCCCCACTTGCCGCGGACCACGGCGGTGACCTCGCTTTGCGGCAACACCGGAACCGGGCGCTGCAGCACGAGTCCGCCCTGGCCCGGCTCGGCTTTCAGGGGAAGGTCGATGTCGCCCTTGCCGGTGGAGATCTGCAGGGTCAGGTCGTGCGCAAGCTGGGTGGCGAGCGCCAGCGGCGCGCCCTCCGCGGGCAGCACCAGGTTCGGCATTTGCGCGCAAGAGACATGGGAGGGGTCGACCGGATGCAGCGGCGGCATGACGGCGCGGCCCACCGGCGGCAGCGCGATGACCACCACCGACTTGGGATTGCGAAACGACGGCGCAACGTTCAGGCGCAGGTTGAGCGTATCCTCCCGCGGCAGGGCCAGCGCCGGAATGTACTGGTAATGCGCGGTGTGGAGCGACGACAGGATGCGCGCGGTGTCCACAATCGCGCCGATGTACGGGCTGTACTGTCCGGCGCCGCCCATGGATGAGTAGGAGATCTGGTTCATCAGGTCCACGGTGGAGCCGCTGGCGAGCTGCGCCACGCGGGATTGGGTGTTGGCGTCGTCCATCACCAGCCCCTCCTTATTCTGCGAAAGGCAGGAAGCCTGCTGCTCCACGGGCCGCTCAAAGCACGCCTGGTTCACCTTGATTCCCAGGCTGCGCGCGGCCATTTCGGCGCGCTCCTTCAGGGATTTGGGATCGGATTGAGAAGTGGCCTTGATCTCTTCGAGGAAGTCATTGAGGCGCATGCGGTCCCAACTGGCGGCTTGCAGGTCCTGGTCAGCGCGGACGAAGGATCCGGGGCGCCCGCGTACGGTGTCGCGCAAGGTGCTGAAGTCGCCTCCGGTGGACGGCGCCAGAAAGACCAGCGCCTGTTCAGCCTCGTCAGGCACGGTGACGAAGACGCCCTCCTCGCGCACCTTGCGCGACCAGGCATCGACGCGCGTGAACCACTCGGGCGGTGGGGGATTGGTGGAGCCGCGCAGAAAGGCGATGACCAGCACAAAATGCTCAGACTGGCTTTTGGGCAGGTCGGGATGGATCCAGAGCCGGTCGCCCGGCAGCAGGTTGGGCACCTGGCCGATGGGCAGGGTGACGGGGCCACGCTTGACGTGGACATCCACCTTGGGACCCGCGAGATCAAAGGCCTGGGCATTGGCGAGCAGCCCCGAAAAGACCCACAGGGACGACAAAAAGAAAAGCGAAACAATACGACGCTGCATATCTCTATTGTACGAAGCAAATGGGGAAAGGGCATGGAGCGGAGTGCGGAGGCGGCCGGGCCAAAGGGCAGTGTCTGGTTTCCGGATATGTACTGGGTAGCTTCCGCGCTCCGCCCTGGGTGGCACAAAAGGCTGGCGGGGCGCCCGGAAATGCTTGCCAGAATGCACACACTGCGCTACGGTGACAGCGTATCTACTTATGGGCTGTCCGGTTCCCCAAAACTGGCCCTCGCCTTGCCAGCATAAAAAAAACTTATACGGAGAAGAAAGCCATGAAATCCTCTCGGGCCGCACAGAGCGGCATCGACACCAGCCATCTGAGCATTCCGGACGCGGAAGCGATTATCGAAGAGGCTCTCAACGAGCTGGGTTATTCGCCGGATCCGGGGTTGTCACGGGCCTTGCAGTTTCTTGCGCCCCCCGGCTACCAGGCCATTGTGGAGCTGTGCAGCGAGAACGGACGCAGCAAGCGCCGCAGCGCATCGGCGGCGAGCTGGTCGCCGGAAGACGACGAGGTACGCATCTACTTTGAGCGGGCGGACGAGGGCGATGCTACGCCGAGGATGGCGCGCGCGCCGCGCGCCGTGCCGGAGATGCAGGACGAGGATGAGGACAGCCAGGAGGAGGTTCTGGGGGTGGACATGGAGGCGCGCATCAAGGAGCTTTGCGGCGCGCTGGCCGAGGCCGAGCGCGGCGGGCACGCATTCATCGCGCTGAAGTGGTTTCGCGACTCGTTCCTGCCGCGGAAAGGCTACCGCTGGAACCAACTTCCTGACTCGCGCCAGGCCGTGCTGGCTGAGGCGATTCAGCGCGGTATGATTTTGACCAGCAAGATCGCGAATCCAAAGTCGCCGGCGTATCCGACGACGACCATCCGGCTGAACCGCGCCGAGGCCGGCAATCCCGACGAGGCACAGCGCTTTCATCCCGTGGCCGCGCAGGGCGGCTCAATCGTGGAGATGATTGAGGACGAGCGGGGCGGGGAGTGAGCTGCTACTTTCTGGAGGCGACGGCCTTCGCGCGGCTGTTTGTGCGCGAGCCTGGAACCGATGCGCTGATGCGCCTGATGGAAGGCGTGGAAGACAACCGCAAGCTGATTGCGGCCTCCTCTCCGCTGGAGGTGCACGCGGCCATCCGGCGGCTGGAGCGCACGGGCGGCCTGAGCGCCGAGGACGCGGCTGCGGCGCTGGAGATGCTGAATGCCGAGTCTGCCCGCATGGTGCAGGAGCCGCTGAATCCGGCCGTGCTGGAGACCGCGCGGCGGTTGCTGGACCGCGCGGGAATGCGCTGGCCGGAGGCGCTGCAATTGGGCGCGGCGATGGTGGCGCGGGACATCTTCGCTGGAACCGAGATACTGTTTGTCTCCGCCTTGGAGCCGATGCGCGAAGCGGCGCGGGCAGAAGGGTTCCACGTGCTCGACCCCACGAAGGAAACTTCAGAGCCAGCCAAAGTGGCGTCGTAGCAAGCGTCGTGTTGCAGATCTCCCATGTGTTCCTGATTGCGTCTTCGACTGAAGCATCCCCGGCAGAACTGTTGCGGCCAGGACCTGCCGTACGCCGACATTCAGATCAAGGCATTTCTGCCTCTCCTTCAGCGCGTGCTCGACACCAGCCGCATCGACGAGGAGCTGGAGGAGCAGAATGTCCCTCCTGCGTTCAAGGATGCGATTCAGTCGAAAACGATTGTGGTCGGCATGACCTATCAACTGGCGCTTTTGAGCGCCGGTGATCCCGACCAGAAGAAAATCGAGGATTCCACCGACAATAGTCTTCACGAAACCTGGTACTACCTCAAGGATGGGCACCGCTGGGTGGTCCGGTTCCTGGATGGCAAGGTGGTCAAGGTTCAGATTTTCTGATCTCGTCAGGATGGATTGGGCAGCGGATCGAACCACCGTGAATGGGCATCCCGCGGGCTGCTCGCAGGGTTCCGCTTTGCTGCAGGCGGAGTGTCCTCCGCTCCAGAGCGGTTCCAGAGTTCATGTGCCCTTTCTCACGGTGGTGAAATTCGTATTACTCCCGCCGAAACCTGTTCGCTTTCTCGAACTCCTCGCGCAGGGCGGGCGTGCGCAGGTTTTCGCGCAGGTGGGCCAGGCGCTGCTCGAGCGCGAGAAGCGCGGCCTCAATCGCCTCAGTGTTGGTATGCGCGATGTCGCGCCACATGGAAAACGGGCTTGCGCCCAGGCGCGTCATCTCGCGCAGCCCGCGGCCGCCCACGTCCTTCAGCTCCGGCGCGTCGCCCACTTCTTCTTCCAGCAGTGCGCTGAGCGCTGTGGCCACGAACTGCGGCAGATGGCTGACCCAGGCGACGAGTTCATCGTGGCGCACGGGGTCAAGATCGAGCGTCCGTGCGCCGATGGCTGTAACCCAACGTCGCCATTCGGCCACCAGCGCAGCGCCTTCCGGCGTGCGGGAATCGGCATCCACGTCCGTGAAGAGCCACACTGTTCCGCGAAAGAGCGTGGCCTCGCCCAGCGACGCACCGCCGCGCTCCTTGCCCGCCATGGGATGACCGGGCAGAAACGCGGCTTTGCCGGGCTGGTTGAAGAGGCGCAGGCCGGCAGAGGTGATTTGCAACTTGGTGCTGCCCACGTCCGTCACAAGTTGCCCAGGCCCGAGCACCGGCCCGAGCCGCTCCATCCAGTCGAGAATGTTGAAGACCGGCGTGGCCAGCAGGATGAGCTGGCTCTCGCGCGCCATCTCGATCGCATCGTCTGCGACGGAATCGACAGCGCCCATTGCGAGCGCGGTCTTTGCGCCTTCCGCGCCACGGTTCCAGCCGGCAATATGCCCCTTGAAGCCGGCAGCGCGCAGCGCCAGCCCCGCCGAGGTGCCCAGCAGTCCGGTTCCGAGAATGGCAATACGCGAGAGCATGCGGCGAAGTCCTTCCAGTGCTAGATGGATCGACCCACGGCAGCGGCGATGACGCGCAGCTGGCCCATCAGCTCCTCGAACTGCTCGAGGTAGAGGGTCTGCGCGGCGTCGCTGGCGGCTTTGTCGGCGTTGGGGTGCACTTCCACGAGAATCGCGTCAGCCCCGGCGGCCACGGCGGCGCGAGCCATGGGCGCAACCATGTCGCGACGGCCGGTGCCGTGCGAGGGGTCGGCGACGATGGGCAGATGCGAGAGCTTTTTCACCACGGGAATGGCTGAAATGTCCATGGTGTTGCGCGTGGCGGTCTCGTAGGTGCGGATGCCGCGCTCGCAGAGGATGACGTCGTAATTGCCGCCGGAGAGAATGTACTCGGCCGAGAGCAGCAGCTCCTCAATGGTGGCGGCGATGCCGCGCTTGAGCAGCACTGGTTTGCGCACCTGTCCCAGCTCGCGCAGCAGGTTGAAGTTCTGCATGTTACGCGCGCCCACTTGAAAGCAATCGACCAGCGGCAGCATGGGCTCAATCTGCGCAATCTCCATCACCTCGCTGATGACCAGCAGGCCATGTGCGTCGGCGGCCTGGCGCATGAGCTTGAGGCCGGGAATGCCGAGGCCCTGAAAGGCATACGGCGAGGAGCGCGGCTTGAATGCGCCTCCGCGCAGGAAGCTGCCGCCGGCGGCCTTGACGCGCGCGGCGGTTTCAAAAATCTGCGCTTCGGTTTCAATGGAGCAGGGTCCGGCCATCAAGGCGACGCGCTCCGCGCCAATCTCGACACCGCCTTTGAATTGAACAACAGTGCCTTCCGGGCGAAAGCCGCGCCCGGCCAGCTTGTAAGGCGAGCTGATGCGATGGACGTGCAGCACGCCGGGCAGCAGCTCAAATTTACTGAGGTCAACGCCGGCGGTGGGACCCACGCCGGCCAGAATGGTTTGCATCGATCCCGTGGTGCGGTGGACTCCGACGCCCGCTTCCACCATGGCGCCAATCACCGCGTCAATCTGTTCCTCGGTGGCCTTCTCCTGCATTGCGACAATCATTTCGGGTTTCCTGTCTCCGGCGTTTTTGCGCCTGTTCCCCGGCCCGGTGTTCCCTTGCCGGGCGCGTGCGCCTGGGCATTTCTTTCCGAGGCCAATTCATTGCGCTGCAGCGCCCGCATCACGTCGATGATGCGCTCGTAGATGTGCGTGAGTTCGATGTCGGGCAATGGACCCTTGTTGGCCGCGCGCACGTTTGAGTAAATGATCTTCTCGCGGTTCGGCTCGTAAACCGGAAGCGAAGTGGCCGCCTTCAGGTGGCCGATCCTTTGCGCGGCGCGGGCCCGCTCGCTCAGCAGTTCCACAAGCTGGCGGTCGAGTTCATCGATCTTCAAGCGCAGTTCATCGATCGTCATTCAATCCTCGTGTGCGGCCCTGCATGCGGACCGGAAAAAGCCGGCGCGGCGTGCGCGGCAGTGTGAGTGGAAACCCTTCGCGAGACGTCCGCCCTGCGCGGACCGCCCGCTGAGAAGTGAGTTTTACCGGGCCAGCGCCGCCCTGGGCAGTCGCAGGCCCTTGATAAATCGTGCCACCTCGCCGGGAGCGGCCTCGGGCGCGGAGCGCTCAATCAGCTCCACGATGGCGCTGCCCACCACGGCGGCATCGGCAAACTCGGCAACCTCGGCAACGTGGTCGGCGTTGGAAATTCCAAAGCCGACGGCCACGGGCAGGCCCTCACCGGCACGACCTGACTCGTGTCCGGACCATCGCCGAATGCGCTCGACCAACTCCCGCGCGTCGGCGGTCAGGCTGTTCTGCTTGCCCGTGATGCCGGTGCGGGAGATGGCGTAAACAAAACCCTGGCTGTGCTGGGCAATGGCCTTCAGGCGGTCGTCCGTACTGGTGGGCGCGGCCAGAAACACCGGGGCCAGGCCCACGCGGTGCATCTCGGCCAGGTACTCGCCGGCCTCTTCCACGATAATGTCGATGACGAGGGCGCCGTCGGCTCCGGCGGCGGCCGCATCGCTGGCAAAGCGGGCCAGGCCATAGCGCAGAATGGGATTGAAATAGGTGAAGAGGATGATTCCCGCCTCGGGACGCGAGGCGCGCAGTTCGGCACAAAGTGCGAGCACATCCTTGAGGCGCGTGCCACGGGCCAGAGAGCGCTCGCTGGCGCGCTGGATGATGGGCCCGTCGCCCAGGGGATCACTGAAGGGCACGCCCAGCTCGATGACGTCCGCGCCCGCATCGATGGCCGCGAGCGCGATTGCGCGCGTGGCCTCAAGGCTGGGATCGCCGGCGGTGAGATAGACCACAAGGCCGGGCTTCTGCTGGAAACGGATGCTCATCGCGGTCTCTGCGTCATGCCCCTTCGAGCTTGAGCTCGCGGGCCAGGATGCCCATGTCCTTGTCGCCGCGGCCGGAAAGATTTACCACCAGTATGTCATGCGCGGGCATGTGCGGCGCGATGCGCAGCGCCTCAGCAACGGCGTGCGCGCTTTCAAGCGCAGACAGAATGCCTTCCGTGCGCGCAAGGCGGACAACCGCGTCGAGCGCCGCCGAGTCATCCTGCGAGGTGTACTCGGCGCGGCCCGAATCATGGAGCGCGGCGTGCTCGGGGCCGATGGAGGCGTAATCGAGGCCCGCGGAGACCGAATGCGTCTGCGCAATCTGGCCGTCTTCGTCCTGCAGCACGTAAGAAAATGTGCCCTGCAACACGCCCGGTGCGCCGCCCTGGAAGCGCGCCGCATGCTCGCCCAGCGCGGTGCCGCGTCCGCCGGCCTCAATGCCGATGAGCCGCACCTGGCTGTCGGGAATGAACTCATAAAACGCGCCAATGGCGTTGGAGCCGCCGCCGACGCAGGCCATCACGGCCGTGGGCAGGCGGCCTTCTTTCTCGAGAATCTGCTGCTTGATTTCGCGGCCGATGCAGCGATGGAAATCGCGCACCATGGTGGGATAAGGATGCGCGCCGAGGGCGCTGCCCAGCAGATAGTAGGTGGTGCGGACATTGGTGACCCAGTCGCGCATGGCCTCGCTGATGGCGTCCTTCAGCGTCTTCGATCCGGAAGAAACGCCGCGCACCTCCGCGCCCAGCAGGCGCATGCGCTGCACGTTCAGGGCCTGGCGCTCCATGTCCACGTCGCCCATATAAACGATGCACTCCATGCCGAGCAGCGCGCAGACGGTGGCCGTGGCCACGCCGTGCTGACCCGCGCCGGTCTCCGCGATGATGCGTTTCTTTCCCATGCGCTGCGCGAGCAGCGCCTGGCCGAGGGCGTTGTTGATTTTGTGCGCGCCGGTATGGAGCAGGTCTTCGCGCTTGAGATAAATGCGCGCGCCGCCGAGTTGCTCCGAAAGCCGCTTTGCAAAATAGAGCGGCGTGGGGCGGCCGGCGTAATCCTTCAGCAGCGAAGCCAGCTCGGCCTGAAAGGCGGCGTCGGCCCTGGCGCGCTCGTACTCGTGCTCGAGCTCGACCAGCGCGGCCATCAGTGTCTCCGGCACGTAGCGGCCGCCGTAGATGCCGAAGCGGCCGGGGCGCGACTCCGACGGTGCGGCGGGAAGAATGGCCGATGCCATGAGGGCCCTCCTCTAGTGGGGGATTCCCGGCGATGCGGGGAATTTCCAGTGTACTAGGAGAGCGCCTTTTGAGGATTTCGCAGGCCTAAAGATACCTGCTCACTCGCGCGCAGTAGGCCGAGTATTCCCGCCCGTAATGGGTTCTCAGAAATTCTTCTTCGCGTAGTACCTGACGATGGATCAGCCATGCGGCAGCCACGATATAGACCAAGAGAATCCAATTCGAGAAGACCAGAAACTGGCCAAGCAGGACAAACCCAAAGGCTACATAAATCGGATTGCGGCTCAGAGCAAACACGCCGCCAGTGACAAGCTCGTCCGGGTGTTCCGGATCGATGCCCACACGGAAGCTCTTTCCAAATGAAACCAGGCTCAGGCCAAACAGAACCATCCCTGCCAGGCAAAACAGCACACCAACCCAGGCGATGGTTCCGGAGTGGAAGAATTCCTGCCGGCTAACGGCGGGGAGGCCGAAGGCAGCGGCAAACACAATGTAGAAATAGAAGACGGCGAACGGCGGAATGAGGAAGTCTTTCCGGTCAATCTTGCCAAAGTTGATGGCCTTGATCCCTTTTCTCCTCATCTGCAGGGATCGGCCCCACACCATTGCAACCAGCAACAGCAGCGTAAACGCGGCGAGGTATCTTTGCATTCTCATCCTCGGCGTGCGATCGAATTTATTGTCACAGTCGCAGCAGAATCTTACAAGATCAGGAGGCAGCCTTTTTTCGACTGATATCGCACAGCATGTCCGAGTGGATGTTCAGTCCGATATTTGTAATGTTGTAGAAGTGTTCGCTGGCCACCAGCCACACAATCTCGCAGATCGCGCGCTCGGAGAAGTGCCTTGCCAGCACGGCGAATGTCTCCGGCTGGACCAGTTTGTCGCGCGTCAGTTCTGTCACGTAATCGAGGGAGGCCCGTTCCGCCTGGCTGAAGAGCGGGCTTGTCTGGTAGCCGTCCAGCGCGTCGAATTTGGCTTCATTCAACGAGGCCTGGATGACAAATGCCCGGCCAATGTCCATGCAGAACTCGCACACGTTGATGCGCGCCACGCGCTCGCGGATGAGCATGGCGAGCTCCGGTGGAATCTGAAGCTTCTTGTCCAGTTTGGCAATCTTGCCGACAAACATGCCGAAGGCAACGGGCATGCGTGAATACACCACTTTGACGGGCGTGAGGACCTTGCCGAATTGGCCTCGCGTCATGGCATACGCCATTTTTGTGAAAAGACTTGGCGGATTCTCGATTGGCGAAAGAAACGGACCCATAGGCGGCCTCCATCCGGAAAAGTCACGAACACTGACATCTCTCAGATTCGTGCGGTTGAACAAGAGTTGCGGAAAGAGTTCCGATGGCCACGGCAGACGGCCACAGGCGGCGCAAAAACGATGAGGCTACAACAGAGAGGCCGCACGTGCACCGGCAACGAATGCGCGGACTTTTTCCGGGTCCTTGCGGCCGGGCTCGGCCTCCACGCCACTGACCACGTCCACGCCCCAGGGGCGCAGCGTGCGAATGGCCTCGCCGACATTGAGCGGAGTCAGTCCGCCGGCCACAACCATGCGGGTCAGCGCTGCGCCGAAGAGCGTTTCGCGGGCCGCGAGCCAATCAAAAGTGATTCCCGTGCCACCAACCGCCGTGGCCGTGCGGGAATCGATGAACAACGCATCCACGAGCGGGTCTTTTGCATATTCGGCGGCGCGCTGGGCCGCTTCGGGGCCAAAGTGGACAACCGGAAAGATATGCAACTGCGCGCCGAGGCGGGCCTTCAGCAATCCGGGCGCTTCCGGTCCAGCCTCACCGTGAATCTGCACGCCGGTCAGGCCGCAGGCGCGCACAGTCTCTTCAATCTCAAGCAGGCCCTCGTTCACGAAGACGCCGATTTTTTCGATGTGCGCGGGCAGGCGCGGCGTGATGGCCGCCACAGTTGCCACGGTGACGCGGCGCGGGCTGGGCGCGAAGACGAATCCGACCGCATCCGCGCCGGCCTCGGCGGCCAGTTGCGCATCGGCCAGCGAAGTGTTGCCACAGATTTTCACCCAGAGGCTCATTGCGGCCCTCATCAAACGGCCTTCATCGCGCCGCCATTGTCGCCGCCAGCAGCGCTTCAAGCGCCGCGCCGGGGTCGGGCTGGCGCATCAGGCTTTCGCCGATAAGGAAGGCGTGGAAGCCCGCGGCGCGCAGCCGGGAAAGATCGTCGGCGGTGGAGAGACCACTCTCGGCCACGCGGACCACGCTGGAGGGAATCTGGTGCGCGAGTTCCAGTGAGGTTTCGAGGCGGACTTCAAAGGTTTTCAGGTCGCGATTGTTCACGCCGATGGCGTCCGCACCGGTCTCGCCCAGCGTATCCAGCACGCGATCGAGTTCGTCCGCCGTGTGGACCTCGACGAGCACGTCCAATTGAAGCGCGTGGGCCGCGGCAGCGAAGCGGGTGAGCTCGGCATCCGCAAGCGCGGCGGCGATCAGCAGAATCGCGTCGGCGCGGTGGGCGCGGGCCTCGAGAATCTGGTACTCGTCCAGGGTGAAATCCTTGCGCAGGCAGGGCAGCGAAGCCGCCTCCGACGCGAGCTCCAGAGTACGCAGGCTGCCCTGGAACCACGGCTCGTCCGTGAGCACGGAGAGAGCCGCCGCGCCGCCGGATTGATAGCACCGGGCCAGCCAGGCGGGGTCGAAGTCGGCGCGAATCAGCCCACGCGACGGCGAAGCCTTCTTGATTTCCGCAATGACGGCGGGCGCGGTTTGCGCGCGACGGCGCAAGGCTCGGGCCCAGCCCCGCGG
>JBAUEO010000056.1:0-5109 GCA_049678625.1 Occallatibacter sp. | reverse complement strand
AGAAAAATCTCTTCGAGCGTCAGCTTCTGGCCGCTCTCCTCGCCCGGCAGCCGGCTGGCCACGCCCGCGCGCAGGTCCGCAATCGACCCGTCGGCCACAATTCGTCCCTGGGCAATAATCGCCACGTGGCTGCACAGCCGTTCCACAATCTCCAGCACGTGCGTCGTTAAAAAAATCGTCGCCCCGCGCTGAATCATTCCCTGCAGCATCGCCTTCAGCATCCCTGACGCCACCGCGTCCACGCCCTCAAACGGCTCATCCAGAAACAGAATCTTCGGCCCGTGAATCACCGCCGCCGCCAGCGCCAGCTTCTTCTGCATTCCGTGCGAAAAATCCGTCACCATCTTCCGCCGCTCATCGGCCAGCTTCATAAACTCCAGCAACTCTTCGGTCCGCTGCCTGGTCACCGCCGCGTCCAGCCCGTACATCCGCCCCACAAAATGCAAATACTCCGGCGCCGTCAGCCGCCCCTGCAGCGCCATCCCCTCCGGCACCACGCCAATCTGTCGTTTCAGGTCCAGCGCCGCCGCGCCAAACGGCCGGCCCAAAATCTCCATCCGCCCCGCCGAGGGCTCCAGCAGCCCCGTCAGCATCTTGATGGTGGTCGATTTCCCCGCCCCGTTCGGCCCCAGGAATCCGAAAAACTGCCCCGGCGCAACGCTCAGCGTCACGTCCTCCACCGCCGTCAGCGCGCCAAAGCGCCGCGTCAGTCCTGCCGTCTCAATCGCCGCAGTGTCCATGTCCCGCCAGCATAGCAAGCCCCACCCCCGCCGCCAAACTTGCCCCGCATCTGCACGTCTCGCCCATCCCTCACCCCAGCGGATCGTTCTCCCGGTCTGTCACATCCACCAGCGCCGCCAGCTTTGTCGCCAGTTCAGGTTTCCAGCAGCCTTCCGGCGCGCGCCAGCTCCAGTTCCCCTGGGCCACCGCCGGCGTATTCATCCGCGCCTCACTGCCCAGCTCCAGCAAATCCTGCGCCGGCACAATCGCCACCGCCGCCACGCTCGCCGCCACCGCCCGCATCAGCGGCCACACCGGCTGCGCCGCAACAGGCCCCACCAGCGCCTCCACCGTCGCATGCTCCTTCGCGCCCGCAGTGCGCCACCATCCCATCGTCGTGTCGTTGTCGTGCGTCCCCGTATACGCCACAGTATCCACCGTGTACTGCTGCGGCAGGTGCATGTGCGCTCCCTTGTCGCTAAAGCCGAACTGGATCACCTTCATCCCCGGCATTTCAAGCTCCTTGCGCATTGCCTCCACTTCCGCAGTAATCATTCCCAGGTCCTCGGCCACCAGCGCCAGCGGCCCCAGCGCCGCCTCCAGCGCGTGAAACAACTCCGCGCCCGGCCCTTTCACCCACTCCCCATGCACCGCCGTCTCCGCCGCCGCCGGAATCGCCCAGTACGCCTCGAACCCGCGAAAGTGATCCAGCCGCACCATGTCATAGATCGCATGCGCCCGCCTTATCCGCTCCACCCACCAGCCGTATCCGCGTCGCTTCAGCTCGTCCCAGCGATAAAGCGGATTCCCCCACCGCTGCCCCGTCGCTGAAAAATAATCCGGCGGCACGCCCGCCACGCGCACCGGATGCAGTTGCTCGTCGAGCTCGAAAATCTCCGGATGCACCCACACATCCGCCGAATCCATATTCACAAAAATCGCCACATCGCCCATCATGCGAATCCCATGCTCGGCCGCACGCGCCCGCAGCGCCGCCCACTGCTTTCTGAAGGCGAACTGCAGAGCCTGTTCCACCGCCAGCGCACGCCCATGCTCCCGCGTCAGTTTTTTGAGCGTTTCAGTCTGCCGGAATCGCACATCCTCGGGCCACTCGGTCCATGCGCCCGTTCCCAGTGCCCGCCGCAGCACCGCATACAGCGCATAATCGTTCAGCCAGCCCTGCTCCGCCTGGCAAAACGCCGCAAACTCCGCCCATTGACTGCGCAGTGCCGCATCCTCCGCACCGCGGGCCCGCGAAAACTGGTCCAGAAAATTCCCCGCCGCCTCCTTGAGCAGCGGCAGCTTTTCCCGCTCCACGCGCTCGAAATCCACCGGGCCACTGGCTCCCGCAAGTCCCGCAATCCGTTCCCGCCTAATCCAGCCCCACTCCGCAAGAACTTCCAGGCTCACCAAATACGGATTCCCCGCAAACGCCGACGAGCCCGCATAGGGCGAGTTCCCAAATCCCGTGGGACACAGCGGCAGCACCTGCCACACATGCTGCTTCGCAGCCGCCAGAAACTCAACAAACTCGTGCGCCGCCGGCCCCAGGTCTCCAATCCCGCCCGCCGATGCCAGCGAGCTGATGTGCAGCAGCACGCCCTGCGCCCGTTTGAAATTCATCTCCGCCTTATCTCCTCGCTTGCAATTCCGTGCGTCTCACCAATCCGCAAATTCCACCCGCAAGAAACTCCACCTGTAAAAAAAGCCCACATCCTCCTGGGATGCGGGCTCTTCTTTTTCCGTCTCAGCGCTCTTACTCGCCCGGAGTCTGCGCGTTCTGCGCCTTCGGGTTCAGCACCACCAGTTTCGCCTTCTTGTAGCGGTTGATCACGTCGCTTGCGAAGATGTTGAAGGCCTCACCCTGCCGCTGCTGCAGCAGTTCGCCCTTCGTTGCGTCCAGGTTCTTCTGGATCTCGTCCGGCGTCGGCTCCTGCTTGTCCACAATCTTCGCCACCACGCCCGTGCGGCCCGTGTTAATCGCTCCGCTGATTCCGCCCACCGGCAGATCAAACAGCGTGGGCGCAACCTGGCCCACTTCGCCCATGTCGGGAACCTGCCCGGTCTCGGTCACCTCGTCGCTGGTCTCCACCTTCGCGCCCACCGCCGCGGCCGCCTTCTTCAGGTCGCCCAGCTTCTTCGCCTGGCTGGCCAGCTCCGCCGTCCGCTGCCGCAACAGCGCCGGCAAATTCTCCATGCGATAATCGTCCAGCACGTGGCTCTTCCAGTCGGCAAACGTCGGCGCATGCGCCGCCGTGACTCCCGTCACCTGAAACACCGCATACCCCTCGCCCGTAGGCGCGGACTGCGGCGGATCGTCCTGCTTCACCTGGAAGGCCTTGGCCAGCAGTTGCGACCCATCCGGCAGCGCCGAAATCACGCCCTGCGCCGGCTCCGGAGGCGTCGTCTGCACTTGCAGCCCGTGCGCCGCCGCCGTCTTCTCCAGCCCGGTCTTGATCGCCTCTGAGGTCAGCGTCTCCGCGTAGTCCGCCTGCGCCTGCGCCGACGTCTGCCGAATCAGCGTCGCCTGAATCGTCGGCAGCACCGCATTCAGCGGCTGCGTATGCGCCGGCTGCCGCGCCTCCACCTGCACCACGTGGTAGCCGAACTGCGTCTTCACTATTTCGATGGCCCCAATCGGCTGCGAGAAGATCGCCGTGTCAAACGCCGGAACCATCCGCCCCTTCTCAGCGAATCCAAGCTCGCCGCCCTTGCCCTTGCTCCCAGGGTCGTCGGAGTCCTTCTTCGCCAGCGCGTCCCAGTTGCCCCCAGCCTTCAACTCTTTCAGCACCATTTCGGCCTTGGCCTTCGCTGTCGCATCCGTCTTGGCGTCCGCGGTCGGCGGCACGGCAATCAGAATATGCCGCGAGCGTGCCTGCTCCGGAACCTGAAAGTCCGACTGGTGGTCAGTGTAATACTGCTCAATCTGTTGCTCGGTCGGCTGCGCCACGCCCCCCGGAACCTGGTCCGGCGTGAACGCAAGGTAGCGAATTGTCCGCTCCTCGGGAACCGCCTGCGCATACTGCACCGCGTTCTTCTTGAAGTAGGCTTCCAGTTCCGCGTCCGTCGGATTGATCGTCTTGCCCAGGTCCACGGCCTGCAACACCGCATAGTCAAACTTGATCTTCACATTGTGGGTGCGATAGTAGGCGCGCACTTCCTGGTCGCTCACCGTCACCGGAGCCGTAATCAGCGCCATCAGCCGCCGGATGGCAATGTCCTGCCGCACGTTCTGCTCAAAGTCCGCAACTGAAGTCTCAAAGCGGTTCTGAATCAGCGCCGCGTACTGCTCCTTCCCGATGAACTGACCGTTCGGGTACAGCACTTGGCCCGTAGGACCCGTACGCAGGAAACGCCGCACATCCTCGTTCGTCACCGAAATCCCCAGCTTTTTTGACTCGTCCAGCAGAATCTGCTGCTGCACAAGCTGCTGGCCCACCTGCTGGGCAAACAAGTTCAGGATCGTCTGGTCGTCAGAATACTGCGGATTCCGTTCGAGAATCTGCTGCCGCGCCATCTGCTCAACCTTCTGCTCGCGGATTGTGTCGCCGCCGGAAAGGAACCGGCTGTACCAGTTCGGATACACCACCGCATACGTGTCCGGCGCGGCCGCGCTGCCCGCCGTCAGTCCGGGAATCAGATACACCACCATCGCAACCGACGCCGCGCCGATGATCACCACAAACAGCGCCTTCGTCATGCGATTGTCTTTTTGCAGGAAACGAATCATGGATGGGTTTCAGCCTTCTCTGTCTCTCTCGCGCCCCGGCCTACGGCCTTTCTTGCCCGGTCCGCGCTCCCGCGCAAACCCCCGCAAATGCCTCTGGCCCGATGCGCTCGTCTCGCTCTTCGCGATCCATACAATTATAGACGAACCCTCGCCGCCCTTCGCGCACTGACCCGCCCACCCACAGGCGTCACAACCCCAAGTGAATTGTCATCCTGAGCGACCGAAGCGAAGCGCAGGGAGTCGAAGGACCTGCATTCCTACTCCCTGTTCCCTACTCCCTGTTCCCTACTCCCTGCTCCCTACCTTCAAACACAACAGGCGTCCCTTCAGGGACGCCCGTCGCACCAACTCACAACCCGGCTCAGCGCCAGTAGTAAAACCCGCCGGAGAAGTAGTACGGCCTGTAGTACACCGGCCCATAGTAGGGATACGGCCCTGGATACCCATACCCTGGAGGCCCATACGGCCCGCCGTAGTATCCATACCGCCGCCGCTGGTAAAGCCGCGGTCCGCCCTGGTAAAGCCCTTGCGCCAGCCGGTCGGCCTCCTGCTGGCCCACGGGCGCCACTGTTACCGCCCGCGCTAGATGGAAGCTGACCAGCGCTTCGGCCGGAATCCACACGCCCGGTCCGGGAGCCGCCGCGCTTGCCGCCGTGCCC
>JBAUEO010000055.1:0-99169 GCA_049678625.1 Occallatibacter sp. | reverse complement strand
GTGATGGAGCGGCTGCGGCTGGCGGCGCCGGTGCGGACCTGGGCGGCGACGGTGATGCTGCCGGCCAGCGAGTTCGGACGGGCGGCGATGGACGAGCTGCACCAGCAAACGGTGAACCTGCTGAGCTTTCAGGGACTGCCAAAGACGGTTTTCGACGCGCAGGTGGCGTATAACCTGCTTGGCGGACTGGGCGAAAACGCGACGGCAAATCTGGCGGGCGCGGCAGCGCGCATCCGGCGGCACGTGGCGGCACTGGTGGGGAATCGGGGGCCGGCTTTGGCGATGCAGACGGTGGCCGCACCGGTGTTTCACGGGAATACGTTTTCGATTGCCGTGGAACTGGAGCGGGCCGTGGAGATTGCGGCGCTGGAAGAGGCGCTGAGCGGCGAGCATGTGGACCTGGTGCTGGAGGACACGGACTCGCCCTCAAATCTGGCCGCGACGGGGCAAGACGATGTGCTGGTGCGGTTGCGGCCGGAGCCGGGAGAGCGGAATCCGAACGAGGCGCGGCGGCTGTGGCTGTGGGCGGCTAGCGACAACTTGCGGATGGCCGCGCAGAACGCGCTGGAGTGCGCGCTGGACTTGCGGAGGCTGCGCCCGCAGGGGACGGTGCAGTAGGCAGTGGACCGGCTGGGGATGCCGGCGATCACAGCGAGCAGGCAACAAGGAGGCTAGAATGCTTCTTCGAAAGGAGGAGCGATGAGACTGGATACGCGAGGCTTTGCGCTTTCGTGCGCGATTCTGTGGAGCGCTGCGCTGCTTTTGATGGCGCTGCTGAACCTGATCTGGGGCGGATACGGGAAGGATTTCCTGGACGTTGTGGGGTCGTTCTATCCGGGTTATCACGCGGGGCGAAGCGTGGGGCAGGTTGTGCTGGTGACGGTGTACGGCTTCGCCGACGGGCTGATTGGCGGGGCGGTGCTCTGCGCGCTTTACAACCGGCTGGCGAAGGCTGGTTGAGCAGCTAGTACCGCGACCGTGAGGATTCGTGGTTTCCCAGGTCTCAAAATCGAGACCTGGGGCACCCAGTTTCATGGGTTGGATTACAAAATCATCTGGTCGCGGTGCTAGCGGCGGCCGCGGCGCATCCAGAGCTGCTCGATGTAACTGTCGGTCATGCCGGCAATGTAATCGGCGACGGTGCGGGCGAGGCCTTCAGAGGGAATCTGCGTCTGGTGGTCGGGGGGCAGCAGCGAGGGATCGGCGAGGAGGACGTTGAAGAGCTCCTCGACGATCTCGGCAGCATGGCCGTGGACAACCTCCATGCCGGGGGAGTTGTAGAAATTTTCGTAAAGAAAGTGCTTGGCGGCGGCGCGCTCGGCCTCAAGCGCGGGGCTGAGGGCGGCCAGACGGGAGGGCGCGCGGCGAATGTCCTCAAGCTGCGCTGCGCCGAGCGAGAGGACACGGGCGCGGGTTTCCGCGATGAGGTCGGTGACGAGGGTGTTGAGCATGCGGGCCAGGGCCTCATTGGCGAGGAGGCGCGGCTGTGCGGCGGGAGCGGCGGCGCGGGCCTGGTGAAGAAAGCGGCCGAAGAGCGGGAGGCCTTCGCGGAGTTGTTCCAGAGTGAGAATGCCGGAGTCGAGACCGTCGTCGAGGTCTGCGGTGAGGTAGGCGATTTCGTCGGCGAGGTCAATGAGCTGGGCTTCGAGGGGCGGGAACTGGTCAAGGAAGTAGCCGGCGAGCTTGGGGTGGCCGGCGGCGGTGTAATCGCGCGAGTGCTTGATGATGCCCTCGCGCAGACCGCGGGTCAGGTTGAGGCCGCGGAAGGAGGCGTAGCGCTCTTCAAACCAGGTGACGATGCGCAGGGCGTGAAGATTGTGGTCGAAAGCGAGGCCGTGGGCGCGGAGGGCGCGGTCGAGAGCTTTTTCGCCGGCGTGGCCGAAGGGCGGGTGGCCGATGTCGTGGGCCAGCGAGAGAGCCTCGGCGAGCTCGGCGTTGAGGCCGAGGGCGCGGGCGAGTGTGCGGGCAATCTGGGCGACCTCAAGCGTGTGAGTGAGGCGGCTGCGGAAGTGGTCGCTGGGCGGATCGCTGGGCAGGCGGGCGAAGACCTGGGTTTTGCCGGCCAGGCGGCGGAAGGCGCGGGCATGGAGGATGCGGGCCGCGTCGCGGGCGAAGGGGGTGCGGTAGGGGTGCGGCGGCTCAGGAAAGGCGCGCTGGGCGAGGGGCCCGGAGCCGTCGACGGCGATGCCCGGAGGCAGCGAGGCAACCGGGTTGGAGGCCGAGGTCATCTGTTCATGTAGTCCGCAGAACCAGTGTGCCTTTGCTCAGGGTATACCGCAGGGGCCTCGGGTTCCACCGCAGAGGGTGGGCCGAGGCGTTTGGGGGGCGGCTCAGCGGGTTCACTCCAGGGAGTGTCGACGAATCCGGGGTGCAAAGAAGCCTCAAGCCACGGAGGCTGTGGACAAGCCGGGAAGAGTGGGAGTAGCATCCAGCCGAACTTTTTTGAGACGCGCGGCGAGCGTAATAGCCTGCGTGCGCCGGTAGACCTTTCCACGCAAAGACCGGGAGGAAACGATGAAGACGATGCAACGGATCGCCGTGAGCGCGCTGGCTCTGGGGCTGGTGTTTGCCACGGGGTGCAAGCGGCACTCGCTGAAGGAGACCTATTACCTTGTAACGAACAACGTGAACCTGCCGTACTGGCAGACTGCATCGAGCGGATTCCTTCACGCAGGGGCGCAGCTTGGGGTGACGGTGCAAGTGGTGGGTCCTGAGACCTATGACCCGCAAGGCGAGTTGGAGGCGCTGAAGAAGGCGGTGGCGGCCAAGCCGTCAGGGATTCTGATCTCAGTTCCGGATGTGGCGGTGCTGCAGCCGGAGATTGACGCGGCGATTGAGGCGGGCATTCCTGTGATCACGATGGACTCCGACGCGGCGGGCAGCAAGCGGTTGTTCTTTATCGGGACGAATAACCTGGAGGCCGGACGGATGGGCGGACGGCGGCTGGCGGAGAAGATGGGCGGCAAGGGGAACGTGGTGTTCTTCACACTGAGCGACCAGACCAATACAGAAGAGCGGCTGAAGGGCTTCAAGGACGCGCTGGCAACCGAGCCGAATATTCACATCGCGGACGTGGTGGACATCAAGGGCGACCCCCGGGTGGCCTTCGACAAGACGGAGGAGTACCTGGCGCTGACGGGCGCGAAGAAGATCGACGCCTTTGTGTGCCTGGAGGCCTCGGCGGGCAAGCAGGTGGCCGAGGTGGTGCGCAGGCTGAATACAAAGGACCGGACGGTGATCACCTGGGACGTGGACCCGGATGTGCTGGACGCGATCAAGAGCGGGGTAGTGGACGCGACAATCGCGCAAAAGCCCTACACAATGGGCTACTACGGGTTGAAGGTTCTGGACGAGGTGTACCACGATCCGCCGAAGACGCTGGACAAGGACTATGCGGCGGATCTGTTCTCGCCTTATCCGGTGTTTATAGACACGGGGACGGCGGTGGTGGACAAGGACAACGTGGACAAGTTCATGGCGGCGGCGGCGCAGAACAAATAAGCCGGCGCGCCGGATGGGAAATGCGAGGGGCGGCCCAATCGGCCGCCCCTTTTTTGCGAAGCCTTTTTTTTGCGAAGTTTGGCTGGAGCCGGGGCGCTACTGCGGGCCGGTCTTGGATGGCCCTAGAATGCTCTCTTCCCTGGCGAGCTTGACGCGGGCGCTCTCAAGCTTCTTTTGCAGCTTGGAGACCTCAGAAGGCTCGACATCGGCGGGAAGGGACTTTGCGAATTCGGCCAGGGAGAGCTGCCATTGCGCGGCGGCCAGGCGGATGCGTCCGGTCTTCTCGTAAAGGTCGCCGAGATGGTCGTGGACGGTGGGGTCGGTCTGGTCGCGCTCAACGGCCTGGCGCAGATTCTGTTCGGCGAGCTCGTACTGGCCGAGCTTGAAGTAAGCCCAGCCGAGCGAGTCAAGGTAGGCGTAGTTCATCGGGTCCTGCTTGACCGCCTTGCGGATGAGATCGAGAGCCTCCGGCAGCCGGGTGCCCTTGTCGGCGAGCATATAGCCGAGATAATTGAGGGTCATCGCGTTGTTTGGGTCGAGGGCGAGGACCTGGCGGAAGTACTGTTCTGCGGGCCCGTCGTGCTTCTGGCCCTCCGCGAGTGCGCCGCGGAGAAAGAGGAGATTAATTTTGTCGTCCTTGGTGGTGCTGAGGGGCTCGGCGCTGTCGAGTGCCTGTTCTGCGTCCTTCCAGCGGTGGAGGCGGGTGTACATCTGGGCGAGAGTGAGCCAGACAGCGCGGTCCTTGGGCGTGTTGGTAAGCAAACCCTTGGCCATGTCGAGGCCCTGGTCGGTCTTTCCCTGGTCAGCGAGCTCGGGGGCGAGCATAAGCTTGAGGTCAGTGTTCTTGGGGTCGGCGGCAACGGCCTTTTCGGTGATGTCGATGGCCTTGTCGAACATCTTGGCGTCGTGGTAGACATCGACCTCGCCCTGGTAGCCGCGGAGGGCCTGGTCGCCGCCCATCTCAATCATCTTCTGGTAGGCAGCGATGGCGTCATCGACCTTGTTCTGCTCGTGGTAGATGTTGCCGAGGCGGTCAAGGAAGATGCCGTGGTTGTTCTTTTCTTCGGCCGTGTCCGCGCCGTTGGCATGGGTGGTGAGGTCGACCATGTGCTGGTAAACCCTGGCGGCGTCGTCGTAGCGGCCGAGCACGTCATAAAGCAGTCCTTCATTGAATCCGGCCTCGAGGGAATCGGGTTTGATCTGGACGGCCTTTTGCACGGCGGCGAGGGCCTGAGGATATTTACCCTGGCGGCGGAGGATTTCGCTGATGCGAACCTGGGCGTCGGCGTTTTCCGGATCGGCCTGGAAGAGGTTCTGGTACTGCTTGAGGGCCTCTTCGAGCTGATTGTCCTCAAAGAGAGCCTGGGCGGCCGCGGCGATGGTGCGCGGATCGCCGGGCTCCAATTCTTCAGCGCGCTGATAGGCGGCGATGGCGTCCTTGGGGCTCTTGAGCTGCTCATAGGCCGCGCCGAGAGCGAATTCCATCTTGGCGGTGCGATGGTCAGGGCTCACCTGCTTGATGACCTCGGCTGCTTGCGCGATGTTGCCATTTTCAGCGTAAAGACGGGCGAGATTGAGGACGACCTCTTCGGAGTCAGGATTGATGGAGCGCGCGAGGTTGAACTGCTCTTCGGCCCTCTTGGAGTCATGCTTGACGGTGTAAAGCTGGCCGAGAACCATGTGGTCGTCCACGCTCTTTGGCTGGAGTTCGACGATCTTCTCGTACTCGGCGATGGCCAGGTCAAGCGGGTTTCCGCCGGGCGAAGTGGAGGAGTCTGAGTTCTGGGACTCGCTGAGCTGGCGGAGGTAAATGCGGCCGAGGAGCGTGTGCGCCTTGATATTGTTCGGTGCGGTTTTGAGCAGTCCGCGGGCGGCGGATTCTGCGTCACCCACCTTGCCCACGCGATAGTAAAGGTCGGCGAGGGCGAGGTTGAGTTCGGGCGAGTTGGGGTCGGCATTGAGGGCGTTCTTGTACTCCTCGATGGCGCGGGTGATGTACTCCATGCTGCCGGAGTCGATGGCCTGCTCTTCATCCGCGCCGGCCATGGCGGCGTGGAAGTAGGCTTTGGCGCGTTCATACTCAGTGGGTGCAGGCGTGGCGGAGGCAGCCAACGAATTGGCTGCGGCCGGCGCGGCGGGTTTTGCGGGCGGCGCGGCCGGCGCGCCGACGATTTGCGCGTGGATGGCGGGCAGCAGGGCCAGCGAGAATGCGGCCGAGGAGAACCAAAGAAGCGAGCGGTTGCGAATTCCAATCATCATTGCTGGGGATTCCGTGACTTTCGAGCCGGGAAACGAACGTGCGAAGCATCCCGGGAGACTGAATGGCGGCAAGGCGGAGGGCCGGGCCGATCCGCCTGCTTCTACAGACGATTTTACCGTTGATTGGTCGCAGCGGAGGGGGAGAATGCGGGATTTTGCCCCGAGCGGGTACCAGAAGAAACCTGAAAAGCGGACGAAGCGGCCTTGAATCAGAGAAAGAAATACGCTGCGGGAAAGCCTGCGCGCACGGGGCGCTAGTGGCGGAAATGGCGGATGCCGGTGAAGACCATGGCGAGGCCGAGCCGGTCGGCGGCGGCGATCACGTCCTGGTCCTTGACGGAGCCGCCGGGCTGGATGACGGCGGTGGCTCCGGCAGCGGCCACGGCCTCAAGGCCATCGGGGAACGGGAAGAACGCGTCCGACGCGGCAACCGAGCCCTGGAGCGGCAGAACGGCCTTTTGCGCGCCGAAGCGGGCGGCATCCACGCGGCTCATCTGGCCGGCGCCGATGCCGACGGTCTGGCCGTTGCGGGCGTAGACGATGGCGTTGGATTTGACGTGTTTGCATACGCGCCAGGCGAAGAGGAGGCTGCGCAATTCGTCGGCCGTGGGAGGACGCCAGGTGACGACGTCGAGCTCGCCCTCGGTGACGCGGCCGGTGTCGGCGTCCTGCAGAAGCAGGCCGCCGGAGATGTGCTTGACGACGGGACGCGCGGGCGCGGGCTGCACTTCAACGAGGCGCAAATTCTTTTTGGCGGCGAAGCGCTCGCGGGCTTCCGGCGTGAAGGAGGGAGCGGCGATGGCTTCGACGAAGAGCTTGGAGATTTCCTCGGCGGCGGCGGCGTCCACGGGCTGATTGATGCCGATGACAGAGCCGAAGGCGGAGATGGGGTCGCAGGCGAGGGCTTTGGTGTAGGCCTCGGCAACGGTTGCGCCGGTGGCCGCGCCGCAGGGGTTGGTGTGCTTAATGATGGCGACCATGGGCTCGCTGAACTCGCGGGCCAGCTCCCAACAGGCTTCGAGATCGACGAGGTTGTTGAAGCTGAGCTCCTTGCCCTGGAGCTGGCGGGCGTTGGCGATGCCCAGGCCGGAGCCATCGCTATAGAGCGCTGCGCGCTGATGGGGATTTTCGCCGTAACGGAGGGACTGCGCGAGAGGAAAGCTGATGCGGAGGGTGGAAGGCAGCGCGGCGGAGTCCTGCGCGGCGGGGGCTTCGGGTGCGGGCGCGAGCGCAATTGCTTCGAGGGTGTTCGCGATGGCGGAGTCGTACGCGGCGGTGAGGGCGAAGGCCTGTTTGGCAAGCCGCCATCGGGTTTCGCGGCTGAGCGAGCCGTTTGTGGACTGGAGCTCTTCGATGAGGGCGGGATAGTCGGCGGGGCGGGTGACGATGGCGACATCCTCAAAGTTCTTGGCGGCGGAGCGAACCATGGAAGGGCCGCCGATGTCGATGTTTTCGATGAGGGGCGCAAAGGCGACGCCGGGCTGGGCGGCGGTTTTCTGAAAGGCGTAGAGGTTGACGACGGCCATGTCAATGGGCTGGATGCCGTGGGCCGCGACGGCGGCTTCATGCTCGGCGTTGCCGCGGACATAGAGCAGTCCGCCGTGGACCAGCGGATGGAGGGTTTTGACGCGACCGTCGAGCATTTCAGGAAAGCCGGTGAGGTCGCTGATGTCGCGGACAGCGAGGCCGGCGTCGCGCAGGGCGCGGGCGGTGCCACCGGTGGAGACAAGCTCGACGCCGAAGCCGGAGAGGACCTTCGCGAGTTCGACGAGTCCGGTCTTGTCAGTCACGCTCAGCAACGCACGCTGAATCGGCACTTTCTTGCTCACCCGATTGCTCCTTGCAGGGTACCCCTGGAATTGCCGCGGCGCGGGACGCGCGACCTGAAAAATGGACCCAGGAACAGGGTACAACCCGGGGCGCGGGCGATTTTTCGCGGGTTGGGACGGCATGGTTCATCCGACCGCGAGACAAATGTAAATCGAGTACGATGGAAGATATGGGAAGCAATCCCGGCTCCACGCCAATGAGCGTTGCAACGATGGATGAACGGCTGGTTGCGCGCGTGGCCGGCAGCCATGAGCCGGAGGTTCTGCCGCCTGACTCGGGCTACACGGTGCGGCCGCCGGTGCGCAGGCGGCGCAGGGCATCGTCCGCGGGGAAATACCTGCTGGTGGGCATCAACGTCGCGGTTTTCCTGGCGATGACGATGAACCACGTGAGCGCCACGCTGCCCACGACGCGGCAAATCGTCTTCTGGGGCGCGGACAACGCGGGGCTGGTGCTTTACGCCGGGCAGTGGTGGCGGATTGTGACGGCGATGTTCGTGCATGTGGG
Source organism: Occallatibacter sp. (assembly GCA_049678625.1). GTDB lineage: Bacteria > Acidobacteriota > Terriglobia > Terriglobales > Acidobacteriaceae > Telmatobacter. Next base: position 91,072 of record JBAUEO010000055.1, on the reverse strand, counting down.
CATTCTGCACATCGCGCTGAACATGTGGTGCCTGTGGGCGCTGGCGGACCTGGCCGAGCCGGTGATGGGCTCAGTGGGGCTGGTGGCCGTGTATCTGCTGACGGGCGCGGCGGGGAATCTGCTTTCGACTCTGGTGAACTGGTGGGAGTATCACCGTGTGGGCGTGTTTCCGGCGGGCGCGGGCGCTTCAGGCGCGGTGTTTGGAATTGCCGGAGCGCTGATTGTGCTGCTGAAGTCGCCGCGGCTGCCGGTGCCGCAGGTGGAGCTGAAGAGGATTCGCAAATCGGTGATCTACTTTGCCGCCATCAACCTGGTGCTGGGGATCGGGATCAGCGTGGGGACGACCGTGATCGGCTCGGGCATCAGCATCGACAACATGGCGCACCTGGGCGGCTTCTCGTGCGGGCTCTTGTTCGCCGTGCCGATGGTGCCGCGACTGGGATCGACGCGCGAGCTGTTCCGGACGCGGCTGGGGTGGGCAATGGCGATGGTGACGGGTGTGCTGGTGCTGTTCGGCTACTACCTGTCAAAACTACCCGGCTGAGGGCCGCACTTCCGGGCTGAAGGCTCCATCTGCGCGCGAAGAGAATGAAGAAGAGACGAGCATGCGCCTCCGCTGAGGGGAGTGGCCGCGCGGGCTCACACCTAGCGGGTGGCGGTGGCGGCGAACTTCTTGACCATGGCGAGCAGAAGTTTGCGGTCGCTCTCGTTGAGATTTGTCGAGTAACGGCGAATCTGCGTGAGGAAGCGAAGCTCCTCATCGGTGAGCCGCTGGGTGGTGAACTGGCGGCCGGAGGATTCCTCAGTAAAGAACTGGGCGATGGGCATGTCGAGCGCGCCGGCAATCTTGGAGAGCGTGTCGAGCGAGGGGACGGTGTGTCCGTTTTCGACACGCGAGAGATAGCAGCGCAGAAGCCCCGTCTTCTTTTCGATGTCGCCCTGGGAGAGGCCTTTCTGGAGACGGTGCGCGCGGATGGTGGTGCCGATCTTCATCATGGGAGAGGTCCTGTCGGGCGCTTGCCGCAGTTACCTTTACGGTAGCTACCAAGGAGTTATTGCCTTGAGAGTTAACACGCCGCAACGGGGAATGCAAGGGGGAATTTCAGACAGGATGCGCGAGGGTCACTGCAGGCGCGCGGCGAAGAAGCGGTCGATGCGGGCGAGAGCGTCGGCGGCGTCCTGCGGGCGATAGCCCAGTTTGTTGTTGGGATTCTCGAAGGCGTGGCCGGCGTCGGGATAGATTTTCACGTCGACGGATTTGTTGAGCGCGTGCATGGAGTCCTCGAAGGCGTGGACGGCGGCGGGCGGAATGCCGCGGTCGAGCGCGCCGAAGTTGCCCAGCAATGCGGCGTGGATGCGGTCGAGGTCGGCGCTGCTGGTGGCCAGCGCGCCGTAGTTGACGGCGACGGCCTTGAGGCCGGGGTCGGCGATGGCGAGCTGAAGCGCGTAACCACCGCCGAAGCACCAGCCGACGGCGCCGATGCGATGGGAATCGACATCCTTGCGCGCCTGGAGGAAATGGACGGCGGAGACGAGGTCGCGGATGCCCTGGTCCTGGGGAAGGCCGCGGGAGAGCTCATGGGCGGTCTCGGGGTCGGTGGCGACCTGGCCGTGGTAGAGGTCGACGGCGAGGGCGACGTAGCCATGGGCCGCGTAACCGGCGGCTTGCTGCTTGATCCAGTCGTTGAGGCCCCACCACTCATGAATGACGACAATGGCCGGATGCGGGCCGGAAGCGTGGGGCAGGTAGAGGATGCCTTCGCCGGTTGAGCTGCCGCTGGGAAAGGTGACATGCTGCTGGGCGCGGGCGGGAAGGGCGAAGGCGGCGACGAGTAAAGCGGCGACGAAAAGTTGGTTCAGTCTCACAATTCACCTCGGATGGGGTAAACCTTGCTCGCAGGCAATTATGACTCAATTCCAAGCGGGCCATTGGCGAAAATGGAAGCAATTGCGGGGGCTAACGATCAAAGGCCCTGCGGAGCGCTTGGGGAGATGCTGCATCGCGCTTAAGAAGGTCAAGTTGTGTTGCCAGTTGCGCTTCGGCTAAGCGTGCTGTTAGTGTGCTCCGCTCGTGCGTCTAAAATAGATTAGAAGTTTCAAAGTTATTGCACAGTTACTAAGTGATATATGAAATGCTCGAGATGAAAGTGTTATCGAAAATCTGTTCAAGAAAACTCTTGCACTTTTTGGCGGGGGGGGTACAGTGTTCGCGAGTTTCTACATCGCCGTTGTGTTCAGCATGGCTTGTGATGAACAGCAGTAGCTCCAATGCCAGATTGAGCTATCTGCCTCGCCTTCCGCCATCGGTGGGCTTTCCCTGTGCGGGCGGATTTTATCCCTGGCTGGAGGTGAAATGAAGTATCTCGATCGAATCGCCAGCGGCGCGGTGATTGTTGCGGTGGTCGTCTTTCTCGTGCTGGTCGCGAAAGGCGACTTTAGCCGGCCGAAATTCAATCAGCCGCAGCCTCAGAACCTTACGGGGAAAACAGTGAGCCTGCCGGGGCTCAAGCTTCCTGCGGGCCAGAACTCTCTTGTGCTTGTCGTTTCCACGACATGCCATTTCTGTAAAGACAGCCTGCCCTTCTACAAGCAGCTCACGGGAAAGCTGGACGGACGTCTTAACGTGGTTGCCGTACTTCCTCAGCCCGTGCCAGAAGCCCGGAAGTTTCTGAAGGACGCTGGAATCACGACCAATGAGGTCGTAAGCGCGACGCCGGAGCAGGTCGGAGTTCGTGGTACGCCGACTGTACTGCTCGTGGATTCAAAGGGCAGAGTGAGCCATTTCTGGTTGGGCAGGCTCGACCAGAACGGTCAACAGGATCTTCTGAAGACCGTGCTGCCGAGTTAGAAAAGCGTTTCGCTTGCAGTAACAACTAACTAGGTTTAAACCAGAAAGGAGAGACGATGAAAGTCATCACAAAACTCTTGTTCGCGTCGCTGCTCATCGGGGTAGCGCTGAGTTTGCCAAACAGGGTTCGTGCCGACAGTGGAACAGAGGGTTGGACCTGCAACTGGTCCGCATACGGCGCTTGTTATACAACCTTACAGCAGTGGATGGCCGAATGCACACGTGACTGCTCGGAAGATGGCGGAGGATCGGACTTCATCTGCTACGATCTTTATGAGCCCTACGAGTATTATGACAACGGTGTATTGGTGGTGGTTCCATATTGGACTCAGGACTGCGAAAACGTCCCCGCCACCGGTGCGACTTGCATTCAGGGGTGCGTGAGCCAGTACAACTCGCAATATGAAAGTTGCTTAACAAACAACTGTTCTGAAGAATAGGGCGAACAGCGGCGAGAAGGGAGGGCTTGTCGTCTGCCCTCCCTTTGCCGCATTCGGGGGATTTGGGTGAAACGTTGCAGTTTGCTTTGCGCGTTCCTTGTGCTTGCATCAGCAAGTGTGTACCCACAAGCGCCCATACCGCCTCAGTCAAGCACTTCCGAGCCTAGGACTGCCCTTGAGTGGATTAAGCGGGCGCATGACCAGATGACTCTACGCATGCCGGGCTCGGCTCCCTTCCACATGAAGGTGACCTTCCACGCCTATCCCGGTGAAGAACTCCTTCGGAAGGGCGAAAAGTCGCAGGTCTTCACCGGCGACGGTGTGTACGAGGAGACGTGGCTGGCACCGCACCATTGGCGGCGAGAAGTTACCTTTGACGGCTATCACGCGGTGGAGGTGGAGACAGACGGAGGGCGCAAGATTCAGGCCACGTCCGACTACATCCCGAAGCGCGTGGTGCTGCTGCTCCGGCAGTTACTGCATCCCATCCCGCGCGAGGATTTCTCCGAGGAGTTTCGGACAAGGACCGGGGCCCGAAGAAGTGATGAGGATGTATTCGCTGGAGCTCGCTGGAAGCTGAAGAGGATTACCGTTGACGGCCAGAACTATGCTCGCGTCTATGAGGGTTCGAGCTCTATTTTGCAGTCCTTTGGGGCAGGTTACTATTTCACCTTGCGTGGACTCCCGGTTCTTCGGATATTCACTGTTTACGAGACTGTTTGGAGCCAGTATGCGGACTTTGGCGGGAAACTGGTTCCTAAAGAGATTCTCATAAAGGTCGGCGGACTGGACACGGTGAAAGCCGAGGTGAGTATTGCGCACCCCGGCCAGACGAGTCCGGCAGAATTTGACCTGCCCGTGGGCCAGGCGGATCCGGGAATGACCCTCGAACCACTTTTGAACGACCCCAAGCCCGAAGCTCTATTGACTGACCATCCTGTCTGGATCCCCAGCAGAAACATCATGATTTACGTGTGGGGCGCGATTGACCGCAGCGGGGAATTCAGGGAGCCTGAGGTCATTGTTCCCCCGGGCGTGGATTTGAAGCGCGATCTGAGGAATTTTCCGATGAAAGACTTCCGTAACGAGCACTTCCGTCCCATTGAGGTCGACGGGAGTCCGCGCGAGTTCCTGATGGTTGACGGAGTTGATGGAAGACCTCCTGTGGTCATCCGATGAAGTGAGCTTCCTCCGCGAGCTATCAAGTTGGCGATTGACGCCCGGCCGTAAACCTTCGCGGGGCGGGGCACGTCTGTGCAATAGGAGAGCGGCGGGCGGGGAGACGGGATGCGTCGAGCGGGAATGGTGTGTGGGATTGCTCTGATGGCGATGGTGGCGACGGCGTTGGGGCAGAGCGCGAGTGCGGGCGCGGCGCAAAACACGCAATCTGCGGGCACGCCAAGGGGTCCTGTTGAGCGACCCTTGCAGGTGTTGCAGGGCGGCGTACTGCATGGCGTGGTGCGGAGCGGGAAGGTTCCGCTGCCGGGCGTGGCGGTGACGGCCGAGAATACGCTGACGGGCAAAAAATATGCGACGACGACGGACGTGACGGGCGCGTGGCGGCTGAAGATTCCTTTCGACGGGCGGTATGTGATTCGGACGGAGTTTGCGGCGTTTGCGCAGGGCGACCAGGAGGCGCTGCTGAACGGGACGGGGCGCGACCGGGCGGTGGACTTTGACCTGATGCTGGCCTCACGCGCGGCGGCCGAAAACGCGCAGCAGCAGGCGGGCACGGGGCAGGCGGGCCAGGCGATGCAGGCGATTGAGCAGATGGCGCGGAGCGGAACGCAGAGCCTGAACCTGATGAGCGCGCTGGACGCGGGCGCGGAGTCGCAGGGCGGAGGCGGCGAGACGGGCGCGGCGCTGCCGTCGATTGCGGAGAACTCGGATTTCAGCGGGGATTCTGTGGCGATCAGCGGCGAGGCCGGCGCGGTGAGCCCGTTGGCGGGCATGGATATGGATCGTGTGCGGGAGATGGCCCAGACGCTGCGGTCGCAGTTTGGTGGGGGCGGCGGCGGCGGGAATTTTCGCGGAGGGGGATTTGGCGGCGGCGGAGGGGGATTTGGCGGAGGGTTCGGCGGGCGAAGGGGCAATTTCCGGCGCTTCAATCCGGGCCAGCCACACGGGGCAATCTTCTGGACGGGGAGCAATTCGGCGATCAATGCGGATCCGTTTTCGCTGCATGGGCAATCGACGGGTCAGCCGGCCTCGGGGACGAACCGCTTCGGCGTGACGCTGATGAGCGCGCCCTATTTACCCGGCGTGACCAAGCCGAGCGGCAAGGACACGGTTTTTCTTTCGCTGTTTGGGCAGCGGAGCTCGAATCCGGTGAGCGAGTATGGGACGGTGCCGACGGATGCCGAGCGCGCGGGCGAGATTCCGGGGCTGGCGACGATTACGCCGGTGCTGCAGGCCGTGGCGCTGCTGAAGTTTTATCCGGAGCCGAATGTGCCGGGCGCAACCCAGAATTACCGGCTGCTGACGACGGCGCAGTCGAACTCGACGCGGGGCGGGGTGCGCTATATGCGCGGGCTGGGAAAGGGCGCTTCGCCGTTCGGGGCGTTTCGCGCGCTGTTCGGCGGCTCGCAGGGACTGCGGCAGAGCATCCACCTGAATTACAACTGGAGCCACGCGGCGAGCGACAACGTGAATCTGTTTCCGGAGCTGGGCGGGAAGGCATCGAGCGATTCGAATTCAGTGCAGGCGGGCTACACGGTTGGCTATCACAAGCTGACGAGCATTTTCAGCGCGGGCTGGAACCGGAGCGCGAGCCAGACGACGAATTTTTTCACGAACGGGACAGACGTTGCGACGGCGAGCGGGATTCTTGGACCGAATGACGAAGCGCTGAATGCGAGCGCGCTGAACTATGGCGTGCCGAATGTGGTGCTGAGCGAGTTTTCAGGATTGAGCGAGCAGCAGCCGAATCTGTCGGTCGCGCAGACGGTTTCGATTTCCGAGTCGCTGAGCTGGATTCACGGCAAGCACTACATGCGCTTCGGCGGGGATTACCGGAGAGTGCATCACGATTTTCTGGGGGGATCGAATTCGACAGGGACCTTCTACTTTACGGGGAGCTACACGGGGTCGGCGCTGGGAGATTTTCTGCTGGGCGAGGCGCAGGAGACGACGATTGACGCGGCGGTGACGAAGAGCTATCTGCGGGAGAATGTCTTCGATCTGTATGCGCTGGACGACTGGCGGGCGCGGTCGAATGTGACGTTGAATTACGGAGTGCGATACGAATTTTTCGCGCCGTATACGGAGAAGTACAACCATCTGGCGTTTGTGGACACGAATGCGGCGGCGGGCTTTACGCAGGGTGCGGAGGTGGAGGCCGGCCAGGCCGGGCCCTTCAGCGGTAATCTGCCGGATGCGCTGGTGCTCCCCTTCCGGCTAGGGATTGCGCCGCGGGTGGGGATAGCCCTGCGGCTTCCGAAGGACACGGTGGTGCGCGCGGGTTTCGGGATGAACTTTACCAATGGCCAGTATGCGAGCTTTGCGACAACGATGGCTCACCAGCCGCCGTTTGCCAACGAACAGACGAACCAGGCGGCGACTGCCGGCGCGTTGACGCTGGCGGATGGATTTCCCGCGCCGGCGACGGCGGGCAGTTACGCGCTGGACCCGCATTACACACTGCCTTATGTGGAGGTGTGGAACCTGGACGTGCAGAAGACGCTGCCCTGGGGCGTGGTGCTGAACGTGGGCTACAACGGGTCGAAGGGCAACCACCTGGACATTACCAGCGCGCCGGGACGCGCACCGGACGGGACGAGCTACTCGGGCGTGCTGTTCAACTACGAGCAGGCCGCCGCGTTTTCAAAATTCAACGCGGGCACGGTGCGACTGAACAAGCGGCTGCGCAACGGGCTGGCGCTGGGCGCGGATTACCAGTACTCGCACTCGATCGACGATGCGGGCTCGGTGGGTGGAACTTCGACAGTGGTGGCGCAGAACTGGCAGGACCTGCAGGCCGAGGAAGGCAATTCGAGCTTCGACCAGCGGCACCGCGTGAGCGGGCGCTACCTGTATGAGCTGCCCTTTGGGACTGACAAGCACTGGGTGACGACGGGAAAGGCCGCGCATATTTTGGAAGGTTTTTCGATTTCGGGGGATTTCACATTTGCGACGGGATCGCCGCTGACCCCGCGCTACACGGCCTCGACTGCGGACGTAGTGCGCGGTACGGCGGGAACGCTGCGGCCGGACCGGGTTCCGGGCGTATCGCTGTCGGCGGGCGCGGGAGGGTTGGGCGAGTGGTTCAACACGGCGGCGTTCACAGCGCCGAGCGCGAAGGCGGGCGGATACATCTACGGGAATGCGTCGAGGAATTCGATTCCGGGGCCGGGAACGGTGCAGAACGATATGACGCTTTCAAAGACGATGCAACTGGGCGATACGCGGAGCATGGAGATACGGGCGACGGCGAGCAACGTATTCAACACGGTGCAGTATTCGGGCGTGGACACGAGCGTGGACTCGCTGACCTTTGGGCAGGTGACTTCTGCGGGTGCGATGCGGTCGTTCAATTTTGTGGCCAGATTTCGGTTCTGACTTTGTTGGGAGCGGTTCGGGGTTTGAGAGAGGGCGCGGATTGAAAAGGGTTGCGATGACGGTTTGGACCAGGCGAATGGCGGCGAAGGTGGCGGCGGGGCTGGCGGCGATGGCGCTGACGATGCCGTCTGTGCCGGCGCGGGGTGCGCAGCAAACGGGCGGCACGCAGGTGCAGACGAATGGTCAGGGCGGCTACGCGATGAAGGTGAATGCCGACCTGGTGCTGACCAATGTGGTGGTGCGCGACGCAAAGACCGGCGAGCTGGTGCGCGGGCTGAGTGCGAGCGATTTTACGGTGTATGAGAACGGCAAGCGGCAGAGAATTTCGACCTTCGATTTTCAGAGCGTGGAGATGGCGGCGCGGCTGAACGAGGCGACGGTGAGCGGGCTGGCTGAGGGGACAAAGGGCGCGAACGGCGTGGTGGTGGCAGGGCCGGAACAGATGCGCGACCACCGGCTGATCGTGCTGTTTTTTGATCTGACATCGATGCAGCCGGAGGATCTGGACCGGAGCGTGGACGCGGCGAAGGATTTCCTGCGGACGAAGATGGGGCCGGCAGACCTGGTGGCGCTGGTTTCGCTGGGCGACCAACTGAATGTGGACCAGGATTTTACGGCTGACAAGGATGCGCTGATTCACGAAGTGGGCGCGTACAACGGGACCGAAGGGCAGGGCTTTGCGCCGGGCGCGACCGCGGACACCAACCAAGTGGAGGATACGACGGCCAACACGCCGGACGAAAGCGAGTACAACGACATCAACACGGATCGCGAGCTGTTCGCGCTGAAGACGATTGCGAAGTCTCTTTCAGGAATTACGGAGAAGAAGTCGCTGCTTTATTTTTCGGGCGGAATTTCGCGCGACGGGATCGAGAATCAGGCCTCGCTGCGGGCGGCCATCAACGCGGCGGTGCGCGCGAACCTGGCGATTTACAGCGTCGATACGCGTGGCCTGCAGGTGGTGACGTCGCTGGGCGATGCGTCGACGGGAAGCCTGCGCGGGACGCTCGCATTCAACGGCGGGGCACTGCTGAACAACATGAACGGCAACTTTGACACGCAGGAAGTGATGGCGACGCTGAGCTCGGACACGGGAGGGAAGGCGTTTTTCGACTCGAACGATTTTGCGCCGGCCTTCGCGCAGGTGCAGCACGACACGTCGGCCTATTATGCGATTGGGTTTCACTCGACGAATCCGGCACGGGACGGGAAGTATCGCAGGTTAACGATCAAGGTGGACCGGCCGGATGTGAAGATCGAATACCGGCAAGGCTACTATGCGCCGGCGGATTTCCGGCACTCCAACCGCGAGGATCGCGAGCAGCAGTTGCAGGATGAGCTGGCAAGCGATTTGCCGGCGACGGATATGGCGGTGTATTTGGACGCGATGTATTTCCGCCTGGAGGACAACCGCTACTACGTGCCGGTGTCGATTCTGGTGCCGGGTTCGCAGATTCCGTTTGTGAAGGGCGGAGACAAGGACAAGGCGACGCTGGACATCACCGGCGAGGTGGTGGACGCGGCGAAGCGGCAGATTGGGCAGGCGCGGCAGACGGTGAAGCTGAATCTGGATGCGGCGTTGAACGCCAGGCAGAAAAATATCGAGTACACGACAAGCTTCAGGCTGCCGCCGGGCAAGTATCAACTGAAGTTTGTGGTGCGGGAGAACGAGACGGGACGGATGGGATCGTTCGAGGCCGACATTGTGCTGCCAGAGATGAAGAAGATGCCGCTGAAGATGAGTTCGATCGTGCTGGCCTCGCAGCGGCGGCCGAGCAAGCAGGAGAATCCGCTGGTGCAGGACGGCCAGGAGTACGTGCCGAACATCAGCCACGTTTTCCGGCAGGACCAGCACATGTATCTGCTCTACGAGGTGTATGACCCGGCGCATGCGAAGCTGCCGGAGCTGCATGCGAAGAGCGCGAAGGCAGGCGTGGACGTGCTGAGCAGCCTGGAGCTGATGCGCGGACGAGTGAAGGTGTATGAGACGCGGCTGGTGAGGGCGCGCACGATCAACGTGGAGGGTCGCGACGCGGTGGCCATGGAGCTGGATGTACCGCTGAGTGAGCTGAAGCCGGGGCAGTACATCTGCCAGTTGAACGTGATTGACGATGCGGCGGGGAGCTTTGCGTTTCCGCGGTTTGCGGTGCTGGTGCGGCCGCCGGCTCAGGGGGCGGCGTCGCCGGGCGCGGCGGCGTTGGGCGTGCGATCGTCGGCTTCCTTGCCTAGATAAGGGCAGTGGCGGCAGCCGGAGTTGCAGCAGGAACCGCGCTTGAGGTGATAGGCGGCGGTGAAAACCATGTTGGGGCCTTCAAAGTAGTAGTCCTCTGGCGCGAGCACGGGTTGCGGGTCGGCGGCGCTGCCGGGAGGAGTGGGGTCCATGCGGATATTGTCGCGGATGGGCGCGGGCTGTGTCGCGGGTAGAATGAAGCCATGACGATTTCCGCTGAAGAGCGCGCGCGGCGCATCAGGATTGTCCTTTTTGATGTGGATGGAGTGCTGACGGATGGAGGCATCTGGCTGGTGCCGGCGCAGGGCAATGCCGAGGTGCATCCGGGGCTGGCGGCGAAGGACGGCGAGGCCGGATTCGGAATTCAATCGACGACGATGGTGGAGGCCAAGGGCTTCCACGCACACGACGGGACGGCAATTTCACTGGCGCGGCTGGGCGGGATGAAGTGCGGCATTATTACCAAGCGCATCAGCGAGACGGTGGCGTTGCGGGCGCGCGATCTGAAGCTCGAATTCGTTTACATGGGCCAGTCGTTCAAGATGGAGGCGGTGCGCGAGATCATGGCCAAGGAAGGCGTGGCGCTGGAGGAGATTGCGTATGTGGGCGACGACGTGATCGACCTGCCGGTGATGCGCGAGTGCGGGTTTGCCGTGGCGGTCGGGAATGCGCGGGAGCAAGTGAAGGCGGCGGCGCATTACGTGACGCCGAATGGGGGCGGTCGCGGGGCAGGGCGCGATGCGGTGGAGTTCATTTTGCAGGCGAAGGGGATTCTGGAGCAGTGCATCGAGGCCTATATCGACGAGCGGAATCCGATGGCGCCGTCGATGGACATCGGCAAGGGCGGCGACCTGGCGTAGCGCGGGAACCCGTGTTGGCGCGCCGGACTAGGTGGCGTGCATGAGGCTGAAGAGCAGCACGCCGAGCACGATCAGACTGACCATCACATACATACGGTCGCGCTCCATTGCAAAGCCGGCGACGGCCATGGCCACGCGCGCAACGGGCGTGGCGATGAGCAGCAGAAGGCCGAATTGCATGAGGCCGAGACTGTTGCCGTGCAACGCGGAGCGGAAGATTCCGGCGAAGGTGCGGGTGCCCGCGCCGTCGGGATGGAACACGCCGTAGTGAACTGGCTGCGCGTGGAAGCCAGCGAGATAAAGCACACCGCCGGAGAAGACGACGGCCGCGGCGAGCAGGACGCCGGCGCGGAGCAGATTGCCGATGATGGATTCGAGATGGCGATCGTCCATGCGCGCTAGACCTTTCCCAGAAATCCGTTGACGATCATTTCCACGGCAAGTGCAAAGACCACGACGCCGAAGATGAGGCGCAGGGTGCGGACGCGGGCGTGGACCAGGACACGCGTGCCGAGGAAGGCTCCGGTGAGGACGCCGAGCATGACGGGCATGGCGACGCGGGGGTCAATGTAGCCGCGGCTCAAGTAAACACCAGCGCTGGCGGCGGCGGTGACGCCGATCATGAAGTTGCTGGTGGTGGTGGAGACCTTGAAGGGGATCTTCATGGCGCGGTCCATGGCGATGACCTTGACGGCGCCGGAACCGATGCCGAGCAGTCCGGAGAGTGCGCCCGCGCCGAACATGAGGCCGAAGCCGGCAGGAACGTTCTGGACGCCGTATTCCTGGCGCTTGTCGAGGACGGGATAGTCGCCGCCAAGACGAAAGAAGCGGGCAAGGCGGTCGGAATGGATGGAGGCTCCGTGGTCGTGATCGGAGCCGGCAAAGGACTGCCAGGCGGACTGGAGGAGGACGAGGCCGAAGACGATGGCCAGAATGTGGGTGCTGGTGAAGGCGGCAAGATAAGCGCCGAAGACCGCGCCGATGGTGGTGGCGACTTCAAGCAGCATGCCGATGCGGATGTTGGAGAAGCCTTCCTTGACGTAAGCGGCGGCTGCTCCAGAGGAAGTGGCGATGACGGAGACGAGCGAAGCGCCGATGGCGTATTTGATGTCCACGCCGAGGACGAGCGCGAGCACGGGCACGACGACAACGCCGCCGCCAAGGCCGGTGAGCGCGCCGAGGAAGCCGGCGAGGGCGGAGATGACCCAGACGATAAGCGTGAAATCGAGTGCGGACATGAGGGCTAAAGCGAAGCAGGAACCCTCAAGTATAGCGTGCGGCTGCGAGTGTGCCGTGAAGCTCCCGGAAAGCTAGTGCTCGGGCGCGATGGGCCGGGTTGCGAATGCGGGAAAGACGTGCTCGATGAGATCGTCGCGTAGGGTGAGGCGAAGGTCGGTGTTGGGGTCGGGCTCAGTATTCGATTCGGGGTGGAGTTCGGGCTTGGGCAAAGGCGCGCCCGTGTCGGTGGTGTTGACGGCGAGGATGGCGGCGCTGTGGCCGGCGGGATCAATCATGAGCTCGGACGAAAAGCCGCCCTGGTCGCCGTCGTGGTAGACGTAGCGGTGGCCCTGGACGTTGAGGACGAAGAAGCCGAGGCCCATGAGGGGCTGCGCGCCGTGGGGGCCGGAGGTGTACGGCGTGGGAGGCTGGCCGCGCTGGAGGGCGGGAAGGATGCCGGTCCAGGCTTCCTGAAGGGAGCTGCGCTTGAGGACGATGGTATAAACGGGGTTCGATGGATCGCCGATGAGGAAGCGGGCGTATTTGATCATGTCTGTGATGGGAGCTTTGAGGCCGCTGTTGGAGGTGGTGATGCCGGTGTCGAAGTCGAAGGGCTGCGGTGTGAGGGTGGCGCCGGAGCGGAGATAGCTGGAGGAGACGTGCGGGCGGAGATAGTAGGGCGAGCGGTCAAAGTAGCTCTCGGTCATGCCGAGGGGCATAAGGATATTTTTGGTGATGTAGACCTCGAAGTCGTCGCCGGAGAGCCGCTGGATGATCTGGCCGAGGAAGACGTAGCCGAGGTTGGAGTAGCTCCACTGGGTGCCGGGCTTGAAGGCTACACGGGTGTAAGGGAGCATGGCGGCCACCTGCGACCAGCGTGTGGGCTCGAAGGGCTGCCAGTCGCAGTTGGAGGTGTCGTCGCAATTCCAGGGCCAGGTGGGGTTGCGGAAGCCGGCGCTGTGGGTGAGCAGGTCGCGGATGGTGATGGCCCGGATGGGGCCGAAGGTGTCGTGGACCTGGCGGAGTTCGGGGACGTAACGGACGGCGGGATCGCTGAGCGAGAGCAGGCCGCGGTCGCGGAGCTGGAGGATGGCGATGGCGGTGAAGGTTTTGGTGATGGAGGCCCAGTTGTAGGCGGTGTGATCGTCAATCAGTTGCGCGGAATCGGCGTGGGCGAGGCCGAAGGAGAATTCGGTGGCAGGCTGAGCGCCGTGGACGAAAGCGAAACCGCCGCCGACGATGCCGTGGCGCGTGAGGACGGAACGGAAGCGGGCGTGGAATGCGTCCAACGGAGAGACGGTGGACTGGGCCAAGGCAGGAAGGACGGAGAGAAGCAGCAAAGTAAGCGCGAGTATCAAGCGGTTCCGCATGGAGGAATGATAATGCGGTAGAGCGGGGCGAATGGCGCGGGGAAGCGGGAGAGTGCTATAGTCTGCGGGTTTGAGGCGGGAATGGACGGGCAACGCGGATGACCTTGGAAAACAAGCTAAAGTCGGCGATTGACCAGGGATCCGCGAAGGCGCGCGCGAACCGTGAAGCGCTGCGGGCTCTGCTGGCGGAGCTGCGCGCAGCCGAAGAGGAGATTCGTAAGGGCGGCGGCGCAACGGCGATTGACGCGCAGCATAAGAAGAAAAGGCTGACGGCGCGCGAGCGGCTGAAGCTGCTGCTGGACGAGGGCACGGAGTTCGTGGAGCTTGGGCTGTGGGCGGCGCACGAAATGTATGAGGAGTACGGCGGCGCGCCGGGAGCGGGCGTGGTGACCGGGCTGGGACGTGTGTGTGGGCGGCTGTGCATGGTGATAGCGAACGATGCGACGGTGAAGGCCGGAGCGTTTTTCCCCATGACGGCGAAGAAGGTGCTGCGGGCGCAGACGATCGCGATGGAAAACCGGCTGCCGACGCTTTATCTGGTGGATTCCGCGGGCGTGTTTTTGCCGCTGCAGGAAGATGTGTTTCCGGATACGGATGATTTTGGGCGGATCTTTCGCAACAACGCGGTGATGAGCGCGAGAGGGATTCCGCAGATGACTGCGATTTTGGGCATGTGCGTGGCCGGGGGCGCGTATTTGCCGGTGATGACCGACACGGTGCTGATGACGGAGGGTTCGGGACTGTTTCTGGCAGGGCCGTCGCTGGTGCAGGCCGCGATTGGGCAGAAGACAAGCGCGGAAGAGCTGGGCGGCGCGGCGATGCATGCGGAGATTTCCGGCACGGTGGACTTCAAGGAGCCGGACGACGTGCATTGCCTGGAGCGGATGCGAAGCCTGGTGGACAAGATGGGTGAGCGCGCGGGCCAAGGACAAGTGTTTGCGCGCGGCGCGTATGATGCGGCGAAGGATGGGCCCGCGTGTGCGGCCGAGGATGTGTACGGATTGATGGACCCGGCTCCGAGCGCGACGAATCTGTACGAGATGCGCGAGGTGATTGCGCGGATTGTGGACCGCAGCGAATTTGACGAGTACAAGGCGGAGTTTGGGCGGACGGTGCTGTGCGGGTATGCGCGAATTGGCGGCAGGGCAGTGGGGATTGTGGCCAACCAGAAGCTTAATCAGAGGCAGACGGTGGCGATGGGGCCGTCTGCCGGGGCAAAGCGGATGGAAGTGGGCGGAGTGATTTACACGGAAGGCGCGCAAAAGGCCGCGCGCTTCATCATGGACTGCAATCAGGATCTGGTTCCGCTGATTTTCCTGCAGGACGTGAACGGCTTTATGGTGGGCAAGGATGCGGAGTGGTCAGGGATTATTCGCGCGGGCGCAAAGATGGTGAGCGCGGTGAGCACGAGCGTGGTGCCGAAGATTACGGTGATTGTGGGGGGAAGCTTTGGGGCCGGACACTACGCGATGTGCGGCAAGGCGTATGACCCGCGCTTTATTTTTGCGTGGCCCACGGCGCGGTATGCGGTGATGAGCGGCGCGTCGGCGGCGGCGACGCTGACCGAGGTGCGCGCGCGGCAGATGGAGCGCGGCGGCAAGGTGCTGACTGAGGCTGAGAAGAAGGCGATCCATGACGAGATTGTGGCGACGTATGAGGCGCAGTCTGACCCGCGATACGGCGCGGCACGGCTGTGGATCGACGCGATTATTGACCCGGCGAAGACGCGCGAGGTGCTGATGACGGCTCTGGAAGCGTGTGCGCACAACACGGAGATTCCGAGGTTCAATCCAGGCGTGATGCAGACGTGAAGCAAACTGTAAGACGATACGCGGCGCACCCAAGGGCGATGCGCGGCGCCTGAGGCAATAGGCGGAAAGCGGGCCAGCAGGAAAATTCGACGACCAAGGAGAGAACCGATGGGCGTTGCGTTGGAGACCGTGGAGAGCTTGTATCCCTTTGTGCCGACTGAGGAGCAGGAGCTTCTGCGAAGGGCGATTCAGGAGTTTGCCGCGCGCGAGGTTGCGCCGCATGTGATGGAGTGGGACGAAGAGAGCGAGTTCCCGCTGGCCGCCGTGAAGAAGCTCGGCGAGATGGGATTGATGGGCGTCATCATCCCGGCGGAGTACGGCGGCGCGGGGCTCGGTTATGTGGATTACATGCTGGCGATTGAGGAGCTCTCCGCGGTGGATGGATCGCTGGGGCTGACGATGGCGGCGCACAATTCGCTGGGCACGAATCACATTTATCTTGCCGGCAATGAGGAGCAGCGGAAGAAGTATCTGCCGCGGCTGGCGAGCGGCGAGTGGCTGGCGGCCTGGGGATTGACGGAACCGGGATCGGGTTCTGACGCCAGCAATGCGCGAACGATGGCGAAGCGCAGGGGCGATCGCTATGTGCTGAACGGGAACAAGACGTTCATTACGAATGGGCATTATGCCGACGTGGCAGTGGTGATTGCCGTGACGGACAAGAGCAAGGGAACGCACGGACTATCAGCGTTTGTGGTGGAGAAGGGCACGAAAGGCTTCAGGCCGGGCAAGAAGGAAAACAAGCTGGGGCTGCGAGCCAGCGACACGAGCGAGCTGATTTTTGAGAACTGCGAGATTCCGACAGAGAATCTGCTGGGCGCGGAGGGCGAGGGATTCATCGATGCAATGCGCGTGCTGGACGGGGGAAGGATTTCGATAGCCGCGCTGTCACTGGGCATTGGGCGCGGTGCGCTGGACGCGGCGCTGAAATATGTGAAGGAGCGCAGGCAGTTCGGCAAGGCCATTGCGGAGTTTCAGGGGATCCAGTGGAAGCTTGCGGACATGGCGACGGAACTGGATGCGGCGCGGCTGCTGACGCAGCGGGCCGCGGTGCTGAAGGACGCGGGACGGAGAGTGACGCGCGAGTCGGCGATGGCGAAGCTGTTTGCGAGCGAGACGGCGGTGCATATTTGCAATGAGGCGGTGCAACTGTTTGGCGGGTATGGATTCATCAAGGAATATCCCGCGGAGAAGTTCTATCGCGACGTGAAGCTGTGCACGATTGGCGAAGGGACGAGCGAGATACAGCGGATGGTGATTGCGCGGGAGATTCTGAAGGTGCATCCCTCGCGCGGATGAGGGAACGCGTGGTGCACGGCGGGTTTCGGTGAGGGGATGAGCGACGAGGTGGAGATTGTCGAGTGCCCGCGCGATGCGTGGCAGGGTTTGCCGAAGCAGATTCCGGCGGAGCGCAAAGCAGCCTATCTGCGTGCACTGATCGAGGCGGGTTTTCGGCACTTGGACGCGGTGAGTTTTGTGTCGCCAGCGGCGGTTCCGCAGATGGCGGATTCGGAACGCGTGCTGGAGCTGCTGCATGTGCCGGACGATGTGGAGCTGATCGGCATTGTGGTGAATGAGCGGGGCGCGGACCGGGCGATTCGAACAGAGAAGGTGCGCACGCTGGGGTTTCCGTATTCGATTTCGGTGGAGTTTTTGCGGCGGAATCAGCGGCAGACGAAGACCGAGGCGCGCGAGGCGCTGCGAGGGATTCTTGAGGCGTCGCGCAAGGCAGGTTTGGAGACGGTGGCCTATTTATCGATGGCCTTCGGCAATCCGTATGGCGAGGCGTGGAGCGCGGAAGCGGTTGTTGAGGCGTGCGGCGAGATAGCGGGGATGGGCGTGCGGAAGATTTCGCTGGCGGATACGGTGGGCGTGGCCACGCCGAAGCAGATTGCGGAGACGGTTTCGGCTGTCAGTGCGGCTTGTCCTGATGTGACGTTCGGCGTTCACCTGCATGCGCGGCCGGACGAAGCGGCGGAGCGCGTGGGTGCAGCCTATGATGCGGGATGCAGGCGCTTTGACAGCGCGCTGGGCGGGTTGGGCGGCTGTCCGTTCGCGCAGGATGCGCTGGTGGGCAATCTGGCAACGGAGACGCTGCTGCGCGCTCTGCGGGAACGGGGCGCGCGACTGCCTGGATGGAAGAATCTTGCGGATCTGAGCCGTGCGAGCGCGGAAATTGCGAGCGAGTTTGGCGCTGGAGTAAAGGGAGCGGAAGAAATGACGGGAGTGGACGCGTGAGCCATACGACGCTGCTGGTGGACGAGCACGGACCGGTGCGAACGATTACGCTCGACCGGCCGGAATGCCGCAACGCAATGAACCCCGCGATGCAGGAGGAGTTGATTGTCGCCCTGGAAGAGGCGGCTGCGCGAACGAGCGTGCGCGTGCTGGTGCTTGCGGGCGCGGGCGGCGCGTTCTGTTCAGGGCTGGACCTGGCTGTGCTGCGCGGGATGCGGGAACAAACGGAGAATGAACGGCGCGCGGACGCGGAGCGGATTGCGAAGCTGTTCCAGACGCTCTATGAAATGCCGATTCCGACCATTGCGGCGGTGCGTGGCGCGGCGATTGCGGGAGGCGCGGGGCTGGCGACGATTTGCGATTTTACGCTGGCCACGCCGGAGGCGCGCTTCGGATTTACTGAGGCGCGGATTGGATTTGTGCCGGCACTGGTTTCAGCGTATTTGACGCCGCAGATTGGCGAGAAGCGCAGCCGGGACCTGCTGCTGACCGCGCGCGTGGTGGATGCGGCGGAGGCACATGGGCTGGGGCTGGTGAACGAGGTGGTTCCCGCCGAAGAGTTGAATGCGCACGTGCAGGCGCTGGCGGAGAAGCTGATGGCGAACAGTCCGCAATCGCTGAGGGCGACCAAAATGCTGATGGTGGACCAGAACCGCGCATGGCTGGAGCAGGCGACGGCGCTGGCGATGGAGGCAAACGCGAAGGCGCGCGAGGTCGAAGATTTCGTGGAGGGGATTTCTGCGTTCCTGGAGAAGCGCAAGCCAATGTGGAAGGCGTGAGGTCGCCGGATTGCCGCAGATATCAAGCGAAGTGAACAGGCGCAGCTGTATGTTTGATGACCTGATCGCGCAAGACGCCTTCAGCGAGTTCAACGAGTGTGAAGCCGGTTGGCGTAAGGTCAAGCACGCAAAGGTCCGTAATGATGCGGTGGACAACGCCGATGCCGGTGAGCGGAAGCGTGCACTGGTGAAGGAGCTTGGGCTCGCCTTTGGGCGTCGAGTGCTCCATGACGACCAGGACGCGGCGGACGCCGGAGACGAGATCCATGGCGCCGCCCATGCCTTTGGCCTTTTTGCCGGGGATCATCCAGTTGGCGAGGTCGCCGCGCTCGGAGACCTGCATGGCGCCGAGGATGGCTAGATCGATGTGACCGCCGCGAATCATGGCGAAGGAGTCCGCGCTGGAGAAGGTGGCTGCACCGGGGACGAAGGTGACGGTTTCCTTGCCGGCGTTGATGAGGTTGGCGTCCACTTCCGCGTCGAGCGGGAACGGGCCCATGCCGAGGAGGCCATTCTCTGATTGCAGCGTGACGGTGATGCCGGCGGGAATGTGGTTGGCGACGAGCGTGGGGATGCCGATGCCGAGATTGACGTAGAAGCCGTTCCGGAGCTCCTGTGCGGCGCGGGCGGCCATTTGATCGCGTGACCAGGGCAAAGGGCTACTCCTCGGTTGTGGTTTCGCGCGTGGTGCGCCGCTCGATTCGTCTTTCCGGGCGGGGGTTGTGAACGAGGCGCTGGACGAAGATGCCGGGGGTGTGGATCTCGTCGGGATCGAGCTCGCCGGGCGCGACGATGATTTCAGCTTCCGCGATGGTGATGTGTCCGCAGGCGGCGGCATGGGGATTGAAGTTGCGCGCGGTGCGGCGATAGACGAGATTGCCGTGGGTGTCTGCCTTCCAGGCGTTGACGAGCGAAATGTCGGCGCGGAGTCCGCGCTCAAGAAGATAGGAGACGCCGTCAAATTCGCGCTGCTCCTTGCCTTCAGCCACGAGCGTGCCGATGCCGGTGCGCGTGTAAAAGCCGGGGATGCCCGCGCCACCGGCGCGCATGCGTTCGGCGAGCGTGCCCTGCGGACAGAATTCGACTTCGAGTTCACCGGCCAGGAACTGGCGCTCGAACTCGGCGTTCTCGCCCACGTAGCTGGAGATCATTTTTTTCACCTGGCGGGTTTTCAGCAGCAGGCCAATGCCCCAGTCGTCCACGCCGGCATTGTTGCTGGCGACGGTGAGGTTGCGCACGCCGGAGTCGCGCAGAGCGAGGATGAGCGCCTCGGGAATTCCGCAAAGGCCAAAGCCGCCAATGGCGAGCAGCATGCCGTCGCGGAGGATTCCGTCGAGCGCGGCGCCGGCACTGGGCCAGAGCTTGGTCCATTCCTGCGCGGGCTGTAGAGAGGACGGCATGTTCAGTGGGCTCGCGAGCTCCCGGCGGACAAGAAAGATTTCCGGAGTGCCCGGGCCGCTCTCCATTCTAGGGGAAATTCCGGCTTTGGCAAGGCGGTGCATCACGATTGGACGGTGGCGCGGTTGCAACGGTTGAAGACCCAGAAATGGCCGAGCGCGAAGTTGACCAGAGAACAGGCGAGGATGGCGAGGAAGTTGGCGGGGACGACGGGCAGGCGCGCGCCGTGGACAAGAAGACGCATAAGAAGCAGGTTGCCGAGGAGTGAAACCACGCCGTTCGACAGGTGGAAGCGGATGAGCTGCGCAGGGATGGAGGAGCGGTTGCGGCGGTCGAGCCAGGTGTAGCGAAGATGCCAGACGAAGTTGTGCAGGAGGGTGAGCTCGACGGCGGCAGCGGTTGCCAGGAGGTAGTGGCCGCCGCTGATGCGGTTGAGCAATGTGAGAGCTGCGAGTTGGAGAACCATGCCGAGCGCGCCGACCAGATTGAATCGGCACCAGCGGAGAAAGAGACTCATGGCAACGGCTCCTGGCGATAGAGCTCCGCGGTGTGGCGAAATGCGGCGGCGAAGGCCATGGCGAACATGATGAAAGACGCGATGACGCCGCCGACATCAAAGAGCAAAAGGCGTCGGCCAAAGAGAGTGGCAAAAGGGCTGCGAAGGAGAGCGAGGCAGCCGATGGCAAGAGCGATTCGAATTTCCGTGGGACCGAAGAAGCCCTGCGAGAGCTGGAAGCGCGCAAGTGTGTAAGTGGCGAGATAGCTCTCCGCGGCAAGCAGAAGAAAGGCAAGGAGCATGGCGAGGGCTACGGGCCAGTGGAGGAAGCCGGAGACGCCGAGGCCGAGCATGAGAGCGAATGCACCGAAAAGGTCAACGATGTGATCAACGTAGAAGCCGAAGCGGGGGCGCTCCTGATGACGGACGCGGGCGAGGGTGCCGTCGAGGCTGTCGCCGAGCCAGTTGAGCGCGAGGCACAGGATGACGGCGAGCAGAAAGCCGCGATGGAAGCGCGCGAGCGCGAAGCACGCGCCGGCTGCGAGTTGCGCAGACAGGCCGAGGATCGTGAGCTGGTCGGAGCTGAGCCAGCGTGGCGCGCGTTCGGCCATCCAGTGGAGAATGCGCTTCTCCGCGGACGCGGTGAGGGAGCGGTTGATGCGCTGAGCGGGTGCGAAGGTGCGATGGCGTGACGCGATTGTGGTTGGAGCGTGCATGATCAATTCCTTTCGTTGAGAGATACAGAGGAAGGCGGAAGAGCGCCGCGGCGTGGGGATTGCTGAAGCGTGCGGCGCGCGGCGCTGAGGGTGAATGCGAGCGAATCGCGGGGAATGCTTTCGACGTAAGGACGGACCGCCCAGGCGAGCCCGAAAGGGATGGAGCGCGAGAGCGAGACGGATTCGAGCTGGAGATAGAGGCCGCCGTTGCGTTGCTCGTAGCTCCAATAGGTGTTCATGCGCCAGAGGAAGCCTTGGTCTGCCGAGGATTCGCCGGACTGACTGGATTGCGAACGGACGATGCAGGCGGAGACGCTGGACCCGCGCCGCGCGTCGAGGCGGCGGAAGCTGACGGTGCAGGTGAGCTCGAGAATGACGGTGAGCATATGGTGCTGGCGAAGACGCATCTCGATTTGGTAGCGGTCGCCTGACCCCGAGAGAATGGCGATGCGCTCGACCTGCGGAGCAAAGATATGCGGGTATGCGGAGAAGTCACGCAGGAGACGATCGAAGCCGGTGGCGGTTGCGCCGGGGACGAAGGTCGTGGCACGCCAGTGATGAAGCATGGCGCCGGGAAGGTTGGGCGCGGCGGGCGTGAGGTCTTCAAGCAGCAGGGCGCCGCGACGGAGTTCGCGATCGCGCGACGAGCCGGGAGCAAGACTCGCGAGAAACTCTCTCTGAGACAGGTGCTGCTGCGCGAGGCGGGATTCGAGGGAACGGATGGATGTGTCGTAGGCGGCGGTGGCTGCGGGCGAGGGCTGTGTGGCGACGACTCCTGGAGATACGAGGATGGGAAGCGCGGTGAGGACTGCGAGGCTTGCGAAGGTGGCCGGTGCGGCGGAGATTCGAGCATGCAAGAGGCGCGTCATGCCAGCAAATCTGCCCGAGTCTGCGAGGAAAGGCCATGCAACACGCCTCGCATGCGGCGCGGATGAATCTCACGGCGCATGTGAGGTAAAGGCTGGAGTTGTGGGAAGTTGTACAACGCCTGCAGAGCCAGAATGCATGCGGAAATCGCGTACACTAAGGACCGGCCATGACGGGAACCCAGCCAGCTCGGCGCTATCGCTTTGGAGAGTTTGAGGCGGATGCCGCTTTAGGCGAGCTTCGCCGGCAGGGAGTTCGCGTGAAGTTGCACGCACAGCCGTTTCGTGTGCTGCTGATGCTGCTGGAGAGGCCCGGCGAGCTGCTGACGCGGGAGGAGATCGCCAAGGAGCTTTGGCCGGAGGGCACGTTCGTGGATTTTGAGCACGGCATGAACTCAGCGGTGAATCGGATCCGCGAGGCGCTGGGGGATACGGCGGGCAGCCCACGCTTTGTGGAGACCCTGGCACGGCGCGGCTACCGTTTTGTGGCCCCTGTGGTGCAATTCGGTGCGGAAGGGGCGGCGGGTTTGCCGAAGAGCGAACCCGAGGTGCGAGCGCGAGGGATTCTTGCCTCGCACGGAGATTTTCCAAAGACTCCGCATGCTGTGGTGCAGACACTTTTCGTGCTCCTGCAACTGATGTATCTCGGCTTCTATGTGGGTGCGCTGGCAAACCTGGGAGAGATTCGGGAGTTGCTGGCGGCGCTGCCGCGGGCGGAGATGGTGATGAGCGGGCTGATCGTAACAGCGGTTGTGCTGATTCCGGTGCGGGTGTTCCTACTTGCGGCCGCGGCGTTTCGTGCGCCTGGGTTCGGCGAGAACTTTCGCAGGCTGTGGCCGGTTCTGCTGACGGCGGATGTGCTGTGGGCGATGTCGCCTATTTTGCTGTTACACCACATTCCGATGGGGCTGGCGCTGGCATCGATGGCGGTGCTGGTCTATGCGCCGTTCGCGCAGCGGTCGCTGGTGCTGATGGGCGCGGGTCGTGCAGCGAGAAAGCCGCAAGCGGCGATGCGCTGAGCATCTGCATGCGCGGAGGGGCTCCCTTGGAGCACGATCTGGCCGGCGGACCCAGGTTCGCCGCGGAAGAAGCCGATTTTCATTCTATTATCGGTGCATGACCACGATTCCCGTGAAGCATCTTGCCCTGCCCGTTGTGTGCTCGGTGACGACTGACGAGGAGTTTCTGGATGAGCTGATTCCGGAGCTCGTGCCATGGTTCCAGGTGGTGCTCAGGCGGGACTACAGCGACCTGGCGCGATGGACCAGGGAAGCGCGCGTGGTGGCAGTGCTGCTGGACATCGATACGGACGGGCCGAATGATGCGGACCCCTTCGGCGGCTTGCCGGTGGCCCGGGAACTGAGAACGCTCAATCCGGATTTTGTGATTATCACGCTGAGCCGGTCGCGCAGCCGCTCCGTGGAAAAGCGCGCGCAGGAGGCTGGAGCGGATGCGCATTTCCGCAGTCCAGTGGACATTGCGGAGCTGCGATTGACGCTGGTGGAGGCGCTTGAGGTTCGCAAGGAGCTGACCGCGCAGGAGGCGAGCCGGCGGCAGGCGATGGAGGCCAGCCGATTCCAGGACTTTGTGGGAACAAGCGAGGCCATGCGCTACGTCTACGACGCGATTCAGCAGGTGGCGGACAGCAACATCAACGTGGTGATTCGCGGAGAGAGCGGTACGGGCAAGGAACTGGTGGCGCGCGCAATCGTGGCGCTGAGCCGGCGCGCGAAGAAGCCCTTCATTCGGCTGAACTGTGCGGCGCTGCCTGAGAATCTGATTGAGTCAGAGCTGTTCGGGAGCGAACGGGGAGCCTTTACGGGCGCCACGGAGGCGCGGCCGGGACAGATTGAGCTGGCCGACGGAGGGACGCTGTTCCTGGATGAGATAGCGACCCTGACACTTCCCCTGCAGACCAAGTTGCTGCGCGTGCTGGAGGACAGGCAGGTGCAGCGGCTGGGGGGACGAACGGCGAAGCGGATCGATTTCCGGCTGCTGTGCGCGACCAATGAGCCCCTGGAGGAGATGGCGCGGACGGGACGATTCCGCGAAGACCTTTACTACAGGATTCATGTGGTGCCGATCCAACTGCCGCCGCTGCGCGAACGCGCGGGCGACATTCCGCTGCTGTGCGACTATTTTCTGCAACTGCACTGCCGGGCGAACGGAATGGCCGTGAAGAGGATGAACGACGAAATGCTGCATGTTTTTGAGCAGTATGCGTGGCCGGGGAACGTGCGGGAACTGGAGAACCTGATTCAGCGGCTGGTGATCACTGTGCGTGGCGAGGAGATTCGGGCGAGCCACCTTCCGCAGCGGCTGGTGGCGCACAGCGCGGCGGCGCAGGAAGCTGTGCTGATCCCGGAAGAAGGCACGGATTTCGAGGAGCAGGTGCGGCGGCTGGAGATTGCGCTGCTGAATGCGGCGTTGCGACGCGCGCAGGGCAGCAAGGCAGCGGCGGCGCGGCTGCTGCAGATCGATCCGCAGAGGATGAAGTACCTTTGCCGCAAGTACTCGCTCTGAGGTATTGGTGAAAATTTAATCGAGGTTAGGTTCATTTTTCACCTAAAGGAAATCGGTGTGCGCTGCGAGCATTTTCCGGGCGATTGCGCAAGAGGCACATTCCGAGGCAGTTGCGGCAGATGTGCGGAGCTGCTCATGGTTTGGCACGCTGAATGCAAAAGGTAGGGTGTTGTTCTTGAGTTCAATTTCAACCCTTGAGGAATACAGACATGGCAATCACGAAGAAGTCATTGCTTGGTAAGAGCTCGAGCAAGTCCACCAAGTCCGCCGCCACCAAGTCCGCGAAGGCCCCAGTGGCCAGCAAGATGGCTGCGCCGTCGGCAAGATTCCAAACCACGAAGAGCAGCTTGTCGTCCCCTGTTACCAGGTTCTAGGAGGCGCTGTTCGCGCAGTTTCCTCCCCCACAGCCCTCCCCCCAGCGCTTTTTCCTCCCCCAGATTTGCATGAAACAAAGAACGGTCGCCCAGGCGGCCGTTCTTTGCTTTTGGGCAGCAGAGAGTTTTTGTGCGCCGGAGCCGCACCGCAGCCGGAGCCGCAGAATGCGATGGAGCCGTATGCGGCAGGCGTCGGCGCCTGCTTGGGCAGCCGCTTTTCTCTTGGCGTGGCTACCACCATAAGTGCTGATGGAGCACATCGAGTCCGCCCCGGACGCACCGCTCGAAGATGCTGCGCCGCGCGCCAAGAATCTTTGCGGTTCCCGCCGTGCCAAGGGGGAGGCCGGCGATGGAAGCCGGCAGCGCGATGCGAGCGCTGTAGAAGGTTGGCAGTTGAACGCCTTTGTACTGCGACTTGCCGATGAGACCAGAGGGCAGGCCGACCGCCTGGCCGTCCAGGGACGAAATGCGGAGGCGGACAACGGTGAGTCGGCCGGGAGGCATGAGCAGAACTTCGGAGTGGGGGAGGATGCGCTTGAGCGCGGAGAAGGGGATGTAAAGGCGGACAAGCCGGGGGCCGTCATCGGCGACGGTGAGAAGCGGCTGCCCGGTGGCGATGGGGCTGTCGAGGAGCGAGTCGGGGTCAGGGTTTAGAACGACGCCGTGGATGGGCGAGCGAACGACGAGGGAGGCTTGGACTTCGCCGGAGAGTGCGCGGCTTTGCGTGGCGGCGACCTGCTCGGCGGCCGCGGCGCCGATGGATTGTCCCTGAAGCTGTGCTTCAAAAGAGCGAAAGTGTGAGGCTCCGGTGAAGGCTGCGGCCTGCGCATGGAGAGCAGCGGCGTCCACGCTGGTCATTTTGAGCAGTGCGTCGCCGGTGCGGACCTGCTGGCCGCCCTTGACGTAGACCGCGTCCACCTTGCCGCCGATGGCGGAGTGGACGGTGACGGGATTGGCGGGCTCGACGATGAAATAGGCGCTCTCGCGATCGCGCCACAGGGGAAGGATGATGAGGAGGCCAAGAAGCGCGGCGATCCACAACCCGTGGCGCTGGATGATGGAACCAGAGAAAGTCATTCTGTCCCACACCTCCCTTGCGACGCTGCGCACTGAGCGGAGCCTGGAGCGAAAGATGGCGAATGCCATGAAGCCGACAGGCAGCAGCGCGAACTCTGCCAGGGCCTTGGACGTGACGTTGTAAGCGAAACGAATGACGACGAAGAGAATGAAGTAACTGTATGCGCCGGAGAGCAGCGCGTAAAGGACGAACAGCGGCGCACGCTTGCGCGGAATGGGGGTGACGATGACGGGCAGGCGAAGGATCTTGCTTTGGACCCATTCGGTGACAAAGGCGGAGGAGCGTTCCTTGAGGTCGGGAATGCCGATGGCCTCGGTAAGGAAGTAGTAGCCGTCGAGCTTGAGCAGCGGGTTGAGGTTCATGACGATGACGGCAACGCCGGTGATGAGGATGACCTTGTACATGAGGTCGTGGAGCCAGTAGCCGGGAGCGGAGTTGACCCAGATGAACATGGCGATGCCGCAGACGACCATCTCGGTCCAGATGCCGGCGATAATGGTCCACAAGCGCTGCACGCGGGTTGCGTAGATCCAGCTTTCCGTCACGTCTGCATAAAAGCACGGCGTGAGATAGAGAAACAGGAGTCCCATGGAGTGAACCTGGCCGCCAAAGTGCTTGCAGGTGAGTCCGTGCGCGGACTCGTGGATGAAGCCGAGGAAGAACAGAAGTATCCAGAATTCCACGAAGTCAGCGAAAGTCTTGTTTGAGAATGTGTAATAGACGGGAATGTCCGGTCCGATGACATTCCAGTGCCCAACGAAGACCGAAACCTCAAAGGCGAAAAGCGCGACGACGGCCAGAACGCTCCAGGGGTTGTAAATGACGCGCCCGACGACGCCATCGAGCCAGGTGAGATAGACATCGGGATCCCAGCCGGAAAAGGTGATGTGGGCGATGTTGAACTTCTGAGTGCGCTGGGCGCGGCGGCTGCGCTGCGCCATCAGGCGCTCACTCATCGCGAGATTTTTTTCCTGGGGCGTCTTGTACCAGAAGTCCTGTGCCTCCATGGCTTCAGCAAAGGCACTGATTTCTTCGGTTGTGTACACGCTGCCGGTCTGCTCGCGGAAGGTCTCAACGATTTCCTCGTAGGTGCGAACGCCGTTGAAGAGCTGAATGAGCTGCCACTGGGCGAGAGGGAAACGAAAGAAGTTGCCGCTTCCGCGCTGCAGCACTCCGATGATCGGCTCGCCGTCAAAGGATTCCTCGCGGATGATGAGGTTGGGGTCAATGGCCGGAGGCTTGTCGCGGGCAAGACGCTTCCTGGGAATCTCCGGGAGGGCGGCGTCGAGAGCTTCACTCAGGTTCATGGCTGCAACTGGACCTGCATGGTCATTCCGGGCTTGAGCAGGGGGGAGCGGTCTTCCACCAGGCCCACGACCTGGATGCTTCCGCTGGCGGGGTCAACGACGGGGCTGACGCGGAGGATGCGGGCGCGCTGGCGAAGCTGCGGATAGTCGAGGGTGGTGAGCAGCAGGCGCGAGCCGCCGTGAAACGAGGACATGAGCGACTCAGGCACGGTGAAGAGGACTTCAAGCGGCGCTTCGGCGGTAATCCAGAAGAGGACGTCGCCCTTCTTCGCCTCCTGGGCCATGCGAATGGAACTTCGGCCGATGATGCCGTCAAATGGCGCGATGAGCCGGGTCTGGTCGAGCGCAATCTGCGCCGCTTGCAGGTCGGCTTCGGCGGCGAGGGCGTCCTGATGGTAGCGGGCGACCTCTTGAATGGTTTCATCGAGCTTGTACTTGGTGTGTTCCCAGTCCTCCTGGCTGCGGATGTGCTCGGCGAGCATAACGTCGGCGCGCTTCAAGTCGGCGCGGTCGGCCTCTTCCTCGGCCTGCCACTCGCGCACCTGATTCTTGAGCGAGGCGACGCGGGCCTGCTGGGATTTGCATGCGGCCTGCGCTTCGCGGTCGTCGAGGCGCGCGAGAAGCTGGCCCTTGCGCACGCGGTCACCCATCTGCACATCGATTTCAACGACGCGGCCGTCGCGGTCAAAGGAAAGGTCGGCCTGATTTACAGCGACAAGCGGCCCGGAGGTGAGGAAATGGAGGGCGTCGCGCTCCTCTGTGTTCAGCCCAGCGGGCGGAGCTTGCGCATGGGGCCTTTGAGCGGCGGCGAGGGGCGCAGCGGAAGCGGCAGGGCTGGGAGCTGGACGGTCGCTTGCTTCGGTTTTGGGTTTGGCGTGGCAGCCCGCCAGAGTGACGAGTGCGGCGAGCGCCAGAAGCAGCATCGAAGCGGGCCTGAAGCGGCCGCGGTGCGGCGTGCGAACGATAATGAAAGGTCGTTGCATGGGGCTTACCATCCAATCCAATCCCACAGAGTGTGCCAGATCCAGAAGAAGGGCTTGCGCAGCAGAACGTAGCCCGCGGGACGATAGCCGACGAAGATTTTTGCGTCGCCGTTCATGCCGGCGCGAAGAAGCGCGCGGTTGTTGTCAAGAGGAACGCGGGCGACGAAGGCGCGGTCGCCATCAAGGGGCTGCGCTTCAGGGCTTACGATCTGCACGGAGCCGCGCCAAACACGCTGGGGAAAGCTGTCGAGCTTGATGCCGGCGTGCTGGCCGGGGAGGACAAACCGAACGTCGCCCTGAGCGACGGCAATGTCGACGACCGCAGAGGAAAGGTCAAGAACCTGGGCGAAGTTTGCGCCCGCGTCCAAGTGCTGGCCGACGGCGTTTTGGAGATTGGGCGTGGTGACGACTCCGGCGATGGGCGAGCGCATCTGCGCGTCGTCGAGATGGCGCCGGACCTGTTCGAGCTGTGCGTGCAGCATGTCGGCCTGCATGCGGTCGGCGCCGGCGCGGGCGGAGCCGTTGGCCAGATCCTGCTCCATGGTGAGCTGGGCGGCGCGATAACCGGCCTCAGCGGAAGTGAGGTTGGCGCGCCATTGCCAGTCGTTCAGCGCGCCCAGCGGCTGGCCTGCCTCCACGCTCTGGCCCTCGCGTGCATAGACGGCGGAGACGTTGCCATCGAGCGGGGCTTGAATGTTGACGGTGTGGAGAGGCGCGACCGTGGCGTGGCCGTTGACGCGCATGGGGAACGGGCAGAAGAGAAGAAACAGCAAAACGACAGCGGAGGCGACGCTGTAAACGACGCGGCGACCGCGCCGATCGCGGAAGAGGGCGCGCCGGCGTTTCGCGAGCGGCTCAAGGAGGCTGATGAGCGGAACTTCGCGGTAGAGGAGCGCGTTGCGGATGGCAACGGTGGCCTGGCCAGCGAGAATCTTGATCATCTCGATGTGGGGAAGGTCGAGAAAATCAGGGTTCACGGCCTCATACAGCAGCAGGCCGACGCGGCCCTGGTCATCGTAAAGCGGACAGGAATAGAGGCCGCGGTTTCCAGTGAGCTCGAAATGTTGAAGGACGATGCGCGGCAGCTCGAACTCGCGCTTTTCGCCTTTCTGTAATTTGAGGTAAATCACGTTGGGCTGCATGGCGAGCCAGCCAAGGAGCACGTTGAGCTGGTCAACCTGAATGTCGCCGAGCGGCAGGCTCTGCCGGCCGGAGACGGACTTGAGCTGCAGAACGCCGCGGTTATCGAGGGCGATGGCGCAGCGGTCGTAGGGCAGGACGGTCTGCGGATTGTTGACGATGATCTGCAGCAGGCGGTCGAGGCGAAGTGTGGAGGTGATCTCGGAGCTGACATGGACGAGCGTCTCCAGAATCTCCAGCTTGCGCTCGGCGTGCATGAGAGTGGCGTTCTTGAGGGCGCTGCTGACGGTCTCCGCCATGGTGGTGAGGAAGAAGGAATCGTCGTCGTCGAAGGGCTTTTCGCCGGATTTGTTGACGGCTTCAAGGACGCCGACCTCGGCTTCGTCCTGCAGGAGGGGAACGACGAGGGTGTTGGTGATGGGCGGCGTGGCTGGCGAGGGGCCGAGCCGGGCGTTGCGGCGGGCCAGGCGCTCGTCCTTGGGGTCGGTGATGAGGAGGGCCTCTCCTTCCTCGGCCATGTCGGCCACATAGCTGTCGCCGGGGCGGGCGCTCATCTGCGCAGTCACGGTGGCGTCGTCGCCGCTGGAGGCCATCAGGCGGAGGATTTCGCCATCGAAGAGCCAGAGGTGGACGGCCTGGCAGTCGAGCATGGCGCGGATTTTCTCAGGGGCGAGAGCGCTGACCTGGTCGAGTTCGA
This sequence comes from Occallatibacter sp., assembly GCA_049678625.1. GTDB lineage: Bacteria > Acidobacteriota > Terriglobia > Terriglobales > Acidobacteriaceae > Telmatobacter. Next base: position 61,143 of record JBAUEO010000055.1, on the reverse strand, counting down.
GCGTGGCGTTCAGCGATTTTTCCAGGTCGTAAAGCTGGCTCATGCGGTGGATGGAATCAAGAGAAACGCGGCGCTCCTGCTCGAGCTGTTCAGCGGACTGGAGCGCGGCGGCGGCCAGGCCGGCGATGGGCATGATCGATTCAAGTCCGGCGACCGAAAACGCGGAGCGGAAGGAGGCGATTTCAAGTATTCCGGCAGGTGGGCCGGGGTGTTCACCGTCTGGCCCGCCGGAGGCGCGGATGGCCAGATAGCCCAGGGAAACCACGGGGCGATTGACCGCGAGATGGGCGAAATCCTCCCGGCGAAGGGCGATGCCGGGCCGGAGGATGAAGGTGCCTGAGCCGGCCAGCGCTTCCAGGACCGCGCCGAAATCCGGAGCTCCGACCTCGCTTAGCGAAGGGTCCCCGGCGGCGGCGAGGGGTTCGGGCAGCTTGTCAGCCGGAGAGATTTTGTAGATGATGCAGATGGATTCCGGAAAATGCTCCGCAACGGCCGTGGCGATGAATCGTGCCCGGGCAGCCGGGTCACGGACGGCCAGCAAAGACACGGCGAGTTCGGCCAGGATGCTTTCTGAAAGTGGCATAGGGGAAACTTGGAGCCTATTGTACTGATAAAATTCGGCTTTGTTGTAGAGAATCTGGAAGCGGAAGATTGCGTGGCCGCGGGCGGGCAGCACTCGAGTGGAATCGGGCTGGCAGGCACCGCCGAGGCGCAGGAGAAGTCGTGGATCTGGATATTCGGGAAAGTGGCAATACCTGCACGATCAAGGTGAAGGGGCCGTTCAAGTCCTTTGACTCGGTGCGGGAGTTCGAGAGCGCGGTGGAATCGGCGCTGGCAACGGGTCACACATTCCTGGTGCTGGATCTGGAAGCGATGCCGATGATCGACTCGTCGGGGATTGGCTCGGTGGTGAGCGTGCTGCGGCGGACGCGGCAACTGGGCGGCGACGCCAAGCTGGTGAATCCTTCGTCCTTCGCGCTGAAGACCTTCAAGATGGTGGGTATTCTCAGTCTGTTCGAGGTGTTTCCCACGCAGGAAGAAGCGATTGCCGCGTCCGTGCCCAAGTAGCGGGGCCGAAGCAGAGTGCGTGAGGCTGCTGGCGCGATCAGCTGCGCGGTCGAAGCGGATTTTTGGCGGGATTTGGTGGACCTGATCGGGATCGAACCGATGACCTCTTCCATGCCATGGAAGCGCGCTCCCAGCTGCGCCACAGGCCCACATGCGGGAAAGATGCAACCCTCTTATTGTCTCTGTTGAAGGTCGATTCGTCAACGGAGGCGAAGTGGGCTGAGTGGACAGACCGGGCCGCGCGACGGCGAACAATATCGAGCGTTGCGAGGGCACTGAAACGCATCTGAGTGGACGAGAACCCAACTTTCCAAGGGAGGACTTGCCATGCGGGCTGCCGTTGTGAGCGACCTGACAAAGCCGCCGAGATACCAGGAGTTTCCCGAGCCGGTTGCCGAGGCGGGCGAAGCGCTGATTGAGGTGAAGGCCGCCGGGTTGCACCCGATTGTGAAGGCCCTGGCCAGCGGTTCGCATTACCTTGCGGGAGGGGAGCTGCCGATGGTGCCCGGCGTGGACGGCGTGGGGAGGCTGGAGGATGGAAGCCGGGTCTACTTCGGGTTTGCGAGGAAGCCGTGGGGCACGATGTGCGAGCGAACCGTGGCTCCGGCACACAGGTGCCTGCCATTGCCGGAGGAGATTGATGACGTGCAGGCAGCCGCGATTGCCAATCCGGGAATGTCGGCGTGGCTTTCGCTTGCCGAGCGGGCGGCTCTGGCTCCCGGAGAGACGGTGCTGGTGATGGGCGCAACCGGCGTGGCGGGCCAGCTTGCGATTCAGGCGGCGCGGGCGCTGGGCGCAGAGCGCATTTTGGCAGCCGGGCGAAATGTGGACGCCCTTGCCGGGCAGGATGTGGAAGGCGTCATCGCGCTGGGGCAGCCGGAGGATGCGGTGCGGGAAGCATTTGCGGCGGAGGCATCGAAGGGCATCGACGTGGTGATCGACTATCTGTGGGGACGGCCAACGGAGCTGCTGCTGGAGGCGCTGGCGAAGGGTTTTGACGCCACGGCCACGCGGCAAACCCGGCTGGTGGAGGTGGGCAACAGCGCCGGCCCGACGATTACACTGCCGGGCGCGACGCTGCGCAGCATTGACCTGAAACTGCTGGGCAGCGGCTTCGGATCGGTACCGCTGGAAAGGGTGATTCAGGCCATTCCTGCATTGTTCAGGATGGCGGCGAAGGGCGCGCTGCGGATTCCCGTGGAGCCGGTGCCGTTGGCGGAGGTGGAGCAGGCCTGGAGTCGCGTGGAAAAGGGCCGCCGCATCGTCTTTACCATGTGAGGAAAAGGCCGGAACCGACCGCCAGAGGGCCTTTCAGTACAAATCCGGGCCATGGGGCTCACATTTCGGCGCAATTCGTGGAAATTTAGGGCCAGGGAAATTTAGGGCCGGAGAAATTTTGGGAACACTCTGGCCGGGGTCCGGTGTCTAAGTCAGTAGCAGGCGCAAGCCTGATGGAGTAAGGTGGGAGGGCACTGAGTTGCAAGCGGACCTCACCATGGGCAATCTTGCCGGCGCGCTTACGCTGAGAACTGAGGAAGCGGCTCTTGTCGAAGAGCTTCGGGCCGGTTCCGAAGAGGCGTTCGCGTGGCTCATTGCGCACTACCACAAGCCAATCTATTCGCTGCTGGCGCGGAGCTCCTTTGACGGCGCGGACGCGGCGGACATGACGCAGGAAGTCTTTGTGAAGGTCTTTCGAGGGGTGGGCAGCTTCCATGGGGAGTCCTCTCTGCGGACGTGGATTTACCGGATTGCCCTGCGCGAAGCCTCAAACCAGAGGCGTTGGTGGATGCGGCACAAGCAGAAGGAAGTCCCGATTGAGCAGGAGATGGGGAACGGGCCTTGCGGCGCGCCGCTGTGCGTGAAGGATGTACTGGCTGACCCCGGTGAGTCGCCCTACGAGATGGCGGTTCACGAAGAGAACCGGGCACGGGTGGAGGCGGCCCTTCACCGGGTGCCGGAACCGTTCCGCACCACGCTGATTCTGCGCGATATTGAAGGATTTGTGTACGAGGAAGTCGCGGAGATGCAGGGGGTGAACCTGGGTACGGTGAAATCGCGGCTGGTGCGCGGGCGTGCCTACCTGAAGGGATTGCTCGAGACGCCGCCGAAGGCCGCGGAGGCCAGTCCTCGCGCCGGATTTGGCCTGTCTCTTGGAGAGGAGGCACGATGAGCGGCTGCGACGCCATTCAGCCAAAGTTCTCGGAGTATCTGGACGGCCGCCTGCCGGGCCGCGAGATGCAGCGGATGTCTGCGCACGTGCACAGTTGCGCGAAGTGTTCTGCCGAGTTGAGGGGTCTGAAAGAAATGCAGGGGACGCTGGCAGGGCTGGGACCGGTGGCGGGGCCGAAGGACCTGCTGCTGCGCATCCAGGTGGCGGTGAGCCACGAGCGGGCACGGCAAAAGCGCGGGATCTTCGCGGGTTGGCCGGTGGCGTGGAAGAACACGGTGGGTCCGTTTCTTCTGCAGGCCGGCGCTGGTTTTTTGAGCGCAGTGCTTCTGCTGGGGACCGTGACGGTTTTGGTGGGGATGATTGCCCAGCCGGAGGTGGCGCAGGCCAGGGGCGACGCGCCGCTGGGCGATGCGACCGGGCCGAGGCTGATGTATTTGTCGAGCGGCTCGGGCAGCAGCGATGAGATGAAAATGACCGCAACGCCGGTGGTGGTGGAAGCCTACGTGAACAACGAGGGCGAAGTGTACGATTACCGGATTGTGAGCGGTCCGCATGATGCGGCAACGCGGACGCAGGTGGAGAACATGCTGGTGCTCAGCCGCTTTGAGCCGGCGCGTTACTTCGGCCAGCCGGTGCGCGGGCTCGCGGTGCTTTCCTTCTCAGGAGTTTCCGTGCGCGGATAGCCGGGCGGATGGGGATTGCACTCTGCTCGCGGGCGATGCAGACGTCTTACGGGCAGGGGGACAGGCACAAAAATGCGTCCGTCTTTGGCACGATAATCAACAACCACCGGCCAATTGCCTAAGGCGATGTCTCCTCGGGAGTAACCACGGTTGCGTCTTGCCCAAACTGGAATTTCAGAAGCCAGGTGCTGTCGACCGCATGGTTGCCCGTCTTGGCGGGTGTGAACTGCCATTGCTGTGCCGCTTTGAGGGCGAGTTTGGCGAAGTACCGGCTCGGCCCTGGGGAGGCGATCGTCGCCTCGGAAACCTTGCCGTCGGCATCAACCTGTACGCGGATTGCCACGTGAACATGCCCTTGAATCGTGTCAATTGCACTTCGGGAAGCATCGGGCAGGGCCCGGTAGGCCACGGAGCCCTTGACGACGGAGCCCATGAGCGCGTGCGCACCTTGAACCGGAGCGTGCGGTCGAGCGACAGGTGGAACGGCGACAGGCTGCGTGGACGGGAGTGAGGCCGCAGGCTGGGTGTGGCGATGGCCGAACGCGAGGATTGCGACTGCCACAAGCAGAACCAGCACCGCCGCAGCCAGGATCTTGAAGCGCAGAGTAAATTGCTTCGTTTCTTTTTCGGTGCTGGCGGCGCGCGGTTCCACAGGTGTGACATGCAGTTCGGCAGCAGGTGAAGGAGCAAGGCGGGCCCGGATTTCAGCGATTGTGCATCGCTGCGACGGTTCGATGTGCAGGCATCCTTTCGCGATTCCGAGGAATGGCTGAGGAAGGGAAGCCGGAACAACTGGCTCCCGTCCACCCGATCTCTCCCAGATGGGCGGCTGTTGCGTGAGGGACTCCACCAGCAAAACGCCCAGCGACCACACGTCTGCCGCAGGGAATAGTTTCCCGGTTGCGGCTTCCGGCGGACCGCAAGCGCCCTCTTGCGAGAAAGGATTGGCCGTCGAACCTGCGGACTGAATCCCGTCTACGGAGAGTTTGAGTCGATTCTCAACGACAAGTAAGTTTGATGGCTTGAGATGACCGTGAACGAGCCCCTTGCCGTGAAGATAGGAGAGCGCATCCAGGACCGGGGTCAGCATCGCCCCGGCTTCCTCCGGGGTCAGGGCGCGCTGGGGAAGAATCTCGGAGAGTAACTCTTCGGCATACTCTGTGACCGTGTACAGCAATTCCTCCCCGTTTAGCTCGCAATGCCCGGCATGGAGAAGGCGCACCAGGTGCGGAGAGGAGAGATCCTCGGCCGTCTTCAACCGGGCCATGTATGCTTGCCGATCCACGGCAAAAACCGGCATGAGTTTAATGGTGGTCCTCTGCACCGGATTATCCGCGAATTCGGTCAGGAAAACACTGCTCCGCTCTGTTCCGCCGAGCCGATGAAGCAGGCGGAACCTCTCGTCGATGAGGCGTCCTTCGCAGTCACTGCCCTGAAATGCCGGGTTCATGGCGTCTCCCAATCTTCGGCGCATCCCATTTTATAGGCGCTTGTTGACCTGTCGTGTAGAGATATGCACATCGGCCGCTGAACTCTCAGCGCGGTTCTCATCGCTGGCAAAAAAGATCGCTTTTGAATCTCTGCCAGGGACCGGGCTCTCCCCTGTAGACGTTTGACCCTGTCTGGATGTCCAAATAGACTGACAGGCAGGATTCGTTCATGCAGTTCAAAGAAATTCGAATTTTCGCGGCTGCGGGCGTCTGGCGCGCGGTGACGGCTGGTTGCCTTCTGGCGGGGCTGATTTCTCTTTCCGCCGCAGCCCAGAACTCCGACAGCACTCCACCGAAGCCGGGGCAAAGTTCTTCTTCAACCGAGCCCGGGGCGGCCGCCACTGCGCCATCGGACGAGCAGACAGCGCCGATGATCCGGGAGCAGGCTCCGTCGCTGGTGGACCCCAACGGGCCGCCGATTTCGCTGGTCAGTTCCGAGCAGGTGTTCTTCATGGCGTCGGCCCTGAATGCCTGCGGTTACGACGAGGGGCTGGCGGAGAGCGCGCCGGTTCGGCAACGGGTGCGCAATGAGATGAACCAGACCCTTGCCGGGAGCGAGGCCGCGCGGGATGCGCGCGACAAGTTGTGTCTCTTCGTGGCGCAGCATCGCATGACCGGGACGGCAAAGGACATTTCGCAGTACATTTCGCTGGCGCTCTACCTGAGCCCTCCGCCGGAACTGGAGACGACGGCGAAACTGATCGAGATGCCGCCCGATTCGACGCAGGTGGTGGAGGTTTTGCCGCTGCTGCGCAACTTTGCGGCGGCCGTGGATCTGAACGGAATCTGGTTGACGATTCACCATCTTTACGACCGGGATATTGACCAACTGCACGATCCGCTGTCGAAGATGATCCAGGATACGAACCTGTATCTGAAGATGCCCGTCTCCGATTACACCGGACGCCGGTTCATCGTGGTCATCGAGCCGATGCTTTCCTCAGCGCTGGTGAATGCGCGCGTCTACGGGTCGGATTATGTGGACGTGGTTTCGCCGGTGAACGGGACGATTCCGATGCTCCAGGTGCGGCACACCTATCTGCACTACCTGATCGAACCGCTGCTTTATGCGCGGTCAAATGCGATCAACCGCCTGCTGCCGGTTTTGAAAGAGGCAGCGTATTCTCCGATGGCATATCGGTACCGGTCAGACCCCGTGGCCTTCGTGGTGGAGTGCCTGATCAAGGCGATTGAAGCGCGCACGCTCGATACCGGAGTTCCTGTGTACAAAATTCCGCCGGGCGTGGACCGCTCCGCGCTGCCGCCCTACGAACACCAGTTACAGCTTTATCGGCAGAAAGTGAGCGACATCAAATTGGCGCTGGTGCAGCACGACATGCGGCAGGGCTACGTGCTGACGGAGGTTTTCTACCAGCAGTTGGTTGACTTCGAGAAGGCTCCGGCGAGTCTGGGCGATAGCATTGGCGAGATGGTCTATGGCATGGACGTAAGTGAGCAGATTCACCGGGCGCGGCAGACGGTTTTTGACGCCAAGGCGGACGGCGACGTGCTGCAACGCGACCAGCCAAGGGAGTTGAAGGGACTGGACCTGGCCGAAGCCCAGCTTGAGGCGGGCGATCTGGCGGACGCAAAGAAGCTGGCCGACAAGGTTTTGGCTGATCCGTCAAAAGCTCCTGAAGCGGTGGGCAATTCGTCGCGCGCGGATTTCATCCTGGCGCGGCTGGCGATCCTGTCAGGGGACCCGGACGATGCCATTGAGCGGTTCCAGGAGACACTGGCGAAGAGCAAGGAGCCCAGGCTGCTGGCGTGGTCGCATATTTACCTGGGCCGGATGCTCGACCTCGAGTGCAAGCGGGATGCGGCCGTGATGGAGTACAAGGAAGCGCTGGCCAACAGGGACGGCGCACTGGACACGCGGCTGGCCGCCGAGCGCGGCGTGAAGACCGCCTATGCCGTGCGCGGGCACAGTTGCGATCAGGACGCGGACGACGACACGGCGGATCCGGCTACGGCCGCGACGAAGACCGCGAAGCCGGTGGATGGTCAGCAAGGTACTCCGAAGCCCCAGTAAGGGTGGAATCCGTGGAGCGAAGACTGCCCGTGGCAGTCTAATGGGCAGCAGAGTGCTTGAGCGCCGGGTGCGGACCCAGGTGCGGACAAGGTCGAACCATTTCCCCAATACGGCTGGTCACCAGAAGCAGGTTGAGGAATTTGTGAAAGCAGAGCTGGCGGATCTGGAGGCGGCGCTGGGGCATGGCTTTGCCAGCCAGGAGTTGCTGCTGCGCGCCTTGACGCACCGGTCGCTGGCCAACCAGAGGGCGGGCGAGGCTGCGGGCGAGAAGGACGGATCGACCAGCGGATCAAAAGACGAATCGGCAGGAGACAACGAACGGCTGGAGTTCCTGGGAGACGCTGTGCTGGGACTGGCGGTGGGTGAAGCGCTGTTTCTGGCCCATCCGGAGTGGAGCGAGGGCGAGCTGACCCGCGTGCGCGCGCAGCTTGTGAGCCGGCAGCACATGGCAGAGGTGGCGGCGGCGATTCGACTGGGAGAATATCTGCGGTTGAGCCGCGGCGAGGATCGCAGCGGGCTGCGGCGCAAGAGCACCGTGCTCTCAAACACCATGGAAGCGGTGCTGGGCGGCCTGTATCTGGACGGCGGACTCGAGCCGGTGCGGGGGTTCGTGCGACGCTACGTGATGGGCGAGACGGCGGAGCTGCTGGCGCGGGAGCTCAAATCGGGCGCGGCGCTGGGTAACTATAAATCGGCACTTCAGGAGCGGCTTCAGGCAGCCAGGACGGGAACGCCCATGTATACGGTGAAGAGCGAGAGCGGGCCCGACCATCGCAAGCGGTTTGTGGTGGAAGTGCGGCTGAAGCCGGTGGAAGGCGAACCCGGAAAACCGCTGGCGCGCGGAACAGGAAGCACCAAGAAGAACGCGGAACAGGACGCGGCTCGGCGCGCGCTGGCAAAAGTGGACGGCAGCGCGGATGCCGGCCCGGCAAAGGGCGCGGCGGAAGAGGCCAGGGGATGAGCGCCGCTGTGCGTGCAGCGGTCGCGCCGCAAAAAGAGCCGCGGCATCTGCCGATTCATTTGCCCACGGTGGCGGAGGCGCTGGCTTCTCTGTTGCGCACGATCATCGTCGCGCTGTTCCTGCTCACGTTCCTGCTGCAGCCGTTTCTCATCCCTTCTGAAAGCATGGAACGCACATTGCTGGTGGGCGATTTTCTGCTGGTAAACAAGCAGATTTTTGCTCCGGCAGACGAGCTTGGGCGCCGGCTGATGCCCTATCGCGACGTGGAGCGTGGAGACATTGTCATCTTCCACCATCCGAATCCGGCTTATCTGGTGAAGCGGGTTGTCGGGCTGCCCGGCGACCGGGTGCGCATTGTGAATGGAAAGGTGAGCGTGAACGGAGTGCTGCTGGCGGAGCCCTATGCGGTGTACGAACCCGCACCCAGGAATCGCTTTCGCGACAATTTCCCCGGCGGGATCTATTCAGACCCCAGCGTCGACCCCACATGGTGGCGGCAGTTGCAGGGGCTCACGCGCAACGGCGCGCTGGTGGTGCCCAAGGGCGAGTATTTCGTGATGGGCGACAACCGGAACCACAGCGACGATTCGCGCTACTGGGGGCTGGTGCCGCGGGATGCAATGATCGCGCGGCCGCTCGTGATCTACTTCTCGCTCAGGCGGAAGTCTTCGACCGATGTGCAAGAGGGGGCGAATGATAGACTTGGACAGGACAGCGGATTCTCCAGGCATTTGGAGGGCTTTGCGCGCTGGAAGCGAATTTTCACGGTGGTGCGGTAGCAAATCCCTGAATCCATTGCGGGACCATTCGCGGCGCATCGAGCCGATTGAGCACAGAGCAGCAGGATGACCCAGAGAAACACGACTTCCACGACGCCAGTCGAGACACAGAAGGATTCCGCCGAGCAGCACGTGGAGGAAACGCCGTTTGAGGCGCTGGCCAGCATCTGCTCCGTGCTGGTGGTGGGGCTATACATCCTTACATTCCTGGCGCAGAACTTTGTGATTCCGTCGGGCTCGATGGAGAAGACGCTGCTGGTGGGCGATCACCTGGTGGTGGACCGCATCACGCTGGCTCCGCCGGCCAGATGGATGCCGCTGATGTACTACCGCGAGCCGAAGCGCAACGACATCGTGGTCTTCATCAAGCCGGTGGCGGATTACGACACGGCGGGAAATCCGCAGTATCTCATCCTGGTGAAGCGGCTGATCGGCGTGCCCGGCGATCACATCCACCTGCACAACGGAATCGTGTACATCAATGGCGTGGCGCAATCGCAGCCGCATGCGCAGCCGACGACGGCGGAGAATTATTTCCCCTTCCTTGACGAGTTTCCATCGGTTCCGGTCGCGGATCAGCAGATTGCAACCGAGGCCTGGTCAGTGGCTGAGCCGACGTACATTCAGGACGGAGACCTGGTGGTGCCCCCGGGCATGTATTTCATGATGGGCGACAACCGGCACAACAGCCTGGACTCGCGCTACTGGGGATTCGTGCCGCGGGCCAACATCGTGGGCCGGCCGCTGTTCAACTACTGGTCGTTCAGGGCGACCGAGGCGCAGTATGAGCAGACGGGCTTTGCGAACGGGCTCAAATGGATGGGCCATGTGGCGCTGCATTTCTTCACGGATACCCGGTGGTCGCGGACGCTGCATCCGTTGCGGTAACCACGGGCGGCAGCGCGAAACGAGACACGAGACATGATGGACGAGGTGCAACGCCGGCGGCGCAAAAGGAGGCGGCTTTGGCTGGTTCTGGCGGCGGCTGTGGTGCTGCTTGCCGTGCTCGTGGTGCCTCCGATGATCAGCATTGGCCGCTATAAGGCGCGCATCTCGGAGCTGATGTCGCAATCGCTGGGCCGGCCGGTGCGGCTTTCTTCCCTGGAACTGCGTCTGCTGCCGCGGCCGGAGTTTGTGCTGACTGACCTGACGGTGGAGGAGGATCCGGCGTTTGGTGCGGAGCCGGTGCTGCGTGCGAATTCAGTAACGGCGGCGATTCGACTGCTTTCCCTGTGGCGCGGCAGGCTGGCCATCAGCAGCGTCAGCGTGGATGAGGCCAGCCTGAACCTGGTGCGGGCGCAGAGTGGGCGCTGGAATCTGGATTCGCTCTTCCGGACCGCGGCCAAGCATTCGCGCAGCGGCGAGGGCGAGCCCCGCCAGCTTCCTTATCTGGAAGCCACCAACTCGCGCGTGAATATCAAGAACGGGCTGGAGAAGCTGCCGTTTTCACTGGTGGATGCCGATCTTTCCTTCTGGCAGGAGAGCCCCGGCGTGTGGCGTTTGCGGCTGCGCGGGCAGCCGGCGCGCACCGACGTGCAGCTTGACCTGGCGGACACGGGCATCGTGAAGCTGGAAGCGAGCATGCACCGCGCGCCGGAACTGCGCGAGATGCCCATTCGCGTGGACATGGAGTGGAGCGAAGCGCAGCTTGGGCAGTTGAGCCGGCTGATTATCGGTTCCGATCCCGGCTGGCGCGGCGATTTGACGGCCGACCTGCACCTGAGCGGGACGCCGGATTCAGCGAAGGTGACCACGAGACTGCGGGCGACGGGTGTGCACCGGGCGGAGTTTGCTCCGGCCTCGCCGCTGGACTTCGACGCAAATTGTACCTTCGATTATCACTACACGGGCCGCAGCGTGGCGAACCTGGGGTGCGATTCGCCGCTGGGAGACGGCCAGGTGCGGCTGGCGGGCGAGCTGCCGGGCAATGCTCCGGCCCAGCTTTCGCTGGTCGTCAAAAAAATCCCGGTGCAGGCGGGCCTTGACCTTCTGCGCACCCTGCGCAGCGGCATCGATGAGGACCTGGAGGCGGAGGGAACCGTAAGCGGCGAGCTGAAGTACGACGCGGCGAAGCCCGAGGAGGATGGCGAAGCCAAAGCGGCGCCACCAGGAGGCCGCGCACGGGTCGCCGACAGCCGGATGCAGGCGGAAGCGAAGACAAGCGCCGCCGCCGCTTCGCCTCTGACGGGAAGCCTAGTGGTGGAAGGGTTCCAACTGAGCGGCGGCGCTCTGCGGCAGGCCATCCAGGTTCCAAAAATTACGCTGGAGCCGGCGATTGCGGTGGAGGGCCAGATGCCGGCGCTAACGACGGAAGTCGCTCTGCCGGCGGGCGGTAGCGCGCCGTTGAATACCACGCTGCAGCTCGGCAAGCAAGGCTACCAGGTCACGTTGCAGGGGCCTGCGTCGCTGGGCCGTTTGCGGGAGTGGGCGGCGGTTGTGGGGCTCTCTTCCTCCTCGCCGCTGGATGGGCTCAGCGGGGAAGCGGCGACGCTGCAACTGCACGCGCAAGGGCCGTGGCTTCCCGTGCCGGAGCCGCTTTTTCCGGGAAATGCTACCGCGGGACCCGGCGCCACTGTGCCGCCCGCCGCCAACCAGGAGACCGACCGGCTAAGCGGGACGATGGAGTTCCACGACGTGAAGTGGAGGCCGAATTTTCTGGCGAATGAGGTGGACATTTCGCAGGCCGTGCTGACGCTGGGCGGAAACACGCTGGTGTGGGATCCAGTGGCGTTTTCTTATGGGCCGGTGAAGGGCGCGGCAAGCCTGCAGGTTCCACTGGCATGCGGAGAAAACGCGCCATGTTCGCCTCATGTGGAGATTCATTTCGGCGAGCTGGATGCGGGCAAGCTTGAGGCCGCGCTGCTGGGCGCGCGCAGGCCGGATACGCTATTGTCGTCGCTGCTGGCGCGCTTTCAGACTTCCGGTTCAGGCGCGTGGCCGCAGGCCGAGGGGACCGTGACGGCCGACACTCTGACGATGGGGCTCCTTGCATTGAAGAGCGTAACCGCGACGGTTCGGATGCAGGCCAGCGAGGCCGACGTGGAGGGCTTTCGCGGGGAGCTGCTGGGGGGCAGCGTGCAGGGCAGCGGAACGGTGTCCAACGGCAACCAGCCGTCGTATGCGCTGGAGGGAAGCTTTGAAAAGCTGAATCCGCAGGCCGTGTGCAAGCTGCTGGAATTGCGCTGCACAGGCAGAGAGATCAGCGGCGACGGCAAGCTCGCTTTTGCAGGCTTTGCCGGCAAGGACGTGGGCGGGACGGCCAAGGGCACACTGCATTTTGACTGGCGGCGCGGAACGCTTTCAGCCGCGGCGGGCGCGGCAGAGCCTGCAGCGCTTGCGCGTTTTGACCGCTGGACCGGCGAAGCCGCCATTGCGAACGGGACCATGACGCTCGAACAGAATCAGGTGCGACGCGGTTCCCGCGCGACGCCGGTCGAAGCAACCATCACTTTTGGAAAGCCGCCGAAGGTGGCCTTTGGGGCGAGCCCCGGACCCAAACCGCAAAGCGGGAAGGCCGCAAATCACAATCGATAAAATGAGGCATGGATCGTTCCGCATCAACCTCGCCGGTTTGCCTTCGCTGCAATGGAATTCTCTTCGACATGGATGGAATTCTGATTTCCTCGCTGGGCTCCGTGGAGCGGAGCTGGACCAAATGGGCGCAGATGCGCGGCGTGGACCCCGAGTCTACCTGCCGCATTGCGCACGGTTGTCGCGCAATTGAGACCGTGGCTAAACTGAGGCCCGACCTGGACAGCGAGGTCGAGCTGAAGATTATTGAAGACATTGAAATCGACGACAACGAAGGGCTGGCGGTGCTGCCCGGCGTGCTGAATCTGCTGACTGCGCTGCCGCCGGAACGATGGACCGTGGTGACCAGCGCAACGGAGCGGCTGGCGCGCGTTCGCATGGCGGCGGGCGGCATTCCGGTGCCGGCACGGCTGGTGACCGCCGACCGGGTGACGCGCGGGAAGCCGCATCCGGAGCCGTTTTTGGCGGGGGCCGCGCTGCTGGGTTTTGCGCCCAGTGAGTGCGTGGTTTTCGAGGACTCGGCTTCCGGCACCAAGGCCGGGCGCGCGGCGGGATGCACCGTGATCGCAACGACGTTTTCGCATCCAATCGAGACCCTGGACGCGGCGCATTACCTGGTGAACGACCTGACGGGCATGCGCGTGGAGACGCCGGAGGACGGGGCAGGGGCGAACGGTGCGGGATTGGTACTGCGGTTTAGCCCGCTCGCAGGCTGAGAAGGTTACCGGTTCGCTTCAATACGGCGTCGGTTTGTGTCCTGCAGCGGCCGCGAATCGACGCGGAAGAGCGCAACAAACGCGCGGTATTGCTGGCGGCTGATGGTGACCGGAGTTTGCATCACGAACCAGCGCACACCTTCCGTACAGGGCGGCGTGTTCAGCGAGCCCATGTAGGTCCAATAGTTGCCATCGCCGGGCAGAAGGCCCGCGGGGTTGACCATCGAAGCCAGGTCCTGACTGGTGCCGGCGGCCGTGGGCAAATGGTCCCAGAGCGTGGCGAGGGTGGGATTGGGTTCGTCAATGTCCTCAAAAAAGCGGGATTCGAGGATGACATACTTCCCGTTCGCGCTCTTGTGCAGGAGTTCGACATCCATGTCAGCGAGCTTGCCTTTGACCGACTCTTCGCTGGGATGGTGAAAGTCGTAGCTCATCAGGTCGTAACGGACGCCATTGATGAGAATGTAACTGCCGGGATGGACGCGCACCACGATGGTGCGGCCGTCGTTCTCAAGCGTGACCCCGCCGGCGATGTAATGGAATTCGATGGGCTGGAGCGCCCTGTTAAGATACGCGTGGCGAATGTCGATGGGAGACTGCCGGTGCCCATCCGAGCAGGCGCGATAAGACGGATCAATCCGGCTCCAATTGACGGGGCCGTATTTTCCCTCGTAGTCCCACCGGGCAGACTGCGCCGAAGCCAGCGTGGCTGTGGCGCAAACAAGGATCAGAAGTGCGGGGATGCGCATCGACAACTCCTCAATTGCGTTCCGTCTGTTTGTCTCCGAAGCATTCTACGGCATCAACGCACGAGATCAAAAAAGGATGGGACCCCGGCTGGCGGAGTCCCCTTGTGAATTGGGCCGAGGGCCCGGTTTACTTCGCGGCCGTGAGCACGCCTGCCTGCTCAGCGAGCGCGGCGGCTTTGTCGGTGGCTTCCCAGGTGAATTCAGGCTCGGTGCGGCCGAAGTGGCCGTAGGCGGCGGTCATCCGGTAGATGGGCCGGCGCAGGTTCAGGCTCTCGATAATGCCCTTGGGCGTGAGCGAGAAGTTCTTGCGAACCAGCGCGGTCAATTTGGCTGAGCTGATTTTGCCGGTGCCGAAGGTGTCGATGAGGACGCTGACGGGTTCGGCAACGCCGATGGCGTAGGCGAGCTGGACTTCGACCTTGTCGGCCAATCCCGCGGCCACAATGTTCTTGGCAATGTGGCGCGCCATGTAGGCAGCCGAGCGGTCGACCTTTGTCGGGTCCTTGCCGCTGAATGCGCCGCCGCCGTGACGGCCCGCGCCGCCGTAAGTGTCCACGATGATTTTGCGACCGGTGAGGCCGGTGTCGCCCATGGGTCCGCCGATGACGAAGCGGCCGGTGGGATTGATGTGATATTTGGTGTGCTCATCAAGCCATGCGGCGGGCAGCACGGCCTGGATGACGTGCTTGAGGATGTCGGCGTGGAGATCCTCGTTGCTGACCGTCTCAGCGTGCTGGGTGGAGATGACCACCGCATCAATGCGGGCGGGCTTGCCGTTCTCGTCGTACTCAACCGTGACCTGGCTCTTGCCGTCGGGGCGCAGATAGGGCAGCTTGCCGTTCTTGCGCACATGGGTGAGCTGGCGGGTGAGCTTGTGTGCCAGCGAGATGGCCGCGGGCATCAGCTCCGGCGTTTCGTTGGTGGCATAGCCGAACATCATGCCCTGGTCGCCGGCGCCGCCGGTGTCCACGCCCCGTTTGATGTCGCCCGACTGCTTGTTGATGGTCGAAATGACAGCGCAGGTGTTCGAGTCAAAGCCGTAGAGCGCATTGTCATAGCCGATGGAGGCGATGACGCCGCGGACCAGGGTTTGGAAATCGACGTAAGCCTCGGTGGTGATTTCGCCGGCGATGACGACGAGGCCGGTGGCGGTGAGGGTTTCCGCGGCCACGCGGCTGTAGGGGTCCTTTTCGAGGCAGGCGTCCAGGATGGCGTCAGAGACCTGGTCGGCAATCTTGTCCGGATGACCTTCGGTCACGCATTCAGAGGTAAATAAAAAACGGTCGCTCAACTTCTCATTCCTCCCCAATCAAGGGATTTCGTTTGTTGGCCTGCGGCGAGGTGCAAGCGGAAAATGGGGCGAACCTGCTTGCCGGTTGGACCGCCGCTTTTTGGCGTGCAAAAAGAGGACGATTGCCACGGGCCGGTGCGGGGCACAGAACCCCGAGAACCGCTCTGGTTCTCTCTGGATGAGCCGGCGCGGAGAAGACCGAGAGGGCCGCTCCAGCATCGGAGATACAAGCCCGAGCCCGGGGAGGGTAAATCCCCGGGCCCGTTTCCTTATGGTAAATGGGCCAGGGGCCGAGAGCAAAGGCTCAGAGTTGAATGGAGCCATGGGACGTGTGAAGGGCGCATTGGATGGGGTGAACAGGCGGAGCTGCCAATTCGAAAGGGAATGTCGCCTTGAAGAGTGCGGTTTCTGCGGAGGAAGGGGAGCAGGAAATGGGGCCGTGCTGGAGCAGCACTGCTGGAAACGCTACCGGAACCTTTACCGGAACCTTTACCGGAACCAGGAGGCGATGTGGTCCAGAATGCTGTGCGTCTTTGCGGTGAAGGTGTGGACCGGCAACAGCGAAGACCACCATCCGGCGCGCACGCCGAAGTACCGAACCGTGAAGAAGACGGAGACAGCGACCAGCAGCAGCAGCACGATGGCGCCAATCCAGCGCATGCGCAGGGCTGCCAATTCATGCTGACGGATGCGGGACTTGCCCACATTCTCCGCGAAGGCGGCCCAATCCGCAGGCGTGTCAATGTGTGTGCCGGAATCGTCTGAGGCTTTGAGGAACCGATTGGTCCAGTCGTGCTGATCAAGGCCGACCGCACCCACATAGCCGCGCACAATGCCTTTGCTGAGGATGCCGCCGGGAAGCACACGGAACTTGTTCTCTTCCAGCGCGATAAGGTGTCGCTGGCTGATTTTCGTGACGTCGGTGATGTGCTCCAGCGCGATGCCGCGGGAAAGCCGCTCAGCGCGAAGGTCTTCTCCAAAACTACCCATTCGCCACCAAAGACAGGGATAAAGCCCCGAGGGAATTTCCACAGATACAATAAACCGCGTGTGGAAAACAGTCAAAGATTATTATCGGCTTCCACCTTTGTTTTCATGAATCTGGGTTACCTTGGTCAGGTATGACCCTAGTATCAAACCATACAACAGGCGGGTTGTGGCACCGTATGGCATGAGGTTTGCACGCCCGCGCGTAGAGGGCCATTTTTCCATAAGATAGTGAAAAATGGTTGCGCTCGAATGTGTGAAACCAGGCGCGTTTTTGGGCCCTGGCCCCCGGCATGAGCAGGCTGCGGGCACCGGGCTGTTACCCTTGAAAACGTGGAGATCGCCGTCCGCGATGCTCCGTTGGAGCCATACCCGGGAATGAACAAGCTCGTACTTGCCAACCTGTTTCATCGCCCCCTGCGATCGCTGATCAGCATTTCGGCTGTGGCGATTGAGGTGGTGATGATTCTTTCGATTGTCGCCATTTTCATGGGCATGCTGAACGACCAGAAGGCGCGGACCAATGGCATTGGGGCGGACCTGGTGGTGAGCCCGCCGAATGCGAGCTTTATGAACGGAGTAAGCGGAGCGCCGATGCCGGCCGAGTACGCCGGATTGTTCAAGACGGTGCCGCATGTGACGGTGGCTTCGCCGGTAATCTCGCACTTTTCCATGTCAGGATCCGTGGAGATCATCTGGGGCATTGACTACGGGAGCTATAACGCTCTGAAGCCCTTTGTGTTTCTATCCGGTGGGCCGTTTACCGGGCCGAATGACGTGATTGTGGACGACGTGTTTGCGCATTCAGGCAAGGGTTATCGGGTGGGTGAGAGCATCAAGATCTTGAATCACTGGTTCCGCATCTGCGGTGTTGTGGAGAGCGGCAAGGGCGGGCGCAAGCTGGTGCCGATTGACACACTGGGCAGCCTGATGGGAGCGGACGGCAAGGCCACGGTGATCTATCTGAAGAGCGACGATCCGGCGAATGACAATCTCATTCGCAAAGAGATTCTCGGGATGAAGGGGCTTGAAGACTACCAGGTGCAGACCATGGCCGACGTAATCTCGCAATACACGCCGACGAAATTCCCGGGCTTCAACCTTGCGCTGAAGGCGGTGATTTCAATCGCGGTGATTGTGGGCTTTCTGGTGATCTTCCAGTCGATGTATACGGCGGTGATGGAGCGGACGCGCGAAATCGGCATCCTAAAGTCGCTGGGCTCCTCGAAGCCGGTGATTGTCTCGGTGGTGCTGCGCGAGACGGCGGTGCTGGCGATTGCCGGGGTGCTGCTGGGCATTGCTGCCACCTACGGCGTGCGCGCGCTCATTCATGTGAAATTTGCGACCTTCGCGTTTCAACTTACCCTGCCGTGGATTGGCTGGGGCGCGCTGATTGCCTTTGCGGGCTCGCTGCTGGGAGCGCTCTATCCGGCGTGGATTGCCGCGCGCAAAGATCCAATTGACGCGCTGGCCTACGAGTAGCCTGCTCCAAGCTTGTTGGGCAATGAGCCCGTCGACGAACTGTGCAGTGACTGCATCGCTGCATGTTGCCCCCTGGGAATGCGGTATCGCGGAGCGAGGCTGATGTCCCATGCGACCAGACGCGTGCTGTATGGGCTGTGGCTGGCCCTGCTGTTGGGCTTTGCGGCACTGCACGCCATGCACCTGAGCGCGGATTTTCCCAACCACACGCCCTGGTACATGGACGGGGCCAAGTACACGGACGAGGGGTGGTATGGGAATGCGGCGATTCGCGCGCACCTGTTTGGCCGGTGGTATGTGCAGGGAGGGTTCAACCCCGCTCCAGCCGTGCCGGTGTGGCCTTTCCTCGAATGGATTGAGTTTTTCTTCACCGGCGTTTCCGCTGCCGCCGCGCGCGGGCTGGCGGTGGGATTCTTTTTTCTGAATCTGGCGCTGAGCTATCTTCTATTGAGCTGGCGCGGGCGTCGCTGGGCGGCGCTGTTGGGGCTGACGCTGTTGGTGACCAGCCCGTTTCTCTACTGCTTCAGCCGGCTGGCGATTCTGGAGCCGCTGCTGACGGCGCTGATGCTTGCGGCGCTGAACGTGGCGGTGCGACTCAAAAAGGCGCGGCGGCCGGCTTGGAATGCAGCGGGTATCGGATTGCTGTTCACCTTGATGCTGCTGACCAAGACGACGGCGGTGTTTCTGCTGCCGTCGCTGGCTTGGGCCATGCTTTTACCGTTGCGGCGGGAGAAGCGCAAGCAGGAGTGGCGTTGCCTGATGGCGGCAGGCGCGACGAGTGCGGTGAGCTTTGGGATCTGGATGGCGCTGGTGGCGCGGGCGGGTATGCTGCCCGACTTCAAGTATCTGTTCTTCATCAATACCTATTCCAAGCCAAGGCAGATTTACTGGCCGATTGTGAGCTTCTGGTGGTCGTTCCACGGAGGATTGTGGGTGGACCACATTCTGGTTCCGCTGGCCGGTGTGCTGGCACTGGCGGCGCTGGCGGCCTGGCGATGGGCCGGTGCGCGAGACGAGGGCTCGTGGAGCGCGTGGGGACGCGGCCTGGCGATGGACCCCGTCTTCGGCGCCTCCGCGCTGGCGGCGATGGGATACGTGCTGTTCATGACCTATCAGGACCATCCGCAGCCACGCTACTTTGCCGTGATGGCCTTTTTCTGCTTCTTCATGGTTGCGCGAGGGACTGAGACCTTGCTGAGCGGGGATGGGGCGCGGGGGCAGATGGGGTGGGCGGCGCTGGCGCTGGCGGCTGGCGCGGTGGCGGTGAACTCTGCGTGGACGCTGAGCTATGCAACGCACCCGGAGTACACGTGGGTGGAAGCGGCACGAAGCCTGACGCGCTACATCGACGAGCACCCGAACGGCAACCGGCTGCTGGTGTCATCCAGCGGCGACGAGATTACGCTGGTGACGCACCTGCCCGCGATGTGCGACGTCTTTGGCACGCCCACACTGGAGATTCCCGACCTGGGGACGAGGATAGAGGTCTACAGGCCCGGCTGGTACGCGACGTGGAATGACATGGACCAGGGCATGCTGGCCGATCTGCACACTCACTACTCCGTGGAACAGGTGGCGAGCTTCCATGCGTTCGACGATCCGAACCGGAACGTTCTGGTGCTCTTCAGGCTGCATCCGCTGCCGGGCGGCGCAGAGCGGGACGAGGACGCGGAGAACCTGGCGGTTCCTTTGCCGGGCGACAAGATTGAAATTCCGGTCGAGTGAGTGCCGCTGGTCGCGAGGCGTGACGGAAATGCAGCAAAAGCCGCGTGCGGAAGGCCTGGATGGCACGGTGATGGCAACCACTCGACAGGGTTCCACCCGGATGATAGGCTTCCCGTGGCTTTTTCCCTCGTTTTTAATGCTCCTGATTCCTGTGCAGGAGAATGCTGCAACTTCAAAAGGTTGAACCTGGAGGATACGTGACGGTGCAAAGCTGGGTGATTTTTTCCCTGGGCGCAAGTGTGCTTTCGCTAATGGCGGCACGGTTTTTCAAACGGCAGATTGCCTGCCCTGGCCAAACAACGCGCACAGGAGAATGCGTGAAGAGTCATTTGCTTTCGCGGCGTCGGGGACGGCTTGCCGGCGTGATGGCGGCACTGCTCCTGCTGGGACAGAGCGCGGCGTTTGCGAAGCCCGCGGGCCAGGTGGGGGGCGAAGCCAATCTGCAGCTCCCGGATCTGTCCAAGGTTCAGTTTCTGGGCATGAACGGCCACAGCCTGCTGCTCTACGGGCCATTGTTCTGCGTTCTGGGGATGCTCTTTGGCCTCCTCATGTACGTCCACTTGAAAGGCCTGCCGGCGCATCGCGCGATGAAGGAAGTCTCGCAGCTCATCTGGGAGACTTGCAAAACCTATCTGATCAACCAGGGCAAATTTCTGCTCCTGCTTTGGTCATTCATTGCGGTTGTCATCCTCATCTACTTCGCCGTGCTGCTTCACTTCAGCGCGGTGCGAGTGATCATCATTCTGGCGTTCAGCGTTCTGGGCATGGCGGGCAGCTATCTTGTGGCGTGGTTTGGCATCCGTGTGAATACGCTGGCGAATTCGCGCGCCGCGTATGCTGCGCTGGGCGGGAATCCGTATCGCGCGTTCAGCGTTCCGCTGAAGGCAGGCATGAGCATCGGCATGATGCTGATTTCGATTGAGTTGCTGATGATGTTCAGCATCATTCTCCTCGTTCCGGGAAGCTATGCCGGACCGTGCTTTATCGGCTTTGCCATCGGCGAATCGCTGGGCGCGGCCACGCTGCGCCTTGCCGGCGGCATCTTTACCAAGATTGCCGACATCGGCGCCGACCTGATGAAGATTGTGTTCAAGGTGAAGGAGGACGATGCGCGCAACCCGGGCGTGATTGCCGACTGCACGGGAGACAACGCCGGTGATTCGGTGGGTCCCACGGCCGACGGCTTTGAGACCTACGGCGTGGTCCAGGTTGCGCTCATCGCCTTCATCATGCTGGGCGCGAAGAGCGCGATTGTTGGCGTGCAACTGCTGGTGTGGCTTTTTGCGGTTCGCGTGGCCATGCTGGTGGCCGCGGTAGGCGGCTACTACATCAACGAGGTGATTTCCCGCGCGAGATATGGCAAAGCAGAGGAGATGGATTTTGAAGCGCCGCTTACCTCTCTTGTCTGGATCACCTCGGTCGTGACAATTGCCGTGACCTATCCGGTGACCTACGTTCTGCTATCGAACCTGGGAGGAGACCCCACGCTCTGGTGGAAGCTGGCGACGATTACTTCCTGCGGAACCGTGGCGGGCGCGCTGATTCCCGAGCTCGTGAAGGTGTTCACGTCCACCAAGGCTCACCATGTGCAGGAGGTGGTGGCATCGGCGCGGGAGGGAGGATCGGCTCTCGGGCTGCTGTCGGGATTTGTCGCAGGAAACTTCTCGGCCTATTACCTGGGACTTGCGGTCATTTCTCTGATGGCAATTGGCTACGGGGTAAGCACCACGGGATTCGAGAATGTGATTCTGGCGTCGCCGATGTTCGCCTTTGGCCTGGTTGCGTTCGGCTTCCTGGGCATGGGGCCGGTAACCATCGCCGTCGATTCCTTTGGGCCGGTGACGGACAATGCGCAGTCCATCTATGAGCTTTCGCTCATCGAAAGCGAGCCGGGCGTGGCGGAAGAAGTGAAGAAGGAGTACGGCGTAAAAGTGGACTTCGAGCGCGCCAAAAAGATGCTGGAGGCGGGCGACGGCGCGGGCAACACCTTCAAGGCCAGCGCCAAGCCGGTGCTGATTGGCACGGCCGTGGTGGGCGCTACGACGCTGATCTTCGCCACCATTATGGCGCTGACCAACTCGCTCACCGTAAATGTGGACAAGCTCTCGCTTCTCTATGCGCCCTTTCTGCTTGGCCTGGTCACCGGCGGTGCGGTGATTTTCTGGTTCGTCGGCGCGTCCACCCAGGCGGTGACGACGGGGGCCTACCGCGCTGTCGAGTTCATCAAGCGGAATATGCGCATTGAAGGGAATGCAAAAGCGTCCACGGAAGACAGCAAGAAGGTGGTGGCCATCTGCACGCGCTACGCGCAAAGCGGGATGCTGACCATCTTCATCTCGCTGTTTTTTGCCGCGCTGGCTTTCGCTTTCCTTGATGCGTTCTTCTTCATCGGCTATCTGATTTCGATTGCCATCTTCGGGCTTTACCAGGCCATTTTTCTGGCCAACGCCGGCGGAGCCTGGGATAACGCGAAGAAGATTGTGGAAGTGGACCTGCACGAGAAGGGAACGCCGCTGCATGAAGCCACAGTGGTGGGCGACCTGGTGGGCGATCCGTTTAAGGACACGGCCGCCGTGGCGCTGAATCCGGTGATCAAGTTCACCACACTCTTTGGCCTTTTGGCGGTCGAGTTGGCAGTTCGGTTGTATGCCACCAGTCCGATGCTGACGCATGTTCTTGCGGCGGTCTTCTTCGTCATCTCCTTCTTCTTCGCACGCCGTTCGTTTTACGGAATGCGTATTGGGAGCAATCAATCGTAATCTGAGCTTGAATGGAAGTGCCGCCGGCGCAAGCATGGTCGGCGGCGCTTGCGCGGATGCGTTCCGCCTACAATCTCAGGCGGAGGCAGGAGCGGAGAGGCTGGCGCGCTGGCGGCCTGCGGCGTCGAAGTTGGCGGGGTCGAGCCAGGCCTCAAAGGCGCGTTTACGGGCAGGCCACTCGCTGTCGAGCATGGCGAACCAGGCAGTATTGCGATTGCGACCCTTGACGACCATGTGTTGCCGGAAGATGCCCTCAAAAGTGAAGCCGAAGCGCAAGGCGGCGCGGCGGCTGGCCTCATTCTGCGCGTTGCACTTCCACTCGAAACGACGATAGCCGAGCTCCTCGAAGGCGTGGCGCGCCATCAGGAAAATGGCCTCAGTGGCCGCGCGGGTGCGCTGCAAGGCGGGCGAGAACATCACGTTGCCCACCTCAATCACTCCGTGCGCGGGATCGATGCGCATGTAAGAGGTCCAGCCCGCGGGCTGACCGGTTTCAAGCGGCAGAACTGCGAACAGCAGGGCACGTTCCTTCTGCTGCCAGAGTTCAAGGCCGGCGCCAAGCTCCTCCGGATTGGCCGCGGGCGACCCGGCCAACCATGTCCACACCTCGTCGTGCCCGTGGAGGACGCGCCAAAGCGGCTCGGCGTGGCGCGTGCGGTCCAGCGGCTCAAGAACCACATAGCGGCCGCGCAGCGTGACAGGCTGGGGAAGCTCGACGGGCTTCCAATTCTTGAGGTCGGGGATGGTGGGATTCACGTACCCAGCCTATCAGGAGGGCATCCGAAGGCCCGCCGGAAATGGCCTCACAATGAGAAGCCGGAAATGGCAGGGTTTCGCACAGATGGGGCCGTTTTTGCACCGCAATTCCGGGTTGTAGGCCGGCGCGGCCGCGCATAGGCTTGAGGGGGAATTGAGACGACGTTGCGAAGGCCAGGTACCGGGCGGTTTTGGGGATTATTGGACCGGAGAAAGCCGCATTTGGCGAGGCTCCCGACGCTTTCCACAGGCTAAATTTGGCTGTTTTGCGGTCAAGTTACCGAAATGCAAACAAAACACTAGATGTTGTGGTTTGCTGTTGACATGCACCATAGACAGCGCTATTTTTTCATCTGCGGCTTTAAACGGAATGCAACAAACGCGGCGGGGTAAACCGTCGTCCAAGCGTTGAGGGCGTTGACTCACGGCGCATTGCAAGCCCCGTTTTCCCGTAAGACGTGCGAGTCCAATGGGCCGAATCTCAAGGTGCAGCGAACCGGGATAGGCAGGGGATTCCACCCATTTTGCTGACCGAGAGGATTCCGATGAACGAGGCCAACCTTCAAACTTCTGCTCCTTCCCTTCAGGCCGCCAGGGGCCAGGCTCCCGCGAGCCAGACCGGACTGACGTTCACTCGCCGCTTTTCCAGGGAAGGCATTTCGCCCAACGACGAGGTGCAGTGGGAGCGGCGCACGGCGCTGATCTCCGACAGCAAGGGCAACACGATTTTTGAGCAGAAGGATGTGGAGGTGCCGATCGACTGGTCGATGACGGCGACCAACATTGTGGCCTCGAAGTATCTGCACGGGCAGATGGACACGCCGGAGCGGGAGACGGGCGTGCGGCAGCTTGTGGGGCGCGTGGCGGAGACGATTCGCGATTGGGGCATTGCGGGCGGCTACTTTGCCTCGGCGCAGGATGCGGCGGTGTTCTATGACGAGTTGGCGTCCATGCTGCTGACGCAGCGGGTGGCCTTCAACTCGCCGGTGTGGTTCAACGTGGGCTGCGACCGTCTGGAGCCGAATTCGGAGGGGCAGAACTGGCACTGGGACCCGGCAACGGGCGGCGTACAGTTTTCCGCCACTGGCTATCGCAACCCGCAGTGCTCGGCGTGCTTCATCAATTCGGTGGATGATTCGCTGGATTCGATTCTGACGCTGGCGAAGACGGAAGGCATGCTCTTCAAGTGGGGATCGGGAACGGGGACCAATCTGTCGTCGATTCGCGGCTCAATGGAGCTGCTGTCCGGCGGCGGCCAGGCTTCCGGCCCGCTGAGCTTTATGCGCGGCTTTGACGCCTTTGCCGGCGTCATCAAATCCGGCGGCAAGACGCGGCGCGCGGCCAAGATGGTCATCCTGAACGTGGACCATCCGGACATCATGGACTTTATTGATTGCAAGGCCAAGGAAGAGAACAAGGCATTCACGCTGATCAAGGCGGGGTATGACGGCTCGGGACCAGACTCGGAGGCGTATTCGTCGATCTTCTTCCAGAACGCGAACAACTCGGTCCGCGTGAGCGACGAGTTCATGCGCGCCTACGAGCAGGACGGCGAGTTCAGCACCGTGACGGTGAAGGATCGCAAGCCCGTGAAGACCTACAAGGCGCGCGAAATTATGCGCAAGATTGCCGAGGCCACGTGGCTGTGCGGCGATCCGGGCCTGCAGTTCGACACCACCATCAACAAGTGGCACACCAGCAAGAACACGGCGCGCATCAACGCCTCGAATCCCTGCTCGGAATACATGTTCCTGGACAACTCGGCCTGCAACCTGGCCAGCTTCAACCTGCTGAAGTTCATCACGCCGGCGGGCGGGTTTGATATTCCGGCCTATCGCCACGCGATTTCCGTGGTCATTACGGCGATGGAAATCCTGGTGGACAACTCCGGCTATCCGACTGAGGCGATTGCGAAGAACTCGCACGACTACCGGCCGCTGGGCCTGGGCTATGCGAATCTGGGCGCGTTGCTGATGGCCTTCGGGCTGCCGTATGACTCGGTGGCGGGTCGCGACCTGTCCGGCGCGCTGACGGCGATTCTGAGCGGGCAGGCCTATCTGCAATCGGCCGTGGTTGCGCAGAATTGCCCGGCCATTGCCCCGGCGACGGCGTTGACCGCGGGCGTGGAGCGGCAGGGCGGCGCATGCCCCGGCTTCTATGTGAATCGCGAGCCGTTTCTGGACGTCATCCGCATGCATCGCGCCGAGGTGAACAAGATTGGCAAGTCGCGCGTGAGCAACGAGCCGTTTCTTGTGCCGCAACTGGAGGCGCTGCTGGAGGCGAGCCGCGACTGCTGGGATATGGCGCTGCTTTACGGCGAGCGGTATGGCTATCGCAACGCGCAGACCACGGTGCTGGCGCCGACGGGCACTATCGGCTTCATGATGGACTGCGACACGACGGGCATTGAGCCGGACCTGGCACTGGTGAAGTACAAGAAGCTGGTGGGCGGCGGCATGATCAAGATTGTGAACAACACGGTTCCCGCCGCACTCTTCAAGCTGGGTTACAACAACGATCAGGTGAACGCGATTGTGAGCTACATTGACGCGACCGGAACCATTGAAGGCGCGCCGGGCATCAAGCCGGAGCACCTGCCGGTCTTCGATTGCAGCTTCAAGCCGGCCAAGGGCACGCGTTCAATCCACTACATGGGCCACATCAAGATGATGGCCGCGGCGCAGCCCTTTCTTTCCGGCGCGATTTCAAAAACCGTGAACCTGCCCCATGAGGCCACGGTGGAAGAAGTGGCCGAGGCCTATGCCGAGAGCTGGCGCCAGGGCATCAAGGCGGTGGCGATCTACCGCGACGGCTCCAAGGGCACGCAGCCCTTGAATACCAGCCTGGACGCGAAACGGGAACCCTCCGCGATGGATGCGGCGGGAAGCCGCGTGCTGGCGCAGATGGCCGCGGGAACAGCGGCCGCGGAAGCCGACGTGAAGGCGCTCGAAGCCAGGATTAGCGAGAAGTTGGAGGTGACGGCAAAGCAGATGGTTGCCGCGGCCGCGGCATTCCAGAAAACGCTTGAGGATCTGGCCAAATCGGCGGAGGCGGCCCAGCGCAAGCCCGAACCGGCGTTCGAGATTCAGCCCGAGCCCGTGCAGGACCTGAATGCGCCGCCACGCGCGGTGCGGCACCGGTTGCAAGAGGAACGCGCCTCCGTGACGCACAAGTTCTCCATCGCGGGGCACGAGGGGTACATCACAGTGGGTCTCTACCCGAACGGGCAGCCGGGCGAGATCTTCATCCGCATGGCCAAGGAGGGTTCCACGGTTTCCGGCCTGATGGACGCTTTTGCGACTTCCATTTCGCTGGCGCTGCAGCACGGCGTGCCGCTGCGGGTGGTGTGCGAGAAGTTTGCGCACACGCGGTTTGAGCCCTCGGGCTGGACCGGCAACGAGCAGATTGGCTACGCGAAGAGCCTGATGGACTACATCTTCCGCTGGATCAGCCTGCGGTTCCTGTCGGGCACGCAGCTTACGTTGTTCGCGGGGCTGGCTCCGCAGACACCGCAACTGCCGGCTTCGCCCACGCTTACCTCCCTTACCTCCGAAGCCGGGTCAGAAGAGATAGAGGCCATGCCGCAAGGGCAACTGGAGCGGCTGGTTGAAGAGGTGGCGCGCAAGCTGAACCGGGTGAGCTTGCAGACGGGGATGGGCAGCACCTCTGCGCCGTCCGGTGGCATCGCCCCGGAGATTCAGGCCAGCGCGGCGGCTCCTGCAGTTCCCTCGCATGGTCCTGAGCTTCAGGATCGTGGCCTTTATCACGCGGCCGACGCCATGCGCGACATGTATGAGATGGGCGATGCGCCGAGCTGCAGCACCTGCGGCGCCATCATGGTGCGCAACGGAAGCTGCTACCGCTGCATGAGCTGCGGCTCGACCAGCGGCTGCTCCTAGAGCATTTTTCCTATTGGTGTATCGCGAAACGACGGGGCTGAGTTGGCGCGACCATCAGGAAGCGACAACCTTGCACCACTTTGGCCACTCCACGGGAATAGGAAAAATGCCTTAAAAGTCGTGCGGATGGTCAATGATTGAGGCAATCTTGCTTGAAACGGCTTGAGGTGAGGGTTGTCCGGCGGGATCGGTATTCGCCTGCTCCGTTTTCGCGCGCAGCCTGGCCACGGCTTGCCAGTTATCCTTGCGCGGCTGCTCAGCAAACCAGGGCGGCAGCGGCATGCGCAGATAGCGGCTGAGCGCTTCGGCGTAGCCTTCATAGAGACCGCGCATCGTCTGCAGCCGCTCAAATGAGCCGTCGTCGCGGCACACGCTTACTCCGCTCTGGCAAAGCGACTCGTAGAGCTGCTGGTAACGCGCGGGCGGCAGGCGATCCGGCAAATCACGGATGGGCTCGAGGGAGAACACCTGCGCCAGGTCCACCACGGCGTGCCGCGCAATGGCAAAGGTGAGTTGCGCCTGGCGCGCCTCATGCCCGCGAACGCCGGCGACCAGCAGAGCGGATGTGTCGAGGATGGAAGTGAGCGCGCTGATCCAGCTTTGATTGCTGTGTTGCGAGCGGAAGTAGCACAGCAGCGGATAGGAGATGTGGCTCTCCAGTAGCTCTGCCGACCATCGTTCCCACTCCACCAACAGCACGGCGAGCGCGCTTTCGGCGCCGGCGTCGGCATGGCGGCGGAGCAGCTCGGCTGCGGTGGGCGGTGAACCGGCGCGCGCGTCCAACAGGGCGATGCTCACTTCACGGCGCGAAAAGGCGCTGTAGAGGACGGGAAAATATCCCATGACCACGGCCAGAAACCCGAGTCCGGTGCCCGATTCAAGAATGACGAGTCCTCGCGCCAACGGGCCCTGCGGAAGCACGTCTCCCAGGCCAAGTGTGAACAGGGTCGTTCCGCTGACGTAAAGGTCTGAGGCGAACTGGGACTGGTGAAGGCCGTCGTGAAACGGAGTGCGGAGCCCGTAGAAAATGAGCGCGAAGCCCAGGATCAGGACGCAGGCCCAGACCACGAGAAGAAGAATGAGCGAGAGCGGTCCGTAGTAGCTGAAGACGGTTTCCCGCTTGCGCGGGTGGTGGAGCCTGCCGGCAAAAAAGGCCCACGGGGCCCAAGTGGCGAGATAGAAGAGGCGCGTAATGCGAAAGCGGCCGGTGGCGCGGCGAGGCAGGATGATGGTCTGGAAGGCGTCCAGCAGCACGCCCACCACGCACAACGAGCCGAGCACCAGACTGAACGTTCGCATGAATCCTCATCGCCGGGAATGGCAGTTGTCCGCGAGTTTTCCCGGTTCCTAGTATTCTATCTGTTAAGCGGATGGAGGCAACGCGCGATGCAGGAGATCGGTAAGGCGCTGCTCGGATTGGGCTTTGTTATCGCGCTCGTCGGCGTGGCGCTAATCCTCTCTGCCCGACTGGGCCTTCCACTTGGCCGGCTGCCGGGCGACTTCGCATTCAAGGGCAAACACGTTTCCGTTTTCTTCCCTCTGGGCACGTGCATCGTGGTCAGCGTTGTGCTGAGTGTGCTGCTTTATCTGATCTTTCGCATGCATCGATGAAGGTGCCTCTCTCTGCGAACTTTCCCTCATCGCCACAGCGGGAAGACGCAATGAATCGGGCGTCCGGCGGCTCCGCTCATGGTTCGATCCAAGCCCGGAAATTCCTTGAGGGAAAAGTGGGGCCGGGTGATATCTTCGAGTCAATCCCGCCGATAAGCCTATAAATAGGGATTTTCCGCGACCGGGTCGACGGTCCAAGGTATTCCAGATTTCCTCCGGCAGAGGTTGGTCGCCGCATCTCCCAGGAGATGGATGGCGAAGCTGTCAGCAATTGGAGAGCGGCAACGAAAGCGAAGGCTGAGGAGGCGCGCATGAGCCAACCGCACGACGCAAATGGCGGACACGTGTTGACGCTGGAGGAGATTACCAACCTGACGCGGGAAGGGAACCGGCCGGCCGATACGCTGATGAACGTGGTGGCACTGATCGCCGCCCGCTTCAAGACGGATGTTTGCTCGGCCTATCTTCTTGAGCCAGACCGCTCCAATCTGGTGCTGGCCGCCACGCTCGGTCTGCACCCGAGCTGCATCGGCACCTTGCGTATGCCGCTGAGCGAGGGGCTTGCGGGGCTGGTGGCCGAGCAGGTGAGGCACGTCTCTCTGGAAGACGCGCGAAACCATCCGCGGTTCAAGTTTTTCAAGGAATCGGGCGAAGAGGAGTACCGTTCCTTTCTGGGCGTGCCACTGATTCATCGCGGAATTCTGCAGGGCGTGCTGATTGTGCAAACCAAGGAAGCGCGCACGTTTCACGAAGATGAAATTCGCATGCTCACCGAGGCCGCGAACGAGGTGGCGCCGGTGGTGAGCGAGGCTCGTACGCTCGACCGATTCATCGCGCCGGTACAGGAGCGCCTCTGGTCGCTTGCGCAGAACCTGTGGTGGAGCTGGGACCAGGATTGCATCAGCATCTTTCGCGATTTGCCGCCATCAAGGCCGCAACGTTTAAATAGGAGAAGCATCCGCTTTCGCATACCCGCCCTTGCGAGGAACGAGCCCTAAATCATGCGCCGTGTCGCGCTCATTTACAACCCTGCCTCAGGCCAACTCTCTGGTCGTCGCGCCAGAATCGTCCAGAAGGCGCTCGCCCTGCTGCGGGAGGCTGGGCTGGATGCGGAGGCGCTGGAAACGGATGCGCCCGGGAGCGCCCGATCGCTGGCCAAGGCGGCGGTGCGGAGCGGATACGACACAATCCTGGCCTGCGGCGGCGATGGCACAGTGCACGAGGTGCTGCAAAGCCTGGTTGGGACTTCAGTCGCGTTGGGCGTGGTGCCGCTGGGAACGGCGAATGCGCTGGCGCAGGACCTTGGACTGGGCAGATCACCTTTGCAGGCCGTACGCAGGTTGCTGCATGCTGAGCCCCAGCAAGTGCCCGTGGGACGCATCTTTTATCGTGACCGGCTGGGTGCGGAACATTCCCGCTACTTTACGGTTGCCGCGGGCGTGGGCGCGGATGCGCTGATGATGTCGCGGCTCGACCTGAAGCTGAAGCGGCGCTTCGGATACGCTCTCTATCTGGTTGAGGCCTTTCGCGTGTGGGCCACCAGCTCCTTCCCTTACTTTGAAGCCTCCTTTAGCAGCAGCGGCGAGCAACCGCGAAGGTCCCAAGAGGTATCTCAGTTGCTCGCGGTTCGGGTGCGTTCCTTCGGCGGGGTTCTGGGCCAGCTTGCTCCGGGGGCCACCGTGCGCAACCACACGCTGAGCCTGGTCGCATTCAAAACCAGAAGCCGGCTCCGCTATCTGCGCTTTCTGTTGGCCGTGATCGCCAAACGGCACTCTTTCGGAGATCGCATAGAGCTGATGGAGGCCGTCAGCGTGGAATGCCGCACGCGTAATCGTTCGCGGAGAACCGTCCATGTGGAGGCCGACGGAGAGGTCCTCGGCACGCTTCCTGCCCGCATGGAAGTGGCCGAAGAGCAGTTCGTGCTGCTGGTTCCGCCGGGCGCAAATCCATAGACGGACCGACCAGGCATGGATTTTCCGAAGAGCGCTTTGCCGGCCCGCTGCATTGCGCGTCGTGGCCCCTTGCTGCGATCATCCCAGCGAATGAGCTTCCAAGGAGAATAGCCCCTTGAATCGAATCCCACCACTCGCTGCCTGCTTGCTTGCTGCGTCTCTCACACCTGCCACTGCGCAAAAACCGGCGTGGCAGCCCGCGCCGGGCAATTTGACGCTGCCGCTTTGGCCCGGAACGGCTCCGGGCGCACCGGCAAATCCGCCGCCCGAGGTGAACACCACCAAACCGACGGACCCGCTGATTGCCGGCCGGCCGTTGATCCGGCTGGGCAACGTCTATCGGCCCACGTTGACGCTTTATCGGGCCAGGGGGCACAACTCCGGCGCGGCCGTGGTGGTGTTTCCCGGTGGAGGGTATCAGATTCTCGCCATCGACCTGGAAGGAACCGAGGTTTGCACGTGGCTGAATTCGATTGGCGTGAATTGCGCGCTGGTGAAGTATCGTGTGCCCGACACGGGGCCTTTTCCAAAATCCGCGGCGGCGCTTCAGGACGCGCAGCGCGCCCTGGGCCTGGTGCGCGAGCACGCCGCGGAGTGGCACATTGATCCGCACCGCGTAGGCGTTCTGGGTTTCTCCGCAGGGGGCCATCTGGCCGCCGCCCTGAGCACGCATTTTGACAAGCGCCTTTACCATGCCGTGGACGCGGCCGACACCCTGAGCTGCCGGCCGGACTTTGCCGTGATTGTGTATCCGGGCTATCTGGCCCTCGCGGAAAAGCACTTCGAGCTGAATCCCGACACGGTGCCCACGGCCGATACGCCGCCAACGTTTCTGGTGCAGGCTGAGGATGATCCGGTGCATGTGGAGAACGTCATCGTCTACTTCATGGCCCTCAAACATGCCAAGGTTCCCGCCGAGTTGCATGTGTACTCGCAGGGAGGGCATGGGTACGGATTGCGGCGCACGGCGCTTCCGATAACCACCTGGCCATCGCGCGTGCAGGATTGGCTGCACACCATTCAGGTGTTGCGCTAGAAGGCTACAATGACTCCATGCAATTGGCCGTTCTCACCGTTTCGGATCGTTGCGCACAAGGTGCCGCGGAGGACACCGCAGGTCCCGCGGTGGCGGAGCTTCTGCGTGGAAGCTGGCCGCATGCCCAGATTGTGACCGCGCTGCTGCCCGACGATGAAGCCGCGCTCGTCCATCAAATGGAGCAGTGGGTGGAGCAGAAAGTTGCCCTGGTGCTTACCGTGGGCGGCACGGGTTTGGGCCCGCGCGATCGGACGCCGGAAGCCACGCGTCGCGTGATAGATCGCGAAGCGCCGGGGCTGGCCGAGGCGATGCGCGCGAACGGGGCGCAACGCAATCCCTATGCCTGGCTATCGCGCGCGGTGGCGGGAGTGAAAAGCCGCACGCTCCTTGTGAATCTGCCTGGGAGCCGGCGCGGCGCCAAAGAGAGCCTGGCATCCATCCTGCCGTTGTTGCGCCATGGGTTGGAAGTGCTGGCAGGCGGTCAATCGCATCCTTGAAGCGCGGAGTGGGCTTTGCGGCAGGGAATTGGCCGCGCGGGGGAAACGCTTACCAAAATTGCCGCATGAACTCAGGTTTCCGGGGCGCGGGCAGGCCGGGCACAATCCGCAACATGCAGTAAAATCGAACTGTTTGGTGCTGGTTTCTCGATGTGACGACGCGAAGGCCGGTCGAGAAACGCCGGAAAAAACGTAGAATGAGGCCATCCATGACTGGCCCGAGAACCCATTCCGCTGAACGGCGCAGGCCGGGAACGGTCAGCATTCGCGATGTCGCCCAGCGCGCCGGCGTCTCCATCGCCACGGTTTCCCGCGCCGTGAACCTCATTCCCACGGTCAATCCTGAACTGGCGCGGCGCGTCTGGAAAGCGATCGAGGAGGTTGGCTATCTGCCCAACACGCAGGCGCGCGCGCTGGTCTCCGGCCGCAGCCACATGCTGGGCCTCATCGTTTCGGAGATTACCAACCCATTCTTCCCGGAGCTGGTGCAGGAGTTCGAAAACCTGGCCGTCGCCCAGGGCTATGAGGTGCTGATCGGCTCGACGAGCTACGAGCCGGCGCGAACCGAATCCTTGATCCGGCGGATGCTGCAACGCAACGTAGATGGCGTGGCGGTGATGACCTTTGGCATTGAGGAAGGACTGGTGCAGAAGCTCGTCGAGCGCGAGTTCCCGCTGGTTTTTGTGGATGCCGGACCAGATCTGCCCAATATTCGCGTGCTCAAGGTGGATTACAGCGAAGGGATTCGCCAGAGCGTGCAGCATCTTGCGGCGCTGGGCCATCGTCACATCGCCTTCATCAGCGGTCCGCTCCGCCTGCGTTCGGCCGTCGCGCGACGTGACGCATTCATCAAGTCCCTGGCCGAGCTGGGTCTCGCCGTTCCGGAAGAGGCGATGATTGAGGGCAGCCACTCCATGGAGGGCGGGATTGCGGCGATGGAGCAACTGGAGCAACTCGATCCCATGCCCACGGCCGTCATGTGTTCAAACGACATGACCGCCATCGGCGTGCTGCATGCGCTCTATCGGACCACGCACAGGGTACCGGCCGACATCTCCGTGGTCGGATTTGACGACATTCACCTTGCGCAGTTCATGCTGCCTCCGCTCACCACGGTACAAATGTCCTGCAAGGACCTGGCTGCGGCCGCGGTGGAGGCGCTGCGGGCCGGAATTGAAGGCGGAAACCCAAAGGCTGCCAAGAAGGAATGGCAGATTCCCACCCGGCTGGTGGTTCGCCAATCGTCCACCTATCCCCGCGGAAGCCTGCCCGCGCTGGCGCGTCAGGGTGCAAACCGGGGCGAAGCCGGCAGGAATTAGGGTGTGGCGGGCACTGCATGGCGGATTGAGCCCGGCCTTGAATAGATTCCTTGAATCCGGGTCTTGATTCCGGGACTCGCAAAATCCGGGCCCCGCAACTTGACCGGATCAAGCGGATTCCACGGTTCTTGTAACTCCGCCGTACCGAATCGTGTCTAATGGATGCGATTAAAGTTTTCCCGCGCGAGGTCGTCCCATGCACATCGGCAAACCACCCTCCATTCCGTCTTCCCTCATCACCCCCCAAGATCAGTACATGAATCGCCGCCGCTTTCTGCGCGGATCGCTTGCCGGGGCGGCCGCCCTGGGCGCAGCAGCTCTGGGCGGCGAGCGGCTGGCGGAGATGATTTCCCCGAGTACAAGCGTTTTTGCCGACACGCGCCTGCAAACAGTGAAAAGCCCGCTGACCACGACCGGCGAGCAGCTTACCAGCCTCGAGGACATTACCCACTACAACAACTACTACGAGTTCGGCGTGGACAAAGCCGACCCCGCGAAGAATGCCGGCGGATTGCCGACGCGGCCGTGGACGGTCCGCGTGGAGGGCCTCGTAAAAACTCCGAAGACCTTCGACATCGATGCGCTGATGAAGCTGCTCCCGCTCGAAGATCGCGTCTATCGCCATCGCTGCGTGGAGGCCTGGAGCATGGTGATTCCGTGGGTCGGCTACTCGCTTTCAGAGTTTATCAAGCAGTGCGAGCCGCTGAGCACGGCCAGATATGTGCAGTTCATCTCCTATTACGACAGACACGTGGAGAAGTGGGCGGACGAGGTTGCCGGCATTGAATGGCCTTATTCAGAAGGCCTGCGCATGGACGAGGCGATGAATCCGCTCACTCTGCTTACCTTTGGCATTTACGGCGAGACCTTGCCCAACCAGAACGGCGCGCCGGTGCGCGTCGTGGTGCCCTGGAAGTACGGCTACAAGTCAGCGAAGTCGATTGTGCGCGTGCGCTTTGTGAAGAAGCAGCCGCATACGACCTGGAACGACCAGGTGCCGAGCGCCTACGGCTTCTACTCGAACGTGAACCCGAGCGTGGACACGGTTCCGTGGAGCCAGGCCACTGAACGCCGCATTGGCCTCCCCTTCTGGCAGCAGCGCCGCACCACGCTGCTGTTCAACGGCTACGGCCAGGAGGTCGCCAGTCTTTACAAAGGCATGGACCTGAGGAAGAACTATTGAAGCGCTCCACGCTGGTTGTTTTGAAGGTGCTGGTGTGGGCGGCTTGCCTTGCGCCGTTCCTCTGGCTGCTTTGGAGCGCAATCACCAACACGCTGGGACCAGACCAGACGGCGACCATCACTTTCACCACCGGCCTGACGACGCTGCGCCTGCTCACCATCACGCTGGCCATCACGCCGGTGCGCAAGCTCATTCCCAGGCTTGGCTGGATGATCCGATTCCGGCGGCTGCTGGGCCTGTTCACATTCTTCTATGCAACGCTGCACCTGATGACCTGGGTGGCGCTCTATACCAACTTTGATTTGCACGCAATGACCACAGACGTGGTCAAGCGGCGCTACATCACGGCGGGCATGGCCGCATGGCTGCTGTTGCTGCCGCTGGCGGCCACCTCCACCAACTGGGCCATTCGCAAACTGGGCGGCAAGCGCTGGAACCGGCTGCACAAGCTGATTTATGCGGCAGCGGTCTGCGGCGTGGTGCACTATTGGTGGCAGGTGAAGACCGGCGTCATGACCCCTCTCACCATCACCCTCATCATCGGCATCCTGCTGCTCGCGCGCCCGGTTCTGGCGTGGACCGGACGGCGAAGGACGCGGCCTGCCGAAGCGTAAGCGCGCGTGCTGAGCCCATACTCAACCGTTGAATCGTAGCGCGGCCTGGGAGACGCACTGCACGCTTTTGCGATGCAGCGGAGTGGGCCCCAGCCGGGCCAGGGCCTCAAGATGCTGGGCAGATCCATAGCCCTTGTGGCGGGCCAGGCCATAGCCGGGAAACTCGTGATCGAACTCGATGAGCATCTTGTCGCGATGGACCTTGGCCAGCACGCTGGCGGCCGCGATGGAGAAGCTCGCGCCATCGCCCCCCACTACCGCCTGCTGCGGACCCTTCCAGTCGATGGTGTCCAGACCATCCACAAGAAGAAAATCCGGGGCAAGGGTCAGGCCTTCGACGGCAAGCCGCATGGCCAGCAGCGACGCCCGGCGAATGTTGATGCGGTCGATGGTCTCCGAGTCCACCACTGCCACGGCGCAGGCCAGCGCGCACGCGCGAATCCGGCAGTCGAGCTCATTGCGCATTTTTTCCGTCAGTTTTTTTGAGTCATCCAGGCCGGTCAACATGCAGCCGGCGGGCAGAATCACCGCGGCAGCCACCACCGGGCCGAAGAGCGGCCCGCGGCCCACTTCATCCAGGCCGGCGATGCAGTGCGCACCGGTGTTGCGTGCCGCCTCTTCTAGCGCCCATCCGCAATTGGCCTGCCTGCCCATGCAAGCAAGTATAGAAAGCAAAACCCCCGGCGTTGGGGCCGGGGGCTGTGGAATGTGCGGGTGAAATTCGGCGCTACGCCTTGGCGACCACGCGATCGACTTCCTTCAGGCGCGCAGCCTTGCCGCGCAGCGCGCGAATGTAAAACAGCTTGGCGCGGCGCACCTTGTAGCTGCGAATCTTTTCCACGCGGTCAACCACCTTGGAGTTGAACGGGAAAATGCGCTCCACGCCCTGGCCAAAGCTCATTTTGCGCACGGTGAAGGTCCCCTGGGGGCCGTGATTGACGGCGATCACCAGTCCTTCAAAGGCCTGGAGGCGTTCTTTTTCGCCTTCCTTGATCTTGACCTGGACGCGAATCTGGTCGCCGGGAAGAAACTCGGGAAGGTCGGTGCGCTTCAGCTTGTCGGCCAGGCGCTGCATAACGGGATGAATGGACATGGTGGTTTCCTGCAATTGAATTCAGAGGCTTCAGTTTATCAGAGAATCACGTTGAATACCTAATCGGACGCGGTGGCAGCGGCGCGCTCCATCGTGCGACCGGAACCCCTATCGAAAGAAGGGAATATAGGCCTTCACGTGGGAAGACTACTCGACAAAAACCTCCTGAAACGGTCGGCGGGTGCGGTCCCCCCTCCGCTGGGAATGAGGTGGAGGGCCAGTGTCAGAATCCAGCAGTCATCGCGTTCTCGTACAGCCAACGTGCGCATGCTCAACCTCTCTGGCCTTATCAGCAGGAGGCGCGAATCGATTCCAGAATTTGACGGTCTGAGTCGCTGAGCGAGGCCCGTTCCAGCAGGTCGGGGCGATTGAGGAAGGTCTTTCGCAACTGCTGCTCCCGCCGCCAGCGGCGAATCTGCTTGTGATCGCCCTCGAGCAAAACCGGGGGTACCGCCAGGCCGGCAAATTCGGCCGGGCGTGTGTAATGCGGATAGTCGAGCAGGCCGCCCGAGCCGTGCTGTGAGCGCGGAACGCCCTTGGCGTCGGCGGTGATTGCCGCATCCTCCGCGCCGAAGCTCTCAAACTGGCCTGAAGCCTCATTGCCCAGAACGCCGGGAACCAGCCGCATCACGGCGTCCACCACCACGGCCGCGGCCAGCTCGCCGCCGCTCAGCACGTAATCGCCAATGCTCAGCTCCATGTCGCAATAGAGCTCGTTCACCCGCTCGTCCACTCCTTCATAGCGCCCGCAGAGCAGCACCACGCGGTCCATTTGAGCCAGTTCGCGGGCCACAGGTTGGGAAAACAGCCGCCCTTGCGCGGAGAGCAGCAGAACGCGCGTTCCGGGCAGGGATTCGCCGACAGGCTGGCGCGCGGCTTTGGGCACAACGCCGATTGACTCCAGCGCTTCGGCCAGGGGCTCGGGCTTCAGAACCATCCCCTCGCCGCCGCCAAACGGCCGGTCGTCCACGGTGCGATGGCGGTCGTGGGTGAACGTGCGCAGGTCGTGCAGGGCCACTGAAACCAGGCCCTCCGTCTGGGCGCGGCGCACGATGCCGTGCTCAAAAATGCCGGCAAAGAGGCCGGGAAAGACGGTGATGATCTCAAAGCGCATGGTTGGTCGCTTCCGGCTTTCTGGTCAGAGTACGCGCAGACTGCATTCCATTATCGCGCGCCGGCGTCCGGTGCATTCAGGTCCGCAAGTCCCTCGGGTAGCGCCATCTCCACACGCCTGGCCTCGAGATCCAGCCGCCGCAGATAGCCGCGCGCAAATGGAATGAGCGCCTCGCCGTGCGCCCCGCGCACCACCAACAATGCGACCGGTCCCGCCGAGCGGTCCACACCTTCGATGCGGCCCACGGCAACCGGCTCTGTGCCGGCGACGTCCACCAGCTCGCAGCCAATCAGGTCTCCGATGTAGGCCTCATCCTCGCCCAGGGTCGCGCGCTGCGCGCGGGGCACGGCGACGATTCGTCCGGCGAGGGTCTCAGCGGCAGAAATGGAGTCGACCCCGGCAAAATGGAGCACGATGCCGCCCTTGTGCAGCCAGTGGGAAGCGAGTTCCACGGACAGAGGCGCGAATGCTGGCGAAGCTTTTGCGGCTGGACGCGAGGATTGTCCGGCCGAGTCATCGCCGACCAGCCAAAGCTGCTTGCGCTCGGCAAATTTCTCAGGAAAGTCAGTCAGAATCTCCGCGAAGACCTCGCCGCGGCGTCCCTGCGGGCGGCGAATCCGCGCCAGCCAGACCCAGGAATCAGCGGAATCGGCGGCGGTCACTGGGTCCCCCGGCTGTTGCGGCGGAGCCCGGAGCTTGCCATCCTAGTCTTCGTCATCCTCTTCCAGAATGTCGAGCGTGTAGCGGTGATGCAGCTTCATGCTGACGGCGCCAAGGATGGTGCGAACCGACCGTGCCGTGCGCCCCTGCTTGCCGATCACCTTGCCCACATCCTGCGGAGCAACGCGCAGTTTCAGGACGGTGTTGTCCTCCCGGTCCACGGATTCGACCTCCACGGCGGCCGGATCATCCACCAGGGCCCGCGCAATTTCGCGGACCAGTTCATCGACTGCGACCATATCGATTTTGGTCATGCTCTTGCCTCTGACCGAATGCATCCTGCCGGAAGAATCTCTGTAAGGAGCATCTAGGATTGGTGCGCGAATGGTAGCACACACCGGGGCCCTCGTCAGCATCCGTGTGGGGATTGCCGCATGGCGAAGGGGGCGCCAAGAAAGGCGGCGGAAGGGGCCCTAGACTGCCGCGGGTTCGGCGGCCTGCGCCGGATGCCGCGACACCAGCTTGGCCACGGTGCTGGACATCTGCGCGCCGACGCCGCGCCAATAGGCAATCCGCTCGTGCTTCAGGTCCACTGAGGCAGGGTTGGTGCGGGGATTATAGGTGCCCACCACCTCAATCGAGCGGCCGTTGCGGGCGCGGTCCTTCTCAATCACCACGATGCGATAGTAAGGTTGCTTGCGGGCGCCGAAACGCGCCAAACGAATCATCACCACGAGGATACGGTTCCTTTCAAAATGGAAAAAACTGCTGCAGTCTCTCAAGGGTTCCCCGCCGGCACTCGGCCGCGGAAGCCAAAGGAAAGGCCAGACGGCTAGTCCGGCCGAAGCGAGACACAACATCTAAGTATCGCTGAAAACTGCCCTTCGAGGCAAGCAGCAGGCTGCCACGGCGCGCCAGAATTGCGCTGTTCTGTGGCCAATCCTCTTATACACCCACCGCTTCCGCCTGCCGGCTTTCGGCATACCAGTCCTCGCGGGTCAGCGGGAGCGGCTCGTGGTCCGGGTCGCGCCGGCTGAGCAGCACCTGGTAAACGCCGATGTCGCCGCGGCGAAAGGCTGCCGCCGAGCCGGCCATGTAAAGCAGCCAGATGCGATAGGTGGCCCGCGGAACCAGCCCAAGAAGCTCGTCCGTGTGCTCCCGGAGTCGCGCAACCCAGCGCCGTAGCGTCAGCTCATAGTGCTCGCGCAGGTTTTCCACGTCGCGCACCTCCAGCCCCTGAGACTCGGCGGCCTTGAGCGCCTGGGGGAGCGTGACGAGCCGGCCGTCAGGAAAGACATAGCGCTCCACAAACGAATTGCCGCGAATCGGCGAGTCTTCTGCGCGCGCGATGTGGTGATTCAGGAAGGCTCCGCCGGGTCTCAGCAGGCGGTGCGCAATGCGGAAATACTCCGACAGGTTTTTCAAGCCGACGTGCTCAAACATGCCCACGCTGGCAATCTTGTCAAATGGCCCCTCGAGCTTTTCAAGCTCGCGGTAATCGCGCAGATCGGCCACGCACTCGCCCTCAAGGCCCAGCTCGTGAATCCGGCGGCGAGTGGTTTCAGCCTGCTGGCGGCTCAGCGTGATGCCGCGAGCCCGCGCATGGCGCCCCTTCGCGGCACGCAGCAGCAGGCTGCCCCAGCCGCAGCCGACGTCGAGGAATCGCTCGCCGGGTTGCAAGCGCAGCTTGCGGCAAATCAGGTCCAGCTTTTGCTCCTGCGCTTGCTCCAGTGTGTCCTGCGGGCTGCGAAAGTAGGCGCAGGAGTAGACAAGCGACGGCCCCAGCCAGGGTTCGAAAAAGGCCACCGGCTGGTCGTAGTGGTAGGCGATGGAGGCGCGGTCGCGGCGCATGGAGCTCACGGCTCCGTGCCGAAAGCGCTGGCCCAGTTCATAGAGCGCACCGGCCAGAGTCTCCAGCGCTCTGTGGCTCAAACTGCGCGGACGCTGGAACAGATGCTCTGCGATGTGGAAGGCCGCGAACAGGTCGCCTTCCACGTCAAGATCTTCGCGGACAAAAGCCTCGCCCAGTGTAATCTCGCTGGGCCGCGCAATCAGGGCGGCGAGCGCCCTTCGGTTACGCACCGCCACAGTGCAGACAGGGCGACTGTCTTCCGAGGAGCGCCACTGCCAGCCATCCCAAAGGCGAAAGGCAAAGGCAGGGCCCCTGTAGCCGGCAAAGATTTGCTTGATGGCTTGCTGCGAATGTGTCTGAGCGGAATCGGTCATTGTTTCACGTCCTTCCCCTTGCGGTGAAGACGGGACCTAACGTTTCCGGAGATTCTTTCAACCCTCCGTTTTCGACGAAAGGTGCCCCAAAAAAGGATACTCCCATCGAATCGCGCGTGCGTATCTGCGATTCCGCAGCTTTTCAGCTCAGCCCGCTGCCGATGTTCCTTGCGTGGCTGAAAGCCCGGCCGAATCAATGACCACCAGGGAAGAGGAAGCGCAGCATGGGCCGGACGCGCATGGCCCAGCTTGCCTCATCATGCGTGCCACCTGCCACACGCTCAAAATGCAGGGTTTCGCCGGGACGCCAGCCGTTGGCCTTCAGGCGGCGCGCCAGATGCTCAGTGTCGCGCAGCGTGCGATGGCCTTCCTTGTCGCCCACGTCGAGCCAGATACGCGGCCGCTCCCAGAGTTGCGGCGCACGCTCGTTCAGATATCCCAGAATGCTTTTGCGATTCCACCAGACGCTGGGCGAAAGAATGGCCAGCTTGCCGAAAAGCTCAGGATGAAGCAGCGCGAGATAAAGCGAAACCAGGCCACCGAGCGAAGAGCCGCCCAGGCCGGTGTGCTCGCGCTCGCGCCGCACGCGATAGTTTTGGCTGATCCACGGCATCAATTCGCGCGTGAGCAGCAGGCCGTATGCATCTGCCTCGCCGCCGCCCATCTGGCGATTGCGGTCGGGCGTGTACTCGGACAACCGGCGGTCGCCCGTGTTGTAGACGCCCACGATGACCAGCGGCTCGACTTCACCTGCTTCAATGGCCGCATCCGCCTGCTCGCGCATCTGCCAGGTACGTCCCCGGATGAAGGAGGTTTGCGGGTCAAAGAGGTTCTGCCCGTCCTGCATGTAGAGGACCGGATACTTGCGTTCCGCGTTCTCGTCGTAGCCGGGCGGCAGGTAGACAATCAGATCGCGCTTGTCGGGCAGATAGATGCTGGCGAAGTCGCTGTGCAGGCGCAGGCGCAGGTGCGGCGGGATGACCGGGGTCGCAACCAGCGCGGCTGGGGCATCCAGATTCGTTTGGCTTTCCGGGTTCAATCGTGCGGTTTCCTGCCTTGGAATTTGTCGGCTTGCGCGGGGGCATTCGAGCCCCGGAATTCCGTGGTTTCGCACCAGCCCGTGGCTGTTACAGTATCAAGAATAACCGCGGTTCTCCAACGTCCCAACAGTGCGAAACCAAGCGCAAAGTCGCGGAGTGGAAAGTCCGCGGCGGAGAGCAGAACCCAGGCGATGCATCGCGAGTATCACAAGTGGCATTCCGGCCGGCTGGGCCGGGAGATGGAGCTGCTGGTTTTTGGCCACGCGGGGCTGCCCGTGCTGGCCTTCCCCAGCTCCTGCGGCCGATTTTACGAGATCGAGGACCGCGGGCTGATTGGCGGAGTGGCCGGGCGCATCGATGCCGGACAGTTGCAGATTTTTTGCGTGGATTCGCTGGATGCCG
The DNA here is from genome assembly GCA_049678625.1 of Occallatibacter sp. Taxonomy (GTDB): domain Bacteria; phylum Acidobacteriota; class Terriglobia; order Terriglobales; family Acidobacteriaceae; genus Telmatobacter. Next base: position 19,318 of record JBAUEO010000055.1, on the reverse strand, counting down.
AGAGCTGGTACAACCGCCAGGTGCCGCCGCGCTGGCGCATTGCGCGCCACATGCAGTATGAGGATTACCTGATTCAGGAAGTGGTGCCGCTCATCCGCGGGAAGAACCGCAACCCGCACCTGGTCGCGCTCGGATGCAGCTTCGGTGGCTATCACGCGGCCAACATCGCGCTGCGCCATCCTGACATTTTTACCGGAATGCTGTCGATGTCCGGTGCATTCGACGTGAGCAATTTTCTGGGCGGCTACTACGACCAGGATTGCTACTTCAACATCCCCGCGCATTACATGCCCAACATGAGCGACCCGTGGTATCTGGACCGCTATCGCCGCAACCATTTCGTGCTCGGCACCGGGTGGGACGACCATTGCCTGTGCCAGAACCAGAATCTGGCGCGCATCCTGGGCGAGAAGGGCATTCCGCACTTGCTCGCCATCTGGGACACATGGAACGCACACGACTGGCCCACCTGGCAGCGCATGATGCAGGAGTATCTTTGATACTGAGCAACCGCGCGGCAGGGTGATGCAATTGAATCGGACCGCGAAGGAGATCTCCCCATGAGCGAACGGAATCCTTACGCCAAGTTTCTGGATGGCAGACCGCTGGAGGTGATTTTGTCCACCTCGCCTTCCGCGCTGACACAGGCCATCAAATCGCTGGGCGCGGAACGGGTGTCCGAGCCCATCGCGCCGGGCAAATGGAGCCCCACGCAGATCGTCTGCCACCTGGCCGACTGCGAAGTGGCCTTCGGCTTCCGGCTGCGGCAAACGTTGGCCGAGGACAACCACACCGTGCAGCCGTTCGACCAGGACAAATGGGCGGAGAGCTACTCCGGCATGACTCTTGCCCAGGCGCTGGTCACCTTTGCCGCGCTGCGCAACTGGAATCTGATGCTGATTCGCGGCGCGCTTCCCGCGAATGCCGACAAACAGGCGACGCATCCCGAACGCGGCGAGCAAACCTTTGGGGGCATGGTGGAGCTGATGGCCGGCCACGACCTGAACCACCTGTCGCAAATGCAGAAGCTCGTCTCGCAAGCAAGCAAAGAAGAGTAGACGCGGAACGCGAACGACTCCACGCGCCGGGACTTATTTCTTCGCCGTCGCTGTATTGTTTGAGCGGTCGTCGTCCGGCAGCAGATGATCCGGATCGATGGTGGCTGAGGCAATCGGTTTCTCGCCCGTCCACACCAGCTCGCTCTTCGATTCCCAGGTCTCCCACGGCACTGTGAAGCGGGTCTTGGTTCCATCGGAATACGTGACCTCGACCGGCGCCGGCAAGACCAGCCTGCCCTTGTTCACCAGTGTCAATTGGTTGCCGTCGATGCCGGCGATGGCCATGTCAAAGCGCCAGTTGTGCAGGAACCAGCCGCGCCAGAACCAGCTCAGGTCCTCGCCGCCCGCGCTCGACATCTCGCGGAAAAAGTCCGAGGGCGAAGGATGCTTGAAGGCCCAGTCGCGCGTGTATTTGCGGAAGGCCCAGTCGAAGCGTTCCTTGCCCAAAATCTGGTCGCGCAGCAGCACCAGGCCATACGCCGTCTTGAAGTAGCTTACCGGATGCGTCAGCGGCCAGGACATGGCGTCGGCGGGCATCAGGATGTTCGGTGCTTTGGGATTGTCAAGCACCTTCAGAATTGTGTCTGCCGGTTCGCCGCCCGCCGAGTACTCCGAGTCGCGTTTGGGCCCGTAGACTCCGCCTTCAAAGCCGGCCGATTCGCCAATGTCGATGAAGGTGTTGAAGCCCTCATCCATGAATGCGTTTCTGCGCTCGTTGGAGCCGACGATCATGGGGAACCAGTTGTGGCCCACTTCATGCGCCGTGACCCAGAAGAGCTCCTTCCCTTTGTCTGGAATGCCATCGAAGGCCACGCCAGGATACTCCATGCCCGAGGAAAAGCCCGCCACGTTGATGGCGTTTGGCCACGGAAACGGATACCACTCGCGCGAGAAGCGCTCGACGGTGTCTTTCACATATTCGGTCGACCGCGACCACGCGCCCTGGCCCACGCTTTGCGGCGGATAAAAACTCTCGGCCAGTGCGGTCTTTCCCGCGGGAAGGCGAATGCGCGCCGCATCCCACAGGAAAGCCGCGCTCGCGCTCCACACCACGTCGCGCGTGTGGTCCATGTGGAAGTGCCAGGTGAGCGTGCCGCCGGTTTTGGGTCTGCTGGCCGGGTTGTGCACGTCATCAAGGCTGCGAATCATCACCGTCTTGTCGCTGCGCCGGGCTTCGGCCAGCCGCGCAATCTCGGCTTTCGTCAGCACCTGCGAGGGATTCATCAACGCGCCCGATCCGGCAACAATCATGTCGCTGGGCACGGTGACGTAATAGTCAAAGTGTCCGTATTCGAGATAGAACTCGCTGCCGATGTAGGGCAGCGTGTCCCATCCGCGCATATCGTCAAAGACGCACATGCGCGGGTACCACTGCGCGATGTCAAAGATGGGGCCGTCCTTCGTCATGCCCCACGAAGTGCGCCCGCCCCACACGCCGGGAATCGTGTAGTGATAGACGATGTGAATGCGCAACACGCCGACCTTGGGCGCCAGCGGCTGGGCGAGCTGAATCTGCATGCGCGTATCGCTGATCAGGTAGTTGGCCTTTTCGGATTTCGCTCCACGCTCAATCGTCACCGAGTCCAGTTGAAAGCCCTCGGTGAATTGCGGCTGGGAGTTTTCGGCATTGCTGCGGCGGCGCGGGGGTGCTCCCATCATCCGGTGCGCGCGCGAGTCCTTTCGATAGGTGTTCTGCTCCATGTGCAGCCAGAGGCTGTCCAGGGCGTCCGGGCTCTTGTTCGTGTAAGTGATGACTTCGTCGTTGCGCAGAATTTTGTCTTTGGCGTCGAGCACGGCGTGCATCTCGTAGTCCGCCTCGTTCTGCCAGTAAGCCGGTCCCGGCGCGCCGTTGCCGGAGCGGTAGGCGTTCACGGGATTGGGCAGCGTGAGCGGCGCAAAGGCCACGCGCGGGTCGTACTGTGTGCCGGGCTCAGAGCCGACCGCTTGCGGAGCGGCTGCGGGCGGAGCCAGAACCGGCAGCGTGAGTGCAAGAAGAAAGATGAACTTCTTCGAGTTGGGAAAATGCATGGGCCAAAGCCTCCGGAAAGCTGGGAAAGAGCGCGTTCGCGGGAAGAATCCGCACTCCCAGCATAGCGCGCGAGCGCGCCGCGGCCGCACTTCCGAAATGGCGGAAGAATTCCCGCCCGGGCGCAACCTTCCCTTACACTGGGAGCAAACGCGGACACTCTGCCTGCCTGGGCGTGAGGCAGGCGGCCGGCCACGGAGGTTTTCAATGAAAAAGATCGGCGTTCTGTTCGGCATGGAGAACAGTTTTCCCGGCGCGCTGGTGGAGGCAATCAACGCGCGCCATGTGGACGGCATCACTGCGGAGTTTGTGGAAACCGGCGCCGTGCTGTTGAACAAAATGCCACGCTATGCCGTGATTGTCGATCGCATCTCGCACGACATTCCCTTCTATCGCGCCTTTCTGAAACACGCCGCGCTGAATGGCACGATTCTCATCAACAATCCGTTCTGGTGGTCGGCCGACGACAAGTTTTTCAATTACACGCTGGCGGCCAAGCTCGGCGTCGCGGTGCCGCCCACGGTCATTCTGCCGCACAAGCAGCATCCGGAAGGAACCACGGACCGCTCCATGCGCAATCTCGAATACCCTCTCGATTGGGACGCAGTCTTCAGCTATGTGGGCGAGCATGGATTCATGAAGCCCGTGGACGGCGGTGGCTGGCGCGACGTCCACCACGTGCGCAGCCGCGAGGAGTTCTTCCGCGCCTATGACCAGTCGCGCGATCTGTGCATGATGTATCAGAAGGCTGTCGATTTTCAGGAGTATTTCCGTTGCTATGTCGTGGGGCAAAGGAAGGTCCGCATCATGCCCTACGATCCTCGTCTGCCCTTCTCCGAGCGCTACGTCAAGGATCCGCTGGCCTATGACAAAAAGCTGTTGAAGCGAGTGGAGGGTGACGCGCTCACGCTGTGCCGCGCGCTGGGCTACGACCTGAACACGGTCGAATTTGCCGTGGAGAACGGCGTTCCCTACGCCATCGACTTTATGAACCCCGCGCCGGACGCGGACCTGCACTCGGTGGGCCAGGCAAACTTTGAGTGGATTGTGAAGGAGATGGCCGACCTGGCGATTGCCAAGGCAAAGCTGGCGCCGCACATGCCGGAGCTGCGCTGGGCGGCATTGCTGGGCGGCGCGACGAGCGGAAAAGCCAAGCGCAAATCGTCACGGAAGAAGCCCGCCGCGAAGACAAAGGCGAAGTCTGCGGCAGAGAACAAATCAGCAGCAGCTCCGGTAGCCGCAGCAGCCGCGATAGGCGGGAAATCGCGTCCGGCCGCGCCGAAGGCTGACATACAATGAGCGCAAGCCGTGTTCCAACGCCGTATTAAGGACAGCCGATGCGACCATCCTTCTCGCTGGGGATTGAAGAGGAGTACCAGACCGTCGATCCCGTGACGCGCGACCTGCGCTCACACATTGAAACGGAGATGCTGGCCGCCGGAAAGTTGCGGCTGCAGGAGCGCGTGAAGGCCGAAATGCACACTTCGGTGGTCGAGGTGGGCACCCGCGTCTGCACAAACATTGAAGAAGCCCGGGCCGAGCTCTACGAACTGCGCCGCGAGATGCTGCGCCTGGCCAGTGACCACCAGCTGCTGCTGGTGGCCGGCGCAACCCATCCCTTTGCCGACTGGCGCACGCAGGAGATTTATCCCGATCCGCGCTATCACCAGGTGGTGAAGGATCTGCAATTGGTGGCGCGCGCCAACCTTATCTTCGGGCTGCATGTGCACGTGGGCATTGAGGACCGCGAGGCGGCGATCCGCATCATGAATTCGCTGCGCTACTTTCTGCCGCACATCCTGGCGCTAGCCACAAATTCTCCCTTCTGGCTTGGACTGAACACGGGCTACAAGGGCTATCGCGCTAAGGTGTTTGAGAATTTTCCGCGCACGGGCATTCCGGATTCATTCTCGAGCTACAGCGAGTTTGAGAACTACGTGAGCCTGCTGGTGCGCACCAACTGCATCGACAACGGGAAGAAAATCTGGTGGGACATTCGGCCGCATCCGTTCTTTAACACAATCGAAGTCCGCGCCTGCGACATTCCGCTGCGCGCCGAGGAGTCCATGGCCATTGCCGGGCTGATTCAGGCCACCGCCGCGTTCCTTTATAAACTGCATGAGGCCAACCAGGATATTCGCCAGTACACGCGCTCGCTCATCACCGAGAACAAGTTTCGCGCGGTGCGCTACGGGCTGGAGGGCAAGCTGATCGATTTCGGCAAGCAGCAGGAGGTTCCGCTGCGCGACCTGATTGAGGAGCTGCTGGTCCTTGTGGACCCCATGGTGGAGGAACTCGGCAGCCGCAAGGCAATCGACGGCATCCGCTGGATTCTTGCCCACGGAACCGGGGCCGACCGGCAGTTGAAGGTCTTCGAGGAATCCAAAGGCGATTTGAAGGCGGTGGTGGATTACATGGCCGCGGAGACCGCCGCAGGGCTGGAGGTTTGACGACATCTGTCGTCCGAGGCCCTGCTCGCAAGATGCTGTGATTCCCATCCTCAAGGGTTTTTCGATACCCTCAAGAGGTACCCATTTCGCTTGTTCCACGACGACAGGGAGTCTCCTTTCCAGCGCATGAATGACACTGCCAAACGCCTGGCTTCGCTTGCTTATCCCGCGGAATTCACGCAGGGCGCGCACTCCGCCGCGACCACCTGCCTGCGCATTGCGCCGGCGGAAAAGGTGACGCTGATTACCGACCGCGCCACCGAGGCGATTGGCGCGGCTTTGGCGGCGCAGCTTGCTGAGCGCGGCTGCCCGTGGAATGCGTTTGTGCTTGAGGATCTCGCACCGCGTCCGCTCGCAGACATGCCGCAGCAGGTTCTGGCCGACATGGAAACCTCCGCTGTTTCCATCTTTGCCGTGCAGGTGCAGCCGAATGAGCTTCGCTCGCGGATGCAGATGACCGATGTGGTGAATCGCCGCCACATGCGGCACGCCCACATGGTCAACATCACGCCGGAAATCATGTGCCAGGGCATGCGCGCCGATTTTGATCTTGTGGACCGGCTGAGCCAGAAGGTGCTGGACCGCGTGCGCATGGCCACGCGCATCCGCGCCACCACCGCGGCGGGCACCGACATTGTCGCGGAGATGAATCCGGCCTACAAGTGGTTCAAGACTTCCGGCATCATTTCGCCGGAGAAATGGGGCAACCTGCCCGGGGGGGAGTGTTTCACTTCGCCGGGCGAGGTGAATGGGAGATTCGTGGTGGACGGAGTAGTGGGCGACTGGCTTTGCGCGCGGTACGGCCTGTTGGCGGACGCCCCGTTGACCATCGAGATTGCCGGCAACCGCATCGCGCAATGCAACAGCAGCAACCGGCAGCTTGAAGAGGATTTCTGGGCCTACACGCATACGGACGAAAACTCCGATCGCGTAGGCGAGTTTGCCATCGGCACCAATCTCGGCGTGGAGCGTGTGATCGGCAACATCCTGCAGGACGAGAAATTTCCCGGCATCCATATCGCCTTCGGCAATCCATACGGTGAACACACGGGCGCGCCCTGGCACTCTGGAACGCACATCGATGTGGTGGGCCTGGGATTCAACATCTGGCTTGATTCCGTCGACGGCCAGGAGCAGATCATGCGCGACGGGCGCTTCCTCATCGCCGCTTAGAGCGCTGGAAATTGCTGAATCGGCAAGAAACCCTGCATCCGAGCGCGCAGCAGTATCCAGGCAACAGAAAGCCCCGGCCTGAGCCGGGGCTTTTTGCGTGGGTGAAGCGTCGGCTTTACATCGCCGCGACAAAGTCAGGAAGAATGACGGCTGCGTTCGCCTGCAGAAGCTCGGTCATGCGAGCGGCCATTCCGGTATACATTGAAGCGGCCCGGAAGGCATTCACGCGGACACCTTCGCTGGCATGGCTGAAGGCGTATTGCGCCAGAGCCATCAGCACGCAAACCCGAATCTGCATCGAGTCACTGCGGAGAGTTTCCACCAGCTCACGGTCCACGGACTCGCAATGCTTGGAGGCGAAATCGGCTAGCTCCATCATGGTCCGGGCATTCTGGAACATAGCCCAAAGTCCATGCGCGCCGCGAATGGCCTCCCAAGTCTCCGCCGGGGTGGTGTTCAGTCCTTCTTTCCACAGGAAGTGGTCGCTGAGGTCGCGTCCGCTCCAGTCAGTTCGCAGGCGGCACAGGATGGCCTCCCACGACTGCGAGTTCCGGCGGCGTACGCTCGTGCGCCAGCGCACCAGGTAAAACGCCACCGCCACCAAGGCTAGGAATTGAATCAAAAGTAGCATTTGCTGTCCCCAGGCCGGCAGACTCTTCCTGGCTTGCCAGGAAGGAAGATGTCTAGCCGACTCCGACTGCTTGTACTACTACTACCAGAACATCTCGTACTTTTGGAAGAGAAACCGTACTGCTTGGGAAGAGTTCTCTCCACAGGAGTACCCACTTCGCACATCCACACTGGTAATCTACGGTAACCTGCCGCTAGGGTCAATGATACTTTCCGGTGACCGGAAGCCGGGGCGGGTGTTAGTTTGTGGATCGTCTCAAAAGGCTTGTGGGAGTGAGTCTAAAACTCTTAGAAAATCAATGAGTTGGCGACCACCATGGGCGGGTGCTCCTAAAGCCGGTTGCGGTCTCTCGGATCCGGCTTGCTGGTCTCGGAAAGTGCAAGCCGGTTGGAACGCGCCACGCCGGCCATGGAAAGCAGCAGGTTGCGCATCTGGGGAGTGAACTCCCGGCGCTCGGCTTCCCTCTGGGCGAAGCAGAAGGACCAGTAAACCAGGGAGCAAAGGTAACTCGCCAGCACCAACTGGTTCCAATGCGCATACCCGGTGGTCGTGGTCTGATGGGTCTGCAGCATGGCAACTCCAAGGCTGACCAGGGAGTAGAACCCGAGCCCCGTGGCCACCTGCAGCTCCCGGTCTCGCCAGCCGATGGACAGCAACTGGCCGCCGGCAGCGAGCAGAATAAAGAATAAAATGCGCAAAATTGTCGCCGTCTGTTGCACGTGCATGATGACCTGAATCCGCGGGGCAAGTCCTGCATAAGCGGTCAGGGCGGAAAAGGGCCAAACCGCCAGGCCTGCAATCAGAATCAGGCCAGCGAGGGCGAAAACAGTCCAGCGGGGAAGAGAACTGCGGACCGGGCGAAGAATGGACCAGGCAAGCTCAACCAGAACTCCGAAGACCAGAATGGAGTCGAGGATGGTATGTGCCAAATAAAAAGTGGAATAGCTGCCCTGCCAGAAGGTGGTAACAGGGATATAGAGGAGGTTGGCCGTGAGGTCGCATGCCATGTAGAGGGAAAAGACAGGTAGAAGCCGCCAAGCTCGCCTGTAAATCAGCAGCCCGACAACCAAAGCTTCGGCGAGGACGCCCAAGAGCCAAAGCGCATTGTCAAGGCTCATCATCGGCACACCACCAACCACCGAAGCGATGAGGTCATCCTAGCAGCTTCCCGATTATCTATTGTAGGTAAATCCCTTTGCAGGTTTCAATTTTGCAAACCTTCTGGCCGGAAATGAACCCATCGGGACTAAGCGGTCAGATCCTTGGTGGGGAACGGTTCCATCGGGATGGCTGCAGTCAGATCCTTCGTGGGGAACGGTTCCATCGGGATGGCCGCGGTCAGATCCTTCGTGGGGAACGGTTCCATCGGAATGGCGTTACCTGTAGGGACCAGACCTGCCGGGGTCGCCGTAACGGCAACACCTGCCGGGAAGGAGCCCGCCGGGGTGGTGCTCGCGTAAACCATTGACGCACTGAGAATTGCGCCAAAAGCAACTGCGGACACTTTAAAGAGTCTTGAGCGCATGAACGTATACTCCTGAGTAACGAATAGGGAGCTGCACAAGAAGAGTAACCCAAAAGTGGGAGTTGCGCTACAACAAAAGTGCTATTTTTTTTGAGAAATTTCTCACCCCCGGAATCGGTCTTCCGGGAGCGGTCGGCAGGAGAGTGCGCCGCAGGTCGAGCAAAGGGCGTTTCTCGGGGCAAATTTGGCCCAAATTTCGGTCAAGCCTCAATCAGGCCGCGGGCAAGAAGCGGTCCAGGTAGCGGTCTAGGCAGCGGCCAGGAAGGCCGGAATTTGTTCGGGAAGTGAGCTCTGAGGGGGAGCCCGGACACTTGCCGACCTAAACTGGAAGAACCGGGGCACGGACGAATGGACGGCGCAGAGAGAGCGAATCGCGGGAGCGCCAGACCGTAGGATTAAGCAGACCAGGAGGGACACAGCCTTGATCCCAGAGTTGCGGGAAGGCTATCTGCGAGAGTTCAGCGCCGAGAAGTACACGCGGCTCCTCGGGCGACTGGAAGATGTTTCCGGAACGAAGACTGCTTTCCGCATTGCGGAGACGCCGGTTTTTGTGCGGGAAGAGCTGCTGCGCGCGATGGCCCGCGAGGGCGAGGCTTTGTTGCAGGCCCTCATGGGAGACGCAGCCTATTTGACGGCCGCGCGGCAGGCGATTCCGTCGGGGTACTGCGTGGCCGGCGAGACGGCGCACCCGCACTTTTTGACCGCGGATTTTGCCCTGGTACGGGAGGCAGACGGCGCGCTCTCTCCGCGGCTGGTCGAGATTCAGGCCTTTCCGTCGGTCTTCGCCTTCCAGGCCATGCTTGGAGCGGCGTATCAGGAGGTTTTCGGTCTCGATCCGGAGCTGAGAACCTTTCTTGGCGGGCTGGAAGAAGCAGACTACTGGGACCTGTTTGCGAAAACGGTTGTGGGGGACGAGGAGCCGGAGCAGGTCGTCCTGACCGAGGTGGATCCGGGGAAGCAGAAGACCCTGCCCGACTTTCTGGTGACGGCGAAGCGGCTGGGGATTGCGGTGGTCGATATAGCCAGCCTGGAACCGCAAGGCGACACGCTGCACTACCGCGATGCGGGCGGGCGGCGCATTCCCATCCTGCGCATCTATAACCGGGCCATTGCCGAGGAACTGGCGGCGCGCGGGGTGAAGCTTCCGTTTGACCTGACCCGGCCATGGAACGTGCGATGGGCAGGCCATCCCAACTGGTATTTCCTGGTGAGCAAATTCTCTCTTCCGCGGTTCTGGCGGTCAGACGCCGGCCGGCGCGTGGTGCCGCCCGCGGTCTTTCTTTCGGAGTTTCTTGGGGGCAGCGGGCGGGCCGAGCTGGAGGCGGCGGGCGTGCCGCTCCCCCAGCCGGGGCCGAAGGCCGTTTATGACGAATTGCTGCTGAAGCCGCTGTTTTCCTTTGCCGGCAAGGGGATTGAATTTGCGCCGACCGAGGCGCGGCTCAAGTCCATTCCGCAAAGGGAACGGCCGGGCTATCTGTTGCAGCAAAGGATGCGCTTTGAGCCTACAATCGCGACGCCGCAGGGGGCCACGCAGGCGGAATTTCGCATTCTGTATCTATGGCCGGAGGGCGGGCCACTGACCCCGGCGCTTACGCTGGTCCGGCTTGGGCGTGGCAGGATGATGGGAGTGGACCACAACCGCAATCAGGAATGGGTGGGCGCCTCGGCGGCGTTCTTTCCGGGAGAAGAAAGTACCGGAAACCGCAAATGATGCTGGACTGGGGTTCCATTCGGGGTTACCGTTGACGAATCCATTACCCACGAGAAACTTTGGTGCCGTATGGTGAATGAGGAATCTTCGGTACAGTTTCATTCAGGCCCGCGCAAACGGACACGATCGAGCAAGGGAAAAGGCTATGGACAGGTCAACATCGGTTGATTCGCCGAAAGGCAAGCGCTCCCGCCGGAGCGCGCCGCGGCAGGAAGTACGCTGCGCGGTGCGGTTTCCGCTTGCAATTCCAGCCACCCTATCCACCGGGAAGGACGAACGCAGCGCGACGACGCGCAACGTTTCGGCCAGCGGAGTCCTGTTGGTGGTGGACCAAGAGTTGCGGGTTGGGCAGGATATTCGTTTCTCGCTGCGGATGCCGGGCGACGTGCTGGGAGCCTCGCGCGACGTGATGGTTCGCTGCAGCGGACGTGTGGTACGCTGCTCCACGAGCCAGGACCAGTATCAAGCTGCCGCCACGATCGATGAATATCGATTTGTCGAGCAGTAGAATGGAAGCGTTTGAATTCTGCCGCGTATGGAACTTCTCGACGAAACCCCAGATGGCGAAGTAGCAGACGGACCGGTCCGGCCAGGAGCGATTCGAATCATTCTTGCCGATTCTCAGGCGATTTATCGCGTGGGAATCCGCAAGATATTTGCGCTTGAAGACGACCTGCGCGTGGTGGCGCAGGCTGACTCGATTGAAAACCTGCGCGCCGCCATTGAGCGCTATCCCTCTGACATTGTGCTCCTGGAGGGCGGCCTGCTGACAGGGACCGCGAATGCAATTCCCGACATTCTGAAGCAGGCACCGGACATCAAGCTGATTGTGCAGGCCATTTCCACTGAGGAAAGCCAGACCGTGGAGCTCTACCGGCGCGGCGTGCGCGGCATTATTTCGCGCTCCATTTCGCCGGACCTGCTGGTGCGCTGCGTGCGGCGCATCGCGGCCGGGGAAACCTGGATTGACAACCAGAGTGTGAGTTGGGTGATTGAGGCTTATCGCTCGCAGGCCGCGGCGCTGGTGAGCCCGCGCAACCAGCCGCGGCTCTCGCCCAAGGAACTGGCCATCATTACCTGCATCACCCAGGGCAAGCGCAACAAGGAGATCGCCTTCCAGCTTGGCACCACTGAGCAGGTGATCAAGAACTACCTGCGCAAGATTTACGACAAGCTCGGCGTCTCTGACCGTCTGGAGCTTGCCCTCTACTGCCTGCACAACAAGATTATCCGGGCGGATGCGGACGAAGAGGCTGCGGTGGCGAAGGTGGCCAGAGGGTAAGGCAGGGCACAATCAAATCATGCGGCGCCGGAAATTCCGGCGCTTTTTTATTTTGGATTCAGGCTTTTGCGCGTGCGGTGGGTTTGCCGTCGCAGCTCACGCCGGCGGAAGCACCGCCGTCGCAGCTGACTGCGCCCTGGCCGTCCGCGCAGTGCTGACGGGCGATTTCGAGCAGCCGGGTGAACTCGGCGAGATCCTTTTTGCTCAAGTGGCCGAGCAGATCTGTTGGAGCCTGAAGAATCACGGGGTCCATCTGGCGCAGCAGATCGAGGCCCGCGGCGGAGATGCGCGTCCAGACGATGCGGCGATCTTTCTTGTCGCGCTGGCGGCGGATGAGCTTGAGCGCGGCGAGGCGGGCGAGCAGGCGGGTGATGTCAGGGACGGCAGTAATCATGCGGTCGCCGATGGCGGTGCAGTTTAGGCCCTGCGGCTGGGCGCCGCGCAGGATGCGGAGCACGTTGTACTGCGTGGAGGTGATGCCCCACGGGCGAGCGCGATGCTGGAAGGCGCGTTCGAGGCAATCGGCGGTGCGCATCACGTTGAGCAGAGCCTCTTCTTCCGGCCCGGAGAAGGGCTGCTGCTGGGCGATTTCGTGCTTCAAGGCTGCCATGGCGGGTCCAATTCCGTTGCGTGGATTTATTGCTTGACGATGTCCATGTCGAGGATGAGGTTTACCTGGTCACCGACAATCTTGTCCGGATAGCCGGGGCCGATGCCAAAGTCCGTGCGGCTGAAGCTGGCGGTGGCGGAGAAGCCCTCGTGCTCCTTCTGGTCCATGCTGGTGATGGGGCCGGTTGGCCCTTCGACATGGAGGACGACGGGCCGGGTGACGCCGTGGAGGGTGAGATTGCCTGTGACGGTGAGGCCGCCAGCGGCTTCAGCAACGCTGGTGCTGACGAAGATGGCTTTGGGGAATTTGCTGACGTCGAAGAAATTCGGACTCTTCAGGTCGGTGTCGCGCATGCTGTTTCCGGTGTCCACGCCGGCGACGTCAATGGTCATGTCGACCGAGGATTTCGCGATGTCGGCCGGGTCAATGATGATTTTGCCGGAGACGGTGCCGAAGTGGCCGCGAACTTTAGCGATGCTGAGGTGGAGGACGGAGAAACTGACGACGCTGTGGACCGGGTCGGGTGTCCATGTGGAGGATTGTGCAGAGACGAGGGGAGCGGCAAGTGCAAGAATGCCGCCGAGGAGAGCCAGACGCTTCATGAAAATGGTTCCTTTCGCAATCAAGACCATGCAGTAAGAGAGGCGGATTGTGCCCTATTCAATGAGACGTGTGTGCGGGGTATTTGTTGCAACAAATAGTTGCCCGAGCGACGCGAACGCGCGTGGCAGGCTGGATCAGGATGGAACTGACTGAAAGCGGATGCGTATCCGACTGTTGAAGGTATTCTTTCTCTGGCGAGGTTCTGGGCATGCAAACGAATTCACGGGGCTTCCGGGCCGGAGGGACGGGCGGCTCGCCGCTGCTACTTTCCGGCTTTGGCGGTCTGCTGTTTATTGCAACGTTTGTCGCGCTGGGCTTTGCCGTGCCAGGTTATAGCCAGTTGCGCGATGCAATCAGCGCGCTGGAGCAAACGGCCATGGGCCCGGCCCAGCAGGCGAATTTCTTCGTCTTCGGCGTGCTGCAGTGCGTGTTTGCGCTGGCGCTGGGCAGAGAGCTGGCAAGCGGCTTTGGCGCAAAACTGATTCCGATTTTTCAGGCGCTGGCCGGAGCCGGCGTCATGGGCGACGCCATCTTCCTGCACTCCGCGCCGCACATGGCCTGCGATCTGGTGGCGTTCAACGCGTCGATGTGCGTGCTGTTGCTGTTTGCGTGGCGCGTGCGGAAGGACACGCGATGGCGCGGCTGGGCAACTTATAGTGTGGCGACAGTTCTGGCGATGATGGCATTCCTGTTTGCCTTTGGCTGGATGAATGCGCACGTTGGGCCCGCAGGACTGATGGAAAAGCTGGCAACCACTGTGCGGACGTTGTGGTCGGTCGTACTGGCAGCGCGTCTGTTCTCTGGCGTGGAACTGGCTCCTGCCAGACCCACTCCAAGTCAATGAGCCGCGATATCCACGGCGCCGGGTTGAAAGGTGTGGGCGATTCGCGATGGAGTGCAGGGAAGCGCGGTGAAGACCGGGCGGCGAGGCGATCGCAGAGTAGAGTCCGTTGGGTTCGAGTTGGATCGTGATTGGCAAGATTGAAGAGCGACCGACTGTTTTTGCAGGAACATTGTAGGCTGGTTGCGATGACGACCGATGAGATTCGCGCAGTGGGCATTGTGGTCTGGCTTATTTCGCCGGGGAGCTTTCTGCTGATTGAAGCGTGGAACCAGTGGAGGAGCAAATGGAATTTGCGCTCGCGGCGTACCCTCGTCGCCGCCGTGGCGGCGCTCAACTGGATTGGCTTTGCGGTCCTGCTTATTCGGGCACAAACGCCCTATGGAATGATTTTCCAGACATCGATTCTCACGATGGCCCTATTGGTGATGGCCTGCGTGGGATTGGTGTTAAGTGCGAAACACTGGCGGCTGTTGCTGGCGAATGCGGCGTTGGTTTCTCTTTGGGTTCTGGTCGCCTACGGGCAGGCGCATTGGATGGTCTCCCATGGAACGGGAGACGTAAGGATCAATGGGCGCCCCGCAAACGCGCGGATTTACATTGCCTATCCGACCGACAGCGAAAACGAGGCGGTGGTGATGGCGGAGATTCAAGGTGCTGGTGAGTATTTTCTGAGTTTTGACACTGGAGACGTAAGCCGTGCGACGAGATATGCAGTTCTTCCACTTCCGGATGGCGTTTGGACGGTGCCGTCGCTGCGCCAATTGAAGTGGACCGCTGCCCTTCATCCCCTGAAGGATAACCAGTTCCGCTTCGCTGCGCCGGATGGTCGCGTGGTGGAAGTGCAGTTCTAGGCTGGCTCTGTCCGCGTGGTCCAGATGAATTCTCATACCGCGATATCCACAGCGACAGTTGAAAGCCAATGGCCAATCGCGTTGGAATGCATGGATGCGCGGTGAAGGCCGGGCGATGAGAGATGAGCAAGCGGGGGCAAAGCGTGCTGGGCAAGCTGGAATTGATTGTGGGGCCGATGCGGAGCAATAAGACGGCGGAGCTGCTGCGGCGGATTGAGATTCGACGACAGTATGCCAAGCAGGACGTGCTGCTGCTGAAGCCGAGCGCGGACACGAAGTCGCGCGCGGGGCTGGTGGAGAGCCGGAACGGGAACGGCTGCGGGCGGATGGAAGCCGTGGAGTTTCGCTCGACAGACCCATGGAGCGCGCTGCCCCTGTTGGCGGAGGAAGAGGAACGCATTGGCAAGCGCGTGGAGTGCCTGGCGATTGACGAAGGGCAGTTTGTCGAGGACCTGTTCCTGTTTACCAAGCGGCAGCTGGAGAGCGGCTACGACGTGATGGTTTCAGGGCTGGAGCTGGACTTTCGCGGGCTGCCGTTCGGCGAGATGCTGGACCTGTCGTGGCTGGTGCGAGCCTACAGCGGAAACCTGACGGAGCTGGTGGCCTACTGCAGTTGCGGGGCGAAGGCGATTTATCCGCAGCGGCTGGTGGAGGGAAAGCCCGCGCAGTATGACAGTCCGGTGATTATGGCGGGGGACTTTTACGAGCCGCGCTGCGGCGATCATTTCATTCTGCCGGGGCGGCCGCATTAATTCGCCCAAAATGCAATGCGCCGGCACTGGGCCGGCGCGATGCAAGCAGTTGCGAAAAGCTGTTTACGACAGCAGGGCGAAGTTGAGCGCGAAGTTGATGCGCTGCTCAAGGGAACCGCCGGAGGCCACCGGCTGGGGTTCGGGCTGGGGCTCTTCGGCCTTTTGCAGGAAGACTTCCTGCCGGGGCTCGAAGGTCTCTTCCACCATGGCCTGCATGACGGGTTCCTCCACCTGAACGGCAACTTCAGGCGCCGGCTGGGCAAAAGTGGCGATAGCTTCCATCTGAGGCTGGAGCTGGTTGAAGCTGGTGGGATCAAAGAAGCGGACTGGCGCTGCCGCCAATTCCGTGGCCGCGGCGGGCGCGGGTTGCGCCAGATCCAGCAGCGGGGTGAGCGCATCGATCATCTGCGACAGGAAATCCTTGCGGCGAGCGATTTGGTCGAACTCGTCCTGGATCTGCTGCAACTCGGATTGCGCATTGGAGAGCGCACCCTGGTAGACACTTTCGCGATTCTGTTCCGTCATGGAGATCACCCGCAATTAGAGTACCTTCCGAGTAACCATATTTCCATACGAAAGATTACGAGAATAGGTACTTTCGTGCGGGCGGCCGCTGCGGGTGGAAAAGACGGAGTCTGAAGGAGTTGTGGGGCGACTGGGCCGGACAGATGAGGGGCTCGGCGGTCTGCTATGCTGCCGGAAATGCGCTTGTTTCCTGATTTTGGCAGCCTGACCCGGCCGCAGAAGCACGCTTTTATTGCGGCGTTTCTGGGCTGGACGCTGGACAGCCTGGACTTTTTCCTGCTGATTTTCTGCGTGAAGGCGATGGCCACGGAGTTCAGGACCGTGCCGAGCACAATTCTGGAGGCGGTGTTCTGGACGCAGGCCATGCGGCCGGTGGGCGCGCTGCTGTTTGGGATGCTGGCGGACCGGTATGGACGGCGGCCGGTGCTGATCTTCAACATTCTGAGCTTTTCCGTCATTGAACTCGCGTGCGCCTTTGCGCCGACCTTGAATGTGCTGCTGGCGCTGCGGGCTCTGTTCGGCATTGCGATGGGCGGCGAATGGGGCGTGGGCGCGGCGCTGGTCTTCGAGACGCTGCCCAGGGAGGGCCGCGGCGGATTCAGCGGAATTCTGCAGGAGGGCTACGCGGCGGGCGCGATTCTGGCCTCGGCGGCCTTTGCGCTGCTTTTTCACTGGATTGGCTGGCGCGGACTGTTTGTGGTGGGCGCGAGTCCGGCGCTGCTGGTGCTCTATGTGCAGTGGAAGGTGGAGGAGAGCCCGGCGTGGCTGGCAGGCGCCGCGTCGAGGAAGAAGCGGGGGCGCGGGCTCGGATCCGGGCTCGGGTCCGGTCGGCTGCTGCCGCCGCATTTGAAGGAGTTTCTGCCGACGTTTCTGTTTCTGATTTTGTTGATGACGGCGTTCATGAGTTTTTCGCATGGGACGCAGGATGTGTACCCGACCTTTCTTGAGGTGCAGATGAAGCTTGCGCCGCGCACGGTGGGGCTGATTGGCGTGTTGTATGGGCTGGGATCGATTGCGGGCGGTATTGTGTTTGGCGTGCTGAGCGAGCACTGGGGGCGCAAGAAGGCGATTGTGGCGGCGGCGCTGCTTTCGCTGCCGGTGATTCCGCTGTGGGCCTATGGGCACTCGGCGTGGGTGCTGGGCACGGGCGCGGTGCTGATGCAGTTTATGGTGCAGGGCGCGTGGGGCGTGGTTCCGGCATATTTGACGGAGCTGTCGCCGGGGCCGGTGCGGGCGACAGCGCCGGGACTGGCGTACCAACTGGGCGGACTGCTGACAAGCTGGAACGGCGTGCTGCAGGCGCGGGTGGCCGAATGGTGGGGCACGTATCCGCCGGTGCTGGCGATTACGGTGGTGATTGTGGCGCTGGCGCTGGCCGGGCTGGCGGCGCTGGGGCACGAGGCGAAGGGTGCGGAGATGAGCGCTTAAACTTTTATTTTCACTAATTTAAGAGAGAGATTCAGGCGAGCGGACGGAGCTGTGAGGTGGGTGTTTCACAGAACCGCGAAATTGTCGGCAACGGTGCGGTGGAAAACATACGTTACCAAAGGCCCTATTTCCGATGTGTACCTCGCAGGGGGGTAGGGGGGTCTGTCGATCAGCCGTCAGCCCTCAGCTTTCAGCTCTCAGCTACTTGGTGGCGGGAGGGGCGCATGGGTTCTCCTTCGACAGTTCCATTGTGCGACGAAACGGGGAAATTACCGGCAAATTGACGTGGGGAATTTGCGGAGTGGAATGAGGGGGTTGCGGGCGGGAGGGGATGAGGCGGAGTTGACGGGGGTTGAGAGGGACATAGGGACGTAGGGGCGAGGGACTATGACGAGGACTGGGATTGGCCTGTGATTTCCCACCCATGTCGCTCGCCCAAGCGAACGCCATGAATGGGAAACAAGGCCGTCTGCGTCCCGCCTATGTTGCGTTCTGCTACGATTCCGTTATGTTTCGCGGCGTCGTTCCTGGTGTCCGATTCGTATCTTTCAGCTTGGCTCTGACAGCGGTATCTTTGTGTCAGTCGGCCTCTCAGGATGTGGGTGGAGTGCTGTCCAACAGGGAAGCCCGCAAGGCGGCCACCTACATTCAGGAAGCGACAGTTCCACCCGGTCTCAATCCCACAGAATTTACAGTTCGAGTCTCTGTCGGAGCCGATGGAACGGTGCAGCATGTGTCGAACCCTCACTCGCTCCCCGATTCGCTCTTTGCCGCGGCAGCGGATGCTGCCCGGCACTGGAGTTTTCGTACGGATCGCGACGGCGACAAGCCCCACAGTTTTGAAGCGGAGATCACATTTCATGGTCCCGTAGCGGGCACGGTTGCCGCAAGAAATGGAGCGCCGGTCGCCGGAGTCGTCGTTTTCGGCAGTGAGTGGAAATGCTGCCCCTATCGGCGAGACAGCATGACAACTGACAAGAGCGGCACGTTCCGCATCGAGCATCCCGGTACCGTGCTTCACTTTCTTCCAGGCAACGGTCTTCAGCCGAAATCACTTGTCGTCACTGCCGAAAAGTCCACTCTGAACGTGACCCTGGACCCCGCGAACAGCAGTCTTTCGCTTGCAGCTTGCAGCTTGCCGCGAGCCGCAGCGCGGCTTTGAACGCGTCGGTTGGGGAAAATACGGTCTGCAGTTCGATGTGCCTCAGCGCGATGTCAGGCTGATTCGTGGCAAGGCTGATGTCGATTACGTTGTGGACACCGTCAAGGCAAAGCGCGGCGACGATCGCGTCGAGTTCTGGTTCGGTCCGTATGCGCTGGATAGCACGCCAGACGATGAGCAATTCGTCGAGTCAGAGACGTTCGCAACTCGCAATGTGATTATGCTGCCGGGTCTGGTTCGCGGCAGCGAAGGTGGGGTGATTGGCGCGGACACATGGGGACGCCTGCGGAACGGCAAGACGTGGCGTCAGATGGCTATTGTTGGCGAAGGTGCCCGGTATCGGGGCGTAAGTCCGGAAAACGGAACCCTCTTTGACAGAATCATCAATTCCGCTTGCTGGATACCTTATCCGGAACATTAATTCGCGCAAGCAGGCGATGACACTCATAGCTGCGCCTCGGCTGGATTCTTGTCGGTTGGCTCGTACGGCGGAAGGTAGGAGAGCAACCGCGGATCTTTCGACTGAGGTCGCGGTCGCGACCTTCGCCCAAGAGGACAGCTTGAAGGACGAAATGCAGGTTCTTCGACTCCCTTCGCTCGCGCTACGGTCGCTCAGAATGACAGTTCGTTGGGGATTGGAGCGGGATGAGCCGGGGTGGCCAGTTAGCGAGTCGGCAAGTTTGAGGG
>JBAUEO010000054.1:0-5461 GCA_049678625.1 Occallatibacter sp. | reverse complement strand
CCAGAATGGTGTCCAGTCGCGTGGTCATCGCTAAATTTGAGTATACGAGCGGCGGGCTCCGGGAATTGCATTTAGCGCGGCGGGATGCGAACCACGGAGGCACGGCAGGAGCGCAGACCGGAAGGGCATGGGATGGGGTGCAGACTCTTGTCCATGCAGATTTCGATGGCGGTCAGGTAGTTGTGTCCGCAGCTCAACAAGAGACTGGAGCGCGGAAACGAGGGGTTGCTATGTGCAAAGAGTCCGATGATCTCATCGGGGCTGAGTGAGGTTTGAGTGCTCAGCGCATTCAATTCATCTGGTACGGCAACGGAATGGACTGCCCGGCGCGCGAAGGCGAAGAATGCGTCGGCGCTCATCCCGGTGCAGGTACCGTGGGTTTGCCACTCGTGTTTCAGAAGGCCCTGGTCAGGATACAGATCGCGGTAATTTGACGGATCGGCGGGGCCCGGCGCATTCGAGCAGTGCTCAGGGTAGGTGCCGTCTGCGTTCTGCGGCCACAATCCATGGAGCACAAAGCCTGCATGCTGGGCACATTCGGCGGCCTGCGGGTGCGAGTAGCAAAATTCAGGCGACCAGGAGAGATTGAGCAGGTAAAAATCGAATCCGGAGGCCGAGGCGGCGTGGGAAGAAGCTGCATGCGGGTGGTTGAGCGCCTTTTCGGCGTGTTGGCCGTCAGTGGGACCATTCGAGACAGTCCTGCAACCGGCAAGCGAAAGCAAAAGCAGAATGGTCGCGGCTGCGCCGACGATCTTCATGGAGGGAGAATAGCAGTCCTCGTCGGGCGGGTGGCCCAAGTTACCACCATCGTGGGTGCCCCGTCCTAGCTCTGCCAGGGCGGGAATTGGCTGCGATGGACGAGCCGGGTGGGGTTTGTGGTTTCCCACCCTAACCTCCCAGTCACCCCGGCGACCAGGACCTGTCGCCGGGGGCCCCGACGCGCGGTTAGGATGGGGCACCCGGCACCCGGCGAACTTCATGGAGGGAGAATAGCAGTCCTTGTCGCGGATTCGAGAGAGGGAAACACTCCCGCTTTGTGGTGGGCCCGGAGGGATTTGAACCCCCAACCAAGGGATTATGAGTCCCCTGCTCTAACCGTTGAGCTACAGGCCCCGCTGTGGACTGGATACGGCGATGCGCCGCAATCCTGCGCAAATTGTAGCGGGTTATGGGCACGATGGCGCGGATTTGACGCAGGCCGGCGCGCCCGATAAACAGGTGGGCGGCGGGAGCGCGGCGGGACCCTCGCCCGCTCGCCTTCCAAAGCCGCAGCGGGCGGGCTTATAATTTGCTTGCCCGGTGGAGGGTCGCCTCCGGCCGGGATGAAAGCGATTTCTCTAGGCTACTTTTTCACCGGCGGCGGCGGTGAGCTTCTTCTGGGCACGTTCGACCTGCCCGCCGGCCCGGCCCGCCGCCATGGATTCGTTCTGACGCGGGCAACAGACAAGACGCACATCGCCGCGGGCGAAGAGCTCGCGCAAAGGAGGACCTCAATGGACGAGCGCAAATCCTCCCCTCCGGAAACCCATAAGGAGCAGGCGGCACGGTCCGCGCAAAGCGGCATTTCGCGTCGCGGCTTTCTGAAGGGCGCCGGCATCACCGCCGCGGGAACCGCTCTGCTGGACGGGCTGCACGGCATTGAGAGCAAGGCCGAGGAGACCGGCACGGCCGGGGTGAAGGTGTACGGCCCCCAACCCGCCGCGGTGACGCTGCGCATCAACGGCCGTGCGCGCGAGGTGCAGATTGAGCCGCGCGCCACGCTGGCCGAGGCCTTGCGCATCCACCTGGGGCTCATCGGGACCAAGATCAGTTGCGACCGCGGGGTCTGCTCCAGTTGCACCGTCTGGCTAGACAAAATGCCGGTGAATAGTTGCATGACGCTGGCGCTGGATGCCGTGGGCCGCGAGGTGACGACGATCGAGGGACTGAGCGAGGACCTCGAACGCCATCCGGTGCAGGAGGCCTTTGTGCGCCACGACGCGATGCAGTGCGGCTTCTGCACGCCCGGCATGGTGATGAGCTGCGCGGCGCTGATTGAGCGTAATCCGCACCCCACTGAGGCAGATGTGCGGATGGCTGTCAGCGGCAACCTGTGCCGCTGCGGCACCTATCCCAAAGTGTTTGCCGCCGCGCTGGACGCGGCCGGCCAGCTTAGGCGCAAGGCTTAAGGAGAAGAGTTTATGGCGACACACATTCCGCAATCGGTTCCTGAGGCCGTGCTTGGCGCAGCGGCGGAGGCCGCCGGCGCGGCCACCCGCACAGTGAACATGCCGGTGGGCATTCCCGGCCACACGCTGCGCGAGGAAAAGCGCACCATTCCGGCCACCGAGCCGCCCGTGCTGCCGGTGAACAAGGACCTGAGCTACATTGGACAGCCCACGGAGCGCTGGGATGGCCTCGCGAAGGCCACCGGACGCGCACGTTACACGGCGGATGTCCAGTTGCCGGGCATGCTCTATGCGAGTTTTGTGGATGCGAAGGTTCCGCACGCAAGGATTCTGTCGATTGACACCGCGGAAGCCGAAAAGCATCCGGGCGTGAAGGGCGTGCACGTGATTGCGCACGAACTGGGCAACGCGGTGCTGCGCAATCCGGCGCTTGACCATTCCAACTATCCGGTGGTGCGCTATGCGGGCCAGCCCATTGCGGCCGTGGCGGCCACCACGCCCTATGCGGCGGAGGAAGCCGCGGCCAAGGTGAAGGTGACCTACGACGCCATGCCATTCGTGGTGGACCAGAACCTGGCGCGCGAGCCGCATGCGCCTCAGGTCTTTCCCGGCGCGGCGGACGAAGCCGGTTCGGCGGGTGGCGGCGGCGGCGACGACAGCGTAAAGCAGACGGGCAATATCCACGGGCCTTCTGTACACAAGCGCGGCGACGCGGAGCAGGGCATCAAGGATGCGGACGTGGTGGTGGACGCGCACTACACCACGCAGGTTCAGACGCATTCCGCGCTTGAAACGCATGGAGTGGTTGCGGATTGGAAGCCGGAGATGCTGACCGTCTACGCCTCCACGCAGGGCACGGCCAGTGTGCGCGAGGAGCTGGCGGGCTTCTTCAAGCTGCCCATGGCCAAGGTGCGCGTGATTACCGAATACATGGGCGGCGGCTTCGGCGCCAAGTTCGGCGCGGGCAATCCGGGCGTGGTGGCCGCGGCGCTCTCGCGCAAGACGGGCGCGCCGGTGTGGCTGATGCTGACTCGCGAGGAGGAGCATCTTTCCGTGGGCAACCGGCCCAGCTCTGACCAGCGGCTGCGCATCGGCGCGAAGAAGGACGGAACGATTACTGCGATCCAGCTCATCAGTTACGGCACGGCGGGCTGCGGCACGGGCGCAGGCTGTGCCGGTCCGGCGACCAACCTGTACAAGTGGGCCGCGCTGCACACCGAGGAGAACGACGTCTTCATCAATGCGGGTCCGGCGGCGGCCTTCCGCGCGCCCGGCCATCCGCAGGGCGCCTTCGCGCTGGAGCAGTCGATTGACGAGTTGGCAACGAAGCTGAACATGGACCCCATCGACCTGCGCGACCGCATCGACGAGAACCCGGTGCGACGCGTGCAGCGGCAGATCATCCGCAACAGCGCAATCTGGAAGTCGCGGAACCCCAAGCCCAATGCGGACGCGGGCCCGGTGAAGCGCGGCGTGGGCCTTTCGCAGTCCATCTGGTACCGCTTCATCAACCGCAACTCGTCGGCTGAGGTGCGCGTGCACAAAGACGGCTCGCTCGAAGCGCTCTCCGCGGTGCAGGACATTGGCAGCGGCATCAAGACGGTGATGGCGCAAATTGTGGCCGAGCAGTTTGGCGTGCCCCCGGCGAAAATCGACATCAAGGTGGGCGACACAAATTATCCAGTGGGCCCGAACTCCGGCGGCAGCGTGACCACGGCCTCGCTGACGCCGGCGGTGCGCGACGCGGCCTGGCAGGCCTCGCGGAAGTTCCTGGCCAGCATTGCCCCGAAGCTGGGAACCACGGAAGCGGACCTTTCGCTCTCCGGCGGCATGGTGCGCAGTGCATCGGGCAAGTTCCAGCCGATGAACTTTCGGGCGGCGGCGGCGAAGATGGACACCGACCAGGTCTCCGCGCAGGCGCGGCGCCTGGCCGACTATGACCCGCGCCACTACAACACCTACGGCGGCGTGGACATTGCCGAGGTGAATGTGGACACCGAGACGGGCCGCATCCACGTGAAGCGCGTGCTGGCGGTGCACGACTGCGGACGGCCGATGAATCCCACGCAGACCATCAGCCAGATCAACGGCGGCGTCATTCAGGGGATTTCCTACTCGTTGTTTGAGCACAGGCTGCTCGATCCGAATCACGGCTTGATGGTGAACGCCAACCTGGACAAATACAAAATCGCCGGCTCGCTTGAGATTCCGGAAATCGAAGTCCAGCTCACCGAGTCTTACATAGGCCAGAGCTCGACCGACGCTTCGGGCATCGGCGAAGCGGCGGGAATCATCTCCGCCGGAGCCGCGATTGGGAATGCGTTCTTCAATGCGACCGGCGTGCGCATCCGCCAACTGCCCATGACCCCAGCGGTGGTGCTTGCCGCGCTCAACCAGCCACAATCAACCCTGGAAGCGCTCAATGGAGAGGCCCTATGAACTCCTTCACTCTTGCCGAATGCACCACCGTGGATGCCGCGCTCAGCCAGCTCAAGGACGGCGCGGTGGTGAAGGCCGGCGGCGTGGACCTGCTGGACCGCATGAAGAACGGCACCGACACGCCCACGCGCCTGGTGAACATTCGCCGCATCGACGAGCTGCGCGGCGTGCATGCGACCGAGGATGGCCTGCGCATCGGCGCGCTGACCACGCTGGCAGAAGTGGCTGACCATCCGGCAATTCGCGCGCGGTACACGGTGCTCTCTGACGCTTGCGGCCACGCGGCCACGCCGCACATCCGCAATATGGCAACGATGGGCGGCAACCTGCTGCAGGAGATTCAATGCTGGTACTTCCGCTCGGCTGATTTTGAGTGCCTGCGCAAGGGCAAGGAGATCTGCTTCGCCTTCTCCGGGCTGAACCAGTACCACGCCATCATGGATTACGGCGGCTGCCCGTCCGTTGCGCCTTCGTCCGGCGCGGTGGCGGTGCTGGCGCTGGGCGGAAGCGTGGAGCTCGCCTCTGCCAAACGCGGTAAGCGCATGGTGGCGATTCACGAGTTCTATGTGCAGCCGGATGCGAATCCCAACCGCTTTCACGTGATGGAGCCCGACGAGCTTCTGGTTGCCGTGCATCTGCCCAAAGCGAAGGCAGGAACGCGCTCGGCCTATCAGAAATACGGCGACAAGGAGAGCCATGACTGGGCGAATGCCGACGCGGGCATCGTGCTGGAGATGGATGGCAATGTGTGCCGGCGCGCGGTGGTGGCCATGGGCGCGGCGTCGCCGGTGGTGCGGCGCTCAAAGGAAGCCGAAGCCGTGCTCGCGGGCAAGGCGATTACGCCGGAGCGCGCG
>JBAUEO010000053.1:0-19061 GCA_049678625.1 Occallatibacter sp. | reverse complement strand
CTTCAAGAGCCGCGGTTACCCGGACGTGATCCGCTACAACCACTTCGGCGACGGCGCCGCGCGCCAACTGGACATGGTCGACAACCAGGACGCAGGCGCATACACCACCTTCGAAGGCTATCTGGGCCAATATCGCGGACACACCTATCGCGGCATTTATCCAAGGGATCGCTATACCGCGAATTTTCTCGCGTCCGCCGTCGAGGCGCATCACGCGGACTATGTGTACGGGAACACCTTCGTGAACACCACGGCGGGCGTGCCCATCCATTACTCGACCGACCACGGCGGCCTGGAGAACGACAGATTGGGCACGCTGTGGTTCTACAACAACAGCTTCTACGAGCCCGCGCCCCTCCGCCACAGTTATCGCTGGTATATGTTCGACACCTCGGGCGGCGGCGGCGACAGCTTCCCGGAGATCGAGTGGCCGCAGATCCAGGCTTTCGACAACGCCATCTGGATGGGCTCGCCAACGAAGCCCTATTTCTTCTGGAACAAGGTCATCACGCAGTTCACCACCTTCGGGCGCAACGTGATCAACGCCAACTGGGGCACCGGCAACATGGCCGGTGGCTACGGCACCGGATGGTGGGCCACGGGAGCAACGGGCCACGCCTTTCAGGGCGCGGGCAACGCGGCGGACACCACCGGTGTTGCAAACCTTGTCGGCGTCAACGCGGCCCCCTTCGACCTGAGCACCTTCGCGCCGAATGCGGTGCTCATCAACGCCGGCACGAGCATGCCCGCCAACGCGCCCGACATGCCCGTCCGCTTCGAGTTCGGCCCTTCGGCCACGCCGCGGCTTCGCACCAAACCCCTCACCATCGGCGCCATGGATGCGGCTTCCGCGTCTCCGGCACACGCAACTCTGAGGAAGACCTCAGAGAAAGAGCACTAGGAAGACGCACGCTTATGAGCCTGAAGATCGCCATCATCGGTTGCGGAAAGATTGCCGACGCGCACGTCGAGGAGATTCGCAAGATTCCCTCGGCGTCGTTGGTCGCGGTTTGCGATCTTGAGCCCATCATGGCCGAGCAGCTCGCCACGCGCTACGCCGTACCTCGCTGGTATACGGACTTTGCGCAGATGCTCGAGGAGCAGAAGCCCGACGTCGTTCACATCACCACACCGCCGAGCTCGCATCTCCCGCTTGTCCGCCAGGCTCTTGCCGCCGGCGCGCACATCTTCCTCGAAAAGCCCGTCGCTCCTCGGCCTGCTGACGTGCAGGCCATTCTGGCCGCGGCCGATGCAGCCAATCGCAAGTTGACCGTCAACTACTGGCCCAACTTCGAGGAGCACGCCCTCGACCTGCGCCAACGCATTGCCTCCGGCGAGCTCGGCGACATCGTCCATCTCGAAAGCCTTTATGGCTACGATCTTTCCGGCGAATATGGAATGGCCCTTCGCCGCGATCCGCAACACTGGGTCCACCGATTGCCCGGCAGGCTTCTCCAGAATGTTCTGGACCACGCACTCAACAAGATCGTTCCCTACGTCGCGGATGAAAATCCTTTCGTGCACGCAATTGCCTATCAGGCAAACTCCGACCGGAGCCAGCAAGACGGGGAATTGCTTGATGAGCTGCGCGTCATGATTCGCGGCGGCGCATCCAGCGCCTACATCACCTTCAGCGCGCACGCGCGGCCCGTCGGCCATCGGCTGCGCGTCTACGGAACCCTCAACACAGCGACCGCCGACTTCCAGATGCGCACCGTCACACTCGATCGCAAGCAGGGATTCCCGTCGGCCATCGGCCGCCTCGCGCCGCCGTTCCTTGTGGCCAAGGACTACCTTCGCCAGGGCCTCCGCAACACGAACCACTTCGCACACGCCCGCGCCCACTACTTCCACGGTATGCATCGCCTGCTCTCGGAGTTCTATCGCTCGATTGAAGAAAACGCGGCGCCGCCCATTCCGCATGCGGAGATCCTCCGCGTCGCAAGGCTCATGGACGCGATCTTTCAGCAGGTGTATCCCGAGGTGGCGGCATGAAGGTGCTGGTGACGGGAGCGGGCGGCTTTCTCGGCGTTCATGTCGTGGAGCGTCTGCTGGCGCACGGATACCTTGAAGTGCGATGCTTCCTTCGCGACTCCTCCAAGGAAGAAACTCTGCTCCGCATCGCGCAGTCAAATCCCGAAGCCCGTCTTGAATTCATCCACGGCAATCTTCGTTCGCCCGCCGATTGTGCTCGCGCGGTGGAAGGAGTTTCTCTCGTCTTTCATCTCGCCGCGGGCCTCAAGGGCTCTCCGGCGGAGCTCTTCGCGGACTCCGTCGTTTCCTCGCGCAACCTGCTGGAAGCGCTTGAAGCCCGCGCCAATCCCTCCATTCAGCAGACGCGCGTTGTTCTGGTCAGCTCCTTTGGCGTCTACGGCGTGGTGCCTCTGGGGCGAGGCGCGCGCATCACTGAGCAATCGCCGCTTGAGGCGCGTCCCGAGCTGCGCGACCCTTACTCCTTCTCCAAGCTGCGCCAGGAACAGCTTTTCTGGACCCATCGCGAAAAGGCGGGCTTCGAGCTCGTTGTGCTGCGCCCCGGCGTCATCTACGGGCCCGGTGGCGGAGCGTTCTCCAATCGCGTCGGTCTTCAAATCGGCCCAGTCTTCGCCCACTTCGGCGGGACAAACCTTCTGCCGCTCTCCCACGTGCGCAACTGCGCGGAGGCCATCATCCTCGCCGGCACGCATCCCGAGGCCAGCGGCCAAGTCTACAACGTGCACGATGACGATCTGCCCACGGCCTCGTTTTATCTGTATCAGTACCGCAAGCAGGTTCGCAAAATCCGCTCAGTCCGCGTGCCCTACTTTCTCACACTGCGCCTTGCCTCGCTCATTGAGTCCTATCACCGCCGCTCCAAGGGCCAGCTCCCTGCCATCCTCACGCGCTACAAGGTTGCCGCGGCCTGGGCAGGCAACGAATTCCAGAACGTCAAGCTTCACAGCCTTGGTTGGCGTCCTCTTGTTTCCACGCAGGAGGGCATGGCGGAGACATTTCGTGCGCTCCGGGGTGTTGGAATCAGACAATGAGGCGGATTGAGAGAGCCGTGCGCGGTCTGCTGCAAGCTCGCAAGCGCAAACCCATCCGCACCGCGCGCGCATGGTCATCGTCAGAAACAGCAATTCCAGGGAAAGGAGCCGGTCCAAATCATGCAACTTCCGCGCCATGCTGAAAACTGGCTCCTGCCTTATGTGAAGGACCGCCTGCACAGTACATTCCATCCGTCCCGGCCCAGGCAGCTTTGGGTTGCCATCACTGACCACTACGAGCCCTATGGCCTCGAGGCCTCGCTGCCCTCTGCGCTTCGCCGGGTGGCGCGCTGGCGCGACCGTTGGCCACGCATCGCCGAAGACGCACCGCGCGACTCCGCCGGCCAGCGCCCGCAGTATTCCTTCTTTTATCCGCAGGAGGAATACTACCGCGAGATACTCGACGTCCTCGCGGAGATTGTCCGCCTGGGCGTCGGGGACGTTGAAGTCCATCTGCATCACGACCACGACCACGCCGAATCCTTCATGCGCAAGATTCGCGAATTCTGCGCACGTCTTGTTGACGGGCACGGTCTATTGCGCCAGATCGACGGACGCACCGTCTTTGGCTTCATCCACGGTAACTGGGCGCTCGATAACTCCCGTCCCGACGGACGCTTGTGCGGCGTCCAAGGCGAAATCGCGCTTCTGCGCGACCTGGGCTGCTACGCGGACTTCACCATGCCCTCTGCCCCTTCGCCCACGCAGGGCCGTGTTGTCAATCAGATTTACTGGTGCACCAACCATGCGGATAAGCGGCCGCGCTCCTTTGACTCCGGCATTCGCGCGACGGTGAACGGTGCAACGCGGGGCGACCTGCTCATGATTACCGGCCCGCTCGGCCTGCGCTTCAACGGTCGCATTGTGCCACGGCTTGAGTCTGGCGAAATCGCGGTCTACGATCCGCCCACGCCCGCGCGCGTGCGCCACTGGATTCGTCTCGCACCGTCCATCGGTGACGATTCCTTCCTCAAGCTCTATACACACGGCGGCGCAGACCGAAATCTCGCGCCCCTGCTTGACAATGACCTCGCGAATCTCTACCGCTGGATTGCGCAGGAGGCGGAGAGCCAGCAGATCCAGGTCCGCTGGGTTACCGCGTGGCAGATGTATCAGGCAGCCCACGCGCTCATTCACGGAGCCAACGCCGTTGATTCTCCTGTGGCCGCGGCGGCGGAGGTCAGCCGGTGAACGTGCTGCTCGTCACGTACTCGTTTCCGCCCGTCGGCGGCGTAGGCGTGCTGCGCGCGGCCAGTCTTGCGCGCTATCTGCCCGCGCACGGCATCCGTCTGGACGTGCTCACGGCGCAGAATCCTTCTGCGGTCGGCGCGGATCCCGAGTTGTTGAACGACATTCCGAAGAACGTGACCATCCATCGCACGCTCACGATCGATCTTCCCTTCGGCCTCAAGAAGTGGATCAAGAATCGCATCACCGGCACGCGCGGCAAACTTTCAGGAAGCTCCGCGAAAGCGAAACCGCAGCGTCCCGGCCTTCTCCGCAGGGTCGCGCAGGATCTCCTTCTGCCTGACCCGCAGGTGACCTGGCTGCCTGTGCTCACCCGCGCCGCCTGCCGCATCATCCAGCGGCGCAACATCGATCTAGTGCTCATCACGGCGCCGCCGTTTTCCAGCGTGCTACTTGCGCCAAGGCTCCATGCGCGTTTTCCCGGCCTCTCCATCGTCGTTGACTTTCGCGATGAGTGGCTCGCCACTTCCATCGATCTCATCAGCTTCAGCCGCAGCGCCCGCGCGCGGCGCATCGCGCATCAGGCTGAGGCCGCCGCGGTTGCCAGCGCCACAGCGGTTGTCGCCGTCACTGAGCCGGCGCGCAGACTGCTGCAAGAGCGATACCCTGACCAGCCTGCCGAAAAATTCCATCTTATGCCCAACGGCTATGACGCAACCCGCCTGCCCCGCGAGTCTCCGCAATTGCCCGCGTCACAGGACCGGCCCGTCCTGCTCACCTATCTCGGCACACTCTACGGGTCCACTGAGCCGTCAGCACTCATCGAAGCGATTCGCACACTTTCGGCTGAAATCAGGTCGCGCTTGCGCGTGCGCTTCATCGGCCGCGTCGAGGATCCCGTTTTCCGTGAATCTCTTCTCGAACTCGGCGAGACGGTCGAGCTTTGTGCATTTATGCCGCAAGCGCAGGCTCTCCGGGCTCTTGCGGAAGGCGACTACGCCCTTCTCATCACCCACGATCCTGTCAATGTCTCGGCCAAGTTCTATGACTATCTTGGCGCCGGAAAGCCGATCGTGGCTACAATCCATCCCAGCGGCGCTGTCCGCGAGTTACTCGACGAGTTACAGGCCGGCTGGTGGGCGGATAGCCATGACGTTGCAGCGATTCGTGAGTTACTGATTAGAATTGTAAATGGCCGTGACGACCTACTTCACAGCTACAAGCCAGACCTGAACCGGATCGCCGCCTTCGAGCGCGAGGCTCTGGCCGCGAGGTATGCGAAGCTACTTTTCAGCTTCCGGACAGGTGCCTCCTGCCGAGATACGCCGGAGCCCCTCGTCACAGAGTCTCGCGCGGGGAGCAACCCATCATGAAAGTCGCCATCGTCACCCATTACTTCCCCAGCTCTTCAGAGCCCTGGCAAGGCAGGTCGGCATATCAGCGGCTGCTTGAGCTCTCAAAGGTCGCAGACACGCGTGTCTTCTATCCCCATACCGCGTATCCGGATTCGCTGCGGCGGTGGACGAAGAGCGCAGACAATTTCGACGCCTTTTACAGCCCTCCCGGCGTCAACGTTCGCTATTACGATTATCTCGCCGTCCCGGTCCTGTCGCGTCCGTTCAACGGCTGGATGGCGGCCCGCGCACTGCTGCCTCATGTGCGCACCTTCGCCCCCGATATTATCTATAGCTACGTTCTTTATCCCGATGGCTACGCTGCCTTGCAAATCGGCAAAGCTCTTGGCGTGCCTGTCGTCGCCAAAGGCATCGGCTCTGACGTGAACCGGATCACCAACCCCATCGCCCGCATGCACACGCGGACCGTGCTGCGCGAGGCGGACTTTCTGATTTCCGTCAGCGAAGACATGCGCAACAAGATGGTCGCCATGGGCGCGTCGCCGGAGAAGGTTCGCGCCGTCATCAACGGCTGCGATCTTTCCGTCTTTTATGTGCGCGATCGCCTGGAGGCGCGCCGCCAGCTTGGTATCAATTCTGATATTGAGGCGGTTGTCTACGTCGGCCGCATGGACACAAAAAAGGGTTTGCGCGAGCTCGTGCAGGCGGCCGCCAGCCTGCATTCAGCGCGTCCTCGCCTGCAGGTTTACATGATCGGGAACGGACCCGACCAGTCGGTCATCGAAGCTGACATTCAGGCAGCAAGCGCCTCATCTTACGTGCACGTGATGAAAGGCTGCACGTTTGACGAAGTAGCCGTCTGGATGGCCGCCTCCAATCTTGTCACGCTGCCGAGTTACATGGAAGGCTGTCCCAACGTCGTCGTTGAGGCGCTGGCCTGCGGCCGTCCCGTAGTTGCCACGCGCGTTGGGGGCATACCGGAAGTGATGGACGAAGATTCCGGCCGCCTTGTGGCTCCGCGCCAGGCGGGCGAGCTTGCGCAGGCTCTTGACTCCGCGCTCGACGCCCAATGGGATGCGCGTGCAATCTCCGCAAAGTGGAGCCGCGGCTGGTCAGTCGGCGCGAACAAAGTGTATGAAGTTTTCGAGTCCGTTCTTGCCAGGCGGGAGGCGGCGAAACGTGGCCGGTGACGCTATGCTCGTCGGCCGGTGGCAGGTCCAATGCGCATAGCACGCGCCTGTCTGCGATTTGCGTACCACGCCCTCGCGGTGGCGGGCATCGTCTTCGGCCTCGTGATTGCCACGCCCCTGGTCGCATGGTGGGCGCACGCCTACGCCGAGGGCGCACTGAATCAGCCGAAGGGCGATGTTCTTATCGTCCTTGCCGCCGCGGCCGACGATTCTCACGGAATTGCGTACTCTTCTTACTGGCGCGCGCGCATGGCCGCACTCGCCTGGCAAACCGGCGGATTCAAAACTGTGGTCATCAGCGGCGGAGGCGGTCCCGGCATTGAGGACTTTCTTGTCGCCGAGGGCGTGCCGCGCTCAGCGATCGTCGCTGAGTGGAACTCGCGCAGCACGCGGCAAAATGCGCTGGCCGTCAAGCGGATCGTTGCCAATATGTCCGGGACCAAGGTCCTGCTCACCAGCGACTACCACATGTATCGCGCACTGCGCGTCTTTCGCAAGCAGGGTATTCAGGTCACGCCCATGGCCGTCCCTGACGTGCTTCATGAAACCGAGAACTGGTACGGTCGCATTCCCGGATTTGAAACCATGTGCATTGAAACGGTCAAGATCGCCTATTACAAGCTGCACGGATGGATATAACTTGTGGAAAGGAAGGGCAGACACCTTCGATCTTATAGAGTTAGGGTATCGAGGTGCGGCTAGGCATCTGTTTAGCAGACGAGTTAGAGGAAGTAGCTTCCACGTAGACTGAGCGCCAACCTTCCTATAACTATGATCCAGTCTCAGTCGTTTGCCATCGATTCGCCCACGGCCGCGGCGGTAAGAGCCGGGGCGGCGGCCGGGGGTTTGCGGCGCTTGCTGCGGAATGCGCCCACGTCGGATTCCTGCAGCTTGTAAAGCAGCGAGCGATAACTAATGTTCAGCCAGCGTGCCGTCTTCTGGCGGCTCCAGCCGTTGGCCTGCAGCACGCGCAAAATAATCTCCCGCTCCAGATCGCGCGTCACGTTTTTCGTAATCGTCTTCAGCGAAATGGGGTTTGCCAGGTCGATCTCCGGCAGGATCTCGCTGCGGCTGGCCGGGACCAGATCAGCAAGAATCGCCTCTTCGTTCCCGATGAGCACATAGCCTCGAATCATGTTTTCCAGTTGGCGAATGTTGCCCGGCCAGTGGTATTGCTCCATGAGCTTGAGGATCTCTCGGGACAGCGGTTTGGGGTCGCGCTGATAGGCTCGTGCGTAGCTTGCCAGAAAGTGGTCCGCGAGCACCGGCAGGTCGGCAACGCGCTGCCGCAAAGGCGGAAGGTCAATCGTCACCGCGCTCACGCGGAAGAAAAAGTCCAGACGGAAGTTGCCGTCCTCGGCCTGTTGCCGAAGATTGCCATTTGCCGCGCAGATCAGCCGAACGTCCACGCGTCGCGGCTCCTGCGCTCCAACGCGCATAAAGGTTCCGTCCTGCACCACCTGCAGCAGTTTGGCCTGCGAGGCATTCTCCAGGCCTCCAATTTCATCCAGAAAGAGCGAGCCATTGTGGGCCAGCTCGACGCGGCCGCGCTTGGTGGTGTATGCGCCTGTGAACGCGCCCTTTTCAAAGCCGAAGATCTCCGATTCGAGCAGGGAATTTGGAATCGCCGGACAGTTCACCTTCACCAGCGCATTCCGAGCGCGGTCAGAGCGGGCATGCAGGAGCCGCGCAAGGATGTCCTTGCCCGTTCCGCTCTCGCCCTGCAGCAGCACAGGAATCGGTGTGTCCGCAATCCGCTCCAGCTTTTCCCGGGCCAGCTCCATTGCCGAGCTGGTGCCGAAGATCACCTGCGCTGACGGCAACTCGCCGGCATCAACAAAGTCGTTTGCGCGTGCCGATGCCATGAATCCACCGCTTTCCATTTTTCATAACTTACTTGCATGCAACTCAGGGACCATACGCGGCGTCTTAATGATCGGCGGGAAAATCTCCCGGTTTTCACTGTTTTTGGGCGGCTTTTGCCTGCATTTGAAGCACTCCCACATAAGTCATCCGGGCTGGTTACCACAGAATGTGTAAAAGTTTGCACAATCGGTGGATTCAGTTTTCCCACTCGATGCTAGAATCAGACTCTGTTGCGGGACCTCGAAATCCTGGGGAACACGATCACGAGCCGCATTTGGATACAAGTTGTTTTCACAGGCGCGGGCTCTTGCCGTTTTCAGTTTCATCATCTGTGGAGTTCTCCAGGCGGGACTGGTTGTTCCTGTTCGCTGAGCAAATGAGGGGAAATTGGTGAAGACCTTGGACAAGCGCAGGCAGCACATTGCAATTTTGGACCCCAATTCGGACGTCTTGGACTACATAGGCCAGGTCCTCTCGGACAGGTTCAAGGTGAGTCTGTTCTCCGAGGTCCATCAATTCCAGAACGGGTTGGAGCAGGGAATCGTTCCCGACCTTCTTCTCATGGACTGGCATGCCGGCGACACGGGTTCCGAGAAGGACTCGGAGGCCTTGCTCAGCTCGGTTCGCGCCGCGCGGCCGTTCATGCCCGTTGTTGTGCTGGCCTGCTCGGCCGATTTGACGGAGCTGCTAGCCGCCACGCGCCTGGGCGCTTCAGAGATCCTGCTCAAGCCCTTCCGCAAAAGCGACATCGACGCCGTGGTGTGCCAGTGCCTTGACACATTGCCAAAATCGGAGTCCGCCGAAGACACCAAGGAGATTCCTCTCAACGAAAACACCTCCTTCGTGCGTTCCTGCCGGCGCATGCAGGAGATTGAGTCGCAGTGCACGCTTGTTGCGCGCGCGGATATCCCCGTGCTCATCCTTGGCGAAAGCGGCACCGGCAAGGAAGTCGCCGCGATGCTGATTCACAAGTTGTCCTCGCGGAGTCAGCGCAACTTTCTCAAGGTCAATTGCGCAGCCATGCCCGCCGATCTGCTGGAGAGCGAGCTGTTCGGCTACGAGCAGGGCGCCTTCACGGGCGCGGT
The DNA here is from genome assembly GCA_049678625.1 of Occallatibacter sp. Classification (GTDB taxonomy): domain Bacteria; phylum Acidobacteriota; class Terriglobia; order Terriglobales; family Acidobacteriaceae; genus Telmatobacter. Next base: position 9,354 of record JBAUEO010000053.1, on the reverse strand, counting down.
CAAGGCCAAGCCCGGCAAATTCGAGCTCTGCGACAACGGCACCATCTTCCTGGATGAAATCGGAGAGATGCCCGCAGTTCTGCAGGCCAAGCTGCTTCAGGTGCTCCAGGATGGATCCTTTTCACGCCTGGGAAGCCGCACCACGGTCAAGGTGGATGTGCGCGTCGTCGCGGCCACCAATATCGATATCAAGGACGCCATCGCACGCAAGTCCTTCCGCGAAGATCTCTACTATCGCCTGAACGGCTTCACCGTCAAAATGCCTCCGCTGCGCGAGCGCGCGCAGGAAATTCCCATTCTCGCCGGCCATTTCATGCGCAAATCCGCCGCGCGCTATGGTTGCGAACCGCTGCCCATCTCCACAGCGCTTATGCAGGCGCTCACGCACTACTCATGGCCTGGCAATTTGCGCGAACTGGAAAACACGGTCAAGCGCTATCTCGTCCTGCGCGACGAGACCGAAATCATCGGTGAGCTCACCCCCATGCAAGCAGGCAAGGCCTTCCTGACTTCCGCTGATGCGGCCGACGGCGGCGGCAGTCTCAAGGTCATGGTCAAGAGCCTGAAAGGCAACGCGGAAGCGGCGGCCATCGCTCAAACTCTGGAAGGGACCGGCTGGAATCGCAAGGCCGCGGCCAGCGATCTCAAGATCAGCTACAAGGCGCTCCTTTACAAGATCAAACAGTACAACCTCAGCCCTCCACAGAAGCAGCATAGCTTCAATTAGGTTGTCCCCAATCGCAATCAGTTGCTCCGCTTCAGGCTGACTTCCTCTTACCTTGGTTTTTGCCAGTGCCCAACGGTGCGTGCAGCGTTGAGCGACTTTGGCCTCCAGGCAGCTTTTTGCCTGCGTGGTTCCATGGCCGCGCACCGCGAGGCGGACCTCAATCGCGGCTTGTTGCGCCCCATCGGGCGACTGCCTTTTCGGTGCCCATGCTTTATCCGGCACGCCCGCAACGGATTTTCCGGAGAGGAAATACCACCATCGTGTGATTGCCAAGTCCAAACCAGAGAAGTATCAATAATTTACACGGAAGTCTCTCCGCAGGTCCGGCCCCCGCGGGCACATTGGGAGGATTCTTCGCATGACCACTGCGACGAGTGCATCAACTTGGGAAAAAGTCGTCATTCAATACGGCAGCAGATCCGTGCGAGGATATCTGGAAACTCCCACCTGGAGCACCATTGAAGACGTGCTCGGGAAATCCCTTCCGGGAGCCGCGGAGACGCTGCACATCCGCCTGCTTGACTCCGACGCAATCGAGGACATTCCCATTTCCGACGTGAAGGCTGTCTTCTATGTGAACAGCTTCAACGGAGATCCTGTGCGGAAGAAGATTAACTTCCACACCCGCACGCCCATTGTTCACGGCATCTGGATGCGCCTCGAGTTTTTGGATGGGGAAGTGCTTGAAGGGATCGTCCACAATTCAATCCGCTACCTGGTCGATCCCGGATTCTTCCTTTTGCCCACCGATCCCAGCAGCAACAACAAGCTTATCTACGTCCAGAAAAAGTGGCTCGTCGAGCACCGCGTCCTCGGTCTCCGGAAGATCCACACGGAAGACTAGGGCGCCGGCTAGCGGGTAATCGAATAATCCAGAATCTCAGCAGCAATGCCCGTCAGATCGGTCTGCGTCGTCTCTTTCCGCAGAGCCCTGCCCACGCAGCGAATCTGGCAGCGGCTGGAGAGCGTAATCTCCGGCGGCAGGTCGATCACGAACTCAAATTGACCATCGAGGCCAACACCGTCGGTGGAGGTCAGGTAGAAATAGACCCCGCGGTTGCTCAGATCGCGCGTGTATCCGGGAGCCGTGTGTTCGCCAATCTGCAAGGAAAGGGGGGCGCTGACCTTGAACCGTTGGCTCACTCTTCGCTCATCGTCCACTTTCGGTCCTTGCTTCATGAGCACTGCTCTCTCATTGCCTTCGCTGGTCTGGAATTCGGTGCAACTGGGTATACTTCCGGGCTTGGAAGATCCCTCCCATGACGGAGCCTGACGCAGTTTCCCGCCGATAAGATGCTCTCTCAATGGGATCGTATCCGGCTGGTCCTGGAAGGAATCACTCCTGCGGAGCCGGCTTGCAAGCTGCCCGGCAAACTGCGCAACCCCATGGTTGCTCTCTTCGTGCGCCCCGCCGTATTCATCCCCAAATGAATCCGGCCTGGTTGTGAAATCCACGGTGATAAGAACCCCTGATGAGCGCGGCTTCCGGCCCTTGCGGTCCAGGCGCTGGCCCCTCTGTTGCCGCGGCATTCCTTCCGCCCTGTATGCTTTCGGGCCCGGTTGGAACTCCGATGATTGCTGCCGCTCAAGAGCGGCGTACTGCAAGGGGAAGCCTGCCTCTGGCGCTCTCACCGCACGGATGCTATGCGCGCTGGATCGCAGCTGGACCCTTTCCCAGCGGCCTGATTCCCGGTTTCCATTGGGTCGCCCCGCGTGCGGCGGGCAATTGTTGTCTGCCCGCCGCTCGGTTGCGAAGGTTCAAAGGTTTCCCTCTCGTGGGAGAGGGCGCCGTCCCTGACTCGGGACCGGCTGGGTTGCCTTTTACGCGCCGAGAACAGCCTGGCTCGTGGTGGGCTTCATGCCGCGCTGCTTGAACAGCAGGAACGCCAGGCCCAGAAGGCCGGTGCCCAGCAGAAGCAGAGACGACGGCTCCGGAGTCACCGCGAAGTCAGGCGAGTTCAGCTCTGCCGGTCCGCCGTTCACTTCGGCATACCACAGGCTGAAGCCATAGGTACCGGTCGCACCCGTCCACATGAACGAGGTGCCGTCCGCGCTGGTCGGTCCACCGGAGTTGATCACCAGATCGCTGCCGATGGAGAGATACATGCCGTCATCGTGGGTGAAGGTGTAGGACTGGCCGTTCACCAGGTAGGTGCTGCCCCAGAAGTTCATCACGTCGTTGTTGATGCCGCAGGTGTTCGGGTTCGGTGCCGCACCGCATGAGCCGGTCTGGTCGAAGCCCGAGGCCGAGTCGCCGCCGGCAGTCAGAAAGCCGCTGAGCGAGTCGTCATTCGAACTCCAGAAGTTGAACATGTAAGGATTGCTCGCGTTCGTCAGCATGACGCTCCCGCTGGGCGCGCCGGTCGGAATGACGAAGGGGCCGGTTGGGGGATAGGAGGATGCGCCCGCGTACACGGCGCCGTTGAGCACCGTATCCGCCATGGCGTTCCCCGCCAGGAACAAAGAGGCTGCCAGCATGGCGCTGCAGCCCACGAGTTTGGTGATGTTCAGTTTCACGATTACCTCCGCAAGGGTTGAACCACAAGGTCAATGAGTCGTCCATGCATCAAGCCAGGACAGGTCGTTGGTTACAAAGGTTGCCGCAGCCTGAATCTCTGCAGACAAACAGATAGTTGCATCTGCCATTCCAAACCTTTTGCTTATGGAATCAGCAGCTTACGGCCACCCTTTACACGACATATGCAAAGCTTTGCACACCGGGTAGCGAATTGGGTACAACCGGGGGGATCGACGGATCCCAATTCGACGGACCTTGTTTGCGCCCGCCTGTCATCGCGCGCCTTCCGTCCCGGCAGGGCGCACGTGATCTTTGCTTGCAATCCTCAATGAAGGAAGGCCCCGCTACCGTTTCGGGTTGGAAACGTGGCGAGGCCTGTTTCAGGTCAAAGTAGCTTTAAGCGAGCGACTTCAACTTCATCATGCCCGCCATGGCCGCAAGGCCGGTGCCCAGCAGCAACAGCGTTGACGGCTCGGGAATGATGGGAGGCGACGTCTGGCCGATGCCCCCAGCTCCCACATTGCCGGTGGCGACAATCGTCCACACGTCGTTCTTATAGCCCCCCTCGCCCACGTCTGCAGCGAAGTAGAAGGCGTCAGCGTTTGCGATGAAGTCCTGAACATCAACGCCGTCGACCGTGAACGTCAGAGAGGTCGGCACATTGAGGGAGTTGCTGCCACCTTTGCCGCAGCTCGACGTGCAGTCTATAGAGTCCGTGAAGCTCCCGAACGCGGACGCTTTATCTGCGCCGCCTGCTTCGAAGTAGGTGGAGCTTGCGACGTCAGTGATTGTGCCGGCGGATGACAGGTTGAACTCCAAAGGATCGCCGGCGCCGGTGTTGACGAAGTAGTAGCCGGTGGCCAGAGTCTCCGTTACGTCGACATTGCCGCTGCCGTCGTCGGTAAGGGTGATGGTGCCGTACGGGCCTGCGCCGCATCCGCCCGAGCATCCATCCACGTTTAGGGTGTAGGTGAGCGTGTCGGCCTTCGCAACACTGGCAGCGGCCCAGACCAGCAAACACAGAATCGGGAGATAGGTCAGTTTCTTCAAAATCATCTTTCGCACCTCATATGCGGGTTCCCGTTGGTCTTGTCCTTAGACCATGTTGAAAACACTGGCCTGACGGGGACTGCACTTATAGCCAAACCAAGGACTGCCCCCAAAGTTGCACTTCTGGGGCCAAATGTCAGGCAGGCCCCACAAATCTATCCACTTTCTTTTCTGGTAACTAGCGCCTGCTGGCACGCACTTTGCCGACCCTGTTGAAATCCATGTGCAAAGACTTGCAGATGCCGGGAAGGGAATTTCCCAATCCGGCCCATTCCCCCCTGCGCTGCCGGGTCGAGAGCAGCCACGCTCGTCCGGGTTTGCCAAGCACCTTTCACCGAATTTTTTGGTTCCTCTCATCTCCAAACCTGCTTCCAAAACGCAAAAGCGGCGCGACCAAAAGGCCGCGCCGCCGGATCCTTCGCGCCAGGAGTTCCTCGCCCTGGCGCGCACTCCGAAAGCTCCTAGAACAGGTTCCAGAGCGACTGGTTGTAAACCTCGTGGTGGTACTGCACTTCGGAGCCCTTCACAAAGGTTCCCAAGGCGCGCGGGCAGCGGTCGGCGCTGGCCTGCTTAAGGTCCACAAACCGCCCCTGCACATCTGACCCCAGAATCTCGCCAATCCAGCTCGATGCCTTGAAGTCGTCCAGCGCCTGCTGGATGTGGTCCGGCAGGTAACGCTGCGCCTGGCGCAGATTCTCAATGGCCGCCTTCTTGCCGTCGATGCCGGTCTTGAAGATGGAGTAGAGGGCGAGGTAGGGGTTGGCGTCCGGTGCAACCGAGCGCACTTCCACGCGCATGGAGCGCGAGTTGCCAATCGGCACGCGCACCATGGAGCCGCGGTCGGTGGCCGAGGCCTTGATCTGGTTCGGCGCTTCGAAATGCGGGTCCAGCCGCCGGTAGGAGTTCACGCTCGAGTTCAGGATCAGGCAGATGTCCAGCGCGTGGCTCAAAATCCGGTCAATAAACTCCCAGCCGAAGGCCGAAAGCTGCTCCTGGCCCTTCTCGTCCCAGAACAGATTCGTCTTGCCCTTGGAGATGGAGACGTTGGTGTGCATGCCGTTGCCGTTTACGCCCACCACGGGCTTGGGCAGGAAGCTGGCCGTGTAGCCCATGTTGTTGGCAATCTGGCGGGTCAGCAGCTTGTAAAGCTGGATCTGGTCGGCCGCCGCCACCACTTCGCCGTAGCCGTAGTTGATTTCGAACTGGCTGGGCGCAACCTCCGGATGGTCCTTCTCATTCTGGAAGCCCATCGCACGCTGCACTTCAGCCGAGGTGTCAATGAACTGGCGCAGTGGATCGAGCGGCAGCACGTGGTAGTAGCCGCCCGTGTTGATGAATTCGAACTTGCTCGTCTCGTGAAACTTCCTCTCTGCGTCGCGCCCGGCGAACAGGAAGCCCTCAATCTCGTTGGCCGCGTTCAGCGTGTAGCCCTTCTCCTTGAAGAGGTCGTCGCCGTACTTTTTCAGCACGCCGCGCAGGTCGCCCGAGTAAGGTGTGCCGTCCTTGTCGATGACCGTGCCGAAGACCACCACCTTGCCATTGCCGAAGACGTCGGCCGGCACCCAGTAGAAGGCGGCCCAGTCAATGCCCAGCCTCAGGTCGCTCTCCTTCTGCGCCGTAAAGCCGCGAATGGAGGAGCCGTCGAAGGTCAGGTTCTCATAGGCGTCCAGCAGAAACTTCTTGTCGTAGTCCAGCAGGTGCAGGCGGCCCTCCAGGTCAGAGAACAGCACCGTCACTGCCTTGATGCGCTTCTCGTCGCGCAGATACTTCAGCCGCTTTTCGCGGATTTCGTCGGCGGCGACGCGGTCGGCCCGGTCGGCCTTTGCTTCCAGGTTCTTCTCTTCGAGCTCTTCATAGGATAGAGCCAGAAAGTTGCGATACTCAATTGACATGGATCTCCTTCTGGGCAAGAAACAGTTGGGTATTCGACATGCAGTCTAAAGGGAAGGGCATAAAGAAGGCGTGAAAAATCTGCCCTTGCCGGCGGCCTATTTGCGATGGGCCACGAGCACCATCAAGCCTAGAATAACAACTGGAATCAGCACCAGCGCGGAGTAAAAGAGCACCCGGCGCGGCAAATGCGCTCTTCTCCGCTGCCAGTTGCGCAATTCCGGCCGGTCTTCCACACCCACCTGGTCCAAATGCCTCAAATCCAATGCAAAATCACGCGCCCGCGCATACCGGTTCTTCGCATCCCGCTCCAGCGCGCGATACACCACCTCCTGCAACTGGGAGGAAATGCGCGGATTCAACACGGTTGGCGGCGTGGGGTGGTTCACGAGGCGGTCATTCATCACCTCCAGAGGCGAATTGCCATGGAAGGGAAGCGCGCCGGTCAGCATCTCGTAAAGAATCACGCCGAGTGAGTACAGGTCGCTTCGTCCGTCGCCCCGCTTGCCCTTCACCTGCTCCGGCGCAATGTAGTCGGCCGTGCCCAGCGTCTCAGTAAAATTTGCATAGGTCAGCCGCCGCGCCCCGGTGGCCCCGGCAATTCCGAAATCGATCAGCTTGATGCGGTCTTCGCCGTCCACCATGATGTTTTCCGGCTTCAGGTCCCGATGCACCACGCCATTGTCGTGGATGTACTCAAGCGCCTCCAGCACGTGCAGCGCGATGGCCACGGCGCGGTCCTGCGAGAGCGGCCCGGCGTCCAGAATCTCCCGCAGCCCACGCCCTTGGCACCACTCCATCACCATATAGGTGCGCGAGCGCTTCTCTCCGCCGAAGACCCGCACCACCCCCGGATGGCTGAGCCGCTCGCCAATCTCCCCTTCGCGCACAAAGCGGTCAAAGAGAATCGGGTCGGCCTCCATATCCGGGTGCGGAATCTTCAAGGCCACCACGCGATGGTCGCGCGTGTCCACGGCGCGAAAAATCGTCGCCATTCCGCTCTGTGACACCGGCTCTTCCACACGATAGTGGTCAATCCGCGAACCGGCCTCCACGTTGTCCATGAAATTCATCCCCGCAGAACGCTCCAAACCTTGCTTTGCACTACTTTACAGGTCCTAACGCGAAAGCCGGTAGGGCCGCCCGCGATACATTCCCACCTGCTCCACGCTGCGCACGCGAATCACCTGCGCCGTCGCGTTGTCGTTGCCGTCCTTCTCGACCGCATGCGCCACCAGTTCCCGCGCCGCGGCATCCATATCCCGCTGCCGCGTAACGATGCCGGCAATCTCCCCGGCGCGCGTCTCGTCATGCACACCGTCGGTCGACAACACCAGCACGTCGCCCGGCTGCAGGGTCAGCGCCGTTGTATCCGGGCCCACATAGAGCTCCGGCCCCAGGCTGCGCGTCAACACATGCCGCTGCTCGGACTCGGCCATCTCCTCGGCAGTCAGCAATCCCATGTGCCGCTGCTGGTTCACCCACGTGTGGTCCTGGGTAATCTGCCGGGCCTGTCCGCTGCGCACCAGGTAGCAGCGCGAGTCGCCCACATGCGACACAATCGCCTGGTCGTGCCGCAGCGCGCAGGCCACCAGCGTGGTCGCCATCTGCTTGCCGCGAAACTCCTGCGCAAGGCCGCGGTCATGCACCGCCGCATTGGCAAACTGGATGAGCCGCGGCAGCAGACTGATCAGCATCGCCCCCGGCTGCGCCTTTTCGAACTCGTCCAGCATCACGGCAATCGCGGTCGAGGAGGCCACCTCGCCCAGGTCCAGGCCGCCCACGCCGTCGGCCACCGCGAACAGAAATCCATGCGACCGCGCCTGATGCCGCGACGAGGGCACAAACACGCCCATCGCGTCCTCATTGTTGGTGCGAACCTTGCCCGCATCACTGGCCTGGCCGAAGACTACGTCCAACATGGTTTGGCGTCACCCCGGGGATTTTTTGCCGCACATCGTCGGCGGGCCGCACATCGGCTCCGCGGCACGTCCAGAATAGAGCTTCTGAAAGCCGAAGGCCGGCGCCCTATCGCTGAGCGCCGGCCGGGTTTCGGCTTTTTCCTGCTTCTTGGCCGCTACCGCTTGGGTCCGAAGAAGGCCACAAAGCCCGCGGTCACCGTCGACTGTGCGTCCACCATGTTGTAGTCGCCCTTGTGGAAGAACGGCTCGTCAGACCAGTCGCGGCGATACTCGATGCGAGTCAGCAGTCCCTCGGCCCACTTGTACTCGTAGGTCCCGGTGAACTCCTTCAGCTCCTGTGCCGTTCCGGTTGAAAATCCGTTGTTGTCGTGGAAGAACTCGAACCGGCCTGAGAAAGCCGTGGTTCCCGTCACCTGTTCGTGCGCGGCAAAGGCGATGCCCTGCCAGTGGTTCAGATTCGTGTCGCCCTCGGGGCCATCTCCGAAGTTTGCCAGGCCGTCGCGGTTCTGCCCGTAATCGTAGTTGATGTATGCATTGAACTTCGCGTTCGGAGTCAGCAGCAGCGTGCTGTCGATCAGGTTGCGGTAGCCGTGTTCGGTCTCTGCGTTCTCCGGACCGGTGTAGTAATTCACGTTCCATGTGTACTTCGGCTTCACGAAGGCGCTGGTCAGTCCAATCGTTGCGCCGCCGTTGGACTTGGTCACGTTGTTCCAGCCGTTCACCACCTGCAGGCCGATTGTCTCGAACTTGCCCACCGGCATGGACGAACGCAGGCCGAAATGGAAGTAGGGAATCGCCCACGCAAACAGAATGCTCCGCGAGTAGTTCCAGTTGTCCTTTGACTCGATGACTTCCGCGCCGGCCGAGGTCACAAACTTGCCGAAGTCCAGCTCCAGTCCCTTGGCCTTGGGCGGCTTCAGGCTTATGAACGCCTGCTCGAGAAACTGGCTCTCGTTCCCATTGCTGGTCGAGCCATTCACCAGCGTTTCCGCACGCCCAAAAAGTAAGTCCACGTGCGCGCCCACCGGGTCAGGATCGTGATTCAAAGTCAACCGCGCCTCGGCAAGGCTGAACTGGTCCGTCTTGTCGTTGAAGTTGTACAGATCGTTGGTCTGGCCATTGGCAAGGTCGGAGGGCCGGTTCGCGTTGTAGCTGTAGTAGCCGTCGATCAACCCGCTCAGTTCCATCGGTCCCACGCTCCACGTCGGCGGAGCGGCGGGCGCCGGTGCGGGCGCCGGGGCTGCCGG
>JBAUEO010000052.1:0-21069 GCA_049678625.1 Occallatibacter sp. | reverse complement strand
CACCGCCAGTCACACTCCACGAAACACCGTTCGTCTTCCCTCCCGTCACCGTCGCATACAAACGACGCACACTCCCCGCCAACACGTTAAATCCCAACCCAGGTTGCGTGATCGCGACCGACGCCGTCGTCGATGAGGCGTTCGACTTTGCGGATGCCGAGTTCTGTGCGCGAACGAGCGACGGGTTGAACGCAACCATCGCATAGACGGCAAGGACGGCGAAAACGAATCGGAGAGGACGAGCTTGCGTCATTCGGAATCACCTCCGCCAACAACGCCGGGCAAGGCACGCTGCGCGTTTGCCCGACCACTGGGCACATGTGCAATCAAGGAGAGTAGAGAGTCGAGCGGACCGGCAAGCTTGGCCGGAAGGGACGAGGTAAGCATCACGAAGCGATCGCGATCCTGCGGCTCAAAGACTCGAAGGAGATAGAGCAGAAAAAAGAAGACCGATACAGAAGCACTGCCGCCAAGCAGAATCGCCCAGATTGGCGAGAATCGGGCGGCAACGACGAAGGCGGTGAGCGAGGCAAGCGCGCTGATGAAGCCGACCTTGAGGAGATAGGCCCAGGGTAGCCTGACTTTGAAGAGCGCGATGCAGACGGCCCACATGGTGCCCACGGCCAGGACTTGCGCGACGCCGCTGCCGATGCAGGCGCCGACCGCGCCGTGAGCAGGGATGAGATACCAGGCGACACCGATATCGATAATGCCGGCGAAGATGGTGGCGCCGATGACCCAGAACTGACGCTCCGCACTTTGCAGCAGGCTTTGCGCGGGACTGAGGAAGGCCTTGGGCAGGCAAAGCATGGGCGCGATGGTGACAACGGCTTCCGCGCCGCTGTACTTATCTCCGTAGAGCAGCAGGAGCGCGGGAACTGCCAGAGCCGATGCAATGGCATGCAGCGGAATGGAAGTGAGGGTGAGGTAGCGGAAGGCCGTGGAAGCGAGCGCGGGCAGGCGCGATTTGTCACGGCCGTATTGGGCGAAGATGGTGGCGCTGGAGGCCTGGCCGAAGATGGATGCGCTGATCAGCAGCCGGTCGGCCATGCTGAAAGCGAGCGAGTAAAAAGCGACCTGACGAATGTCGGCGCAGAGCTGCTTGAGGAGGAAGAACTCGGAGCGATCCCAGACGATGAGCGCCAGCACCATGGAAGCGATGCTCTGCCACGCGAAGGTGAGCATCCGCGCCGTGAGTCCTTCCGGATAAATGTGTTCGGTGCTCCAGGAGTGGATGCGGCGGAAGGTGGGGAAGAAGCGGACGAGGAAATCGACTGAGCGCATGAGGAGCATGGACGCGCCGATGCCGATGACCCCCCAATGGAAGACGACGGTGCCCATGATAGCGAGGAAGAAGACGATGATGGACGAAACCGAGCCGGGAAGATTGGCCGATAGCTCCTCCGCCGCAACGTTGGCCTGCGCGGAAATGAAGTTGACCATGGCGGGCCAGATGCTGAGCCCGATGAGCGACGAGGCCAGCAGATAACCGGGCTGCGCATCGTGAAAGAGCCAAAGGAGAATGCCCGCTGTGGCCGCCGTGGCCACGCCCGCCTGCAACAGCAGCGTGCGCATGTAAATGTAGCGCGCGGTTCCGGCATCGTCCATGCCGAGATACTCGGCCATGTATTTGCGCGTGGTGGCGGGAATGCCCATGCCGCCGAGACTGCTGACAATCTGGGCGATCCAAATGACGTAGATCATATAGCCCATCTTGGTGGGGCCAAGATAGCGCGCGATGGCGACGGAGGTGAAGAGCGTGACGATGAAGCTGATGGCGCTCTCCAGGCCGTACCATCCGGTGTTTTTAGCGATGATCTTCGTATTAGACATATCGGCGTCGTCGTGAGCTGCGTGTGCGGGGAGTGGGATTAGTCGATGGCATCGATATGCAAGGTACCGTGACCGGCTGCGCCGCGGGAAGAGCGCCGAAGCAAACTTCCCGCGCGCGGGTTGCGGGCCTCAAATGGGTTCAGCCCAGCTGCTGCAGCGCCGATTCCGCGCTTGCCGCCGTCGGAGTTCCTTTACCCAGAGCAATCGCCTTTTTCAGGTGCAGCTCCGCGTTGTTCTTGTCCAGCAGTCGGGCGTAGACCATGCCAAGGTGATACTGCATGTTGGCATTGTTGGGGCTTTCCCTCAGCGCTTCCTCGAGAAGGTCGCGCGCGAACTGGTACGTTCCCTTGTGATAGTAGGCCCACGCCAATGTGTCGGCGGTGTCAGGGGAGTTCGGCATGGCTTGGCGCGCGGTTTGCGCAAGCGAGAGCGCCACGTTCACGTCGCCGCCTTCCTCCAACATCAGATAGGCCAGATTATTGGCCGCGATGGGCTGTTGGGGTTGAATCGCGAGAGCACGGTGATAGTTGGCCTCGGCAGCCTGGCGATCGCCGCCTGCATCCTGAAGGGTGCCAAGCAGGGCGAGGGCGTTGGCGTCATTGGGATGCGCGTTGACCCACGATTGCCAAACGTTGATGGCGGCGGCGGTCTTGCCGCTGCGCACGGCAACCTCAGCCGAAAGCATCACGGCGCCCGGATCCGAGGGATTCAACTGAATGGCCTTTTGGGCGGTGGAAGCGGCCTGGTCCAGCTGGTTCTGCTGAATCTGAAGGCCGGCAAGGAGATCAAGCAACTGGCTGTCTTTGGGTAACTTCTGGATCTGCGCGTTGAGCAGCGCAAAGGCCGCCGCGGGTTGCTTGCGGTAGAGATCGTAAACGACCAGCAGGTGCAGCGGTTCAATCATGCCGGGGTTCAGATTGACCGCTTTCTCAAGCATCGTCTGGCCTTCAGGGAAGCGCTTTTGAGAGAAACGCAGCTTGCCGAGTTCGAGGTAGGCCTGCGGGCTGTTGGGCGCGACCTTCATGGCGGCCCTCAGATCGGCCTCGGCCTTGTCCGTGGAGCCCTGGTGCATCTCCGCGATGGCGCGCCACACATAGCCTCCGGCAAAGTTGGGCAGGGCCTTCAGCGATTTCTCCGCAACGGAGGAAAGCAGGTTCATGTCGCCCTGTCGCTGGGCCATCTGCGCCAGCTGATCGAGCGCGTCCGCGGCCTGGGGCTTGAGGGAGACGACCTTCTGGAAGCTAACCTGGGCAAGCGAGGGATTGCCGTTGCGCAGAGCGGCCACGCCCAGCCAGTACTGGATGAACGGGTCCTGCGGAAAGTCTCTCGCGCCGTCCTCGAGCGCGTTGACGGCGTCGCTGGCCTTGCCTTCGTTGAGCAAAACGATTCCATTGAGGGCGGCAATCTCCGCGTCCTTGGAGTTCGCTTTCAGCAGCCGATCAGCAACGCTTTTAGCGGTGGCGTAATCGTGCACCTGAATGAGCGATCGGAGGTAGCCCTTCTGCAGGTCGAGGTTCTTGGGGTACTTGGCGGCCAGCGAGGCAAACTCATCCTTCGCCTTTTCGTCCTGTCCGGAGGAAGTGTAGTAATCGGCCAGCACGCGCACGCCTGCCGGATCACCGGAGAGATCCTGCGAGGCCTGGCGAAGAACATTTTCTGCCTGGGCCGTGTTGCCTTCAGCGAGATAGACGCGGGCGAGATTGTTGCGGGCATCCAGGTTCTTGGAATCGACGGAAATGGCCTGTTTGGCCGCCTGTTGCGCTTCAGGATAATGCTGATTGGCGCCATAGAAGGCGCTGAGCCTTAGCAGGGCGTCAACGGACTTGGGGTCAACGGCAACGGCCTTCTTGAAATTGGACTCGGCGGCTGCCGTCTGCGAGGGGTCCTGCGACTGGAGAACGGCGAGATTGTCATAGTAGGCCGAGCGATTGGGCGCGAGCTGAATGGCGCGCTGAATCTCGTCGAGGGCTTTCTTGCGGTCGCCCTGGCGGAAGGCGATGGCGGAGAGCAGCGCATGAAGGTCAGGGTTGTTGGGATCTCCCGCAAGAACAGCCTTGGCCTGCGCGGCAGCCTTATCCGCCTGGCCGCCGGCCAGCAGCATGTTCCCCAGCGTCACCCGCGCCTCATAGTTTTTCGGATCCAGGTCCACCGTGCGGGAGAACTCGCGAAAGGCCGCACCGTAAGCGCCCATGTGCATGTAGGACTTGGCCAGCGCGAAGTGCGCCGCGGCAAAGTTCTTGTCAGCCTTGAGGGAGTTCTCATACTGGATGGCTGCTTCGTGGTACCTGCCCTCGGAGCTATACCGGTCGCCGCTGGCAAGATACTTCTTCTTGCGCACGTTGGGATCGGTGTGGCAGCCGGCGACGAAGCCGATCACCAGGGTAAGGGCGACAATTCGAAGCAATCCACGCTGTTTCATGGGTACACCTGTCCTTAACACGTTGCGATGGCGAAATGGGTCGAGGGTCTGCATCATGCAACTCAATTTGGAATGAAACGCGGCAGGTCGGGCATCAGCCGCTTGGTGAAGGTTTCCACCCGGATCCTGGCCGCCGCGGTTCCCTGCTGCGGGTCAATGGGCGACATCACGCGAATCAGCGATCCGTCGGTCCGGTTGGTGCGCATGGCATCCGCCACGAGATAGAACTTGGCCATGTACTCGCTGGCCACGCTGCGGCCATGCGCGAAATACCAGTAAATTACGAATTGTCTCTGGTCGCCGTTGGAGATGACGTACTCGCCAACCCAGTGAACCTTGCCGGCGTCATCGGTAAGGTTCAGGTATGTCGACGACTCAAAGTACCAGCCGGCGCCGGGCAGGCAGTGCTTGGGCGAGTGAATGGTGACGCCGGTGCGCTGGGTGGGAAAGTAGGCGATGAAGAGCCCAATCGGCGTGAGAGAACCGGAACGCGTGTAGACGCGGGAGAGAAAATCGCCCGCGCCCAGCACGTCCAGGGTCTGCTGGTCGATGGTCACGTCATGGCCCGTCCAGCCTTCAACAGTCCGGGGAAAGAGCGTGAGCGGCGTGCTGGACGGAATCACATCTGCATTGCCGTGGATCCAAAGCATGACTGCCGTGGCAACCATCAGAGCGACAACCGAAATGTAACGCAGGCCCTTCACGACGCCTTCCTCCAGGATGGGATGTAACGCAGCGCGCGGTGGAGGAGGAAAAGACAGGCCAGCGAGACCAGGAACATGACCCACCCGGAGAACTCGTGAAAGAAGCCGACGGCCTTGTCCGGATTCCAGTACTGCACGCAGAGGCCGGTGCCCAGAATGCGCAGGGCGTTTGCGGCGATGGCAATGGGAACGCTGGACAAGGCAAGGACGACCCGCTTCCAGGTGACCTGCTCAAGAAAGTAGCCGTAAAAGACCGAGACTGTCAGCAGGCTCATCAGCGAGCGGATGCCGCTGCAGGCCTCGGCCACTTCGAGGGTCATCGAGGGAAGCTCAATCACATTGCCCTCGCGCAGCACCGGCACGCCAAAAAGAGGCAGCAGCACGCCGGCAAGCCGCGAAGCCAGGTTCTGCAACGGCAGCGTGATCTGGCTGAAGAGGATGGCGGGAATGGGAATGGCCAACAGCAGGACCAGGATGGCGAAGCGCAGCTCCCGCAGGAGCTGGGGACCGCCAAAGGCAAGCGCCAAACCAGCAAGGACAAAAATGATGGAGATACGCGAAAGGAAGAGCTCCGCGCCATAGACCCCCGCCAGAAGCGTGGCCAGGCCAAAGGCGATGACCCCGACACCGTACCAGGAAGGCGCCAGGGGTGTCTTGCGCAGAACCTCGCGCCGTGTCCACACCAGATAGGCCGCAAAGAGGGGAACAAGAAAGCCATGGGAAAAATCCGGGATATCCCACCAGTCGATGACCAGCTTGATGAGTACCCGGTAGTAAATAAAGAGGATGAGGCCGCAGACCAGAGCGATGCGCCAGGCCTGTGGGGTCATCCCGGCAAGCCTGTGGCGTTGCCGGACGGCTGGAATTTGCAGTTCTTCGGTCATTCTCCCCTGCATACTTGGTCGGTTCCGCCTGTCTGCCCTGATTCTTAGCAATCAGGTTGCCGAACTTTAACAGGCAGACAGTAAAGGAATTCCGCGAAAAGGGGCGGAAAGAGGAAAGAAACTGGTGCACCGAGTGGAAGTGTTTTTCCACTCCTAAGGGAACAAAGTGTCCTATTTTAGCCTGAAGGCGGGGGTAATCGATGGGCGTTGCGGGCTCTGCCGGCTGCCGGGAAGGGCTCCAGCGGGCGCAAAGCCTGTGGGAAGAAGGTTTCCCGGCCCGGCACGGAGTTTGGAACCCACCTTGCTAGAGAGAGGGGGAAAGGCCGAGAACCCTCTATGGCAATCAATGGAACCCTGCAAGGCGGCAGGCGACCGATAAAAGCCGCATTTCCAATGGAGCCCTGGATCCGACGCGCGATCACGAGCCTGGCGGAGAGCGACTTTCCGATTCTGATCGCCGGAGAGGTCGGCGTGGGGAAGCGGTCATTGGCCGAGCTGATTCACGCGCACTCGCATCGGGCGCGGAGCCCATTCCAGGAGATTCGCGCCGCCGAATGCACCACCCAGCAGTTGCTGGCCGCTCTCTCCGCGCGGGGAACGTTTTACTTCTCAGAGATTGTCGACATGAGCTCGGGGCTGCAGGAACTGGTGGTGGAAAAGTATTTCCACGCCAAGGAGCCCCAAGCAGCCCGGCTGCTGTTCGGAACCAGCCGCGAACTGCGGGAGGAGGTGCGGTCCAGGCGGTTGAAGGAAGACTTCGTCCATCTGATTTCGACGGTCACCTTCCGAATTGCGCCGCTGCGCTTCCGCAAAGCCGAGCTTATGTCGATGGCCGACGAGCTGCTGTCGCAATATTCGCGGCAGTTCGACCGTCCCAAGCCGGTGCTCAGCCAGGAGAGCATCGGGTTCCTGCTCAAGCACCAGTGGCCGGGCAACCTGTCCGAGCTGCAGACGGCCATCAAAACTTTTGTGGCCATTGGCGACGAATCGGTTTCGCTGGCCGCGCTGAAGGCGGCGGTCCCGGCCATCAAGCTGGGCGGATTGCTGCGGACGCACTCGCTGAAGCAGGCCACGCGCGCCGCATCGATTGAGGTGGAGCGTCAGCTGATCTCCGAAGTGCTGGCCGCAACCGGCGGAAACCGCAAGCGGGCGGCCGACGAGCTGGGAATCAGCTACAAGGCACTGCTCTACAAACTGAAACAGGTGGACACCGCCTCTCAGCCATCCTCCAACGGAAATGGAGTGGGACTATGACACGACGCACAATGGTTCTTCTGGCTCTGGCGGCCTGCGCGCTGCTTTGCCGGGCGCAGAGCCCGAAGCCGGACAATTCGACGGGCAACACGCCGACCGCGAACAGCGTTCCGGCGGCTGGCCAGCCGCCCAGCGCACCCGGCGTGACCGACAGCTACATTATCGGCCTCTCCGATGTCCTGACGGTGACGGTGTGGAAGCAGCCCACGCTCTCCAGCTCGCTGCTGGTGCGCCCGGACGGGAAGGTTTCCATGCCGCTGCTGGGCGACCTTCAGGCCGCCGGTCTGAAGCCGATGCAACTGGCCGCGCAGATTACCGAGAAGCTGAAGAAGTTCATGAAGGACCCTCAGGTTTCCGTGGTGGTCTCCTCGATCCATAACAACTATGTGTATCTGCTGGGCGAGGTGGGCAAGAAGGGGCCGGTGGTGATCACGCCGGGCATGACGCTTCTTGAGGCCATCTCCAGCGGAGGCGGGCTGACGGACTTCGCCAACAAAAAGAAGATCTACATCCTGCGCACAGTGGATGGCAAGCAGCAGCGGATTCCCGTTGACTACAAGAAAGCACTCAAGGGGGACGAGAGCTACAACGTGTCCCTGCAGCCAGGCGACACAATCGTGGTTCCGTGAGGCATGGAGAAATGATCAAGAGCCTACAACTCGCCGCAATGCTGCTGGCTATCTGCCCGGCCGCGATGGCCCAGGTGGAGCCGGCGGCCACGGGGGCCAGCGTGCCGATTCCCGCGGGCAACTACTCCTACTCGGTCCGCTACGCGCAGACTGCGGAGTTCGGCCGAAGCCTGGGCAACTGGCAAAACGGCGTGTTCTCCGGTTCGCTCAATTACTCGAATGGCCGCGAGCGCTTCCCCTTCAGCATGGACTACGGAGGCGGCTACAACTTCACCATTGCCGGACCCAGCTATGGGCAGGGCCTCTTTCAGCGTCTGGAGTTCACGCAGGGCATGACGGAGCGGAAATGGAGTCTGTCGATGCACGATAGCGTAAGATACTCTCCCCAGGCGCCTTCCCTGGGCTTCACCGGCATTCCGGGCATTGGAGAGCCGGTGACGACGCCCACGCCGAATCCTCCCACGATCGACGAGTCGCTTCTGACGCTGAACACCCACGTGGTGGACAACGCCGCCGACGCGGAGCTCAACCGGCCCTTGAATTATGCCTGGGGCATGAACCTGGGCGGGAGTTACAACCTCATCCGGTACCCGGACGGAAACGGCATTGACTCCGGCACTGCGGGCGCCACAGGCGGCCTGCGCTGGAGACTAAGCGCGCGCAACTCGCTGTTGGGCAACTATAGGTTCTCCAAGTTCACCTACCCCAGATTTGGGTTCTCCTTCTACACGCAATCGGGGTTCTTCGGCCTCGAGCGCCTGTGGAGCCGGAGCATCTCGACCAGCTTCACGGTGGGTCCGCAGTGGACCAGCAGCTCCAACTCGTCGCTGGTGCCTTCGTCGCGGGGTGTGGCAGCGAATGCCGATCTGCTCTACAAGCTCGGATACAACAACTTCTCAGCCAGCTACGCACGCGGCGTGAACAGCGGTGGCGGCTACCTGATCGGCGGCGAAACCGACAGGGTGGCGACAAACTACTCGCGGCAGTTGGGCCATGCGGCTACGCTTGGATTCAACATCTCCTACATGCGCACCGCCGGATTGCTGAACAACGGCGTCACCAACTCAAAGTACGGCGGGGCCCAGGCAACCCGGCGCTTGGGGCGCCACATGTCGCTGTTTGCGAATTACTCGCTCCTCGCGCAGTCTACCAGTTCGTCGCTGCCGGGAAACGTGCTGGGCCAGACATTGCAGGTTCTCGGATTCGGAATCAGCTATTCCCCTCGGCAGAAGGAGCAGCCTACTCAGTAGGCCGCAAAGGAGCATTATGCTTGGGCATCGTGAATTGAGTGTTGAGGACTACATGGACATCCTGCGCCGGCGGGCATGGCTCATCGCCGGCTGCGCGGTGGGACTGCTTGCCGTGGGCGTGGGATTGAGCTATGTGCTGCCGCCCACCTATGAATCGCAGACCCTGATTCTGACACAGCCGCAGACCGTTCCTGAAGACTACGTGAAACCGGTTGTGGACCAGGATCTGGACGCGCGGCTGGCCTCCATGAAGGAACAGATCCTGAGCCGGTCGCGGCTGGAGCCGATCATCAACCGCTATAACCTGTTCTCCGGCAACGGGCGCAATATGGATGACCGGGTTGCGATGACGCGCGCAGCAATCAAGGTGACGCAGATTCGTTCAGCCGAAGCGCACGGCGGCATGCCGGGCTTCTTTGTCTCCTTTGACGCGAACACGGCGCGCACCGCGCAGCTGGTCTGCGGAGAAATCACGTCGCTGTTCGTGAGCGAGAGCCTGAACGCGCAGCAGCAGACTGCGGAGGGAACCACGGACTTCCTGAAGCAGCAGTTGAGCGATGCCAAGGCGACCTTGGACGCGCAGGACGCGAAGCTGGCGGCCTTCCAGTCAAAGTATCTGGGACGGCTGCCGGACGAGGAGAATTCCAACACCAACGCGCTGCAGGCGATGACGACCCAACTGGACGCCACCACGCAGTCGATTTCGCAAATGCAACAGAACGAGACCTTCCTGCAAACGATGGTCGCGCAACAGAGCCAGGACGCGCAGGCCGCGGGCACGCCGGCGGCCGTGCAGCAGGACGAGCAGCAGCAGGAACTGCAGTCCCTGATCAGCCAGAAAAAACAGCTCGAGGCGCTCTATACACCCGACTATCCGGACGTGGTGGACATTACGCGCAAGATTGCGGATCTGAAGGCCGAGATGAAGGCCGCACCTGCCCCGGCGACCAAGGCCGCCGCACCGGTTGCGCATCCTGACTCGCCGCAGCTCCGCCAATTGCGCGCGCAGCTGCACGCTGTGCAGCAGTCGCTCATCCCGGCCCGGCAGGAGCAGACGCGCATTCAGCAGCAGATTCGCATGTATGAATCGCGCATTGAGCAGAGCCCGATGGTGGAGGAAGACTACAAGAAGATTACGCGCGACCACGACACGGCGCTGAAGTTCTACAACAGCCTGCTGACCAAGATGAATGAGTCGTCGATGGCCACGGCGCTCGAGCAGCGCCAGCAGGGCGAGCAGTTCAGCGTCATGGACTCGCCCAATCTTCCCGACGCGCCGAAGTTTCCCAATCATTTCCTGTTCGCCGGCGGCGGCGCGATGGGCGGACTGTTTCTGAGCCTGATGCTGACCGGACTGCTTGAGTACCGCGACACTTCTCTTCGCGCGGAAACCGACGTCTGGTCGTTTACCAAGCTGCCGACATTGGCTGTGATCTCGCACGTGAATGGCCTTCCGGGAATGCCTGACCATAACTCCGGCAAACGCAGATTCTTCTCAAGGAAGCACCAACCCAGGGAGGCCGCGTAGCTCGCCATGTATAAAGACTTCTTTGGTTTGAAGAGTTTTCCGTTCCAGTCAAGCCCCGATCCGCGCTTCTTGTGCATGACGCCGCGGACCCGGGAGGTGCTGGCCTGCCTCCAGTACGGCATTGCGGAACGCAAGGGCTTTGTGGTGATGACCGGCGAAGTGGGAACCGGAAAGACGACCCTGCTCAAGTCAGTTCTGAGCTGGTTCCCCGACAATGTTGTCTCCACGGCGTTCGTCTTCAATCCACGCCTGGACGCGCTGGATTTTCTGGAGTTCGTGCTCACGGATTTCGGGATTCCTCCGCGCGAGCGCACCAAGTCCGGCATGCTGCTGCAGCTGAATCGCTGGCTGATTGACCGCTACCGCGAGAACGCGCTGTGCGTGATTGTGGTGGACGAGGCGCAGAACCTTTCGCAGGATCTGCTCGAAGAGATTCGACTGCTGACGAATCTGGAAACATCGGCTGAAAAGTTGCTGCAGATTGTCCTTTCCGGCCAGCCCGAACTCGAAGAGATGTTGCGGTTGCCCAGCCTGAGGCAGGTGCGCCAGCGCATTGCGTTGTGGTGCAAGACACAGCCGTTGCAGCCCAGCGAAACCGAGGTCTACATCTCTGAACGGCTGCGCATTGCAGGAGCGAAGGAGACCGTATTTTCACCGGAGGCCGTGGAACGCATTCATCACTACGCGCGCGGCATTCCGCGGCTGGTGAATCTGGCCAGCGAGCACGCAATGATCACTGCATATGTGGAGCAGGTGAAGCCCATACCGGCCTGGGTTGTGGAGTCGGTTGCTGTTGACCTGGATTTGCGGGACCAGCCATTTCTGGTGGATTCGATGCCGCATGGCGACAGGCACGGCGATGTGAAGCCGGCGCCTTCGCTGAATGTTGTGGAACCGATGAATGACAACAAGGATTTTCAATCGGGCACTCAAAAGGAACAGAAGATATGAGTCGCATTTATGAAGCTCTTCGACGTGCGGACCTCGAGCGGAAGGCTCTGCTTGGAACCGAGCTGCATCCGGTGGAGGACGCGAAACCAGGCATGGAGTTTGTGGAACAGTCCCCTGCGCTGGCCGAAGTGACCATCGGCGAAGTGAACAGGCAAAGGTGGGACCCGGTGACCGACGCGATCCCCTGCCTGCAGGAGCGTGGCGCGGTGGTTGAGCAGTTCCGCGGCCTTCGCTCCAAGCTGACCCAGGCGCGGCAGGAAGCGGCCATCAAGAGCGTGCTGATCTCCAGCGGCATGCCCTCCGAGGGCAAAAGCTTTGTAACGCTGAACCTGGCAGTGAGTTTGGCGCGCGAGGGCGTGAGCCGCGTGCTGCTGATCGATGGCGATCTGCGGCGGCCCACGCTGCACAGCGTTCTTGGCGCTCCCAATCAGCCCGGACTCTCCGATTACCTGGACGGGACCGCGGAACTTGGTGCGATCCAACAGCAATATAATGATGATGCGAAGGACGGCAGCCCGTACGGGCACGTCTTTAAGAATCTTACTCTGATTCCATCGGGAAAGTGCAGCGATGCGTCTTCCGAACTGGTGACGAACGGACGCATGCAGAGCATGCTGGCGGCCCTGTCCCCGCAGTTCGACTGGATTCTGATCGACTCACCTCCGGTTCTGGCGGTGACCGACGCCACGGATCTGGCGCGCGCCTGCGATGCGGTTCTGCTGGTGGCGCGCCAGGCGCGCACACCCTATCAGGTGGCGCAGCGTGCCCAGGAAGCCTTTCGCCAATCGCGGCTGCTGGGCGTGGTGCTCAATGCCGCCAAGCGCATTCCTCGCAACGGCTACGCCTACTACTCCTACTACTATGGCGCAGGGGACGCGGACGCGCATTCCGGACGCAAAAAGGGAGCTCGGAGCAAAGGATGATTCGGATCCTCAATGCGTACTATCCAACCCGAACCCTCGTGCTTCTGCTGTGCGAGGCGGTACTGATCGGCGGCGCGTTCTTTGCCGCCACTCTGGTGCTGGTGGGGCCGGATAGTTACATCGCGCTGGTGTACCAGTCCGGGGTGCTGAAGATTGCGTGCATCTGCGCGTTTACGCTGCTCTTGTCTTACTACTTCGATCTCTACGAGCCGCAACGAATCTCCGGCGGGTGGGAGATTCACTTTCGGCTGCTGCTGGTACTGAGCGCGCTGTCCTTCGCTCTTGCTACGCTTCTCTATCTCTACCCGGATATCGACCTTGGCCCGCACGTG
The DNA here is from genome assembly GCA_049678625.1 of Occallatibacter sp. Lineage (GTDB taxonomy): Bacteria > Acidobacteriota > Terriglobia > Terriglobales > Acidobacteriaceae > Telmatobacter. Next base: position 8,362 of record JBAUEO010000052.1, on the reverse strand, counting down.
CTGGTAACCGGCATTTTGCTGCTCGCGGTGCTGTTGCTGGGGTGGCGATCCGTATACGAGCGCATCATCGGCCTGCCATTTTTTTGCGAACGCGTATACGTGCTGGGCAACGGCGCGCGCGCGGACTCCATCGCCCATCTTCTGCGCAGCCGGCGCGACCTTGGCATGGAGGTGATTGCAGGCCAGCCGGCGGAGAGCGCGGACCCTTTCACGATGGACCTGCGCGCATTCAACACGACCCGGATTGGCATTGACCGCATCATTGTCGCGCTCGAGGACCGGCGCGGCTCCATGCCCGTGCAGGAGCTGCTCGCGCTGCGCCTGCGCGGTGTGGTCATTGAGGAATCCGGAACGCTGCTTGAACGGCTCTCCGGAATGCTGCCCCTCGACGGCCTGAATCCCAGCGCGCTTATCTTCACAGACGGATTCAATATCCGTTCCTCGTTGCAGATTGGCCGGCGCCTCTTCTCCATCTGCATTTCCTCGGTTGCGCTGGCCATTTGTCTGCCAATGTTTCCGTTCATCCTGCTCGCGGTGCGGCTCACCTCCCCCGGACCCATCTTCTTTCGCCAGGTGCGCGTCGGATTTCGCGGCAAGCCATTCACCATTTTCAAATTTCGCACCATGCGGCAGGATGCCGAAGCCAAAGGCGCCGTGTGGGCCACCAAGAACGACCCTCGCATCACGCCGCTTGGACGCTTCATGCGGAAGACGCGCCTGGACGAGATTCCGCAACTGTGGAACGTGCTGCGCGGAGACATGGGATTTGTGGGGCCTCGGCCGGAGCGCCCAGAGTTCGTGCAATGGCTCATCAAAGAAATTCCCTACTACAATCTGCGCCACATAATCCGGCCGGGACTGACCGGATGGGCCCAGGTGCGCTACCAGTATGGCGCAAGCCTTGAAGAAACCCGGCGCAAACTCGAGTACGACCTTTACTACATCAAGCATCTATCTCTGGGGCTCGATCTCCTGATCATGTTCGAGACCGTGAAGACCATCCTTCTGCGGAGAGGCGCACAGTGAAGAGCATTTTCTGGCTTTCTCTCATCAGCATTCTCTACGCCTACTTCGGCTATCCGATTCTGGTGTGGGCGCTCTCTCGCCTGCGTCCGCGGCCCTGGAAGAAGAGCACCATCACGCCGAGCATCAGCATCCTGCTCGCGGTTCACAACGGAGCCGCGCTGCTCGATAAGAAGGTGGAGCATCTACTTACGCTGGACTACCCGAACCTCCGTGAGGTCATCGTGGTCTCCGACGGTTCTTCGGATGGAACGGCTGAGATGCTGGCTGCCATGCGCCATCCGCTGCTGAAAACGATTGTGCTGACTGAGCACGCAGGCAAGGCTGTAGCGCTGAATGCCGGCATTGCGCGCGCGACTGGCGAGATTCTGGTCTTCGTGGACATTCGCCCGGAGGTCGCGGCGGGATCGATTCAAACGCTGGTGAACAACTTCGCGGACCCGGCGGTGGGTTGCGTGGCAGGCGAGCTGCTGCTGCGGCACGACTTTCCCAACGGGACCACCGGCGCAATCACGGGACTCTACTGGCGCTATGAACAATGGATCAGGAAATGCGAGAGCCTGGTGGACTCGCCGGTGGGCGTCTACGGCGGCTTTTATGCGGTGCGGCGCGAGCTGGTGCAGCTTCAGCCAGACGGCCTGATCCTCGATGACATGTTTCAGCCACTCTCCATCATTCGTCAGGGGTACAGGTCTGTTCTTGATCCGGACGCCAACGTCTTCGACGTCTGGCCGAAAAAGATGGGTGCCGAGTTTCATCGCAAGGTGCGCACGCTGGCGGGCAACTTTCAGCTCATTCAGTTGGCCCCCTGGCTCCTGACGACGCGCAACCGGGTACTCTTCCAATTCGTCTCGCACAAGGTGATGCGCCTCGTCGTTCCGTATCTTTCCCTGCTTCTGCTTGCCTCCACCATTGCCCTTTCGAGCGGATCGCGTCTCTTCGCTCTCATTGCAATCGCACAACTGTTGGTGCTGAGCCTTGCCGTTGCCGGCCTCTTCGCGCGCATTCCTCTTTTGAATTTCATCAGCGGGCCGGCCAGCGCGTTGCTTATGCTAAATGCGGCGGCTGTCGTCGGGCTTTACAAGTTCTGCTTTACGCGCGGGCCTCTGTGGAGGATCTGGACGAGCGGAACCGCGCCTCAGTTGCGGCCCGCCGATGCAATCGTTTATGACAAGTATGCTGAAGCCCGGGCCTGCGCCATGGTCGAGGAGGCACAGGCCGTGCACGCGGATGCGGAAGCTCCGCGTCCGTAAGACGGGCGATGTGCCGGAGAGACAACGCGATGACCCAGGAGAGAGACTCGCGAAGATGAAAGTACTAGTTGTTCAGAAAAAAGGACTGGGCAACCAGTTGTTTCAATACGCAGCCGGCCGGTATTTCGCCAGCAGGTATGGGGCTTCGCTCGAGTTGATCAGAGAGCCTCAAGAGCATGCTGAATCCTTTGGCCGCCCGCGGCCGTTTTTACTTTCGCTCTATCATGTTTCCGCCGTCATCCGAGACCGCACTGTTCTGGACCGTACGATCTGTTCAGTCGATCCAAAAAAGAGGCCGCTCGCATCCCTTATTCGCCTCATCACTCGCGCTCAAGCGTATCGGCAACCATCGGCCAGGGATAGAGAATTCATGGAAGACCTTCCCATCTCCGCCTCGACGAGCGCCATTTACATCGAGGGAAACTTTCAAGCGCATCAATACGCAAGCCATTTGGGTCCGGAGATTCGCAAGGAGCTCCAGCTTCGGGAACCGCCCTCAAATAAGAACGCCCAATTGCTGGATAGGATCCGGAGCACACCCAACGCAGTATCGGTTCATGTACGGCGTGGCGACTATCTTCTTTGGCAGGGTGGGCCAAAAGCGCTGCCACTCAAATACTATTTGGACGCCATGCAAATCTTTGATGAGAAGATTGGCCGCCCAGCATATTTTGTTTTTTCCGATGACCTGGCTTTCGCTCGTGAGATTCTTCCCCGCGACCGCGAGATTCTGTTTGTCGACAACAATGATGAGACCAAGCCTCATGAGGACCTTCGTCTGATGTCGGCATGCCGGCACAACATCGTTGCCAACAGCACCTTCTCCTGGTGGGGGGCATTTCTGAACGCAAACCCGCGGAAACTTGTCTGTGCGCCAAAGAATTGGGGCCTGGGAAGTGAAGCCTATCAGAATGTTGACTTGATACCGCCTGAGTGGCTGGTCATTGCAGAATAGAAAATGCGCTTACATAGACATAGGTCGACGCATCGGTGTGACGCAAAGAAGTGGTTCAAGGGTCAGTGATGGCGGGCTTACGCGATGTCTGGAGTCGTCTCTGCCATCGTTTCATCGCGCCAAACAGCCAGGATGCGTCCGTTTGTGCGGCTTGTTGCCGCATCGAGCGTGGCAATTCTCACGAATACCTCGACCTTAGTTCGGAACGCGTCCGCCTTCATAGAGCGACTGATAGGCACTCACCATCGCCTCAAGCGTGAAATGGCTGGCGAATGCCTGCTCCGCGTTGCTCGCGAATGCGTCGCGCAGACCCGGATGGAAAGCAAGACGCAGAATCGCTTCCGCCATGCGGCCGGGATCGCCCAGGGGCACAGTGACGCCTGCATCTGCAAAGCGCACCACCTCCGCCATTCCACCCACCTCCGTGACAAGCGATGGCAGGCCGACGGACAAAGCTTGCAGCAGCGACATGGGCAATCCCTCTGAGCGGGACGACATCACAAAGAGATCGGCAGCGGAGTAAAAAGGCGCAACGTCAAGCTGCTGCCCCCAGAAAGTGACCGACGAAGAGACGTCGAGCGTGGCGGCGAGCTCCTCAAGCCGTGCGCGCTCGGAGCCGTCGCCGACCATCCAGAGGCGCATATCTGGATTTTGCGCATGTGCAACGGCAAATGCATGCAGCAGCAGCGAGTGATTCTTCACCGGCTCCAGCCGGCCAACGAAAAGCAGGGTGAATCCGCCTTTCGCCGGGCGGTCGGATTCCGGAACGCGCGTTATCGGCGACACGCCGTTGTAAACGCGCACAATCTTTCGTGCCGCAATCAAGTGCATGCTCTTCAGGTTTGTCACGGTCGCGTCGCAAATGCCCACCACCCAGTCGCAGAAGACGGCCGCAGCCGCATACTTGAGCTCCTCCACGGCTCTTCGCGGCTTGGCGACGAGGCTGTGCCGCGTGGTCAGGACCCTGCGAACGCCTGCCATCCGTGCGGCCGGAGCGCCGTAGATGGTCGGCATCGTGTTATGCAGATGCACCACGTCGGGGCGAGTCTCGCGGAAGGCGCGCTGGAGATTGCGCAGGCCCTCAAAAAGGTTCTCGCCGAGCTGGGTATGGACAGTGAAGCCTTCCTCGCGCATCTTCTCGCCCAGCGCGCCGAGGGTTGTGACAGCGTAAATCGTCGGCTCATCTCCGCGCGCGCGCTGCGAGCGGCACATCTGCGAGACGAGCACCTCGGCCCCTCCCACTTCCATGCTGTAAACCACGTGCGCAATCTTCATTGTTGCCTGTCGCTCTCCAGATTCTATGATTCGTTTGCGCCTCAACCTGCGTTCGCGCAAGCGCCGATAGCCCTCATGACTGCTAATGGATAATGTTGATGACGCGCAGCGTTAAGTACATGACTGCGAGCAAGCCCACGGCAAGCACGCCGGCGTTGCGCAGCACCCGGAAAAACTTCATGCGCGGCGCGACCATGCCCCGTTCCAGCGCCATTTCGAACACCACCTCTCCGATTCCCCCGAGCAGGAAAAGAGTGACCGCGTACGCGCGCGACAGAAACCACGCCGAAACCAGGTAGCCGGTGAACGAGAGCAAGACAATCCGCCCCAGATGGTTGATCCCGGACCGATCAAGTTTTTCCCGTTGTCGCAGCGGCGCAGGGAGCGGAGCCCGCTCGCCGTCGTCGGCCTCCGGCTCCGGCTCGGCTTCGGAAACCTTTGCGGGCGAAGCGATTGCGAGCACGTCGCGAACCGTAGGAAAGAGGTAGAGCGACCAGAAGTACAGGCCCAGAAAACCCAGCTCCGCGGCGCACACCACGATCGAGTTGTGCGCGGTGAGATGCACATCTGTGTAATTAGGCAGCCGTCCGAAACCCACGCCGAAGAGAGGATGCAGCTTGAAGACCTGCAGCCCCTGGCCCCAGAGCGAAATGCGATCCGAGCCCGCTTCAACGGAAATTGTCCGGTCGCCTGCAAACTGAAATACCTTGGCGACAGCAAAAAGCGCCCCCGCGAGGATTACCGAGGGCGCCGTGCCGATGCGCGGGCGAATAGCCACAATCAGCATCGCCATCATCGCCAGCAAAGCGCCGCGCGAGTGGGTGAGGTATACGCCAAACAGAAGCGCGCTCAACGGAATCAGCACAAGGAAGAAATTGGACACGAACTTGCGCGAGCGCCAGAAGAAGAAAGTGAGCGGAATCACGGAGACGAGCAGTTGCGCAAAGTCATTCGGGTCGTGGATCTCGCCCAGTCCGCGCAGCCGGTAGAACCAATCGCCTGCGTTGTTGCTCATGGCAAGAAGATAGGGGCTTCCTTCAAAACCGGGCTGGTGGGCCACCTCGGCTGGGAAGCCGTGGATTTGGGCCATATAGCCATGCACGATGACGAAAAAGCAGACGAACAGCAGCATGGCGACAAGAATCTTCAGCCGCCTGGTGGAGCGAAAATGGAGACAGAGGAGAAAGAAGGCGAAGGCATTCGGGATGAAGCCGAGGAATGCGTCCAGCGCGCCGCCGAACCAGCGTACGCTCGCGAAAATGGAGAGTGGCACGGCGATGGCCATGCCGAGGAGCGCGAGCGATTGCGGAATGCGAAAAATAAAGGTTCGCAGGAGCGAAGGAATTGAAACCAGAATGACCAGAACCGCAAGGATAAGCTCAATGCGGTACCCGGCCAGCTGGCCGAAGACCGTGACCGGCGTGAGGTAGTACGTGATCAGATAGAGGATGCTGAGAATGAGTCCCATTGCGATTGATCTTCACTTCCTTTGGTCTGATCCGGTGGCAGGGAGCCCAGGCAGGCGCTGTTGAGCTCGAAGATTCTTGACAATGCCTGAAGGCAATGGCCCGGGGCGCGCGCGCTGCTTGGTTGTCACGCTAGGCCTGTGCCGGCTTCGCAGCCAGGCGATAGTGAGAACTGGTTGCGAGAAAGCGCTTCTCCACCAGATGCCAAAGCAGGAAAGAAGCGAGGGCGATGAGTACCACGCTCAGGCAGAAGAACAACGCCGCGCTGCGCTGAGCGACACCGAAATGGATAAGGAGTTGAAGAATGGGCCAGTGCACAATGTACACGCCGTAGGAAAAATCTCCGTGCTTGGAGAAGTCGCCCAGGTATTTCCAGAATCCGAAGACAAGAACTATGCCCGAGATCCAGAAAACGTCAAGACTGTCGTGAGTGAGGAACTGATCGCTGAGAAAAAGGCCAAGCGTAAGGACGACGACGAGTGGCAATCGAGCCCTCAGCTTATCGAAGTAGAGAAGTAGCAGGATTCCTGCGCTGAAGTAGACAAGCTGCGCCGGGAACTGAACAGCGAGCTTGGCATAGATGCTGCGCGTTGGCTCCTCGCCCACGGGGATCTGGGCGTTGTGCAGATACGCCAGCCACTCAAATCCATATTTCCAGAATGTGGAAAAAACAAAGATGAGGGCGATGATCTTCTTCGTGCCAAATCGCGTACAGAGCCAGTGAATGACAGGTACGATGATGTAAAAAGCCACCTCAATCTTCAGCGTCCACAGCGCGCCGTCCACCGGCGAAAGCCGGTTCACGGTGAAGACGCCAGGCAAGGAAGGCGCCAAAAAGTTCATGAAAAGCAGGTTCGCGCCCACATACTTCCAGAAACCAAGCGAGAGGAAGTAGCGCAGCGGAGCGTCCGTGCTGACAAGCCAGAATGTGCCGGCCGCGACAAGAATCACCGTGCAATAGGCTGGGTAAATGCGGCGGACGCGCTTGGAATAATACGACCCCATCGTGGATGAGCGCATGTAGCTGCGATAGATGAGGAATCCGCTGATCACAAAGAAGGAGCGGATTGCAAAATGCGGCGAGCAGTATTTCCCGAAAATCGAAAAGGCGTGAAGATTGGTAAGCGCGTGCATATGAAACAGGACCACGATGGCCGCCAGAATCAATCGCAGACAGTCGAGATTGTTTCTGCTGAAGTCCGGCTTGCTCGCCAACTATCCGCCTCCCTTTCCTGCGCTCCCGGTCCCTTTGGAACGCACTTCCGAGCGGCGATTGTCAACGCGACGCGCGGCGGCCCGTCCGCACAATGTTGCGCCTCGGACCCAGGGCACTCTAGGGGAGGATAAACCAACGGAAGGGCCAAATCCATGCATCGGTCGTGTTAGGACGCATAGTATAAAACACTTCCCGAACACCGACTTTGCCATCCACACGCCCCGCGCAGACGCCTGAACCGCGTTTGCGCCAAAGGAATCGGGCCGCCATCTCTGATTGAGGGGGCGGCCCGGCTGTTACTGCCTGGAAGCCTGGAATCCTCCGCTGGTGTCCGATTTACTCCATGGCGCCGATGGTGAGGGGTTGGGTGCGGAGCTGCGGCGTGGCCGAAGGGCCGAACTCGAAGCGGACGGGCATGTCGGGCGCGCCGGCGGGCATGCTCGTGCCGGCGTTGATGAGCACCGGATTCGGCGCGAAGGTGCTCAGGTCGAAGGGCGCTGTAGAAGTGCCTTCGAGATTCGCGACACCCGCCGTCTCGGCCGCGTTGCCCGCACCCTGGAAGGCGTAGGAAGTGGTGCCCGTGTACCATCCAGTGCCATCGCCACCGGCCAGGTTGCCGGTGCCCCAGTTGGCGTTGAGCATGTTCCGCCCGAAGGTGGTGAACTGCGTGGTTACGTCGTTCCAGAAGAAGTACGGAGCCGTCGGCGAATCCATCCAGATGGCGTTGTTATGGACCTGGATCTGCGGCCACTCGATCTCCGGGAAGCTGTCGCCGCCGCCGCCCGAGGTGTCGAAGATGTGCCAGCGGTAGTTGTCGCAACCGCTGCACACGGGCTCGTAAAAGCTGTTGTTATAGAACCACAGCGTGCCCAGTCTGTCGTTCTCCAGGTCGCCGTGGTCGGTCGAGTAATGGATGGGCACGCTCGCCGTCGTATTCACGAATGTGTTTCCGTACACATAGTCCGCGTGATGCGCCTCGACGGTCGCCGCCAGCAAGTCGGCAGTGTAGGTGTCAGTGGGGTAGATGGAGCGGTAAGGATTGCTACCGCCCAGATAGCCTTCGAAGGTGGTGTATGCGCCTGCGTCCTGGTTGTCGACCATGTCCAGTTGGCGCGCGGCGCCGTCGCCGAAGTGGTTGTAGCGGATCACGTCCGGGTAACCGCGGCTCTTGAAG
>JBAUEO010000051.1:0-58795 GCA_049678625.1 Occallatibacter sp. | reverse complement strand
CCCTGCGGGTTGCCGCTTCGGCGGCGCGCATGGCCGCCCGCGCCTCGGCCGCCTGCATCTCGCTAAAACTCGGCGCTTTGGCATACCGCGCCGCCACGCGCGCTGCCGCCTCAGCCGCTTTGCTGTTTTTCGTCAGGTGAGGTTGGGATCCTTCGGGCTTCTCGGCGTCCGGCTGCTCCTTGCGGCTCTTGTGCGCCGCCAAACGCCGGTTCACTTCTTCTTTCCACTGGGGTAACGGTGCGGGCTGGCTCAACAGTGTGCTCAAAATTTCCAGCTCCCCTTCTCAAGTGTTCCGCCGGTCCCCGTCTCCGGCTGGAATCAACTCCGGCTTGAGTCCAGGACCTGTTCACGTCCGCCGCCCGCCTGCTGCCCAGGCCGCTCGTTCTGCGTCCCATCCTTCAGGCTGCATTTGCTATGCTTGCCTTGGATTCAGGATGCACCCTCGCACTTTCGTGTTTATCACGCTGCTGGTCCTCTGTCACCCGCAACTTCGCGCGCAGGTGTTGACCAATGCGTTACCTCCGTCGCACCCTCGCGAATCCGCCGCCGCGCAATCCAATTCGACTGCCGCAAATCCCGCTTTCGCATCCACTCCCGCCGCGCAACTGCCCTCACAACTACCCGACGAACCAGGCCAGGAACTCATTCCCGTCGCCAGGCCTGAGCCGCTGCCCGCCACCGGCGTGCCCGTCCTCTTGCACGCCGACACACAGTCCCTGCAAGGCCACGTCGTCACGCTCTTGGGCGGCGTCGAAATCCACTACGCCGACTACACCCTCCGCGCAGACAAGGTCGTCTACAACCAGGCCACCACCGATCTCCAGGCCGACGGCCACATCCTCGTCACCGGCGGCGAAGAGGACGCATTCATCCGCGCCGACCATGGTGAGATGCGCCTCAATGAAGATACCGGCCGCTTCTTCAACGTCACCGGCTCGCTTGGCGTCCGCCGCGCCGGACGCGCCACCGTCTACTCCACGCCCAACCCATTCCTCTTCTCCGGTCGCGTGCTTCTCCTAACCGGCAAAGGCCAGTACCGCGTCATCGACGGCACCATGACCAACTGCCTTCTGCCTCACCCCGACTGGCAGCTCATCGCCCGCTCCATCCGTGTTGCCGACGGCAAGGCCTCTGCCGCCAACACCTACTTCAAAGTCCGCGACGTTCCTGTCTTTTATCTCCCCTACCTCCGCCATCCCGTGAATGAAAACGGCCGCGAATCCGGCTTCCTCATCCCCGTCATCAGCAACTCCTCCATCAAGGGCCTCATCCTCGGTGAGCAAGTGTACATTGCCCTCAGCCGCAGCACCGACATGGTTCTCGGCGCCGAGTACTACTCCAAGCGCGGCTTCGCCCCCAACGGCGATTTCCGTTTCAAAGGCGCCGGCCTCAACTTCCTCAACGTCCGCTGGAACGCCCTGCTCGATCGTGGCGGCCCAGCCATCCCGCCCGCTACGGGACTCGTGAACCAGGGCGGCCTCGACGTCGTTGCCCTTGGCCGCGAGGACATCACTCCGCACCTGCGCCTCGCCGGCGATATCGAATACCTCTCCAGTTACGTCTACAAGCTCGTCTTCAACGACAATTACAACCTGGCCGTCGCCTCCCAGGTCCACAGCATTCTCTCGCTCACCGATGAGCGCCACGGGTACATCCCTTCGGCCTATCTCGGCCGCCTGCAGGCCTTCGCCAGTTCCACGCCCGGCAACGAAGTCCGCATCCTCCACCTTCCCGGCATTCGTTTCGATGTGCTCGACCGTCCGCTCGGCGCAAGTCCGCTCTACTGGAGCTTCGGTTCCTCGCTCAGCTACCTCAGCCGCTCTGAATCCGGCTTCCACGCCCGCAACGTCGGCCGCATTGACATCTATCCGCGCCTCTCGCTGCCCCTCCACGCCGGCGGATGGGACATCCTCCCTGAAGTCGCCCTGCGCGACACCTCCTATTCCGGCAGCCAGCACCCTGACCTCACCGGCGCCAACGGCGGAACGCCCTCCATCAGCCACGAAGCGCTCAACCGCTCCGATCTTGAGGCCTCGGTGGATCTGCGCGGGCCCGCCCTCGAGCGCGATTTCCTCCTCGCCCGATGGAATCGCACCCTCCGCCACGTCATTGAGCCCGAGTTCTACTACCGCTTCATTGGCGGCATTGGCCCCACCGCCCGCAACGTACTCATGGTCGACACCACCGACATCGCCACCGATACCAGCGAGGTCGGCTTCAACCTCACCCAGCGCTTCTACGTGCGTCCCAACAAGCCCGGTCCATGCCCAAAGGACGCCGCCGGCGCCGGCGATCCCGCTTCCTGTCCCGCGCCGCAGCGCGAGTGGGCAAGCTGGCAGGTTGGCCAGAAGTACTTCCTCAACGCCGATTTCGGCGGCGCGCTCATTCCCGGCCGCCGCAACGTCTTCGATCCCACCCTCGACCTCACCGGCATCGCCTTCCTCACTACTCCCCGCAACATTGCGCCCATCACCTCCCGCCTGCGCTTTGAGGCCATTCGCAACCTCCGCATCGAGTGGGACATGGACTACGACCCGCGCGCCGGACGCATCGGGGCAGACAACCTCTACGCCGGCTACAGTTGGGGCCGCACCACCGTCGGCCTCCGCCATGCGCTCCTCAATGCGGTCGATGAGAAGGGCACCGCCGCCTCCATCATTCAGAGCCAGCAGCTCCAGCCCTTTCTCCAGATCGGCAAACCCAATCAGGTCGGCCTCAACCTCTCCGCCAACGGCGGTTACGACTTCGTCAACGGCGCGCTCCAGTATGCCGGCGTCCAGGCCGTCTACAACTGGAACTGCTGCGGCATCAGCATCGGTTATCGCCGCTTCGCCCTCGGCACAGTCCGCGACGAGACCCAGTACTTATACAGCTTCACCCTCGCCAACTTCGGCTCCGTCGGCGATATCCGCCGCTCCAACACCGTCTTCCGCGATCCCTCCCAGCCGCCCGCTTACTAAGCTCGGATTGCCTTTTCCCGCCTCGCGCGTCCACTCTTCAAGAGCCCGCAAAGCCGCTCCCACCGGCTCGCCCTTCGTGGTCTGCTGCGGTATCCTTAGGGGTAAGAGGATTATTCATTGTTGCGTCTTCGCGTTCTTGCCGGAATGCTGCTGCTTGTCGTCGCCTCCGGCTGCAAAGCCCAGTCGTCTCCCGCTGCGCCAACTGACCCTTCGCTCAACCGCCACGTGGAGCTGATGGTCCGCTCGCAGTACAGCGTCCCCCAGGACTACACCGTCACCGTCGGCACGCCCGCGCCCAGCCAGATCGCCGGCTATGACACCCTGCCCGTCACCGTCGGCCATGGCGCGCACTTGAGCGTCGTCAACTTCCTCCTCTCCAAGGACCACAAGACCCTCGCGCGCCTTGAGACCTTCAATCTCGAAAACAATCTCGCGCTCCACATCCCCATTGCCGGCCGCCCCATTCGCGGCAACCCGCAGGCCAAGGTCACCGTCATCAACTTTGACGATCTCGAGTGCCCCTATTGCGCGCGCATGCACCAGACGCTCTTCCCCTCCACGCTCAACCACTACAAAGGCCTCGTCCGCTTCGTCTACAAGGATTTCCCCCTCACCACCATCCATCCCTGGGCCATGCGCGCCGCCGTTGACGCCAACTGCCTTGCCGCGCAGAACGGCACAGCATACTGGGACTACGTCGATTACCTGCACTCCCACGGGGATGAAATTACGGGATCGGAGCGAAACTTGGCGCGGAGCTTTGCGGCACTGGACGGCGAAGCCCGCCAGGAGGCCGCCTCCGGCAAGCTTGACGCGGCCAAACTCGATGCCTGTCTGGCCAAACAGGATGAAACCAACATCAAAGCCGAGACCAGCGAAGGCGATGCTCTCGGCGTGGATGGAACCCCCGCGCTGTTCGTCAACGGAGAGCGCATCAGCGGCGTGGTGCCGCAGGATCAGTTGTGGATGGTCATTGATCGCGCCCTGCGCGCTGCGGGTCAGCAGCCGCCCGCGAACACGCCGGCGCAATCCCCGTCCCAGGGCCAGCCCGGCGCCGGCAGGTAGCGCCCCACAGACCGAGGTCATCCGCGCTGCCCCGCGTCGCATTGCGGTGAAAGGTCAGCGGATGTTGTTTTCCCTCGGCGCCAGTTGCCGGAATGCATCCTGAACGGGTTGTATCCCTGCTGGGTTGTATCCTTTAAGACCGGAGGCCTCTTCGGCTCCCAGGAGTGTTCAGCTTGTCCGTTGAAGTCCGTTCATTTTCCCGTCGCGGCCTTGCCGTCCTCACGGTCTCCACTGCCCTTCTACTCGCCGGCGTCGCGGGCTGCCATCACTCGCCGTCGTCTGACGTCATGGCCACGGTCAATGGCAAGGATATTACCAAGGCCGAGCTCGACCGGGCCTACAAAAACTACATGATGAGCATGGGCCAAAGCCCCCAGCAGCCCACGCCCGAGCAGGCCGACATCTGGCGCCTCCAAATCCTCCACCAGATGATCGACGATGAGGTCATGCAGCAGCGCGCTGCCAAGCTCAACCTCACCGCCTCCGATGAGGACGTGAACGCCCGCCTCACTGAGATGAAGCTGCCCTACACAGAAGAGGAGTTTGCCAGGCAGCTCAAAGCGCGCGACCTGACCCTTGACGATCTCAAGAAACAGATTCGCCGCACGCTCACCCAGGACAAGCTCGAAAACAAGGAAATCAACGCCAAAATCAACATCACTGACGCCGACATCAGCAAGTACTATGCGGGGCACAAAGCTGACTTCAACCTGATCGAGCCCAGGTACTACCTCGCGCAGATCGTCGCCAGCGCCGTGCCCGTGAAGTCCGACAGCAACATGCCGAGCAATCGCGTTTACAGCGACGCCGCGGCGCGCAAACGCATCCAGACCATCCTCAACCGCCTTGACAGCGGCGAGGATTTCGGCACCGTAGCCATGACCGCCTCCGACGCCAGCAGCAATGCTTCCAATGGCGGCGACATGGGTGCCATCGGCGAATCCGCGCTCAAGACTGACCCCGCTGCCTTTGACGCCATCAGCAAGCTCAAGCCCGGCCAGATTACCGGCATCCTGCCCATGTACGACGGCGCCGGGCCGGGCCGCCACGTCGTCGCCTACGCAGTCTTCAAGCTGCTCTCCAGGGAGCAGGCCGGGCAGCGCGAGCTCAACGACCCCAACGTCCAGCAGTTCATCCGCCAGTCCCTGCGCGAAGCCCGCGCCCAACTCCTCAAGAACGCCTACTTTGAAGCGCTCCACGACCAGGCCAAAATTCGCAATTACTATGCCGAGCAGATTCTCGCGAATGGCGTACAGTAGGCAGGCGGTGAGCTCGGACGCAAAAAATGCGGCTTCCGTCTTGGAACGGAGGCCGCATCTCGCTTGCTGGCGTAAATCCCGAGCCGGTTATTCCTAGCTGCTTGGGGTGATTGTGATGCCGCCTGCGCCCTTGTTCTTCTTTTCCTCATTTTCCTTGCGGGTTCCCATGGCCTTGGTCCGCCAGTCTTCGGCCTGCGCCAGGTCGGCCTTCACCGTCGCCGAGTCCCCGTAGTCCAGGTCCGCCTTGCGGCGATAAACAAGGTTCATGTATGCCATCGCATCGTCGTAATTCGGACGATTGGCAAGCGCCTGATTCAGATACTGGAGGGCCTCATCCACCAGAGGCGCGTTTTCCTCTTTGATCGTGGCCATGATCTTCTTCGGAGCCTTCTTATTGCCTTCTCCGTCGTCATTCAGGCCCGCCGACTGCAACTCCTTCAGCACATTCTCGTGCGCCTCGGTCCAGTCGATCACGCCAATCGTATATGCCGCCTCCGGATCCTTCGGATCCACGGCCAGAACCTTCTTCTGCCAGACCCTGGCATCGTCCAGCTTTTTCACGCTCAAGTAAATGCCGGCAATCTGCTTCAGACTGTTGATGTCGTTCGGTTTCGCGGCCAGCACTTCCTCGAAGATGCTGATCGCCTCCTGCGCCGCTTTCAGGTTCGCCGGCGTGTCAATCCCCGGCACCACATTCTGTGAGATTGCTGTCGCCAGAAAGCTCTTGGCCGAGAGCAGTTTCGGGTCCAGTTCCGTTGCCTTCTGGAAGTGCCCAACCGCTTCTTCGTACTTTCCTGCCTTGTATGCATCCACACCATTGTTCAGTTCTTGCCGGGCCTCCAGGCGCTTGCACCCGCTCATGGAAAGCATCATTCCGGCAAACACCACCGCAAACGCCGTAATACGTGCGGGTCGATTCATCTTCGTTTCTTCTCCTTCAGGTCGTGCCTTTCCCTCGCGCGCCTGGAATTGCTTCGATCGCCGCCGGTCGCCTTCGGTCCTGCACTGTCCAGGATTGCCGGGATTCTACTCCGCACTTCCAGACCCGCCGGATTTCCTGCGATCGGCCTCCCCCAACAGCACGGACTGAGGCATCTGTACTTCGTCATTCCCGCAAAGCCCGCAAGCTCCTCTTCGCCGGCCCTGCGCACCAAGGTGCTCCCCACTGGCAGCGGTTGGGGACTTGACCCTGCACCACCGTCTGCCACCCCAAATTCGCGGCTTACTGGCCCGCCATAATCTTCGGGGTCATCAGCCCCACGTGATCCACGTTCGCTGACTTGGCAATGTCCATCACATCCGCCACATATTGGAATTCGAGATCGTCATCGCCCTTGATGAACATCACCCGCTCGGCCCGGTTGGCATAGATCGCAGTCAGCTTATTTAGCAGATCCGCGTGGGCCACATCCTCTTCGTTGATCTTGTAGGTCGGCGCCGCGCCCGGCCGGTACTGAATCTGCACCACGATCGTCCGGTCGTTCGGCTGCTGCTGCGTCTTGTGCTTCGGCGGCTGCGGTACAGCCGCATCCAGCCCAACCTTCGTATGTGGCACGATGATCATGAAGATGATCAGCAGCACCAGCAGAATGTCGATCATGGGCGTTACGTTGATGTCGGCAGAGTACCCGCCTCCGCCTCCAGTAGTCATTGACATGGCGTCAAACTCCTATTGCTTCCTCAATATCCTGTATTGCCATTGTGTATTGCCATCGCGAATCGGTTCGCCGGTCTCGACGGCTATTCGCCGCCCGCAAGGTTGCTGCCTTTTCTCTCCGTCAGCATGCCTATCTCATCCACGCCCGCCGTACGCACGGCGTCAATTGCATCTTCCACCGCGCGATACTGCGCCCGCGCATCCGCGCGCACGTAAATGGTCTTTCCCGGCGTGCTCGCCAGCCGGTCGCTCACCTTTGAGCCAAGCTCGCTCAGCGCAATCTTGTCCTGTCCCAGGAAGAGCCCGCCATCCCTCGTGATCGCCACCACAATCGCATCGTCCTTGCTGGCGTCTGGCATCGGAACCGCGTTCTGCACCTTCACCATGTCAATCGACACCTTGTTGTTCAGCATCGGGGTGATGACCATGAAAATGATCAGCAGCACCAGCATCACGTCCACCATCGGCGTCACGTTGATGTTGGAGTTGACCTTGCTGCCTTCGTTGCGGACTGCAATCGCCATAGCTCAGGCTCCATGCCTTTCGTTTTCGCGCCGGACGGCTTCCCGCCCTGCTCTTTTCCGCCCGGCTTGCCGCGCATTCAGCAGGCAGAAGAACGGTCGGCTCCTCTGCCCTCTCAATCTCTCGCGTCAGCCCGGTACGGCAGCTCTTACCTGTTGCTGCTCTGCTTGATGAAGTAGTCGATAAGTTCGCTCGAGGAGTTATCCATCTCCACGTCGAATGCCTCGACACGCCCGGTGAAGTAGTTGAACGCCATCACGGCCGGGATGGCCACAAGGAGTCCGAATGCGGTCGTCACCAGTGCTTCAGAAATGCCGCCGGCCACCGCGCCAATGCCCGAGGTCTTCATCGTGGCGATCTGTTGGAAGGCGTGCAGAATGCCGATGACCGTTCCGAACAGACCAACGAACGGCGCCGTCGCACCGATGGTGGCCAGAACGCTCAGGCCACGCTTCAGCTTGGCATGCACAATCGCCTCCGCCCTCTCCAGCGCGCGCTGCGAACTCGCAATCGTATTCTCGGTTGCGGCGCCGGCTGAGGCGCGGAACTCCTGCAAGCCGGCCGTAACCACTTCGGCCAGGTGCGACTTCTTGTTCCGATCGGCAATCTTGATCGCTTCTTCCAGCTTTCTGTCCTTCAGCGCTCCGGCAACCTTGGGCGCGAACTCGCGCGATTGCTTCCGTGCGGCGGAGAAGTACAGGTAGCGGTCGATCATCACGGCCAGCGACCAGATCGACTCGATAAACAAAACAATGGACACGGCGCGGGCCAGCCATGCCATGTGACTCCACAGCCCCATGGGGCTGAAGCTGACCGTCTGATCGTCCTGGAACAGCGCCAGGCTGTGGACGGTGTGCGATGCGTAATGTGCGAGCTGAGCGAGAATCACTGAATCGTTCCTCCTGCGGAGATTCTTTTGATTTCTAGCCTCTTCCCGCTTTCGCGGGTGGCTGCTGGGAATGCGGCTCGTGCAAGGATTCGCATTCGGTCCTGATGCAAGACCCTCAACCCGAAGCCGGGGAGAGGGCCGGATTCAACCTCAGCCGCCCAGGCTGAAGATTACGTTGATTTGGGTTTCCACTTCCACCGGCTCATTGTTCAGTTCGAAGGGCCGGTACCGCCAGGTCTTCACCGCTTGGACTGCCGCCTGCTGCAGCATCCCCGGTCCGCTTACCACGCGCAGGTTGGTAATCGTACCCTGCTTGGAAATCTCCGCCTGCAGAACCACCGTGCCCTGAATCCGCGCCTCTTTTGCAATCGTCGGATACACCGGCCTCGTCTCCATGATCAAATTGCCTTGCGCAACGCCGGACGAAATGTTCACTTTCTTCGGCGGCGCCACCTTCACCTGGGGTGCGGAATTTCCAAAAACGCCTCCCAGAACACCACCCTCGCTGCCGCCCAGGCCTTCCATGCCGGCCACGCCAAAGCTGGACGGAGGCGCTTCCTTCTCCGATACTTCCTTGATGTTCTTGGGAATCTTGGTCGGGGCAATCAACTGGTTGTTCATCATCTCTGACTGCACATGAACCACGTGCACTTCAGGCGGCGGAGGCGGTGGCGGTGGAGGCGGTGGCGGCGGCGGAGCCGTCAAAACGGTCAACATCGCGGCCGCGGGCAATGCCTCTGGGTTGATCAGCGGAATCAGGATGAGAAGAACAAGAATCGCGCCGTTGAAGATGAACGTCGCAACCATCCAGTACTTGCTCTTGCTCTTGATCCTTCCTCCGGATTCAAATGTGGAATCTTCAAACATGGCCAGCCTCGTATCGGGTGTTGGTTGCCTCTATTTAGACACCGGCAGGATTGCAATGGTTCCCGGGCATCCAAACGTTACCACACGAATGTGCTCAACCTATATCAGAACTACGCAACACTTGCAAAATCTGCCCAAAAAACAGTGCAATTGCTCCCGGCCGCGCTTAGCGCGTACGCCGCGCCGCGGGCAAAGCCGCTGCCTTCCCGCTCCTCGCGCGGTACTCCTGCCACGCCACCAGCATGGGAGACGCAACTGCAATCGAAGAGTACGTTCCAATCAAAATGCCGATCACCAGCGCGAACGAAAATCCATTCAGCACCTGCCCGCCAAAGATAAACAGCGACAGCACGGTCAAGAAGGTCAGGCCAGAGGTCAGCACCGTCCGGCTCAGCGTCTGGTTGATGCTCCGGTTCACCAGGTCGGCCAGCGGCTCCCGCCGGCTCAGCCGCAGGTTCTCGCGAATGCGGTCGAACACCACAATCGTATCGTTCATCGAGTAGCCCACCAGCGTCAGAATCGCCGCAATCACCGTCAGGCTCAACTCGCGCTCGGCCAGCGAAAAGGCACCTATCGTAATCAGCGTGTCATGGACGCAAGCCACCACCGCCGCCACGCCGTAAATAAGCTGAAACCGGAACCATAGATAGATGAGCATGCCCAGCATCGACCAGAGCGTGGCCATCGCGGCTTGCTTCTCCAGTTGGTTGCCCACCGTCGGGCCCACCACCTGTCCACCCTGAATGGTAAACGCGCCGCTGTACTGCTTGTTCAGCGCGGTCTCAATTTTCTCCCGGCCCACGTCCAGCGCGTTCTCGTTCTTCACCTCGGGCAGGCTGATCAGCAGCTCGTTGTTCGCGGCCGGGCCGAACTGCACGATGCTCGAGTCGCGCTCCCCGGCTGCGTCCATTGCCGCGCGAATCTGGCTGATGTTCGGATGCTGGGTGAAGCCCACCTGCAACTGCGTGCCGCCCTTGAAATCCACGCCCAGTGGCACCGGGCTGCCGATATGCGCCCAATGCCATCCCATTGAAATGATGCCGGCAGTGCTGAAAATCAACGAAAAGGCCAGGAAGTACCACTTCTTCCCCAGCCAATCCACGTTTACGTTGTGAAAAAATTCCACGGCTTTTCTGCCTTCCTCGTTGCCGGCGTCTTCTCTGCCGGTCTCAAATCGTTATCCCGCTTCCGGCCGTTCCGCGCCGGGCTTCCGCCGCTCTAAATCGAAACCATCTGGCCCGGCTTCAGCTTGTTCAGGTGCGCGTCGAAAATCACGCGCGAGACAAACACCGCCGTGAACAGGTTCGCGCACAAACCAACCACCAGCGTCGTCGCAAAACCCTTCACCGGCCCGGTGCCAAACACAAACAAAATCGCCGCCGACACAATCGTGGTCACGTGCGTGTCGAAAATTGTCGTCCAGGCATGCGCAAATCCCTGGTCCACGGCTGCCGCGGCGGCCTTGCCCGCGCGAATCTCCTCACGAATGCGCTCGAAGACCAGCACGTTCGAATCCACGCCCATGCCGATGGTCAGAATCACGCCCGCAATGCCCGGCAGGGTCAGCGTCGCCGTTGAAAATCCCATGAATCCCAGCAGAATCACCAGGTTCAGAATCAGCGCCAGGTCCGCATTGATCCCCGCGCCCCGGTAGTAGACAAGCATGAAGATGAGCACCACAATCAGGCCCACCGACGCCGCCGTCACGCCCTCGCGAATCGAATCGGCGCCCAGCGACGCACCCACCGTCCGCTGCTCCAGATAGTTGAGCGAAGCCGGCAGCGCGCCCGAGCTCAGCAGCTTCGACAGGTTCTGCACTTCCTCCTGGCTGAAGCTGCCATAAATCTCGCCGCGGTCGCGGATCGGCCCGTCGATTCGCGCCACCTGCCGCACGCGCCCGCCCAGCACCACAGCCATACTGCGGCCCACGTTGGCCCGCGTAAATTGATAAAACCGGTCGCCCGCTTCATTGGTCAGCGTGAACTCCACGTCCGGTTGCGATGTGTTCGAATTCGTCCCCGGGTCCGCCGAGCGGAAGTCATTACCCTTCACAACCGCGGCACGCTGCAGAATGTACACGCTGTCGGCCTCGCCGCCAGACACGCCCGAGTAATGCACCATCTCATCTTCGGCCGGCAGCGCGCCGCCTACGGTCCCCAGCGCCGTCTGCTCATCCTGAAACGGCCCGCCCACCACCGGGTGTATCTCCAGCCGCGCCGTCGATTGAATGATCTTCTTCACCTCATCAAGGTCCGAAATGCCCGGCAGCTCCACCAGAATCTGGTTGTCGCCCAGGCCGTACTGCTGAATCGTCGGCTCCGTCACGCCCAGCGAGTCCACGCGATCCTGAATCGTATCGATCGTCTGCTGCACGGTCCGCTTTTCCAGGTCCGATTCCACCAGCGGCTTCATCGTCACCGAAAAGCTGTTGTCGGCGTTGCCCGTAATGTCGTACTCGCTCGAGTACTTCGAATCCAGCAGGCTGCGCGCCGCGCTCTCCTGGTCCACCGTCACACCCTCAATGCGGATGGTCTGCGGCTGCCCGCTTCCGTCCGCCTTCAGCGGGCTGGGTTTATATACCTGCGAGTACGTCAGGTGCGCCTGCTTCAGGTCGTCCCGGATGCGCGACGCCGTGCTGTCGGTCTCGTCGTTCACCGCTTCCAACACCTTCACCTGCAGAATCAGGTGCGCGCCGCCCTTCAGGTCAAGGCCCAGATGTATGCGCTGCGTAAGTGCTTCCATCAGTGCCTTGCCGGAAAACCCCGAGGGGACTCCGAAAATCCCGTAGAAAAAGACCAGCAGGATTCCAATAATCAACAGAACTTTGTTTCTCAGATTCTTCTTCATCGTCTCGTTTCTCGCCACAGGCCGGCATCGCGCCGGCCCGCGCCTCTCCGCTCAGGAGGCTGAAGATCCTTCCTGCGTGGTCACTGAGGCAATTGCATTCTTTGCCACTTCCACCTTCAGGTTGTCCGGGGCCACGCGCAAAATCACCGCATCGTCCTTGATCGATAGAATAATGCCGCGCAGCCCGCCGGCGGTCGTCACCCGGTCGCCCGACTTGATGCTGCCCAGCATCTCCTGCCATTGCTTTTGCCGCTTCTGCTGCGGGCGGATCATGACAAAGTACAGCAGAGGAATCAGCAGCAGGGGAAGCAACATCATCAGTCCGCCCCCGCTCGGGGCCGACGCTGCCGCCAACATCAACAAACTTGTCGTCACTCTCGTCCTTTACTCGCCCTGCCGCGCTTTCCGGCCTATCTCAAGGGCACAGGCACACCCGGACCGTCGCCGGATGCCTCGTTGAAAATGGGTCTACGGGAATGCGCCCGGCCTCCCCGCATCGGTCCGGCTCAGGCTCTGGAAGACAGGTCAGGCAACCGCTCGACGGGGAACCCCAACCGCTTTCCCTGCTCGATTCTACCTGAGACCCGGCTACCTTTGATTTCCTGTTCGACACACCCTCCCCGGGAACCCGGCGCGGCCCCATGCGCTCTTCGCACGGAGTTCAGCCCAGCCGGAATCCGAAAGAAGGCCTGTCAAAATAAGAAACGTGCGAGCGGGTGCGTGTCAAGACGCGCCCGCCCCCCTGCGCCCTTGCACGGCTCCGAATTCACCCTCACGGCGACCAATAACACTCCTCCGGCCGCGCGCAGCTCAGGCACAGCCGCTCGCCATTTACCTCCACAAACCGCCCAAAGTTCACCCCCTCGCCGCAGCGCGCGCACGCCACGCGGTCGCCGCGCTTCCCCGGCAATTCGCTCTCGCCCACCGCCACGCGCACCGGCTGCACGGCAAACAATTCCTCATCCCGCAGCGCGTGATAGGCCAACATCTGCTGCCTGCTCTTGCTCCCAGCATCCGGAAACATCCTCTGCGCCGCCTCGCGCGAGCTTTCCCGCGCCGTCACGCGCACCGCGCGGCCCGCTTCCAGATCCACAAACGTCGCCGCCATCTTGCCCCAGTCGCGAAACTTCAGCGTCCGCTTGCCCAGCCTGCAACCGGTCACCATGGCAATCGCATCGGTCGCGCAGCGGTCAATCTCGATATACGTCACCAGCCGCTTCCGGTCCGCGCCCAGCGGGTCTTGAATACCCAGCTTCTCGAGGCCGACCAGCGCCATGCGCACGCCCAGAATCTGCCCCGGACACATGTGCCCATGCGCCGCCTCGGCCCTCTTCAGCAACTCGTCCAGCGTCTCCATCGCGCCACCAATCCTTCACTATTGCGGCTTCGCCGCCGGCTGCGGCGTTTCCGGCGTCTCCGTGTCGTCGCTGTCGCTTTCCACCAGCACCGCCGAACCCGCCACAATGTCAAAGTTCGCCGCATTCTTGCCCGCCGGATGAAAGGTCACCTGCATTGGATCCCTCTGCCACTCCGCCGGTCCGCATGCCGGCTGCGGCGGGTCCGCCGGATCATAGTCCTCGAGCTTCTTCCTCAACACAGGCCTCCGTACCGTCAGTTGCGCCACCATTGCGTAGAGGGTCTCTCCGCTCGGTGTCACACCGCAGTAAGCACCATAATCCCGGAACCACACCACGCGGCTCACCGCCGGGTTGTAGTCCGGCAACTTCAGCGCCGTCACGTGCCCTGTCTCGCGATCCACCAGCAGCCACGGCCCCCGCTGCCACACCCACATCATTTTTTTGTCGCTCGGCAGGCTGTCGTTCAGCCGCAGCGCGCGACGCACCACAAAGCTGCGCTCCGTCACGTCATGCACGTCGCCCGTGGTCCACTCCTTCACCTGACCATCCACCACCAGCGTGCGAACACCCAGCTCCGTCTCGCCCGTTTGCGAGCCCGCCGGGTCGCCCTCCTTCGAATAGGGAACCTGCTTCACCGGCCCCAGATACACCGTGTGCGTCCGGTGCCTCGCCGCCGTTTTCGCAGCCGTCTTGGCCGCCGTCTTCGCCGCCGGAGCAGCCGCGGCCATCGCCGCCACGCCCAGCATCGCCAACACAAACCCAGTTCGGAATCGCATCGCTACTCCTCGGCCGCCTCCACCGCGCGCGCCACGCGGAAGGCTGTCCCTTCCTCGAAATGCGCGGCCAGCACCTGCATGCCCACCGGCAATCCCGCAGCCGTTTTGCCGCACGGAACCGTCACGCCGCAAATCCCCGCCAGGCTTGCCGTCACCGTGTAAATATCCGCCAGATACATCGCCAGCGGATCGCCCGTCTTTTCGCCCAGCTTGAAGGCCGGCGTAGGCGCCGTCGGCGTCACAATCGCGTCCACCTCGGCAAAGGCCCGCACAAACTCCTCCGCCAGCAGCCGCCGCGCCTTCTGCGCTTTCAAATAATACGCATCGTAGTAGCCCGCGCTCAGCGCATAGGTTCCCAGCAGAATCCGCCGCTTTACCTCCGCTCCAAAGCCCTCGTCGCGCGAGTGCCGGTACATCGCCGAGAGCGTCTCCGACTCGGCCGACCGGTGCCCGTAGCGCACGCCGTCGAACCGCGCCAGATTCGCGCTTGCCTCCGCCGTTGCCACAAGATAATACGTCGGAATCGCATACTTCGTGTGCGGCAGCGAGATCGGCTTCACCGTGCAACCCGCGGCCTTCAGCGCTTCAATCCCGTGCAAGAGATTCGCCCGAACCTCCGGGTCCAGCCCTTCGCCAAAGTACTCCGCCGGAACCCCGATCCGAAGTCCTTCCACATCCTTGTCGCTCGCGGCAGCATAATCGGCCACCGGCGCGGGTGAGCTCGTCGCATCCATCTCGTCGTGCCCGGCAATCACGCTTAGCAGTGTCGCCGCGTCGCGCACGTTGCCTGCAAACGGCCCCACGCGATCCAGCGAAGACGCAAACGCAATCAGCCCGTAGCGCGACACCCGTCCATACGTCGGCAGCACGCCCACCACCCCGCAGAAACTCGCAGGCTGGCGAATCGATCCGCCCGTGTCCGTCCCGAGCGTGGCCACGGCCATGTTCGCCGCCACCGCCGCTGCCGAGCCGCCGCTCGACCCGCCCGGAACCCGCTCCGGATCCACCGGATTCCGCACCGGCCCGTAGGCTGAGTTCTCATTCGACGAGCCCATCGCGAACTCATCGCAGTTCAGCTTGCCCAGCAGCACCGCGCCCGCCGCCTCCAGCCTCGCCACCGCCGTCGCGTCATAGGGCGGCTTGTAGCCCATCAGAATCTTCGACCCCGCCGTGGCCGGCGCGCCCTTCATCGCCAGCACATCCTTGATGCCCACCGGAATCCCCGCCAGAGGACCTAACGGATTTCCATTTGCCGCCGCCAGGTCCACGCGTCCGGCCTGCTCCAGCGCGCGCTCCTTCGCAAGGCTCAGAAACACATTCAGCCTTGGATTCAACGCTGCAATACGCGCGTAATAGCTCTCCGCCAGATGCACGGCCTTCACGCTGCCCGACTCAATCCCCGCGCGCAGCTCGGCCAGCGTCTTCGGCGTCTCCACAAGCCTCTCCGCGGTCTTTGAGTCGCTCGACAATCCTCTTCCCTTCCTTCGCTCGTTACCGGCTCAGCGTTCAATCACCTTGGGCACTTTGAAGAATGCGCCGTCGCTCTCCGGCGCTTCGGCCATCACTGCCGCGCGCTCCAGCGAGGGCACAAGCTCATCCGGCCGGAGCTCTGTAGACCCGCTCGCGCCGCCCGCGCCTCTCAGCTCGCTCACCTGCGCCAGCGGCGTCACGTTCGCCGTATCCAGCTCGTCCAGTTCGGCCACATACTCCAGAATCGCGTTCAGGTCATGCAGCATTGCGTCCGATTCCTCCGGCGTCAGCTCCACATTCGCCAGCTCGGCCACACGCGCCACATCCTCCACTGTCACTTTGGCGCTCATGCCCGGCCTTCCCCGTCATCGGGACCCATCGTCTCCCCGGCTCCCTGTGCAAATTGGCGTTGCGGCGCTCCGGCTGGAGCGCCCGAAGGTCCAGTATAGACTGCGCGCGAATGCGGCCGGACCCTGCCGCTCAATCCACTGTGAGAGACACCGTCACCTGGTGCGACACCCCGTGCGCCGTCGCCATCATGTTGATGGAGTACGTTCCCGCCGGCGTATTCGCGCCACCCGAGCCCGTCGATCCACCAGCCAGATCCCCACCCGCACCCGCGCAACTCGCCAGTCCGCCGGCCAACACGCCCAGCAGCAGCACCAGCAACAGCGCCTTGCGCCTCCGCCGCCATGCCAGTGGCAGCAGCAGCAGTCCCAGTCCCAGTTGCAACCCGCCCCATCCCGCAGGCGTTTCGGCGCTCGCCGTCTGCGCCGCATGCCCCGTCTCCACCTGCACCGTTTCGCTGCCCGTCGTGTTCGCCGCCACCTGCTCGCTCGCCGGGTTGAAAACGCACACCGTATTGGCCGGCAGCGATCCACATGAAAACGTGAACGTCCCCGTCGATCCCCTCAGCGGCGTCAATGACAGTGTGTAGCTCGCCGTCAGTCCGCTGGCCACCGTCTGGCTCGTCTGCCCCGTTGTTGTCAACGTAAAGTCAAAGCCCATCCCGCTCAGCGGCACCTGCGCACTCGCCGGCAAAGCGCTGCTCGCCACCGTCAGCGTTCCTGTTTGCGCCCCCGCGCTCGTCGGAGCAAACTCGACACCCGCCGTGCAACTTGCACCCGGCCCCAGCGTCGTCGGGCAGGTGCTTCCGCTCAGCGCAAATCCGCTTGAGACGCTCAGCGCCATATCCGTCAAACTCACAGTCGCGCTCGTATTCGTCACCGTCACCGTTTGCACTGCGCTCGTCGTGCCCACTCCGGTCGTCGCAAAGGTCAGCAACCCCGGCAGCACCTGCACCGCGCCTGCCAGCCCGCCCACGCCCGTCAGCGCCACGGTGGCCGTTGCGTAGTTCGCTGAGCTCACCGTCAGCGCGCCCGTCGCCGTTCCGTTCACGGTCGGCGTAAACTCCACGCCCACCGTGCAGCTCGCGCCCGCGCCAAGGCTCGTCCCGCAGGTGTTTGCCGTCAGGTTGAAAGGCGCCGCCGTGGTCAGCGTCAGCCCGCTCGCCGCCGCGCTGCCGGAGTTTGTCACCGTCACAGTCTGCGCCGCCGTCGTCTGCCCCAGCGTCGCCTCCACAAACGTCAACTGCACCGGCGTCGCGTTAATCCCCGCCACCGCCTCTCCCGCACCGCTCAGCGCCACCGTCACCGGCGACACGCCCAATGTGGACGAACTCACCGTCAAGGCCGCCGACAATGCGCCGACCCCATTCGGCGTGAACAGCACCTGCACCGTACAGCTCGCTCCGTTGTTCAGCACCGCGCCGCAGGTCGTCGTCCCGGTCGAAAAACTCGCCGCTCCCGATCCGGCAATCGCAAAGCCCACATTGGCCATCGGTGCCCCGCCGGTATTCTTCACCGTCAGCGTCTGGCCCGCGCTCGTCTGGCCCACCGGCTGCGCCGCAAAGCTCAAACTCGACGGACTCACGCTCAGCACTGGCGCCTGAAGGCCGGTTCCGGAAAGCGAAACCGTCTGCGTCCGCAACGCGTCCGTCACGGTCAGCGTCCCGGTCTGCATTCCCGTCGCCGTCGGTACATACGTCACGCTGATTGCGCAGCTTGAGTTGCTCGTCAGTTGGCCGCCGCAATTGCTCGTCACCTCGAACGGTCCGCTCACGCTTGTCGAAATCCCCGTCAGCGTCACGCCGCCCGCGTTCGTCAGCGTCACCGCCTGCGCCGCCGACTGCGCGCCCACCACCGTCCCGCTGAACGTGAGCGACGCGGGCGAAAGCGTATCCGTCGGCGCAGACGCGCCCGTTCCGCTCAACCCCACCGTCTGCGTTCCTGCATCATCGGTCACCGTCAGCGCCCCGGATGACAAGCCCGGCAGTGTCGGCGTAAACGTCAAAGTCATCTGGCAGGAGCTGCTCGCGCCCAGCGAAGTGCCGCACGCATTCGTCGCCAGCGCAAATGGCCCCGTCACAGCTGCACTCGAAATACTCACCGCCGTCGAGCCCGCATTATTCAGCGTCACCTGCAGCGCGCTCGAGGTCGATCCCACCTCCACCTGGCCAAAACTCAGCGTCACCGGAGCCACCGTCACCGCGCCCGCGCTGGTTCCGTTTCCGCTCAGCGACGCCGTCAGTTGCCCGCTCGCCACATTCGCATCCACCGTCAGCGTGCCCGTCCGCGTGCCGGTAGCCGTCGGCGTAAACGTCACCTGAATCGTGCATGTCGCATTCGCCGCCAGAGTCGCGCCCGCGCAGTTGTCCGTCTCGGCAAAATCTCCCGTCACCGTCACCAGAGTCGGCGTCAGCACCACGCCCCCGGTATTGGTCAGCGTCACCGTCTGCGCCGCGCTGGTCGTCCCGTAGGTCTGGTCGCCAAAGTTCAAAGTTGCCGGCAGCAGTGTCGCTGTCGTGGTCTCCGTTCCCGCCGACCACAGCGGAATCTGCCACAGTCCGCGCCCATACGTTCCTGCCACCAGCACGCTCGGCGTCACGCCCGCCGGCGACGCGCTCAACCCCACCACCGGCGCTTCAGGCAGGCCTGAGCCAAAGGTCGTCCAGCAATTCGCGGTCGCGCATGTTGCCACCTGCCGCGTCGAATAAACGCCCACATCCGTCGCCACATACACTGTGTTCGCATAGCCCGGATCCACCGCCACGCTGCTCGCGGCCGTCGCCGGCAGGTTCGATGCAATCTCAGTCCAGTGCGCTCCTCCGTCGGTCGATTCATACACTTGGCGCACCGCCGCCGTCGGACCAGGAATCCCCTCCACCGTCACATACACCGTGTTCCCCGTCGCGTCATGCGGGTCCACGTAAAGGCTCGAAATGTCCATCCCGTAGGCATTGAATCCCTGCGTGTCGTTCGTCACCGGATTCAACGTCAGATCCTGCCACGTCGGCGTTCCGCCGCTCGTCGGGTTATAGACCGCGCGCAGCACATGCCCGGCCAGCGTTGCCCCGCCGTCCAGCGAGCCGTACATGCCCACATAGATCGCTTCGCTGCCATTGCCCAGCGCCAGCGCCGCCATCGTCCGAATCAGCGCATCCCCGTTGCACGCGGCATTCCCCGTCACCCCATCCAGAATCGGGCTGATCAGGTTCGTCCCGTTCCAGCCTGACCCATCTGCCGGACCGCGCCACACCCGGCAGGTCCCCACCAGCACATTCGTCGCGTCCAGCGGATCCATCACAAACGGCGCCGGCGCGGTCATTGTCGTCCCGTCTCCGTTCACATCCGCATTCGTCACCACAGGTGTCGTTCCAAAATCCGCCTGCGTGCACGCTGCCGTCTGCGAACACAGCCTTATCCCCACGCCCGCCTGGTTGTTCACATACCAGTTCGCCGCGTTCGCCGGGTCAATCGCCACCGGCCCGCCTTCGCCGTCCTCGACCTGCGGCCATTGGGCAGTTGGTCCCGATGTGCTCTTCACGCCGGCCGTCCCGTTCACCCCCAGCCCCGCCATCATCGTGTAAGGAGAAGTCGTCACCTCGGACTGGCTCACAATCTCGGCCAGCGATCCCAGTCCCCCGTTCAAATTCTGAAAGTGCGTAGCGTCCGTGCTTGAGCAGGCCGAGCCCGTCTCGCCCACCGCGTCGGTCGAGCGCCACAGACCGCCGTCGTTGCCCACAAACATCTCCAGCGGATTCGCCGCGTTCCACTCGAGCGCATGTTGGTAGCCGGCCACCTGCGCGCTCATGCACGTGTTCGCATTCGTCGTGTCGCGCCACGTGCAGCTCGCTGCCAGGCTGCACTTCCACAGGTCGTTGTCCCCGGCCATCAGCAGCGTGTCCTGCCCTTGGGGCGCCGCCGCCAGCGTCAGGTCGTAGTCCCCATTCGCAATCGTCGCCGCGCCCAGCGCCGTATTCGTCTCCAGTGCAGCCGTGTTCCACTGTTTCGCGAAGGTCATCGACACATTCGTGCACACACCCAAACTGATTGCGCACGCATCCTGCCACAGCCCCTGGTCCTGGTTCTCGCCGTCCACCGTCCAGGCAAATGTGTCGCCCGTCTCCGGGTTCACCGCCAGCGTCCCGCGAAAAATCGGGCAGGCCACCGAGCCCGTTGAGCCTATATTCACTGGGCAAGCCGAGGTCGTCAGCCCCGTCCCCGGCTGCGCCGTCATCCGCGTCCAGTGCGCGCCGTCGGTCGATTGGTAGTACCCGTGAAACCGCACCGCCGCCACAAACACGTTCCGCACCGGGTTCCACTCGACCGCCGTCGCCGCATTCCCGTGCGGCATCGCAAATGCATCCAGCGGCCCCTGTACATCGCCGCCGGGGTCCGTCATCGTCGCCAAATGCCAGCTCGCGCCCGCGTCCGTCGAGTAGTAAAGCCCGGCGTAGCTCAGGTTCGGCCGCTCGGCGTTCACCAGCGTCCCTTCGTAGGCCTGCGACACCCCCGCCACCACAAGCTGCGGCGTCGTTGTGCTCCACGCGAACCCCGCAAACCCTTCGCCCGCAAATGTGTAGTCCGCAATCCCCAACCCCGTCTCCACATCATCGGTGGATTGAATCAGGCTCCATGTCGTGCCCCCGTCCGTCGACCGCAGAATCCCCGCGCCATAGTACGAGTCCAGCGCGTCGTTCGGGTCGCCCGTTCCCGCCAGCACCACGCCCGTTCCGCCCGGCTGCACCGTCACCGCGCCAATGCTCATGGAAGCATCCGCCGCGCCGTTCAGCGCCGATACGCTGTCGGTCAGCGGCGTGAAAACCACCGTCGAAGCGTCTGAAGTTCCCGCGTTTTGCGAGACCCACACCCCGCCGCCCGTCGTCCCCACATACACGTGGTTGCCGGTCGCGTCCTCCGGGTCCATCGCAATCGACGACACCCTCCCGCTCACCAGCCCATAGCTCGGCGTCAGCACCGCCGTTGGCCCCAGCGGCTGCCAGGTGGGCACCGGGCCGCTCTGCGCCCTCGGCCGCGGCGTCAGTGCCGCCGGCATGCGGCTCTCCCTTGCCGTCCCAGACAGGTACCTGCCCCAGCCCCGCTCGGCCAAAAAGCGATGCGCACCCTTTGCTCGAGGAGGCAAGAACCCTGCTGTCTTTTCGTGAGAGGAAACAGAAGTCTGGGCCAAAACTGCCGAAGCACCCATCGCCGCCGCCAGAATCAGCGCGCCCGGCCGCCTCCAGCTTCGCGACCCCTTCGGACCGCAAGACCCCTCGGGCTCTGCGACATGGCCCTCGCCAACCCCGTTAGCGGCCCGATTCAACAATTCCAGCACGATCCGACTCTGTACATGCGCTCGGGCAGTGACTCCCGCCTTCCCACCCATCTTCTCGGGGAACGTCAGGCATAATCCATTGGATTACGCCGTTTGCGCCGTGCAGCTTCCTGGATTGGAGACCCGACCCATTATAGGGCAGTCGAAAAACTCGCCCCCGCAATTTTCTAATGATCTTCGTAATCGTTTAGTAACCAACCCGCCGCGGATACGCTTCGGCATCAATCTCCTTCGCCCCGGAACGCCAGACCGCCCCACTCCGCATTCCTCGCGGCAAAAAGGGCTGCCCATCGGCAGCCCTCATTGCATACGCTCAAATTGCTTCGCCTACCACTGCCCCCATGCACGGGTCATGTAGTCCGCCAGCGTCATCCCAATCAGCACAAGAAACATGAACAGACCTG
Source organism: Occallatibacter sp. (assembly GCA_049678625.1). GTDB lineage: Bacteria > Acidobacteriota > Terriglobia > Terriglobales > Acidobacteriaceae > Telmatobacter. Next base: position 37,045 of record JBAUEO010000051.1, on the reverse strand, counting down.
CGCCCACCGTCAGCTTGGTCAGCTTGGTGCTGTACTTCACATGCATAAAGAACAGCACCACCAGCATGGCTTTAAGGCAAGCGATGCCCAGCGCAACCAGAACGTTGAAAACTCCCAATTCGAGGTAGGAGATGGCGGCTGTGCTGGCCGTAAGCACCAGCAGCGCGATGCCCACCGCCGCGTAAACCGGCGGTCCGACAATGTGTTCTTGCTCGGAGTGTTCGCTCATGAGACTGCCCTCTATGTGTGCCTGCTGATCAGGTAAAGCAGCGGGTACAGGAATATCCAGATGATGTCCACAAAGTGCCAGTAGAGACCGAAGTTCTCAACGAAGGTGACGTGCCCCGTGGTATAGGCTCCGGCCCTGGCGCGAAAGATCATGAAAAACAGAATGCCGATGCCGATCACCATGTGCAGCGCGTGCATGCCGGTCATGGCGAAGTAGAGGAAGAAGTACTCCTCCGTCTTGACGGCCATCCCGCCCGTCAGCGGCTTGTCGTGATATTCGTGATAAATCACTGGATCCAGAGCCGGATTCAGAAAATCCGCATCGCTGAATCGAAGTCCTGGAACATGGTGGTCCACCCACTCCTGGTGCCACTCAATCCCCTTGATGCAAAGAAACCCGAGACCCAGGATGAAGGTCAAAACCAGGAAAAGAACCAGCCCGTTCTTGCGGTGCGTATGCGCGCACCACACGCCCATCGCCAGGGTAAAGCTCGACGTGATCAGCACCGCCGTGTTCGACGTGCCCCAGAAAATGCTCAAATGGTGCGACCCTTCCACAAACGCCGGGTAGTACCAGTTGCGCATGATCAGGTAAGCGGTAAACAGCCCGCCGAAAAACATGATCTCCGTAAGCAGAAACAGCCACATGGCAAAGTTCGTGGTATCGTTCTGTTGCGCCATCGTCTCGAAATGGTGGCGCTGGTAGGGCGGATGCTCGTGATGAGCTTCAGCGACGGCGCCCTGACCTATTGCTGTGCTATCCGACACTGGCTACCTCGTTTTCTTTCTGGCGCTCGAGCCACTCATAGTCATAGGCCTCGTGGTCCATGATGGGAATCACAGGAAAATTTTCTGTCAGCGGCGGCGATTGCGTCTGCCACTCCAGCCCCGTCGCCTGCCACGGATTGTTTCCGGCAATCTCGCCGTACTTCAACGACCAGGTCAGGTAGAGCACTGGCAACAAGTACCCCACGCCCAGAATCGATGCGCCTGCCGTTGAAAACACATTCAGTACCTGGAACTCCGGCGGATAAGACGCGTACCGCCGCGGCATGCCCAGCGTGCCCAGAATGAACTGCGGGAAGAACGTCAGGTTGAACCCGATAAACGTTATCGTCGCCGCAAGCTGCGAAAGCTTCTCCGGGTACATGCGCCCGGTAATCTTCGGCCACCAGAAGTGAATGCCTGAAAGGAACGCCATCAGCATGCCGCCCACCATCACAAAATGGAAGTGCGCCACGATGAAGTAGGTCTCCGTCAGGTGAATGTCGGTGCCCGAGGCGCCCAGAAACACGCCCGTCATGCCGCCGATCGTGAACAGACCCATGAAGCCGAACGCATACAGCATCGGCGTTTCAAACGTGATTGAGCCCTTGTAAAGCGTAAACGCCCAGTTGAAAATCTTGATCGCCGAAGGCACCGCCACCAGCATCGTCAGCAGCGAGAACACCAGCACCGCATAGTTCGAAATGCCCATGATGAACATGTGGTGCGCCCAGACAAAGAATCCGAAGATCGCAATCGCCACCGATGAAAACGCAACGGCCGTGTATCCGAAAACGCGCTTTCGGCTGAAGTTCGAAATCACCTCGCTGATCACGCCCATGCCCGGCAGAATCATGATGTACACCGCCGGATGGGAGTAGAACCAGAACAGGTGCTGGAACAGGAGCGGGTCCCCGCCCTTGGCCGGATCGAACACTCCGATGCCCACCGTGCGCTCCAGCATGATCAGCACCAGCGTGATGGCCAGCACCGGCGTGCCCAGCACCATCAGGATGCTGGCCGCATAATTCGACCACACAAACAGCGGCATCCGAAACCACGTCATTCCCGGACAGCGCATCTTGTGAATCGTCACAATGAAGTTCAACCCTGTGAAGATCGAACTGAACCCGGCGATAAACACCGCCAGGCCCGTCGTAATCACGTGCGTATTCACGTAGTGCGTTGACAGCGGCGTGGTAAACGTCCAGCCCGTGTCCACGCCGCCCGCGGCCATCGTGTAGATGGCGAATATCCCGGCGATCACATACAGATACCAGCTCAGCAGGTTGATTTTCGGCAGCGCCAGGTCCTTCGCGCCCAGCATCATCGGCATCAGAAAATTGCCCAGCGTCGCCGGCACTGACGGCACCAGGAAGAAGAACACCATGATCACGCCGTGCATCGTAAACAGCTTGTTATACGTGTCGGTCGCCACCAGGTCCGACTGCGGGGTCAGCAACTCCAGCCGGATCAGGCCGGCCAGCGCGCCGCCGATAAAGAAGAAGAACGTTATCGAGATCAGATAGAGAACGGCGATCCGCTTGTGGTCGCCGGTCAGCAGCCAGCTCAACAGGCCATTCTCCTTGGACAGGAAGTTCACCTTCGGAATCCTGGCCGTCGACTGATCGGGAAGACTGACGATTGTCGCGCTGCTCATTGGTTCACCGTCCCTTCAGCTGTGGGCCGTTTCGCCGTCGCCGGCATGCCGCCCGTTGCCTTGCCTCCGCTCTCCGGCGGCAGATCCGTCGTTGTCGTCGTCTGCTGCACGCGATAGTCGGAGTTCAGGTTCTTGATATATTCCACCAACTCGATCACGCCTTCTTCGCTGATCTGTCCCTGGTAGGTCGGCATGATCGGCACATATCCCTGCGTCACGTGCTCTGAGGGGTCCAGAATCGCCTGCCGAAGATAGGAATCGTCCACCGTGATCGTCTGCCCGTTGGCCAGCCTCAGCTTCGCTCCGTACACGTTCGCCAGGCTCGGCCCGCGCGCATCCGGCCGCGTGTTGTGGCAGGCGTTGCAGCTCAGGCTCGCGAACAGACGCTCGCCATCCTGCGCCAGCGATTCGCCGCTCGTCGACCCGGCCAGCCACTTGCGGTAGTCATCCGGCTTCATCACATACACCCAGCCAATCATGTGCGAGTGGTCCGTGCCGCAATACTGCGTGCAGAAAAGGTGATACGTGCCCGGCGTCGTGGCCTCAAACCACACCGACGCATAACGGCCCGGGATCGCCTCCCGCTTCACGCGGAATGCGGGAATTGAAAAGCTGTGAAACACGTCCTGCGAAATCAGTGTCAACTGCACTGCCCGGCCCACTGGCACGTGCAGTGCATCGATCTCATGCTGCCCGCCCGGATGCTCCACCTTCCACATCCACTGCTTGCCCACCACATAGATGTTCATCGCGTTCGGCGGCGGCGTATAAATGCGGAAGTACAAAAGCGCACCCCACACAAACATCACCAGAAACAATCCCAGCGGGATGATCGTCCACGTCGCCTCCAGCAGCACCGAGCCCTCGATCTGCTCCGCCACCGGATGCCGGCGGCGGTTGTACAGAAGAGAGAAACCGACCACAAGAAGAATGACGATCGTCAGACCAACCAGGCTCACAAGCGCCATGAAGAAGTAGAGCGCATCCATCTGAGGCGCAATCTTCGACGCCTCCGGCGGAAACAGCGCGAAGTTCGTCATCCACTTGACGAGAAATTGCCAAAGTACTGGACTGATGTGGGACATTCGGTTATCCGTTCACCTTTTTTTCAGCCTCTTCCGGGTGCGCCTGCCTGTAGTCCCGGCGCAGCATCAATGTCATGAATCCACCCAACACAATCAGCGTCAACAGCGCCCCCAGTTGCACCACCCTGGAAACAATCAGCGAGTGCGTATTGGTCGTCGGGTCGTAGTGGTAGCAGTAGGTAAGAATGTTGTCCACCGGCGAACCAATCTTGTTCGAAGAGGCCTCGTCCAGCCCCAGCAGCATGTCCTTCGGCGAGTACTCCACGCCCATGTAGTACTGCGCCAGCTTGCCCTCCGGCGTCACAATCTGGATCGTGCTCGCGTGCGCATATTGCGTCACATTCGTCCCCGGAACCTTCAACTTCACGTAATGAAAGCCCACCGCCTTGGTCAGCGCGTCAATGCTCGGCTGCGTCCCGGTCAGGAAGTGCCACCCGTCAGCCGTCTCCGGATGCCCGTAGAGTTTCAAGTAGTGCGCCTTCCGCTCCGCCGCCAGCGCCGGACCCTCGGTCGGGTCGAAACTTACCACCACAATGTTGAAGTCCTTGCCCGGAACAAAGTTCACCATCATCAGCGCGCTCGTCAGACCATCCAGCTCCTCGCTGCACAGCATCGGGCACTTGTAGTACACCAGCGCCAGAATCGCCGGCCGCTTGCCGAAGAAGTCACCCAGCTTTACCTGTTTGCCCGTCGAGTCGACGAAGGTCGTGTCCAGCGGCAGTTGTCCGTTCAGGTTCTGCTGGATTCCCACCTGGCTCAGCACCGATGGCGTGGTGTTCGCCGGCCCTTTGAACTTCTCCTGGACTGACCGCCGCATGTTCCCGTAGCTCCACATCCCCTGCACAGGGCTTTGATTCTGTTGCGCCCGCAGCGGGGCTGCCTGAAAGGTCATGCACAACACAATCGCGGCGGTTGCGGCTCCCGCCACTCGCCCCTTACTCCGGATTGTGACTGCGCACTGCATACCTGTAACTCCCTTCACATTGTTGGGGGCTGGCCGGTCAGGTCAGCCGTTCCTAATCCTTCGCGTTCCTTTCCCACGCTCACTGCTCCTCACGCGTCGCAGCCTCCCGCATCCGCGCCTGATCCTGTTCGTAACCTGTCCGCGCAAATCCGTCCGTCAGCGGCTCGGTAATCGTCGGTCTTGAATCCCCGGTCATCAGCGGCGGCAGCGTCTTGGCCGGTGCCACCGGCAATCCCTGCTGCGCCAGCAACTCCATTGCCCGGTCAATCGGAATCCGAACCGTTCCCTTCGACTGGTCCACCCAGGAATAGTGGTCCAGCAGCAGATCTTCGTGCTGATGCAGCACCGCCAGGTCGCTCATGCCGTTGTCGGTCTGCAGCCGCGGCATCGGGAACTGCTGCACCAGCTCCGCCACCTTGCGCTGCATCTCCGGAGCTGAAGGCATGTTCCCCAGTTGGCGCACATCCACCGTCGACGTCCACTTGGTCAGCGGCCCGTCCTCCTTCGCCATCCGCGCGTTCAGCACCTTCCCCACTCCATACGCCAGAATGCCCACCACCGCCACAAAGATGGCCAGCGACGCAAGGAAAACCACGATCCCCGTAACCCGAACGTCGCTCTGCTCGTAACCCTGCGAGTCGTCGATCTCCTGCGGCTTGTGTCCTTCGTGTCCTGTTCCGTTATGCGACGACATGATCAGGCTCCAGAATCTCCGCCACGTGCGGATCGTTGGTCTGCAACAGCGGGCGCGTCTTCAGTTGCATGCAGAAGTACGCCACCCACAACCCCATCATCGCCACAGGCACCGCCGTGTACTCCAGAATCCCCCAACTGAAGTGCAGGTTCCGCGCCGCGTCCTTGTAGTTCGGCTCAATCAGCCAGAACAGATCGAATGCCTTGGCGAAGACCATCCATTGGCACACCTGCACCAGCCGTTTCTTGTTCCGCTTCAGGTCGCGCGAAAGCAGCAGCGTGAACGGAATCAGCCAGTGGAAGATGAAGTCCAGCGTGACGATGATGCCCCAGTGCCCGCGTATGCGATCCAGGTACCAGGGAATCTCCTCCGGCAGATTGCCTGACCAGATAATCAGCCACTGCCCAAAGGCCAGATAGATATTCAGCATCACGAAGGCGAACGTAAGTTTGCCCAGGTCGTACTGCTCGGTCTGCCGCAGCAGAGTCTTGAATGGCTCGGCCCTCGACAGGCTCACTGCCACAATGATCGCGAACGCCAGCACCGAGTACACCTGCCCCACCAGGAACAGCAGCCCGTACACCGTCGAGTACCAGGTCGGGTCCATCGACATGATCCAGTAAATCGAGGCTCCAGTCATCGTCAACGAATACACAATAATGCCCGGCCCGCTGGTGTTTTCCAGCTTCTTGATCCAGTAAGGCGTGGTCGACTCCGGCTGCGTGTCGCGCTTCAATCCAAGGCTCGTCAGCCGCCAGGTGTAGTACCACCAGATCGCGAAAAACAGCATGCTCACCCACACAAACGCGAACGGCTGCAACATCGGCCGCTTGAAGTCCAGCGCATGCTGCTGGATTTCGTTGATCACTCCCGCCTTCAAGGCCGCCGCGGTCGAGCTGACCGTCGTGAACTGCGCCCACAGGTAGAGCCTCTTCATCTCCAGCGCCACCACCACCCAGTACAAAAAAACCAGCGGCAGTGTCCGGGCCATCGCTTCCAATGGCCGGCGCAGCAGCAGGCCCCACTTGCCGCCGGAGCAGTACTGCACCATCAGCAGCGCCTGTCCGCCCACGCACAGGCCCGCCGTCAGCATCAGCCCCAGCACCCAGGCGCGCAGCACGTGTTCAATTGACCCGTCCGCAAAAGCCAGTCCGGCGGCAATCACCGTAAAGACCGCTCCCACCATCAGCGCGCGCGACCGCCAGCCGTCCACAAAGGCCGGCGTGCTCAGGTCGGCTGGAAGCGTTTTTGTGTGTGTTTCGTGTGCCATTCCGTTGCGTCCCTTACTTGGCGGCTCCCTTGGCCGGTTTGCTTGCTGGTATCGTGATCGTCTTCATCCGCTGCTCCGCCGGAGCCATCGCCGGCGTCCCCTGGTCGGGAGCCAATTTGCCCCACACCGCTGTCTGTGGCAGCGCCCACGGCTGCGCATAGCTGGCCGGCAATCTCTGCTCGGCGGCCACTTCCTTCAGGCTCTTCACCTCGACGCCCGAGGGAACATCCTTGAGCGGCGCATCCTGGCTCAACTGCAGCACGCGGATATACGCCGCCACCGCCCAGCGATCCGCCGGCGTAAGCTGCGCCGCGTAGTCCGGCATCGCGCCGTAACCGTTCGTCATCACGTAGAAGTAGTGCGACAACGGCTGAGCCATGTGAACCTGGTCGTGGAAGTTCGCCGCCGGTTTGTAGCCGCGCTCCACAATCATGCCCAGTCCGTTGCCCACCCGCGAGTGGCAAGGCGTGCAATACACGTTGAACTTCTCCTGCCCGCGCTCCAGCACTGTCATCGTCACCGGGAAGGGCATCAGGTCCTTCTCTTCCTTCGCGCCGTTCGACCCTTCCACCACGCCCGTGTAAAAGTAGCTGTCGGCGTGCAACTGTCCGCGCGCCACCGTGTCCAGCACCTGCGGCCGCGCCCCGCGATGGTCGGCGAACATGGACGACCCTCTTTGCGGAATCAGCTTTGGCTCGTTGTGCATGTCCTGGCGGCAACCGGCCACCAGCAGAAGTGCCGTCGTGCCCGCCAGCGCGCCAGCGCGGCCCAGCCTCCTGCCTGTCAATTTGTGGCGGTTCGCTTCCATCAGTACTCCACCTCCACCACTGAGACCGGTTCGAAACTATGCAAATACGCCTTCGTCTCCAGCAGGTCAAACTTCGGATCCAGCGCCTCCAGGCACAGGAAAAACTTGTCCGTCGACGCGTTGGCCCGGAAGCTCGGCGCGTTGAACAGCGGGTGATAGAGGCCCGGCAGTCCGTTCAGCGCCAGCATGCCCCAGAACGCCGATAGCCCGGCCCACAAAATTGTCCACTCATACGCCGGAATCACGAACGCCGTCCAGGAATACGTCGCCCGCCCCCCGATATTCAGCGGAAAAGCCAGCGTCGAGATCCACGTCTCCAGCGAAAACATCGCTGCGCCGCCTATTAAGCCGCCAATCAGCGTCACCAGCGGCACCGTGTCGTGGTGGAAGCCGATCGCCTCGGCAGCCTCTTCCAGCGGATAGGGCGAGTAAGCATCCAGCCGCCGCCAGCCATCCTCGCGTGCCTGTCGCGCGGCCCGAATCAGGTCACCCGGCGTATCGAATTCGGCCAACAGGCCGTATGTTCCTTCACGTGGGGGCATCAGTCACCAGCCTCCGCCACCTTCTTGGGCTTGATCTTCGCCCCCGGCAGCATCGTGCGAATTTCACTCATCGGAATCATGGGCAGGAACCGCACAAACAACAGGAACATGAACAGGAAGAATGCAACGGTCCCGAAATATGTCATGTAGTCCCACTTCGTTCCCCGGTACGTGCCCCAGGCCGACGGCAGGAAGTCACGCGACAGGCTCGTCACGATAATCACGAAGCGCTCAAACCACATCCCCGTGTTCACGATGATCGAAAGGATGAACATGAACAGCATCGACCTCCGCAGCTTTCGCGACCACAGAGTTGTCAGCGGGATGAACAGGTTGCACGTCACCAGAACCCAGTACGCCCACCCCATCGGCCCGAACATACGGTTCCACATCATGAATGCTTCCCAGTGCGACGCCGAATACCAGGCAAAGAACACTTCCGAGCCGTACCCGTAGGCCACAATGAATCCCACCGCCAGCATCACCTTGCCCATGTTGTCGATGTGCCGCTCGGTCACCAGCGCTTCCAGTCCGTAGTACTTGCGCAGCGGAATCGCCAGCGACAGCACCATCGCAAAGCCCGAATAAATCGCGCCGGCCACAAAGTAGGGCGGGAAGATCGTCGTATGCCAGCCCGGCAGCACTGCCACCGCAAAATCGAAGCTGATGACCGTGTGCACGCTCAGCACCAGCGGCGTCGCCAGGCCCGCCAGCAGCAGCGAGGCCGTCTCATACCGCGCCCAGTGCCGCACCGAGCCGCGCCAGCCCATCGCCAGCATGCCATAGAAATACTGGCCCACCTTGCTCTGCGACCGGTCACGCAATGTCCCCAGGTCGGGAAGCATGCCCATATACCAGAACACGATCGAAATCGTCGCGTACGTTGAAACCGCAAAGACGTCCCACATCAGCGGCGACCGCCACTGCGGCCACACGTCCATCGTCAGCGGAAGCGGGAATACCCAGTAGGCCACCCACGGCCGGCCCAGGTGAATCAGCGGGAACATGGCCGCGCAGACCACCGCGAAGATCGTCATCGCCTCGGCGAACCGGTTGATCGAGTTCCGCCAGCCCTGCTTGAACAGAAGAAGAATCGCCGAAATCAGCGTGCCCGCGTGGCCAATGCCGATCCACCACACGAATTCGATAATCGCGAAGCCCCAAGCCACAGGCTGCGAAATCGCCCAGATGCCAACGCCCTTCAGGAAGAGCCACACCAGGGCCACCATCATCATCGTTGTGCCCGCGCCCGCAACGGCGAAATACATGAACCACCCCAGCGGGGTGCGCGGCGTCAGCACGATCTTCGAGATCTTTTCGGTCACCGACCGGAACGTCTGTCCGTCGCCGATTACCTTGTATTCCCCGGTCGCCGGATCCACTCCCGGGAGTTTCGGTTTCACTTCGCTGGTCGCCATCGTCAGCTCAACCCTTTGCCGGATCAATTTCTACCGGCGTCTCTTCCAGTTCGGGATTGGTGTTCAGAACTTCAGCAATGTACGTTGTCCGCGGCCGCGTATTCTGGTCCGCCAGCACCTGGTAGGTCCTCTCCTTCGCCCTCAGTGCCGCCACCTTGCTCGTCTTGTCGTTCAGGTTGCCAAAGACGATTGCCTTGGCCGGGCAGGCCTGCTGGCACGCGGTCACAATCTCTCCGTCGCGCACCGGCCGGTTTTCCTTGTCGGCGTCGATCTTCGCGTAGGAGATGCGCTGCACGCAGTAGCTGCACTTCTCCATCACGCCGCGCGAGCGCACCGTCACGTCCGGGTTGCGCATCAGCTTCAGGCTCGCCGTCTCGTAGTCGGAGAAGAGCAGGAAGTTGAACCGGCGCACCTTGTACGGGCAGTTGTTTGAGCAGAAACGCGTCCCGATGCAGCGGTTATAGACCATCATGTTCAGGCCTTCGTCCGAGTGCACCGTCGCGCCCACAGGGCACACCTGCTCGCATGGCGCGTTCTCGCACTGCTGGCATGGCATCGGCTGAAAATGCGCCCGAGGCGCCGAAAGATCCCCTTCAAAGTAGGTGTCGATGCGGATCCACTGCATGTTCCGCCCGATCCGCACCTCCTGCTTGCCCACAACGGCGATGTTGTTCTCCGCATAACAGCTCACGATGCACGCATTGCAACCCGTGCAGCTGTTCATGTCGATCGACATGCCCCACTTGTTGCCGTTGTATTGCCAGTTCGGGAACAGCGACTCGTCCATCGGCGGCGTTTGGTATGCATCGCCTTCGTGCGCGAAGTTTGGGCTCTTCTTGAACTCCTCCATCGTCGCGTAGCGGATGATTCCGCGCGGGCCCAGCGCTTCGTCGCCTTCCAGCGAGTTGTTGCCGTTGCCCTTCTCGCCGAATCGCGCTCCGCGATGATCCTGATAGTGGCTCTTGGTAATCGCCACGCCCCACTTGCCCGGAACGTGCCGGATGCTGCCGGTCGCATAAAACGGCGCCCACGTGTTGCGAATTAGGAAGGCGTCGAATCCCGCGCCCGAACCCGCACGGCCTGCGAACGCGCGCCCGTAACCCAGATACACCGTCACTGAATTGTCCGGATGCCCCGGCGCAACCACAATCGGAGCCTTCACGCGGCCGCCGCCCACGCTCAGCTCCACAATGTCGTCCTCTTCCACGCCCAGTTTGGTCATCATCGCGCCGGAAACAATCGCCGCGTTGTCCCAGCTCAGGTTCGTCACCGGCTTGGGCAACTCCTGCAGCCAGCCCACATTCGAGAACCTTCCGTCGTACACATTCGGATCGGGCCGGAAGATGATTTCCAGCGCATCCTTCGGCGTCGGCGTGGGAACTATCGGAATCGCGACCTTCGCCGCTGCTTTGGTCTCGTACGCCGTCCCTTCAATCCATCCGTCGTGCAGCGCCTTCCGCCATGCGAACTCGAAATCTCCGCCCTTCTGCTTGCCCAGCACCGGCTTCCACGTCTCGCGCACCGCCGTGTAGGCGCTCATCATCGGCTCGTCCAGCAGCGTCTGCAGCACATCGTGCGCCGTGCGCCCGCCATAAAGAGGATCGATCATCGGCTGCACAATCGACACCGTGCCGTCATAGGCCCGCGCGTCTGACCACGATTCCATGTAATGCGCTGAGTTGATGTGCCAGTCCGAAATCTGTCCCGTCTCGTCCCGGTGCGAGCCCAGATGCACCACCATCTTCGCCTTGTTGAACGCTGCGCCAAAATCCAAATCCGCCGGCGCCGAATAGATTGGATTGGCGTCCAGAATCACCAGCCAGTCCACCTTGCCCGCGTTCAGGTCCGCCACCAGCGCCTTCATGTCGCTCAGTTGATCGCTCGGCATCGGAATCGACGGTTCGCTCGAAACCAGAACCGTCTTGCCCACATTGCCCAGCGCACTGTTCATCGCCAGCGCCAGCGCGGCCACGCTCGGGTCCTGGTAGAGCCCCGGAATCACCGCGCACTTGCCCGCATTCGCCTTCAGGTCCTTGGCCGCGGCAGCCAGAAACGCCTGCTGCTCGGCGCTCCACGCATACGCCGGAGCCTCCGCGCCCGCCACGCCCACGGCCTTGGCCAGCGCAGCCGCAAAGGCCGGAATCTCGCTCGCCCGCAGGCCCAGCCGGTGCTCCGCCTTCATGCCCGTCGTCGTCGTCGAGCTCTCCACCGCATACAGCCGGTTCATGCCCGTCTCCGGCGTCTTGCGCCGGTCCGCGTAGTCGCGCACCAGCTTGTGGAAGCCCGGATAGGCCGCGCCGGAAATAAAATCCGCGTCCAGCGAGCAGATCACGTCCGCGCCCGTCAGAGCATACTGCACATTTTCGCCGCGCTCCAGAAATGTGCCCGCAATTGCCGGGTCATACTGCACCAGCTTCGTCTTCGGCCAGGCCGTCTGCACAGCCTTCCACTGCCGCGCCAGCGTCGGCGAGGTGATCGTCGCGCTCAGAAAATAAACTCCCGTGCCGTCGCTGGACTGCGCCACCTTGATGCGCAGCGCCTCGGCAAACTCCGCCCACCCGCGAACTTCTCCGCGAAACATCACATGCTGCGAGCGGTCAGGGTCATACATGCCCAGCAGCGTACCCTGGCTCAGCGGATCCGATCCGCCCCTCGTGTAGCTGTGCTCCGGGTTGCCGTCCACCTTGATCGGCCGGAATTGGTCGCTCTTCATCAGCAGAGGCACCGCGCCCGTCGGAAACGGATGCGCCGTGGCAAAGTACATCGGCTTGCCCAGCACCAGGTCTTCCGGCGCCTTCACGTAGGGATAGATCGTCTCGTCCGGCTGCTTGGTGCAGCCCGCCAGGCCCGCCAGCGCCATGGACGCGCCCATCAGCTTCAGGAACCCGCGCCGCGAGACCGGGTCCACCCACTCCTGCGCCGTCGCCGGAAACTCCCGCTCCACCGCCGCCTGAAACTCCGCAGTGTCGGCCAGCTCATCCAGGGAACGCCAGAACTTTTTCCCGCGCGTCCCCTTCAGGTCCTCGCGCACCTGGGCCAGCGTCAGCGTCGTTCCTTCGGCGGCCTTGCCCTGGATAGCCTTGCTTGCGTCGTTGTCCACGGTGCTCCCCGTCTTGTGCGCCGCATCGTTCGCGGCCGGTTTCGTCTCTCGCCCACTCATCGCTTCGCTCACCGGTGGCACGTATCGCAGCTGGTTAGCTGCTTCGGCGCCTTGATGTTGTAGTGCGCCAGAAGGAAGTGCCCCATCGCATCCTGGCTGGTGAACTTCCTGTAGGCCGGCAATGCCGGCACCTTCGCCGTGCTGGCGTCGTTCGCCGTTCGCGTCGCTGCATTCATCGGGAAAGCCAACTCGGCCATTTGCGGTCCATCGCTGGTCGGATCCTTCGTCACGCAGTTCACGCTGTCGGCCGTCGGCACGCCCGTCTTCGCGCCATCCACCGCGCACCACACCGGATTGTCGTCAGAGGGCTTGCTCCACGCCATGTTGTAAATCTCCGCCGTGGGCCGCAAATTCTTCGCCGGATTCCGGTGGCAGTCCAGACACCACTCCATCTGCAGCGTGTTCTGCTCATAGGTCAGCGGCATCTCGTCCACACGCCCGTGACAGGTCGAGCAGCCAATCCCCTTGTTCACGTGAATCGAGTGGTTGAAGTAGACGAAGCCCGGCAGATCATGCACTTTGATCCAGGGAATCGACTCGCCCGTCGCCCAGCTGGTCCGCACCGGCTGCAGAATCGCCGCATTCGTCCAGATCTGCGCGTGGCAGTTCATGCACGTCTTGGTCGGCGGAATTCCCGCGTAGCTCGACTGCTCCACCGTCACGTGACAGTACTGGCATTGCAGACCCAGTCCCTGCACATGGTGCTTGTGGCTGAAAGGCACCGGCTGCTCCGGCCGCTCGCCCTGCCGCGTTACCCACGGCGAGCGTTGCAGTTGGTCCAGCGTCACTCCCAAAGCGATCACCAAAAGCCCCGTCAACACAAGGCTCGCCCGAGCCAAAGCATTGGAGCTGCGATCAAATATCTGCGCCATGAATGCTTTCCTGCTTCGTCTTTGTTGTCTTCAAGCTGAGTATCGCATTGTTCACGCTGTGCCCGCGATCACAAAGGCTTCGGTTATCCCTGGCTTCCGGATACAGGTAAACTCTCGCGACCTCCGCATCCGAAACACCACTATATGCAGTCAAATCTTGTCTCCGCAACTTCCGCGCATCCTCCGGTCGTGCTTCTGTGTTCGTCGCGCAAATGTCCTCTAATCTAACGGGATATTTCGATACCCTGTGACACTTCGAACTGGAAGGATTGCTTGGCCTGAACCTCTTCGCGCTTGCAGCGAAGCCGCTCCGGAAATTGCGACCAACTTATCATGCCGAATCCCTGCTTCGCCATCCAGATTTTTGCCCTCGCGGCCCGCGCCTCCCCTTGTGCAACTCCACTTTCCTCAAAAAATCTCGATTTTTCGCGGCCTCCGCTCGATTCCCACACCGGCGCACTCGCCCCTCAACGTCTCGCATTGTGGTGTCGATGCCCTCCTCCACTCGCCCGCTGTCGCATTTGCCAAAGGCTCTTCACTCAGTCCCCCATTTGCAGCAGACGGCCAAGCCCGGACTTGAGAGCCTTATTGCGCGCGCGCGTTTCACCATGCATTAAAATTCTTTCAGGCAGCACCGTCCCCCGTTCTCGGCTCGTAACCGGTTCCCGGTTCGCAACACAAGGCACACTCGCGGATTCTCACCCGCACGCTCGCAGTCCATCCGTACCCATTGCAACGCCCGCAGCCGCGCACGCAGATCCCACACAGAAACTGGACTCGCGCAGAAAGGACAGCCCGCATGAAATACGCCGGATTGCTCGTCATGCCCGCCGGATTTTTCCTTGCACTCGCGGCCATCCTTCTCTTCCCCGCGCCCGCACTGCGTCTGGCCTTCGTCGTCTGCGGACTCGCCGTCCTCTTCCTTGGCCTCGTAGTCGCCTTCCGCGGCCACAAATCCTCCGGCTCGGCAGGGCGCGCATGAATCCCTTCGCCGCCGCGCCTCTCGCTCCCGCCGCCCTTGCCCTCGCCCTCGGCCTGCTGCTTCTCGCGCCGATGGCCATCGCCGGGCTTGCCCTCATTAACACCGGCCTGGGCCGTTCCCGCTCCGCCGCGCAATCGCTTCTCGGCTCCCTGGTCGTCCTCTCCACCGCCGTGGTCGGTTTCGCGCTCGTCGGCGCCGCTCTCGCCGCACCCTCCGCCGGCCACACCTTCACGCTCGCAGGCAAACCCTGGAACTGGATCGGCTCCGATCTCCTCGCGCTCACCGGCCTCGCCGCCGCCGCGCCTCGCGCCCAGCTCGTGCTCCTCTTTGAATGTCTTGCCGTCGCGCTCGCCGTCCTCATCCCCTGGGGCTCGGGAGCAGACCGCCTCCGTCTGCCCGCCGGTGCAATCCTCGCCGCAGTTTTTGCCGTTCTCGTCTTCCCCCTTGCCGCTCATTGGATTTGGGGTGGCGGCTGGCTCGTCCAGCTCGGCCTCAATTTCTCCCTCGGCGACGGATTTCTCGATCCCGGCGGAGCCGCCTCCATCCACACCCTCGGCGGACTCGCCGCGCTCTCCGTCGTCTGGCTCACCGGCCCGCGCCGCAACAAGTTCCCCCGCGAAGGCCTCTCCACCGCCGTGCCCGGCCACAACGTTGTCTACGTCCTCTTCGGCTGCCTCATCGCCCTGGTCGGCTGGCTCGGCTTCAACATGGCCGGGGCCCTCCTCTTTCTCTCGAGCGCGCCCGCCGCCCTGCCCGTCGTCGCCGTCAACACGCTGCTCTCAGCCTCCGCCGCCCTCATGGCCGCGTTCACCGTCACGCGCATCCGATTCGGCAAGCCCGACGCAAGCCTCTGCGCCAACGGATGGCTCGCCGGCCTCGTCACCAGCTCCGCCTGCGCCGCCCTCGTCTCGCCGCGCGTCGCCATCCTCACCGGCTTCGTCATCGGCATCGTCACGCCCCTGCTCGTCGAGTTCTTTGAGCTCGCGCTCTCCATCGACGATCCTTCCGGCGGCCTTTCCGTCCACGCCGCCGGCGGCCTCTGGGGACTGCTCGCCGCAGGCTTCTTCGCACCCGACCCAGGCGGGCATCTGGCCCAGCTTACTGCCCAGCTCGTCGGCATCGCCGCCATCCTCGGCCTGCTCTTCCCGATCACTTATCTCCTCTTCGCCCTCGTCAACCGCATCCTGCCCCTCCGCGCCGCGCCCGACGGCGAACGCCTCGGCATGGACCTCCACGAACTCGGCGGCAACGCCTACCCCGAATTCGTCGTCCACCGCGACGACTCCTATCGGTAATCGAGGACCAGCGCAGCCGGGTTCCCCGTGTCTGGATAAGTAGAAAAATGGGTGCCCCATGTCTCGCCTCTGAGACATGGGAATCCACGAACCCTTCCCCGCCCTTTCATCCCTACCTCGAAAAATGGGTGCCCCATGTCTCGCCTTTGAGACATGGGAAGGCAATTCCGTCTATGCTGCCTCCATGCCTTCAGGACTTGTCCGTTACCAGCAAGCTGGATGCTTTCACTTCCTCACCTTCAGTTGTTCCCGGCGGCGGCCCTACCTCGGCACACCGGAAGCGAGGGAACTCTTCGAATCGGCGCTGGAGCGGATCCGCAAGAGATACCGCTTCGTCGTCTGCGGATATGTCGTGATGCCGGAGCACGTTCATCTATTGGTCAGCGAGCCGGCACTCGGACTCCTCAACCGTTCCGTCCAGGCCTTGAAGCTATCCGTAACCCGCAGGCGGCCCGAAAGGCCTTTCTGGCAGGTCCGCTACTACGACTTCAACGTGCACAACGAGAAGAAGCGGGTGGAGAAGCTGCGCTATATGCACCGCAACCCGGTCGTCCGCGGACTGGTCGAGAAGCCGCAGGATTGGCCGTGGTCCAGTTTCCGCCACTATGCAACCGGCGTGGAAGGAACCGTCGAGATCGAATCGCACTGGACGGCCTGGAGCCGGGAGCGCGGAATCCCTCCCGCCCATGTCTCAAAAGCGAGACATGGGGCACCCATTTCAGTCAGAGGAATACCATGAGACCTGGGCCACCCGCCAACGACCATGTTCTCAGCGTTCTATCATGCGCCAGGTCTCAATCCCAACCCACCGACTGCTGGAGAATCGGTATTGTTCGGTCCACCAAAGAGTCCAATGGGAAGGGTGAATCAAACATTCCTTATCCAGGTGCCTTGCTCATGAAGGCGGTTCTACTGATCGTGTCTCTCGCTGTTTCCTTAACGCTCGTGGGTTGCAGTCTGCCTCCGAGCACAAACGCTAGCGATTATGTGGGAGAATACGTCTTTACACCGGGTATGCAGGTGCCGCACGAATTCGCAACTTTCTTAGTCCTCACTAAGGATCACACTACTATTGAAATCAGATATCCGAATGGTTCCGGTCAGGTCTCAACCGCTACGGAAGCCTGGCATGTCGATCATGGAACTGGCGAGGAGGTTGTGATTGGGAAACGTGCATACCCGATTGAACGGACACGATCAGCCGTTCGGCTCATTATCAACGGGGATCTCGGACAACAGTATGAGAAGGTGCGGTGAAGTTGGACGTAGTACCCATTTTGCATCGTGGCAAGTGATGCCCCAAATAACGCGACGGCGGGTGGCCCAGGTCCCGGAACTGAAAAGTGAGTTCCCCCACTGAAATGGGTGCCCCACATCTCGATTTTGAGATGTGGGAAAGAACAACTCCCCGGACCCCGCAGGACCAGGAAACCTACCGCTTCGCCAGCACCAGCATCAGCACAAACACCGCAATCGGCACCAGCGCCAGCCCCACATACACCAGCAGCCGCGTGTTGAACTTCTTCGGCTTGCCGCCGCCCGCCGGCCGCACCTCGCGCTCCGCCACGCCCACCTGCTCCTGATGCTCCAGGTCCCAGGCCATCTCGTGCGCGGTCGAGTAGCGGTGCCGCGGGTCGCGCTCCAGCGCACGAAACACAATCTCCTCAAGCTGCGGCGAAATCTCCGGGTTCAGCTCCCTCGGCGGCGTGGGGTCGTGCAGCACGCGCTCGTTCATTGCCGCCAGCGGATTCGCCCCGATAAACGGCACCCTCCCCGTCAGCATCTCGTAGAGCATCACGCCCACCGCGTAAATATCGCTCCTCTGGTCGCCTCGCTGCCCCTTCACCTGCTCGGGAGAAATGTAGTCCGGCGTGCCCAGCATCGACGAAAGGTTCACAAACGTCAGCCGCCGCGCATCCTCCCGCATCGCAATGCCAAAATCGATCAGCTTCACGTGGCCGTGCTCATCGATCATCACGTTTTCAGGCTTCAGGTCCCGGTGCACCACGCCCCGCTTGTGCATGTAGTCCACCGCGTGGCACATGCCCAGGGCAATCTTTACCGCCCGCTCAACCGGCAGCTTCTTCTGCTCGTTCAGCACCGCGCGCAGCAGCCGCCCGTCCACCCACTCCAGCACCATGTAAACGCGCGTGCGCTCCTCGTGCTGAAAGGTCTTCACAATGCCGTGGTGGTCCAGCAGTTGCCCAATCTCTTCCTCGCGCTTGAAGCGCTCAAAGAGCACGGGGTCGGATTCCAGCGCCGCGTGCGGCACCTTGATGGCCACCGCCTGGCCGGTCTCGGTATCCGTCGCCTTGTACAGCACGCTCATTCCGGTGCGCGCCACCACTGACTCGATGCGGTAGTGGTCCAGCATCGCTCCCGGTTGCAATTCGTTCATGTCCGCGGTCTGCATGTTTGGTCCCTATATTCTTTCACGACCCTTCGTAAGAATTCCGTCAGGAAATGCGAAAGAGAATCCCCTGAATCCCCCCTCCCGGCCCGGCGCCGAACCGCCCGCCAAAGCCCCTTCCGCCCGGTGATACCATGCCCTCAATCGCATCTCCCGTTCCCGCCCCATGCCCCGCAAGGGAACAAGGCCCTCACCGGATGCGTACCTTGTTTCCGTAAGCCGCTTTTTGAAGGAGGGTCCCATGTTCTGCAGCGGTTGTGGTCAGCCCGTCGCACCCGGCCAGCCCCTCTGTTCCCAGTGCGGCCGCCCCGTCGCGCCTCCCATTCCGCCCATCCCCAACTTCGAGTTTCAGCTCCAGACCTACGCCGGCCGCGTTCGCGCCCTCAGCATCGTCTGGTTCGTCTACGCCGGCCTCTCGCTGCTCCTCGGCTTCGTCGGCATGACCTTCTTCAGTGCCTTCCTCATGCACGCCTTCGGCCCATGGGGCAACGGCTTTGACCACGGCCCCTTCGGACCGGGATGGTTCGGCCCCGCCTTTATTCACCTCTTCTGGGCCATGATCCTCGTCCGCACCGCGCTCGCCCTGGTCGCCGGCTGGGGACTCCTGGAGCGCGCGCCCTGGGGCCGCGTCGTCGCCATCGTCGCAGCCATTTTCTCCCTCATCAAATTCCCCATCGGCACCGCCCTCGGCATCTGGACCCTCGTCACCCTCCTCGGCTACCGCAACTCCACCCTCTACGACCAGCTCTGAGGCTCGAGTTAAGAAACCTGGAGGCCCATCCGTTCGCAGTTCTCGCCCCTGGAGGGAGCAGGGGCCTTCAGGCCCCTGAATCGAGGCCCACATATTAGGAAGCTTCATAAGCTGCGGAAAGACTCATTTTGCCTGTGCTCTGTAACTGGGCTTTACAGGGGACTGAAAAACTCATATTGCCGGTTTCCTGTAACAGGGCACGACTTCAGTCGTGCCGTAAGTGCCGAAAAATCAAAAGGGCTTCAGCCCCTGCGTGATGCTTTTTGAGAATTCTGCACGAGACAGAGCCTCTTTCCGCAGCATGTATAGCCCCGGAAGAACCACCCCTCGCAAACGCCTTGTGCGACCCCCGTCACAAGGCTGTGATTCCCCTTTCCTTTACAATCAGCCAATGACGTTTCCCGTCCAGCGCATGCGCCGGCTCCGCCAGACCGAGTCCCTGCGCGCCCTCGTCCGTGAAACCGCCCTCGACCCCGGCGACTTCATCTATCCGCTCTTCCTCTGCCCCGGCCAGGGCGTCCGCCGCGCCGTCAGCTCCATGCCCGGCGTCTTCAATCTCTCCATCGATCAAGCCATTAAAGAAGCCGAAGAAACCGCCGCCCTCGGCATCGGCGGCCTGCTGCTCTTCGGCCTCCCTGACAAAAAAGACGAGCAGGCCACCGGCGCATGGAGCGACGACGGCATCGTGCAACAGGGCCTGCGCGCGCTCCGGCAATCCCCCGCAGCCAAAAAGCTTGTTCTCATCGCCGATGTTTGCCTCTGCGAGTACACCAGCCACGGCCACTGCGGCCTTATCGTTGAAACCCCGCACGGCCACGATGTCGATAATGATTCCACGCTCGACCTCCTCGCCCGCACCGCCGTCAGCCTTGCCAGCGCCGGGGCGGATGTCGTCGCGCCCAGTGACATGATGGACGGCCGCGTCGCCGCCATCCGTAAGGCCCTCGACGCCGCCGACTGCGCCAACACCCCCATCCTCAGCTACGCTTCCAAGTTCGCCTCCGCCTTTTACGGGCCCTTCCGCGAGGCCGCAGACTCCGCGCCCCAGTTCGGCGACCGCAAAACCTACCAGATGGATGGCGCAAACTTCCGCGAAGCCCTCCGCGAAATCCAGCTCGACCTCGACGAAGGCGCCGACATGATCCTCATGAAGCCGGCCATGCCTTATCTCGACCTGGTCCACGCCGCGCGGCAGCGCTTCGGAGTCCCCCTCGGCGCCTATCAGGTCTCCGGCGAGTACTCCATGCTCCACGCAGCGTTTGAAAAAGGCTGGCTTGACCGCGACCGCGCCATGCTCGAGTCTCTCGTCGGCATCCGCCGCGCCGGAGCCGACTTCATCGTCACCTACTTCGCCAAAGACGCCGCAAGGCTGCTGGAGTAGCACGATGGGAGTCTATGCGCTGGATTGGCGACGCTATCGACAGCTCCGACTGACCGCGGCGCTCTTCTGGCTGGGCATTTTGCCCTATGCTTGGCTCATCCAATTCCTTTACCAGCCGCGGAGTCCCAATACACTGCACACCTCGTTGATCGCCCTCTATGGCATCTTCTGGCTCATCGCCGTCCTTCGTTTTGAGTTCTTTCCCTGTCCGCGCTGTGGCCAGGCCTTTGCCACCACGTGGCTGTGCAACCGCAGCTTCTTCGCCGGAAAGTGCGTCCACTGCGGCCTCCAAAAATTCGACGACCCGCAGTAGTTGAATCTGCGCAACCTCCTCGCATACTGGGCATCGCCCTCGCGCTCTCCGTCCCCGCAGGCCTCGGCCGCTCCTGGATACTCGGCGCAACCTACATCGTCGTCGTCTTCTCCATCGTCCTGCAGGGCGGCTCCATGGACCGTGTCCTCCGCCGCCCGCGCCGCACGCAGAGCGCCTGACCGCGCTCACCCGCCTGTGCGCCAAGTCGACCACGCAGGCTTCAGCCACCTTGAAGGGTGCGGGCTTCAGCCCGTACGTTCCGCTCGCCACAAAGTTCTGTCATCTTGAGCGAAGGTCGTCCCAACAGGACGACCGAAGTCGAAAGATCTGCGGTTGCTCTTCGTAATAAGCGCCCTTGATCCTTCTAACAGGGCTCGACTTCAGTCGGGTCGCATCGAATGCAAAACGAACGGCAGGCTTCAGCCCCTGAGGGAATTCTTGCTCGCTCATTAACCCACCCGCGCCACAATTCCCTTTGCGCCGCGCCGCGCCTGTGGTTTTCTAAATGCACCCTCCTATGCGCAAAACCCTCGAAGGCTACTTTGAGTTTGCCCACCTGGGCACAAACTGGCGCACCGAGCTCCTCGCCGGCGTCACCACCTTCCTCACCATGGCCTACATCGTGCTCGTCAACCCCGCCATCCTCGCCGATGCCGGCGTTCCCCGTCCCGCCGCCACCGCTGCCACCTGCCTCTCCGCCGCCTTCGCCTCCATCCTCATGGGCATCGTCGCGCGCTATCCCATCGCCCTCGCCCCCGGCATGGGCCTCAACGCCTATTTCACGTACACCGTCTGCATCAAAATGCACATTCCCTGGCAAACCGCCCTCGGCGCGGTTTTCATCTCCGGCATCCTTTTCCTCGCGCTCACCGCCTCCGGCATCCGCCAGATGATCCTCCACGCCATCCCGCATCAGCTTTACGCCGCAGTCGCTGGAGGCATCGGCCTCTTCATCGCCTTCATCGGCTTCCGCAACGCAGGCCTCGTCGTCGCAGACCCCGCCACCCTCGTCGGCCTCGGCAGCATCCGCAATCCCACCACCGCGCTTGCCCTCGTCGGACTTGCCATCATGGTCACCCTCGAAATCAAGCGCGTGAAAGGCTCCATCCTCATCGGCGTTCTCTCCATCACCGCGCTTGCCTGGGCTCTCCACCTCGTCCACTGGCAGCACTCCACCATCGGCCTCAGCGCGCTCACCGCCACCGCCTTCAAGCTCGACATCCGCGGCGCCCTCGGCAAGGGCCTGCTTGAAATCATCTTCGTCTTCTTCTTCGTCGATCTATTCGACAACCTCGGCACCCTCGTCGCCGTCGCCAAGCGCGCCGGCCTCATCGCCGCCGACAACAACATCCCCCGCCTCAACCGCATCCTGTTTGCGGACGCCACCGCCACCGTCGTCGGCTCCCTCGCCGGCACCTCCACCGTCACCAGTTACGTCGAGTCCACCGCAGGCGTCGAGGCCGGCGGACGCTCCGGCGTCACCGCCATCGTCACCGGCCTGCTCTTCCTCGCTGCCATCCTCGCCGCGCCCTTCATCAGCATCGTGCCCACCGCCGCCACCGCCCCCGCGCTCATCCTCGTCGGCTCCATGATGCTCTCCACCATCACCGAAATTCGCTGGACCGATCCCCTCACCGCCGTCCCCGCCTTCCTCACCCTCATCCTCATCCCGCTCACTTACTCCATCGCCAACGGCCTCGGCTTCGGCACCATCGCCTGGGCCGTCCTCCACGCCGCCACCGGCAACCTCCGCCGCAAAGACTGGCTCCTCTACATCCTCGCCGCCCTCTTCCTCTTCCGCTTCATCTATCTCGCCGCCGCGTGATGCACACTTAGCAGCCTGTGGTAAAAGCCCGGTTTTGAAAGGGCACGACTTCACACCTTGCTGAAAAAGCCTCATGCGGCCGTGTTTTGAAAGGGCACGACTTTAGTCGTGCCGTGAGCGACCTAACAGGAGTGCGGCTTTAGCCGCTGAGGGAAGGGTTCCTCAGAATTCTGACTTCTGCCACAGACTGTTAGGAATGGCGCAGTTTCCGCCTTGCCGACTTTTCATTACTAATCGTTCGTATTGACAATTGGAGTTCGTGGTTTCCCGCCCTAGCGAAGCTATGACGGGGCATCTCCATTGGTGGTAAATTCAAATCCTTTGGGTTTAGGGTGCGCCCTTGCCCGCCAGCGAACAATCGTAGGGTGCAACTGCATAGTTGTCGGACCTTCAAACTAACAGTGTTATTATTGTTACCGGTTATACAGGAGGATATCGTGCCAACGACATCTGTCATTACGCAGGAGTTTCAAGCTATCCAAGCAGCGCTTGAGGTATTGGAACCTCTTGGCCCAACTCAGCGCCAGTTCGCGGTCTCTATGATCCTATCCCGGCTCGGGATGGATGCAGCACCGGGAGCGGCTTTCAAGGCTGGGTCGAACCCGCAAACCCAGGCGGGTGCTGGCGGCGCAGCCGCCACGGGCTTGAATGGAATTAGCACCAAAGAGTTCCTGAAGCAGAAGGCACCTAAAACCGACCTTGAGCGCTTGGTTTGCCTTGCCTACTACCGGACCCACATGCAGGACACACCCAACTTCACGACCAGAGAAATCACGAACCTCAACGTTGAAGCTCACGGAACAGATTTTTCGAACGCAGCGGCTACGGCCATGAATGCTGTGAGGCAGAGCAAACTCCTCAGCACGGCAGCCGGCGGGAAGAAACGTATCAACACACGGGGCGAGGCGCTCGTGGAGGCGTTGCCGGACCGCGCCAAGGCAAAGGAGGCCCTAACCGCTAGTCGAGGCGGTGGTAAGAAACGGGGCCGTGCAAAGAAGGGCAAGGCTGCAAAATAGAGGCTAGCCGATGCTTAATATCGTACGTCAAGGACTAGTAGTATCGCTCGATTCTGTGCTGGTCGACGAGTTGCTGGCCGCCTATCAGGAAGCAAAGCGCAATTTCTATCTCGGCGGGCTGCGGCTTAGCGCGGTAGAAGGCGGTAGGTTTTGCGAGGCTGCATTTCGGCTGCTTCAGCAACGCACAACCGGCAAGTTTGATCCGTTAGGGAAACAAGTCGACTCCGACGGCCTTATCAAGCTACTGGCTAACATTCCAGCGGCGCAGCAGCCCGAGTCTGTGCGTTTGCATATTCCTCGCGCCCTTAGGGTCGTCTACGACATTAGAAACAAGCGCGATAATGCTCACTTGGCCGACGGAATAGACCCAAACCTCCAGGATGCCAGCCTTGTGGTTGCGATTCTTGATTGGGTTGTTGCTGAATTCGTCCGACTGTATCACTCCGTTACGCCAAATGAAGCACGCATCATGGTTGAAAACATTGTCACGCGGAAAGCTCCGGCGGTAGAAGACTTCGACGGATTCCTCAAGGTGCTCCGGACAGACCTGGGAGCGAGTGATTTCGTGCTTCTTCTTCTTTACCAGAGGGGACAGCAGGGAGCGACTTTCGCCGAAATCGAGTCGTGGATACGCCCAAAGATGCGAAGTAATCTCCGTCGCACACTGACATCTCTTGAGCACGCGAAGGCATATATCCACGGGAAGAACGGCTCGTTCCAAATCACGCGTTCTGGGCAACAGCACGTCGAGGCATCCCGCCTCCTTGAGGTCGCAAAGACATAATAGATCTCTCCGTCCTGGTGTCTGACCCTCAATTGGGGCGCAATTCTAATTGGCCGGCTTCCCCCGCTCTCGCTTTTGAGACCGGGGAGCGGTGCTCCTACCTCACCCGCCTCACACCCGCCACACGACCAAACGCTTTGTCGAACGTAATCACCTCGTCCGCGCCCGCCCCGAAGGAAATCTCCGCAATCAGGTGGTCGGCAAAGCCCGCCGCGCCTTTGCGGCTGGCCTCCAAGGCCTTCCACGCAACCGCCGCCGACTCCACCATCACGCCTCGCGTCTGCAGCAGTCCCTCAAGGGCATCCAGCACCCGCGCCCGCGCCCACCGCGCACGCAGCACCCACGAAAGCTCCGCCAGCACCAGCAGCGGAACAAACACTCCGCCCGCCGAACGCGCCTCCGCCAGCGCCGCGCGAGCCTTGCGCGCCTGCGCCGGCTCGTCGTTCAGGTAAGCCCGCGCCCACACGTTGGTATCGGCCGCCAGCATTACCACGTTCTCCGCGCCTTCGCCGCATCCATCTCGTCAAAGGTCATCGGGCCACCTTTCGTGCCCTTTTCATCGGCCATCTTCCACAGGTCTTCCAGGTCATAGAGCACCGGTTCCACCTTCACGGCTCCGCTGGCGGGAATACTGAACCGTATCCGGCTCCCCCTTTGGATTCCGAGCCGCTTCCTCAGCTCCCTCGGCAGCGTCACCTGACCTTTCGAGGTCACCGTCGCTTCCACCGTCGTCGCCGTTCTTTGATTGGCTGCAGTCACGATTCACCTTCCTTACATTCTAGCATGATTCTCCTTACCTTCCATCGCGCCCCACTCCCGCCGCCGCACCGGCCTTCGATTAGAGCCCCGCCGCCGCGCGATCCTCCCGCGCCAACCTGCGCCGCCGCACCGCGTAAAACGCCACTGCGATCAGGTTGCTCACCACCACCGTGCCCCCGATCTTCAGCGCATACTCCCGCGCATTCACCACCTGCACAAACGGATAGATTGAAACCACCAGCGCAAACATCGTCGAGCACAGCCCCACCATCGAGCTCCACTTCAGCCACAGCGGCAATTGCCGCCGCAGACTCGCCGCTCCCACCAGCGGAATCGCAAACATCGCCAGGTAGGCAAGCGCGTAGAGCGCCGTGCTCGAGTTCGCCAACAACTGATACGCCTCCTGCGCATGCACGCCCACGCTCGCCGCCAGCAGCATCGCCAGCACCAGTCCCGCCGTAAACACAATCGAGTTCGTCGGGGTCCGCCACTTCGGATGCAGCTGTGTGAACCACTTCGGCACCAGCCGGTCCCATCCCGCCGTCATCGGCAGCCGCGTCATGCCCGTAAACACCAGGCTTGCCGCGCTAATCAACCGCACCTCCAGCAGCGCAATCGCCACGATCGCCAGCACGTTTCCCAGTCCTGTATTTCCCAGCGCTGCGCGCAGCGTCTCGGGAATCGGCGCGATAAAGTCAATGCTCCTCAGCGGCACAAACGCCTCCACGCTTCCCGTACCCAGAATGAACATCAGGCAGATGACCGGCGAAGCAATCCACACGGACTGCCCGATGGTCCGCGCCGGCTGACGGCACTCTCCGGCCAGAATCGCCACGTATTCCAGCCCCGCCAGCGCGCCGAACAGCATCTGCCCGAAAAGCGCCAGCGTGCGCATGTCTCTCGGCGGCAGGCTCATCGCCAGCGGCTCCCAATGCATCGGCACATGCCGCATCCATCCCCACAGCGGCAGCACAATCAGCAGCCCGAACACCACCAGCATCGCCACTCCGCCCGCGTCGTGCAGCCACTTGCCCACGCCCAGCCCGCGCAGCGCCGCCGCCGCCACCGCCAGCACCAGCACGCTCACAATCACCGAACTCGCCAGGTGGTTCTCCGGCAGCCAGCGCGCCCGCGGTCCCAGCAGATACGCAATCTCTGTCGGCGTCGCATACAGGATTGTCGCCGTCACCGCGATTCCATACACCCAGATATTCCACGCCGTCACAAATCCGCCCAGGTCTCCGAAGGCCTCCCGCGCCCACACATAAAGTCCGCCCTCCAGCGGCATCACGCGATTCAGCCCAATCACCGACGCCGCCATCGGCAGGTAGAACAGCACCATCGCCGCCACCCACATCGCCGTTTGCGCGCGGCCCAGCCCCGCCGCCACGCCCACCCAGCTTGCGCCCACCACATACAAGATCTGCGTCAGCACCAGATCCCGCAGCCCCAGTTGACGCTTCAGTCCATGCGCGCTTTCGGCCGCTTGCGGCTGCGCTTCTGCGTTTTCGCTCATCGTGCGGCCATCCTTTCATGCCCTCCACGCAGGCCACTACAAAAATCCATTTTGAAGCCCCGCAATTCCGGCCCATTTCCTCCACCCCATTGCCAAACCAGTGTTCACGTCTTACTATTCCCCTGCCGTTGAAATCGTTTACAGGAGTGCCCCTTCCTATGCGTCGACCCGCAGGTCTTGCTCTCGCTGCTCTCGTTGCCCTCGCTCTCCCTCTTGCACCCGTCGCGCGCGCCCAGCAGCCGCAGTCAGACCCACTTGAGGTTGCCGCCACGCCGCCCATGGGATGGAACAGTTGGAATTACTTCGCCGGCAGAGTCACTCAGAAGGACATCGAGAACGCAGCCGACGCCATCGTCGCCTCCGGCATGAAAGACGCCGGCTACATCTACATCAACATCGACGACACCTGGGAGGGCCAGCGCGACGCGGACGGCGTCCTCCACGCCAACTCCAAATTCCCTGACATGAAAGCCCTCGCCGACTACGTCCACTCCAAAGGCCTCAAGCTCGGCATCTACTCCTCGCCCGGCCCCAAAACCTGCGCCGGATATGCCGGCTCCCTCGGCCACGAGGAGCAGGACGCCAAACTCTATGCCTCCTGGGGCATCGACTACCTCAAGTACGACCTCTGCAGCTTCATCCCCGCCGTCATGCAAAAGCAGGCGCCCAATGACAGAGCCGCGCAGATGCGCCTCATGATTGCCGCCTACGTCAAAATGGGCAAGGCCCTCAAAGCCACCGGCCGCCCCATTGTCTTCTCCCTCTGCCAATACGGATGGGATGCGCCCTGGGAGTGGGCTCCCGCGCTCGGCGGCAATCTCTGGCGCACCACCGGCGACATCAACGCCCGCTGGGACCGCATCTATGACCTGCTCGAAATGCAGGCCGGCCTCGCCAAATACGCGGGCCCCGGCCACTGGAACGATCCCGACATGCTTGAAGTCGGCAACGGCCGCTTATCCCTGGCGGAAAACCGCTCTCACTTCTCCATGTGGGCCATGCTCGCCGCGCCGCTGCTCGCCGGCAACGACCTCACCGCAATGACGCCCGAAATCAAATCCATCCTCACCAACCGCGACGTCATCGCCATCGATCAGGACTCACTCGGCCACCAGGCCCGCCGCATCTACGCCGACGGCGAAGTCGAAGTCTGGGCGCGCCCGCTCTTGGGCGGAGCCATGGCCGTCGCCGTCCTCAACGCCGGCAGCGACCGCTACTCCACCCATCCCTTCCACCTCAACCTCGCAAAACTCGGCCTACACGGCGATCAGCAGGCCAAAAACCTCTGGACCGGCGAGGACGTCACGCTGACCAACAACATGCCCCTTGAAATCCCCAGCCACGACATCCTCCTCGTCCGCATCGCCAATCCCAAATAATCTCGCCCGACACACCAAAGCCCGCTCCGGCGCAACGCATCACGCCCGGGTGGGCTCACCACCCACCTCCACACATCTTCAGCGAAACCCATATCCAGATACTTATCCATTTGGCAAACCTCAATTTGCGGTCAACGAGTGAGTTACACTTTGTCAACAACTGAGGCTGTTATCTGTCAGTTGATTCGGTCTACTATTGAGCGTCGCATCACCAAATCGACTCTTCAGTCTTCCGAGCGGGGGGAATCCGATTGAATTTGCGTGGAGCCTCTAGATCTCTCTTATTTTGCCTGGCCGGCCTCTTCATAGGATGTGCGCCGTTACACTCGGCGAAGGCGCAATCATGCGGAGGCCCCGGAGTGGCTGTGCAGGTGCTCGGTTCCGGAGGGCCTGATTTGCGCGACAAACGCGCTTCGAGCAGTTATCTCGTATGGAAGGATGGGAAGGCCCTGGCATTGATCGATGCGGGCGGGGGAAGCGCCCTTCGCTTTGGCGAGAGCGGAGCCGATATGTCGCAACTGGAAGTCATTCTGCTCACTCACCTGCATGCCGACCATACCAGTGATCTACCGGCCTTGGTTCTCTCCTCCCGATTTGAAGAGCGCAAGCAGCCTTTACCGGTATTCGGTCCGCCAGGAAACGATCGCTTTCCTTCAACTACCGAATTTCTGGATGATCTTTTCGGGAGGTCTCATGGCGCCTGGCGTTATATGAGTGGTGTCATGAATCGCAGCCAGCCTTATTTCCTGGTACCCCACGACGTGATTGCCGGGGAAACGCCATTGCAGGTCTTCAAGAGTGCTGACATGACCGTCGACGCAGTGCGCACAGATCATGACCATGCGCCCGCCCTGGCATGGCGCGTCGAGATCGGCGGGAAACGAATCGTATTCAGTGGCGATACGGGCGGACACGGTAAAGGACTGCCGCGCCTGGCCGAAAATGCCGACATTTTCGTTGCTCACAATGCCACCTCTCGCTTTTCTGATCCCCAGACGATTGCGATCCTCATGCCTCCATCGGTCATTGGACAGATCGCCGCGGAAGCTCACGTAAAACGGCTCGTCCTGTCACATCGAATGGCGGAAACTCTCGGCAAGAAGCACGAGGCACAGACCCGCGAGGATATCAGGAGAACCTATAGCGGCCCATTGCAGTTTGCGAACGATCTTGACTGTTTTCCTCTGAAGTAGCAGGGCCAGAAGCCCCATCCTAACCCCGTCCTTCGCGGTTAGGGTGGGAAACCGCGAAGCCCACCCGCGGGGTGGGCCCACGTCCACCGAAGTAATGTCTAACCAACGCACCAGAGCAGGATTCCACCGCGCACTTCAATCCGGGTTTTGAACTTCGGGGGTTTGGTGAAAATCGGAGCCGGGCGAAATGTCGGAGTTGACTTTCACGCCGAGCCCGTTCTCGTAGTAGTTGTGCTTGGGGCCGCTGAATACCTTGAATTGAGTGCCCGTGGCGGGGTCGACCACGTTGGTTTCGCCGTTGATGTTGTCGCACCAGCTCGAGACCTGCTTGGCCTGCGCTTTCTGGGTACGGGCGTTTCAAGCGCTGGCGAAAGAGGCGTAGAATGGGCAGGCCCACAGTACAAGAAGGAGATTCCCAGCCGTGAAAGCCACTGCCCTTTTCCTGTTCGTTGCTTCAGCCGCAGCCGCATTGGCCCAGTCTTCCGCTTCAATGCCCATGAACGCGGGCGCCGTGCCAGGGGAGCGCCTCGGCACTGTCTCCTTTGCTCAGTCCTGCTCGTCGCAGGTGCAGGCTCCCTTCAACCGCGGCATCGCTCTGCTCCACGATTTCTGGTACGCCGAGGCAAAACCTCAATTTGAGCGCATCGCCAAGGACGATCCCCGCTGCGCCATGGCCCACTGGGGAATCGCGATGAGCGTCTTCCAGCAGATATGGGAACGGCCCGGCGACCAATCGATGAAGCTCGGCTGGGAGGAGATTCAGAAGGCGCAATCCATTGGCGCGCCCACCGAACGCGAACGGGATTACATCGCGGCGTTGGCAATCCTTTACAAGCCGGGCGACTCCGGCTTCATGGACCGCGTGACCGCTTACTCGGCGGCGATGGGCGCACTTTACCGGAAATATCCCGGCGATGTGGATGCCGGTGCATTTTACGCACTCTCCCTGCTCGCATCCGAAGCTCCCAACGACACCAGCCTCTCGCACGCGCAGGAGGCGATGGCAGTGCTCACGCCGCTCTTCGCCAAATATCCTGACAATCCAGGCGTGGTGCATTACATCATTCACTCCTGTGACAACCCGACAATGGCCCGGGAGGGGCTTGCGGCAGCCGAGCATTATGGCGCCATTGCGCCGTCAGGACCGCACGCAGCCCACATGCCGGGGCACATCTTTGCACGCCTTGGCATGTGGCAGCCGGACATTGACGCACAGCTGGCATCCATTCGAGCTTCTGAGATTGCCGACGCGCACCATGAAAACGGTCTCTTTGACGAGCCTCACTCCTACGATTTCCTCATGTATGCCTACCTGCAGAGCGGCCAGGATGCGAACGCAAAGCAGGTGCTCAAGAAGAGCGCTGCCGCGGTCGAACGCATTGCGAAGATGACTGCCGGGATGGGCGACCACAAGGGGGGAATGGCGGGAAGGATGGGATATTATCGGACGAAATTCCCCGTGTTTTACGCGCTGGAGATGCGCAACTGGAAAGCCGCGGCGGCGCTCCGGCAGGTCCCCGGCGCGTTGCCCATGGACGCGTCCATAACCTGGTGGGCGCGCGCGATCGCTGACGGGCATCTGCGCCACGCTCAGCAGGCTCAGGCTGATTTGGCGCAGTACGACGCCGCGATGGCTGCCGCCAGAAAGGGCCGGCAGGCCTACGATGCTGACTCGACAGGAGCCCGGGTGCGGCGCAATGAAGTTGCCGCATGGGCCAGCTTTGCCGACGGCCGGCGGGACGACGCGCTGAAGTATATGCGAGCCGCAGCCGACCTGCAGGACAAAGTGGGCCAGAGCGAAGTCGACATTCCCGCCCGCGAAATGCTGGCCGACATGCTGCTCGAACTTCATCAGCCGCAAGAGGCTCTGGTGGAATACCGGGTTGCGCTCAAACTCAGCCCCAACCGCTTCAACGAGCTTTACAACGCCGGGGTTGCCGCCGATGAGTCCGGTGACAAAATCGCGGCCGAAGGCTACTTTGCCGCGCTGCTCAAATCGACCGGCGACGGCGCGCACTCCGCCCGGCCTGAACTGGCCCACGCCAAAAGCTTTGTCTCCTCTTATCGCGCCCCGGCCGGCAATGGTGGAGTGCATTAGAGCTGCGACTTCGCGCACCCCTCACACGGTGCCCAGGCACACCTGCAGGTGGCTCAGGTCCGAGGGGCGACCAACCAAGGGACTCCGGCGCTGTTACCGATCATCAGCGATCAATCCGGGTTTTGAACTTCGGGGGTTTGGTGAAAATCGGAGCCGGGCGAAATGTCGGAGTTGACTTTCACGCCGAGCCCGTTCTCGTAGTAGTTGTGCTTGGGGCCGCTGAATACCTTAAATTGGGTGCCCGTAGCGGGATCGACCACGTTGGTTTCGCCGTTGATGGTGTCGCACCAGCCCGACACCTGTTTGGCCTGCGCGTTCTGGTGCGCGTAGTAGCCGGCCACCTGCTGGTTCATTGACTGCGTGAACCGCTCGTGGAACTGCTGCATCTGCTGCATGAACTGCCGGAAGCCCTCGCGAATATGCTGCAAACCGATCTGCGTGAGCTGATTCTGATAGGTCACCCATTGCGGATTTTTCTGCCAGGAGTCGATCATGTGCTGGGTCATTGCCTGGGCCTGGGCGCAGCGGTCAGGCGCGCACAGAATGCTGACCGGTGTGGCAGTCCAGAAGCCGTAGTTCTGGCCCTGGTAGAGCGCGTTGCGTGTGAAGACCGTCGCAATGCGCGGTCCGTCGGAGGTGTCGCACGTGTACGTCACACTCCCGTCGGAGGAGCGGGCCTTCGCGTCGCTCCAGTCGGCCGGAAGAGTGGGCGACCAGCCTGCGCCTGAGGCATTCATGGTCTTGCAGATGTCCCCGAAGCGGTGCTTCGCGTAGACCTCGGCGTAAGCCTGCGGCTCCTGAAAGCGCTCGACGACCATTTGAAACTGCTGCGGCTTCTCGTAAGGCTGGCCTTCGCGACCCGTGGATGGGCCGGGCAGCGCGTAGGGCGGGACATTCACGTCGTCGATGCGGATTATGACCTTGCCGTCGAGCGAGCGCACGCCCATCATCCACCGCGCGTCAAAGTAGCCCATGCGGTACATTCCACCCTGAACCTGCCAGCCCAGCGGCACGTCCATGGTGAAGGCGCCTTCCGCCGAGTCGTTGTAGCGGACCCAGTGGA
Source organism: Occallatibacter sp. (assembly GCA_049678625.1). Lineage (GTDB taxonomy): Bacteria > Acidobacteriota > Terriglobia > Terriglobales > Acidobacteriaceae > Telmatobacter. The sequence continues at coordinate 4,814 of JBAUEO010000051.1, read as the reverse complement.
TTTCGCCCTGCGCAGCCTTGGCGGCGGCGCCTGTTTTTACGCCTGATGCTCCGCGGCAGGCACAAGGGAAAAAGTTCACGAAGACGATGCAGACCGCGAGGAGCAGCCTGACGAGTGTTTTCCGGGCCATGCCGAGAACCTCCTGAGCGGATAGAGGAGAGGCGCGCAACCCAGCGCAAAGGGGACGCTGAATTATAACTCCGCACAGATGGAGATTTCACGCTCGATTCGGTGCCGCACCTCGGCGTGTCGTTCACGTCCCCGCGGAGCACGGCTGACCGAAAGAAGATGGGTGCTCCCAAATCCGCCCTGAGCTCATCAAAGGGTCTGGATTTTAGGTCTGGATTTTCAAACGCGGGAACGCGCAACAATTCGGCTCACTTCACCCGCCCCAGATTCACCGCGAACCACCCGCGCTCGTCCGTCCAGCGCCCCGCTGCCGCAAACCCCGCCGCCCGCAGCATCGCCTCCGCCTCGCCCGGCAAATACTTGTAGCTGTTCTCCGTGTGCATCCGTTCGCCCGCGCCAAACTCCACCTCGAACCCCAGCGCCTCCACCGTCACCGTCTGCTGCCGACCGCTTTCCAGGTGCATCTCCATCCGCCGCAACTTCGCGTTCCACGTCGCCCGGTGGGCAAACGCCTCTGGCTCAAAATCCGCGCCCAATTCGCGATTCAGCCGCTCCAGCACATTCCGGTTGAACGCCGCCGTCACCCCGGCCGCATCATCGTAAGCCGCAAGAAGAATGGACTCCTCCTTCACCAGGTCCACGCCCAGCAGCAGCCCATCACCCTCGCGCAATCCCGCGCGCACACCGCGCAGCAGCGCCGCCGCCTCTTCCGGCTCAAAGTTTCCGATGCTCGATCCGATATAGAGCACCAGCCGCCGCTCGTTCTCGCCTCGCTCGCCCAACTCCAGCCCACGGGTATAGTCCGCCACGCGCGCTTGCACCTTCACGCCCGGCAGCTCCTGCGCAATCCTCTTGCGCGCCGCCGCCAGCGCCGTCGCCGACACATCCACCGGCTCGTACACCACCTCATCCTGCCGCTCCAGCGCCGCCGCCAGCAGCAGCCGCGTCTTCTCCGCGCTGCCCGCGCCCAGCTCTGCAATCCGCACCCGCGCGCCCTCGCTCGCACTGCCCAGAATCTCGTCCGAAAAGTCTAAAAAGATCCCGCGCTCGGTCCGCGTCAGGTAGTACTCCTCGAGTTCTGTAATCTGCTCAAACAGACGCGATCCCGCTTCGTCATAAAACAGCCACGCGGGAAGACGCTTCGGCTGCGCCGTCAGTCCGGCGCGCACCGCCGCAGCCAGTTGCTCTGCAGTTTCCAATTCCTGAAAAGTGTAAGAAGAAAAGAGGGCCATGTTCTCTTCGATGCGCCGCCTTCCGCGTCGGTTACATCCTTCCGCTCAATTCGCCAGCCGAATCCCGGAAAACTGCCACCGCGTCTCCGGCCCGAAAAAATTCCTGTAGCTCGTCCGCACATGCCCGCGCGGCGTCACGCACGAGCCGCCCCGCAGCACCATCTGCCCGCTCATGAATTTTCCGTTATATTCGCCCAGCGCGCCTTTGAGCGGCCTGAATCCCGGATACCCCAGATACGCGCTCGCCGTCCACTCCCAGCAATCGCCGAACCACTGCCCCTCCTCTGCACCGTCCGCCTTGCCCGGCATCAGCCGTCCCGCATTCAGCAGATTTCCCTCCACTACCCGGCCTTCCGCCGCCGCCTCCCACTCGAACTCCGTCGCCAGCCGCTTCCCAGCCCACCGCGCATAGGCATCCGCCTCGAAAAAGCTCACCTGGCTCACCGCCGCCGCGCGCATTCGGTTCAGCGCCTGTTCGCCCCGAAGCGTAAAGACTCTCGTCTCGCCGTCCCGCTCCGTCCAGTAGAGCGGCGCACGCCATCCCTCCCGCTGTGCCGCATCCCAACCGGCCGACAACCAAAGCTCCGGCCGCTCATACCCGCCGTCGGCCACAAACTCCGCATACTCGCCGTTGGTCACCAGCCGGTCCGCCACCGCAAACGGCTCCAGCCACACCTTGTGCCGCGGCAGCTCATTGTCATAGCAGAATCCCTCGCCCGCATGCCCCGCCTCGCGCATCCCGCCTGAAAATTCCTCAAACCCCATCGACCGCGCCGCGCCCTCCGTCGCTTCCATCGCCCCCGCCGCATATCCGGGCTTCAGTGGATTCGTAAAAAACGCATGCAAAATGTCGGTCAGCAGCAGTTCCTGGTGCTGCTCCTCGTGGTTTGCGCCCAGCTCCGTCCGCCGCACCGCTTCCTCGTGCGCCTCGCCCTCCAGCAGCCGTTCCATCGCTGTATCCACATGCGCCCGGTAGCGCAACACCTCGTCCAGCCCCGGCCTTGAAAACGACGCCCGCAGTCGCTTCTCAGGAAAATTCGCGTAACTCACGTAATAGCTGTTGAACAGCCACGCAAAGTCCTCGTTGAACACCCGGTACCCTGGCAGAAACTCCTTCAGCACAAACGACTCAAAGAACCACGCCGTATGCGCCATGTGCCACTTCGCCGGCGAGGCTTCCGCCGAGGACTGCACCATCATGTCCTCCGGCGTCAAAGGCTTCGTCAGCTCCAGCGTCCTCCGCCGCACCGCGCTGAACCGCTCCGCCACCTCTCTCTGCCTCTCCGTCGCCGTCGCCGTTGTCATCCTCGAGCTCCTCTTTTCTCCCCCAAGTCTACGGCAACTGCTCCCGTGGGCCCCACGCCACGCGTCTCCGTTCCCCATCCATCGCCGCGAATTCGCCTCTCAGTCCCCAAACCCCTTGGCTTCCGCACCACATTGGTGGTCTAATTTCTGGTGGTCTGATTTCTTCGCACGTGCAATTCGCTTCACCGCCCCATTTCCTTCATCAAGAGGAAATATGACCGGCCCAAAACTTCTCCGCTTCGGCGGGAACCTGGCTCTCATCGCCGCTTTCGCCGCTGGCGTCCTTTCCGCGCCGGCTCAAGGCAGCCCGGCCCAGACCGCGCCGGCCCCGTCTCAATCCGACCAGCCCACTTACATCAATCCCGCTCCGCCCACGCCCGAGGAACTCGCCGACTCCCTCATGGCTCACAAGCGCTATCAGGAAGCCATCACCTCCTACCGGAAAGCCATCGCCTCCACCCGCGACCACGACAAGCTCGCCGTCCTCTGGAACAAGCTCGGCATCGCCTACCAGATGATGTTCTCGCTCGACCAGGCCACCGATTGCTACCTTAAGTCTCTCCACCTGCGGCCCCACAATGCCGACGTGCTCAACAACCTCGGCACCGTCTACGATGCCCAGAAGGACTTCCGCGGCGCGCGCAGCATGTACAAAAAGGCCATCAAGTTCAACCCCCGCTCCGCGCTCTATTACAAAAACCTCGGCACCAACCTCCTCGCCGTTCACCACTACAAGCAGGGCTGGAAGGCTTACCAGGCCGCCCTCGCCATCGATCCTCAAATCTTCGCCCGGGACACACGGCCCCACGTCGAGAATCCCGCCTCGCTCGCCCAGCGCGGAGCCATGAACTATTACATGGCCAGAGGCTGCGTCCAGGCCCACATGCCCCAGCAGGCCGTCGAATACCTCCGCCGCGCCATCGACGAAGGCTTCATCTCGCCCGGCAAGGTCGCCAAAGATGGCAATTTCGCCTCCCTCCGCGACTTTCCCGCCTTCAAAAATCTTCTCGCCGAGCAGAAGAAAGCACACTAGAGCGGTTCTCCAATTCACGTGGAGGGATTGCAATTGTGCCAGCTGGCTTTTTCTTGATGAAAGAGCCACTTGGAGGGTCGCGGTTTCCCTCTGCACCCATTGGAGAACCGCTATAACCCGCGCCTGCCCCGCCGCTCCCGGCAAAAATCCATCCACCTGCAACTTTGTCGTCGTCTCCGCGACTCCTCCCGCCGTCTATTAGCCATGGAGGGCCTTCGCGTCCCTCTTTCGCACCCCATGGAGTTCCCATGAAAGCTCGCCGCCTCACACCCGTTCTTCTTGGCCTCGCCCTCGCCGCGGCCTTCACCGTCGCAGCCTTCGCGCAGGACGCATCTCCCTCCCCGCAAGCGCCCGGCTCCGGCTCTGAAAATGGCGGCTGGCAGCAGGGCCATCGCGGCGGCCGGGGCGGCGGCATGATGGGCGGAATGATGGGCGGTGGCCAGGCTCTGATGGGCACCGTTACCACCGTGGCCCCGGACCACTACACCGTCCGTACGGAGACCGGCGAAGTCTACACCGTATACTTCAGCGCTAACACTCGCATCCTGAAGCAGCGCGTCCGCCGCCGCCAGGCAGGCAGCCGGCGCGACTCCAACTCTGCGCCCGGGCCCGGCGATCCCGAATCCGGCGGACCCCAGTTCCTCAAAGCCAGCGACATCAAAGTCGGCGATGTCATCGCCGCCGGCGGCCAGCTCGACGCCTCTGCCAAAACCCTCGGCGCGGTCTTCGTCCTTCAACTCGACCCCGAGCGCGCGCGCCAGATGCAGCAGATGGAAGCCAGCTACGGCAAAACCTGGCTCATGGGCCGCGTCACCGCCGTTGACGGCGTCAAGGTCACCCTCGAGGGCATTCGCGACAAGACCGCTTACAACTTCGCCGCCGACGAGAACACCACCTTCCGCCACCGCCGCGATCCCATCACTCTCGCCGACATCCATGTAGGCGATCTCATCCGCGTCGAGGGCGGTCTCAAAGACGGCGTCTTCCTCGCCACCGCCGTCAATGACGTCGGCTCGCAACCGGAGGCGCGCACGCCACGCAACCGCCCGCCCGCCGGCTCCGCGCCCAATGGCCCTCCACCGGACAACCAGCCGCCCGGCCCGCCGCCCCAGCCG
>JBAUEO010000050.1:0-57965 GCA_049678625.1 Occallatibacter sp. | reverse complement strand
CGGCTGGTGCGGATGAGCTTGTTGATGGTCTCAATCATGTGCACAGGAATGCGGATGGTGCGCGCCTGGTCGGCAATGGCGCGCGTAATCGCCTGCCGAATCCACCACGTGGCATAGGTTGAAAACTTGTAGCCGCGCCGGTATTCGAACTTGTCCACGGCCTTCATCAGGCCGATGTTGCCCTCCTGAATCAGGTCAAGGAACTGCAATCCGCGGTTGGTGTACTTCTTGGCGATGGAGACGACAAGGCGCAGGTTGGCCTCAATCAGCTCGCGCTTGGCCTGCTCGGCGTCCATGTCGCCTTGGATCATCTCGCGCTGGGTGCGCTTCAGCTCGAGGATGGAGACGCCCGCGTCGCCCTCAATTTTTTCAAGGTCGGCCTTGCAGTTCTTCTGCTGGCGGCGGTACTCCTTCTTCAGCTCGTCGCTCTTGCTGGCCTCGTGCTTCTGCTCGAGCGAGCGAATCTGGCGCTCGAGCGTGCGCATGGTGTCGACCGTCTTGTTGACCTTGTCCAGCAGCCGCTTGCGCTCAACCGGCGTGTACTTGAGCTCGCGCACGATCCGCGAAACAAGAACCTTTTCGCGCGCAATGGCCCAGCGGGTGCGGCGCTGTTCGCGCTGGCTGGTCTTGCTGGTGACCGCGGCCTGCTTTTCTTCAAGCTGCTGAATCTTCTTCTGGTGCTTCACCAGCGCGTCAACGCGCGTCACGGTGGAGCGCACGCGCGCCTGCACCACCTCTTCCGTGAGTTCCTCCTCGTCGAAGACGACCACTTCCTTCACGTTGCGCACGCCGCGCTTCAGGTCTTCGCCCAGGGCCACAATCTCGCGAATGACGATGGGCGAGCGCGAAATGGCCTTGAGCACGCGCATCTGGCCGCGCTCAATGCGCTTGGCGATTTCCACTTCGCCCTCGCGCGTCAGCAGCGGCACGGTGCCCATCTCGCGCAGGTACATGCGGACCGGGTCGTTGGTCTTTTCCAGGGTGCCGGGCGTCAGGTCCAGCTCAACGTCCTCGCCCTCTTCCTGTTCAAATTCCTTCTCGGCGCCGAATTTGGGTCCGTCGAGAAGATCAATGCCCTGGCCGCTGATGGTGGTCATCAGGTCGTCCAGGTCGTCGGCCGAAGAGCCCATCTCCTCCGGCAGCATCTCATTCACGTCGCCGTAAGTCAGATAGCCCTTCTCTTTGCCCACTTCGATCAGGGTGTCAATGTCGTGTTCGAATTTTTCGTCGGTTGCCAAGTTACTCCTGCTCTCCGTCGCGAATGAGTTTAGGCACTGTTTCGCGCGCCAGTGCACGTCCGAACGCTGAACCTGAGGTCTGCCCGCGGCAGACCCTGGCACGCGCGGACACAATCCCGCGGTTCGCCGCAAAAAAACACGGCGGCCTTTCGTAATGGCTCGGAACAGGATGACAGCGCGTCAGGTTTCGCCTGGGTCGCCCGCGAGCCGAAGCTCATTTGTGGGGCAAAGGTGGCGCGCATCCTCACAGAGATCAATAGATTACCATATGCCGCCGATCAGTCCCAAAAGAAATCGTGCCAACGCCCCAAGGGAGTTATCCGCGCCTTATCTTCGGGCTGAACCGGGCGGGCAGCGACTCCATCCCGTCCGCTCTGTTCCTCCTTCTTTTAGACGCATTTGGGCCAAATTGGACGCAGGTTTGACGGGGAGTTTGCGCGGGGCGATGGGCCCCCTCAGGCGTTGGGCACGGGCCCCGGAGGGCCGGCGTGGAGCTTGCGGAGGGCGCGGTCCAGGTCCAGCTTTTGCTGGGTAAGGAGGGCCAGCTCGGCAAAGTCTCCGCGACGCTCGGCCTCGGCAATACAGGCGCGGGCTTCGCGCAGGCTGCGCTCGAGGGCGCGGCTTTGCAGGCTCCCGACGGCGCTGCGGACGGTGGGTTCGGTGGTCGGGTCGGTTTCGCCCAGCAGGGCCTCGGCCAGCAGGGCGCGCTGGGCCGGGTCTTCGACCGTTTCCATGGGGTCCGCGGCTCCCCGGGTGGCCAGCGCCAGGAGCGCTGGGAAGCAGCCAAGCCCCTCAAACCATTGCGGTTGGTTTTGGAGAGCCTCGGCGGCAATGTGGCGGGCGGCGGCAAACTCGGGATCCGTGACCGCGAGGGCGCGCAGCAGCACCCGCTCCACCTCAGTGAGCGCGGCAGGACGGGCTTCGACTCGGTCGCGGCGCTTCAGGGCGGCCTGGCGCAGCTCCTCGCGCAAAACGGCTGAATCAATGCCGAGCTTTTGCGCGGCGTCGGCGGCGAACTGCTCGCGGGCCAGCTTTTCCGGCATGCGGCGAATGTGGGGCAGCAGGAAGTTCATGGCCTTCACCTTCTGCTCCGCGGTTGCGCCGGGAAACTGGCTGCGGGCCCGCTCGATCAGGTAGTCGGCCTGGCGGCGCGCCCCGCGCACGGCCGCGGTATAGGCCTCCACGCCGCGCTCGCGGATAAAGCGATCAGGGTCGAGGCCGCCCTCCAGCGTGACCAGACGGATGGAGAAGCCCTCCTGCGTGAGCAGTGCAATGGATTTTTCTGCGGCGTTGGCGCCGGCGGCGTCGGGGTCGAAGTTGACCACGACATTCGCGGTGTGGCGGCGAAGAACATTCACCTGCTGCTCAGTGAATGCTGTCCCGCTGGTGGCGATCACGTTGCGAATGCCGCGCAGGTAAACGCTAATGCAGTCCATCTGGCCTTCCACGAGCAGGGCAAATTCGGCCTGGCGGATGGCAGTCTTGGCCTTGTCGAGATTGAAAAGCACCTGGCCCTTTTGATAGAGCGGCGTCTCCGGCGAGTTGATGTACTTGGGGCCGGCCTTGTCGCCGGTGTCGAGCGCGCGCGCGGTGAAGGCGATGACGCGGCCGCCCTCATTCGAGATGGGAAACATCACCCGTTTGCGGAAGCGGTCATACATCGGTCCCAGTGTCCCGTCGCCCTGCTCCTTGGCGCTGAACAGGCCGCTCGAGCGCAGCGTGGCCTCGTCGGCCAGGGGGCTGAGCCGGTCGCGCAGGGCCTTGAAGTTGTCCGGCGCGTAGCCGATGCGGAAGGTCTGGATGCCTTCCGGCGGGAGGCCTCGACCGGCGAGGTATTCGCGGGCGACTGCGCCCTCGGGGCCGCGCAACTGCTCTTCAAACCACGCGGTCGCCGCCTCGTGCAAGTCGAGCAACCGAGCCCGTAGCCGCGCTCCAGCCGCCTCCTCCGGACTGGAGAACTCCCGCTTGGGCAGGGGAATGCCGCACTTTTCCGCCACGGTGCGCACGGCCTCAGGAAAGCCCACGTTCTCAATTTTGCCCACGAAGCTGAAAACGTCACCGGAGACTCCGCAGCCGAAGCAGTGATAGAACTGCTTGGCCGCGTGGACGTTGAAAGATGGCGATTTTTCCTTGTGGAAGGGGCAGAGGCCGGCGTAGTTGGTGGCCCCGGATTTGCGCAGGCGGATATAGCCCTCGACAATCTTGACGATGTCGGCCTGCTGCTTGACGGACTGGGCGAAGTCGGACACGGAGGGTCTGTGGAGTCTGTCTCTTGAGGATAAGCCCGGCAGCGCGAGTGGGTTGCGCGCAAGGGTGTGGAAGCGGTGGATTCCGAGGCAACTTGAGGCCGTAGGACGTTCATCCTAACCAAACAGAGAACCGATGATTCCCCAGGTTCATGATTGTGCACACCTTTCCGGCTGCTGTTGAAGGCCGGTGATTCTTGCACCAGACCAGGGACAACAAGGCGCGGGAAGCAGCGCCACAAAAACCGCACCTGAATCCCCCCGGAGGTAGCGACAAATGATGAAGCACGTAAATCCTTTTGTGAAAGCCTGCACGGCGGCGGCCCTGGTGGCCGTTTGCGCCGCGCCCCAAAGCCTGATGGCCGAAGCAGCCGGCCAACTGGTGAGCCCGCAAGAGCTGCAAAAAGCAACGGTGGACGCCAGCCGCCAGCGCGTGCAGAACCAGCAGTCGCTGGATCGATTCTTCAGCTCGCCCGAGGCCAAGAAAGCGCTGGAGACGAGCCACATGAGCCCCGAACAGGTGAAGAAAGCAGTGTCCGGGCTCAGCGACGCCGAACTGGCGCAGCTGGCACAGCGCGCCACCCGTGCACAGAAGGACTTTGCCGCCGGCAACATAGACAATCGCGACCTGCTCATCATCATTGTTGCGATTGCGGCGCTGATCCTGATTATCATAGCCGTGCGCTAGTACCGCGACCCGATGATTTTGTAATCTAGCCCATGAAATTGGGTGCCCCAGGTCTCGATTTTGAGACCTGGGAAACCACGAGTCCTCACTGTCGCGATACCAAAGGCTCGGCGGATGCTGAAGAAGGTTGCATGCGTTGTGGTGCTGCTGATGTCCGCATGCGGCGCGGCGCAAACAGGCGGCGCGGCCGGCGTGTGGCTGGACGTGCCCTTTGTGGCGCAGACCCGTGACGGATGCGGCGCGGCCACGCTCTCCATGGTGATGCAGTACTGGGAGCATCACCAGGGGCAGGGTATGCAGCCCGCCGCCAATGCGCAGCAGATTCTACAGGCTCTGTATGCCAAGCAGGCGCAAGGCATTTACGCTTCGGCGATGGTGGATTATCTGAAGGCGCACGGCTATCGGGCGTTTGCGTTCACGGGCGACTGGGCGATGGTGGAAGATCATCTTAAGCATGGGCGGCCGCTGATTGCCGCCCTGCGCCCGCAGGGCAGCCGCGCGCTGCATTACGTGGTGCTGGCGGGCCTGGAGCCAAAGCAGCACGTGGTGCTGGTGAACGATCCAGAGCAGCGCAAGCTGATGAAGGTGGACGAAACGGAGTTCGAGCGCGAATGGAAGGCGACCGGCGACTGGACATTGCTTGCGGTGCCGGCAGGCGGCGCGCGCTGAAGGTGAATCGGCGATCTCTGGCCGCGCGATGGTTTCGCACCACCCTCCGCGCAGTTTGCGCCGCGCTGATGCTGGCCTCGGGGCTGACGGTTGCGGGGCAATCCACGCAAGGAACGCAGGCTTCTTCGCTGCAAGGTTCTCCGCGCCAGATTCAAGCCTGGCTCACTGCCGGACAATGGCAACGCGTGGCGGATGCACTGGGGCCGCTGCGCGTGCGGACTGCGGAGGAGAATTTCGACTATGGCACGGCGCTGGCGCACCTGGAGCGCTGGCGGCTGGCGGATGCGGCGCTGGCCATCGGCGAGCGGCAGGCTCGGCGCGAGGAGCGATTTCCGCTGGAGCGCGCCGGAGTGGCCTTCGAGCAGAAAAACTATGCGCGAGCGGCGCGGGAGTTGCGGCGCGCGCTCAGGCTGAAGCCGGACGACGCGTATGCAGCGAACTTTCTGGCCTCGGTGTACTACCTCGAAGACAATCTGCCAGCGGCGGTCAAGGAGTGGAATCGCGTGGGCGAGCCGGAGCTGGCGGCGGTGCGCGTGGATCCGCCGCTCAGGGTTTCGCCGGCGCTGCTGGATGGGGCCTTTGCCTTTGCGCCCATGACCAAGCTGACGCCGAAGCAACTGGCGGACAGCGAGGCGCGGGTGCGCGGGCTGGGAATTTTTCAGCAGCACCATTTTGATTTGCGCAGGCGGGAGGATGGGCAATTCGAGATGGTCTTTCGCGCCGGGGAGCGCAACGGCTTTGGCGCGGGATGGCTGGAGCGCGCGTTTCTACTGCTGCGCGGACTGCCGTTTCAGCAGGTCGATCCGGAGTATGACAATCTGCGCGGCGAAGCCATCAATTTCCGCGGCATGCTTCGCTGGGATGCGCAGAAGCGGAGAGTGTTCGCTGAGGTTTCCGGGCCGCTGATGGATAGCGCGGTGCGGCGTTACAACTTTCGCATCGATCTGCGCAATGAGAACTGGGCGCTGCGGCAGTCGTTTGCGGGGCCGGCGCCGGTCCAGGCGAGCCTGAATCTGCGGCGTGCGGTGGGCGCGGCGACCGTCGGCTCTGACGCGCGCGACCGTTTCCGGTGGCAGACCGGCGCGGAGATTTCCGATCGAGAACTGCGCAGCGTTGCGGACGCGGGCGAAGTCTTGTCGCCGTCGCTTCTGGCAACGGGCTGGGAGCTGAAGCAGACAGCCTCAGTGCGCAGCACGCTCGTGCGCATGCCGGAGCGGCGCGTCACGCTGACCGCCGGGGCCCGCTCGCAGGCGGCGCGGCTGTGGTCCAGGCAAACACCGGACTCGGCGCAGGGCCAAGCCCAGGTATTTGAGAAGCTAGAAGGCCGGATTGGCTGGCACTGGCTGCCGCGCGCGATGGGCAGCGACTACGAGACGCAACTGACGGCTCGCGCCGGCGAAATTTTTGGACAGCCGCCGTTTGACGAACTTTTCGAGCTCGGTCTGGAGCGCGACAACGATCTGCCCCTGCGCGGGCACATCGGCACCCGCGACGGCATCAAGGGCAGCGCGCCGCTGGGGCGCAGGTATCTTCTGGCCTCGTGGGAGACAGACAAGATCCTTTACTCAAATGGGCTGATGACGGCGACGCTGGGGCCGTTTGTGGACGCGGGCAGGATGGGCGGCGCGCTTTCGGTCCAGGGCTGGCAGAAGGCTCTGGTGGACGCGGGCGCGGAGGCCAGGCTGCGCGTCTTTGGCACGACGCTTGCCTTCAGCTATGGCAAGGATTTGCGCACGGGAAACAATGCGTTCTATCTGCGTCTGCTGCCTGGCAACTGAAGGCGAAGACGAGGCCAACGTTCTCCGCTTTCCCACCCTGACCTCCCAGGCGCCCCGGCGACAACCACCCATCGCCAGGAACCCCGGCGCGTGGAAAAGGTGAGGCAATTGGCGGGTAGCACCGGCTGGGGCGCTATTGCTTTGCCGCTTCCTCGGGTTTGATGGCGCTGAAGGGAACTTCCAGCGTGCCGACCAGGTGCGAGGCCTCGTCGAAGACGCCGATGCGCAGCCAGTAATTGCCGTGGGGAACGGCGAGCGCGGCCTTCAGGTGGAGTCCGCGCACCAGGATTTCACGCCAGAGATTGGGCTTGATGTCGAGGCCGACGCGATGCTCCTCGCGGCTGATGATATTGCCGTAGCGGTCATAGACGACCAGAGAGAGGTCGATGAGGCCTTTGCGCGTTTCGTCCTGGTTGAGCTGGAGCTCCAGTTTGGATACGTCGATGGCGATGTCCACGCCGTACCAGGTATGCGGCTTTTCGGGGATGTTTTTAGCCCCGGCCGGCGGCTGGAAAGTGGCGGGCAGAGGCAGGATGCGCACATCGAAGGGAATCTGCTCGCTCATGGGCATGCCGAGGTCCATGAAGGGCATCAGGGGGTCCATTGCGCCGGGATGCTCTGCGGCAAACCTCTGGAGGGCCTGATTGCGGACCTCCATGGCTTCGCCGGGCAGGCCGGTGTCGATGGCATAGTAGCCGCGGCGATAGGAGAGGGTGTGGCCGCTGGAGTCGTCGGCGGAGAGATTGACGCGAATCTGGCGGTAGGTGCCGTCCATCTTTGTGTCGGTGGGCGTGTAGGACAGGGTGTAGAAGTCGCTGCTGGTGGAGGTGATTTTCCCGATGACTTCGGCCAGGCCATTGGTGTTGATGAAGGCCCGGCCGCCGGAGTCCTTGGCAAGCGTTTTCATGTTTTCCTGGTTAGCGTTGCGCTGCTGGTCCTCGTTGGACAGGTTTTGGGAGAGGATGCCGCCGGTGCTGGGCGCGCCGGGGTCCGCTGGGGCCGGGGGGCCGATCATCTGGGAGGCCTGGGTGACATTTGGGAGCTTGGTGCCTGCCTGATAAAGCGAGTTGCCTTCCAGGCCGCCGGCATCCACCGGATAAAGGGCCACGCGGGCGGAGGCTAGCATGGCCAGAGTCTTTTTGATTCCCTGGCCCATGCGGGGGTCGGCGTTAATGTCAGTCAAACCGCCGGAGGTGAAGATGCTGGGAACCTCCTGCGAGAACCAGATGACGTTTTTGCGTCCGGGGAAGCCATTAAGGAAGGTGGCGAGCCGCTGCAGATTGTTGAGCGTGAGTAAGACGCGGTCTGTGCCCTGTGAGGTGTCATTTTCCTGGATGAAGTTCTCGAGAGCGGCAATCATATCTGCGGAAGCTGCGGTGGCGGTGGCGCCGCCGCCGGCTCCGACCTGTTCACTCATCGCGCCGATCAGGTTTTGCTGGGAGTTGGTTTCCTCCTGGCTTTTCAGCATTTCGGCGGTCTGAACTTCGTTGTTCTTTGGATTCTTGAGAGCCGCCACCAGCACCGCGGGGTCGTCCGTGAATCCCTGGATGAAGTGGAGGCCGAGGCCCATGGTGAAGATGGCCATGCGGGAGCCGGGCTTGGCGGTCTTGAGAAACCGGAGGGCCTGGGCGTGGACGTAGCTCTGGTTGTCCATGGTGGTGTTCAGGGAATCGAGAAGCAGGACGTTCACCGCGGGCGGCGTGGGAAAGGGCGAGACGTTGGTGAAGAAGTCAGGCGGGAGCTTGGGGATTGCAATGGGCGTGGCGGCGGGTGTGGCTATGTGCTCCTGAAAGTAGTTGATGGTTTGCGCCTTGCCCTGCTCGGTGATGGAGAAATCGCTCTGCTTCAGGCCGGTGACCGGGTCGCCGTGGCGGTCCGTGACGATGACATCCACCAGCACAGCCCGGCTGGTGACCGTGATCGTGGTCTGGGGAGTCGCGGATGCGTCGGGCGGAGTTGCGGGTGGCGCGGTTTGGGCCAGCAGGGAGCCGGAGGTTGCGGCAAGACTCAGCACGATAGCAGGAATAAAGCGATTCATCTCCACGGCCCTCTCGGAAGACACCCCTCGGAAGACGCAAGGTTATCACGGGCGAATGACGAGTTTACAGCGGAAACAGGGCGGCGAGTGACCAAGTCAGCAAGTCAGCGAGTTAGCAAGTCAGCGGAGAGGCAGATGCAGGTCCTTCGGCTCCCTTCGCTTACGCTCCGGTCGCTCAGGATGACAAATCCGCCGCAGAATGGGATGAGGTGGACCGGGTGGAAGTGCATGGGTGTGATGGAGGTGTGGTAATCTTGCGCGTTCGACGGCAAGGGGATGAAGGCATTCCTGAAACGAGACCGGGTCCGAATCTGTTTCCGGGGTGGAACAGCCAAAGCGGCCGGCCATGGAGCCAGGCAGCGAGCGAAAGCAGCGAGCGATGGCGGCGAGCGAAGAAGGGACTTGAGTGATGAGGGACACGTTGGGAGTGTTGCTGGCGGGGGGAGCCGGGGAGCGGCTCTTTCCGCTCACCCGCGACCGGGCCAAGCCGGCGGTGCCCTTCGGCGGGCACTACCGGATTATCGATATCACTCTGTCCAACTGCATCAATTCCGGACTGCGCAAGGTCTACGTGATGACGCAGTACAAGGCGCTCAGCCTGAACCGGCACATCCGCGAAGGGTGGACGGGGATTGTGGCGCAGGAGCTGGGCGAGTTTTTTGAGCTGCTGCCGCCCATGCAGCGCACCGGCGCGAACTGGTATATGGGCACGGCCGACGCGGTCTACCAGAACATTTATTCGATTGGAAGCGAGCAGCCGAAGCACATCATTATTCTGTCGGGCGACCACATTTACAAGATGAACTACAGCCGCATGCTGCGCCACCACGAGGAGACCAGGGCGGAGGTGACGCTGGCCACCCTGCCCATTGAGCCGGAGGAAGTGTCGCGGTTCGGCGTGGTGGAGGTCAGCAAGACCGGCGAGGTGACCGGATTCGAGGAGAAGCCGGCATCGACGGCGCTGCGGTCGCCGTTCAATCCGAACACCGTGGACGCCTCGATGGGGATTTACATCTTCAATACTGAGACGCTGCTGAAGGCGCTGATTGCCGACGCGGAGGACCCGAACTCGAAGCACGATTTCGGGCACAACATTCTGCCCAATCTGCTGGGGAAGCAGAAGATGGCGGCCTACAGCTTTGTGGACGAGAACAAACAGGAGGCGCTTTACTGGCGCGATGTGGGCACGCTGGACTCCTACTACGAAGCGAACATGGATTTGTGCTCGGTGTCGCCGACGTTCAATTTGTATGACAAGAGCTGGCCCATACGGACGCGGGTGCGGCAGTATCCGCCGGCGAAGTTTGTCTTTGGCGAGCCGGGGCGGACGGGCATGGCGGTGAACTCGATTATCACGGCGGGCGCCATTATCTCCGGCGCGTCGGTTTCAAACTCCGTGCTGTCACAGGATGTGCGCGTGAACTCGTACTCGGACGTGGACGCGAGCATCATCTTTTCGCACGTGAATATCGGTCGGCATTGCCGCATCCGGCGGGCGATTATTGACCGGCATGTGCATCTTCCGGAGGGCACGGTGATTGGCTACGACCCGGTGGAGGACAAGCGGCGCTACTTCGTGACGCCCTCGGGGCTCACCATTGTGACGCGCGATGCATCGCTGTTTGAGAATCCTGTGGAACCGAGCTTTGAGGAGCGGTACTGAGAGCAGGGTGGACGGGGGTTCGTGGTTTCTCACCCATCTCGCCCGCTTAAGCCGTGTGCCCCATTCATCGCCGTGTGCCCCATTCATCGCAGTGGCATCGCGATGAGTGGGGTCTGCTTAAGCGAACACCGTGTGCCGTGTGCCCCATTCATCGCCGTGGTATCGCGATGAGTGGGAAAGCGCGCGCTTCACACACGCACGTTGTCATCCTGAGCGACCGAAGCGCAAGCGAAGGGAGTCGAAGGACCTGCATTCGCCGTGTGCCCCATTCATCACGGCGGTATCGCGATGAGTGGGGTCTGCTTAAGCGAACGCCACAGATAGGCCATCCCTTATTTAGGTTCGCGGTCTCCCACATCTCCAAAAACGGGAGATGTGCGCCACCCGGCAAACGGACCCGCAACCGGACCGACAATCGGACTGGGCAGCCCCGCCCGCAGGCAGGCCCTGCAAGGGGAACCAAACGGGATAAGTCTGCGTATAGTCCGTCATGCAATGCGTGGGTACATTAAGCTGGAACGTGCTGGGCGTGGCGACGCCGCTTAAGCCTGCGCGGAAGCCTGTGCAGAGGCGGGAAGGCACGCGGCTGCCGGACAGCGAATCCCGCGGCGGCAAAGCGGTTGCCGGGCCGGGAATCCGCGAGATGCGCGGGGAGGGTAAAGGGCTGGAAGCGGACTGGTCCCAAATCGTCCAGCATTGCATGAACGGCGATTCCGGCGCATGGGCCGAGCTGGTGCGCACGCACCATCGGCGCGTCTACGGGCTGTGTTACCGGTTTACGGGGAACCCGTCGGACGCCGAGGACCTGACCCAGGATGTCTTCCTGAAGATCTATTCCAACCTGACGAGCTTTGACGCCGGGCGCGGCAGCCTGCAGGTGTGGATTACGACCATGACGCGGAATCTGCTGGTGGACAACTTCCGGCGGACGCGGAACCTGCGGGTGACGGGGTCACTGGACGAGGGCTGGGACGAGGCGGACGAGCTGCGGCCGGTGGACCGGCTGGTGGCCTCCGGACCAACGCAGCACGAGTCGGCGGCGCAGAAGGAGCTGGCGCGGATGGTGCAGGGAGCGCTGGCGAAGGTCTCCGCGGAGCTGCGCGAAGCAGTGATTTTAAGGGATTTGCAGGATATGGATTACAAGGAGATTGCCCAGGTTCTGGGCATTCCCGAGGGGACGGTGAAGTCCCGCATCAGCAGGGGTCGCGCGGAACTTGCCAGGCTGCTGGAGCGTAATAAACGGGAGGTGATGTAGCCATGGCAGACCGAGGGAACATTCCGAATTCGGCGGCATGCGGGCAGTGGGAGACGCTGCTGGCCGACGCGCTGGACGGGCTGCTGAAGGCCGAGGACGAGGCCACCTTCACCACGCACATGTCCACGTGCACGGCCTGCGCGGCGCTGTTTGAAGAGGCGCGCCGGGGGCGGGAGTGGCTGGAGTTTCTAAGCTCGGAGCCGGAAGTGCCCGAGGGCCTGCTGACCAAGATTCTGGCCTCCACGGGACCGGGACAGGTGGGCGGATACGGGCTGGTGACGGGCGACAGCCACACCCTGCCGGTCTTGCCGGCGTGGCAGCGGCCGGGGTTGATGGCGCGGATTCGGCGGTTTGCCGAGCCGCGGCTGGTGATGACGGCGGCGATGGCGTTCTTCTCCATTGCGCTCACCTTGAACTTGACGGGCGTGCGGCTGGCGGACCTGAAGATGGAGAATCTGAAGCCGACGGTGATCCGCTCGTTCATGGAGCGGCGGCTGACGATGGCTTCGACGCCGATTATCCGGTACTACGACCATCTGCGGCTGGTGTATGAGGTGGAAACCCGGATGCAGGAGCTGCGGCGTTCGACGCAAGGCGAGACAAATGGTTCAGGGCAACCGGGCAGGGCGGCGCCGGCTCCGGGGCAATCCAAGGAAAGTGCGCCCCGGAAGGATGGAGGGTCGCGGGTAAACCCTCCGGCGCGCAGCGGAAGCCCGGTCTCTGAAGTTCCGGGCTCGTACCTTGAGACGAAAATGATTTTTGAGGATCGGCCTGCGCACTCCGGAAGCGGCGGCAGAGGGACGAGGGAAAGGGGCACAGTATGGACTGTGTAAATCACACCGGAGTGCAGGCAGCAGCTTTTTGCCAGAACTGCGGCAAGGCGCTTTGCGCCAACTGCGCGCGGACTTCGCCCACAGGGCAGGTGCTGTGCGAGCCGTGCATGCTGGCGTTCCAGAATCTGCAACAGCCGTTTGTGGCCGCGCAGTCGGGCGGGCCGAACCCCGTGGCGGCCGCGATCATGGGGCTGATTCCCGGCGTGGGCGCGATGTACAACGGGCAGTTCTTCAAGGCGCTCATCCATGTGGTGATCTTCGCGGTGCTGGTGAGCCTGGCGGGGAATTACGGACTCTTTGGAATTTTTATCGGCGCGTGGGTGCTCTATCAGGCATTCGAGGCGTATCACACGGCGGTTGCGCGCCGGGATGGTCAGCCGCTACCGGATCCGCTGGGGCTGAATGAGGTGGGCAGCTGGCTGAATCTTGGCCCGCGGCAAACGTATCAGGCTCCGCCGGGCATGCCGCCCGCGGGACAGGCTCCTCCGGCCGTTGGGGTGTATCCGCCGGCAGCGGGGCAGCCGCCCAATATGCCGCCGGTGCCTCCGGTTCCGCCAATTCCGCCGGTGCCGCCGCTGTTCTGGCGCAGGAGGGAGCCAATCGGGGCGATTTTCCTGGTGGGCTTCGGGCTGATTCTTTTGATGAACCAGATGGGCTGGGTGACGCGGGAGATGCTGGGCTACATGTGGCCGCTGGTGTTTATCGGATTTGGAGTGTGGCTGATTGTGCGCCGGATGGGCGATGCGAAGGGGGGTTCCCAATGAACCGTTATTTTCTGATTCGGCGGCTGAAGGGGCCGATGATTCTGCTGCTGCTGGGAGTGGTTGCGCTGCTGCATCACGCGGGGCTGACAACGCATTTTATGGGCCTGTTTGTCCCGCTGCTGCTGATTCTGCTCGGCGTGCTGCTGCTGGCAGAGCGGGCGACACTGGCGTCGATGGGCGATGATCCGTATGCGAATGGCGGTTATCCGGGACAGTATCCCGGGCAGTATCCGGGCGCGCCGGGCACGTATCCGGGAACGAATCCGCAGGCCGGAGCCGGCAGCGGTCCGGCCACGGGGCCGGGTACCAGCTCAGGCTCGGGCACGGGAACCGCCTCAGGAGAATGGAAACCGCCGCAAGGGGGACAGTCATGAGCAGCCAGCCTCCTTACACACCTCCGGGCGGGGTTCCGCCCTATGACCCGCGCACGCAGTGGAGAATCTATCGCGAACAGCAGCGGGCGGCATGGCGGGCGCAGCGCGATGCGTGGAAGGCGCAGCGGCATGTGTGGAAGGCCGGCTACATGGGCGCCTACGGGCCGAGGGTGCCGTCGGTGGTGGGGCCGATTCTGCTGGTCGCGATTGGCGTGGTGGGCCTTCTGCTGTACAGCGGGACGATTTCCGAAGGCAATTTCTGGACCTGGTATGGGCAGTGGTGGCCGCTGCTGTTGATTGCGGCGGGGCTTGCGCTGCTGGCCGAGTGGGCGCTGGATATGCGGCGCGAAACTCCGGTGCGGCGGAGCGGGGGATTTGTCGGCGCGCTAATCCTGCTGGCGATTCTGGGCTTTGCCGCGGCGGGCTGGACCCATTTCAATGGTCGGTGGCAAAACAACTGGGGCGACAACAACGAGGGGTTCTTCAACTTCTTCGGCATGCCGGAGCACGATTTCGACCAGCAGGTCATCCAGACGGCGGTTCCGGCGAACGCCGTGGTGCAGATCCAGAACGCGCGTGGAGACGTGAGCGTGGCCGTGGGCGACGGGCCGAACCTGACGGTGCAGGCGCATGAGATGGCCTACGCGGAATCCGACGACAAGGCGAAGAAGGTCTTCGACGCGATTGCGGCGCATGTGACCGTGACGGGCAATTCTGTTCAGGTGAAGAGCGAGGGCAATGATCGCGGCCGGGTGAACCTGACCGTGACCGTGCCGAAGTCTGCGCTGGTGACGGTGAACTCGGGCCGCGGCGACGTGACGGCGGCGGGGTTGACGGGCGGCGCGACGATTACCACCAGCCACGGAGACGTGCGGCTGAGCGCGATTAATGGGCCGGTGCAGGTACACTTCGACGGCGGACGCGGAGACTTTGCCGCGCACCAGGTGAACGGCGACGTGACCGCGGACGGCAACTGCAACGACGTAACGCTCTCTGAGATCAAGGGCAAGGTTTCGATGAACGGGGATATCTCCGGCGACGTGCATTTGGAGACAATTACGGGTCCGATTCATATGCACACGTCCGTGACGGAGATGGATGTGGCGAGCTTGCCCGGCGACCTGACGCTGAACTCCGATGAACTGCGGGCAACCCAGGCCAAGGGCGAGGTGCGCGTGGTGACGCACGCCAAGGATGTGGACCTGAACCAGATTTACGGGGACACATATGTGGACGACAGTCGCGGCGAGATTTCGATTGCGCCCGCGGGCCCCTTCAGCATTGACGCGCGGAACGGAAAGGGCGACGTGGAAATCACCTTGCCGCCGAACGCCTCCGGCACGGTGAACGGGCACACGCAGAACGGCGACATTGTGAGCGATTATCCGCTGCAGATCAGCGGGGACGAGAGCAAGACCGTGACGGGCGTGATTGGCGGGGGCAAGGCGAAGATTACGCTGAGCGCGGACGTGGGAGATTTGCGCATTCACAAGGGCGACAGCTTGAGTGAGATGCCGGCAATGCCGACTGCACCAACGGCGCCCAAAGCGCCGCGCCTGAAGGTGCATCCGGGCGATGCCACGCATGCTGTGACGCAGTAAGGCACGGCGAAGGAAGGACACGAAGGAACGGGGCGCGAGAGACAAAAAGCTCTTGCGCCCCGGGGCCTGTTCCCATTACCCGAGCGGACGGCGTTGCGAGAGAAAATTGGGCCAGACGAGGCGAAGCCTCAAGGCTGTGGCGGGTCCAACGTGGAGGAGATCGGATGAGTACGGATGCTGCTGCGTTCTATGACGACTTGGCAGACTACTACCATTTGATCTACGAGAATTGGGATCGTTCAATTGAACGACAGGCGAGTGTTCTTGGTCCGATGCTGGAGACAAGGATTGGGACAGCGCCGCTTCGGATCCTCGATTGCGCCTGTGGAATCGGAACCCAGGCCATTGGTATTGCCGGTCGCGGTCATACAGTTGTTGCGACGGATCTGAGTCATGCAGCCGTCCGGCGAGCCGAAGATGAAACGCGCAAGCGCGGTCTGAATATGGAGTTTCATGTCGCAGACATGCGAGATCTGTCCGCTCTGCCTGAGTCAGTTTTTGACGCGGTTCTGGTTGGAGACAATTCTCTGCCTCATCTATTGTCCGATGGCGATCTCCGCCAGGCGCTAAAAAGCATTGCCATTCGCTTGAATCCCGGAGGTATTCTGCTCGCTACGATTCGCGACTATGACAGCCTGCTGAACATCCGTCCGTCCTTTCAGGGCCCTACTTTTTATCTGGACGGTGGAACGCGCCGAATTGTTCATCAGGTTTGGGACTGGGATGAGAACCAATATGTGGTTCATCTATACCTGACGTGGAACTCAGACTCATTCTGGATGACGAAGCATTATGCAACTCGATACCGCGCCTTGAAACGCAAGGAGCTGACCGAAAATCTCAGCTCTAGCGGGTTCCACGCGATCGAATGGCTCATGCCGGAAGCGACAGGTTTCTACCAACCTATCGTGATTGCACGGAAAGAAACCGAGTAAACAATCGAACCTGCTTGACACCGAGGGGCCTTCTTGGGGAAGCTCACCTGTATTTTTTCGCGCGCGGCGGATGGCGCAGCGCCGGGTTGATCATTACCAAGCGGATTGCATTCGGGTGTATGCTGCGAAGGCGAGGGGGTAATGGCGACGATGAACTATACGCCGATTCGAGTCATCACAGTGGAGCGGGAGTACGGCTCGCGCGGCGGAGAGTTTGCGCACGACCTGGCGGAGCGGCTGGGATGGAAGCTGATGGACTCCGAACTGGTGAAGGGCGCGGCGAAGATGGCCGGGGTTTCAACGGAGCTGGCGGCCAGGTTTGACGAGCGGCTGGACCCCTGGTACTACCGCTACGGAAAGGCCTTCTGGCACGACTCGGCCTACCCCATGACGGGGCTTGGCGAGGATCAGGTTTTTGACTCCGAGCGAATGCTGACGTTGATTCACAAGGAGATTGTGAACGCGGCAGAGCGGGGCGGATGCGTGATTGTGGGCCGGGGGGCGTCGTGCGCGCTCTCCTGCCATCCGGGTTGCTTCCACGTCTTTGTGTATGCCACGGCCAAGGCCAAGCGCGATTGGTTCCAGAGCGCGTTTCCCAAGCAGGCGCAGCACGCTGACCAGTTGCTGGCGGCCTTTGACAAGCGGCGCGCCGCGGTGATCAAGCGGTTCTATCAGCAGGACTGGTGCGCGCGCGGGCTTTATCACATGCTGCTGAACTCGGCGGTGGGGATGGACGCGATGCTGTCGGCGGTGCAGGGCGCGGCAGGGTTGATGGAGACCTCGGCGGCGCAGCAGGGACGCACGATGGGGCCGGTGGGCGAGGCGTGTCTGGAGTAAAGGGGCCGAAGCCAGGCGTGGAATAAAAGATCCGAAACAGACAACGTTCAAGCGGCACAGCGCGGGACGCGCGGGCCGATGCGCGTAAAGACCTCCCAGGGGATGGTCCCCGAGGCGCGCGCGTGATCAAAGGCGGAGACGGTTTGGCCGCCCTGCGTGCCGAGAAGCACCACTTCATCGCCGGGCGCGACGCCGTCAATTTCCGTGACATCAACCACAGACTGATCCATGCTGATGCGGCCCACGAGCGGCGCGAAACGGCCGCGGACGAGGACGGAGAACTGGTTGCCGAGAGCGCGGACGAGGCCATCGGCGTATCCTGCCGCGACGAGCGCAAGGCGCATGGGCTGGGGCGCGACGAAGCTGGCGTTATAGCCGACGGCTGCGCCCTCAGGAACGCTGCGCACGCTGGCCACGCGGGTCTTCCAGGCGAGGACGGGCTGGAGGGTGCGCCGGGCCTCGGCCAGCGCCGGGGGTTCAGACGGGCCCTGGCTGGGATCGAACGGCGGATTGAATTCCGGAGTGAGACCGTAGAGCGCGAGGCCGGGACGGAGAAGCGCACGGCAGCCATGGCGTGCGGCGAGAGCGTGGAGGTCGGCGGCGTTTCCGGCGAGCAGCGCGGCGGAGTTGCCCACGTTGAGCCAGTCGGGCTCGAGACCCTGCTGGGCGAGGCGGTTCAGGACGAGATCGAGGCGCGCGAGCTGGTCGCGTGTGACGCCACCGCCGGCCTCGTCGGCCGCGTAGAGATGGGTCATGAGACCTTCAAGCCGGAAGGGCGAGGGATGTGCAAAGCGGGCGAGGATCGGCTGGAGCTGATCGGGCGCGACGCCCTGGCGGCTCATGCCGGTGTCAATTTCAAGATGAACCTGGAGCTGCGGCGCGCCGTCGGGGTGGGCCTGGGCAAGTTCGTCAAGCTGCCAGGTCTCCCAAACGACGGGGGTGAGGCCGTGGAGGATGCAATCGCGTGCCTGGCCGGGAAAGGGGCCGGCGAGGATGAGGATGCGGGCCTCCGGGCACAGCGCGCGTGCGGCCACGCCTTCCTCCACGCTGGTCACGCCGAGCCAGCGCGCGCCGGCGCGAACCAGCGACGGGGCGCAGAGGGCAAGCGAGTGGCCATAGGCGTCGGCCTTGAGGATGGCAAGCAGCTCGGCGTGGGGATGGGCGAGGCTGGCGAGGAAGCCGAAGTTGGCTTCCAGGGCGCGCGTGCGGATTTCCACCCAGCAGGGGCGCGTTGGCATGGGGCTGTCCACAAACCAGTGTAGGACAAGCGGCGCAGGCGGCGCGGGTTGGGTGCGGACCTGGGCACGGACTTGGGCACGGACCTGGGCACGGACCTGGGCACGGGCTGGGCACGGATCGGGAGACGGACCTGGCGTCCGTTGACCCTCCAGAGTGGTGTTGTTACACTGTTGATGCGGGGTGGAGCAGCCCGGTAGCTCGTTGGGCTCATAACCCAAAGGTCGCTGGTTCAAATCCAGCCCCCGCAACCAAATCTCCGGCGAGAGCCGAAAACCTGGCAACTGAAGACGACCGGGCGCGCCAAGCGTCCGATTTGCTTTTTGGGCCGATTTGCATTCCGGCGCAGGGGATCGCATTCCAGCGAAAGGATTTGCATTCCTGCGCAAGAGCGCGCGGCGCCGCGTGCGTATTCAGGTTCCTTCGGCGGGCGAGAAGTCGATTTCGACCATCGTGCAGTCGTCGGAGGCCGAGGCGCAGCCGCAGTAGCCGGAGAGAGACTGGAAGATGTCTTCGAGGTCGCTGCTGCGGGCCAGGGATTCTTCGAGCCGTTCATCGCCGAAGAACTCGCCGGACTCATTCTCGGCCTCGGTGACGCCGTCACTCAGGAGCAGCAGGCGCGTGCCGGGCTCAAGGTGAACCGTGTGCGCGCGGTAGTGCGCGTCGTGGATGAGGCCGACCGGCATTTCGGATTCGGAAAGGCGCTGGATGCCCTTGGGCGTTTTCAGCAGCGGATGGACGTGGCCGCAATTGACATATTCAAGCGTGCCGTCGCGATGCAGGCGGAGGATGACGAGCGTGGCGTATTTGCTGATGGCGCGCGCGCAGATGTAAAGGTTGAGCGCGTGCGCGATTTCGTCGAGGGGCCGATTGCCGAGAAGCTCCGCGTAAACCATCCCCTGCAGGGTTTGAGCCAGCAGCGCGGCAGAGACGCCCTTGCCGGAGACGTCCGCGAGGACGAGTGAGAGGGAATCCTCGCCGGCGACAGCGTCATAGAAGTCGCCGCCAATCTCCTTGCAGGGCTCGTACCGCGCGGAGATGGAGGCGAAGGACGTGGCGGGCGGATGCGCGGGCATCAGCCCCTGCTGGATGCCCGCGGCGATCTTCAGCTCCTCGCGGTAGCGGCGCGACTGCTCCTCTTCGAGGATCAGTTGCGCGTTTTCGACGAGCGCGGCGGCTTCGGCGGCGATGGTCTTCAGCAGGTCATTGTCAATCTGCGCGAGCTTGCCGGGAGAAAGCCGGTTGTCGAGATACAGCACGCCCAGGACTTTGCCGGAACCGGCATCGGCCAGGCGGCGGCTGCGCAGGGGCATGCAGATGACGGTGCGAATATTCTGCGCGACAACGCTCTCTGAGCGCGTGACGATTTTTGACTTGAGCGTGTCGGTGACGATGAACGGGTCAGCGGACTCAATGGCGCGGCGAATGGCGCTGTGGGAGATGGTGGAGTCATCGGTGAGAATGGCTCCGTCATTGGCGCGGCCGGCGACCAGGCGGAGCGCGGCGGTTTGCGGGTCGCGGAGCATGACGTAGCCGCGCTCGACGCGGGTCAGCTCGAGGGTGGTTTCAACCAGCGCGGCCAGAATCTGGTCTACGGCGCCGACATCGTTCAATTTGCGCGCCGCCTCAAGGTACCAGTTGAGCTTTTCGATGCTGGAGACCGGGTCGTTGGCCGCGTCAATTCGGCTGATGAGGCTGCGGACGGTGGAGGCGGAGGCGTGCCCGTCGCCGCCGAGGAAGAGGAGGACGGGCCCGTCTGTTCCGCCAAAGCGCACCTCGTCCTGCGGCTTGAGAGTCAGGCGTTCGATTTTGCGGGAGTTTAAGTAGGTTCCGTGGCGGCTGCCCATGTCGACGAGGATGAATGCGCCGTCTTCATAGCGGATTTCTGCGTGGCGGCGCGAGACGGAGGGATCGTCGAGGGTGAGGTCGGCCTCCGGAAGACGTCCGACGGTGAAGGGGCTGTGGGTGATGGTTGCATCCATTCGCCGCGAGCCGACGGTGAGCGAGACGGATACAGTGGGCGTCGTGATCATGGGTTCCTGGTCTCCCGGGCCAGGGACGTCCGTAAGCCAAAGGTGCATTGCTTTGCAACGGAGCGGAGTTCATGCGCCGGCAAAAGAGAAGAGCAGCAGCTCCCGATTGTGAGGATACTCCTGCTGCACCGATGAACAGAGATTTTCCGTCAGAAGCCATGCGCCAGACCTGGAAGGCAAACGAGACCGTGACATCGATGGCGTTGCAACGGTACTGGGCAAGCGCCACCCGCGAGAGAGGTAAGGACGGCGGCGACGGCAAGCGCAAGGATGTGGATTCTGCGCTTCCTGGCGATTTCTCCTTTTGGGCGGCTTTGAAAATCGCTTTCACTGGGGAGCGCGGTGCTGCGAGCGCGAAAGAGCCCGATGCGAGCCGCCGGCGGGGCGCAGACAGGCCTGACGGATAAGCGCCGTGGCCTGCAGAGTGTGGACAGGGCGCTCGGCGGCGTCAGAATCGCCCGGGCGCATGGCCCGAAGCAGTTGCGTGACTTCTCCACTTGGCGGATGCGGGGCCGGAGAATCCGAATCCGGAGATTACATGGCCCGATCCCTTGCAGTTGATGATACTGTGGAAGCGGTTTGACGCGGTCTTCAGCTATCTGGATCTCGCAGCATGGATTCGCAGAATCCCATTGTCGAAAAGCTATTCGAGGAGGCTCTCGACCTGCCGCGATCGCAGCGGGAGGAGTTTCTTGCGCGAAAGTGCGGAGCGGACCCGGAGCTTCGACGACGTGTGGAAGAGTTGCTGGAGGAAAACGACCGGCTGACCGGGTTTCGGGCGCAGCCTGCCTTTGGGGCCGGCGGCTCAATGGACGAGACGGCGTCGGTGGCGGGCCGCTTTTTGCCGGCGGGCGCGCGGCTGGGGCGCTACGCAATTCTGGAGCTGCTGGGTTCCGGCGGGATGGGCGTGGTGTACCGCGCACGCGACGAAAAGCTGGAGCGCACGGTGGCGCTCAAGACGCTGGCCACCGGGATGTGGATGGGCAGAGAGGGGCGAAGGCACTTCCAGCGGGAGGCGCTGGCGCTGGCAAAGCTGAATCATCCGCATATTGCCGCGGTGTATGACGTGGGCCAGCAGGACGGCCTGGATTACATCGTGATGGAGCTGGTGACGGGCGAGTCGCTGGCTCAGAGGCTGCGCCGCGGCGCGCTGCCTGTGGAGGAAGCAACCCGCATCACGGTGGATGTTGCCTCAGCGCTTGAGGAGGCACATCAGCACGGAGTGATTCATCGCGACCTGAAGCCGGGGAACGTGATGGTGACGCCGAAGGGCCGGGCCAAAGTGCTGGATTTTGGGCTGGCCAAGCTGTTGTCGCGCGAAGAGGATGAATCTGCGAAGACCATGACGGCGGCCAGCGGCGTGATCGGCACGCCGCAGTACATGTCGCCCGAGCAGGCGCGGGGCGAAGATACCGATGAGCGGACGGACGTGTGGAGCCTGGGTGTTCTCTACTATGAAGCTCTGACGGGCCAGACGCCGTTTGCAGCGAAGAGCGGGCTGGGCGTGCTGCGGGCGATTACGGAGGAGCCGCTTCCGCCGGCGCGCTCGCTACGGCCCGACCTTCCTGCGCAGGCGGAAAAGATTGTGCAGCGGGCACTCGAGAAGGATCCGAAGCGGCGCTACGGGAGTGCGGCGGAGATGGGCCAGGACGCGCAGCAGCTGATGCTGCGGATGAGCGGAGCTGCAGCGGGCGCGGAGCAGACTCGGCGGCAGACCGTGCCGCGCTGGGTGCTGGTGGTTGTGATGCTGGCGTTCGCCGCGGCGGCGGCTGCGGGATGGTGGCTCTACCGGCGCGCGACTGAGCGCCGATGGGCGCGCGACGAGGCGATTCCGGAAATTGAGCGCCTCATTGATGTGCGCCAGCCGCTGGCGGCGTTTGACGTGATGCAGCGCGCAAAGAGGGATCTTCCGGGAGACACCAAGCTGCGGCAGGTGGTGGAAGACAATACAACGACGGTGGACGTTGCGTCCGATCCGCCGGGGGCGCAGGTGGAGATTCAGGATTACATGACGCCCGATGCGGGATGGCGCAGCCTGGGGACGACGCCGATTGAGCACGCGCGGATTCCGCAAGGCTACTTTCGCTGGCGCGTGAGCAAGGCGGGAGTGGGCCAGATTGTTGTGGCGCCGAGCACGCAAAGCCGGATGCTATTTGCGCTGGAGGCCTCAACGAAGGCTCCCACAGGAATGGTCTATGTGCCGGCGGACGTGGTGAGGGATTACGCGGCGTTTTTGGGCTGGCTGGGGCCCTATAAGATGCCGCCGTTCTATGTGGACCGCTACGAGGTGACCAACCGCGAGTATCAGAAATTCGTGGACGACGGCGGCTACTCGAATCCGAAGTACTGGCTGGGAAAGTTCGAGGACGGCGGCAAGGCGCTGACGTGGAGCGAGGCAATGGCTCAGTTTCGCGATTCGACGGGCAGGCCGGGCCCCTCGACCTGGGCGGCAGGGCATTATCCCGAGGGGCGCGGGGATTATCCGGTCTCCGGCGTCAGCTGGTTTGAGGCCTCGGCATACGCTGCATATGCAGGGAAATCTCTGCCTGTGCTGGGGCAGTGGAATGAAGTTGCGCCGCCGGACGTGGCCGAGTACACGGTGCCGATGAGCAACCTGGTGGGCACGGCGCTGGCGCCCGCGGGCAGGTACAAGGGGCTGGGTCCGTATGGGACGTACGACATGGCCGGCAATGTTCGCGAATGGGTGGCAAACGTGGTGGACGATCACCTGCGCTTCATTCTCGGCGGGTCATGGAAGTCGCAGGCGTATTTGTATACGGACCCGGAGGCTCTTTCGCCCTTTGACCGCACAGAGGGCGATGGCTTCCGGTGTGTGCGCAACCAGGGTGCGATTCCGGCGGACGCTTTGGCGCCCTACCATCGCGTGGCGCGGGACTTTGCGAAGTATAAGCCGGTGAGCGACGCGGTCTTTCGTGCCTATGAACTGCTCTATGCCTATCCCGATACACCGCTGAACGCGAAGGTGGACGGAATTGTGCGCGAGACTGACGACTGGCGCGAAGAGAAGGTGACGATCGACGCGGCTTACAACGGCGAACGCATGGCGGTGTATCTGTTTCTGCCCAAGCGCGTGAAGCCGCCTTATCAGACGGTCCTGTTTTTTCCCAGTGCGCGCGTACTTCTCCTGCCCAACGACAGCAGCAAGCTGGGCGATATCGAGTTCTTCGATTATGCGGTCCAGAGCGGTCGCGCGGTGGTGTATCCGGTTTATGAAGACACCTACGAACGGCGCGTGAAGTTCAGCCTGCCGGCGGCCTCGCAGGCCCTGGTGCTACCAGTCGACTGGTACAAGGACGCGGCGCGCACGCTGGACTATCTGCAGACCCGCCCGGACATTGACCATGGAAAGCTCGCGTACATGGGCGTGAGCATGGGTTCAGCCTATGGGGTGATCGTTGCTTCCCTGCTGCAGGACCGGCTGAAGACGGTGGTTTTTTTGGACGGCGGCTACTTCCTGGACACGCCGACGCCGGGCGCCGACCAGGCGGATTTTGTGACGCGGCTGAAGAAGCCCGTGCTGATGGTGAACGGCCGCTATGACTATACGTTTCCGCTGAAGACCGCACAGGACCCGATGTTCAAGATGCTGGCCACGCCGCCGTTAGAAAAGAAGCACGTGGTCCTCGACACGCCGCACGACGTGGACGCGCAGCGGCCGGCGCTGGTGAAGACGGTGCTGGACTGGCTGGATGAGTATCTGGGCCGCGTGGGCAGTTGAGGCAAATCGCGCCACCCATATTCCCCTGGAGATTGCGCGCGGAAGCGGCGGACGAACGCGCGCAGAAATTGCGAATCCCGGCCGGCAGCGGCGACCACTCTAGCGTTGCGCCACCAGCAGCGAGACGGGAAGGATGGAGAGGGCAGTGCCCGCGGCGATCTGTTCTTTCGCGGCGAAGACTTCTCCGGTGAACAGATCGCGGTAGGGCCGATGCTGAAACGAAGACGCGAGTGCGACCGTTGTGTCGTGCCAGCATTCCGGGCCAAGCGGGAGGCCATGAGCCTGCGCGGAGAGCTTGCTGGAGACTCGTGGCGCAATGGCAATCACTGCGTCCTGGTCAAGCTGCCTGCCCAGCGCGACAAGGTGGCTGCTTTGTCCTCCGTGGATTTCGAGCGGCGTGTATTCGCCAAAGAGGAAAAGGTCTTTGCAGCGTCGGCGCAGGTTGAGAGCCGCGGCCGTGCAGAAAAACTTGAGCTCTCCGCTGGGCCAGTCCTGGACCAGCGCCTGCAGCGCCTCCTTCCTCTCGTCGATGGGAAGGGAATCCTCCAGGAGTGGACGAATTTCCTTGAGAAATGCGGCTCGCGCGGCGAAGTCCACGGCCCTGCGATTGTCGGGATCGACGAGATTGAAATCCCAGAACTCGGTGCCCTGATAAAAATCGGTCACGCCGGGACTGGCGACTTTGAGAATCAACTGCGCCAGAGCAGATTGGCCGCGGGATCGATGCCCATGTGATTGGGCACGAAATCGAGCACCAGGCCCATGGAGTGCTGTTGCAATGCGCGGCAAAGGGAATCAAACTCCTCGCGTGTTCCCAGATCAGGATTGAGCCTGTTGTGGTCGCAGACGTCGTATCCATGCGTGCTGCCGGGGCGCGGCGCAAGAATGGGGGAGAGATAGCAATCGGTGATGCCGAGGGCAGCGAGATACGGAACCAGCTCGCGCGCCTGCACAAAGCCGAAGTCGGGGTTCAGTTGCAGTCGATAGGTACTGGCCGGGACGTGTTCGAGCTTGCCGATCAAATCTGTTCCCCTCCTTGCTGTGTTGCAATGCATGCTTCAAGAACGATTGCGCCGGGCCTGCGGAAGCGAACGTTGAGACGCTCATGAGAAAACTCAACGGGCATCGGATCGATGGTGAACCCGGGATCTTCCGTGGTCAGGATCGTGTTCCACGTGGAACCTTGAGGAAATGGGCTCAAGGACGAGGTTTGAAGTTCGTGCCCGGCCAACCCGGCGAGCTGCCCGGCGAGTTGAACGATCGCGCGCAGGCGATGGGGACCGCAGGTGCGCTCGAGCATGAGGCCATCCTTTCCAAGCGGCGCAATCATGAATCCGGCGCGCGAAGAGTCCCGCATGGCCGGATGCCGCGCGCGCAGTTGCAGGAGCGCACGATAAAGACGCAGCGTCCCCGCGTGGGGCCCGGTGTCCATCTCCTCCCATTTGAGCTTGCTTCGCGTGAAGGTTGCCAGGTCCCGGGGATCGGGAATGCGCTCGCGCGCCGCGGAAGTGCTGAAGCCAGCGAAGCGGGCAAACTCGCGGCGTCGTCCCTCGGTCACCTTGCGTCCCAGCTCCTCATTGTGGTCAGTAAAGTATTGGAAGGGGGTGGTCGCGGCCCACTCCTGGCCCATGAACAGCAGCGGCGTTTCCGGCGCGAGCAGCAGAAGAACAGTTGCGGCGCGATACGCGGCGAGTTCGACGAGATGATTCAGCCGCTCGCCCATGGCACGGTTTCCCGCCTGGTCATGGTTTTGCAGGCAGACCACGAAGGCCGACGGCGGCAGGCCCGTGGGGTCTGAGCCGCGGTTTCTGCCAAAGTAGCCGGCGTGCTGGCCGCAGTAGAACCAGCCTTTTTCAACCGTGGTTGCGATATCGGCGGCCGTGCCGGAAAAGTCGGCGAAGTAACCGTCCGCCTGTCCGGTGAGGCAGCGATGCACCTGGTGGTGCAGGTCGTCGGCCCACAAGCCGTCGAGTCCATATCCGCCTTTGTCGCGCGGCGCGGCAATGCGCGCCAGGTTGCGATCGTCTTCGGCAATCAAGAGAACTCTGCGCGAACCGGCGGGAAGCGAATCGTCGACTGCCTGCCGCAACTGTGCAAGAAAATGCATCGGGCTGTCATCCACAATCGCGTGTGTTGCGTCCAGGCGCAGGCCGTCGAAGTGGAAGGCATGAATCCAGTGGAGGGCATTCTCGATAAGGAAGCGCCGAAGCACTTCGCTGTGCGGTCCGTCAAAGTTCAGACCCGCGCCCCAGGGGCTCTTGTGACGCTCGGAAAAGACAAACGGACTGAAGGCCGCCAGGTACGCGCCGTCGGGTCCCAGATGGTTGTAAACAACGTCGAGGTGAACGGCGAGACCGAGCTGGTGCGCCGCGTCCACAAAGACCGCCAGCTCCTGCGGCGTGCCGTAAGTATGCGCGGGGGCGAAGAGGGAAACGCCATCGTATCCCCAGTTTCTTGCGCCGGGAAAATCGGCAATCGGCATCAGCTCCACGCAGGTGACGCCAAGGTCGCAGAGGTGGGGGAGCTTCTTTGCCGCGGCGGCGAAGGTGCCTTCGCTGGTGAAGGCGCCGACATGCAGTTCGTAGAGCACCAGGTCTTCGGGAGCGATTCCCTGCCACTGCGAATCCGACCAGTGGAATGCGGAGGTGTCGATCAACTGCGACGGCCCATGCACGCCGTGCGGCTGAAAGCGAGAGGCCGGGTCGGGCCATGGATCGCCCGCGTCCATCCGGTAGCGATAAAGATCGCCGGGGCGGAGCGCATCGGTATCGAGCGTGAAGGTTCCCTCCGGCTCCGGATGCAGGTCAAGTTCGGTGTGCTGAAGTGTTCCTGACTCGAATACGGCCTGAACGGCGCGTGCCTGCGGCGCGCACACGCGCAGCCGCGCCTTTCCATCCGTCCAACATCCGCCGAACGTGGGTTGCCAGAGTGCCAGGTTCCAACCTCACAAGGATTGTTTCCCGGCCGGCCAGCGGCCGACCGAAGGGGGAAGAAGCGAGGTAGGCTTCAGGACGCGGCGTTGCTGGAGAGGAATGTCCCGCAGCTTTTCGCCGGAATCGGGCCAGCCCGAATTGCGTTGTGCGCAGCAAATGCCGACCCTTGGTTGAATCGGCAGCAGGGACGACGCTAAAAGATCCACCAAGCCCTTGAGGAGCGTAGAAATGCGGAAGCTGCTCCGAAGGCCGACCCTGCGATGTCGACGGAGAACGCAACGGAACAGGACGGTGACATGCATTTCGTCCTCGGGCAATGATACCTCTTTGCGGCAGGCAGGGCGGCGCAAAGCGATGCGGCAGCAGCGGATGCGGCGCGCGGGCTGTGTGGAGGAATTTAAACCGCGTCGCCGTCAAGATGCGCACGGACAGAACAAGAACATAAGCCGATAGGGAACACGAGAGATTCTGCCGCAGAGCCCTGAAGCAAAGGGAGAGAAACGCGGAGAATCAAAACGCGCCAGCAAGCGGGCCTGGAATGCACTGGATTGGATGGAAGGGATGGAAGGGATGGATGGGATGGATGGGATGGATGGGCAGACTCGCTGGCGGAGAGAGGGGGATTCGAACCCCCGATAGAGGTGTTAGCCCCTATAACGGTTTAGCAAACCGCCGCCTTCAGCCTCTCGGCCATCTCTCCGGGTCTGCCAGCCGATTATACCGGAAAGTGAGCGCAAGCCGTGGCCCAATGCGCCGCGCTGTGCTCCTGATTCAGCAAAAGCGCAGGTTTCGCGCGCGGCGGCGCTCGCTGATGGGATGCGGAATTTCTTTTGGGCCTACGGGCAAGAGTTGCTAGATTCAGGATTATGCCTTCGCGCCGGCCATTGCTGCCCAGAAAGATGCGGATCGTGCCGCTGATTGCGGCCACGTATTTCATGGTGGCCGGGGGCCCTTATGGCATTGAAGACATTCTGGGCGGCTCCGGCTATGCGCGCGCCATTCTGCTGCTGGCAGTGCTGCCCATTCTGTGGAGCCTGCCCACGGCGCTGATGATTGGCGAGCTGGCCAGCGCGATTCCGGCTGATGGCGGATTCTACATCTGGGTACGCCGCGCTCTGGGCCCTTTCTGGGGCTATCAGGAGGGCTGGCTTTCGCTTTCGGCCAGCATCTTTGATATGGCCATCTACCCCGCAATTTTTGTGCTCTATCTTGGCCGTTTTGCGCCCGCGCTCACCGACGGCTGGCGCAGTTACGCGTGGTCGATTGCGGTGGTGGCCGTGTGCTGCCTGTGGAATCTGCGCGGCGCTCCGGCGGTGGGCGAGGGGTCCATTGGCTTGTTCATGCTGCTGCTTTCGCCTTTTGCGGTCTTTGTCGTTCTTGGCTTCTGGCGCGGATTCACGCTGCATCCGGCGGTGCAGTGGGGTGGCAGCGGCTCGGCTGCGGCGCTCTCCACGGCGTTCTCGGTGGCCATGTGGAATTACATGGGCTGGGACAATGCGAGCACCGTGGCGCAGGAAGTGGAGAATCCGCAGCGCAATTATCCGCGCGCGATGGTGGCCGCGGCGGCGCTGGCCGCGGTGACCTACATTGTGCCGCTGGCGGCGATGGCGGTTGCCGGGCTTTCGGTGAGCAGCTTTTCCACGGGCGACTGGATGACCGCGGCCAACGCGCTCGGAGGGTCGTGGCTGGGCTTCGCCGTGGTGGCAGGCGGCGCAATCTGTGGCGTGGGCATGTTCAACGCGCTGATGCTGAGCTACACGCGGCTTCCGATGGCGATGGCCGCGGACGGCATGCTGCCTCGGGTTTTTACACGGCGCAACAGGCGCGGCGTGCCATGGGTGAGCGTGCTGCTGTGCGGGCTGGCGTGGGCGCTGGCGCTCAAGCTGCCGTTTGAACGGCTCATTTCGATTGACCTGATTCTTTACGGCACCAGCCTGATGCTCGAGTTTCTTGCGCTCATCGTGCTGCGCATTCGAGAACCGAATCTCGAGCGGCCGTTCCGCGCCGGGAACCTGGCCTTTGCCTGCGCGCTCGCCGTGGGGCCGGCGGCGCTGCTGGGTTATGCCATTTACGCGGCACGCGGAGAAAAGCTGATGGGCTCGGTCTCCGCGCTGCTTTTCGCTGTGGTGGTGGGGCTGCTGGGGCCGGTGCTTTACTGGCTCACGGCCGTGCCGCTGGCGCGCAGGCGTGCAGTGGCCATGCCCGCTCCGGAGTAGCTCCCTTGCACAGGGCGTCCGGCTCTCCGCGCGGCTCTACTTCGCGTGCTTTTCCTTGGCGGGCTGTTTCGCCTTGGTTTCGTCGAACATTTTGGCCGCGCGCACCACGTGGTCGCGGGCATAGGCCGCGTCGTGCCAGCCCTTCACCTCCACGCGCTTGCCTTCCAGATCCTTATAAATGGAGAAGAAGTGCGTAATCTCTTTGAGCAGGTGGGGATAAATGTCGGTGTAGTTCCAAATGTTCGAGTAGCGCGGATTGTTCTTGCCCACGGCCAGCACTTTCTCGTCCAGAATGCCCTGGTCCATCATTTCCAGCAGGCCGATGGGGCGCACTTCCTGCACGCAGCCGGGGAAGCTCTGGTTGGCCACCAGAACCAGCACGTCCAGCGGATCGCCGTCGTCGCTCAGCGTGGAAGGGATGAAGCCATAATCGCCGGGGTAATGCACGGGCGAGTGCAGGTTGCGGTCGAGCTTGAAGACGTGCAGCTTCTTGTCGTATTCAAACTTGTTGGTCGCGTCTTTGGGAATCTCGATGACCGCCCGAAACACTTCCGGCGAGCGCTCGCCGATGGGCAATTCAAGATAGTTCACCATAAATGGTACGTCTCCGTTCCAACTTCTTTCAGCGCGGGGTTCGGTGCGGTGCTCGCGGGCCCGGGCCGCGTGGGGGAGAAGCGAATCCTCGCGCCGG
The DNA here is from genome assembly GCA_049678625.1 of Occallatibacter sp. GTDB lineage: Bacteria > Acidobacteriota > Terriglobia > Terriglobales > Acidobacteriaceae > Telmatobacter. The sequence continues at coordinate 28,198 of JBAUEO010000050.1, read as the reverse complement.
CGCCGGAAATCTGCCTGCGCACGCTCCGGCCATCCACCGGGACTCCTACTATAATCAGGGAAGATGAAGGCGCATGTCTATGTCACGCTGAAGACCTCGGTGCTGGACCCCCAGGGCCAGACCATCCAGAACGCCCTGCGCAAGATTGGCCACGCCGAGGTCGCCGCCGTGCGCCAGGGCAAGTATTTCGCGCTTTCTCTTGCAGATGGCCTCTCCCCGGAGGCGGTCCGCACCGCCGTGGAGCGCATCGCCCGCGACGTGCTGACCAACCCGGTGATCGAGGAGTTCACATACCGCATTGAGGAATAGCCGGCGAAGCGGCAGTGCCGAAAGTGCTCTTCCGAAGAGGCTTTGCGACCTTTGTGGCAGGGCGGCCACGCTTGGTTTCGCTTAAAATCGCACCATGTGCGGCATTGTTGGCTATGTTGGACCCAAAAAGGTCGTTCCGGTCATTCTGGAAGGGCTCCGGCGCCTGGAGTATCGCGGCTATGACTCGGCGGGCATTGCCGTAGGCAGTCCGGAGTGCGACACCTTGCGCGTTTCCCGCGCTCCGGGCAAGCTGCAGCGGCTGGAAGAGCTGCTCCACGAGCATCCGCTCGAAGGGACCTTCGGCATTGGGCACACGCGCTGGGCTACGCATGGCCGGCCCACGGAGGAAAACGCCCATCCCCACCGCGACTGCACCGGCCGCATTGTGGTGGTGCACAACGGCATTGTCGAGAACTATCTCGCACTGAAGCATGAGCTCACGGCCCAGGGCCACACATTTGTCACGGAGACTGACACGGAAATCATCGCCCACCTATTGGAGCAGGTGCAGAAGGACGCCGAAGCTGCCGGCGCGCCCATCCCGATGGAAACCGCCGTGCGCCGCGCCGTCAAGCGGCTGACCGGAGCCTTCGCGCTGGGCATTCTGTCCGCGGCCGAGCCGGACAAGATTATTGCCGCGCGCTCCGGCCCTCCGGTGGTCATCGGCGTGGGCGAGGGCGAGTCGTTTGTTGCGTCGGATGTGCCCGGCATTCTGCATCACACGCGCAATATGTACTTCCTGGGCGACGGCGAAATGGCCATCCTCACACGCGCGGGCGTCCAGCTTACTGACTTTGAGGGCCATCCGATTGAGCGGCCTCTCACGCGCATTCAATGGGATCCGATTCAGGCGGAAAAGGGCGGCTACAAGCACTTCATGCTGAAGGAAATCTGGGAGCAGCCGCGCGCCGTCCGCGACACCACGATGGGCCGCGTCTCGCTCGACTCCGGCAAGGTCTTTCTGGGCGAGATGGAGATGGACGACGCCGAGCTGGCCGCCGTTTCCAGCATCAGCATTGCCGCCTGCGGCACAAGCTGGCACGCCGCGCTCACCGGCAAATACATGATCGAGCGGCTGGCGCGCCTGCCCGTGGACGTGGACTACGCCAGTGAGTACCGCTATCGCGACCCCATCGCCGGCCCCGGCGCGCTGGGCCTGCTCATCACGCAATCCGGCGAGACCGCCGACACCCTGGCCGCGCAGCGCGAGATGAAGGCGCTCGGTTCAAAGACAGTGGCCATCTGCAACGTGGTGGGCGCCATGGTGGCGCGCGAGGCGCACGGCGCGATTTACACCCATGCCGGCCCGGAAATTGGCGTGGCTTCCACCAAGGCCTTCACCTCGCAACTCACCGCGCTCTTTCTGCTCGCGCTCAAGCTGGGGCAGCTCCGCGGCAAGCTCGATGCGGCGCAGTCGGTGGCCCTGATCGAGGAGCTCGGCCGTATTCCGGCAAAGATTGAAGAAGTGCTTCGCGGCTGCTCTGAACCCTGCAAGCAACTGGCGAAGGAGTTTTCTACGTCGCGCGATTTTCTTTATCTCGGCCGCGGCATTCATTTCCCCATCGCGCTTGAGGGCGCGCTGAAGCTGAAGGAGATCTCCTACATTCACGCCGAAGGCTATCCGGCCGGCGAGATGAAGCACGGCCCCAACGCGCTGATTGACGAAACGCTGCCCGTGGTGGTGCTGGCCGCCTGCGACCACGACGATCCGGCCTCGCGCCTGCGCTATGAAAAGACGCTCTCAAACATCCAGGAGGTCACGGCGCGCTCGGGCCGCGTGATTGCCATCGCCACGGAAGGCGATAAGACCATCGGCGGCCTGGTGGAGCACGTGCTACCCATTCCGCACACCTTTGAGCTGCTGGCTCCGCTCATTGAGATCGTGCCGCTGCAGCTTCTGGCCTACTACATCGCCGTGCGCCGCGGCTGCGATGTAGACCAGCCGCGCAATCTGGCCAAATCCGTCACCGTGGAGTAGGCTTCGCGCCCCATCTCTGCGCCTTCGCCCTTGCGCCGCAATCTTCGCAGCGGCGCGAACCCGCCCTAGCCGGGAGATTGGACCGGGACACTGGACCGGGATATTGGACCGGGACATTGGCTTGCGCCAGGGCGCATACTCGGTGCAGGAGGTCCTCTCATGCCCGCACTTTCGCAGCAGGAGATTGAAACCCGCCTCGGCGGCCTTCCCAAGTGGAAGGTTGTCAAGGGCGAGCTGGAGCGCGTCTTCACCTTCGACGATTTTGTGACCGCGCTCGCCTTCGTCAACCAGGTAGGCAGCCTGGCCGAAGAGGCCGGTCATCACCCCGACATCGACATCCGCTACAACCGCGTCCGCCTCGCGCTGGTTACCCATGATGCTGGCGGCATTACAGCAAAGGACTTCGACCTCGCCTCGGCCATCGACCGGCTGGCCTGACGTTCCGGTTTGCCGGGTTTGACCCCGCGGCCCGCAGCCGATATAGTAAGCACAATGAGTTTCTTCTCCACCCCGGCCATGTGTTGCGCATGTTGTTGCGCACTGCGCCGGCGTGTGGGGTAAGACCGAACTAGCACTCAGTCCGAATTCCCCGTAAGCCCGCGCTGCAGAGTCCCTGCCGCCGCGGGTTTTTTGTTTTTCCGCATAAATCCACACTGGAGAGAACGCTTGTTGAAGTCCCCACGGAATCCGGCCTCTCACGCTGCCGTGCGACCCTTGCGCTTGGTCGGCGCTTCCCTTTTCCGCGCATTCAGGGAGGCGCAATCATGAGTGTTCAGGAGCGGCTCACGCATCTCGAATTGCTTGAGGCCGAAAGCATTCACATTCTGCGCGAGGTTGCCTCGGAGTTCCAGCGGCCGGTGATGCTCTACTCCATCGGCAAGGACTCCTCCGTGATGCTGCGGCTGGCGCAGAAGGCCTTCCATCCCGGCCCCATTCCGTTTCCGCTGCTGCATATTGACACCGGCTACAAATTTCGTGAGATGCTCGAATTCCGCGACCGCTATACGGCCGAGCTCGGCGTGAAGCTGCTGGTGTGGCGCAATGAGGATGCGCTGGCCAAGGGCGCGAATCCCATCGAACTGGGCACGCAGCGCTGCTGCGGACTACTGAAGACGCAGGCGCTTCTGGATGGGCTGAACGCGCACGGTTTTGATGCAGCCTTCGGCGGCGCGCGGCGCGACGAGGAAAAATCCCGCGCCAAGGAGCGCATCTTTTCCTTCCGCGACAAGGCCGGCCAGTGGGACCCGAAGAACCAGCGGCCCGAGCTCTGGAGCCTGTTCAACGCGCGCATTGCGCCCGGCGAAAGCATCCGCGTCTTTCCGCTCTCCAACTGGACTGAGCTCGACATCTGGCATTACATCCATCTGGAAAAAATTCCCATCGTGCCCCTCTACTTCGCCAAGGAGCGCCGCATGCTGGTCCGCGCCGACGGCCTGATTCCCGTGGAGCAGCCTTTCATCAAGGGCCTGCCCGGCGAAGAGCAATGGGTCAAGTGCCGCCTGCGCTCGCTCGGTTGCAGCCCCTGCACCGGCGCCATACGGTCTGACGCCGACACCGTTCCCAAAATCATTGCCGAGCTGATGCAGGTGCGGAACTCCGAGCGCGCCAACCGCATCATCGACCACGACATCGACGGCTCGATGGAGCTGAAAAAACGCGAGGGCTATTTCTGATGGGCATTGCGGAACAGAGTCTCACAGAACTCGAAGGCAGCCTGCGCCGGGACACGGACGCGAGCGAAGGCCGGATTGAGGAGCATCTTGAGGCCGAGCGCGCCAAGAGTCTGCTGCGCTTCAGCACCGCTGGCAGCGTGGACGACGGCAAGTCCACGCTCATCGGCCGCCTGCTTTACGACTCGCGCAACGTCTACGACGATCACATTCAGTCGGTCACGCGTAACTCCGCCATCGACTTTGCGCTGCTCACCGATGGCCTGCGCGCCGAGCGCGAGCAGGGCATCACCATTGACGTTGCCTATCGCTTCTTCTCCACGACGAAACGCAAATTCATCATCGCGGACACGCCGGGCCACGAGCAGTACACGCGCAACATGGCCACCGGCGCTTCCACTGCGGACGTGGCGATTGTTCTGGTTGACGCGCGCAAGGGCATCCTTGACCAGACGCGCCGCCACGCCTGCATCGCCGCGCTGCTCGGCATTCCCACCGTCATCGCCGCCGTCAACAAGATGGACCTGATGGGATTTTCAGAAGAGGTTTTTCGCGGCCACCAGCAGGCGCTGCGCGAGCTGGCAGAGCGGCTCGAGATTCCCCAGCTCATCGCCGTTCCCGTCAGCGCGCTTGAAGGCGACAACGTCGTCCATCACGGCGGCCGCATGCCGTGGTACAGCGGGCCGAGCCTGCTGGAGCTGCTGGAGACCGTGCCGCTGGCCATTGAGCGTTCGACGGCCGGATTGCGCTTTCCCGTGCAGCGCGTCATCCGCCCGCATCAGGATTTTCGCGGCTTCGCCGGACAAATCACCGCGGGCACGGTGCACCCCGGAGACGAGGTGGTTGCGCTGCCTTCGGGCCGCCGCACGCGGGTCAGCTCCATCTCCACGTGGGAAGGCAATCGCGCGTCGGCTCACGCGCCGCAGTCAGTGGTTCTCACGCTGGAGGACGAGGTCGATGTAAGCCGCGGCGAAATGATTGCCTCAGTCGCCGACCGGCCGCACCGGACCCGGCACTTTGAAGCCACAGTGGTGTGGATGCACTCGAAGCCCCTGCGCACCGGCGCAACCTATCTGCTCAAGCACACCAGCCAGACCGTGCGCGCGCGCGTCGTGAAGATTCGCTCGCGCATCCAGGTGGAAAAGCTTGAACACCATCCCGCCGAGCAGCTCGCGCTCAATGACATTGGACAGGTCGTGATTGAGACCAGCTGTCCGCTGCTTGCCGATCTCTATCGCGACAGCCGCGCCACCGGCAGCCTCATACTCATCGACGCCGTGGACAACGGAACCGCCGGCGCGGGCATGATTCGCAGTATTGAAGACGCGGAGGAGACCGAATCCAGCATCAACCGCGCCACGCGCGGCCTGGTGGTTTTGGGCAATCGCGCGGAGCTTGCCGCGCAGCTTGAAGGGGCGTTGTTGCAGGCTGGGGCCGTGGTGCTGCGCACGCGTGTTCCCTTGTCCGCTTCGCTCATCGCCATCGCGCGGCTGGGCGCGGTGGTGCTGGTGGAAGGCGAGAATGCAGGCCCCATCGCGCTCACCGCCGTGCATCTGGCCGGTTCCGTTGCCCACGAACTTCCTTTTGACGACGCGGACTCAATTCTGAACGAAATTCAGCGCCTCGGCGCCATTTCCAATGGAGAGGATGACAATGACGACGGACTCGGTATCTGAGATTGGAGAGCGCACACATGCGGCGCGCGCGTTTCTGCGCGGACATCTGCAGGGCGCGGCGAATGCGTGCGTCACCAGCAGCTTTCAAGCCGAGGACGTCGTTGTTCTCCACATGGTGCGCGAAATCCTGCCGGATGTTCCCGTGCTCTTTCTGGAAACGGGATACCACTTTGCGGAAACACTCATTTATCGCGACCGCATGGCGGCGGAGTGGAAGTTGAACCTGGTGAACGTCGTCCCGGAGCAGACTGTCGCCGCACAGGAAGCACAATTCGGCATCCTGCACCAGAGCGCGCCCGACCAGTGCTGCGCGCTGCGCAAGGTGGGGCCGCTGTTTCGTGCGCTGGCCGACTACGGCGTGTGGGTTACCGGCCTGCGCCGCGAGCAGTCCAAGTCGCGCGCCAATCTGCAAGCGGAGGAGCGCTTCGCGCTGCCCTCGGGCCACACGCTGGCCAAGCTGAGCCCGTTGGCGGAGTGGACCACGCGCGATGTGTGGCAGTACGCCGACGCGCACCGGATTCCGCTGCTCCCGCTCTATGACCTCGGCTACACGAGCATCGGCTGCGAGCCGTGCACAGCGCTGCCCTTCGATCCCAACGATCCCCGCTCCGGGCGCTGGTCCGGCCGCAAGCTCGAGTGCGGCATTCACATTCAGGCCTCGTAAGCGGAGATTGCCATGGAGCTCGCACTCGGTTTCGCCATCGCCGCGCTCATCGCCATCACCGGCGTGGGCGCAGGCTCCATCACCGCGCCGCTGCTGATTCTTTTTTTGAATGTGCCGGCTCCGCTGGCCATCGGCACAGCACTGGCTTATGCGGCGGTCGTCAAGCTGGTGGTGGTTCCTGTGCAGATGGCGCGGCGGCAGGTGGTGTGGCGCACGCTCGGCGTGATGCTTGTGGCCGGCGTGCCCGGCGTGCTCATCGGCTCAGAGATTTTTGAGCGCGTGGCGCGCACACCGGCGCGCAACCTGTGGCTCTATCTCGCCCTCGGCCTCATGATTGCGCTATCCTCCGGCTGGCACATCTATCGCCATTTTCGCCCCCGCGCGCGCGAAGCCGAGCGCCGCGCACGACCCCTCTGGCTTGCCGCGGCCATGCTGCCGGTGGGCGCCGAGGTGGGCTTCTCCTCCTCTGGCGCGGGCGCGCTGGGTACGCTCGCCCTGATGAGTCTTTCTCCGCTTGATCCGGCGCGCATTGTCGGCACTGATCTCGCCTTCGGCTTGTGCCTGGCCCTCATCGGCGGTTCCATGCACATGGCGCACGGCGGCGTCGATTTCCCGCTGCTGGCGCAGCTCATCGCAGGCGGCATACTGGGCGCTCTGGCGGGCAGCGGCATCGCGCCGCGCATCCCCTCGCGCGTCCTGCGGCTGGTTCTTTCGGTGTGGCTCCTCGTCATGGGACTGCAACTCTGCTGGCACGCGCTGGCACAGGTTCGTGGATAAGTTTCACGGATCTGATTCGCGGGCCAAATTCGTGGAACGGATTCGTCGACCGAATCCACGGCTGCGCGTCAGGTTTCGAGACGCCCGCCTTGCCACACCCGCGCTCCGGTGGAGATACTGCCACTGGCGCTTCCCCGGCCAATCCTTCCCCGATAAGCGAGACGCAGTACCGATGCAAGAGCTTTACACCGCGCGCCTGGTACATAAGAACTGCCTTTCTGAAACCGCGCAGACGTTTCACTTTGAATTTGTTTTCGAGGAACTATCAGATTTTTGCTTCACCCCCGGCCAGTTTGTCACCGCCGTGGTTCCGGACCACAACGGCAAAATGGAGACGCGCGCTTACTCGCTGGCCTCCGCGCCCAAGGGCAACCGCTTCGAGCTTTGCGTCAATCGCGTCGAGGGCGGCTACTTTTCCAACTATCTCGCCGACCTCACCGACCTGAACGTGCACGAAACCATTCAGGTCTATGGTCCGAACGGATTCTTCACGCTGCGCGAGCCGCTCACCGATTCCATCTTCGTCGCCACAGGCACGGGCATCGCGCCCATCCGCGGATTCATGCAGTGGCTGTTTCCGGATAATGGCGCGGACCGCAGCCAGGGGCGCGAAATCTGGCTCGTCTACGGCACGCGCCACGAAACCGAACTCTACTACCGCGAAGAATTCGAAGCGCTGGCCGCCGCGCACCCCAACTTTCACTATCTGCCCACGCTCAGCCGCGCCTCAGAAAACTGGACGGGCCTGCGCGGCTACGTGCAGGACCACGTGGCCGGCATTGTGGAACAGCGCGCCGCGCGCCTGGGCCCGGCGCTGCCGCTTGCTCCGCCTGATGCCTCGATTCCCGCGGCGCAATTGCGCTTCGAGATGGTTGCCTACATCTGTGGCCTCAGCCCCATGGTCACCTCCGTGCGCCAGCGGCTTGCCGGCTTCGGATGGCATCGCAAACAAATGATTTTCGAGCGCTACGACTGAGCGTCTCCCGGAATGTTGCCGCTGCGCGTGGTGAAGCAAGGAAAAGCGCCTAAAGGTTGAAGAGTTCGCGCAGGCGCTTGGTCTGCGTGCGGCTGACTGGAATCTCCGTCTGCTTCTTGTCATTCATACGGAGCTGGTAGCTCGACTTGAACCACGGAACCACTTCGCGAATGTGGTTGATGTTGACCACAAAGCCGCGATGCGCGCGCCAGAAGATCGCCGGATCGAGAAGGTCGAGCAACTCCTCGAGCGTGCGGCACTTTGACTGGCCTTCCATTTGCTGCGTCACCACGCGAATCACGCCTTCATCGATGGCCGCATAGCAGATTTCAGCCTGGTCCACCAGCAGCAGCCGGCTTTGCGCCTGCACCACAAGCCGATTGGGAAGCCGGCTGGCGAGCCGTTGCGGCTGCCCCGCGCGTCCGTTGGCCTGCGGACCATTCAGCAATCGCAGCAGAGCGTCAATCTGGGACTGCGGCGTGGCTTCGCTCGCGCCGTTCATCCGGCCGCGCGCGCGCTCCAGCGCCTGCCGCACGCGCGTCCCGTCGAAGGGCTTCAGCAGATAATCCACCGCATTCACGTCAAAGGCGCGCACGGCGTACTGGTCGTACGCGGTGGCAAAGATAATCTGCGGAATCGGCGCAGCCTCACCCTCGGAACAGGCCGCGTGCCGCTCCATCAGATGCTTGATGGTCGCAAATCCGTCCAGCCCCGGCATCTGCACGTCCAGAAAGACCACGTCCGGATGATGCAGCTCGATCAGCTCCACGGCCTCAATGCCGTTTTCTCCCAGCGCCAGCACGTCCACGTCGCCGGCCTGGTCAAGCAGATATTTCAGCTCGTCGCGGGCCAGCTTTTCGTCGTCGATGATGAGCGCGGAAAGGGACATGCACTTGCGATTGTAGGAATCGCGCTCTCATGCGGTCAAATTGTGTTTGCCGGCGTCCGTGTGATCCCGCCGTTTCGGTGCTTGATATGCAGCCGGCAGCGGGTTGCGTCATCAGAGCAGGAGAGTCATCAGCTGTGTTGCCAGAAAGACGAAGGCGGCGCAGAAGAAGTAAGTACGGAACTTCTCAAACGCGACTTTTCTCAGCGCTTCAGTATCCTCTGACCGCGCGCTTGCGATGGCTCGGATTGCGCCGGCACCGGCAAGGGCCATCGCTGCTAAGAATCCGACGAGAGTCGGCGCCCAGATTGCGATCCCATGGGGAATATCTCTTATCTTTCCTGCCGCAGACACAATCCCGATCAGCGCGAGCACTGAGAAAATAATGGCCATCCAGAAATAATGGCTGCGCGCAGGCCGGCCTTGCAGGACCGGCTCCCACGCCTCGCTTGGTTCTCTCCATTGGTTCATTGCAGCCATCTCCTTTCACCAGGTCAGCAGAGGAATTCAGCTACGTGCTGATAGTAAAGAGAAATCAGCGCACACAGTATATCCAAAGGGGGAGGAGTAAGCAAAGCGAGAGCTGCTCAAGCGATAGCGAGAGTTCTGTGCGCACAGGGGGCCTCGTCCGCAGGCTCCCGGAACAAAAGGGCTTCAGACCGGATCCATGCATGAAGTACACCATGATTAGTCGAGTTAGTAATTTTCTATAACTCTTCTAATCCAGCTATACACCAACGGCAGACCAACAGACCTCTACTCGGTCGCAAAGAACCTCTCCACATCCTCAAGGTTCGTCGTCATGCGGTAGGGCGGCAGGCTTTTCAGGAAGGTCTGGCCGTATCTTTGTCTCTGTATGCGGGGGTCCAGCAGGACCAGCACGCCGCGGTCATTGAGCGAGCGGATGAGCCGGCCGAAGCCCTGTTTGAGGGTCAGCACGGCGGCGGGGACCTGGTAGTCAAAGAACGGACGGCCGCCGGCCTCCTCGATGGCCTTCATGCGCGCCTGGACCACCGGGTCGCTGGGCACGGCGAAGGGCAGGCGGTCAATGATGACGCAACTCAGCGCTTCGCCCTGCACGTCCACGCCCTGCCAAAAGCTGGCGGTGCCGAAGAGCACGGCATTGGGGGTCGCGCGAAACTGCTCCAACAGCGCCTTCCTCGGCGCGTCTCCGTGCAGCAGGATGGGGAAATCGAGCACCGGCAGCAGCCGCTCATGCAGCGCGCGCATCTGGCTGTAACTGGTGAAGAGGCAGAAAGCCCGGCCGCGGCTGAGATTCAAAACTCTCCGGATGCACTCGGCGGCGGCCTCGGTAAATTCTGGTTCGCGCGGGTCGGGCATCTCCGGAGGCAGATAGAGCAGCGCCTGCTCGCCATAATGGAAATGCGAGGGCACAACGAGCTCGCGCGCGTCGGTCAGGCCCAGGCGGCGGCGCATGTGCTCAAAGCCGCCCTGCACCGTGAGCGTGGCACTGGTCAGCACGACGGTGGGGATGGACTCGAAGACCTTCTCGTGGACGAGCTCGGAAACGTCAATCGGCGTGGCCTGCAAAAAGGTGTTGCGGGCCTGGCTGCGAAAGCCGGCGGCGCGGCCGCTGCGTGCAGTGGACGAATCAGATGAGCCGCCCACGATGCGCCGCTCCAGCCAGTAGACCATGTTGCTCGCATTCGATTCGAGCAGAAACTCAAGCTCCGTGCGCAGGCGGGTCACGCGTTTGCGCAGGCCGGGGGCTTCGTCCACGCCTTTCAGTGCTTCCATCTCCGCCTCCATGCGGCGCAGAGTGGCGCGCACGCTGAGGTAAAGGTCGCCCTGGGTTTCAAGAAACTCCTCCCGCTCGAGGAAGGGCTGGCGGCCGTCGGCAGACATGGGCAGTCCGGAAAAAAAGAGCCGCGCGCGCTCGCGAAGCTGCTGCGTGAGCGCCGGAAGGCTCTCTGCGCCCTGCTTGCCGCGGAGCTGCGTGTCGGTGTCGCGCGCCAGATCCTCAAAGCGCAGGTTGCTCACCGAAAGGCCGAAGTAGCTCGACGCGACTTCTTCCAGCTCGTGCGCCTCGTCAAAAATGACCGCCGCTGCTTCAGGCAGCACGCCCGCGTCTGGCGCTCCCGCGGCCTCCTGCTTCACCGCCAGGTCGGCGAAAAAGAGATGGTGATTGACGATGATCAGGTCGGACTCGAGGGCGCGGCGGCGCATCTCGGTGATGAAGCAGCGGCGGTAGTCGGGGCATGTTGTGCCCAGGCAGGCTTCCGAGCGCGCGTCCAGCTTGTGCCACAGGGCGCTCGCTTCCGGCAGACCCGAAAGCTCGGCGCGGTCGCCGGTTTCGGTCGTCGGCTCCCACTCGGCAATCTGGCGGTACTGGTCGATCTCCTCAAGCCCGGTGAGGATGGGCTGGTGGCGCAGCGCGACCAGCTTGTGGCGGCAAAGATAGTTGGCGCGGCCTTTCATGTAACAGACGCGCAGCGGGCCCAGCAGCGATTCAAGAAAGGGAACGTCGCGGAAGAAGAGCTGGTCCTGCAGGGCCTTGGTGCCGGTGGAGACAATGACGCGCTGGCCGGTACGCAGCGCAGGCAGCAGGTAAGCCAGGGTTTTGCCGGTGCCGGTGCCGGCTTCCACAATCAGGTGGCGACGTTCGGCAAGGGCGCGCTCCACGGCCTTGGCCATTTCGAGCTGGCCGGGGCGGTACTCATAAGGCAGCTCGGATTTCGCAAGGATGCCGCCCGGCGCGAAGAACTCGTGCAGGCTGGGCAGAGCGCGAGCTTGGGTTTCCGAGGAGGGCATGGGGCCGGCGGCTCTTTCCATTCTAGTGAGCCTGGCCGGCCCGTGGGGGATGGCTCAGGCTTCAGCCGTGGTGGGGTCAATCATGGATTGAACTTCGGCGACGCTGTTGGCGGGAAAGCCGCCCTGGCGGGCATGCTCGCGAACAATCTCCTCATTGGGAGCGATGTACACGCAATAAATTTTGTCGGCGGTCACGTAACTGTGAACCCACTGAATCTCCGGGCCCAGGTTGCGCAGCACGCCGCAGGATGTTTGCGAGATGGCCTGCAACTGCTGGGGTGTGAACCCGCCTGCGCCGGGAATTTCGCGCTCAATCACGTACTTCGGCATTCTTGCTGCCTCCTTGCGTTTTTGGTTGGGAAACCTGACCGTCAGTTTAGCCCGCGGCGACGGCGATGGGTAGCGGAAAGCGCAGGGCCTTAGAATGGAAGAGGCGCGATGCGGGCCGCGCAGAGATTGAGGGCGGGACCGCATGAACAAGAACGCCGGAGCTTGATCTTGGCCTGACCGCAGCAGAGTCAGAGCCGGCGAAATTCCTTTCAAGATCCCTTTGTGGAGACGCACTTTGCCGACTTATCGCAGATCGGTGGTTCCGGCGCGGGCGCGCGCGCGCGCGCTGCCGCTGGTGGCCATCGTGGGCCGCCCCAACGTGGGCAAGTCCACGCTCTTCAACCGGCTCACCGGCAGCCGCCGCTCCATTGTGGGCGACGAGCCGGGCATCACGCGCGACCGCATCTATGGCGAGTACGAGTGGGCGGGGCGGCATTTTCGCCTTGTGGACACGGGCGGCATTGTGCCCGATGATCCGGAGCTGATTCCCACCGAGATTTTCGCGCAGGCGCGTGTGGCGCTGGAGGAGGCCGACGCGCTGGTGCTGGTGGTGGACGCGCGGACTGAGCTGGCCAGCCCCGACTACGACCTGGTGAAGATGCTGCTGCGCGGCGGCAAGCCGCTGTTCCTGGCCGTGAACAAGGTGGAAGGCGCGGCGATGGAACTGGAGGCCGAGAACTTTCGCCGGCTCGGGATTCGCAATGTCTTCCCGGTCAGCGCCGAGCACGCGCTGGGCGTGGGCGAGCTGCTGGACGCGGTCAGCGAAGCGCTCGCGGCCAAATTCGACCTTAAAGAAACGAGCGAGGAAGCCGAGGAAACGCCGGAAGCCGTGGGTGACGCCGAGAGCAGCGCCGAGGGCGTGCACCGCACGCATGGCGAGTTCACGCAGCATGAAGTTTCCGTGGCCATCATCGGCCGTCCGAATGTGGGCAAATCCACGCTGCTGAATGCGCTCACCGGCACCTCGCGCGCGATTGTCTCGCCGATTGCGGGCACCACGCGCGACGCGGTGGACGAGGTGGTGGAGTTCGAGGGCGGGCGGCTGCGCTTCGTGGATACGGCCGGCATCCGGCGCAAGGGCAAGACCCACCTGATGGCGGAAAAGCTCAGCGTGGTGATGGCGCGGCGGCATCTGGAAGCGGCCGACGTGGCGCTGCTTGTGATTGACGCGACCGAAGGCGTGACGGCCAGCGACGCGACCATTGGCGGCTATGCGCATGAGAGCGGACGCAGCGTCATCATCGTGGTGAACAAGTGGGACGCGGTAACCACCGGGCGCACGGATGGCAAGCCGCCGGCCGACCGCGAAATCTTCGAGCGGCAGTTGCGCAGCGTGCTCAAGTATCTGAGCTATGCGCCGGTGATTTTTCTTTCCGCGCTGGAACAGACAGGCATGGGCCGCGTTCTGCGCGAGGTAAAGGCCGTGGCGGCGGAGAGGCGCAAGCGCGTCACCACCGGGCAGATGAACCGCTTCCTTGAGAAGATTGATTTCCAGCGCGCTCCGGTGCCCATGGCCAAGCGCATGCGCATTTTCTATATGACGCAGGCCGCGGTTGCGCCGCCCACTTTTGTCCTCTTCACGGATCGCGCGGTCAAGCTGCACTTTGCTTTCGAGCGCTTCCTTGAGAATCAAATTCGCGCGGCCTTCGGCTTTCAGGGCACGCCCGTCTGGTTCAAGGTGAAGGCGCGCAACGCGGCCAAGGATTCCTAATCGTGTCGCGGCTACTGCGGCGGCTCCCCGTCGGGCGAGGAGGAAGAGCTTGAGGATGCGGCGTTGAGATGCATGACGTGAACGCTGGCCTCGGACTCCGGCACCGTGCCGTCATTCAACTGCACCTCAGTGGGATTGCCCACAATCAGCAGCCGGCGAACGATTTTGCCGCGCGCGGGAATAAGAATGCGCTGCGTGACGGAGGTCTCCGCCGAGCGCACGGTCAGCGGAACCTCCGCCGCGGCATAGCCCGAGTTCGACAGATTCACAGCGACGAGATACGACCCGGCCTGCGCGGCGGTGGGATAAACGCTGGCAATGGCGAGATCGGGCAGACCCTTGTCGGCATTCACCCAGTCGGCAAAGAACCACGACAAATCGCGCGTGACGCCTGCCTTCTTCAGTAACTCCTGAAACGACGAGCTCCCTGATTCCGCACCGGAGTGAGACTCTGCCGCCCAGCCTTGCAGCGCCTCGGCCAGAGCGCCGTCGCTGGCAAGGTCGCGCAGCATCCACAGCACGTACGCGGCCTTGGTGCGGAAGTAAATCGGATCGGTGGCGCGCGGCAGTGGCTCGCCCGCGCCTTCGCCGGGGCTGGAGGGCTCGGCAATCGCCAGCGCCGTGCGCTGCGCTTCCAGCATCTCAAGAGCTTTTTCGCGGCCCTGATGCTGCTCCACCCACACACTGCTCAGAAAGCTGGCCACGCCCTCATTCAGCCACGCAGGCGGTTCGTGCAGCCATGCGTGCGTCAGCTCGTGGACCAGAATGGTCGCAAGCTGGGGCGCGGTCTGGTCGCCCATCGGAACCACCAGCAGCGATCCGGTTCCATAAGGCGCGTCGTTGGCATCCGGCGGGTCGAGCAAAGTGAGCGTACGGCTCGGGTGCACGCCCAGCCACTGCTCAAGAAAAGGCGAGACGGCTGAAGCCTCCGTCAGCCACTCCTGCACAGGATTCTCATCGTCGGGCAGGGTCCACGCATCCATGTGGTCGCCTTGGTGCTTGGCACGCGTGGCCACAAACAGGCTGGGCGATTGAAAGCCGACCGTGGTTTCCGCGCTGGCCGTGGCCACGCCGGAGACCGCGGAGTCCAGGCCGTAGGCGTCGTGGACATCCAGCGGAACCGGCTCTCCGTTGACCACGGCGACAGTCGGCGGCTCGCCGTGCGGAAACTCGACAGTGAGATGGAGAGTGAAGGGCGCTCCCTGCAGGCGGAGCTTTTGCGTGCCAATCTCCGCGAACAGCCGGTTGCCGTTGCCCAGAAGGTCCGGCACGCTCGAGACCGGATACCAGACCACATTGCCGAAGCCGCGCAGGCCGGTGAACGACGGGCTGATTTCATCCCAGTCCGACTGGACGGCCAGATCCGAGGGCGTGCCGAGCGCGGTGAGGCGCTTGGCCGTGGCGGGAATCGCGCCGGAGTAGTCCACATCCAGCTTCAGTGACGCGCCCGGCGCGAGCGGCTGGGCCAGCGGCACGGCAGCCTCATGGAGCTGGCCGGTGTGGTCGGCGTCGGAGTTCAGCGTGGCCACCGGAAAAGAAACGTCGCGGCCCTCCACGCGAATCTGGTCCCAGTGCAGGTCCGACGAAATCTGCAGCGGAATGCGGGCGAGCGGCGCTTTTCCGTCATTGCGAACCGTCACGAGCGCGCGGACAGCAATCGCGTGATCGACGGGATGAAGATGCACGTCCAGATTGAGCGCGGTCACGGTCGCGGCGCGGCGGTCTGCGTTCTCAACCGAGGGTTCATTCGACTTCTGGATGGTCGGCTCGGTCGCGCCAGTGCCGTTTTGGGTGCCGTTCTGGGTGCCGTTCTGGGTGCCGGTCTGCGTCGTGGTCTGGCCGTTCGCGTCCGTCGAGCGCGAGAAAATCACCTGGCTTTTGGGCGCGGGCGCGGGCGGCTGGGTCGTCGTGGGCGCTTGCGAGGGTTGCGCGGGCGGTGCGGACTGGGCAGCCCCGGACTGGGCAGCCCCAGACTGGGCCGTCGAAAACAGCGTGGGCAGCAGGGCGGCAATTGCGAGCATCGCCAGCCCGCGAGCCGGGAAAAACTTCATGAACCGAGGCCTTTCTGATGCTTGGGTTTGGACGCGGCCGGCCTTGCAGGGCGAGCCAGGCCGGGGCGAGCAAGGCCGGGGCGAGCAAGGCCAGGGCGAGCGGGTCCTGCAGAAGCGACTCCGGCCCGGCGCTGGCGAAAGGCCTCGTAGAGCACCACAGCTCCGGCCGCCGAGACGTTCAGCGAGCTCACGCCGCCGGCCATGGGAATGCGCAGCAAGTGGTCGCAGGTGCGGCGGACCAGCTCATGCAGCCCGGCGCCCTCGCGGCCCAGAACCAGCACGCAATTGGCGCTGAAATCGAAGCGGTCATAGTCCTCTGTGCCGCGCTCGTCCAAGCCGATGATCCATAGGTTGCGCTGTTTCAGCTCCTCCAGCGCGCGGACCAGGTTGACGACGCGGGCAATGCGCAGGTGTTCGGTCGCGCCGGCGCTGGCCTTCGCCGCGACCGGACTGATTGGCGCAGAGCGGCGCTCGGGCAGCAGAATGCCGTCCACGCCCGCTCCATCGGCCACGCGCAGCAGCGCGCCCAGGTTCTGCGGGTCCTCCACGCCATCCAGCGCCAGCAAAAGCCGTGCCCGGCCGGGCGTAACCGGCTCGAAAAGGTCCTCCAGCGCCAGCATTTCCTGCGGGCGAACGAGCGCCACCACCCCCTGATGCGCCGCGGTTCCGGCAAGCTGGGTCAGTTGCTCGCGGGCTTCCTGGCGGACGCGCACGCCCACCTGGCGGCACTCGGCAACCAGCCGCGCAAGCCGGTCGTCGTGGCGCTCGCGGGCGACAAGCACCTGGTCAAAGCGCCGCCGCCCCGCCCGAAGAGCCTCTTCCACAGGGTGCACGCCGTAAAGAACATCCATGGCGCTAGTGTATGGGATGAGCAGCCCCGCTTGCTGTGTGGAGAATGAGTTGCGGCCCGCTCGCCGGGACTGCATACTGGCTTCCAATGGCGGCGAAGGGGAAGAGCGGGGCAGGTGAAGGCAGGACCGGCCCCGGCAGAACCGGAACAGTTGCGTTTTCCTGCGTACTCGAGGCCACCGGCACGCGGCCGCGCTGGGTCGTGGCGCGCATTCCGAAGGACCTGAAGGCGGCCTGGCCGGAGTGGCGCACCCGCCGGGTCTGCGGCGAGATTAACGGATTCGCCTTCCGCACCGCGCTGTTCCCTGTGGCCGGCGGCGGGCACATGCTGGTGGTGAACCGGCGCATGCAGGCCGCAGCCGGTGCCGCCGCCGGCAGCCGGGTGAAGATTCGCCTTGATCCGGAAATGAAGGTTCAGACGGAGGCGATTCCGGCCGAGCTGGCCGCGGCGCTACGTGGCGACCGAAAGCTAAAGCTCTGGTTTGAAAAGCTTAGCCCCTCCATGCAGAAAGGGATTGGCAACCTTGTGGACCAGGCCAAGGGCTCGGAAACCCGCCGCGCTCGCGCCGAGCGCATGGCCGAGACCCTCCTTCTGGCGATGGAGGGCGAGCAGGAGCCCCCGCCGATTCTGCGTGCAGGCTTCCAGCGGCAGCCGCTGGCCGAGGCAGGCTGGCTCGCCATGACCCCGATTCAGCGCCGGAGCCACCTCTTCGGAATCTTCCATGCACAAACGGCCCATGGGCGGGATCAGCGGGCGGCGCAGGCCCTCGAGGACGCAGTGCGGGTTGCCCGGCGGAAGCACTGAGCAGTCCAGACCGGTCCCGAGCGGGTGCGAGTCCCCTTCTGCGGCCCAATCCGGCGAATTGCAGACAATAATGTGGTGAATCCGGCACTCCAGAGCGACTTGAGCGCGCGGATTGGCGTCTAATAGAGCAAGATGAGTCCCGCAGGCGCGATCCGCACATTTTTTGCCCCGGCAGCCTCCATCCTGGTGGACGAGCAGGTTCGCCAGGAAAGTCTTGCCATTGCTGAAGGCCTGAAGCGCAACGAGGCTGGGCTGTTGGACGAGTTGATCGTCCGCTACCAGCACCGTTTGCTGCGCTATCTGATGTACCTGACAGGCAATCGCGAAATGGCCGAGGATCTGTTCCAGGAAGTGTGGATGCGGGTGCTCGTCCGCGGCGGGCAGTTCAACGGCAAAGCGCGCTTTGAAACCTGGCTCTTCACCATCGCGCGCAACCTGGTCATCGACCAGCGGCGCAAGCGGACCATGTCCAGCTTGGACGAGCTGTTTGAAGCCGGTGGCGACGACGACAAGCCGATGACCTTCGAGGTGGCTGACGTGCAGCCCTCGCCCTTTCAGCGGCTGTCCAACGTGGAAGACCGCGAACGGATTGCCGCGGCGCTGATGGAGCTGGATACGCTCTATCGCGAGGTGCTGGTGCTGCGCTTCCATGAGGAGATGGCGCTGGACGAGATTGCCAGGGTGACCAGGGCCCCGCTTTCCACCGTCAAGTCGCGGCTCTATCGCGGGCTGGCGGCCATCAAGCCCAGGCTGGAGCGGGCCGAGATGCGGATGCAGGAGGGGGATTGACCACGGCGGAGCACACCACGGGAACGGCTGCCGGCGCTGAGGCCGCGCGGGATCTGGTGGACTCCCTTGCCGGGTTCCAGGCCGACCGTGAAGCCGCAGTGGGCTACCGGACGCGGCGCGTGGTGCTGGCGTCCATGGGCGTCATGGCCGACCAGAAGGCGGGCAGGCAGCGCACGCGGTCGCTGGCTCTTGCGGCCATCCTGCTGATTGTGCTGCTTTTGGGGCCGCTCGTTTGGTGGACGGCGGACTCCATTGTGGCGGGGGAACGGTTTACCGATTTGCCCAATGAGCTGGGCGTCTGGATCATGTTTCTGGGGGCGGCCCTGCTGGCCTGTGTGCTGCTGGCCGGCTGGCTGCGGCGCAGGCCCTGACGCGGGAAACCAAAGGCCTCTGAGAGTACCGCCGGGGAGCGCAACTTAAGATTCTCCTTTCGCGTCCACTGAATGGGGGATAAGCTGGGGACACTCCTCAAAGAAAACTCCTGCGGAAATGGGAAGCGACATGGCCGATTCACAATCCAACATGGTGAACGACGATCCGCGGCTGATTCCGTGGTGGTCGATCGTCGGCGCCGGCTCGGCCTTTCTGCTGGTGGAGTACTACTTCTGGCTGGTGCTGCCGGAAGCCCATCATCACCATCCGCCGCTGGGCCTGCGCATTTACTTCAACCTCTCCTGGGGCCTGCTGGCGGCGCTTTACTTCCTGATGATCGGCTACGTCAGCAAGGATGCGCCGCGGCGCGGCATGAGCTCAAAGTTCTGGATGCTGATCTGCTTCGCGCTGCCGGGCGGCATCGGCGCGGTGCTTTACTTCCTGCTGCGCCAGCCGCTGATGACCAAGTGTCCGGCCTGCTCCACCCATGTGCAGAACGACTTCCATTTCTGCCCGCAGTGCAATTACCAGCTCACGGCAAGCTGCGGCAACTGCTATCGCACGGTGCGCACCACTGACCAGTTCTGCACGCGCTGCGGCCATGAGCTGAGCCGCGACCAGCGGCCTTCCCGGCTGCGCGTCATCGGCGAGTAGAGCCCGCGCCCCACCGAAGCCATCAAGTGGCAAACATCAGAAGAATCAGTCAGGAACAGAAGGGTCAGAACGGCGATCAAGCCGACAGGCTCTGCCCCGCCCCGCCTGCACGCTTCACATATACCCACAGATAAAATACCGCCATCGCCAGCAGCACCAGCGGCACAGGACGGGTCAAAATCACAAGCCCAATCTTGTGCAGCAGCCCCCCGCTGAACCAGTCCCGCCTTCCAATCATCATTCCAAGAATCGTGAGCGTGATGTCTCCAGTAAGCACGATGCCCAAAGTCGTGAGGAAAAGCGCGAACTTTCCAACCCTCCCGCCTTCAGCCCACAACAGCGCACACGCCGGGACTGTCAGCAACAGCATCTTCGCGTCGGTTGTTCTGTGATAGGTGACAAGGAGTGTCAGGGGGACGACCGCTGCAATCGCCAGATACGCATTCATCAACGAATAGCGGGAACGAACGACGGTGACAATCCAAGTCACCACCATTGGACCGCAGATAAGATAAGTCAAGAGGTTATAAAAGAGCGGCTCATCCCACAATGGTGCCAGGATCGTTTGCAGCCCAATGACCATCCCCGGCCAAACGGCAAGATTGAAGTTTCGAGTGTGCGGTCCAGGAACACCGATTCCCGGATAATTTCCGCCATCCCGCGCCCCCCACACAGCAATATTTGAACGCAATTCCTGCAGCCAATGGGGTGCCACGTGCGCAATCCACACCACAGCCACAATCCCAAGCAACAAATCCGCAGCCAGAACCCACAAGGCTCGCTTTCGAAATCCCCCCCCAGAAAGCAGAAAGAACAGCCAAATCAATCCCGCATCGTGCGGCTTGATCGCGAGACCGACAGCTAGAAAAACGACCCCTATGGCCGCGAGACGTTGTCGCAGGAATAACCAGACCGCAATCGCACTCAGGCCAACGACCAAGCCAGCGGTATTGCAATCTCCCAACGTGATCTCGCTGTTTGAGATTAGGAATCCCAGTAAAAGCGCCGACAGTAAAGGGGCATCCTTCCATGACTGGCTCCAAGTAAGGAATGTTGCCAGGACCAATGAGCTCGCTAGTAGATACAGCCAGAGAGAGGATGCGATCCCCCATGAGAGCAACGCGAGCGGAGCTATAACCGGGAATACTGTGGGTAGGTTGTTAAATAGCGTCAGAACAAATCTTTCCCAATTTCGATCGCTTGGCTGGAAGCCTCCATGAGTCATATAGAACTTCTGCAGCACGGCCTGATCATAGGGATCGTGGTGCTGAATTAGACTTCCCGTGCCGAAATAAAGCGGCTTGAAATCCAGCATCCCCAGAGGCTTCGAATGCGCAATCTGGCTGCCCCAGGAAACGAATATCCCTCCGCACACCAGCAGCAGCACCGCGCCCATCAGTTTCTTCCCGGCCATGCGTGTCATTCTCCCCTTGCTCGCCCCTCCGCACCGCCAGTATAAGGAAGGCCTCCTGCCGCCGCGTCCTCATTTTCCCGCCCGCCGCACCGCGCCGCACCGGAACTCCAATTCGCCGCAACCTCAGTTTCTCCTGTAACCTCGCCCTCTGCCGGTGGTAGCTTTGGACGAGTACCCCTGCGGAGGTCCCATGACTGCTCGTCCATTCCGCCCGGGCTTGCCTTCACCCGCGCGCTTTTGCCTTGCCCTCGTCTTCTGCCTTGCTCTCGCCGGCCTCGCCTTAACTGGTGTCGCCCGCCCGCTCCGCGCCCAGTCGCCGCGTCAAACCGCGTCCCCCGGCGCAGCACCCTCCGCTCCGTCAGCAGCGTCGCCCGCGGGCTTCTTTGACGCAACCGCCCTGCAGGCCCCAGCGCCCGTCTACGCCCTCTGGCTGGTCAAAGCCGGCGACGACCCCGCCTTCGCCAGCCCCGCCTTCGACGACTCCCAATGGACCCGCATCGACCCCAGCGCCCCGCTCGCCGACTTCATCCACGGCAAGCCCACCATCCTCTGGTATCGACTCCACGTCAAGGTCTCGCCCTCCCAGTTCGGCCTCGCCCTCGAGGAATGGAACCTCGGCCCCGCTTTCGAAATCTATGTCAACGGCCGCCTCTTCCAGCGTAACGGCTCCGTCGCGCCCTTCTCTACCCGCACCTACGACGCGCGCCTCATCCGCCGCATCCCCGCAGCGGACATCGCCTCCGGCTCCCTGCTCATCGCCCTCCGCATCCACATCTCCCCCGGCGACTGGCTCAGCCTCGCCCCCGCCCTCTTTGTCTCCAACTCCGGAAAAGACCCCATGGAGAACCTTTCCATCGGGCAATTCTCGGCACTCCGCGACCGCGCCTGGCTCTCCATTCTTGGCCAATCCGCTCTCTCCTGGATCAACATCTGGGGTGGCTTCGGCCTCGGCATCGTTGCCCTCGCCCTCTTTCTCTCCCAGCGCAACCAGTGGGAATATCTCTGGATCTTCCTCCAGTTTCTTGCCGACGCTCTCCTGTGGCCCACCAATTTCTTCCGCCTCTTCCACACGCTCAATCCCGCCTGGGTCGTTGCCCAGGTTCCCCTTCGGGCGGCGCATGAGGTCTTCCTCATCCTCATGTTCTTCGCCTTCCTCCGCCGACCCCTCGGCCGGTGGATCAAGCTCATCCTCGTCTTCGGCATCCTCTCGATGGCAGTCGCACAGGGCGTTTCCGCTTATCACACGTTTCCGTCGGTTGCCGTGATTCTGGCCCTGTTCCCCCTGCTCTTCCTCATCTGCGGCCTCATCCCCTTCCTGCTTGCCCTTCAGTGGCGTCGCGGCAGCCGTGAGGCCGGCATCCTCCTCATCCCCGCCCTTCTCACCAGCCTCAGCATTGACCTGAACGTCCTCCTTTACTTCGTCGACCTGATCCCCGCTCTCCGCCTCCCTGTCTACCATGCGCAATTGTTTCTGAATAGCGCTCACATCGGCCCCTTTCAGGTCACCCTCAACGACACCTCGATATCGCTCTACATCCTCTCCCTCGCCATCATCATGGTTCTGCGCTCCACCCTCATCAGCCGCCAGCAGGCCATCCTCGAGTCCGAGATGGCCGCCGCCCGCGAGGTCCAGCAGGTCATCCTGCCCGAGCAGGTCGAGACCATCCCCGGCTTCTCCGTCGAATCCGTCTACCAGCCTGCGCAGCAGGTCGGCGGCGACTTCTTCCAGGTGCTGCCCGATGGCCAGGGCGGCCTGCTCGTCGTGGTGGGCGATGTGGCCGGCAAGGGCCTGCCCGCCGCCATGCTCGTCTCGGTCCTCGTCGGCGCCATTCGCACCGCCGCGGCGTACGGCTCCAACCCCGCTGAAATCCTCGCCCAGCTCAATCAGCGCCTCGTCGGCCGCGGCCACGGCAGCTTCTCCACCGCGCTGGCCGCCCGCATCGCGCCCGACGGCCTCGTCACCCTCGCCAACGCCGGCCACCTCTCCCCCTACCTCGACGGCCGCGAAATCGATCTCCCCGGCGCACTGCCTCTCGGCGTCAAGGCCAACGCGCACTATGAAACCGTCACCTTCCGCCTCGCGCACAGCAGCCGCCT
Organism: Occallatibacter sp.; assembly: GCA_049678625.1. Taxonomy (GTDB): domain Bacteria; phylum Acidobacteriota; class Terriglobia; order Terriglobales; family Acidobacteriaceae; genus Telmatobacter. The sequence continues at coordinate 5,418 of JBAUEO010000050.1, read as the reverse complement.
CACTTTTTATTCTGACGGCGTCGTCGAGGCCCAGAACCGACAGGGCGAACTCCTCGGTTTCGAACGCGGCAAGGCGCTCTCGACGCGCCCCGCCGCGGAAATCGTCGAAGCCGCAAGCGCCTTCGGCCAGGCCGACGACATCACCGTCGTCGCCATCGCCCGCGCGCCCATGCTGGAGGCGATCCCGGCATGAAGGGATTCATCCTTGCAGCGCTGCTCGCTGCCTCGTCCTGCGCCTCGATGAGTCAGCCCTCCGCTTCTGCTCCCACGCCAGGCCTTCAGCCCGCGGTGCCCGTCACGATGGGCCCGTCCGTCGTCGCTCTCACCGGCCCATGGAAATTCCACATCGGCGACAATCCCCGTTGGGCCGACCCCGGCTTTGACGATTCCGGCTGGCAACCTTACTCGCTCATGCCCGGCCGTTCTTCTCTCACCCCGGACATAGTTACCCAGTCCGCTTGGCTGCCCAGCTGGCAAAGCCACGGCCATTCCGGATACACCGGCTATGCCTGGTACCGCATCCGTTTGCGGCTACCCCAGCGTCTTCCATCCCTCTCGCTGCTGATGCCGAAGAATGTGGATGACGCTTACGAGGTCTATGTCAACGGCTCGAAGATCGGCGAGTTTGGCCATCTGAACGGATGGCCACTCACCTATGCCGGACAACCGCAGATCTTCTCCATACCGGCTGCGGCGCTCGCCACCGGCCAGCCTGTCACCCTCGCGCTCCGTTTCTGGAATAGCCGGTCTGAAGCCTCACCCGCCGAACGCGATCTCTATGGTGGTCTTTGCGGAGTGCCGGTGATCGGTCCATCCTCCCTGCTCCAGGTTCTTGAGCAGAGTGTGCGCCAGCAGACACGCCAGTATTTGGGGGACGCGCCGCTGATAAATTGGATCACCGGCGCTCTCTACTTTGCGGTCGGCCTCATTTCGTTATTTCTTTTTCTCTTCAGCCGCGATCAGCAGGAGTACCTCTGGGCCGGAATCAGCCTCACCGGCTTTGGCGTGATGCTTGCCTCCATTCTTACTTCGATAGCCCAGCAGACGATGATTCCCGCCCAGATATGTGTTCTGACTGAGTCCCCTGGACTCATGGCGGCTGCCTTCGCCATGCCTTTGACCGCCATGTATCTGTTGAGCGTGCCCAGACCCTTCTGGCGCCGCGCCAACTACTTTGTCTTCGTATTTCTCGCGGCATGGGTCCTCCAGAATGCAGGATTCTTTCTCGGCGTGTTGCCGCCAACCGCCGCCATGCAGCGCCTTTACACGGTGACACTCTGGCTGGCCTTTCCTCTCCTGGCGTGTCTGCTGCTGGCAATCGCAATTGATGGCGTGCGGACCATCGGCAGAAAAGCCTGGCTGCCCATGACGCCGGGCCTGCTCTTCGCCGTCTACTGCAATCTCTATATGTTGTTTTCCCTGGGGATTCTTAAAGGCAGCTTTCTGTATCCCAGGTTCATTTGCGCCAGCGTTCCAGTTGCGGTTCTCATCATCTTCCTCATGCGCTTCACCCAGCAGCAGCGAGAGAACGTTCGCCTGGCCGACGATATGCGGCAGGCGCGCGAAATGCAGCAACTCATGATCCCGGAGAAACTGCCCAGAGTTCCCTGGCTTGAAATCGAGAGCGAGTACATTCCCGCCCGGGAAGTGGGCGGAGACTTTTTTCAGATCATTCCCTTGGCGGACGACAGTGTGCTTGTCGTCGCCGGAGACGTGACAGGCCACGGCCTCCAGGCGGGAATGCTGGTTGCCATGCTCGTGGGCGCCATCCGCACAGAGGCGGCTCACACCTCAGATCCCGCCAAAATTCTGAAGGCGCTGAATGCCCGTCTATACGGCAGGGAGCACGCACAGGCCACCTGCCTCGTGCTCAGAATCGAATCCGGGGGAAACGCAATGCTGGCCAATGCCGGCCATTTGCCACCCTACCTCAACGGCCGCCCGCTGGAGATAGAGGGCGCGTTGCCGCTGGGGATGATCGACGGAGCCGAGTTTCCCCTCACGCGCTTTCATCTGTCAGGGAGCGATCGTCTGGTGATGATCTCTGACGGCGTCGTCGAAGCCCGCAACGCCACCGGCGAACTCTTCGGCTTCGACCGCACCGCCGCCATTTCAACGCAAACCGCAAACCAAATCGCCAAAACAGCGGAGCTCTTCGGCCAGGAGGACGACATCACCGTCCTCACCCTCACCTTCGCGCCCGCCTCCGCTTAAAATCCTGATGCGCGTCCATTCGAATCGCTTTTAAGAGAGCGCCTTTCAGTCTTGTCGAAGGGTACGGGCTTCAGCCCGTACATCCAAGCCGTCAAAAAAACTCCGCGCGGCTTTAGCCGCTGAGGGAGATGCCCGGCCTCCCGCCCACTCCTAGTACCATAGGGGCGGGTTCATCCCTTCAGGAGCTCCTCCCCATGAAAATGCGCCCCGGTGCGCAAACCGGCTTTCTTCTCTGCGGCAAGGAATGGATTGAAGGCGACACACTTGAAGTCCATTCGCCCTGGGACCAGGGCCTCGTCGGCCGCGTCACCGTGGCCACGCGCGCTGACGCTCGCCAGGCCGTCCACCACGCCGTCGTCAGCCTGCGCCGCACCCGCGCCCTGCCCCGCTGGAAGCGCCGCGAAATCCTCGAAGACGTCGCCGCCTCGCTGATTGAGCAGCATGAGCGCTTCGCCCAGCTCATCCTCGCCGAGGCCGGCAAGCCCATCCGCCTGGCCCGCGCTGAAGTGGACCGCGCCATCCTCACCTTCAAAACCGCCGCCGAAGAGGCCGCGCGTCTCGGCGGAGAATCCATCCCGCTCGACCTGACCGAAGGCAATGAGGGCCGCTGGGGACTCGTCCAGCGTTTCCCCGTTGGACCGGTCCTCGCCGTTACGCCCTTCAACTTCCCTCTCAATCTCGTCGCGCACAAGGTCGCGCCCGCCATCGCCGCCGGCTGCCCCATTCTGCTCAAGCCTGCGCCCCAAACCCCCTTCACCGCGCTGGCCCTCGGCGAAGTCATTCTCAAGGCCGGATGGCCTGAGGAAGCTCTCGCCGTGCTGCCACTCTCGAACGCCGACACCGCATGGCTCGCCGAAAAGGAAGACCGCATCAAGCTCCTCAGCTTCACCGGCTCAGCCCCGGTCGGCTGGCAGCTCAAGTCGCGCTCCGGCCGCAAGCGCGTCCTGCTTGAGCTTGGCGGAAACGCCGCCCTCATCGTCCACTCTGACTGGCATGATCTGCCCGAAGCCGCCGCGCGCGCCGCCCACGCCGCATTCGACTACGCCGGCCAGTCCTGCATCAGCCTGCAGCGCATCTTCGTCGAACGCCCCGTCTTCCAAACCTTCCTCTGGAAATTCGTCGAGTGCGCCGCCACCCTCGTCGTCGGCGACCCCGCCAATGACGCCACCGATCTCGGCCCGCTCATCCGCCCCGCTGAAGCCGACCGCATCCAGTCCTGGATCAAGGAAGCCGTCGATGCCGGCGCGCGCCTCGTTGCCGGCGGCGAACGCCGCGATGGACTCCTCACTCCGGCCATCCTCTCCGGCACCCGCGCCGGCATCAAGCTCCGCGACGAGGAAATCTTCGGCCCCGTCGTCTCCATTGAGCCTTACGACGACTTCGAGGTGGCACTCGCTGAAGTCAACCACTCGCGCTTCGGCCTGCAAACCGGCCTGCTCACACGCGACTCCGGCCGCATCCTCACCGCCTTCCGCGAGCTCGAGGTCGGCGCGCTCATCGTCGGCGACATGCCCACCTGGCGCCTCGACCCCATGCCCTACGGCGGCGTCAAAGACTCCGGCCTCGGCCGCGAAGGCATCCGTTCCACCATCCACGAAATGACCGAGCCCCGCATGCTCGTCATGGCCGGCCCACACTAGAGCGTGCTTTATAAAGCCGGACCGCACTAGAGCGTGCTTTATATACTCGCTCTGTAACAGGGCACGACTTCAGTCGTGCTGCATTGCACTCATCAAATCTACCTGTCATCCTGAGCGGAGCACGCTTGGGGCCCCGCGGACGGTCACGTCCGTGGGGTAAGCGGAGCGAAGGACCTGCATTTGCTTGTTAGCTCCTCCCGCCAAAACAAATTGTCATCCTGAGCGACCGTAGCGCAAGCCGGGTGCCCCACATCTCGATTTTGAGATGTGGGAAAGCAACCAGCCCACCCACCAAAAATTGTCATCCTGAGCGACCGCAGCGCAAGCGAAGGGAGTCGAAGGACCTGCATTTGCCGGGTGCCCCAGGTCCGGATTTTCGGACGTGGGAAAGCACGAGCCTCTCACCCCCATCCGCTAATCTGAATGAAGCGCCTCCAACTCCGCGCGCATTCCGGAGGGAACCATGGATTTCGGCCTCAACAGCAAGCTCATCGTCGTCACCGGCGGCGGCGCGGGCATCGGCGCCGGAATCTCCCGCGCCTGCCTCGCCGAGGGCGCGCGCGTCGTCGTCCTCAGCCGCCTCTCTGAAAACGTCCGCGCCTTCATGGCCGAGACCGAAGCCGCGCACCTGCCCTGCCATCTCGTCGAAGCCCATCTCGACGACCTCGACCGCTGCCGCACCGCTATCGACGAAATCCTTTCCATCCACGGCGACATCTACGGCCTCGTCAACAACGCCGGTGTGAATGACGGCGTCGGCCTCGAATCCGGCTCGGTCGAAAAATTCCTCTTGAGCCTGAACAAAAACCTCCACCACTATTACGCACTCGCCCACTACGCCCTGCCCGCGCTCAAGCGCACCCACGGCGCAATCGTCAACATCAGCTCCAAGGTCGCGCTCACCGGCCAGGGCGGCACCTCCGGTTACGCCGCCAGCAAAGGCGCGCAGCTCGCCCTCACACGCGAGTGGGCCGCCGAGCTCCTCCCCTTCAACATCCGCGTCAACGCCGTCCTCCCCGCCGAAGTCATGACGCCGCTCTACCGCCGCTGGCTTGACACCCTCGGCGACCCCGACGCCGAGCTCCGCCGCATCAACGCCAAAATCCCCCTCGGCCGCCGCATGACCACCTCCGAAGAAATCGCCGCCGCCACCGTCTTTCTCCTCTCGCCCACCCAATCCGGCCACACCACCGGCCAGCACCTCGTCGTCGACGGCGGCTACGTCCACCTCGACCGCGCCCTCACCTAGCCGCACCCACTCTTCCCCCGCCGAAACACCCTGTCATCCTGAGCGACTGAAGGGAGTCGAAGGACCTGCATTTGCTCTTCGCACTCCCCACTCACCCTGTCATCCTGAGCGACCGAAGGGAGTCGAAAGCCTGCCCTGAGCGAAGCCGAAGGGGACCTGCATTTGCTCTTCGCAATCCCCACTCACCCTGTCATCCTGAGCGACCGAAGGGAGTCGAAGGACCTGCATTTGCTCTTTGCACTCACCGCGCCGCCTTCGGCCTCCTCGACCAGGCCGACGACCCACTTCTTCCGCTCCGACGGCGGGGAGTGCTGC
>JBAUEO010000049.1:0-87037 GCA_049678625.1 Occallatibacter sp. | reverse complement strand
GGTGTATCCTCATCTCCGTCATGAAGATTCGCTTCCTACGCACTCCATTCCTCCTTCTCTTCGCCCTCACGGCAACCCTCGCCGCCCAGCAGCCCAAACCCGAAGCAACCGAACAGTGGAAGCCCGTTCCGCCCATCGTCACTCCCGGCGCAACCGACTCTGCGCCTCCCTCTGACGCCATCCTCCTTTTCAACGGCCACGACGAAAGCCAGTGGGTCTCCGCGCAGGATCACACTCCCGCCCGCTGGCGTGTCCACGACGGCATCCTCACCGTCGTCAAAGCCCCCGGCGTCGGCAACATTGAAACCATCCGCAAATTCCGCAATTACCAGCTCCACATCGAGTGGCGCATCCCCACCGACATCGCCGGCAGCGGCCAGGCCCGCGGCAACAGCGGCGTCTTCCTCGCCTCCACAGGCCCCGGCGACGACGGCTACGAGCTCCAGGTTCTCGACTCCTACCAGAACACCACCTACGTCAACGGCCAGGCCGGCAGCATCTATAAACAGAGCCCGCCCCTCGTCAATCCCGACCGCAAGCCCGGCCAGTGGCAGTCCTACGATGTGGTCTGGACCGCGCCCACCTTCCATCCCGACGGCTCCGTCGCCTCGCCCGCCTGCGTTACCGCCTTCTTCAACGGCGTCCTCGTCCAGAACCATTTCAAGCTCACCGGCCAAACCCTCTACATCGGCAAGCCGTTTTACAAGGCCTACGTGAGCGCGCCCATCAAGCTCCAGGCCCACGGCGACCAAAGCCAGCCCATCTCCTTTCGCAACATCTGGGTCCGCCCCCTGCCCAACGGCCCCTGCAACTGACGTTGCTTCGAATGCACGGCCACGAACGTACGCATTCGAACATCCTGTCATCCTGAGCGGAGCACGTTTGGGGCCCCGGCGCTCGTAGTGCGTTGGGGTAAGCGGAGCCGAAGGACCTGCATTTCACTGCGGGCGCCGCATCCTAACCACGAGCCGGGTCCCCGGCGACAGGTTCTCGTCGCCGGGGTGGCTGGGCGCATGAGTGGGAAAGCACGAACCCTCACCGCGCCCTTTGCTCTTGCATCAAGGAAGGGCGCGGCCTTCAGCGCAACCTGAAGGGTACGGGCTTTAGCCCGTACATCCAATGCGCCGTCTACAACTGTCAACTTGAGCGAGCGAACTCTGAGCAACGCGAAGAGGACGCGAGTCGAAAGTTCCGCAGTTGCTCTTCATGCCCCATCCCACCACCAAATCCGGGTGCCCCATTCTTGCGGCGTTCTTTGCCGCAAGGGTGGGAAAGCACGAACCATCACCGGTTACTGGGTGGCCTATATACGCCTTAAGTATCGCCTTGTTAACTGCATAGAATGGCGCCGAAACCATTGCAGAAGGGAACCAGTATGGAACGCAAGCCGCTTTCGCTTCGCTCATTGCGAATAATTTGGGTTGTCTCTCTGGCGTTTGCGGCTGTCGTTGTGTGTTTCGCCGAGTTCCTGAATGGGGCGTCTCATAATCAATTTGGTTGGCCGCAGTGGTCCGTCGCCGCGCTTGGCATTTGGACAGCTTGGAGCGGGTATTCTCTCCGACGCAAATTCATGATGCTTGCCGAAAGGTCGTTCAGCTCTGGGGCAAAGGATGCCGGAGGCAGAACGTGGTCCTTCGCCCAGGTATTCGGAATTGCGTCCGCTGAGAGCGTGGTTTGTTGGGGCTTCGTAGCAGATATGGTGTTGAAATCCCCTCGATTACTTGGCGGGTTGCTCTACGCGGCTGGAGTGGCGATTCTAGTCCTGTACAGGCCAAAGAACCCGCCGATCACCGCTTCGTCTTAGCCCATTGAATTGGGTTCGCGGCCTCCACTGCTCCCGTCTTTAAGACCTGAGAAACAGCAAACCTCACCCCTCACCCCTTCGGCCTTGCCATCTTCTCCACCGCCTTTGTAATCAGCCCCACAGGCAAAAACCGCACCGCAAACGCCGTCACCCGCCCGCTCCATCGCGGCGAAACCGTCCGCTTGCCCCGCGCCAGCCCCTCAATCCCCTGCCGCGCCACTTCCTCGGCCGATTGCACACCCCTCTGAAATGCTTGCGCCCCCGACACCTCAAAAAACTCGCTCTCCGTCGTCCCCGGACACAGCGCCGTCACCTTCACTCCGTGCCGCGCCACCTCCTCCGCCAGCCCCAGCGCGAAAAACCGGTCAAACGCCTTCGTCGCCGCATAGGTCGTCAAATACGGCACCGGCTGAAAGCTCGCCGTTGACGCCACCACCAGCACCCATCCCCGCCCGCGCTCCACCATCCGCGGCACAAACAAGCGTGAAAGCCGCACCACTGCCTCGCAGTTCACCCGCACCTGCCCGGCTTCCTGCTCGCCTTTGCTCGCGTGGAAGACCCCATACTGTCCCAGCCCCGCATTGTTCACCAGAATGTCCACCGCAAACCCCGCGCCCTCCGTCGCGTCATAAAGATGCTGCGCCGCGCGCTCATCATTCAGGTCCGCCACCACCCAGCGCACCTCGGTTCCCTTCGCCTCAAGCTCCGCCGCCAGCGCCTCCAGCCGCTCCCGCCGCCGCGCCGTCAAAATCAGCTTCGCCCCATGCCGCGCCAGCTCCCGCGCCAGGGCCACGCCAATTCCCGCGCTCGCGCCCGTCACCAGCGCCCATTTGCCTTTGAAATCCGCCGTCGTTCCCGCCATTCAATCTCCGTTCGCCCAACTCACTTCTTCAGCAGCTTGAAGGCGTGGTTCCATTTGTTCTCGCGGAAGCCCGGAATGCACCACAGCACGCATAGCGCCTCAATCGCGCCCGCTGCCCCCGCGCCGCCCATGTCCGCCGCTTCCCAGCCGAACTCTTCCACAATCCCCGTCACCGTCTTCTTCGCGCCCGTATCATTCCCGCACAAAAACATCGTCGGCTTGCCGCCCGCAAACTCCGGATCAATCATGTGCGCCGAGCCCACGCTGTTGAATGCCTTCACCAGGTGTGCTTCCGCGAACTCCTTCTGCAGCCGTTCCATCAATGAGTCGTTCACGCCCGTGAAAAACTGCAAAACCCCATTCACCGGCGGAGCCTCTTCAATGGGATTGGTCGCGTCCATCAGAGGCTTGCCCTTCAGATTTTTGGCTCCCGCCAACCGCAGTGCATCCGCCGCCACCGTCCCCTTCACCGCCAGCACCACCACGTCTCCAAAGGCTGCCGCCTCGGCAAACGTTCCCGTTTTTCCCGTCGGATTCTCCGCCGCCCAATCCGCCAGCTTCTCCGGGCTCCGCGAACCCAGCATCGCCGCGTATCCATGCTTCAAAAACCCACTCGCCAGCGTCTTTGCCACCACACCTGAACCCAGCACTCCCACCTGCATCGCAAAAGTCCTCCTGTTGCCAAAAGATTCCTGGCACGCCGGCGCCGATTCAGTTTTCCGCGCGCCCGCCGACCCTCACGCCGTCTGCGCTTCCGCCTCAAACTCCTCGTTCAACCACTTCGAGAACGCCTCAAACTCTTCGTCCCGCCCCAGAAACGCCCGCACCATCTCGCGCCCCGGCTTGCTGCCGCCCTGCTCCAGCACCGTCTTCCGGTAGCGCGCGCCCGCATCGCAGCCCAGCAAATCCCTCGCGTCAAACTGCGCAAAAAAGTCCAGCGCAATCACCTTGTCAAACGCATACGTGTAGTAGTTCGACGAGTACCCGGTCAAATGCCCAAAGCTCGCATACATCCGGTTGCCGTCCTTCCAGGTCCACGGCTGCAGGCTCTCGTAAAGCTCCTTCGTCATCGCGTCCAAATCCAGTCCCTCCGGATTCCGGTCATGCAAATCCAGCGACAACATCGTGTAGTAGAGCTGCGCCCGCACCCAGTCCGCGCGCCCAAAGGCCCCCGCCCGCTTCATCTTTCTTATCGTCTCCGCCGGCAGCACCTCGCCCGTCTCGAAGTGTTTCGCAAAGCTCTGCAGCAGCGCCTCGTCGCGGAAAAACTCCTCCAGCATCTGCGACGGCACTTCGATAAAGTCCCCCTCCGTCGCAAAGCCGCTCACCCCCGCCCACTCCGTCTGCCCGCCCAGAATTGCGTGCATCAGGTGGCCAAACTCGTGGAAATAGGTCACCACGTCCGAGTACTGCATCAGGCCGGGGTCACCCTCCTCGCCGCCCGCAAAATTGCAGATTAGTGCCGCCTCCGGCAGGTAGCGCCCCTTCACGCCCGTCACCACCGGCGCAGCCGAGAACCACTTGTCCTTGCCCTCGCGCGGATGCATATCCAGATAGAAGCGCCCCACGCGCTCCGCGCCCTCGAACACGTCGAAGACGCTCACCGCCTTGTCCCACGCCTCCGCATCCGCACGCCGGAACTCCACCTTGAACAGCCGCGCCGCCGTGCGCAGCACGCCCGCCTCCACCTGCGCATAGGGAAAATACGGCCGCACCGACTGTGAGTCGAAATCGAACTTCGCCCGCCGGAACTGCTCATACCAATAGCCCCGGGCTGTCATGTCGATCGCCTCCAGCTCGGGGCCCCCGGCGACGGGTCTTTGTCGCTGGGGCGGAAGCCCCGGCTCGCGCCCCCGCGCAAATTTGAGCACCTCCGCGTGCTCCAGTCGCGCACCCTCCCGGCTCGCCTCGTCCAGTTTTTCCAGAAACTCCCTCACATTGGCCGCCGACCTCATCATCTGGTCCGCCGTTGCCAGGTCTGCCCAACTCCTGAAGCCCAGCACTTCGGCAATCTCCTGCCGCGTCGCCAGCAGTTCCAGCAAAATCTTCGCGTTCACCGGATACGCCCGCGAGTTGTACGCCAGAAACATCCGTTCCCGCAGCGCCGCGTTCGCCCCAAAGGTCATCACCGGCAGCATCTCAGGCTGATCGGTCGTCAGCGTCACCTTGCCCTCGCTGTTGACCGGGTGCCGCGCCACATAATCCGCGGGCAGGCCCTCCAGTTCCGCCGGCGTCGCCTCAATCGTCTTGCCGCCTTCCTGGATATTTCGCCCGAACTCCAGACTCAGCACCGTCGCCTTGTTGTGCAGCTCCTGCAGCCGCATCCGCGTCGGCTCATCCTTGTCCACGCCGGCCAGCCGGTAGCCCAGCAGCGTCCGTTCCACATAGTGCCGCGTCGCCGCATCCGCCTCCTCCAGCTCGATCGCCGCCAGCGCGTCATACACCGGCCGGTTCAGGCTCAATGCGCTCGCCGCCATCGCCACCCGCTGCGCCTCGGCCTGCGCCTGGTCTCGCACCGCCTTCCCCCCGGCCACGGAGTGCAGCACCCCCGCCTGCGCACCGGCCAAGCTAAGTTGCTCAATCACAACGTCATAGAGCCGCAACGTATTCCCCGTCGTCCGCGCGCCCTCCACCGCCAGCAGGGCCTTCAGCGCCCCTTCGTGCGCCGCCAGCCGGTCCCCCACCCATGCTTCTAAAGCCTTTGCATCCGACGCTCCGCCCGTCTCCCACACATGAATCGCCCCAATCACCGCCATCTCCGCTCCCATTTCGCCCATTTCCTCCCGCCACCAGCTTGCCACACTCGCCCCGCCGACCCCCAAATCCGCGTTTTCCTCTGCCCCGGCCTTCTTCTCAGTTGCATCCGGCTCTCAACCCGTCTAACATGCGTCAATTGATTGCCATGCCCCACGCCGCAACCATTGCCGAGCCCCCGCCGCCCGCCACCCCAAGGCTGCGCCTGGCCCGGCTCTGTGTCGCCCTGCAGGCCAAAACCCCCACCGAGCTCTTTGAGCGCGCCAACTCCGCCCTCCGTGACTGCCGCTTCTTTGAGCTCCGGCTTGACCTGCTCGCCAAGCCCACCGCCGTCCTCCACAAACTCAAGGACTTCCTCGCCCACCATCGCGACGTGGTGGTCATCGCCACCTGTCGCCGCAAGGCCAACGGCGGAGCTTTCCTGGGTTCGCTCACTGCCCAGCTCGCCTTTCTTGAGGACTGCGCCAAGGCCGGCTGCCAGATCCTCGACCTCGAAGTCGAGTCCGCCGAGCAGGCCCGCGCCTCCCAGCTCGCCAAACTCCGCTCCTGCGGCGCCGCGCTCCTCATCAGCTTCCACGACTTCTCCCGCACCCGCTCCCTGGCCCACGCCGCTGACCGCATCCAGGCCTTCCACCCCGACTACGTTAAAGTCGTTTCCACCGCCCGCTCCCTGGCAGACAATCTCGCCATCCTCCGCCTCATTGAGGACCGCTCCCTCGCCACCAACATCGTCGGCATCGCCATGGGCGAGGAGGGCGTCCTCAGCCGCGTCCTCAGCCCCCGCGCCGGCGCCATCTTCACCTTCGCCGCGCTTGAAGACGGCGAGGAAACCGCGCCCGGCCAGCCCTCCATCCGCACCCTGCTGGACGTTTACCGCCTCGACCAGCTCGACCAGGCCACCCGCATCTTCGGCGTCGCCGGCAATCCCATCCTGCACTCCCTCTCGCCGCTCATGCACAACACCGCCTTCCGCCGCGAGAACTTGAACGCCGTACTGCTGCCGCTCAAGCCGCGCAATCTCGAAGACCTGCTCACCATCATCACCGATCTGCCTCTCGCCGGTTGCGCTGTCACCATGCCGCTCAAGCGGGAAGTCCTGCCCCACCTCGCCAACATGGACCCGCTCACCCACCGCATCGGCGCGTGCAACACCCTCCGCACCGGCGCGGACGGCAAGCTCTACGGCTTCAATACGGATGTCGCCGGCGTCATCCGCCCACTCGAAAAGCGCCTTCGTCTCGCCGGTGCCCGCGTCGCCGTCCTCGGCGCCGGCGGAGCCGCGCGCGCAGCCGTCTTCGGCCTCGTCGAACAGGGCGCGGAAGTCTTCATCGTCAACCGCACCCACGAGCACGCCGTCACCCTCGCCCGCCAGGCCCACGCCCGCTCGCTCAAGCACGACCTCTTCGCCAAGCAGCGCTTTGATGTCCTCATCAACGCCACGCCCTGCGGCATGAACGGCCAGAAACCCGCCCTGCCCATCGCCGAAAAGGAGCTCAACGCCGGCATCGTCTTCGACATGGTCTACAACCCCATCGAAACGCCCTTGCTCAAGCTCGCCCACTCCCGCGGCATCCCCGTCATCAGCGGCCTTGAGATGTTCATCCAGCAGGGCGCGCGCCAGTTTGAAATCTGGACCGGCAAGCCCGCCCCCGAATCCGAAATGTTCCGCGTCGTCGAGCACGAGCTCCGCCGCCGCGGCTGACGCGCCGGGTGCTCCACATCTCCTTCTTTTGGAGATGGGTGAAACGAAGAAACTCTTCCCACCTCGAAAAACACTCTCAACCAACCACGAACCACTGGTGCCCCACATCTCCCGGTTTTGGAGATGTGGGAAAGGAACAATCCCAACCCACAACAAGACCGCGGTATCCTTACCCATGCCCCGCGGTCTGGTGCGGTATCAACAAACCGGCGACTTCCACTTCCTCACCTTCAGTTGTTACCAGCGCAAACCGTACCTGCGCACCGCTTCGACAAGAGAAGTCTTTGAAGCGTCTCTCGAACAAACGCGCATCCGTTATCACTTCGTCATCGCGGGCTATGTCGTCATGCCCGAACACGTCCACTTGCTTGTCAGCGAGCCGCGCAACGGCGAACTAATGCGCGCAATCCAGGCCCTCAAGATCTCTGTAGCACGACGCCTCAAAGAAAGGCCCTTCTGGCAGAGGCGCTACTACGACTTCAACGTGCACTCCAGCGCCAAGATCAGCGAGAAGCTCGACTACATGCACAGGAACCCCGTAAAGCGCGGGCTTGTCGCGAACCCACGGGACTGGCGCTGGTCAAGCTTTCTTCATCACCAAACAGGAGAACGCGGTACAGTGGAAATCGAATCTTTCTGGACGGCGGCCAAGCGCGGATATGAGCTACCAAAGGGATTCCAGGTGTGAAGAACAAACGATTGAATTCCATGCTTTCCCACATCTCCAAAACCGGGAGATGTGGGGCACCCAAATTTTTTTCTAAGGAAAAATCGCCAGATGCCGGGTGCCCCATCCTAACCGCGTCCTTTGCGGTTAGGGTAGGAAAGCACTATCCTTCCCCACTCACCGCCGCCTTTTCTTCCGCTCCGGCTTCTTTTCTGTCTCGTCCCGCATCGTCGGAATCGGCTCCATGTCCGCCCCCACGCGCTTCACCAGCGTATCCCGCAGCGCAAAGGCAATCGTCCGCGGATGCGCAGGCAGCGCGATCCCCGTCTCCGTATTCACCGCAACCGTCGGTGACCCAGCAATCGTGAACGTGAACACCGGCTCGGTTCCGCCCGCCTTCCCCGGCTCGCTTGTGATCTTGATGGGGAAATATCCCTCAATCCCCCGCAGTCTGAACGCCGTCTCATACCGGTGGTGCCGCAGGCTCCATGTGAACACCCTTATCTGGTCAAAGTCGTAGGGCAATCCCTGCTTCAACTGGCTCAGCGCCATCACATATTCGGGCTCATCCGCCGGCCTCTCCGGCGCATCCGCGTCGTGCACCGTCGCAATCCGGTAGTTGCCCGCAATCCGCTGCCCTTCGGCATACTGCCCCACCGTGTACGAAACATCCGCATCCACGTGGCTGCCCAGCATCCACCCCGTGTGCCCGTTCTTGTCCCGCACCAGCCACCAGTCTTCCATCTCCTGCTCCGGCCGCGCCGCCTCGCCCGGCAGCGCCTTCTTCGCCGGCTTCATCGCCTCAATCCGCCTGGCCTCTTCACCCGAGTAGCGCGGCACCGTCGCCCGCTTCAGCATTGCCACCTTCGCGTTCGCCCGCAGCAAATAGAGCCTGTCCGTCTCCCGCCCCGGCTTGTCGTGCAGATACATCTCGTCCCGCAGCGTCCCCTCGGCCACCACCCAGTCGCTATTGTTCTCCCCAGCCAGCTTCTCAAATTGCCCATAGGTCTTCGCGTCAATCACCGCGCGCTCCGGCAGCCAGCCCACCTGGCCCCCGGCCGTCTTCACTTTCAAAAATCGCCGCCCGTGCGCCACCACCTCCATCGCCTCGCCATTCTTCACTTCGCCCGTCTGGTTGGACACGGCAGCCACCCGGTCGCGCAGATACACATCCCGCATCCACAGGTACACCATCTCCGGTTTTCTCTTTTCGAATCGCCTGCACCCACCCGCAGGCCAAAGAAAACACGCCGCCAGCAGACAGGCCAGCCCCGATTTCAGCAGCCCCGATTTCACCAGCCCAGTCCTCACCCACCCGGCGGCAGGGGTCTCAGGCCTCGATTTGCGCATCCACTCATACACCGGCAACAGCTTCAGACTACCACCGCTCCCGCGCACCCCACCCCGCCCGCGCCGCACTCCCGTACCATCCTGCCAACCACCCCGCACGCTTTCCGCGCCATGTTTCCACACCCATGCCGAACCCACGCACTGTCATCCTGAGCAACCAAAGCGCAAGCGAAGGGAGCCGAAGGACCTGCATTTGCCGGGTGCACCACATCTCCCGTATTTGGAGATGCGGGAGACCGTGAACCTCAATAAATGTGACCCATCCATGAAGCTCACGAAGCGGGCGAAATGGGTGGGAAAGCACGACCCCTCGCCAGCCACTGTCAACCCCTCCATCCCCATAACATCCTCGCAACCACCCTCGCGCGCCCGGCCCGCATTCATTTCCTCTCAACTTTTGTGTAAGATGGGGACGCCAAAAAAACAGAGGTCACAGGATGCACTTACGTCTCCGCTTCTCCACGCCGGTTGGGATTTTGCTTTCCCTCCTCAGCGCCATCGCTTTGCACGCTCCTGCCCAGTCGGCCAAGGATGCCCCCACCGCCGACGACCACTCCCGCACAGCGCCTGCCGACGTCAAAGTCAGCGAGCTCGCCCACAAGGTCCTTGCCGCGGGCCTCCGGCTCAATGCCCTGGCGGGCGACGGGCTGCAACCCTGGCATATCAAAATCGACTATCAGCTCCGCACCGTCTTGAGCTCCAAGCCCATCCAGGGCTCCGTCGAGCAGTGGAGCGCCGGCGCTTACCGCTGGAAGCGCACCTACACAAGCAAGGAGGAAGAGTTCAACGGCTCCATTTGGAGCACTTCTCGAACCTCTCGCTTTCAAAGCAAGGCGCCCTATGGCGACTACGCCCCTCGCACTCTCATCATGCGCGTCGCGCGTCCGGTGCTCGATCCCCTCTATCAGGCCGCCAACATCAACCCCGATTACCAGATGAAAATCCAGAAGGTCACCACCGCCGGACTCAACCTAGTCTGCGTTTCCGTCGTCGATCACGCCCGTTACGCGCCAATAACGGATCCCGACTGGCTCTTCCCCACCTATTGCTTTGATTCCAGTCTCCACCTCCATCTCGTCGTCGCTGGAGACACTACTGTCCAGTTCCAGAATCTTCAGCCCTTCCAGAACCGCATGGTCGCCCGCGAAGTCCAGGTCATTCAGGGCGGCACGCTCATCGCCCAGATGGACGTATCCGTCCTTGAAAACTGGTCCGAAGCTGACCCCGGCATCCTCACCCCGCCCAAAAACGCCGAACTTCAGCACTACACCCTTGAGCCCGGCCAGCCCAAGCCCGAGCCCGTCTATCAGGTCGCCGCCTCCCTGCCCATCCTCGACGGTGCGCACGTCTTTCGAGGCCTCGCAATTGTTCCCGCCGTGATTCAAAAAGACGGAACCGTCACGGTCCGCGGCTTGGCTGCTTACATACCGCCTATCTTCTCTCAGGGGTCTCAGCGGCTCTCTGACGCCATCTGTAACGCCGTCAAAAAGTGGCGCTACAAGCCCTACCTCGTGGATGGCCAGCCCGTCGATGTGGCCTATAACATCCCCTACACCGTCGACGGCAAGCCCTTCGTCCCCGTCTACGACGTGCCCAAACCCCTGCCCGGCGATTTCTCCACTGCCTATAACTTCCGCCGCGATCCCGCCGCGGACCTGCTCGTCGCCGAGTCCGAAGCCCGGCAACAGCACAAACGCATCCTCCTCGAGGTCGGCGGCGACTGGTGCTACTGGTGCCATCAGCTTGACGACTTCTTCAAAGGCGACGCCACCGTCCGCAAGCTCCGCGACGACAACTTTATCCTCGTCAAAGTCAACATGAGCGCCGAGAACCCAAACGGCGCATTCCTCAGCCACTATCCCAGAATCCCCGGCTATCCCTGGCTCTTCGTCCTCGGCGCCAACGGCAAATTCCTCAAGTCGGAAGACACTGACCTGCTTCAATCCCGTGACGCCTTCTCAGGCAAAAACATCACCGAATTCCTCACCGCCTGGAAACAGCCCTGATGGCATCAACGGCCGGGCGCCCCACATCTCCCGTTTTTGGAGATGTGGGAGGCCGCGAACTTCAATGAAGCCCGCACCCGCACTCAAAATTTCTCCGCCAACTTTGCCGATTAATTCTCGCAACCTGCCACACTGGAAATAGCCGCACTCTAAGCCAGGCCACAAACAAGCTGAGAGCGGACGGCTGACGGCTGAAAGCTGGCCCAGAGGCCCCCCTACCCCCCCTGCGAGGTACACACTCCCTTCGTAACCATCGACTCATGCAAGAATTTTGCCGACAATTACGCACTCGCGTTCGCCCACTCTTCGCCTTGCCCCGCGCCCGCTGCACACTCTTTGCACCACCTTCGTGCATTTCCCGAGTGAATGCACCGTGAATGGTGATATCCACAGATAAATCTGGGATTTGCACTTGCATCCACAGATTCAGGAGGTTCAGAGTTCTTTTCAAGTGATGAACCTGTAGGGAATTGGACGGTGACTCCAACCCGGCAGGAAGCTTATCTGGAAATGGATTCGAGCGGTAAGGCCGGTTCGCCGGCAGTGCGGCAAAGGTTCAGAGTAAGGGTAAATGGAGAGTCGGGCGGCGACGAGCCGGACCTGTTTGAACGCGAAGATTCATCCGCGGCGCAAGTCGAGGATGCAAAGTTCGAGTGCAGCCAGGGATTCATCATCGACCCAGCTGCGCAGGCTCGAACCGGGGCAACCCGGCAAGGCATGCGCGGAGCCGGACGGCAGAGAATCGGGGCAACCCGAAAATCAGTCAGCCGGCAACGCCGAAGGGCCTGGTATTCAGGGCGACTTGGAAATTAGCTCGTCGGCGAGCCAAGGGTGCGGAAAATGCGGGGCAACTCGCGGATTCGGCCCTGGCAAAACCGGAAGGGGCCAAACCCGGGGCAACTCGGGAGGCTGCCAGACGGTGCCGGAAGATCCACGAAGCGGGGCAACTCGCAGAGCGGGTCGTCGGCGATACCGAAAGACCGGGCGGCGGGGCAACTCGACGCCGGGCCAATCGGCACCGCCGAAGGATGCGAGTATCGGGGCAACTCGAAACTCCATCGCCGGAAAAGCCGGAGATGCGCGCGGGGCAACTCGGCGGCGCATCAGAGGCGCTGCAAGGAGGCGTGAGGAAGCGGGGCGACCCGCCGAACCACTTAAACCGGCAGCGCAGAAGTATCCGAACCCCGAAGCACTCCGGAAACGGAGCAATTCGGGACCTGGGGCAACCCGGAAGTTCAGGGCAACCTGAGCTAGGATAGCCGGCACAGCCAAATGGACCGAGGAAGCGGGGCAACCCGTGGAATCGTCGCCGGCGCGGCCGCAGCGCGCGGGGTACGGGGCAACCCGGAGCCGCAAACTCGCCAAGCCGGAGGGCGCAGGAGCCGGGGCAACTCGGAGTCTGGCCCGTAGGCTGAACGGGACGATGCGTGATTCAAAGAGCTATAAGGGCACCCCGGGAGCGCCAGAGGCCGCAAGGTTTCTGGCGCTTTCGCATCTGCGCTTGCACCGGCTTTTCTTCGCTCCGCATCCGCTCTGTCTGTCAGCTCTTTTTCGCGCTAGACTTTTCTGCGCTTCGCCGCGCGCGCACCGCCTCGGCCAGCTCCGCCAGCAGTGTCTTGGTCTCCGCCCAATCGATGCACGCGTCCGTAACGCTCTGCCCGTAAACCAGCGGCTTGCCCGGCTCCAGCTTCTGCGCGCCCGCCACCAGGTTGCTCTCAATCATCGCGCCCAGAATGTTCGCGTTTCCCGCGGCAATCTGCGCGGCCACATCGCGGCACACCGCGGCCTGCCGCCGGTGGTCCTTCTGGCTGTTCGCGTGGCTGAAGTCAATCATGATTCTCGGCGCAATGCCCGCCTTTTCCATCTGCGCCGCCACTTCCTTGACGGCCTCCGCGTGGTAGTTCACCAGTTTGCTCCCGCCGCGCAAAATGATGTGGCAATCCGGATTGCCCGTCGTGACAAAAATCGCCGACTGCCCATGCTTGGTGTGGCCCAGAAACGTGTGCGAGTGCGCCGCCGATTGAATCGCGTCAATCGCCACCTGCACATCGCCCGAAGTCGCATTCTTGAAGCCCACCGGGCAAGAAACTCCGCTCACCAGTTGTCGGTGCACCTGGCTCTCGGTGGTTCGCGCGCCAATCGCGCCCCAGCTCACCAGACCGGCAATGTACTGCGGCGAAATCATGTCCAGAAATTCGGTCCCCGAGGGCACGCCCATCTCCGCCAGGTCCAGCAGCAGCCGCCGCGCTTCGCGCAGTCCGTCGTTGATTTTGTAAGAGCCGTCCAGATGCGGATCGTTAATCAGGCCCTTCCAGCCAATCGTCGTGCGCGGCTTCTCAAAGTAGACGCGCATCACCAGGTGCAGCGCGGTGTGGTGCTCGTCAATTGCGCTCTTCAGCAGGCCGGCATACTCGCGCGCCGCCTTCGTGTCATGGATGGAGCACGGCCCGCACAGCACCAGCAGCCGATCGTCGCGACCATTCACAATCTCCGCCGTCCGCCGCCGCGCTTCGAAAATGGTCTCCGTGGCGGCGTCGGTAATCGGCAGTTCCTCCTCCAGAAACACCGGAGGCAGCACAACTTTCGTCCACTGGATGCGGACATCTTCAATGGTGTGGGGCATGGCTCTTTCCAGGCTGCTCTTTTCAGGCTGCGCGCTTCAGGCTGCGCGTTCCCGCCGTTCCTCGTCGAATCCGCGCCAAATCCGCTTGGAATCGGCTGGGAATCAGGCGAACGCGCACCTCTTCAATGTACCAGCCGCGTCGTCGCTAATGAATGTAGGTGAAGTACACCGCCGCGCCTGCGCCCGCCGCCGCGCCAATCAGCAGCAGCGGCAGCAGGTGGCGATGCGGATGCGGATAGTCGCGCTCGCTCACCGTCTGCGCATTGTGCCGCACGCGGTCCACATTGTCATAGGCAATCGTTTCGGTCGCGTTGTTGTCGGAGTCCACAAAACGGAAAGATGCGCCCTCAAGCGTGCCCAGCCTGCCGTAGAGATCCGAGCCGTTCTGCATCTCCAGATGCAGAAACGCGCCCGCGTCGTACTTTGAAAGCGTCTTGTACACCTTGCGCGCGTGCTTGTTCAGGGTTTGTGAGTCCTGGGCCTGCATCATCGGAGCCAGGAACAGCGGAGCCAGGACGATCGGAAGAAGTGCGATCAATGCCCAGGCGCGTGCCAAGCGAGCGATCGTTCTGGAGCTGAAGAGCGGGTTCATGGTCCCTCCGAAGTTGACACAGTATAGGCCCGCTTCTTTCCCCGCACCAGTTACCGAAGGGAGGGTCGCCGCCGCTCGCGTTCAGCTTCCCGGCTCGGGCCGCGTCCCGGTCTGGACTCAGTTCGCGCCCCACGGCGCGCCGGTGTTACACTCGGCTCGGCTGAATTCCGCTTCCCCCACGCGACCCATCTTCCACTTCCCCATCAAGGAGATTCTTAAATGCAAGACGCCAAACCCGCTGCGGCCCCATTGAATCCCGGCATTGTCTTTCAAATGGTCCAGGCCAAGCAGCAGACAGCCGCACTCAAGACCTCCATTGACCTCGACCTCTTCCGCGCCGTCGGCCAGGGGCCCGGAGACGTGGCTTCCATCGCGCGCCATTGCCAGGCCTCTGAGCGCGGCATCCGCATTCTCTGCGACTTCCTCGTCATCCACGGCGTGCTGGCGAAAGAGGACGGGCGCTACAAGCACACGCCCTCCAGCGCGGCCTTTCTTGATCCCGCTTCGCCCGCCTGCCTGGCCTCCGTGGCGCAGTTCATGAGTAACTCGGAACTCGACGACCCCTGCGAACGACTCACCGAAGTTGTGCGCAACGGGCGCACGATTCTCGACGGCCAGGGCACCGTCAAACCCGAGAATCCTCTGTGGGTCAAGTTCGCCACGCAGATGGCTCCCATGATGGCGCCCATTGCGCCTCTGTTGGCGCAGACCGTTCTCAGCGGCCACAACGGCTCCATCCACGTGCTCGACATTGCCGCAGGCCACGGCCTCTTCGGCATCGCGATTGCGAAGCAGAATCCTGAAGCTCGCGTCACCGGACTCGACTGGGCTCCCGTGCTTGGCGTTGCGCTTGAAAATGTGAAGAAGGCCGGCGTCCAGGACCGCTACACCCTGCTGCCCGGCAGCGCATTCGACGTCGAATTCGGCGGACCCTACGACGTGGTGCTGCTCACCAACTTCCTGCATCACTTTGACCAGCCCACCTGCGTCAGCCTGCTCAAAAAAGTCCATGCGGCTCTCAAGCCCGGAGGCCGCGTGGCCACATTGGAATTTGTTCCGAATCCTGACCGCGTCTCGCCCCCGCAGCCCGCTTCCTTCGCCATGACCATGCTGCTCACCACAGCCTCCGGCGATGCGTACACCTTGAGCGAGCTCACCGCGATGTACCACGAAGCCGGCTTCAAGGATGTCGACGGCCGGCCCCTTCCCATGAGCCCGCAGACCGTCGTCCTCGGCCACGCCTGAGCGCGCTTCGGCCCGCGGGCATTACACTCAGTTGCGGAGATGGGCGTGCCGCTCTCGCTGCTGAAGCCGTTCCAACCCGCGCAAGTCGCCCCCTTGCTGTTGGTGCTGTGTCT
Organism: Occallatibacter sp.; assembly: GCA_049678625.1. GTDB lineage: Bacteria > Acidobacteriota > Terriglobia > Terriglobales > Acidobacteriaceae > Telmatobacter. The sequence goes on along the minus strand of JBAUEO010000049.1, from coordinate 71,319 downwards.
CTCCGCGGCCGCGCATTCCCAGTCTGCCGGGCCAACAACATCCGCCAAGTCGCCGGCCTCCTCCCAACCCGCAAAGCCCAAGCCCGCCAAGCCGTCCAAGCCGCATCGCCAGGCCTTCGAGCCTGAAAGTCTGGCGGACGTCTCGAATGTGCGGCGCGTAAACCTGACCCAGCTCGACGAAGCACTGCGCGAGTCCCGCGGCCGCAGCGACAAAAAAATCGCCAAACAGCTTGCGCGCCTTGGCCTCACGGAACGATTCAGTCTGGCCCGCGTGGCGCAAGCTCAGTCTCGGCTGCCGGGCAAGCGCTCGCGGCAGGCCCTGGCTCTGCTAGCCGATGCTTCAGCCTTCCTTCCGCTGCCCGATACCGACCTCCCGGCTCTTCCTCGTCCCACGCTCGCCGATCAGTCGCAAATGCTCTCCCGCGCCGTCTCGTTCGTTGCCGTGAACCTTAGCCACCTGCCCAACTTCCTTGCCACGCGCATCACCGAGCAGTACAAGAGGATGGATCCCAATGGGCAGAACCCTTCGCGCGTTCCCGACTGGAGTCATTTTGCCACCCACCGCGAAACCATTTTCTTTCGCGACGGACGTGAGGTGTCCAACCCGCAGAAGCATGGAGCGGCCGTGCTTCATGACGTCGCGCATTTGGACGTAAACGGAACCTTCGGCACCATTCTTGTCATCGTGTTTCGCGACGCCGCGCACGGCAAAATCGAGTGGAGCCATTGGGAGCAGGGCGCGCTTGGTCCGGTCGCCGTCTACCGCTACAGGATCGCGAAGGCCGAGTCGCACTACGACATCAAATTCGAGTCGCTCACCGGCGCGCGCCTTCGCCGCATCCTCCAGCATCAGCCAACTGCCTATCACGGCGAAATCGGCGTGGACCCTTCCAGCGGGGCCATTCTGCGTCTCACACTGGAGGCCGATCCAGACCCCACGTCTCCCATCCGACGCAGCGACATCGCCGTCGACTACGGGCTCGTCCCGATCGGCGGCAGGAAGTACACCGTTCCCTTGTACAGCGTGGCCATCTCGCGCGGATGGACGATTGCCACCGGCCAGGACGGCCAGACTGAAGGCTACGGAGATGAGATTTCTATCCTCAATCAGGTCACCTTCACGGACTACCACGTCTTCCGCTCCGAGTCCCGGATTCTCACCGGCAAGCCGGCCGAACCTGATAAGCAATAGGACAATCAGCATGATGCGCGCCGACTCCTTGACTTTCCAATTCCCCACTCCCTAAAATTAAAGCAGGAGTCCCACCCGTCAATCTGCGTAAGTGATTCAGGTTCCAAGGATTAGGGTGGATTTTCGGGTTTCAGGCCGCAACACGGGGGCTGCGATGAGGAATGGGAGGCCAGATGTCTGAGGTGCGCATCAGCCCGCGCGAGCGGACGGTGCTGACAGCCATCGTCGAGCTTTACATCGCCACGGGGGAACCCGTTGCTTCCCAGGCGGTTGCCCATTATCTTGCCAACCGCGACGGGCACAGCTCGGCCACCATCCGCAACGTGATGGTCACGCTCGCGGAGTCGAGCCTGCTGGAGCAGCCGCACACCTCCGCCGGACGCGTGCCCACCGCCGCGGCCTTCCGCTATTACGTGGAGCAGATAACCCGGCTCGATGCCGGACTGGCGCGAGGCAGGGCTCAGGGCGCATCCCCGGCGGCAGAGGTTCTGCCCCTCAGCGACGCCCGCCGCGATCAGATTGAGGACAGCTTCGCCGGCGTATCCAGCAGCACCGAGTACCTGGAGCGCACCTCGCACGTGCTCGCGCTCATCTCCAGCGGCCTGGGCGTGGCCCTGGCACGCTCCACCGCGTCGCAGGTTCTTGAGCATATCCATTTTTCGCGCCTTTCCGCGGGCCGTGTGCTTGCCGTTCTTGTCACGCAGGCCGGCGCAGTTCTGGATCGCGTACTGGCGCTTGACCGCGAGCTGACCCACCTGGAGCTGGACACCGCCGCGCGCTACCTGAACGAGAATTTTCGCGGCTGGCCTGTCGAGCGCATCCGGGCGGAGGTTGACCGCCGCACGGAGATGGAGCGGGCCGCCTATCAGCAGATGCTCTCCGCCGTCGAGGAGCTCTGCCGCAAGGGCGCGCTGGCTGCGGCCGAGACCTCGCAAACGATTTTTGTAGAGGGAATGGCGAATCTCATCGGCGCCGAAGTGGACCGCGAACGGCTGCGCCAGATGCTGCTGGCGCTGGAGGCCAAGCAGCGGCTGGTGGAGTTGCTGAACGCCTATGTGGACGGCCGCCAGCAGGAGGTGCGCGTGGTGGTGGGCCTTGAGGATGCCTCACCCGCGATGCAGGACCTGGTGCTCATCGGCGCACCTGCGCGGCTGGGCGGAGCAAACCTGGGCACCGTCGCCGTTATCGCACCCACCCGCATGCAATACCAGGAGATGATTCAGGCTGTGCGCTATGTGGCCGGGATGCCCGAGCGCATTCTGGAGGGTCCGGCGAACTGAGTTCCCAGACATGCAGATTTTCCGGACCGGCAATTCCGTGCAGTGCGCGTACCCACGCGGAACGCATGATCCACACGGCAAACAGGCAGATTGGAAAGCTACCATTGAAGATAAGCGGAAAGAATATCGGAAGAGCACGGAGAGGCATGTCGGACGAGGAAACTGAGCAGACCAGAGTGGCAACGGAAACCGAATCGCCTGAAGGCGCGGCTGCGCCGGAGGCTTCCGCCGCGGAACAGCAGGAAGTCACCATCCCCGCCGCCGAGCTCGAAAAGCTGAAGGCCGAGTGCGCGCAGGGCAAGACCGAGCGTGACCAGTTGATGGAGCGCCTGGCGCGACTGCAGGCTGAGTTTGACAATGCGCGCAAACGGCAGGAGCGCGAGCGCACGGAGTTTCGCGATTACGCGGTGGGCAGCGTCGTGGAGCAGTTTTTGCCCGTGGTGGACAACTTTGAGCTGGCCCTAAAGGCGAAGGGCTCCGCCGACCAGCTTCGCAGCGGCGTGGAGCTCATCGTCAAGCAGATGGAAGAGGTTCTCCGCCAGCTCCAGGTGCAGCCCGTGGCCTCGGTAGGCCACCAGTTCGACCCGCGCCACCATGAGGCGCTGGGCACGGTGGAGCGCGAGGACATGCCCGATCAGCACGTGGCCGAAGAGGTCCGCCGCGGTTACAAACTGCGCGACAAGCTGCTGCGTCCGGCGCTGGTCCGCATCGCATCCAATCCTAAACAGACGTCCGATTGAATCCACCCTGGAACCTGATGAGTCAAAAGAACACAGTGAGCAAAGCAGACTATTACGAGGTCCTCGGCGTCTCCCGTGACGCCACCGATCAGGAATTGAAGAGTGCCTACCGCAAGCAGGCGCTCAAATACCATCCTGACCGAAACCCAGGCAACCACTCAGCCGAGGAAAAATTCAAAGAGGCCAGCGAGGCCTACCAGGTGTTGAGCGACGCGGACAAGCGCGCCGCCTATGACCGCTTTGGCCACGCCGGCGTCGGCGCGGGCTCCTCGGGCTTCGGCGGCTTCTCCGGCAGCGTGGACCTGGGCGACATCTTCGGCGACCTTTTCGGCGAAATGTTCAACATGGGAGGCTCAGCGCACTCCCAGCCTGGCCGCCAGCGCCGCGGCGACGATCTGCGCTTTGACCTGGTCATCGATTTCGAGGACGCAATCTTTGGCACAGAGACCGAAATACTCATTCGCCGCCGCGAGACCTGCGAGACCTGCAAGGGCACCGGCAGCTCCTCCGGCCGCGGACCCGTCACCTGTCCGCAATGCCGCGGCCGCGGCCAGATTCGCTATCAGCAGGGCTTCTTCTCCGTCGCCCGCACCTGCAGCGCCTGCGCGGGCGCGGGCGCCATCATCAGCGACCCCTGCGCCACCTGTCACGGAGAAACCCGGCTGGCGCGGGAGATGAAACTCAGCGTCAAGGTTCCGCCGGGCGTGGAAGAGGGCACGCGCATTCGCTATGCGGGCGAGGGCGATGCCGGACGCTCCGGAGGCGTGAGCGGCGATCTCTACATGGTGCTCTCCATCCGCGCGCACGACTTCTTTGAGCGCGCCGGCTATGACCTCCACTGCGTCATTCCCATCAGTTTTCCCCAGGCGGCGCTGGGTGCCGAGATTGAGCTCGACGGCGTCGATGGTCCCGTGACCGTGAAGATTCCTGAAGGAACGCCGAACGGCAAGGAGATTCGCGTGCGCGGCCGCGGCGTTCCCCATTTGAATGAGAAAGGGCGTGGCGATCTCATTGTTCGGGTCATGGTGCAGATTCCCAAAAAACTTACCAGGGCCCAGCGCGAGCTGGTCGCGCAGCTTGGCGAGACGCTTGCGGTGGAGAACAAGCCCACTTCGCCCGGCATTCTGGACAAAGTGAAGGATTTGTTCAGCTAGACCCGGTGGGGAATCATGAAGCGTCGGGCGAAATACAGCCCCTCGCGGATTTCGCTTCCATCCTGCGTGCTGCCGCGACCGGCGCGGCGCTGGGGCCGAAGAATCGATTGATCCGTTTGGCACTTGCGAGCACACCCGCACGGTATAATCGCGCCGATGCCGCTGAGCCCGAAGACACGGATTGACAACTACGAGATTCTGGCTCCATTGGGCTCCGGCGGCATGGGCGAGGTCTATCGCGCCCGCGATCTGCGCCTGAATCGCGAGGTCGCGATCAAGGTCCTGCCCAAATCGTTTGCTGGCGATCCGGAACGCCTGCGCCGTTTTGAGCAGGAGGCCCGCGCGGCGGCCGCGCTGAATCATCCGAACATTCTTTCCGTTCATCAGTTGGGCAATTATGAGGGCGCGCCTTATCTGGTCGCGGAGCTGCTGGACGGCGAAACCCTGCGCGAACGCCTGCGGCATGGCCCGCTCTCGCCGCGCAAGGTCGTCAGCCTGGGGGTGCAGATTGCGCGCGGCCTTGCCGCGGCCCACGAAAAAGGAATCATCCATCGCGACCTGAAGCCGGAGAATCTTTTCCTCACGCGGGACGGCCAGGCGAAGATTCTGGACTTCGGGCTCGCCCGCATGACGCAGCCCAGCGAAACCCTTCCGGTGGGCGACAACCTGCAAACCGAGCAGACGATTGCCGGCGTGGTGCTGGGCACCGTGGGCTACATGGCTCCTGAGCAGGTGCGCGGACAGGTCGCCGACGCCCGCTCGGATATCTTCGCCTTCACTGCAATCCTTTATGAAATGGTGGCCGGCAGGCGCGCCTTCAAGGCGCCCACGTCGCCCGAAACCATGACGGCGATTCTGCACGACGAGCCGCCGCCCATCGTCGAATTCGTGCCCTCGACGCCCGTGGCTTTGCTGCGCGTGGTGCAGCGCGGACTCGAAAAGGATCCGGAGCAGCGCTTCCAGTCCGCGTCAGACATGGCCTTCGCGCTGGAGGCTCTGCCGGATGCTTCCGTGCTCGCGTATGCGCCGCCCGCGCGCAGGAACTCCCGGCGCATCTCCCGCGCGGCCCTCGCCGGCTGCGGCGTCCTCGCGGTCTTGCTCGCCCTTGTGGCGGCATACTTCCAGTGGTGGAGGGCTCCCTCCGTTCCCGGGGTGGGCAATTACACGCAGCTCACCCACGACGGCTTGCAGAAAACGCTGCTGGGCACGGATGGCGTGCGCTTGTACATGATTCTGATCAACTCCGGCGTGGAGGATGTTGCCGCCATGCCGGCCGATGGCGGCCAGTCCACGGAACTGGCCCTGCCGGATCCGAACATGATTCCTGTGGACGTGACCGCCGACGGGTCAAGGTTTCTGCTGGTGGATGGAAAAGGGGTTCCGCCGGTGGGCTCGCTGTGGAGCCTGCCGGTGATGGGCGGCTCAGCGCGACGATTGAACGATGCCGCCGGCGACACCGCCGCATGGTCGCCCGACGGCAAGACCCTGGCCTTCGCCGATGGCGGCGATTTGTATCTGGCGGACTCCGACGGCTCCAACCCGCGCAAGCTGTTTACCGTGAAGCGGCTGATTGCGGACCTGAGCTGGTCGCCGAATGGACGCAGCATCAACTTTGACCTGGCCAACTTTGCCGACATCGGCAATGCCGGCGCGGGTCTTGGGCGCCAGGCGCTGTGGGAGGTGGCAAGCGACGGCTCTGACCCGCACGCGATGCTTGGCAACTGGAGCGGAAGCAGCGGAGGGTGCTGCGGAAGGTGGACTGCCGACGGCAAGTACTTCCTCTTCCAGTCGCAGGGCCAGATTTGGGCGCTGCCCACCGGGCACGCGCTTTTCCAGGGTGAACCGAAGCCGATCCAGCTCACCTCAAGCCCCATGTCGCTCCACTCGCCCGTGCCCAGTGCCGACGGCAAAAAAATCTACGTCGTCGGCCGGACCTACAGAGGGGAATTGTCGCGGTTCGACGCGGCAGGACATGCATTCGAGCCTTTTCTCAACGGCATCTCAGCCGAGTGGCTGAGCTTTTCAAAGGACGGAAAGTGGATCGCCTATGTGACCTATCCCGACGGGAACTTGTGGAAGTGCCGCATCGACAGCAGCGACAGGATACAACTGACATTTCCCCCATCGCATCCCGTTCTGCCGCGATGGTCTCCGGACGGCTTGACCCTGGTCTACTTCGAGTTCGCCTTGGGAGCCGCGAAGCCTGGCCACATCTTTGAAGTCTCCGCGGACGGCGGCACGCCGAGGGAAATGCTGCCCAACGACCGGAACAACCAGCAGGATCCGAACTGGTCGCCGGACGGAATGCGCCTGGTCTTTGCAGGCGACGCCAATGACGCCTCCGGCGGCGACACCGGCCCGGACATTCGCATCCTGGATCTGCGCACGCGCCAGGTAATGCCCGTGCCCGGCTCGCAAGGGCTCTACTCGCCGCGCTGGTCGCCGGATGGGCATTTTCTGGCCGCCATGACCGGAGACTCCGGGACGCTGCTGCTCTATGATTTCGGCGCGAAGCGCTGGATGGAGATTGCGAAAGGGTCCTTCGGCTGGCTCAACTGGTCGCACGACAGCCGGTACATCTACATGAAGGACTTTGCCGGAAAAGGCTCGGTGGCCCGGGTCGATATTCGCACCCATAAGTTGGAGCAGAGGGTGGACCTGACGGGCTTCAGCGATACGGGCCAGGGCGGCGGCTCACTGGCCCTTACGCCGGACGATGCGCCGCTGATGCTGCGCGACACCGGCACGCAGGACGTCTACGCGGTGGATTGGAAGGAGCGCTGAAGGCGGGCGTGGCCGATGGACGCGACCGGAAAGCGGCAGGTCTTCAAGCCTGTTCGACGCGTGCCTTGATGTCGGCGTAGGCCGCCGCGATGAGCCGGGTGAGCGCGGCGTCGTTCGCCGGTTCAGCCGGGCGAAGTTTGACGTGGCGCATGCGTTTGCCCGTGCCCTGCAGCAGGCGGTCAGGATCCCGCAGCGCATCTCCATGAAAGAATCCGACGTTGACGTGTGTGGTGAAGACATTCACATAGCCGAAGGGCGCGTCTCCCAGGCAGGCCACCGGACATCCGTCGTGCACCAGCTCGCGCACTTCATCGCCGCAGGTGCGCATCGCATAGAACCAGCGTAGCGCGATTGTCCCCAATGGGCCTTCGCGCTCCTCGAACCAGGCATTGATCGAGGGATCGTGTTCCAGAGCGCCGTCGAATTGCAGGAAATCCACTTTCATCGCAGTTGAAAAAGGACGACCATCAAAAAGCAAACAACCGGCATGACTTGGGGCCCACGCCGCACGTTGTTGAAATCTTTGGTGGCGCTGAGCGGGATCGAACTTGAGCCGCATTGCGGGCGTCCGAGCCCGCAGGCGAAATCCTGAGCGCAGCGAAGGACCTCGAAACCAGTCGCGCTCATCGAAGATTGGTGGAGCTGAGCGGGATCGAACCGCTGGCCTCCTCGTTGCGAACGAGGCGCTCTCCCAGCTGAGCTACAGCCCCACAACTTCTCTATCTTACCAGCGCGCCGGAATTTGGAAAAGCACGGCGCGCCGAGCTTAAAGTTGGTTCATGTTGGCCAGGAACTCAGCATTGTTGCGGACCTTTTCCAGCCGGCTGATGAGCAGTTCCATGGCTTCCACCGGCGAGAGCGGATTGAGCACCTTGCGCAGAATCCAGATGCGCTGCAGGTCTTCCTTGGGGATGAGCAGCTCCTCTTTGCGGGTGCCGGAGCGCTGGATGTCGATGGCCGGGAAGACGCGCTTGTCCACCAGCTTGCGGTCCAGGATGATTTCCATGTTGCCGGTGCCCTTGAACTCCTCGAAGATGACCTCGTCCATGCGCGAGCCCGTGTCAACCAGCGCAGTGGCGATGATGGTGAGCGAGCCGCCTTCCTCAATGTTGCGCGCGGCGCCGAAGAAGCGCTTGGGCCGCTGCAGGGCATTTGAATCGACGCCGCCGGAGAGCACCTTGCCCGAGGGCGGCACGATGGTGTTGTAGGCGCGCGCGAGGCGGGTGATGGAGTCCAGCAGAATGACCACGTCGCGCTTGTGCTCGACAAGGCGCTTGGCCTTCTCGATGACCATTTCGGCCACCTGTACGTGGCGCGCGGCCGGCTCGTCAAAGGTGGAGCTGATGACCTCGCCCTTCACCGAGCGCTGCATGTCGGTCACTTCCTCGGGGCGCTCATCAATGAGCAACACGATGAGGACCACTTCGGGGTGATTGGCCGTGATGGAGTTGGCAATGGCTTGAAGGAGCATCGTCTTGCCGGTGCGCGGCGGAGCGACGATGAGGCCGCGCTGGCCCTTGCCGACCGGCGTCAGAAGGTCCATCACGCGGCCGCTGGTGGCCTCGCGCACGTACTCCATCTTGATGCGCTCCTGCGGATAGAGCGGTGTGAGGTTGTCAAAGAGAATCTTGTTGCGGGTTTCCTCGGGCGACTCGAAGTTGATGGCTTCAATCTTGACCAGCGCGAAGTACTTTTCGCCTTCGTGAGGCGGACGAACGTTGCCGCTGATGGAGTCGCCTGTCTTCAGGTCGAACTTGCGGATTTGCGAGGGCGAAACATAAATGTCGTCGGGCCCGGGAAGGTAGTTGTAGTCAGGCGAGCGCAGAAAACCATATCCATCGGGCAGGATCTCCAGCACGCCGTCAGCGAAGATGTGGCCTTCCTTCTCGCTCTGCGCCTGGAGGATCTTGAAGATCAAATCCTGCTTGCGAAGGCCGCTGGTACCAGGAATTTCGAGGGTACGCGCAATGCGGCTGAGTTCGGTAATGTTCTTTTCTTTCAGTTCTGAGATGGTCATGGTCACCTGCGAATGGGAGGGATGGGAAATGCGGGGGTTCCGAGAGGGGAATTGCTCTGGAAAGGGTTAGGCGGGAATCATAGTAAGCGTCGGGCGAGGCTCGTGTCGAGAGCGTTTGCGGAGGAGGTTACGAGAGCCGGTGTGTTGCGGAGCGGGGCCGCCTTGCGCGGCAGCCCCTTTGGAGCCTGTGAATGAAGCGTGATTGGATTGAGCCGGAATGAAGTTTCAGGCAGCGCGGCGTGCTTCCACCGGCCGAGGTATAGATGTGGGAACGGGCAGCGCCGAACCGGGGTTGGAACTCCGGAAGCGGATCAGGACCTCATTCGTCGTGTCCTGCAGGCGGGTGGTCGGCTTGTGCAGCTTGCGGGTTGCCTTGCTGGCCAACTGGCAGAGCTGGTAACGGTTGGACACATGAGCAAGTGCCCCAAAAACCAAATCGGAACGCATTTGAAAACTCTCCTTCGAAGAATCCGTCGCCCGCGGGTACTACCTGGCACCCTGGGTGCGACCGTCAACTGAATCACGCTGGGCTGCCTCACTACCCAGCTTCCACTCCCTTAGACGCACGAAACGCGCACCGAGTTCAAAAAAATCTTGCCGCATTTGCACGTTCAAGGGAATGGACTTGTGCTGATTCGGCAACTGAAGCGCCGCCGAGGGAATCCATGCGTGCGCTCTTCCCGTCCCGGTGCCTGAACCACACACACCACATCATCAACCTATGAGCTTCAGCTCCAGTCTGATGAGGGATTTTACGAGCGAACACGCGATTGCGCAGTGCAACCTACCCTTATGGATAGCACCCTTGACTGTATAACGGGACGGGTTTGAGGTCAATACATAATTCGGTTGACAGGGTGACTTTTCCGCTGCGGGCCGGTTGACCTGATGACCCTCTAAGTCTTTCTTTTTCAGCGGCCAGCCGCAACTGTCTGGGGGCATGCAAAGGGGTTGTGGAAATCCCTCAGGCCCAGTAGCTGCGGTCCAGGGTGCGATACTGGATGGCCTCAGCTAGGTGGCCCACTTCGAGGGCTTTGTCACCGGCCAGGTCGGCGATGGTGCGGGCGACCTTGAGGATGCGATCGTGGGCGCGGGCGGTGAGCCCCTGCTGCTGCATGGCGCGCTCCAGCAGCCGTTCGGCGTCCGCGCCCAGCTCGCAATAGGCGCGAATCTGGCGGGTGGACATTTGCGCGTTGGAGTAGATTTTCTCGCCGTGTTGTTTGAAGCGCTCGCGCTGGCGTTCGCGCGCGGCCAGCACCCGCTCGCGAATTTCCGCGGAGCCCTCGGCGGCGGCGTTGCCGCGCAGCTCCTTGTATTGCACGGCGGGAACTTCGATGTGAATGTCGATGCGGTCCAGCAGCGGGCCGGAGATTTTTGCGATGTAGCGCTGAATCATGGGCGGAGTGCAAAGGCACTCGCGCGATTTGTCGTTGAAGAAGCCGCAGGGGCAGGGGTTCATGGCGGCGGCAAGCATGAAGCGCGCGGGAAAGCTCAGCGACATGGAGGCGCGGGCAATGGTCACGGAGTGGTCTTCGAGCGGCTGGCGCATCACCTCGAGGACATTGCGCGGAAATTCAGGCAATTCGTCCAGGAAGAGCAGGCCGTTGTGCGCGAGCGAGACTTCTCCGGGTCGCGGCACGATGCCACCGCCGATGAGCCCGGCGTCCGAGATGGTGTGGTGCGGCGAGCGGAAGGGTCGATGGGCGACGAGGCCGGCGGCGGCGTCCAGCACGCCGGCGACGGAATGGATCTTGGTGGTTTCCAGGGCTTCTTCAAAGGTGAGCGGCGCAAGAATGGAGGGCAGCCGTTTGGCGAGCATGGTTTTGCCGGAGCCGGGCGGGCCGATCATGAGGATGTTGTGGCTGCCTGCGGCGGCCACCTCCAGCGCGCGCTTGGCAGTGAGCTGGCCGCGCACGTCCTTGAAATCGACGAGGAAATGTTGCAGCTCGCCGAGGATGGCTTCGGTGGAGACTCTGAACGGTTCGCGCTGCACCTGGCCGAGAAGCGTGGTGTTCAGAAGGTCGAGCACGTCTGTGAGCGAGGCGACGGGGTAGACGTTGACGCCCTCGACGACGGCGGCCTCGGCGGCGTTGGCGGCGGGCAGGATGAGGTTGGCGATTCCTTTTTCGCGGGCGAGGATGGCCACGGGCAGCATGCCGGGAATGGCGCGGACGCTGCCGTCGAGGCCCAGTTCGCCAACCATGAGAAAGCGGCTTGCGTCGTCGATAGTGAGCGCGCCATAGGCGCCGAGGATGCCGACGGCGATGGGCAGGTCGAAGCCGGAGCCCTCCTTTTTCAGGTCGGCGGGGGCCAGATTGATGGTGATGTGGGTGGGCGGAATCTGGTAGCCGGAGTTCTTGATGGCGGCGCGGACGCGGTCGCGGCTTTCGCGCACGGCCGCATCCGGCAGTCCGACCGTGTGGAAGTGGTCCTGGTCAGTAACGGTGCCGGAAAAATCGACTTCGACATCGATGAGATTCGCGTCAATTCCGTAAACCGCTGCGCTGAGGGTCTTATAAAGCATGAAGGAGAACTCGGGCTGAGTGTATCAGAGGAAAACAGCGGGGAAACAGCACGAGGGACGAAATGAGCGTACTCCGCTCCGGCGCGGTGGATGTGTTGAGAGCCCTGTTCGGCGCGGTGCGAGCGGCGTATCCTAAAGAGTGAGAGCACAAGTTGAGAACTGGCGATGAAGACCTTCACCCTTGACGAAGCGCAAGCGTTGCTGCCGGTGCTGGAGGCGCTGCTGAACCGCGCTCTGGAGGGCAAGCGCGCGGCAGAAGAGGCTGAAGAAAGCCTGACTGCGCTGGCGCAGCGCATCTATCTGATGGGCGGCATGCGCGTGGACGTGGCCGAGGTGAGCAGGCAGCGCGCCGAAGTGGACGGGCACCTGCAACGCGCGCGGGAGAGCGTGGCGGAGATTGACTCGATTGGCGTGCAGGTGAAGGACCTGGATACGGGGCTGCTGGATTTCCCCTGCCGCGTGGACGACCAGGTGGTGCTGCTGTGCTGGCGGATGGGCGAAGCGTCCATTGATTACTGGCACACGACGGATGCGGGCTTTCAAGGTCGCCAGCCGCTGGACGAGCGCTTCCGCCGCAAGTCGAACCCGAACAACAAGCCGAACTGACCGAACGGAAATGGAGCGGCGCGCGCGACGGTGCAAGCCCACGGCGACACGGCGCGTAAGCGAAAACCGGTTTGATGCGTCTTTCCTTTGCAGAAGCGCTTGCGGAGCCGGTTGCGGAAGAGGCGCGGAACGGGCCCCGAGACGGGCCAGGCCCGCGACGGACAGGACCCGCAGGCGGTAGGCTGGGCTTGAGGACGCGGCTGGCGCGGAACCTGAGCGCGGGACTGAGCGCGGTACCTGAGCGCGGTACCTGAGCGCGGTAACTGAGCGCGGTAACTGGAGGAGCGGCGATGAGGATGGGTGCGTGGGCTGGGCTGGCGCTGGCGGCGCCGCTGCTTCTTTCAGGGTGCAAGGGATTCTGGGACGCGCCGGGGAGCACGAGCGGCGGTGGCACGGGGACGACGACCGCATCGAGCGGGAACTTTTATGTGCTGAACGCGGCCACGGACCAGATTGCCGCCGCGTATGTGAACCAGGGCACCGTGACGGCGCTGGCGGGCAGCCCGTACGCGCTGCCGGACGCGCCCGTTGCGATTGCCGTTGCGCCGAACAAAAACTTCCTTTATGTCAGCACGCCGAGCGGGATTTATCTCTACTCGATTGGAGCGAGCGGGCAGTTGACGCTGGGCAATGGAGGCGCGCCGATCAGCGCCGACGCGGCGGCGTCGATGCAGGTGGATCCGACGAACTCGTGGCTGGTGGAGGCAGTTTCAGGAATCGGCGAGGTGTTTGCGATTCCCATCAATGCGTCCACGGGCGCGACCACATCGACTTTGGAGCAACACGTGATCCTGCCCGGTGTCGCCATCCAGCAGATTGCGATTTCGCCGGACGACATGCGGGTGTTTGTGGCGATGGGCTCGGAGGGAACGGCGATTGTGCTGTTCGACTCGGGGAGTGCAAGTCCCTTTGGGACGGTTTCGACCATTGCCGTGGAAGGCACCGGCGGCGCGGCGCTTTCCGTCGCGGTGGACCCGCTGGATAGGATTTTTTACATCGGCGAGACAGCGGCGACGACGGGCTCGAACACAGGCGGGCTGCGGGCCTTCAATCTGGCCACGTTGACGGAGATTTCCGGCTCGCCTTTTGCCAGCCAGGGCCTTGCGCCGTATGGGATTCTGCCGTGGTCGACGGGCGGGTATGTGTACGTGGTGAACCGGCAGGTGAGCGGCAGCTCGACAGGCGTGATTGCGGGATTCGCGATTGGCTCAACGAGCGGCGTGTACTCGCTGACGGCGCTGGGCAGCACCTTTGCCGCGGGCACGCACCCGGTGGCGCTGGCCGAGGACAGCACGGGGACGTTTGTCTTCGCGGTGAACTACGATGGCAGCCCGGACCTGACGGGCTACACGCTGGACGGAACGAACGCCGGGTATCTGGACCAGGTGGTGTCGGCGGCGACCGGCACAGATCCTGTGAATGCGACGGCGATTGCGGCCGCGCCATGAAAAAAACAGCGAAAAGAGAGTAGGCAACAGGAACAGCTTTAGCCGTGCCGCTCGAGAAGATTGCGGTCCCACTTCGCGGAGTCCGCCGCGGCAGAATATGCGTTCTCAAGGAACTCCAGCAGCACCGTTTCCGGCGAGGCCTGAAGCCGCACATCGTCATACTTGAGGATGTACTCGCCCAAGGCTCCATCCCATGCGGCAGTTTCCGGCGAAATTCCTTTTCCCGATAACCCCTCCGGCACGGGAGCCGCATAACAGTAAAACGCCGCGGCGCCGTAGCCGCCGTTTCCCGGCCAGAATCCGGCGGAAATCACCTCATGGGAATAGGCCTCGCGCTGAATCGAGTCCGCCCCCTGCCTGGCGGGCGCCACTCGACCCGAAAACCGGGTCACGGCAAGGTCGAAGCTCCCCCAGAAGAAATGGATGGGACTCACCTTGCCCATGAATCCCTGCGCCCAGGCGCGAAACACCTTCTCCGTGCGAACCAGCACCTGCCAGAACCGATGGGCATACTCGGAATCATAGGAGTTGTGTTCCGTATCGAGCTCAAAGCGAATCGGATTCTGAACTTCGACCGGCATCGGCCATATCTTCACCGAAACGCCAAGCGCTCCAAGGCACCGCAGATACTCGCGATAAAACTCCGCAACTGACTTTGGCCGCAGCGCAAGGGACTCGCTCCTTCCTGAACCAAGGCGCATCCGCAACTCGTGCGAGAGAAAGTCAAACTCGATATCCAGAACGTCGTCGCCGCATTCCATTGCGGAGGTACCCAGGCCGCGCGCCGTGACATAAAGCGGCACGTTCCACCAGTGGTTCTGCAGGGGATTCAACGCGAGCCGCGTCTTGCCGACAATTTGCGTCCACATATGCAGAGTGCCCGCCGTGTCCGACCAGGCATCCCACGGCAGCGCAGGCCATGATGCGTCGCTCATCTGTCCCCCAATGTCCCTAATCCTGAATCCTAAATCCTGAAACCTGGGGTAGAGCATACATCGCCGCCGCGTTTCCAGCGAGGAAGCGGGCCAGCAGGTCAGCGAGTCAGCCTGCCCGGTGCGATATGCTGAGGCGCGGGGAGCAAAGCCTTGGAATTGCGTTGTGATTTGTCGCTTGCCGAGGGCTACAAGAGTGCGTCTCAGCGGGCGCGCGTACTGTCGGAGGCCTGGTTTGCGAAGAACGCTTATTGCCTTGCCTGCGATGCGGACGAGGTGAAGCAAACCAAGGCGAATACCGGCGCGACGGATTTTGTGTGCCCGAAATGCAGCCACAGATACGAGCTGAAGACCTTCGAGCGGCGACCGAAGGGCCGGCTGGTGGACGGTGCTTACGAGCCAATGATGCAACGCATACTGGCAGGCGTGGCTCCAACACTTTGTCTGCTGGAAAGAACGAAGAGTTGGGAGGTTCGCGGGCTCACCGCCTTTCACTCCAGCTTTCTTGTGCCGACAGTGGTGGAGAAGCGGCCTCCGCTTGGCCCGAACGCTCGGCGGGCTGGATGGGTCGGCTGCAACATCCGGCTGGACCAGATTGCGAGCGACGGTGAAGTGGATGTGGTGGACGACGGCGTAGCGCAGCCGGTGAGCGATGTGCGCAGGCGCTTTCAGCGCTTCCTGCCGCTGGCGAAGAAGCCGGTGGAGCAGCGAGGATGGACACTGCTGACGCTGCGACTGGTGCGCACGCTGGGTAAGGCTGCGTTTCGTCTCGACGACGTGTATGCGTTAGAAGGCGAATTTGCAAAGGCCTATCCGGGCAATCGGCATGTGCGGGACAAGATTCGCCAGCAGTTGCAGGAGTTGCGGGATTTGGGTGTGCTGGAGTTTGTGAGGCGTGGGGAGTATCGAATTTTATGACTGAAACGGATTCCTGATTCTTTCCCATGGAACGAGCAATTTGCATTCAACCCATCCACCGTATCCATCGCGTTCGACTTTCGCATTCAACGGAATATGAATTATTGCGTCTCTTTCAATCCAATCGCCCAGTATTTCAGCGGCCTCTATAATTTTCTTGTCACTGAATGAGCCTCTTGCGCGCATGTTTCCCCTCTGCCTTTGGTTTTGGCCTTTCGCGCTTTCGCGATCCCGATCGTACCACGGGATGAATCGTCCGCAATGAAATCGCAACGCAGAAAAGCCCCGGGGTGTCCGGGGCTTTTTGATTGGGCTGGGAAGCCGGGTTCAGGCGGGGATGGCGATTTGCTTGACCTGGGCGGCGGGCGCGGGGATGGGCAGGCCGTCGTGGCGGAGGCCTTCAATGTGGAACTCAATGCCTTCGCGAATGAGGATTTCGGCTTCGCCGAGGGTGGCGGCGGCGATGCCAAGGCCGGGGAGGTCGGGGACATAGGCGCTCCAGCCGGTTTCGGTCTTTTCGAAGACTGCGGCGTATAGCATCATTTGAGTCCTGCCTGCTTGAGGATGCTGTTGAGCGTGCCTTTGTCCATTTCCTGCGCGGGGTGACCGGCGATTGTGACGCGGCCAAGCTTTTCGGGGTGCTTGAACTGCCGGTGGCTGCCCTTTTGCGCCACCTGATACCAACCATCCTGTTCAATCATCCGGATAACGTCGCGAACCTTCATGCGCGGGGTGAGCCTTCAACAAGATTTTAGCACTATGGGGAACGAGGCCCGTGTTCTTGCGGCAAATGAGGCCAGCGGAAAGAACTAAGAAAAAGCCCCGGAGAGTCCGGGGCTTTTTGATTGGGCTTGGGACGCCAGCTTAAGCGACCTTTGCCGAAGCCGCTTTGGCGGCGAGGGCGGCTTTGGCCTTGTTGGTGAGGTCAGTGAAGCCGGGGGCGTCGTGGACGGCGATGTCGGCGAGGACCTTGCGGTCAAGCTCGATGCCGGCCTTCTTGAGTCCCGAGATGAACTGCGAATAGCTGGTGCCGTTGAGCTTGGCGGCGGCGGCGATGCGGACAATCCAGAGGGAGCGGAACTGGCGCTTCTTCTGGCGGCGGCCGGTGTAAGCGAACTTGAGTCCGCGCTCGACGGCTTCCTGCGCGGCCTGGTAGAGCTTGGATTTGGTGAGGAAGTAGCCGCTGGCTCTGTCGAGGATTTTCTTGCGGCGGTCGTTGCGTTTGGTGCTGCGTTTTACGCGAGGCATGGGCTTTCTCCGTTTGGTGATGCGTGTCAGGCGGCTGGAGGCAGGAGGCGGGCGCTTTTTGAGGGCGCTGGCGCTTGGGGCCTCTTCACTCGCACGGTCAATCCTGCATCACTCGGCGGGCTGAATGTTGGCCGGCCGGGGGCCCGATTCGCTTGCGGGCCCTGAAGCGCGTGTCCTTTTAAGGGGAGGGTGCGCGACGAAGCAGGGGTGGAGCCGGACGCGGGGTCAGGCGTAGGGAATCATGCGCGCAACCTTGGCGTGGTCGCCGTCAGAAACAATCATGCTCTTGCCGAGCTTGCGCTTGAGCTTGGGCGACTTGGACGTGAGGATGTGGCGCGTCTTGGTCTGGTTGCGGACAATTTTTCCGGTGCCGGTTTTCTTGAAGCGCTTGGCCGCGCCGGAATGGGTCTTCAACTTGGGCATTGTCTTCTCTTTGTGCGGGTTGTGGAGGGGAGTCCTCCGCCCGGGGGCCGCAGGGACAGGGACTTCCCTCTCCGGTAAACGGACCGTTTTAAGTATACCGCAGGCTTGGATTTGACGCCATTGGGGGCTCGGGGGACGGGGGCTTGAAGGCCGAGTTGGTTTTTCGGCTTTTGCGGCTCGACGGAAGTCGTGCCCTGTTGCAAAGCGGGTCGGCAGGTGGAGCAAGTATCAATGCAGGTCCTTCGACTCCCTTCGCTGAAGCTCCGGTCGCTCAGGATGACAATCTTCGTAGGCCGGCCAACAACGTGCACGGGCTAAGGCTTGGCGGGCGCGGCGAAGGCTTTCTGAAGAAAATCGATGATGTGCTGGCGGCCGTCAGAGCCGTGCCAGGGCTCGGGCGAGGGATGGCCGAAGATGCCGCCGGCGAGCGGGCCGTGGTTTTCGCGCGGGAAGGTGACCAGCTGGACGGGAACGCCGTCCTGGCGGAGGGCGCGGTACATTTCTTCAGACTGGCCGATGGGGTCGGTGGTGTCCGCCTGGCCCTGGAGCAGCAGGAAGGGGGTTTTGGCGTGGGCCGCGCCGCTAAGCGGGCTTTGACGCCAGGCGTCGGCGAAGCGCTGCCAGGGCTTGCCGAAGTACCAGCGGTCGTACCATGAGCCGCCCTCCGAGCCGTACTCGCTGAACTGGTCAATGACGGGCGCTCCGCAGACGATGGCCTTGAAGCGGCCGGTTTTGCCTTCAACGAAGCCGGCCATTTCGCCGCCGTAGCTGTAGCCCATCAGGGCCATGCGGCTGGGGTCGAGCGGGAAATGGGCGAGTGCGTAATCGACGCCGGCCATGATGTCGCGATAGTCGCCGCCGCCGAGGTCATTCTTGTTGGCTGCGGAGAAGGCGACGCCGTAGTTCGAGGAGCCGCGGGGGTTGGGGCGCAGGACGGCCCAGCCGTGGCCCACGAGGAAGGCGGCCCAGAGGTCGTCGCGGTCTCCCCATGCGCCGAGAGGACCGCCGTGGACTTCGACGATGAGAGGGACCTTTTCAGACGCTGCTTGCGGGGGCAGATAGAGCAGGCCCTCAATGGTGAGGGCGCCGTTCTTCCAATGAACAATCTGCGGGGCGATGGAGCGCAGGCCCGCGGGCGCAAGCGCAGGGATGGGCAGCGCGCGGCAGGGCTGGCCGAGCTGGGCGGCAAAGCAGAGTTCGACAGGCTGGCCGCCGGATTGGGCGAGCCAGAGCCAGCCGGAGCGGGCGCGGTTGGTGGTGAGGCCGGTGACCATGGCCGCGCCGAGCGAGAGCGGGGCGGGTTTGGAGGAGGCGTTCAGCGGGATGCGGATGGGCACGGCGCGGGTGCCGATGCCGGCGACGGTAATGAGCGTGTTGTCGGAGTCGAACTGGAGCGCGCCGAAGCCAATCTGGCCGCGGAAGCCGGAGGTGAGGCGGGTGGGCGCGCCGCGGCCGGAACCGGGCAGAGCGAAGAGCTCGTCCACGCCGGGAGGCGCGTCTTCCGGCGTTTGCGCGGAGAAGACGATGTGGGAGCCGGTGGGCGAGAAGGCTCCGCCGCTGACCGTGGCGGGCACGGCGAGCTTTGCGGGGTGCGTCAGATCGGAAGCGCGGACCAGCCAGGCTGCGCCGGCGGGGCCGAGGTCGGAGGCGCCGTTCGGCTTTTCAGTAAAGACAAGGAGGCGGTCTGAATCGCGCGAAGCGACGTCGGCTTGTGACCAGACGGCGCGGCGGACATCGGGCTCGACGGCGACGGGCTGGAGAACGCCGGAGATTGTGCCGTCCGGGCCGAGGGCTGCGAGATAGAGGCGGGAGCGATGGGTTTGGTGATCGACCCAGTCGGCGTCGGCCTTGGCGGCCTTCTCCTTTTTCTCGCCGGGGGTTTCAGGGTCGCGGGCCCAGAGGGCGAGCCAGTGGCCATCGGGGGAGATCTCGTAGCCGGAGACATCGAGATTGATGGGCTTCGGCTTGGCGTTCTTGTCGGATTTGTCGCCTGATTTATCGTCGGACTTGTTCGCGGACTTATCGCCGGAATCGACTTTGGATTTGGCCTTGAGGGCCGAGAGCGGCACGGCGAAGTTGCCGGTGGAGTCGTCGACGGGGGGAAGGATTTTCAGGTCGTAGGGGCGGGCGTCGCCGCCGCGCAGGTCGAGGCGGAAGAGCTGCGTGTGCTTGTCGCGGCGGGCGAGGAAGAAGAGGGCGTGGCCGTCGGGGGACCATTGGGCATCGCGCTCGCCGCGCTTGTCAGAGGGCGCGGAGAAGGTGAGCTGGCGAGGCTGTTGGTCGCCTGATGTGGGGACGAGCCAGAGGTGGGTCTTTGCGCCGTCGGCGGTGGAGCTGGTGACGGCGAAGAGAGCCTGCGCGCCCGAGGGCGAGAGCTCGACGCCGCCGAGGGCCTTGAGCTGGCGGAGGTCATTCGTCGTGGGGAAGTGCGCGTCGGTCTTGGTTTGCGAGAGAGCCGGTACGGCGACCAGGGCGGAGAGAAGGAGGCAGGAAAGCAGAGAGCGCGGCATGGCGAAAGGATACACGGGGCGGGGGCGGTGAACAGCGAAAAAGCAGCCCGCCGATTGGGTGGAGGGAATTCCCTTAGCTGCTGAAGCCGCCTGATGCGACACGGCTGAAACCGTGCCCTGCCGCAAGGCACAGGGACGCACATTGCAAAAAAGCAGCCAAAGATCATTCGACTTCGGTCGTCCCGTGGACGTACGGGCTGAAGCCCGTACCCTTCAATACCCCTGCAAGGATGGGTTTCCCAGAACAACTCCACTCGGCCTGATGCAAATGCGAAAAGGCCGCCCGGTGAGGAGCGGCCTTGGAGTGATGCTGAGTGTGTGCGGGCTACTGGACTGGAGTCTGCGGAGCTGCGGCCTGCTCGGCGGGTGCGGCGGCGGGCTGGGCCTTCGATTGAGCTGAGGGCTGGGCTGCGGACGGAGTTGCGGAATGCGCGGGGGGCTTGGGCCGGGCGCCTTCCTTCTTGGACGGTGCCAGGATGGCGTGGAGGGTGGTGCCCTCCATGCGCGGCATGAATTCGACGACGCCGGCCTCGCCGATGTCCTGAATGAGGCGGTTGATGATCTTGTAGCCGAGCTCGCGGTGGGTCATCTGCCGGCCGCGAAAGCGCAGACTGGCCTTGACCTTGTCGCCCTCATTGAGGAACTGGACGGCGCGGTTCTTCTTGGTCTGGTAGTCGTGCTCGTCCACGGTGACGGAGAACTTGACTTCCTTGATGACGATGACCTTCTGCTTTTTGCGGGCGGCGCGGTCGCTTTTTTCCTTTTCGTAAAGGAAGCGGCCGTAGTCCTGAATGCGGCAGACGGGCGGAACGGCGGTGGGCGAGACCTCGACGAGATCGAGGCCGCGCTCGCGGGCGATCTTCAGAGCGTCAAACGGGGTGAGGATGCCAAGCTGTTCGCCGTTTTCGTCGATGACGCGAACCTCGCGCGCGCGAATGCGGTCGTTGATGCGGATAAAGGACTTTGCCGAGCGTTTGTCGAGAGCGATGGGGCTCCTCCATTGGGTTTTGGTTCAATCCGCGGCAGCGAAAGGGTGCGCGCGGACGGGTACGGCGATGCACCCTGAGTATAGCACCGGGCAGATGCTGCGGACAGGCCGTGAGCAGACTCTAGCAGGCTGCGAGCGCAATGGAAGGGCGGGACTCCGCGGCGGAAATGGGACCGGAAACCGAGGCGTGAAGGGTGAGATCGGAGGTGTTGAGGGCCGTGATGCGGACCGTGACCAGGCGATTGGCGGGCAGGGTCTGGTCGAGTTCCACGGGGAGGAAGTTGGCGGTGAGGGCACTGGTCCGGGCCACGGCACGGCTGAGGGCGGCGACGGCGGGCGGCGTGTGGAGGGTGATCGCCGGAAGCGCGCGGCCAAGGAAACGGCAGCGATGGGCGAGGCACTTTTCCTGGGAGAGCTGGCGGAGGGCGGCCATGCGCTCGCGGACGATCGCGGTGGGCACAGGATTTGCGGCGTGGAGGGCCCAGCCGCGCGTGCCGGGGCGCGGCGAGAACGGGAAGAGATGGAGATAACCGAAGGGCAGACGGCGGATGAGAGCGAGGGTTTCGTCGAACTCGTGGTCGGTTTCGCCGGGGAATCCGGCCATCACATCCGCGCCGAGTGTGAGATCAGGGCCTGCGGCGGCGAGAATGTCGGCGGCCTTTTGCTCGTAGTGCCAGGGGCGGTAACGCCGGTGCATGCGGCGAAGAACAGAGTCAGAGCCGGACTGAAGAGGGAGATGCGCGTGCGCGCAGATTCGGCTGTCGCCGGAGAAATCGCGCAGGACGGCAAGCAGATCGGCGTCCCAGTCCATGGGTTCAATGGAGCTGAGGCGAAGGCGCGGAAGCGATGTTTGTTCGAGGACGAGGCGGACGAGAGATGCCAGCGAGGGACGCGGCAGCACAGGCGTGGGCGCGAGGTCGCGGCCCCAGCGGCCGAGGTTGATGCCGGAAAAGACGAGCTCCTGGCCGCCGTCGGCGACGAACTGAAGGACGCGCGCGAGGATTCTGGCGGCAGGCAGGCTGCGCGACCCACCGCGGGTTTGCGGAATGACGCAGAAGGAGCAGCGATTCGAGCAGCCCTCCTGGATTTTGAGATTGGGCCGGGTTTGCGCGCCGGGTACGAGGCGGGCTTCTTCAAGGAAGGAGTGGGCGAAGGCGTCGTCGGCAAAGATGGAAACGTGATTGGAGGAAGCAAAGAGAGAATGGAGCGGGACGAGCGTGGAATCGGTTACGGCGGATTCGGCGGCGTGCGCGGGGCGAGCCGATTCCGTCTGCACAAGGGCGAGAGCCACTTCGGGCGCGAGGGCCTTGTGGCTGTTGCCGACGACGGCGGAAACGCCGGGGATTGCTGCCAGCTCTTGAGGCGCGCGCTGGGCGTAACAGCCGGTGACGAGGATGCGCGCGGCGGGATTGCGGCGGCGTGCGCGGCGGATGAAGGAGCGGGCGGCGCGATCGGCTTCCGCGGTGACCGAGCAGGTGTTGACGATGACCACATCGGCTTCAGCGAGCTGGCGTGTGCAGCATCCGGCGGCGCGGAGGCTTTCGGCGATGGCTTCCCCGTCGGCGCGGGCGGCGCGGCAGCCGAAGTGCTCGACGTGGAAGGATGCGGGCATGGTTTTAGTGTAAGGGGGAATGCTGGCGCGTAGCAGGATTCGAGACGCGGCGATGGACGCGCTTTTATAATGGTGGAGAGCCGTGGCCGCGGTGAGCGGGCGCGGCAACCCCTGCATGGACCAAGCCAACGCCGCACGTTTGCCTGACGCAGCCCTGCCCGAGGCCGCCCTTCCGGAACAAGGCGGCCGAACGTGGCGAATCATCGGCTACACCTACTTCACGCTGATGGTGTACGTGTCTGTGGGGCTGCCGCTGGCGATTCTGCCGGCGTATGTGCATTTGCGCATGGGCTTCAGCGCGGCGCTGGCGGGCTCGGTGATCAGCATTCAATATGTGGCAACGTTTTTGAGCCGGCCGTGGGCGGGGCGCATCAGCGACCACGCGGGCGCGAAGGTGGCCGTGGAGTGGGGCATGGGCGCGTGCACGGTGAGCGGCGGGCTTCTGCTGGCGGCGGCTATGCTGCACAAGGATGCGGGTCTGAGCATCGCGGTGCTGCTGGCCAGCCGACTGGTGCTGGGGGTGGGCGAGAGCCTGGGCTCAACCGGCGCGACGCTGTGGGGGATTGCGAGCGCGGGGCCGGAGCACACGGCGAAGGTGATTGGGTACAACGGCATCTGCACCTATGGCGGGCTGGCGCTGGGCGCGCCACTGGGCGTGGTGATGGTGGAGCACTGGGGACTGGGCAGCGTGGGAGTGGCGACGGCGTTGCTGTGCGGGCTGAGCGTGGCTGTGGCCCTGGCCAAGCGCGCCGTGGCGGTGGCGGCGGGCGAGCATCTGCCGTTTCGCGCGGTGCTGGGGCGCGTGATGCCGCACGGGATGGGCCTGGCGCTGGGCGGCGTGGGCTACAGCGTGCTGGCCACGTTTGTGACGCTGTTCTATGCCAGCCGGCGATGGGACGGCGCGGCACTGTGTTTGACGGCCTTCGGCGTGGCGTTTGTGGTGGCGCGGCTGGCGTTCATCCAGACGATTGCGCGCTTCGGCGGATTCGCGGTGGCGATGGTGTGCCTGGTGGTGGAGTCGGCCGGCGTGGTGCTGCTGTGGCAGTCGGGTTCGTCGGAGATGGCGCTGGCGGGCGCGGCACTGGCGGGATTTGGATTCTCGCTGGTGTTTCCGGCGCTGGGCGTGGAGGCGGTGAAGCGGGTGCCGGAAAAGAATCGTGGGACGGCGCTGGGCGTGTACACGGGATTTGCGGATGTGTCGTTTTTCCTGGTGGGACCGACGGCGGGCGCGGTGATTGGGGAGTGGGGCTACGCGAGCGCGTTCCTGTTTGCGCTGGGATGCGTGGTGGCGGCGCTGGGGATTGTAGTGGTGCTGGCGGCGAGAAGAGAAGCGAGTCCGCAGGTCAGCGAGTCAGCGAGTTAGCGGTGTGCTTTCCCGGTCTCAAGGGCGAGACCGGGGGCGCGCGGCACCCGGCCGTTACTTCGTTGATTCGCTCTAGGAGATGATTTAGCTAGGCAACTTTTCCCGGGGATTTTGGAATAGTTTGGTATTGGGAATTCGTCAGTCTCTTCTTAGCGGCCTTAGCCTAACAAATCTGCGAGCGAGACAAAGATAGTAATGCAAACGCCGGAGCTGATCACCGCCGTTGTCGCCGTTTATGGCGCTTTTGTATCAACCATTGTCGCCGCGAGGCAACTTCTCGGCGAGCGCGTCCGGGTGAGATTCACCGTGAAAAAGAACATGCAGATGGTCGGCGACCCTCGCTACCGAGACATGGCACTTACCATACTGTCTGTAACCAACATTGGTCGTCGTCCAGTCACAATAACCACATTTGGCGCAATTGGGCTTTACCCCAACAGGAGCCTCGTCGCTACGGACACCGTGCCGCCTCTTCCTTGTGAAATAACCGAGGGGCGCTATGTTGAGAGCATCTGGCCTTAAGAGGATCTCGATTTTTCGAGAATAGATTATTGGGCCGCGTCGGATTCGCATGGAAGGGTACATAAACTGCGTGAGGCGTCCCATCTCAGGCACTGGAAGTCGATCTTTCAGCTTAGGCGTTCATTCAAAAAGGAGACGACATGAAGGTTAGGAACATCATTTTGCTTTACGGAGTGAGCATGATTGTCGGCCTCTATACTACGTTTGTCCTGACGGCACTTTGGGGTTGGTTTGTTTCACCGGCATTTCACGTAAATGCAATTTCATTTTGGGTAATGTACGGGCTGACCTTGTTAATTGGCTTGTTCCGATCGACCGGGAGCGATATTGAGGCAGATAATCGTCATAAGATCGTTGCAATAGCCCTTGACGCGTGTATTCCAGCTGAGAGACTAGAAAAAGTAACGGAAAAATTGCGGGTAGTCACTGAGCAAGTATGGTACGGAGCCGCATGGAAAGTCTTCGGGCAGATAATCGGTAACAGCGTTACGCTTGGTATTGGCTTTCTCGTACACGTTCTTAGTTCCTGAAACTTTCTCTCTTCTTCCAAGCATCTCAAGAATCATTCCGACAAATGAAGCAGTCGATCCATTGAGGTCAAAGTAAAACGGCCACCTTTGCGGGTGGCCGTTGGAGTTTGCGGAAGGGAAGGAGGGTTACTCGCTTTCCTTCTTCCAGTTGATGAGGTCGCCGAGGGTGGTGGTGGAGCTGGAGACGGGCTGCTTGTGGGTGTTCTCCTTGTAGTGCTCGACCTGGGCGCGGCTGGCCTCATGGCCGGCGACGCGGAGGCTCAAGCCCACCTTCTTTTCCTCGACGTTAATCTTGATGATCTTGAAGTCGTGCTCGTCGCCCTGGTCCATCTTGGCGGGTGAGCCGTCTTCGCCGACCGCCTCAGAGATGTGGCAGAGGCCTTCAACGCCTTCGGCAATCTCAACAAATGCGCCGAACTGCGCGGTGCGCAGCACCTTGCCGTGGACGACGTCGCCGACGCGGTGGGAGGCGAAGAAGCTCTCCCAGACATCGGGCTGGAGCTGCTTGATGCCGAGCGAGAGCCGGCGGTTCTGGGGCTCCACGCCGAGCACGACGGCCTTGACCTTTTCGCCCTTCTTGATGATTTCCGAAGGATGCTTGACGCGCTTGGTCCAGCTCAGGTTGGAGACGTGGACGAGGCCGTCGATGCCGTCTTCAATCTCAATGAATGCGCCAAAGTCCGTCAGGTTGCGAACGCGGCCCTCCACGACAGCGCCGGTGGGATAGCGCTCGCTGAGGTTCTCCCAGGGATTCTCAAGGAGCTGCTTCATGCCGAGCGAAATGCGGCGATCAGCCGGGTTGACGCTGAGGACGACGGTGTCAACCTCGTCGCCGGGCTTGACCAGCTTGGAGGGATGCTTGAGGCGCTTGGACCAGGTCATCTCAGAGAGATGAACGAGGCCCTCGATGCCCTGCTCGAGCTCAACGAACGCGCCGTAGTCCGTTACAGAAAGCACGCGGCCGTGGACGTGCGCGCCGACCGGGTAGCGTTCCGAGGCATCGAGCCACGGGTCGGGCGTGAGCTGCTTGAAGCCGAGCGAGACGCGCTGCTTGTCCTTGTCGAACTTGAGAATCTTTACCTGGATTTCGTCGCCGACGTTGACCAGGTCGCGGGGATGGGTGAGGCGTCCCCAGCTCATGTCCGTAATGTGGAGCAGGCCGTCAATGCCGCCGAGATCGACAAACGCGCCGTAGTCGGTAAGGTTCTTGACCACGCCGGTGAGGATGGCGTCCTCGCCCAGGTGATCGAGGGTGAGCGAGCGCTTGGCGGTCTGCTCTTCCTCAAGAATCTCCTTGCGGCTGACCACGACATTGCCGCGCTTCTTGTTGAGCTTGATGACGCGGACTTCAATCTGCTGGCCGAGATAGCCGTCAAGGTTGCGGACGGGGCGAATCTCAAGTTGGGAGCCGGGAAGAAATGCCTTCATGCCGATGTCGACGGTGAGGCCGCCCTTGACGCGGCTGACGACGGTGCCGAGGACGGGGGTTTTGTCGTTGGCTGCCTTCTCAATGCTGTCCCAGACGCGGAGTCGCTGTGCTCTTTCAAAGCTGACGAGGTAGCCGCCTTCGGGCTCTTCGCGCTCGATGACCACTTCAATGACTTCACCGGGCTGGAACCTGACTGCGCCGGTGTGATCGGTGACCTGCTCGATCGGCACGAGGCCTTCGGACTTGAGGCCGACATCGACCACGAGATGCTTTTCAGTCTGTTTGAGCACCGTGCCGGAAACAATCTTGTCGCCATAAGCCTCGACCGCGGCGGCTTCGGCAGCCTGCTCGCGCTCAAAGGCCTCAAGGGCGGCGGAGAAGTCTTCCATACTCTCGGCGTGGTGCTCGGCCGGGGCTTGACGCACTGCGGGTGCGGATGCTGTCTGCGCGGCCTCCGGGTTCTGCGCGGATTCCTGACCTTGCGCTTCGGCCGCAGGCTGGGCAGCTTCAGCCAGGGCTTCAGGGCCCGGTTCTGCGGCTAGGGCAAACTGGGTTGGGGCATCGGCGTCCAGCGCGGGTGGGTTTACAGCTTGGGCATTCTCGGGGTTGGACGTGGACTCTTGCAACGGCTGTGCTTGCTCCGTCGCCGGTTCGAGGGTGGGCGTTTCGAGTTCGATGTTCAGGGTTGTGCTCTCGGGTTCGGGATTGAGGACTTTTGCCATAGGTGCAACTCCAGATTCCGGCCTTCGACGCGACTCCGATGAGACACAGTCGAAGCATGCTCCTGCGCGGGCCAGGGGCCGAACGCGGAAGCGGGTGGGCCGGAGTTCCCGGTGCGCTGTGCGAAGCTCTGCGAGCATTCCCGAGAGACAGAACCCCCGGCCGGCCAAGCGGCATGGAAGGCGACGTTTCTCCGTGGGAAGCACCAAGCGCGCAACGGCTGGCGGGAGGGCGGCCACAGTTCCCTGCGGAAATCGGCGCAGGGAGCTACGCTTCTGAGTGTAGCAACGGCGGTTGGCATCGTCAATCCAAGGGCTTGCAGGGAGCGGGCTTGGAGGCGCTTTGCGCGAGAAATTTACGAACGCGCACGGAATGCAACAAGGGCGGGGCAATTGGGCGAAAGGAGTCTGAATGGCGCCGGAGGGAGTGCAGTGCGAGGGGTTGGGACAGGGGTTCGCAACATCAGGAAAGGAGTGGAGCCGCAGGCGCGGCGCGCGACCCTATACTGGGGGCGGCTGGATAAGCTGGATAAGCTGGAGAACAGGACGGCGGGACGACGATGGATCTGCTTTGGACTCCCTGGCGGTATGCGTATGTGACCTCGGCGGACGGGAAGGCGCGGCCGGGCGTGCCGGAGCGGTTGGCGGCCTGGCCGGGGGACACGGGCTGCGTTTTCTGCAACCTGGTGGCGAGCCTGGATTACGCGATCGCGCATGGGATGAGCGCGGAGGAAGCCGAGGCCGCTGGCGGGCTGGTGATGCGCGGAAAGCATTGCTTTATCTGCCTGAATGCGTACCCTTACACGAGCGGTCACGTGATGGTTCTGCCTTTCGCCCATGCGGACCGGCTGGCTGCGCTGTCGCCCGAGACGGCGCACGAGATGATGGACCTGGCGCAGCGAACCGAGACGGCATTGGAGCAGCTTTACCGGCCGCACGGGCTGAATTTTGGGATGAATCTGGGCCGTGCGGCGGGAGCGGGCGTGGCCGGGCACCTGCACCTGCATGCGCTGCCGCGCTGGGCCGGGGATACGAATTTTATGACGACGGTGGCCGAGACGCGCGTGCTGCCGGAAGACCTGGCAACGACTTGGAAGCGGCTTAGGGCGGCATTTGCAAAGACGGGCGAGAGGGCGAGTTAGCGAGTCAGCGGGTTGGCGAGTCAGCAAAGACCAGCGCTGCGTGAAGACTGCTGCAAGGGGCACACGGCGGCGTGTATGATGGCCCCGCCGCAAGTGCGGCTGCGAGGGGACGGATGAAGAAGCTGCTTTGGGTATGCGCAGGGTTGGCGATGGCGCTGGCGACGACGATGACGGCGCGGGCGGCCGGCGCGACGGACGTGACGGGAAGCTGGACGACGACGGTGCAGTCGCCGAATGGAGAATTGGACCTGACCTTTACGTTCAAACAGGATGGCTCGACGCTGACGGGAACGGTGCAGGGGCAGCAAGGCGATCCGATGGACATTTCAAACGGCAAAATGGACGGCGCCAAGTTCACGTTTGACGTGAGCTTCAACGGCATTACGATTCACCACGTGTGCACGCTGGATGGCGACGTGATTCATTTGACGACGTCGACCGACAACAACCAGTTCCCAGGGATGACGATGACGCTGAATCGGGAGAAGAAGACGGCTGCACCTGCGCCGACTGCGGCACCGTCTGCGCCAAAGGGAGCGGCAGCACCGCCGCAGGGAGCAACTGCGCCACAGGCGATTTGATAAGGAGTCGCAGGTGTGGTCAGCGGGCGAGTGGAAGCTTTCCGTGCTTGGTCAGGACTCGCGGTGGGTTGCGTCCTCGGCTTCAGCGGCGAGAAAGAGGCCAGTGTCTTCCACTCCTGCCTCTTCCACGAGTTTCGAATTCAATCTCTTCTTCGGCCTTAGACCGAGTTCCCGCAGCATTTCAACCTGTCTAACCAGGTTCTCGCGCCCCGAGGTCAGCTTGCCGAAAGCGTCCTTATAGCTCTGACCGGCGTCGTCGATCCTTTTGCCAATCAACTCGAGATCTTCGACGAAGCCGACGAACTTGTCGTAGAGCTTTTCTCCACGTTCCACGACCTTTTGCACGCTGCGCTGCTGGCGTTCCTGCCGCCAGAGATTCTCGACTATGCGGACTACAAACAGAATGGTCGTCGGCCCAGCTAGCAGCACGCCCTTCTGATATGCGTCGTTCCAGATCGTTTCGTCCTCGCGGATGGCCAGCATGAACGCGGGTTCAATGGGTGCGAACAGCACTACAAAATCCGGGGACTTGATCCCGTGGATTTGGTGATAATTTCGTTCGGCAAGCTCCGTGTAGTGGTCGCGAAAACTTTTCAGCAGTCGTTTGACGGCTACTTCGCGTTCCTTGTCTCCGTTGGCATTCGCATATTCCTGATAAGCGGTGAGCGTTACCTTGCTGTCGATAATCAGATGCCGCCCTTCAGGCAGCTTTACGATCACATCGGGTTGCTGCCTGCCCTGCTGGCCATTTTCTCCATCTATGGCATGGCTTTCCTGATAGATGTAATGCTCTCCACGCAGCAAACCGCTATTCTCGAGGATTTGCAGAAGAATCTGTTCCCCCCAGTGGCCCTGCTTTTGCGTGTCCTGACGCAAAGCGGTACTTAGACTGTGAGCCTCGGAGGAGAGCTTCTCGTTGAGGTTCCTGAGTTGCTCCAGTTCCTTTGAGATTTCCGTCCTTCCAACCAAGCTATCCCTTTGTGCTTCCTCGACCTTCTTGCGAAAATTCTCAATCTCCTTTTGGAGCGGCTGAAGTTCTTTCTGGCTGGCCTCCGAGAAAGATTTGGATTTTTGATCAAGGATGTCTGCGGCGAGGGCCTGGAACTGGTTAGCGAGGGTTTGCTTTGCGGTCTCCAGAAGGGCAAGCTTTTCAGCCATGTTGGCGCGCTCGTTGTTGAGGTCGGCTTGCAACTTGCCGACGGATGCGGTGAGGGAATTTTCGGATGCGGCTTTCGCTTCGAGATCGGCGGCGAGGCGGTCGATGGTGGTCTGGCGTTCAGTGGCGAGGGATTCAAAGCCAGCGCGGGCGGCGGATTCGGCTCGAACCTGCTCGAGCTGGGATTTCGCCCCACCGAGTTCCGCGGTCTGCGCGGCGAGGCTCTGCTCGATCATGGATTTTTCTGCGCGGGCGGCGGTGATTTGCGCCTGCGCGGCATGCGAGCGCATCCAATACCCGATGGCAAGCCCGGCAATGAGAGCGAGTACGGCGGCGATGGCCAAGGTCATGAGCCCAGTTCCCTCTTCGCCTAATGTACGCCTGCGGAGGCGGGGCGCGGTGTGGAAATGGAGGCATGCGGCGGAGTGTGACGAACAGGCCGGTTGAGAGGCGCGAGGGGTGGGTAATTGGCTACGGAAACGCGGCTTTACACACCATGGGCGGCCCGGTAGACTTGGAGTTTCGGGGCCATGCGCAAATTGCAGCGCGCGGGTTGTGTTTTCTGCCGGAAGACCGGTATTGTAGGCTGGCGGAGCGCGACAGATGGCTGAGCCCCGGAATGTGTCCGCAGCCTGTAGAAAGAGCAGCCCGGAGAAAAGCGAGGAGAACCACGCATGGCCGTTGAAGAGAAGGTGAAGCAGATCATTGTGGAGCAGTTGCAGGTGGACGAGGCGGAGGTGACGCCCGGCGCCAGCTTCCAGGAAGACCTTGGAGCCGATTCGCTCGACGTGGTCGAGCTTGTGATGCAGTTCGAGGAGGCCTTTGACCTTGAGATTCCGGACGAAGACGCCGAGAAGATCAAGACGGTGAAGGACGCGATCGACTACATCGAAAAGAACGCGAAAGGCGGCAAGTAGCTGGTGAGTCGCCGCGTAGTCATTACGGGCCTTGGGCTGCTCTGCGGAGTGGGCAACACGGCACCCGAGGTTTGGACGAGCCTGATGGCAGGCGCCAGCGGGATGGCGCCCATCCAGGCGTTCGACACCACGGGATTTCCGGTGACCTTTGCCGCCGAGGTGAAGAACTTCGATCCGCTGAACTTTATCGACAAGAAGGAAGCGCGCAAAATGGGGCGCTTTATCCACTTTGCCTTTGCGGCAACCGAGGAGGCGATTGCGCAGTCCGGCCTCAGGATTACGCCGGAGATTGCGGATCGAGTGGGCGTGCTGATCGGATCTGGAATTGGCGGCTTCGAGATTATCGAGCGGGAGCACGCAAGCCTGCTGCAGGGCGGGCCGCGCAAGATTTCGCCGTTCTTTATTCCGGCGACGATTGTGAACATGGCCGCAGGGCAGTTGAGCATCCGGTATGGGGCGCAGGGGCCGATTTCGGCCACGGCAACGGCGTGCGCGACCAGCGCGAACTCAATTGGCGACTCGGTGCGGATGATTCTGCACGGGGACGCGGACGCGATGATTGCCGGTGGATCAGAAGCCGCGGTAACGGCGCTTTCCGTGGGCGGATTCGCGAGCATGCGCGCGCTTTCGACGCGCAACGACGAGCCGACCAAGGCCAGCCGGCCTTTCGACAAGGACCGCGACGGATTTGTGATGGGCGAAGGCGCGGGCATTCTGATTCTGGAAGAGCTGGAATTCGCGAAGAAACGCGGGGCGAAGATTCTGGGCGAAGTGATCGGCTACGGAATGAGCGCCGACGCCTTCCACATGACGGGCATTGCGCCGGAGGGCGCGGGCGCGCAGCGGAGCATGCGGGCGGCGCTGAAGGACGCGGGCATTCAGCCGGACGATGTGGGCTATGTGAATGCGCATGCCACTTCCACGCCGGCGGGCGATGGGAATGAGTCGCGCGCGATTGAAGCGGTCTTCGGCGAGCCGGCGCTGAGCGGCAAACTGAAGATCAGCGGAACGAAGTCCATGACCGGGCACCTGCTGGGCGGCGCGGGCGGACTGGAGGCGGGCATTGCGGTGCTGGCCTTGCAGAACCAGATGCTGCCGCCGACAATGAACCTGAACCAGCCGGGCGCGGACTGCAAGCTGGACTACGTGCCGAACAAGGCCATTGCGCACAGCTTTGACGTGGCGCTGTCGAACTCCTTCGGCTTCGGGGGCATCAACGCGACGCTGATTATGCGGCGGTGGATGGAGTAAAGAAGCCATCAGCCATCAGATGTCAACTATCAAAAGAAACGGCGCGCATCGCGGGATGCGCGCCGTTGTTGCTTGTGGGCGATTCCAGGCTGATCGGTGTTGACGAACCAAATCCAGATCAGCCGAACGCGGCGGCGATGCCCACGCCAATGATGAGGAGCAGGATCCACCATCCGAAGACCGCGATGTAACCGGAGCCGCGCTTGGTGCCGGCCACAATGGACACGCCAATCGAAGTAACAATCAGGTTCCAAATCACCAGCGGGTCAAGATACATGAGCAGGCTGTAGAGCGCTGCGCCGGTGTCCTGTTTGGACAGGTAATAGGCAATGTTGGTGCCCGCGATGTTTTGCAGGTTAAACGCGTCTGGCAGCGCGCCGGCAAAGAGCGCGAGCCCCCCAAGCAGTAATTTGATGGGCCACAGCACAAGGGTTGCGTACATGGTGACGGCGAGGATTGCGCCGTATTTGGCCTTGCCACCGAAGCCGAAGTTGATGGTGGGCCAGAGGACGAGCGAGGCGAGCACGTTTATCAAGAGAAGACCGAGCGGGGAGATGCCCCAGGTGATGGCCTGTGTCGTTGGACCTCTGCGATCCGCGGCCGCACGCTGCTCAGGGGGCATATTCTCCATCATGCGCTTGGCAAACTCGGGTGCGGCGCGCTGCTGGTTCTCGTAGACGCCGCGCCATGTGACTTCTTTGGTGATGGCGCCGTACAAGAACGCGCCGGTGAGAATGACGATGAGAAAGGGCATCCACCAGCTTTTGTTGCCACGGGCGATGTCCTTGAAGACTTTGGAGGGCGCGGAGAAGACACTGGTGACGCGCTGCAACTGGGAAAGACCCGGCTCAGGAGCGGCCGCCACGGGCTGAAGGGTTGGATCGTTCATGGTTACCCCTTTTTGTGGGCTAAGGTTGAGGGGACTCGGAGTCCCTCGTTCCGGCGTTCGGACGGCGGAAACGCAGAGCCCCAAGGAAACAGTATAGACAAGGCTCACCCTCGCGAAGCCGTCCGAAGGAAAATTCGGGTTCGCCGAAGATTGTACCGTGCTTTGTGGCAAAGGGGAATGAAAGAAGGAGGCGAGGGCGCTAGGAGGAGCTGTCGTCGGCCGCTTCAGTGGTGAGTTCGTGGCGGCGGGCCTGGCGGAGGGCGTTGCGGGAGAGGTAGCTCTTGTAGACGGTGATGTGGAAGCAGGCCTGGTGGAACTCCTCTTCGATGTCCAGCTTGCCCTCCTGCTGAAGATCGCGGAGGACGATGCGCATCCAGTAGATTTCGCGGGCGCTCATGCCTTTTTTGGTGATGTCGATGGTGGCGCCGGTCACGTGGGGGCTGACGATTTCACCCACGGCGCTGGCGGCGTTGCCGTTGGTGCGTTCGAGGCGCTTCTGGTAGTCGATGGTGCGGACGGCGGAGCTGACTTCGAGGGGGCGATGGAACTCGGCCTCATGCGCGCGGGCCAGGTCGGCGAGGAAGTCGGCGGTCCAGGGACGACAATAGCGGTGGTTGAGCGGCAGGAGGTCGTTGACGGTCAGGTCGCCTGAGACGGGTACGGGGACGAGAAAACCGCGGGCGATGCGATTGTTGAGATCGGTGTTGTTGAGGATGCGTTCGAGGCCGTCGGCCTGGGTGCGCTCGTTCTGGCGCTCAAGCGAGGCGAGGGTGCCGCGGAGAGGCGCCGTGGGAACAATGCTGTCGGGATGAAAGGATGCGGCTTCGACGAGCGTGTCGTGCGGGGTGGGCAGGACGGGCGGAATGTCGGCTGCCACGGCCGGCGCGGATGGCTCAATATCCGGAGTGGAATACGCGCGATGAGGGTCCGTGGGTGAGACCACATGCGCGAAGGCCGGAGAAGCAAGTGTGAGCGCCAACGCGGAGGCGGCGCTGGAGCTTCCGCGAGACTCGGCTTTTGCTTCGCGCTCATGTGGGGCGAAGCGCCTGCGGCGGGGGTGGCGCAATCGGGCTTCGCGGCGGGAGTGCGCGCGCGATTGGCGCACCGTGCGGCGCGTGCGGGCGAGGCGGCGGGAAGAAGGTCGGACGCGACGGTGCGCGGTGCCGGTGGTGGAATGGTGTGCCGTGGAATGACGCACGGCGGAAGGATGCGCAATGCGGCGGCGGGCACGACTTTGCGCGCGAGAATGCACGCGAGGATGCGCGGCCTTTGAGGTCGCTGCTGTGTGCTCCGGACTGTGCGCCCTGGTTTGGGCGCAGGCCGGAACGACGAGCAGAGCCGCGAAGAGGATTGCGATAAAAGCAGGCCGCACCATGGGGGGCGTGCGGAGAAACCAGAGCATATGTAGTGTAAGACGCATTTGGTTCAAATTGGATTGCTGAAAAGCTGCGAAAGAGTATCGATACAGGTTCACTTTGGGCGGGCTGACTGCGAGTGAGGAATGGCGAACCCGGGGGCGGAATACCCGGGGGCAACGAGGAGCCGATGGAAAACGGGGGGCCATGGGCACAGCGCGGCCGATATAATGAGCAGCATTCCGGACACATGAGGGTGTGAAGCCGCGTGAAAACAAGGTGGATGTGGGCCGTTGTGGCCCTTTTGCTGGCGGTGCAGGCGACGCAGATGATTCTGGTGGTCCGCCGGGAGTCACTGACCTTCGACGAAGACAACCACATGTTCTCCGGTTACATGATGTGGCACACGGGCGACTACGGGTTGAACCCGGAGCATCCGCCGCTGGTGAAGTTGCTGGCTACGCTGCCGTTGCTGGGACGGGACCTGTGGGTTCCAAAGCTGGAGGGGCGGGACTTCAAGGAGGAGTCATACCTGGACGGGCGCGACTGGCTGGCGCGGAACGACGGCGCGAGCCAGCATTTGGTGTTTGAGATGAGGATGATGACCGGGCTGCTTTCGCTGGCGTTGTCTCTGCTTGTGTTTTTTGCGGCGCGGGAGTGGTTTGGCGACGAGGCGGGCCTGGTGGCGCTGGTGCTGGTGAGCTTTGCGCCGAATGTGCTGGCGCACTCGGCGCTGGTGACGACGGACGTCGGGGTATCGCTCGGTTTTCTGGCGGGTATTTACAGCTTTTATCGCTACGTGAAGCAGCCGACGCTGATGCGGCTGGCGGTGGCAGGGCTGGCGGGCGGCCTGCTGCTGACGGCGAAACACTCGGGAATTCTTTTTGCGCCGATGATGGTGCTCCTCATCGGTTGGGAGGTTGCGACGGCGGAGAAGGGTACACGTGGACGCGTGGCGCTTCGACTGACAGGCGTGTTTGCAGCGATTGTGTTGATGGGCGTGGCGGTGCTGTGGGCGTTTTACGGCTTCCGCTATGCGGCGCGGCCAGCGGGGCTGACGCTGAACCCTTCACTGGCCGATTACTTGAAGCCGCTGAGCCCCTTCAATGTGGCGGTAATGACGGGATTTGCACATTGGCATCTGTTGCCGGAGTCCTACCTGATGGGGCTTGTGGACGTGAAGCTGATGGCGGCTTTCTATCCCACGTTTGCTTTCGGCAAGGTGTACGCGCATGCGGTGTGGTGGTACTTCCCCGCCGTAATCCTGATCAAGACAACACTGGGATTACTGGGCCTGGTGACGCTGGCGGGGTTCGCGATTGTGACGGGCGCGCTGCGCAAGGGGCGCGAGGTTGCCTATCTGCTGCTGCCGTGGGTGTTTTATCTGGCAGTGGCGGTTGCGGCGGGCATGGATATTGGCGCACGGCACATTCTGCCGGTGGATGTGCTCTCGTACATTCTGGCGGCGGGCGGCATTACGGCGCTGGCCGCACGAAACCACAAATGGGTGTGGGTGGGCGTGGTGCTGGTGGCGGCGCATGTGGCAAGCGCTCTGAGCGTGTATCCGAATTACCTCGCCTATGCAAATCGCGCGTGGGGTGGGCCGAAGAATGTGCACAACCTGCTGAGCGACGCGAATGTGGACTGGGCGCAGCAACTCTACCAGGTGAAGGCATGGCAGGATGCGCATCCGAGCCAGCAGTGCTGGTTCGCGTACTTTGCCTATCCCGAGGTGGATCCGGCGGTGTATGGGATTCATTGCCAGCATTTGCCGACGGTGGACATGATGTGGCAAGGCGGCGCGGATGCGATTCCGCCGGTGGTGGAGGGGAACGTGTATATCAGCGCGGGTGATTTGAGCGGATGCGAGTGGCCGAGCATGACTCTGAATCCATATCGGACGTTCCAGTCGCGCAAGCCGGAGGCGCTGATTGACGATAGCGTGATGGTGTACCAGGGACCATTAGCGATGAACCAGGCAGCGGCGCTGAGCCGCACGATCTTGGCGCAACGGCTGATGGGCGCGGGCAAAAAGAACGAAGCGCTGGCCATGGCGCGCGAAGCGGTGGCGATGGATCCCACGGAGATTATGAGCCAGACGACACTGGGGGACATTGCGGCGGCGACGGGCAACAAGGACGAGGCGCGGAAGGCATGGCAGGCGGCTCTGGCCGCGGCAAAACAGATTGAGCCGGATGCGCAGCCGCTCTATGTGCCAGACCTTGAAAAAAAGCTGGCGACGCTTTAACGGCGCGTTTGCCGCGGAAAGAGCGAGGGCGCCCCAGGACAGGGGCGCCCTTTGCGCGTGCGGCGTTGCGGACTACTGCAGGAGGGTAGGCTCGTCGGACTCTACAGCTTCCTCCGGCGGGATGATGACGGCGGCAGCGACCTTGTCTTCGTCGTCGAGGTTGAGCAGGCGAACGCCCTGGGTGGCGCGGCCGGCGGCGCGAATGGATTTGGTGTCAATGCGAATGATTTTGCCAAACTGGCTGATGACCATCAGTTCGCTGGTCTCGTTAACGAGAAGGATGGAAGCGGTTTTGCCGACCTTGGCCGTGGCCTTGAGGTTGGTGACGCCCTGGGCGCCGCGCGCGGTGAGGCGGTACTCGTCCACGTCAGTGCGCTTGCCGAAGCCGTGTTCAGTGACGGAGAGGATGAGCTGCTGGGTAACGCAAAGCTTGTCGTCGAGGGCCTTGATGGCCTTCCAGGCGTCTGCCAGGGCCTTGTCGGCCGCGGCGACGACGCCCGAGTCGGCGAGCCTGTTGCGCTGGTCC
This sequence comes from Occallatibacter sp., assembly GCA_049678625.1. Classification (GTDB taxonomy): domain Bacteria; phylum Acidobacteriota; class Terriglobia; order Terriglobales; family Acidobacteriaceae; genus Telmatobacter. The sequence continues at coordinate 34,315 of JBAUEO010000049.1, read as the reverse complement.
TCACGGGCCTTGACGAGCGCGGCTTCAGCGTCGGCGTAGGCCTTGCGCAGGGTGGCGAGTTTGGCGGTGAGGTTGTGGCGCGCGGCGCATTCGTCGCGCTCCTTGTCGCGCGCGGCGTCCGAGTTGGTGATGGCCGCGCCGATGACGTAATCGCCCTTCTTGAGCGAGATGCCGCGGTTGCCGGCGGCGTTGCGGCCCATGGGGCGAAGGCCGATGCCGTTGCGCTCCGGGTCATACTCCTCGTCGAAGCGGATGGCCATGCCGTCGCGTGTGGCGATAAAGATGGTCTGCTTGCCGTTGGTGAGGTCGGCGGCCACCAGATCGTCTTCCTTGTCGATGGCGATGGCGATGATGCCGCGCGCCATGACGTTGGAAAAGTCCTTGAGCGGAGTTTTCTTCACCGTGCCGTTGCGCGTGGCGAAGAAGATGTATTTGCCTTCCTCTTCGAGGTCGCGGACGGGCAGGATGGCGCGGACATTTTCGCCGGGCTGCAGGTTGAGCAGGCTCTGCATGGACTTGCCTTTGCCGGCGGCGCCGACGTCGGGAACTTCATAGACCTTGAGCCAGTAAACACGGCCGGTGTTGGTGAAGCAGAGCAGGTAGGCGTGGGTGGAGTCGACGATGAGCTGCGAGACGAAGTCTTCCTCGCGGGTCTTCATGCCCATGCGGCCCTGGCCGCCGCGGCGCTGCTGGCGATAGATGGAGATGGGCGTGCGCTTGAGGTAGCCCTGATGGCTGACGGTGACGGCCACCTGCTCGTCGGCGATGAGATCTTCAAGCTGTAGCTCGGCGGACTCGTCGATGATCTGGGTGCGGCGAAGGTCGCCGTAGCGGTCGCGGACTTCTTCCAGCTCCTTGACGATGACGGCGCGGAGTCTCTTCTCGCTGGCGAGAATCTCTTCGTACTCGGCAATCTTTTTGCGGATTTCGGCGAGCTCGGTGAGGATTTCGCCGACCGAGAGCTGGGTGAGGCGGTAGAGCTGCAACTCGAGGATGGCATCGACCTGGCGAAGGGTGAGACCTTTTTCTTCAGTGGGCAGACGATCGCGGTCGAGGCGGATGATGATGTCCTTGCCCTTGCCCCAGGCGTAGAGGTTTTCGCGGGCCTCGACGCGGGAGGCGGAGGCGCGGATGAGGCGGATGACGGTATCGAGATTGTCGAGGGCGATCTGGTAGCCCTCGAGGATGTGCTCGCGCTCGCGGGCCTTGCGCAACAGGTATGCGGTGCGGCGCTGGACGACGTCCATGCGGTGCGCGATGAAGCAGCGGATGGCCTCGTCGAGAGGCAGCTCGCGCGGTTGGCCGTTGAGCACGGCCAGGAAAATCATGGAAAAGCTCTCCTGCATCTGGGTGTGCTTGTAGAGCTGGTTGAGCACAATCTCGGGCTGGGAGCCGCGCTTGAGCTCAATGACGATGCGCATGCCGTCGCGGTCGCTCTCGTCGCGGACGTCGCTGATGTCGTCGATGACCTTGTCATTGACCAGGTCTGCGATGCGCTCAATGAGCTTGGATTTGTTGACCTGGTAGGGAATCTCAGTGACGATGATTGCCTGTTTTTCCTTGCTCAGGTTCTCAGTGGCCACCTTGGCGCGCATCATGAAGCGGCCACGGCCGGTCTTGTAGGCGCTGGGGATACCGGCCTTGCCGTAAAGAAAACCGCCAGTGGGAAAGTCGGGACCCTGGACGTGCTTCAGGACTTCAATGAGGCCTGCCTTTGGATTCTTGACGAGCTCAATGGTGGCGTTGACGACCTCAGTGAGGTTATGCGGCGGGATGTTCGTCGCCATGCCGACGGCAATGCCGTTTGACCCGTTGATGATCAGGGTCGGAATCCGCGTGGGCAGCACCACCGGTTCGTCAGTCGTCTCATCGAAGTTGGCCATCATGTCAACGGTTTCCATGTCGATGTCGGCCATCATCTCTTCGGCGATGCGCTCCATGCGGCACTCGGTGTAACGGTAGGCCGCGGGCGGGTCGCCATCGACGGAGCCGAAGTTGCCCTGTCCGTCGACCAGCGGGTAGCGCAGTGACCATGGCTGCGCCATGCGCACAAGAGCGTCGTATACCGATGAGTCGCCGTGAGGGTGATATTTCTTCAAGCATTCGCCCACCACACCGGCACACTTGGAATACCTTTTGTTGTGCTGAAGGCCCTCTCTGTCCATGGCCGTAAGGATCCGACGGTGAACCGGCTTGAGGCCGTCGCGGGCATCGGGCAGAGCGCGGCCGATGATGACCGACATCGAGTAAGCGAGATAAGAGTGGCGCATCTCTTCTTCGATGTTGATGGGAATGATGTTTTGGCCACCGTTGGGCGGGGTACCACCATCGAGAGGGAGCTGGGGATTCTTGTCGTCTGCCATAGGTTTTTTAGGGCTCGCGGGAAAGCGGCGGGTGGGTCAGGGAAAAGCGGGGCCGGGCTCCGCGGGCTGAGTCTTATTTTACTCTTCCGAACGGGGCGAAAGCAAGGCGTGGGGCAAGGAATAACCCATTCTTTTGCTTGATTTTAGAGGATGGCGGAAGGGGCGGGTAAAGGAGCACAAAGTAGGTTGGTTGCGGGCACGCTAAATGAGGCCGAGGAGAGTGGGCACACAGAGGGCGGCCTGAAGAACGACGATGGCGAGAATGGAGGCGAAAGCGAGACGCCCGCGCGGGGTTTCATAGGCGTCGGCAAAGACGCCGGCGATGAAGGTGAAAAGGAAGGGGAGGGCCCAGAGCCAGGGTGAGCCGTGCGCGCCAGTCATGACCAGCGCGAAGAGGATGACGGTGCAGAAGAGCGGCGCGGTGTTGCCGAAGTAACGCGAGCGGCCGACGCTGAAGTAAAGCAGGATGGCCGAGGATGCGGCAATGATGAGGCCTGCGTTGGAGAGGCTGGTAAAGAAGCGGCGCGCGGGATCGACGGAGAGCCAGAGAAAGCCGGAGGCGGAGCGGAAGACGTAACTGAAGGCGTCGGGCGAGAAGTTGTAAAAGGCGAAAAGGACGACGATGGCGCCTCCGGAGGCGAACAGGATGATGGGGAGGGTCTCGCTGCGGCGGCCTTCAGCGACCCAGAGCATGAGCACCAGGCCAAGCAGCGCGGCGACGGGCAGCGCGACGATGTGCGAACCGGCGGCGATGGCAAGCGCGGCGGTGAGCAGGACGATGCGGGGCCGCCACTTGCGGCGCGGGCCCTGCATGGCGTGGGCGACGCCGATGGCCGTGTACACGGCGCCATAGACGCCGAGTGCGGCGAGGATCTCCGCGCTGGGCGAGAGGCATGCCTGAAGGATGGAGGGGGAAAAGCAGTAGAGGGCGAGGGCGGTGTAGCCACCGAGGTTGCCGTAGAGCCGCCGTGTGACCCACCAGAGCCCGGCGCCGAGCAGGCAGCCGGCGAAGAGGAAGGGCAGGCGCAGCAGGAGCAGGACGTGCGTCATCTGGTGGCGCAGCTCCCACAGGCTCACGCGGCCGCCGGTTTGCAGATAGCGGTCTTCCGGGCTGCGGAACTGGTCCAGGCCGCGCTGGACGAGGACGTTGAGGGTGAGCGGAAGGCCGGCGGCGCGATAGGCGAGGATGCCGTCGCGGATGTTGCCGCAACTGGTGAAGTAGCCGGAGAGCGGCGAGGGGGCTTCCCAGGTTTCGCGGCCGCATCGGGCGTACTGGTAGTCGCGGTCCGTGAGAGTCTGCCGGGTGGTGACGAAGAGGCCCTGGAGGAGAAAAAGCAGCAACAGCCCGGCGGCGATGCGCTGGGGACGGTTGAAACGGAAGCGGCGGAAGGATGCGAACCGATGGGTCATCAGGAAGAGGGCCGGCTACCAGTTTAAAGGACAAAACAAAGCCGGCCGCGGAAAGCGGCCGGCCTGCTTACATAGCCCGAAGATTTTTGCGCGTGCTCTAGTATCCGGCGGGAACGCGCAGATGGGTGACGCCGACGGCGGTGGTGCCGTCGGGATTGGTGTACGTGGCCACGATGGTGGTGCGGCCGACGCCGCTTACCGAGACGCGACCGGAGGCTGCATCGACGGAAGCGACCTGATTGTCACTGGATTTCCAGGTCGGCTGGCCCTGGAGCTTGACGAGTGCGCCGTCCGCCGTGACGCCCATGACGGAGAACTGCGCGGCGTGGCCCACGGAGCCGAGTTCCGGCGACTGGGTGAAGTGGAGGCCGATGACTGCCGGAGGGGTGGGTGGCGCGGTGGTGGTGACGGTCATCTGGCCGACGATGTCGCCGTGGAAGCCGGGGGCAGCGGCAGTGACGACGATGCCGGAGCAGATGTCCACGCCGGAGGTGATCAATCCCGTGCTGGTGACGGTGACGCAGCCGGCGGAGGAGCTTTGCCACGTGACCGAGTCGGTGATGTCCTCAGTGACGTCGGCGTGGCCGGGGCGCGTGTAGGTGCCGATGGCGGTGAGCTGCGCGGTGAGCCCGGCACCGCCGAAGGTGATGGTGCTGGGGATGATGGTGATGGAGGTGAGAGCGGGGTCCACGCTGCAGCTGGTGAGAGGCAGCGTAAGGCCGGCAAGAAGCAATACGCCAAGCAAAGAACGGTGACGCATGGAGATCTCCTGGCTTTTCAGCCCGGCCGGCTCATCGCAGGTGTCGCCAGCCGCGAGTTGAATGCTGTTCCGGGATGCCGATCCAACCCGTGCTTTGACCGGCCTGTTCCCTTGCGTGTAAAGCTCCCAAAGAGCGGTAATGCAGCACTGACAGCGTGCGATTCCTCAAGCTGGAGTTTCGGTTTTGCTTCCGATTCCTGAAGCCGGATCCAGGCGCGCAATCAGATGCGCAGCAATGACCGGTCTGAAGCGCTTCCTCCTGTGAGGTAGCGCAATCATACGACGGACAAAAACCTGAATCAATAACTTCTTTGAGTCTGAGAGCCTGTCAGGTTACTTACGTGTGAAGGAGTTAGGCGGCATGCGTGCCGGGCATGGCCGGCCGGCGGAAGCGGCACAACGGACGGTACTTTGCCCCGGCCGCCGGCAGCCGCTACACTGCACCCAGCATGGCGATGGCGCAGGACAATTCCCCGGAACGGCTGGTGAGCGCGGCGCGCGCGGACGAAGAGCAGAACTTTGAGCTGAAACTGCGGCCGCGACGGCTGGGCGAGTTCATCGGACAAGGGAAGGCCAAGGAGCAGCTTGCGATTGCGCTGGAAGCGGCGAAGAGCCGCGGCGAAGCGCTGGACCACGTGCTGCTGTTCGGGCCGCCGGGACTGGGCAAGACGACGCTGGCCACGATTATTGCCAACGAGCTGGACGTGGGCTTCCAGCAAACCTCCGGGCCGGCGCTGCAGATCCAGGGCGACCTGACGGCGATTCTGACCAATCTGCGCGAGCGGCAGGTGCTGTTCCTGGACGAGATTCACCGCATGCAGCCGGTGCTGGAGGAAAAGCTCTACACGGCGCTTGAGGATTACAAGCTGGACATCATCATCGGGCAGGGGCCGGCGGCGCGGACTCATGTGATGGACCTGAAGCCGTTCACGTTTGTGGGCGCGACAACGCGGCCGGGATTGCTGAGCTCGCCGCTGCGGTCGCGGTTTGGAATTCTGCTGCGCCTGGAGTTTTACACCGAGGACGAGCTGCGCGTGATTGTGGAGCGCTCGGCGGAGGTGCTGCAGGTGCCGATGGATGCCGACGGCGCGGCGGAGATTGCTCTGCGGTCGCGGGGCACGCCGCGCATTGCCAACCGGCTGCTCAGGCGGGTGCGGGATTATGCGCAGGTGCGCGGAACGGGCGCGATTGACCGGCCGACGGCGAACGCGGCGCTGACCATGCTGGAAGTGGACGCGCATGGCTTCGACGAGATTGACCGGCGACTGCTGCTGACGATTATGCAGAAGTATGACGGCGGGCCGGTGGGGCTGGGCACACTGGCCGCGACGCTGGCCGAGGAAGAGGACGCGCTGGAAGAGGTGTATGAGCCGTTCCTGATTCAGATTGGATTCCTGGACAGGACGCCGCGCGGGCGCGTGGCCACGAGGCTGGCCTACGAACACTTTGGGCTGGCCATGCCGGGCCGACAATCAGGATTGTTCTGAGCGGCACGCGGAAGAGATGTTTTGAGCGGAACGAGCGGAAGAAATTTGTTTTGAGTAGAACGTGCGAAGAGAGGAGATGCGATGGCGCTGACGGAATCGACGATGATGCTTGAGCTGGGCGCGGAGGCGCCGGATTTCGCGCTGCCGGATGTAGTGGCCGGCGGAACGGTGCGGCGCGATGATTTTCGCGGGCGCAAGGGGCTGCTGGTGATGTTCCTCTGCACGCATTGCCCCTATGTGAAGCACGTGGAAAAGGGCCTGGCGAAGCTGGGGCGCGACTACTGGGACAAGCCAATTGCGGTTGTGGGTATCAGCAGCAACGACGCGGCGAAGTTCGAGGATGACAGTCCGGCAGGACTGAAGCGGCAAGCCGAGTCGCTGGGGTTTGTGTTCCCCTATCTCTACGACGAGACGCAGGACGTGGCGAAAGCGTACAAAGCCGCGTGCACCCCGGATTTCTTCCTTTTTGACAGCGCGTTCCGGCTGGTCTATCGCGGAGAGTTTGACCGGAGCAGGCCCGGAAACGGGATTGCCGTGACCGGCGAGGAGCTGCGCGCGGCGATGGACGCGGTGCTGGCCGGAAATCCGCCGCCGGCCGACCAGAGGCCGTCGATCGGCTGCAACATCAAGTGGAAAGCGTAAGCCGGGAAGCGCGCGTGGCGGGGAACGAGCTGAAGAATTCGTTCGCTGCCTTCAGCGAGAAGGCGGACGCGTATGCCTCGTATCGTGAGCGCTACGACGCGGCCGAAATGCTGCCGCTGCTGCGCGCGTGGTGCGGGCTGGAGCCTGCGTGGACGGTGGCCGACGTGGGCGCGGGCACGGGCATGCTGGGCGATGTGTTTCGCGCGAATGGCAATCCGGTGATTGCGGTGGAACCGAACGCGGCGATGCGTGAAGTGTGTGCGCGGCTGCATGCGGACGATGCGCAATTCGACGTGGTGGACGGAACAGCGGAGACAACCGGGCTGGGCGATGCGAGCGTGGAGATGGTGGCCGTGGGGCGCGCGCTGCACTGGTTCAATGTGCCGCTGGCGCTCGACGAGTTTCGGCGGATTCTGAAGCCGGGCGGATGGGTGGCGATTGTGGCCTGCGGCCGGGAAGAGCGCGGGCGTGCGGAGAACGAGGCCTTTGATGAACTTCTGCACCGGCTGCCGGGACAACTTGAACTCGTGAAGGCTGGCTATGCGGTATATCGGCGGATGGACGAGTACTTTGCCGGAGGGGAAGTGCATCACCAGCAGACGACCGGTGCGATGGTGATGGACTGGAAGGCGCTGCGCGGGCTGACGCTTTCCTTTTCACATGCGCCGATGCCGGGCTCGCCGGAGTTTGATGTGTTCGAGCAGGCGCTGAAGGAATTGTTTGCGCGGTTTGAACATGACGGCAAAGTGACGCTGGCGACACGGACTTGGACCAGCGCGGGGCGGTTTGCGGAAGAGGGCGCGCTAATTCGCGACGGGCTCCTCGGCGAGGCTTGAGAGCAGCTCGCGGATTTCAAGCAGGACTTCATCCGGCCGCGTGGCGGCAAGCGGAACCTTGAGCACGCCCTGCGGAGTGAACTGCGCGCCGCGCTTGGCGTTGCGCGCGACCAGCCGCATGAGTTGCTGGGGATCGACCTTCGCATTTTCAGTGAAGCGCAGTTGCAATTCAGAGCGGCGGCGATCGATTTGCGCGACGCCGATGCGCTCGCACTCGAGGCGCAGCGCCGCAGCCTCAAGCAGATAAACGGTGGTGTCCGGAAGAGGGCCGTAGCGGTCCTCCATTTCGGCGCGCAGGTCGGAGAGCGCAGACTCGGAGATGGCTCCGGCGATTTTCTTGTAGAGGCGCAGGCGCTGGTTTTCCTCGGCGACGTAGCTCTCGTCGACGCGCAAGGCGATGCCAAGGTTGAGCTGCGTGGCGGGCCGCTCCTGACTGCTTTCGCCCTTCATTTCCTTTACGGCCGCTTCCAGCATGGAGGTGTAGAGCTCGAAGCCCACCGCCTCAATGTGGCCGCTCTGCTCGCCACCGAGCATGTTGCCGGCGCCGCGCAGCTCGAGATCGAGCGCGGCGATTTTGAAGCCCGCGCCGAGGTCGCTGAACTCCTTGAGCGCAGCCAGGCGGCGGCGCGCAATCTGGCTGAGCTCCTGCTCGGGCGGGATGAGCAAATACGCATAGGCGCGGCGATTGGAGCGGCCCACGCGGCCTCGAAGCTGGTAGAGCTCGCTGAGGCCGTGGCGATCGGCGCGGTTGATGAGCATGGTGTTGGCGAGCGGAATGTCGAGGCCGTTTTCAATGATGGTGGTGGCGACGAGTACATCGAACTCATGGTGCATGAAGCCGAGCATCACCTTTTCGAGCTCGCTTTCGCCCATCTGGCCGTGACCCACCGCGACGCGCGCGCCGGGGACAAGCTCCTGGATGCGCGCGGCGATTTCGTAGATGGATTCGACGCGGTTGTGGACGAAGTAAATCTGGCCACCGCGCTCGAGTTCAAGCTCGACGGCGGAGCGGACAAGCTTTTCGTCGAACTTGGCTACGACGGTCTGGATGGCCATGCGGTCCTTGGGCGGGGTTTCAATCACGCTCATGTCGCGCAGGCCGACGAGGGACATGTGAAGAGTGCGCGGAATGGGCGTGGCGCTCATGGCGAGCACGTCGATTTCCTTGCGCATCTGCTTGAGGCGCTCCTTGTGGCGCACGCCGAAGCGCTGCTCCTCATCGACGATCAGCAGGCCGAGGTCCTGGAACCGGATGTCTTTCGAAAGCAGGCGATGGGTGCCGATGAGGATATCGATTTTGCCTGTTTCCACTTTTTCGACGATGAGCTTCTGCTCTTTTTGGGTGCGAAAGCGCGAGATCATTTCGATGTTGATGGGGAACTGCGCGAAGCGGCGCTTGAAGGTTTCAAAGTGCTGAAAGCTGAGGACGGTGGTGGGCGTGAGGACCGCGACCTGCTTGCCATCCTGCACGGCCTTGAAGGCGGCGCGCATGGCGACTTCGGTTTTTCCGTAGCCCACATCGCCGCAGAGCAGGCGGTCCATGGGCGTGGTGGATTCCATGTCCTGCTTGATGGCGGCGATGGCGGTGAGCTGGTCGTCGGTTTCGCGGTAGTCGAAGGAGTCCTCGAACTCGCGCTGGAATTCGTTGTCGGCGGTGAAGGCGGTTCCCTGCGCGGTGTGGCGCTCGGCGTAGAGCTTGAGCAGCTCGCCGGCCATGTCGTGCATGGCCTTGCGCACGCGGGCCTTGGTTTTCGTCCACTGTTGCGAGCCGAGGCGGTTGAGCACTGGCGCGGGGCCTGCATCCGTCGAGCGGTATTTTTGGATGAGGTCAAGGCGCGTGAGGGGAACGTAAAGCCGGGCCTGCTCAGCGAATTCGAGAATCATGAATTCGATGGAGAGGCCATCCTGCACAATCTCCTTCAGGCCCTGGTACTGCGCGATGCCGTGCTCGACGTGGACGACGAAATCGCCGACGGCGAGGTCGCGGAAGTCGGAGACGAAGGCGGAGGTTTTGGAGCGCGTGGGTTGGGGGCGCGCAAGAATATCGGCCTCGTCAGATAGGTCGTTCGCGCCGAACAGGACGAGGTTCGACTCAGGAAAGCTGACGCCGGCGGCAATGCGCGTGCGGACAATGACGGGGACGCCGAAATCGCCGGCGAGATAGCTGGCTTCCTCGAGAATGGTTTCACTGCTTGCGTGGTCAGGGCGCGAGCCCAGGCGATAAGGGAGCTGGTACTCGCGCAGCACGGTAGCCAGGCGCTCCACGTCACCCTGCGTGGGCGCGGCGAGAACGATGCGCTGGCCGGCGGCGATGAGGTTGCGCAACTGGTCAGTAAGCGCGGGGATGGAGCCGTGGAAGCGCAGCGTGGGACGTGAAGCGAAGGCGATTTCGCCCAAGGTGTTGTCCTCGTCAATCACGTCGACGGCGCCGAGCTGGTCGAGGTCGAGGCCGGGATGCGAGGCGAGCAGGCCCTGCAAAATTTCCGGGCGGAGATAAATGTCCTCCGGGCGAATGAGCGAGCCGATCCCGGAGCGCTCATGGCGCTGCTCGACCTTGTTCCACCAGCGGTCAATCTGGTTGCGGACCATGGCCGGCTCATCCACGAAAAGCATGCAGCGCGGGAGGAGATTGAGAAGATGATGCTCCGCGCCGGCGACGGAGGTGAAGAACTCCCAGCCGGGAAAGACGCTGATTCCGGAGGCCGCGGCGGCTTCGGCAGCGAGCTCGGGGTCTTCGGGTTCTTCGGCAGCCTGCTCCACGCGGCTGCGGCTGAGGCGCGCATGGACAGCGGCGAGCAGGTGCTCCGTTACAGGCGTTTCCGTAAGTGGCAGCAAAAGGGTTTCATCCATTCCGGCCTGCGAGCGCTGGGTTTCAGGATCGAATTTTCGGATGGTCTCGATCTCGTCGCCGAAGAATTCGATGCGCACGGGGCGATCGGCCTCGGGCGAGTAGACATCGAGGATGCCGCCGCGGCGCGTGAACTGGCCGGGCATTTCGACGAGATCCATCCGCGTGTAGCCGACGCTGGCCAGGTGCGCGGTAAGGACTTCGATGTCGAGCTCTTCACCGCGGCGGAGGGTGACGGCGAGGCTCGAGTAATAATCGCGATGGAAGAGTCGGAGGGCCGCGGCCTCCGCTGGCGCGATGAGGATGGAGACGGCGCCTGTGGCCAGCTTCCACAAGGCGGCGGCGCGCTGCTCCTGCACGTCCGGGTGCGGCGAAAGATTTTCAAAGGGAAGCACGTCGTGGGCAGGAAGGCGGACGACGCGGGCCGGATCGACTGCTCCGGTAAGCTCGCATCCGGCGCGCAGAGTGGACTCCAATGTCTCGGCGGCTTTGTTGTCAGCGACAACGACAAGGACTGGTTGGCGGGCGGCGCGAGCCAGCAGCGGCAGGAAGAGCGAGCGGGCCGTGGAGGTCAATCCGGAGACACGCCTGCGACCCGTACCCAGACCGAGGTGCCTGCGAACGCGCTCAAAACCGGGGGATTGCTCCAGTTCCGCGAAAATTTCGCGGACAAACGGGAGGATCATGCAACGACAGTTTAGCAGTTTGGGGGTAGTGGAGGTGACAGTTTGCCGTGGGCTCGCGCACCGCACCGGACGCGGACGTGCACAGGCTTCCTTGCGCGGCTTCACGCGAGTTGCAGCAGTCCTGGTGACAAGAGGATGGGCGGCGGGTTCACGAGACCTTGATATGCGATGCGAGCCGGCGGCCGGGAGTGAAGATTTCCGAAGAACCGCCAGCGTACGAGCGGGAGTTCAGTCTGGCACAGGGCGGGTGAAGCGAGGCTCTCAGTTTTCGCAGCTCGGCGCGGATGCGGCTTCCAGAGCGGGCGCGCGACTTGGGCGGACTAGCCTTCCAAGGGAAATCGGAGCGAGCCAGGCGGCGAGAATCGCGACGAGGATGCCGCCGACGAGGTCGACCACGTAGTGCCAATCGAGAATAAGGATGGACGGGATAAGCAGCGCGCAATAGAGGAATACGATGGCCGAAACGCGCTTCCAACGGCGCATATACCACCCAGCCAGCAGCGGCTGCACGATGTGCATGGAAGGGAAGGAAATAAAGTAGCCGTAAGCGGATGAGACCCACGCTGAATGGTGATAGAGGACGCGCGCGTTGAACGCTAAAGCGTGCTGGATGGACGCAGTGGGCAGATACGCGGGCAGATGTATGGGGTCGAGCGAGTATGGGCCTTTGGCGGGAAGAATGAAAAAGACAATGAGCGAGATGTAGTACGCGACGGCGATGGAACCGGCGAAATCCCACGCGGCTTCGCGATCTCCGGCGAGACAGAGGAAGAGCATGGCCGCGCCCATCACGCCGGGCATGGAGTAGTACATTGCCTCGGCGGGAAGGTAAAGGCCTGGAGCTGAGTGGGAAAAGTGCTGCACGGAGATGTGAAAGAGCGTCCAGTCGAGGCGCTGGAAGAATGTGTCATACAGGTTGAAGTGCCGTACGGAGACGATGGAGGCGTTCCAGGCGAGCATGATTTGGAGCGAGAAGGTGAGATAAATCCATGGGATGAGTGCGCTGAATGCCGCACGCCAGCGCGCGCCGCGGAAGTGAAACTCGACGATAACGACGGCAACAAAACAGACCATCCATCCCATAGGGCCGGTGCCGAAGCTGGGAAGAATGAGGAGAGGAATTAAAAGAGTGATGAGGAAGCGCTTCCAGCCCGTAAAGAGCGATTGCCATGAGCCGGGCATACCGAGCTGATAGAGCATCGCGGCCCACGCAGCGGACTGAAGGATCCACCCAAGCATGAAAACGGCGACGTTGCCGGGATTGTCAGGACGGATGTGCGTGTGAATACAGGTTGGGATGAGAAGAAGGAGCATGAAGACGGTAAACACGAAGTGCAATTTCGTGATTCTCTTCATGCCCCTCCCAATGCGCAACGGCTTCTCCATTCCTTACTCGTTGCCCAGGGCTTTGGCGAAGGAATAGAAGAAGTCGAGCGATTTATAGAATGAGTCGATGGGCAGGCGCTCATCGCGGCCGTGGGCGCGCACGTCGTCGAGCTCGAGCGCGATGGCTGAGTAGCCGTAAGACGGAATGCCGGCCTGCGCGAAGTAGATCGAGTCGGTTGCGCCGTCTTCCATGATGGGCGTGACGGGCAGGCCGGGCCAGATGGCCTGCGTAATGCGCGTGAGCGGGCCGAAGACGGCCGGGATGGGCGGCGGCGGCACGATGGCCTTGCGATCCGGCGCCGTGTCAGAAACCACACCCAGGTCCGACTCGTATTTGACTTCAAGCTTGGGGTCGTTGAAGAGTGCGACGAGCTTCTGGCGAATCTCCTCGGGTGAGTGGCCGGGGAAGATGCGGCAGTTGACGATGGCCTGCGCGTACTGCGGCAGAGCATTGTTGGCGTCGCCGGCGAAGAGGCGCGTGGCCACGCAGGTGGTGCGGAAGTTGGAGTTGAAGCTGGGCTCTTCGCTCAGGCGTGCGGCTGCTGCCATGTCCGGAGGGTCTTGCAAGATGGCGCGCATGTCGGCTGCCTGCTGTCCGGTTTCGCGCTTGGCCAGGTTCCCAAAGTACGTGCGCGTGACGGCGTTCATCTCAAACGGGAACTTGTAGGGGGCAAGCTTCTGGAGCGCTTTGGAGAGCTCGTAGATGGCGTTGTCCGGCCGGGGAATCGAGCTGTGGCCGCCGCGGTCGCGCGTGATGAGCTGATAGTCGGCGTAGACCTTCTCCGTGGCTTCCACGTCAGCGATGACGGCGCGGCCGTCCTGGAGGTCGATGCCGCCGGCATCGGGATTGATGACGAAGGCAGCTTCAACCAGGTCGCGGTGCTTCTGGACGAGCCACTTGGCGCCGTTGTATAGGCCGCCTTCCTCGTCGGCGGTGAGGGCAAGGATGAGGTCGCGCTTTGGCTTGTAGCCCTCGCGATGCAAGCGCAGGAAGGTGAAGACGAGCGCGGCGTCGGAGTTTTTCATGTCCTGCGTGCCGCGGCCGTACCAGTAGCCATCCTGCTGAATGAACTTGAAAGGATCGGTGTGCCAGTCCGAGCGCAGCGCCTGCACCACGTCCATGTGGCAGAGGAAGAGCACGGGCTTGAGCGTGGGATGGCCGGGCGCGCGATAGCGGACGACGAGATCAAACTTGCGCGGGTTGGGGCCCAGCAGGTGCACGTCGGCGGCGGGAAACCCCGCGTCAAGGAAGCGCTTTTCCATGGCGCTGGTGGCGGTGGTCACGTTGCCCTTGGGCGTGTCCGTGGTGTTGATTTCGATAAGCTGCTTGAAGATGGCGACTGCCTGGGCGCGGTCCGCGGCGGAGGTGGCGGGGATTTTGCTTTGCGCGATTGCGGGAAGCCCCATGAACAATGCAAGAAGAGCCAATGCAAGAGAAACCGGGAGTATGCGGTGGAAGAAGTGTGTGTGACGCATGTGCGCATTGTACGGCGCGGCGGCGGCGTGGGGCGGAGAAAATGCTGCGGAGCCGGGTTTACAGGCGAGGCGAAATCGATTTATTGTTATGCCGCAATCGTATGCGAGGTGCGAGATGTCTCTGAAGTTCGAACCCCGATGGTTCGTTGCCGGCATTTTTGTTGCGGGCCTGGCGGCTGCACTTCCTTTTGCGGCCGCTGCCAAAAGCGCTCCGACACGCCCGCTGATTACTGGAATCTCCCACATTGCCGTTTACACATCAGACCCGGCCGCGACTGACCACTTCTACACCGAGATTGTTGGCGCGGCGAAGGAGCCGGACCCGGAGAATCCGCGCGGGGTGCGCTATGCGCTGAGCGCGGCGCAGTTCGTCGAGGTGCTGCCGCTGCCCAAGGACGCGGGCGTGGACAGGCTGGACCATACGGCATGGAACGTGGCAAATGCTAAACAAATGCGCGCATATCTGGCGGCAAAGGGATGGAAGGTCCCAGCTCATGTAACGCGGGGCGCGGACGGCAGCCAATGGTTTGAGGTGCGGGACCCGGAGGGCAACAAGATCCAGTTTGTTCAGCCTCCCGCGCATGCCAAGGCACCGGATGATCCGAAGGCGATTGGGCATCACATCATCCACATGGGCTTTATGGTGCACAGCCGCGCGAAGGAGGACACGTTCTATCGCGCGCTGCTGGGCTTTAAGCCCTATTGGTGGGGCGGCATGCAGACGGGCAAGATTGACTGGGTGAGCCAGCAGGTGCCGAATGGGCACGACTGGCTGGAGTACATGCTGACCAGCGGGCCTTCGGGCTCGGGGATTCCGGCCAACATTTCGCAGCGTCAACTGGGCGTGCTGGATCATTTTTCGATTGGCGAAGTAAGCGTGGATACGGCCTATGCAAAGCTGAAGAGCGAGGGACGGCTGGAGGGCGTGCGCAACGACGGGCACACGCAGATTGGGCGCGATGGCAAGGGGCAGTTCAATCTCTATGACCCGGATGGGATTCGGATCGAGCTGATGAACTTCCACGCGACGGAGAAGCCGTGCTGTTCGCCGTTCACGACGGCGGACCCGTCGAACTGAGGGCGCGAAAATTGCGGACTGCTTCGCGATAGAATCTGTGTATGCCCGCTGGCGCCGCGATTTCACCGGACGTTCTGGCCAAGTATGAGCCCGTGATTGGGCTTGAAGTGCATGTGCAATTGCTGACCGCGACGAAGGCCTTTTGCGGCTGCGCGAACCGCTTTGGCGCAGCGCCGAACACGAACATTTGCCCGGTGTGCCTGGGGCTGCCGGGCGCTCTGCCGGTGCTGAACGCGAAGGCGGTGGAATTCGCGGTGCGGGCGTCGCTGGCGCTGAACAGCGAGGTGCGCCCGCAGTCGATTTTCGCGCGGAAGAATTATTTCTATCCAGATCTGCCCAAGGGCTACCAGATTTCGCAGTTCGATAAGCCGCTGTCCGAGCACGGATGGATTGAGGTGCAGACGGCCGACGGCGCGACGAAGCGGATCGGCATTACGCGGCTGCACATGGAAGAGGACGCGGGCAAAAGCCTGCACGACGGCTTTGCGGACTCGACGACGCGGACCTATCTGGATCTGAACCGGTGCGGCACGCCGCTGGTGGAGATTGTGAGCGAGCCGGATATTCGCACGCCGGAGGAGGCCTTCGAATACCTGACGCGTTTGAAGGAAATCCTGCTGTACACGGCGGTTTCCGACTGCAATATGGAAGAGGGGTCACTGCGCTGCGATGCGAATGTGAGCGTGCGGCTGAGGGGCGCGGAGAGGTTCGGCACCAAGGCTGAAGTGAAAAACGTGAACAGCTTCAAGTTCATTCGCGCGGCTCTCGAGTATGAGATTGAGCGGCAGGTGGAAGTGGTGGAGAACGGCGGGCGCGTGATGCAGGAGACGCGCTTGTGGAATGCGCACGAGGGGCGGACATACTCGATGCGGTCGAAGGAGCATGCACACGATTACCGCTACTTCCCTGAGCCGGATTTGCCGCCGCTGGTGGTGACCGATGAATTTATCGATCGCATGAGAGCGGAGCTCCCGGAGCTGCCGGAGACGCGGCGGGCGCGGATGATTGCCGCGTACGAGCTTTCCCCGCAGGACGCGCACACGCTGACGGCTTCGCGGGAGTTTGCCGACCAGTTTGAGGCGGCGGCGAAGACGGCAAAGAGCCCGCGGCGCGTGGCCAACGTGCTGCTGAGCGAACTGGGCGGGCGGCTGAAGGCCGAAGGGCTGGAACTGGAGCAGTCCCCGGTGTCGATGACGGGCGTGGTGCTGGCCGCGGACTTGCTGGAAGAGAACAAGATCAGCTCAAAGCAGATGAAGCAGTTGTTCGACATTTGTTTCGAAAAGGGCGAGGACTTCCCTGCCGTTTACGAGCGCGAGAAGCCGCAGCAGATTACGGATGCGGGAGCGCTGGAGAAGCTGATTGACGAGGTAGTTGCGGCGAACCCGAAGCAGGTGGAGCAGTATCGCGGCGGCAAGACGACGGTGGCGGCTTTCTTTGTGGGCCAGGTGATGCGGGCCAGCAAGGGCCAGGCAAATCCGGTGCTGCTGAACGAGTTGGTGACGAAGAAGCTGGACGGGTGAGCCGCATCGGCTGGAGCGCGGCGCGGACACACGCGATGAGCGAGGCCTACTTGATTTTGAGTTCGACGATGTAATTTGTGCGGGTATCCCAGGAACTGACAGTGCGGGAGGAACTCTTTTTGCCGTCTTTTTCGGCCCAGAGGTCGAAATCGTCGGTCATGCTGACCTGGGCAAAGTGGAAGCGGCCGTCCCTGGCAGTGGTGTAACTGCGAATGGTCTTGGTCTTCTGGTTCTTGAGAAAGACGATGGCCCCGGAAAGAAGTGCGGAGTTCGCGTCTACCACAACTCCTGAAACGGTGCGCTGGCCCAGGTTCTGTGCTTCGGCAATGGCCGGTGCCTTTTGCGCTCCGAAAGGGATGAGGCCGGCGGTAAAGCCCAGGAATAGCGCCGCGGCTGCAAGTGTTGCTCGCCTGCCCTTCACTCCTCTTCCTCCTCTTCTTCCAAAAGTTCTTCTTCCTCATCATAACCCTCGTCCACGCGCGACAGCTCGAGCGGTTCGACGCCGACGACCTCGAATTCGGTTCCACATTCCTCGCAGGAAACAACGTCTCCCTCTTCGACTTCGTCGACTTCGATGTTCAGATTGTTCTCGCATTCGGGGCAAGCAGGCATATTGGCCTCCTCCTTCAAGGCATCTCGTGTTGTAGGATGGCGGTACCTCGCGGTACGACTCCGCTAGTTTTAGAGACAACCGGCTTCCAGGTCAAGGGGCGGAGAGCGCGACGGGAAAATGAATTCCCAACCGCGGAGTCCAGGCCATGCATTTCATCCCGACCATTCTTGCTTGCGGACTGATTTTTGGGGCCGCGACGTGCGGCGCCCAACCCGATTTTCAGCGCCATGCCACGCCCATCACCCCCGCGCCGGCTGACCCGGCGATTGCGCGTGCGCTCAAGACCATCCAGCCCGCGCACATAGAACAGACGATTCAAGCGCTGGTTGGTTTCGGGACGCGGAACACGATGACCAGCATGGAGACCGACCTGCCGCCGGGCAAGGGCATTAACGCCGCGGCGGATTGGATTTACGGGCAATTTGAGGCAATTTCCCGCCAGTGCGGCGGCTGCCTGGAGGTGAAGCGGGATGTGTTTATCGCCGACCCGGCCAGCGGCGAGCCCTGGGCGCGGCGAATTCTGAAGCCGATGAAACTCACCAATATTTATGCCATTTTGCGCGGGACTGACCCGGCCCAGGCGGGGCGGATGGTGCTGGTGACGGGACATTACGACTCCATCGATTCGCAGGCCTTCAAGAGCTGGGCGGACACGTCGGGTGCGGCGCCGGGCGCGAACGACGACGGCTCGGGCGTGGCCGTTTCTCTGGAGTGCGCGCGGGCTTTGAGCAAGCTGAAACTGCCGTCGACGATTGTGTTTGTGGCGGTGGCAGGCGAAGAGGAGGGCCTGGTGGGCTCAGAGCACCTGGCCAAGCTGGCCCGCAGTGAGGGCTGGAATTTGCAAGCCGTGCTGAACAACGACATTGTGGGTGGCAACACCACGCCCGGCGACACGCTGCAACTGAAGGACCGCGTGCGCGTGTTTTCCGAGGGGATTCCGCTGGCGGCAACGCCCCAGCAGATTCGGCGGATTCGGGCCTTGGGCGAGGAGAACGACTCGGCCAGCCGGGAGTTGGCGCGGGAGATCGCCGGCGTGGCGCGGACCTATTTTCCGCAGGCGGGGCCGAGGGAGTTCAAGGCGTTTCTTGTGGACCGGCCAGATCGCTATCATCGCGGCGGCGATCACTTGTCGTTCAATCACGAGGGATTTGCGGCCGTGCGGTTCACGGAGTGGCGCGAGGACTTCAACCACCAGCACCAGGATGTGGTGTTTCCGCCGCCTGGCTCAAAGGAGCCCATCAAGGGCGACCTGCCGCGCTTTGTGGATTACAGCTACGTGGCGCGAGTGGCGCGACTGAATGCGGCCACGCTGGCTACGCTGGCCTCGGCACCCGGCCAGCCCGTTCATCTCACGCTGGAGAACAAAGCGGTGGAGAACTCTTCCACGCTCACCTGGGAGCCGCCCGCGGGCGCGCCTGCCGATACGCGTTACGAGGTGGTGTGGCGCGTGACGACCGCGCCGGAGTGGCAGTACAGGAAGCGGGTGAAGGGCGATGGGGCGGGCGCGGCGGTGACCGTGACGCTGCCCATTTCAAAGGACAATGTCGACTTTGGCGTGCGCGCGGTGGATCCGAAAGGGCATCGCGGGCTGGTGGTGGCGCCTTGAAACGGATTGAGCAGAGCCGGAATGCAGCGCGGGAATTGACGCACTTGGATCGAAGCGCGACTCGGCGGACGATGACACCTGAGCGCCGGGGCATGTACCCTGAAGCAAGAAATGCGCAGGCTCGGTTCGACATCGTTGGCGTTCCCTGATTTTCGCGGCGCCACGCGCAGGCTGGTGCTGTGGAACCTGGGGGCGTATTTTGCTCTGGCGGTGGGCACGCTGCTGGCGGCGGGGCCCACGGCGCGAATTGCCGGATGGCTGGCTTTTTTCCCTGAGGCCTTTCTGCACGGCGCGCTTTGGCAGCCGATTTCGTACAGCTTCATCCACCCCACCGGCGCGATTCTTGAGACGGCGCTGGAGCTGCTGTCGCTGTGGTTTCTGGCCGGATTTCTTGAGGGAATGCGCGGCGATGGCTGGGTAATGAGCCTCTATGCCGTGTCGGTCATTGGGACGGCGCTGACGGCGGTGCTGGTGTATCTGGCGGGCACGTGGCTGCGCATGGACCCCGGTTCGGCGGCGCTGACCGGATGCTTCGGCGGCGTCTTCGGGCTGCTGGTGGCCATCGGAGTGCTCTACGGCGAGATGGAATTCATGATGTTTCCACTGCCCATCGGCATCAAGGCAAAGTACCTGGCGATGGTCTTTGGGCTGATTTCGATTGCGATGCTCTTCACCAGCCAGCGGCTTTACGCCTTCGCCGAGCTGGGCGGCGCGCTGGCGGGCTGGTTCTACATCCGGCGTGCGCCGAAGAAGGGCTTTGCCTTTGCGATGAGCGAGAGACTCTACGGCATGCGCAACCGCTACTACCGCTGGAAGCGGCGGCGCGCAGCGCGAAAGTTTGAGGTCTACATGAAGCGGCAGGGGCGGACGGTGCGCTTCGACGGCCAGGGCAACCGCATCGACGAGGACGAAGACAAGAAGCGCTGGAACTAAGGCGCTGGGCGGTCAATGCGTGGATCGGCGGACCGGCTGCGGCCCGAGGCCGGGCTGGCGAGCAAGCCGGGCACATGCGGCGCGATAGAATCCTGACTGACATGACGACGAAAATTGCCTTTCTGTTTCCGGGGCAGGGTTCGCAGGCCGTGGGCATGGGCCGCGAACTTGCCGAGCGCTTTCCGATTGCCAAAGAAACCTTTGCCGAGGCCGATGAGGCCTGCGGATTCGCGCTGTCGCGGCTGTGCTTTGAAGGGCCGGAAGAGGAGCTGAAGCTGACCGAGAACACGCAGCCGGCGATTTTGACGGTGAGCGTTGCGGCATTGCGCGTGCTGGCGGCCGAGGGCGTGGAACTGGCGCTGGCGGCGGGGCACTCGCTGGGAGAGTGGTCCGCGCACGTTGCGGCGGGGACGCTGGGATTTGCGGACGCGGTGCGCGCGGTGAAGGCGCGCGGGCGGGCGATGCAGGAGGCGGTTCCGGCGGGCCAGGGCGGCATGGCGGCGGTGCTGCAACTGGATGCTGCGCAAGTGGCCGAAGCCTGCGCGGAGGCGGCGGCGGAGACGGGATTGACGGTGGCCGCGGCGAACCTGAATTCGCCGACGCAGACGGTGATTAGCGGCGCTTTGGCGGCGGTGGAGAAGGCTGCGGAGATTTGCAAAGCCAAGGGCGCGCGGAGAGCCGTGATGCTGCCGGTGAGCGCGCCGTTCCACTGCGCGCTGATGCAGCCGGCGCAGGAGGAAGTGGCGCGAGTGCTGGCCGGGCTCACACTCAACAATCCGAAGATTCCCGTGGCGGCGAATGTAACCGGCAGGCTCGTGACCACGGCCGACGAAGCGCGCGACGCTCTGACGCGGCAGGTGACCGGCACAGTGCGCTGGGTGGATTGCGTGCAGGCGCTGGTGCAAGCGGGCGCGAGCATTTTTATCGAAGTGGGGCCGGGCAAGGTGCTGTGCGGGCTGATGCGGCAGATTGACGCCGCGCTGAAGGCCATGAATGTGGAGGACGCGGCGAGCCTGGAGAAGACGCTGGCGGAGCTAAGAATGCCGCAAGGCTAGAACTCTGACCGCGTGAATTCGCTCCACCAGCATCGTGTTTCCCAGGTCTCAAAATCGAGACCTGGGGCACCCCGAATTGGAACAAAACCAAGCAGTCAGATATCTAGTGAACACAGTTCTCCTAGGGGCCGAGATACAACTGCACGGGCGAGAAGCCGAGCGTGTGGTCGTGCGGGTCGTAGTAGAGGAATGTGGCGTTGCTCTTTTGGCCGTTGACCAGAATGCCGAGGATGAGCACGTTGCCGTTGATGCGCGTGGCCGCGATTTTGTGGCTGCGAATGGTGCCGTAGTCGTTTTGCGCGCTGTTGGGGCCCCAATCCTTCTCAAAGCGATCGAAGGGATAGGCGCTATGGCTGTCAGGATGCTGCTGCCAGCCGGGGTCGTGCATCCAGATGCCGTAAGCCTGCTTCATATCGTCGTGTTCGACATCGCGGAGGAAGCTGTTGGTGACCACGCGGCCGCGAAAGTGGGTCAACCAGTTCCAGGGCCAGTCGACAGGCATGCCGGCGACCAGCCAACTGCCGATGAAAAGCACGAAGCAGAGGCCAGCGCCGGAGTAGAGGGCGATGCGGATGCGGCGGGCGCGTGCGGCGTCATAGGCGGGTGCGTCGAGCAGAGTCATCGAGTGGTTCCCCTCAATGTTTTAGGATACGGCACCGCGCGCATGGGGTTGCCAGTGCGCGGAAACATGAAGCAGGCCCGCGCGGACCAGGCACCCAAACGGCGAGTCGCACCCCAGAGAATTAGACACCGGGCGGCGCGAAGTGGTTCCCTGGGCAACTTGCGCTAATCGTCGCGGCTGAAGCGGGTACGGGCCTTGTCGGCGTGGCGCTCAAGGGCGAGCTCGATGAGGCGGGTGATGAGGTCGCGATAGGGCAGTCCCGAAGCCTCCCAGAGCTTGGGGTACATGCTGATTTGCGTAAAGCCCGGCATGGTGTTCACTTCGTTCAGGAAGATGCGGCGCTTTCCGCCCGGCTCCATGAGGAAGTCGACGCGGGCCAGGCCGGAGAGATCGCAGGCGCGAAAGGCGTCAACGGCCATGCGGCGGACGCGGCTGGTCTGCGCGCGGGAAAGCTTGGCGGGGATGACAGGCACGGACCCTTCGGCGAGGTACTTGGCCTCGTAGTCGTAGAACTCCTTGCCGGGAATGATTTCGCCCACCACGCTGGCCTGGGGATCGTCGTTGCCGAGGACAGCGACTTCAAGCTCGCGCGCGCGGCCTTTGCCGCCGCCCACGCCTTCCTCCACCACGAGCTTGCGATCGTAGCGCGCGGCGAGATCGAGGGCGGGGCCGAGTTCCTTGCGCGTGTGGGCCTTGGTGATGCCGACCGAGGAGCCAAGATTGGCGGGCTTGACGAAGACCGGATAGTGCAGAGCCGCTTCAATCCGCGCGAGGGCCTTGCGCGGCGCGGACTCCCACTCCGCGCGAAGCAGCGTGACATGGCGAACGATGGGCAGGCCAGCCTGGGCAAAGAGGCGCTTCATCACGTCCTTGTCCATGCCCGCGGCGGAGCCCAGCACACCCGCGCCCACGTAGGCGATGCCGGCCATTTCAAAGAGGCCCTGAATGGTGCCGTCCTCGCCGAAGGTGCCGTGGAGGACGGGAAAGACCACGTCGAGTTGCTGGCCGCCGGGCCGCCGGCTTTGGTTCAGCGCCGTGGAAGATGCCGGCTCGGGCGCCATGAGCGTGGGAATGCCCTCATGCAGCAGCTTTGCGCCGGGCGTGGCCGCAGGGTCGCCGGCGCGCAGCGGGCGGGCAATGGCGCTCGAGCCGGTTTCAAGCAGGTGGTCGGCGTCAGAGGTGGCCAGCCAGCGGCCCTCTTTGGTGATGCCGATGGGGACGACGTCGAATTTGCGGCGGTCAATCGCCTTCAATACGGAGGCAGCCGAAAGCAGCGAGACCTCATGCTCGCCGCTGCGTCCGCCAAACAACACGCCTACGCGAAGTTTTTTTGCCATCGCAAATCCATTTTCGCAAATCGGCTGATTCCGTTGTATAAAGCGTGTTGATGCCGGTCCTAGTTTGACACTGCCACTGCGGGGATGCTGCGTGCTTCGCTATGCTTCCTCAGCGCCCGATGGAGTCTTTCTTTACCACCCTGTACCTCGCCCATGGTCGGAAGCCCTCTGTCCATTCGTCCAACTGCTCCTCTGACATACCTTCCTTAAGGATGACGGGAACTTCAAAGAAATATCGCCCGCCTTCACCCTTGGGACCAACGATGGCCCGCCTTTCGCCGTACCGGGCGACATACACGAGGTATCCGCGCTTTGGGCTGAGAACGCGCTTGGCCTGAAGCAACTTCTCAAGCTCCTTTTCGGCAGTTGCTTTTCTCAA
The DNA here is from genome assembly GCA_049678625.1 of Occallatibacter sp. Taxonomy (GTDB): domain Bacteria; phylum Acidobacteriota; class Terriglobia; order Terriglobales; family Acidobacteriaceae; genus Telmatobacter. The sequence goes on along the minus strand of JBAUEO010000049.1, from coordinate 11,278 downwards.
TCTTCGACCTTCCTTCAATTCAATAACTACCCATGGAGACTGTCGTTTGAATACGACTAAATCTGGGTAAGTGTGGGAGTCCTTAAGATAAGGCTTGTTCAATACACGGAATTTACCTTTCGTCTCTTTGTGTCTTTCCAGAAAGATTTGAATTTTATGCCAAGCGATTGACTGGAGGTCTGCCTCGCAAAAGATTCGGTGGTTTCTGTACGCACGCTCAATTGAGACTTTAAACGTACCGCGCATAAAGCTGTGAAACTCCTTAATGCTTAGCTTCTTCATTCCCTAATTCTCCTTCTACAGGATCTTCTTCCCAAATGCCGAGCAGGCGAGCTGGACGGCGAGGTCGGCGGTCTGGTTATGCTCGTCGAGGATGGGATTGACCTCGACGATTTCCAGGCTGAGCATGCGGCCATGGTCGGCAATAATCTCCATGGCGAGGTGGGCCTCGCGATAGGTTGCGCCACCGCGGACGGCGGTGCCGACGCCAGGCGCATCCTCCGGATCGATCCAGTCCATGTCGAGCGAGACGTGGTAGCCCGCGGTGCCGCGGCCGGCGGCGCGCAGAGCTTCTTCCATCACGGCGCGCATGCCGCGCTCGTCAATGTCGCGCATGGTGAACACTTCCGTAACCCCGGCGCGGCGGATGTTCTCGCGCTCGGCGGCGTCAATGTCGCGCACGCCGATGAGGACCGTGTTCTCCGCGGCAATCTTGGGCGCGTCGTTGAGAATGGAGCCGAGCGGCTCCGGGCCAAGGCCGAGCAGAGCGGCCAGCGGCATGCCGTGGACATTGCCGGAGGGTGAGGTCTCCGGCGTGTTGATGTCGGAGTGGGCGTCAATCCAGACGATGCCGATTTTCTGACCCTGGCGGCGGTAAAATTCAGCCACGCCGGAGACGCTTCCGGAGGCGATGGAATGGTCGCCGCCGAGCACGAGCGGGGTCTGGCCAGCCTCAAGAGTTTGGAGAACGGCTTGGGAGGTGCGCGCGCAGGTTTCCGCTATCTGATTCAAATAGCGAGCGTTGCAACTTCCGAAATCCTGGGTTTCGGCGATATCGACAGGTATGTTTCCGCCGTCGTCCACCTGGTGGCCGAGGGCCTCCAGCCGGGCTTCAAGGCCGGCGACGCGGATGGCCGAGGGGCCCATGTCCACGCCGCGACGGCTGGCCCCCATATCGAGCGGGACGCCCAGGACGCGGATGCGGCGGACGGGCTGAGCCTGCGTGCCGCCGCCCGACAAGGCAACGGCGGGGGCTGCATTCAGATCGGATGATTGAGCCATGGTTGTGGCGCTCCAAGGCGGGGGTTGTGGCGCCGCAAAGCTGGCGGTCTCCCCGCCTTGCCATGGTACATGCCCCACGGGGTTGAGAACCCTGTCGAGCGGATGAGGTACGCACACGCGTTTGCCGGACACCAAAGTGCTGCCGCATACCCTAAAAGGGTTATTAGCGCAGATTCTATTCAGGTTAAGATGAAGGCCAGGATTTAAAGCAATTCAGTCAGATTCGATGGTTTGGGCCCGTCTCCGGTGAGGACACAGGCGAGCAGTGGAGGGGAAAGACGGCGCGATGAAAGGTACCGGGAAAGCCGATGCGATTTGGGGTGTCTTCGGCGGCTCCCTGAGGCGCAAATGGATACCCATGCTGGCGATGCTGGCATGGGCGTCCGCGGCTTGGGCGGCGCCCGGACTGCTGATCACTGTTCGCTCCATTTCCGCCCTCTCCCAGGGTGAAGCCAACCAGGGTTACCCTGTGGACTTCAGCGGAACGGTCACCTACTTCCGCAGCTACGAGAAGATTCTCTTCGTGCAGGACGGCGACACAGGCATTCTGGTGCAGCCCAGTTCGCCCATTCTGGTTTCGCCGGGCGACCGGGTGCTGATCAAGGGCACCACCGAGGCCGGATTCCGGCCGATGGTGGAGGCCAACAGCATCGCGGTCATCGGGCATGGCGCGCTGCCGCCGCCGGTTCCCGCCACCTATGACCAACTGATTCATTCGGCCTTTGACGGCCGGCTGGTGACGGTGTTTGCCACGGTGCGCGACGCGGCCACGGTGATGCGTTCAGGCGTGCACAGCACGCTGCTGCAGATGCACACCGACAGCGGCGCACTTGACGCGGAAGTGGACGTGGACAACCCCACTCTGTTGTCAGGGCTGCTGGATACGCAGGTACTGGTGACCGGCGTGGCCTCGGCGCGGTTCGACGGCAAAATGCGGCAGACGGGAATCGTCATCCACGTGGCATCCATGGCGGACGTGAAGGTGATTCGCCGCGCGGCGGTTGACCCGTGGAGCCTTCCGCTGACGCCGATGAACGGAATTCTTGCCGATTATCACGTGGTGAACCTGAGCCAGCGCGTGCGGGTGCGCGGCACTCTCACCTACTATGAGCCGGGCTCGACGGCGGTGCTGCAGAGCGGCGGGCAAAGCCTGCGCATCCTGGTGGCCTCCATTGCGCCGCTGCGGGTGGGCGACCTTGCCGACGCCACGGGCTTTCCTGAGGTGCATGACGGATTTCTGACACTCACCGAGGCCGAGATTCAGGACCTGGGAACGGCGGCGCCAATGGCGCCGATTCCGGCATCCTGGGCTCAGCTTGCGTCAAGCAGTCATCTCTTCGATCTGGTGAGCTTGGACGGCAGGGTGATGGCCGAAGTGCGCAGCGCGGCGCAGGACGAGTATGTGCTGGAGTCGGGCGGCAACCTGTTCTCCGCCACCTTCGAGCATCCGCTGGCCGCGGACGGCAACGGAGTGCTGCCACCGATGAAGCACGTGCCGGCGGGCTCAACTGTGCGCGTGACGGGCATCTGCTTCATGAACAACTCGAACTCCTTCCATGCGCGAGACACCTTCAACATCCTGCTGCGCTCGCCGGACGATATTCATGTCACCGATTCCGCGCCGCTCGTGACGGTGGTGAACCTGCTGCGCATTGTGGCGGTCCTGTTCCTGACGGTGGTGGGCTCCAGCATGTGGGTGTGGATGCTGCGGCGGCGCGTGCGCGTGCAGACGAACAAAATTTCCGCGCAAACGGAAGCTGAAGCTGCACATGAGCGGCGCATTATGGAACTGGAGCAGTGGCGAAGCCGCATTCTGGAGGAGATCAACACCACACAGCCGCTCTCCGACGTGGTGGAGCACATCTCAGCGATGGTTTCCTACAGCCTGGACGGCGCGCCCTGCTGGTGCGAGGTGGTGGATGGGCCGGTGCTGGGCAAGCCGCCCGCCAGCAAGACCGACAAGCGCATCGTCTCGCGCGAGGTTCCTGCGCGCTCGGGCATGGTGCTTGGCCACATTTTCGTGGCCTTCGATCACAAAAAGCCGGAGGAAAAAGAAGAAGAGGACGCGATTGTGACCGGAGTTCGGCTGGCGACACTGGCCATTGAGACGCGCAAGCTCTACGCCGACCTGGTCTACCGCTCGGAATTCGACCAGCTCACCGACATGTACAACCGCTTCACGCTGGACCGGCTGCTGATCGATCAGATCAAGAAGGCGCAGGAGTCGTCGAGCGTCTTCGGCCTGATTTACGTGGATCTGGACGAGTTCAAGCAGGTAAACGATCTCTACGGACATCATGTGGGCGACCTGTATCTGCAGGAGGTTTCGCTGCGCATGAAGCGGCAGTTGCGCTCCGGCGATGTGCTGGCGCGGCTGGGAGGCGATGAGTTTGCAGCGCTGGTCTCAGTGGTACGAAATCGTTCCGACGTGGAGGAGATTGCGCAGCGGCTGGAGCGCTGCTTCGACGCCCCCTTCACCGTGGAGGGCTATGTGCTGCGCGGCGCGGCCAGCATCGGTGTATCACTGTTCCCCAACGATGGCGCAACCCCCGACAGCCTGCTGAGTTCGGCGGATGCGTCCATGTACACGGCCAAGCACACCCGCCGCCAGCCCAGCGGAATCCACAGCCGCAGGGGCGCCTGAGCCGCGGCAGAACAACAAAGCAGATCAGCAACGCAGAACAGCAGCAGGAGCATCGACCAAAGAAGAAGGCCCGGCATTGAGCCGGGCCTCTTTTGCATAAGGGATTGCTGCCGTGAGCCGCCTGTTATTCGGCCGCCATCTCTTCGGCCTCGCCCTCCTGGCGCATCAGCTCCAGTTCGCGCTCGGCCGCTTCGATCTCCGCGCTGACCTCCAACTGCACGCGCGCCGCAGCCTCTTCGAGTTCAGGCGAGAGCTGCACGTTGCGGTAGTACTCCAGGCCCGTGCCCGCCGGAATGAGCCGGCCGACAATGACGTTTTCCTTCAGGCCGCGCAGGTTGTCGATTGCGCCGTTGATGCTGGCCTCAGTCAGCACGCGCGTGGTCTCCTGGAAGCTGGCCGCGGAGATAAAGCTGTCGGTGGAGAGCGAGGCCTTGGTGATGCCCAGCAACAGCGGACGTCCGATTGGCGGACGGCCTCCGTCGGCAAGCACGCGCTCGATCTCCTCGCGGAAGCGGAACCGATCCACCTGCTGCTCCAGAAGGAAGTTCGAATCGCCGATCTCGTCGATGCGCACCCAGCGGAGCATCTGGCGCACGATGACCTCGATGTGCTTGTCGCTGATGGCCACGCCCTGCAGGCGGTAGACCTCCTGGATTTCGTTCACCAGGTAAGCCTGCAGTTCCTTTTCGCCCAGCACGGCAAGAATGTCGTGCGGGTTGAGAGGCCCATCCATCAGCGGGTCGCCGGCGCGCAGGCGCTCGCCTTCCTGCACGTTCACGTGTACGCCGCGCGGCACCGAGTATTCCTTCTCGTCGCCATTGTCGGCCGTGACGTAAATCTTGCGCTGGCCCTTGGCAACTTCGCCGAAGCGAACCACGCCGTCAATTTCGCTGATGATGGCGGTTTCGCGCGGCTTGCGGGCTTCAAACAGTTCCACCACGCGGGGCAGGCCGCCGGTGATGTCCTTGGTGCGGGTGCTCTCCTTGGGAATCTTGGCGAGCACATCTCCGGGACCCACCTCGTCGCCCTCCTGCACCATCAGGTGAGCGCCGCGGGGCAGCAGGTAGCGCTTCTGCGACTTGGAGCCCTTGATGACAAAGGCGGGCTGGCGCTTTTCGTCAGGCGAGTCGCCCACCACCCAGCGCGAGAGGCCGGTGACTTCGTCCACTTCCTCGTTGAGCGTGATGCCTTCCTGCAGGTCCTTGAACTGCGCCGTGCCGCCAATCTCGGTGAGGATGGCGTAGGTGTAGGGATCCCACTCGGCCAGCAGATCGCCCAGCTTGACGGCGACGCCGTCCTTGACGCGCAGGCGCGCGCCATAGACCACCTGGTAGCGCTCCTTCTCGCGGCCGCGCTCGTCCACAATGGCCAGCGAGCCGGAGCGGTTCATGGCGACCTGGGTGCCGTCCTTGCTTTCCACGGTGTTCAGGTTGAAGTAGCGGACGAAGCCGTTGTTCTTGGCATCGAGGCGCGACTTGTCGGCCACGCGGCTGGCGGTGCCGCCCACGTGGAAGGTGCGCATGGTAAGCTGCGTTCCCGGTTCGCCGATGGACTGCGCGGCAATGACCCCGCAGGTTTCGCCCAGTTCAACCATGCGGCCGGAGCCGAGGTTGCGGCCGTAGCAGAGCGCGCAGACGCCGCGGCGCGATTCGCAGGTGAGCACGGAGCGGATCTTGACCTTCTCCACGCCCGCGCCCTGGATGGCCGAGGCAATCTCCTCGTCGATGGGCTGGTTGACCTCAACCACGACGTTGCCGTCATAGTCCTTGATGCGCTCCAGCGAGACGCGGCCGATGATGCGGTCGCGCATGGGCTCGATGATCTCGCCCGACTCGACGATGGAGCCAACGTAAATGCCCTCGCTGGTGCTGCAGTCGTACTCGGTCACGATGACATCCTGCGCCACGTCCACCAGGCGGCGGGTGAGGTAGCCGGAGTCGGCGGTCTTCAGCGCCGTATCCGCCAGGCCCTTGCGCGCCCCGTGCGTGGAGATGAAGTACTCAAGCACGGTGAGGCCCTCACGGAAGTTGGCCGTGATGGGCGTTTCGATGACCTCGCCGGAAGGCTTGGCCATCAGTCCGCGCATGCCGGAAAGCTGGCGAATCTGCTGCTTTGAACCGCGGGCGCCGGAGTCGGCCATGATGTAGATCGGGTTCATGGCGCCGTCGTCGTCGGCTTTCTTCATGTTGCCGAACATCTCCTCGGCCACCTGGTCGGTGACGGAGGACCACATCTGGATGACCTTGTTGGAGCGCTCGCCGTTGGTGATGGCGCCATCCATATACTGCTTCTGGACCTCGATGACCTTCTTGTCGGCCTCATGCACCACGGTGTACTTGCTGGCGGGGATCACCATGTCATCCAGGCCAACGGAAAGGCCGGAACGCGTGGCGTACTGGAAGCCAAGCTGCTTGATGCGATCCAGCATGCGAACCGTGGTTTCAAGACCGAGATTCTGGTTGCAGTAGTTGACCAGTTGGCCGATGCCCTTCTTCTTGAGCAGGCCGTTGATGAATGGCATGCCGGCGGGCAGCGCATCGTTGAGGATGACGCGGCCGACGGTGGTGGAGATGTACTCCTTGTTGAAGTCGACCGGCTCGGTGTGGGTCAGGTCCTGATCGTCGTAGGCGTTGGTCATGTCGAGCACCTTGCCCGTGTAACGCAGGCGGATGGGCGTGAGGGTCTCGAGCTCATGGGCCTCAAGCGCCATGAGAATCTCCTCGGTGTTCGAGAAGACGCGGCCTTCGCCGGCAGCGCCCTTCTTGGCCTTGGTCAGGTAATAGAGGCCGAGCACCATGTCCTGGGTGGGCACGGTGATGGGATGGCCGGAGGCTGGCGACAGAATATTGTGCGAAGCGAGCATGAGCACGCTGGCTTCAATCTGCGCTTCTGGCGAAAGCGGAATGTGCACGGCCATCTGGTCGCCGTCAAAGTCGGCGTTGAAGGCGGTGCAGACCAGGGGGTGAATCTTGATGGCCTTGCCCTCGACGAGCACGGGCTCAAAGGCCTGGATACCCAGCCGGTGCAGGGTTGGGGCGCGGTTCAGCAGCACGGGATGGTCCTTGATGACCTCCTCGAGGATGTCCCACACCACGGGCTCCTGCATTTCCACCATTTCCTTGGCCTGCTTGATGGTGGTGCAGTGGCCGGTCTGCTCCAGGCGGTGATAGATAAAAGGCTTGAAGAGCTCGAGGGCCATCTTCTTGGGCAGGCCGCACTGGTGCAGCTTGAGCTCAGGGCCCACAACGATGACCGAACGGCCGGAGTAGTCCACGCGCTTGCCGAGAAGGTTCTGGCGGAAGCGGCCCTGCTTGCCCTTGAGCGTGTCAGAGAGCGACTTGAGCGGGCGGTTGTTGGCCCCGCGCAGCACGCGGCCGCGGCGGCCATTGTCAAACAGCGCGTCGACTGCTTCCTGCAGCATGCGCTTCTCATTGCGCACGATGACTTCGGGCGCGTGCAGGTCCATCAGCTTCTTCAACCGGTTGTTGCGGTTGATCACGCGGCGGTAGAGATCGTTCAGATCGGAGGTGGCGAAGCGGCCGCCATCCAGCGGCACCAGGGGGCGCAGCTCTGGAGGAATGACCGGCAGCACGTCGAGAATCATCCACTGCGGCTTGTTGCTGCTCTTGCGGAAGGCCTCCACGACCTTGAGCCGCTTGGCGAACTTGATCTTCTTCTGCGCGGAGGTCTCGGTCTTCATCCTCTCGCGCAGCTCAACGGACAGCTCGTCCACCTGCACGCGCTTAAGCAGCTCCTTGATGGCCTCGGCGCCCATCATGGCCTTGAAGCCGGAGGGGCGATACTGCTGGTCGAGCTCGCGGTAGCGGGTCTCGTCCTTGATGATCTCGCGCTCGCGCGCTCCGGAGTCGCCCGGGTCAATCACGACGTAGGACTCGAAGTAGAGAATGCTTTCCAGGTCGCGCAGCGAGATGTCGAGCAGGTGGCCGATGCGCGAGGGCAGGCCCTTGAAGAACCAGACATGCGAGCAGGGCGAGGCCAGCTCAATGTGGCCCATGCGCTCGCGGCGCACCTTGCTGACGGTGACCTCGACGCCGCACTTGTCGCAGATCACGCCGCGGTGCTTCATGCGCTTGTACTTGCCGCACAGGCACTCCCAGTCAGTGACCGGCCCGAAGATGCGGGCGCAGAACAGGCCGTCGCGCTCCGGCTTGAAGGTGCGGTAGTTGATGGTCTCCGGCTTGGTGACCTCGCCATGCGACCAGCTTCGGATCTTCTCAGGCGAAGCGAGCATGATGCGGATGGCGTCGAAGTCGGTAATCGGGCTGGTGAGCTCAAACGGGTTCGAACGGAACAAGGCGACCCTCCTTGGCGGGCCTTTTCGGCAACGCGCCGCGGCTTTTCCCGGGATGGCTGAAGAGTTCTTCCTTCCCGGGTGGCGGCAGATGCCGTTTTCCGGAAGAACCCTGTGAATAGCTACTAGCTGCTAGCCCCTGGCTTCCAGCCCTCTTGCCGCTCGAAGCATTTTCGTGCTCTCAACTAGAGCAATCCTTTGATTCGCTCCGGCTGCCGGCCTTGCTCCGATGAAGCTGGAGGCTGAAAGCTGGCAGCTGGAGGCTGTCTTTAGTCGGCCACCGCGGCCACTTCCTGCGCGGGAGCCTTGCGCACCAGATCGGCGCGCTTGATCAGCTCCACGTCCAGGCAGAGCGATTGCAGCTCACGGATGAGCACGTTGAACGACTCCGGCACGCCGGGCTCGATGGCTGCCTCGCCCTTGACGATGGCCTCGTAAATCTTGGTGCGGCCGTAGACGTCGTCGGACTTGGCGGTGAGCAGTTCCTGCAGGATGTAGGCGGCGCCATAAGCTTCGAGCGCCCAGACTTCCATTTCGCCAAAGCGCTGGCCGCCGAACTGCGCCTTGCCGCCCAGCGGCTGCTGGGTGATGAGCGAGTACGGCCCGATGGAGCGCGCGTGAATCTTGTCGTCCACCAGATGCGAGAGCTTGAGCATGTAGATGTAGCCGACGGTGACCGGCTGCTCGAACTGCTCGCCTGTCATGCCGTCAAAGAGCGCGGTTTTGCCGGAGGAAGGCAGGCCGGCGGAAGCCAGCAGAGCCTTAATCTCGTCCTCCTTGGCGCCGTCAAAGACCGCGGTGCCGAACCAGATGCCGTGCTCCATTCCCGCGGCGACGCGCAACAGCATCTCGTCGTCGAGCTCGAGCAACTGGCGCAGCGCGGCTGTGCCGGCGAACTCCTTCTTCACCACCGTGCGCACATACTCGGCGTCGCTGCTGCCGCGAATGAAGTCGGCAATCTTTTTGCCGAGGCTGGCAGCGGCCCAGCCCAGGTGGGTTTCAAGAATCTGGCCCACGTTCATACGCGAAGGCACGCCGAGCGGGTTGAGCACAATCTCCACCGGCGTTCCGTCGGGCAGGTAAGGCATATCCTCTTCCGGCAGGATGCGCGCGATGACGCCCTTGTTGCCGTGGCGGCCGGCCATCTTGTCGCCGACCGAGAGCTTGCGCTTCATGGCGACATAGACCTTGACCATCTTGATGACGCCCGGAGGCAGCTCATCGCCCTTCTGCAGCTTGGCGATCTTCTCGTTGGTGATCTTGCGCAGCACTTCAATCTGGCGCGAGGTCATCTCCTCGATCTCGTCAATCTGCTCGTTGACGCGGGGGTCCTTGTCGGGGTAACGGATGCGCTTGAGGTTCTTGGTGGAGATGCGCTCGATGGTGTCGCGGTCCAGCATGGCGCCCTTCACCAGCAGGCGCTTGTTGGTGCGCTCGTCGTGCAGGTCAGCCAGCACTTCCTGGCCGCCCAGGATGGATTCCAGCCGCTTCAGGCGTTCGTCGGTGAGAATGCGGATTTCGTCGCCAAGGTTCTTTTCGAGTTTGGCCACGTATTCGGCCTCAATCTGCTTGGCGCGCTCATCCTTCTCCTGGCCCTTGCGGCTGAAGATGCGCACGTCCACCACCGTGCCCTCGATGCCCGGAGGGCAGGTGAGCGAGGCGTCGCGCACGTCGCCGGCCTTTTCGCCAAAGATGGCGCGGAGCAGCTTCTCTTCCGGCGTAAGCTGGGTTTCACCCTTGGGCGTCACCTTACCGACGAGGATGTCGCCGTGGCCAATTTGCGCGCCGATGCGGATGACGCCGCTCTCGTCCAGGTCGCGCAGCGCATGCTCGCTGACGTTGGGGATGTCGCGGGTAATCTCCTCGGGGCCGAGCTTGGTGTCGCGGGCCTCGATTTCGAACTCCTCGATGTGCACCGAGGTGTAGTAGTCCTCGCGCACCAGCTTTTCGCTGATGAGGATGGCGTCCTCAAAGTTGTATCCACGCCAGGGCATGAAGGCCACCAGCACATTGCGGCCCAGCGCCAGCTCGCCCTGCTCCGTGCAGGGGCCGTCGGCGATGACCTGGCCCTTGAGCACGCGCTCGCCCTCGCGGACCACCGGCTTCTGGTTGATGCAGGTGTTCTGGTTGGAGCGCTTGAACTTGATGAGCGTGTAAATGTCCGAGCCCACCTCGCGCGAGAGCTGCGTGGGATGGTGCTCGCCTTCGACGCGCACGATGATGCGCTCGGAGTCGACCGAATCCACGATTCCGTTGCGCTTGGCCAGGATGACGGCGCCGGAGTCGCGCGCGGTGACGCCCTCCATGCCCGTGCCCACCAGCGGCGCTTCGGCCACCAGCAGCGGCACCGACTGGCGCTGCATGTTGGCGCCCATCAGCGCGCGGTTGGCGTCGTCGTGCTCCAGGAACGGCACCAGCGAGGCGGCAACGGAAACCAGCTGCTTGGGGCTGACGTCGATATAGTCCACCTCAGCCCGGCTGACCAGCACAAAGTTGCCCTGGCGGCGGGCATTCACCAGGTCTTCGGTGATCTGGCCGTTCTCATTGAATTCGATATTGGCCTGCGCGATGGTGTGCTTGTCCTCTTCCCAGGCGGAAAGATAGAAGCTGTAGGGCATGTGCTCGAGGGTGCGCTTGCCGGCCTTCTTCAGCTGGGCGCTGAGCTTGAGCGCCTCCTCTTTCTCGATGTGGTCGCCCACGCGCATGCCGCTTTCGCCGGCGTTGACAATCTCCACATAGTCGAGGATGCGCGCGTCCTTCACCTTGCGGTAAGGCGACTCGATGAATCCGTACTCGTTGATGCGCGCAAAGCAACTGAGCGAGCTGATGAGGCCGATGTTCGGGCCTTCCGGCGTCTCAATGGGGCAGATGCGGCCGTAGTGCGTGGGGTGCACGTCGCGAACTTCAAATCCGGCGCGCTCGCGCGAGAGTCCGCCCGGTCCAAGAGCCGACAGGCGGCGCTTGTGCGTAATCTCAGAGAGCGGGTTGGTCTGGTCCATGAACTGCGAGAGCTGCGAGGAGCCGAAGAACTCGCGGATGGC
>JBAUEO010000048.1:0-34590 GCA_049678625.1 Occallatibacter sp. | reverse complement strand
ACGTGTTACTCACCCGTGCGCCACTTTACTCAGGTATTGCTACCCTTTCTCGTTCGACTTGCATGTGTTAGGCACGCCGCCAGCGTTGATTCTGAGCCAGGATCAAACTCTCGTTTGAAACCTGATGTCTTGCCCGCCTGACGGAGGTCAGGACAGGCTCGACCGTGCCTGCGATCGTAAACTGCAGGCACCTTACCTTGTGAGATGATCAAGCCAAACCTGATCGATTCTCACGACTGGCATGTTCAACCTTATTGTCAAAGATCCGTGAAAGCGGTCCGCCTAAGCGGTGCCTTTTGGATCGAGACCCCAAACCTGACGGTCTGGGCATCCTCGAACTTGATGCGCCCACCGATCCGCACTCGCTTAGCGATCTTCGGTGATTTTGCGCGAACCTTTTAAGGATATCGAACTCAAAGCTTTCGGTCAAGCTGAATCAGTCAATCTTTCCGGTTGGGCTTTTCTCGGTTGGGCTTTTCGATGAGGCCTACCAACAATCCCGTCAAAGATATCCGCGATATCCGCCTAGGATATCCGCCGACGTCTGAACCCTGATTCGCACGCCGATGTTACTCACCGGAAATGCTCCCTCCGGCAGCTTCGCGCAGCGCAAATTCTCAATGAACGGCCAGCAAAAATCGCTGGAGCCCCTAGGGCTCTCGGGAGATGAACTCTCCGGTCCTGCAATGGCTTGTTCTCTGTGGGATTCCCTACAGGGGTTCAGGGGCGTTTGCCTCACCTGACCCAGCGAACCAGCTTCCGTATCCTTGCGCAGGGTTGCCCACACGGCACCCTCTGGAAGCTCCACTGCTCATCTACAACTTTTCAAGAGTAGCATAGGCTACCCTCGCGCGCAAGCGTCACCCAAACCGCTTCCAGGTGCCGACTGGCAACTCAACGAGGATAGCAATCCGTGTACCGGGACGCAAGCTCTCACCCTGTGGAAACCTTGGCTTTTCTGTGGGAAACGCAATGTCAACCCCGGCTGATCACTCCCAGGTCCGTCAGCCCGTTCACGAAGAATTGCATGGCCAGTGCCACCAGCATCAGACCCATGATGCGAACCAGAATCCGGATCCCTGTCTCCCCCATCACTTTGCGCACTTTTCCGGCACCGGCAAGCACCCCGTAACTCACCAGGCAGGTGAAAGCGATGGCGCCCAGGATGGCCCCCATCTGCCAGTGGAACAGGCTGGGAACCGGCCCCACCAGCACCATCACAGACGAGATGGCGCCGGGGCCGGCCAGCATCGGAATGCCCAGCGGAACGATGCCCGCATCTTCTTTGGCTGCAGCCGCTTCCGTGTCGCCCGTGGTCTCCTGTGTGGGCGAGCGGCGGGCCTCCAGCATGTCCAGCCCGATCAGCAGCAGAATGAGCCCTCCGGCGATTTCAAAGGCAGGCAGCGTGATGCCGAACATGCGGAAGATGAGCTGGCCGGCAAGAGCAAAGCTGGTGAGCACGATAAAGCAGGTGAGCGCGGCCTTGCGCGCCATACGTTTGCGCCTCGCGGGGTCCACGCCGTCCGTAATCGCAAGAAACGTGGGAATCGCAGCGAAGGGGTCCACCAGAAAGAAGATGGAGCTGAGCGCCAGCACAGAAAAGCGCACAATGGGCGCGGTCTGAATCTCGTGGAAGGCGGTCGCGGCGGGATTGGTCCAGTCGATCATTGTGACCTTGCGCCGAAGGGTCGGCGCGCCCCTCCAAGTCTAAGCCGTGTCTGCGCGGCCCACACCTTCATCAGATGCCCCGGAGTGCAGGAACGACTCGATGCGCGTGTGCCCGTGGCCCTCTTCGATGGGCGAGTTGCCGGGCCGAACCACGAGCCGGGTTTCGCAGCCGGCCTCGCGTGCCGCGTCCAGTTCGCGCACGGCGTCTGAATAGAACTTAACCTCCGCAGGCTCAACCTGCATGGCCGCGGCGATGGCCGTGTAACTCGAGCTTTCCGTCTTGGGGCCGGTTCGCGTGTCAAAGTAACTCGAGAGATACGGAGTGAGGTCGCCGAAGTTAGAGTAGCGAAAGAGGAGCTGCTGCGCCTCGACTGAGCCCGAGGAATAGATGGCAACCTTTGCCTGATTCGACCACTCTTCCAGCGCCGGCGGCACGTCGGGAAAGAGCGTCCCCTGCAACGCGCCGGACTCAAAGCCTGCCTTCCAGATCTTGCCTTGCAGGCTCTTGAGCGCGGTGGATTTGCGGTCCATGCCCATTAGCCAGCCCAAATAGGCGAGCGCTTCGCCGATTTCCTCAACGTTCGCAAACTCTGGCCTGCTCGGATCCGTCTCCATCCGGTTTTCATCGGCCAGCAGGGCAAGGTCTGCACCCACATCCCCGTCGCCGGCGTGTTCGTGCAGAAATTCCGAAAGATGCGTGCGCGCATAAGGGAAAAGCTGGTCGGTCACCAGTGACAGTGGCGCGACCGTCCCCTCGATGTCAAGCAGGTAGACCTTTGGCATTCGCTCCGTCATGCGCCAAGCGTCTTTTTCATGCGCGGACCCAGATAGGTCGGTCCGAAGCAAAGCGGCTGAATGCCCCGGTCCACGCCAGAGCCGGTGTAATGCGGCGTCCAGCCGGTTGTGTCCTGGAACCAGCGAATAGCGCGGATGCGACGGTCCTCGCAAAGCGTAAACCAGTGCGTGGTGCCGCGCGGCACCCGCAGCATGTCGCCCGGGCCTACTTCTACTGAGGCCACTCTGCCGCCGATGTGCAAAAAAAAGATGCCGCGGCCTGCGAGGATGAAGCGCACCTCGTCCTCCGAGTGCGTGTGCTCCTTGTCGAACTTCGCCAGCATCGCTTCCAGGTTCGCGGTCGCGGGATTCACGTCGATGACATCCGCCGTCACGTAGCCGCCGCGATGTTTCATCTCGGCAATCTCCCCGGCGTAGGCGGCCAGAACCTCCTCTGCCGAGCAATCGGGCGGAACGCGGTCCAGGCTCCAGCGCTCGTAATCGATTCCGAGTGCGGCCAGCTCGGCGCGCACCTCCGGCTCGTTTTCAACGATTCGATCCTCCGGCGGGAAACGCAGCACTGCCATAGCCTTGACCTCAAAATCCGTAGTGGCCAGCGCGTTTCGCTCTTATGTCTGTCTGGCTAACAGCCGCCGGCCTTCGACCTCGAAAAGAAATTCGAGCGCCTCAAGATGGCGGCGCGCCTCGGCCACCGATTGCCCCCAAGTATAAAGCCCGTGCCGATTCAGCAGTACCCCATGCGCGGCACGATGAGAAACAAGCGTTTCTTCCAGAGCCTGCGACAGCGCCGCATAATCCTGCGAATTCTCCAGTACAGGGATGCGCTCCAAATGGATGTGCGTGGCGACGCCGGAGAGCGCCTTCAGTAGTTCGTATCCCTCCAGCGGAAGGTAACCGATGGCCGCGAACCGCTCGGAGAGCAGCGTATTCCAAATGCTGTGCACATGCAGAATCGCCCGCGCCTCAGGCCGCTCGCGATAGAGAACCGCATGCAACGCGGTTTCTGCGGAAGGTTTAAGGGTGGCATTCCGCGGACGCCCCTCAAGGTCCACTTCAAGAAGGTCTTCCGGCAGTAACTCGCCCTTGTCCATCCCGCTCGGAGTGATCCAAATTCGATCGTCCGTACGCACGCTGAAGTTGCCGCTGGTGGCCGGGACCCAGCCCTGCGCATAGCACCAACGCGCCGTAGCGCACAGCGCTGCTTTCTCCAACTGCACCGCATCTGTTTCGGGCGTCATACGTGGAAACAGTGTACCAACGCCGGGATTGCCCCAGCGCGCACTACAATGTTGGTTTGCTGCCAGCCGGCCAATCCGATCGCGTCGATGTAGTGCTGGTCTCGCCTCGCAATCCACTGAACACGGGCGCCGCGGCCCGGGCGATGGCCAACTTTGGCTTTTCGCGGCTTGCAGTGGTTGCACCGTATGCTCCGCACTGGCGCGAGGCACAGTCCGCAGTCGGCGCGCCGCATTTGCTCCAGCAGGCTCGCGAGTGTGCGACTCTTGCCGAGGCCCTGACAAATTGCACACTTGCCGTTGGCACCGGCACTCTTCGATCGCGCCAGCCCAAGCAGCCAGTGGTGCCGCTCCCCGCACTCGCCCCTCTAATCCTGCAGGAGCTTGCGTGCGGCGGTCGCGTGGCCCTCGTTTTTGGACCGGAAAAGCACGGCCTCACGCGCGACGATCTCGCCCATTGCCATCTGCACGTCGAGATTCCCACCCATCCCGAACAGCCCTCGATGAATCTCGGCCAGGCGGTTGCCGTTTGCCTCTATGAGCTGGCGACGCTTCGGCCCTCGCCTGACTGCGCAAATCCCGATTCAACCAGCAGCACCACCGCCGGGCAGCGGACGACCAGCGGAAATCTGGACCGCTTGAGCGAACTGATCGAGGAGACAATGCGCGCGGCCGGATACTCGCCCCGCGTGATGCAGGCGGCGAATCGTCACGACCTTCGCCTGACGCTGCGGCGTCTGCATTTGAACCCGGCCGACACGCGACGCCTCTTCGGGTTATTCCGCCGGATTCTGTGGCGGCTTGCCCGCGGCGGCGATTCCCCCACACGCTGAAACCTCTCTCTTGACCACGCGATGCCTCTTCTCATCTACTCCAGTCAGGCTTTGCCCATCGCGGAATCGAACTCCGCCGTGGACCCGGCAATGACACAAGGAAAGATGAACGAACCCATGCTTCTGCCCTTTCTCAAGTGGATCGAAAGCGGAACGACTGCCGAGCTCGCCGAAGCTGTCGAAGCAAATCCCTCGCTTTGCGAGTGGCGCGACGCGCAGGGAATCTCCGCGCTCATGTGGTCGGTCTATTACCGGCAGCCGATGGTGCGCGACTTTCTTCTCGATCGCCTCGCCGCACGCGGGGTCGCGCTGGACATCTTTGAAGCCGCCGCGACCGGCAACCCGGCGCGCCTCAAAGAGATTCTGGCCGGCGACCCGGAAGCCGTGAATGCATTTTCATCGGACGGGTGGACCACGCTGCACCTGGCCGCCGCATTCGGAACGCCGGAAGCCGCGGCCGTCTTGCTGCAGCACGGCGCGCAGGTCGATGCAGTCTCCCGCAACCCCCAGCGCAACCAGCCCCTGCACGCTGCGCTGGCGCTGGGCGGAGGCGCGGAGATGGCTGCAATGCTGCTTGAGCACGGCACCGACCCCAATGCTGCGCAGGTGGGCGGCTATACGCCGCTGTTTTCCGCTGCAGCCGCCAACCGGAAGGACCTGGCCGAACTGCTGCTAGCCCACGGCGGCGACCCGCGTCCGGTCAACGATTCCGGCAAAACGCCGGCCGAGTACGCGCGCCAGCGCGGCCACGTGGAACTGGCGGAGTGGCTTGAGTCGCAACCCGCTCTTGTACGCTGAACCCTGAGGTCAACCGCCCAATTGATTCCCCCACACCTCGCGTCGCTCTGCGTCTGGGCCCTCTCGCTTGCCAGCATCCTCTGCATGCTGGTGCGACCCCGCCGCGTGGAAGAGGCCTACTGGGTTTGCGGCGGCGCTTCCCTGCTCATTCTTGCCGGGCTCGTGCCCTTGAAGGCCGCAGCCGGTGCCGTGCTCAAGGGCTGGGATGTCTATCTTTTTCTGGCCGGGATGATGGTGCTGGCCGAACTTGCGCGCCAGGAGGGGGTCTTCGACTGGGCTGCGGGCGTTGCAGCAGCGCACGCCAAAGGTTCTCCCCGGCGGCTCTTTTTGCTGGTCTACTGTGTGGGTTTCGTCGTCACGGCCGTTTTATCGAACGACGCAACGGCCGTTGTGCTCACTCCGGCCGTCCTTGCTGTCGTGCGGCGCGCGCGCGTGCAGCCCGCGCCCTATCTGCTGGCTTGCGCCTTCATTGCCAACGCGGCCAGCTTTGTCCTTCCCATCTCGAATCCGGCCAATCTGATTGTCTTCGGCAGCCGCCTTCCGCCTTTGGTGGATTGGCTCAAAATCTTCCTTCTCCCCTCGCTTGCCGCTGTGCTCGTCACTCTCGGGACGCTCGTCTGGTGCTGCCGAAAATCACTTCGCGGCCGCATTGAGGGCGCGCTCACGCCCTCGCCGCTCACGCCGGAAGGCAGGCTGGCCCTCCTCAGCCTTTTGGCCGCCGCAATCCTGCTTGTCGCCTGCTCCACCTTGGGCCTTCCTCTCGGAGCGCCAACCTTCGACACGGCCTGCGTGGCCGTGTTGGTTGGGTCGCAGCGCAGCGGGGGCCGGACGACGCGCGTGCTTCGCTCTGTCTCATGGTCGGTGATTCCGCTTGTTGCGGGTCTTTTCGTCATTGTGGAGGCACTGCGTACCGCGGGACTCGCGCATGTGGGACTCGCCGGGCTCAACCGCCTTGCCGCGTCGCCCGTATGGGCCTCCAAACAGGCGGCTGCTTTTGCCGTTGCGCTGCTTTCAAACGGCATGAACAATCTACCGGTCGGGCTCATATGCGGGTCGGCGCTGCGTCACACAGACGCATCCGCACTCATCGCTCACGCCATGCTCATCGGCGTGGACCTCGGGCCGAACCTCTCGGTCACCGGCTCGCTTGCCACCATCCTCTGGCTCATCGCGCTTCGCCGGGAGAATGTGGAGATATCCGCGGGCCGGTTCTTCAGAGTGGGCGTCGTGGCCATGCCTCTGGCGCTGTTCGCCAGCCTGCTGGTGCTTTGGCGTTGAGCCGCCGCGCTCTCTTCAATAAGGTTCCCTGCTACTCTTCCCGCCGAATCAGGTCTTCCATGGTCGGCTTGTGCTTGGCCCTGCGGTCGTTGCGCGGCTCATCGTCCACCACGCGCGAGGGCTTGGGCTGCCCCACGCGCTCCCGTGCGTTGGCCTTCACCGCCTTGGCGGCGGAAAATCGGGCTGGCTTGCGTTTCCTCATTCCAAGGATGAGTATGGAATAGTTTGAAGCTGAGAGAAAGGCCCCCCTGTCCATGGGTGTTCACGGGCCCACGAAGCGGGAGGTTGGAGACCATGGAAGAGCGGGAGTTTTTCAACGAGACCACGGAGACCAGGACTCACACACTTACCTGTCCCAAATGCGGCCAGGCGGGCGAGTACAAGGTGACATGGGTGGTGCGCAGAAGGCGCGCCCAATTGCCCCGCCACGCCGATGAGCGCGACCGTGCGCGCTTCGCCAAGGCGCAATCCTACATGGTGCGCCGCGACGACAAGCTCTCCTGCGCCAATGTCCGCTGCCGCAAGCCCTTCGAGATCACGAGCCTCCAGTCTCTTGCATTTCTTGCCGATTGAGCCCGCGCCTTCCCGCGAATTTCCGCTTCGCGCGCTTTCCCGGCCGCAAAAAATCCACCCCAAAAATCCGCCTCTTGTACGCTTGGCTCTGGCGCGGCCCGTGCGTCCTGTGATTCAATCATGGTGTCGAAGTGCTGGGGCCTTGGGAACGGATTGGCAGGCCCGCTTTAAGGAGAACAATCGCGATGGCAAATCCCCTTCTCCCCCCTGAAGAACGCAATCTGACCCCCGACCAGGTGGAGGCGCTGGACAAGCGCCGCGATATGGGACACTTGTTCCTCGTGATTGCCGGTCAGTTCGCGGTCATCGCCACAGTGCTGCTGCTCTGGGTGGGACAGGACTTGCAGTATTCCCCAGGCTGGGCGCATCCGATGGCCTACTACTTCTTCCTCGCCATCGCCATCATTATCGTCTTCGGCATCTCCGGAATTCTTCTTCGCCGCGGCACGCCGCGCCTGGATTAAGCAACCGACAATCTTCCTTCCCTAATTCCTTCCCGGTTGGCGGCGATTTGGCCCCGCGGCGTCCCCTCATGCGCGCTTCGGCAAAACGGTATAGCCTTGAAGGTGCCGATGACCGCCGCTTTCCCATTTCCGTCCGGCGCGAACGCCTCCGCCGCGAGGCTGACCGACAGTCACGGTCGCATCATCCACGATCTGCGCGTTTCCATCACCGACCGCTGCAATTACAAATGCATCTATTGCCGCACGGGCGAGTACGGCGCGCAGTATCCCGAGCTGGCCATCGACGAGTATCTGCGCCTCATCCGGATCTTCGTGGGCCTGGGCATTGAAAAGGTTCGTCTCACAGGCGGAGAACCTTTGCTGCGCCGCGGTCTGCTCGATCTTCTCCGCGAGCTGGCACAGATGCGCACGCTGTCCGGAGAGCCGCTCGACCTGGCCCTGACCACCAACGGCCATCTGCTGGAAGAATTGGCCGGGCCGCTCAAAGAGGCTGGCCTTCACCGCGTTACCGTAAGCATGGACGCCGTGGATGCCGCCACCTTCGAGCGCATCACCCGCGTTCCCGGCAGCTACGCGCACGTGCTGCGCGGCATTCGCGCGGCCCGTGATGCGGGCCTGGCACCGCTCAAAGTGAATTGCGTCCTGCTGCGCGGCTTTAATGATGGGGAGATTGAAGGCTTTGCTTACTTTGCGCGCGAGGAGGGCGTGGTCGTCCGCTTCATCGAATTCATGCCACTCGAGGAAGGCCGCCTCTGGTCGCCGGAGATTGTTGTGCCGCTCGCAGAGATTGTGGATCGCATCCGCCGCATCATGCCGCTGGTTACACTGCCTCCGCGCGAGCCCAGCGAAACCGCGCGGCGCTATGGTTTCGCTGACGGCGAGGGCGAAATCGGCATCATCGCGCCCGTCACGCAGCCCTTCTGCGGGGCGTGCAGCCGTGTGCGACTTACTTCGGACGGCAAAATTCGCACCTGCCTCTTTTCGCAGCTGGAGCATGACCTCTACGGCCGCATGCGAGATGGAGCCAGCGACGCGGAACTCTCCGCCTATGTAACGCACACCGTGCAGGGCAAGGAGGCGCGCCATCACATCGGCGAAGACGGCTTCCTCAAACCTTCACGCTCGATGGTTCATATCGGCGGCTGAAGCAGTTTCTCCGCTGCTGCTCGAATTCCCGTGTCTCGCCTTGTATTTACTCGCTTGTCCCGGACTCCGGTGTGACACAATTCCCTTCAAGGAACTGCCAGACAATCCCCATGCCGACAGCGCCGGAAAATCGCATCCCTCTCGACGACCTGCTCGTCTTCCATCAGCTCGCCCGGTCGCTGACCCTGAGCTTCGATCTTGACGCGATTCTCCGCACCATCCTTGTCCACATGGAGCGCTTTATCAAGGCCGATCTCTGGACTCTGCTTATGCTCGATGATGCCCGTCAGGAGCTCTATTACGCAATCGCCGCAGGCGGCGAAGAGGCGGCCTTGCGCGATCTGCGCGTGAAAGTGGGCGAGGGCGTGGCCGGATGGGTCGCGGAGCACGGGGAGACTCTCATTGTGCCCGAGGGCCAGAATGATCCCCGCGTGCAGGGACCGGGCGCGCAGCAGACTCCGCGCATACGCTCCGTCATCGCCCTTCCCTTGCGCGGACGCAAAGGCACGCAGGGCGTGATTGAGATTCTGAATCCCCGCGCAGATCAGCTTACCGATTACACCATCGCGTTTCTGCACATATTGGCCGACCACGCAGCCATCGCCATTGAGAACGCCCGCGATGTGGCGCGCATCCAGCAGCTCACCATCACCGACGATACGACCGGGCTCTACAACGTGCGTCACCTTTACGACGTTCTGAACCGGGAACTCGAGCACTGCGCGCGAAAGGAGGGGCAGGTGAGCCTCGCCTTCCTTGACCTGGATCGCTTCAAGCAGGTGAACGACAAACACGGCCATCTGGTGGGCAGCGAACTGCTGGCGCGAACCGGCCAGAGACTGCGCGCGCTCAGCCGCCCACAGGATCTTTGCTTCCGCTACGGGGGCGATGAGTTTGTCATCCTGATGCCGCAAACCAGCCCCGAAGATGGCTTGCTTCAAGCTATACATTTGCACCATGAGCTGATGGCGACACGCTTCCACATGCAAAACGGTCTTGAGCTCACGGTAAGCGCCAGCGTGGGCTTGGCCACCGCGCCCCATGACGGAGACGTCCTCCACGCGGTGATTGGCGCCGCGGACGATCGCATGTATTCGGTGAAGATCAACGGACGCGGAAAGGTGCAGGGAGGCTGATCGCCTCCGCTCACTCGTCTGGAGCATCGGCCGCAGAAGTTCCAAGGTCCTCTTGCCTCTTGGCCAGCTCTTCCAATTGATTGCGCCAGTCCAACGACTCCACAAAGCTGCGTGAATCGCGCCACCCCGGTTCCACAATCACGTGCAACTCCAGGAAAACCCGCGTGCCGAGCAGCGACTCAATCTGCTTGCGCGCGCTCGTTCCAATCTCCTTCAGCTTCGCGCCGCCTTTGCCGATCAGAATCGCCTTCTGGCCTGCGCGCTCGCAGTAGATGGCCGCGGCAATGCGCGTGAGCGGCAGCTTTGTCTGCGCCCCTTTCTTGCGCGGGTGCTGCGGCTCCGGCTCCTCGAACCGCTCAATCACCACGGCCGCGGCATAAGGAACCTCTTCACCGGTCTCCACAAGAATCCGCTCCCGAATCAGTTCAGCCACCATGAATCGCATGGGCTGATCCGTGTATTGGTCCTTCGGGTAGAAGCGCTCGCCGCTGGGCAAGGCGTCCACGATGCGCCGCAACAGCACGTCCAGCCCATCGCGTTTGCGCGCGCTGATCGGAATCACCTGGGCAAAGGCGCGTTGCTCCGCGAGCCGCTCGATCAGCGGCAGGAGATCGTTCTTCTTCACCAGATCGATCTTGGTCAGCACCAGGAAGACCGGGCAATCGACCTCGCGAATCAAGCCGAAGAGAAACTCGTCTTCGCTGGCCCAGTTCGCTCCCGCCCGCGCATCGGTTCGCGTCTCGCTTTCCAGCTTTACGCGCCGGCTCGCATCCGTCAGCACCAGCACCACGTCGCGCGTCGCCAGCGCCTCCTGCACCTCCTGCAACATGCGCCTGTCCAGTTGCGAAGCAGGTTTGTGCACTCCTGGCGTATCCACAAACACAATCTGCGCCGCCGGGTGCGCGCCCTTGCGCGCCGGCACTTCCAGCACTCCCGCAATGCGATTGCGCGTGGTCTGCGGCTTGGGCGTCACAATCGCCACCTTTTCGCCCGTGAGCGCATTCAGCAGCGTGCTCTTGCCGGCGTTGGGCCGGCCCAGAATGGCAACAAATCCAGATTTCAAAGGAATCACTTTCTCCTGTCTCGTATTATCGCGGATTTCACCAGTTGGATTGCTATCATGGCGCATGATCCGTGAAGGCCGAACGAGGCGCCTGCTTTTGCGGCCGCTTGAGCTGGCCGACGCCGGCCAGATTCAGCAGTTGTTTCCTCATTGGCAGATTGTCCGCTACCTGCTCAACCGCGTGCCATGGCCCTACCCGCCCGATGGGGCGCTCACCTACTGCCGCGACATTGCGCTGCCACAGATGGAGCGCGGCGATGCCTGGCACTGGACCATCCGGTCCCTTGCCGACCCTGAGCATCTGATTGGCTTCCTTGGGCTGGTTCGCGGCGAGGAGGACAATCGCGGCTTCTGGATGAGTTTGCCCTGGCAGGGCAAAGGCCTGATGAGCGAAGCCTGCGAATGGGCCAACGACTTCTGGTTTGACGATCTCGAATTTCCCCTGATGCGCGTCGCCAAAGCAGCCGGCAACGCGGCTTCGCGCCGAATCTCTGAAAAGCAGGGCATGCGACTTGTCGGTGCCGGAATGCGCGATTATGTCTCGGGCCGTCTCCCTTCCGATCTGTGGGAGATTTCTGCCGGGGAGTGGCGCGCATGGAAGCTGCGCCAGGCCGCTGCGGGTTCCGCCTGAGCTATTTACCTTCCTCGTTTTTGGGGGGCGGATAGACGCGCAGCCTTTCCACGCGCCGGTCCGTGGAGGCAACCACTTCCAGTCGCAGCCCCGGATGCTCCAGCAGAACCACCTCGCCGGCAAGAGGGATTCTTCCCTCGGCTTCGCACACCAGCCCGCCCAGCGTCGCGGCCTCGTACTCTTCTCCCAGTTCCACGGGCTCTCCGAAAAGCTCCACAAGCTGGTCCACGGGAAACCCGCCGGGAACCACCCACGTGCCCGCCGCCTCCCGCTGCGGCTCTTCCTTCGCGGTGTCCTCTTCGTGTTCGTCGCGAATGTCTCCCACAATCTCTTCAAGAAGATCCTCAATCGTCACCAGGCCGGCCACGCCGCCGTACTCGTCGATCACAATCCTCATGTGCTGCTTCTCGCGCTGCATTTCCCGCAGCAGCTCATAGCCGCGCTTGGTCTCCGGAACAAAGACCGCGGGCCGCTGCATGCTCGCCACCGTGCGCGTCCGCGCCTCTTCGTCGGGAATCTGCAGAAGATCGTGCGCAAACGCAATTCCGGTTACGTTGTCCAGCGAGACGGAATAGACCGGAACCCGCGAAAAGTTATGTTCTTTGAGATCCTCCAGAAACTCCTCCAGAGTCGAGCTCCCGGCCACGGCAAAGACCTGCGGACGCGGCGTCATCACCTCGCGAACCAACTTGTCTCCGAACTCGACGGCGGACCGAACCAAGTCGCGGTCGTTCTGCTCCAGAATGCCCTCTTCCTCCCCGGCCTCCAGCAAGGCCTCCACATTGTCCGCGGCCTCCTCTTCCGGGCTTGCGGGATCTTCCGCCAGCGCCGCCACGGAAAGGAAGAAGCGAACAAAGACGGCAATCGGCGTCACGAGCCAAAGCAGCAGCCGGATGGGCCAGAGCAACCGCACCACCCAGCGTCCGCGCGTGTGCCGGAAAAGGAGCGAGGGCAGAATCTGCCCGCAAAACACCACCACCAGACCCACGCCCAGCAGCGCCTGCGCGATTTCGATTCCCGTCGGCCGCGCCAGCCCCGGCTGGCGGCCAAACAGGGCCGCGCCGAACTCGAGCGCGATGAGGCCGAGCGCCAATTGCTGCAGCACCGCCGCGCAAAGGCCCGCAAGCTCGCGGCTCAGCCCAAGGTGAGGCTCCACCCGGCTCTCCCATATCTCCAGCGTCTCCTGCTCTTCCCGCGACAGAATCCGCCCGAACTCGGAATAGATCCGGCTGATTAAGGAGGCAAGCGTCTCCACCAGGGCCAGGGCCAGCACAGCAAAGATGGAGAAGGCTGTCATTCTCGCGCGCTCCGCATCGCCCGCCGTCCCGCGGACTCGCCCGCATCCGGTCTTGCATCGGCCCGCTCAATCAACCCCTGCGGCAGGCCCAGCCGCGCGCGCAGCCATCGTTCTCGGCGCGCCATCTGTCCGTCATCTGTCTCGTGATCGTAACCTGCCAGATGGAGCAGCCCGTGCAGTACCAGCACTTTGATCTCCATGCTCAGGGCGTGTCCCTGCGCTTCGGCCTGCCGCCGCGCGGTTTGCACGCTGATTGCCAGGTCGCCGGCCATCGCGCCGGCCGCAAGGCTGCCGGCGGGAAAAGAAAGCACATCCGTGGCCTTGTTGAATTTACGAAAACGGCGATTCAGCCTTCGAATGGCCTTGTCGGTGGTCAGCAGAACGGTCACTTCCCCGCGCAGCCGCATCGCCTGCTGGGCCACGCGCAGAAAGCCGGCCAGCGTGCGCGTGGACGGCAAACGCTTCATGCGGGAACTCCGGCCTTTGGCGAAAAGACTCGGATTGCCAGTTGATTCAAGTTCTGGGTCGATAAGGATCATTGTATGCAGGGACGCAAGGGCGCGAACCCGAAATCATCCCTGATGATACGCGAAGGGCGGTTGCCACTCTGCCGGACCGGCGTCAGAAACGCATCGCGACTACTGCGGCTTGCCTGGGTGCTGTGCTGGAGGGCCCGCTATCTCCTCGCGTCCCTGCGGCGTCATCTCCAGCGTGTTTCCCATCTCCAGCGGCAGTTGCTGCTGTTGCGATCTGCCCGACTCGTACGCGCGCACAATGCGTTGCACCAGCGCATGCCGCACCACGTCGCACTCCTCAAAGTGGCAAAAATGCACGCCCTCCACGCCGTCCAGCACATTAATCGCATCCAGCAGGCCCGACTTGCGCGGATTGGGCAGATCGATCTGCGTAATGTCGCCGGTGACAACCACCTTTGAATTGTTCCCCATGCGTGTGAGAAACATCTTCATCTGCTCCACGGTCGTGTTTTGCGCCTCGTCCATGATGATGAACGCATCATTGAGCGTGCGCCCGCGCATGAAGGCCAGCGGAGCCACTTCGATGATGTTCTTTTCCAGCATCTTGTCAATCTTTTCCGGCTCCGCCAGGTCATAGAGCGCGTCGTAAAGCGGACGCAGATAAGGGTCCACTTTCTCCTGCAGGCTGCCGGGAAGGAAGCCCAGCCGTTCGCCCGCCTCCACCGCCGGCCGCACCAGAACGATGCGGCTCACCTTCTTCGCGTTCATCGCGCTCACGGCCATCGCCACGGCAAGATAGGTCTTGCCCGTGCCGGCCGGCCCCACACCAAAAACCATGTCATGCTGCTCGATTGCTTCCACATAATGGCGCTGATTCACCGACCGCGGCTGCACCATCCTTTTCACGCCCGCCGAGCGCTGCTTGCCGGAATCGGCCAACGACCGCAGCGTCGTCGCGGGATCGGCGACCACAAGGCGCAGCATCCCGTTCAGCTCGCCGTTGTGCGGGTTCACGCCCTGACGCCGAAGCGACTCAAAGTCCTGGAAGATACTCCGCACGCGCGCAACCGCTTCATCCGGCCCCTCCACGTGGACGGCATCCGATCGAAGATCGATCCGGACACCCAGGGAATCCTCCATCAGTCTCAGGTTTTCGTCGCGGGTCCCAAACAGGGGCTCAAGATTGGGCGTGATCTCGAGAGAAGCGTTCAGAGTGCCTCCAGGACTGCCTCAAGGGCAGACGGCGGTTCGATTTTGCGCCATTCAATTGTGCGCGGTTCAATTGTTGGTAGGGTAGGCTTGCCTGCGCGGTTGTGGAATCCGCAAGGCATAGGGAAACACACACAGCCGCTTGAAAGTTGCCGCAGGGTCGGATTGGCGTAAGCGACCAAGTCCCGTATCTGGGGAGAGAGTAGGTCCCCGCCCTCGCAGTGTCAATCCCACTCGCGTGAACTTTCGCCAAATTGTTCACTTTCCGGGTACGTCATGGCCCGCATCTGCCCCGGCACTTGCCCCAGGGCGCCAGACTTCGGCGTCCACCAAACCCCTGCTCCCAACCCCTGCTCCCATTGACCCGCCTGCCGCTTTCCCGTACACTAAGAGACTGCGTGGGATGCGGCTCCTGTTGCATCTGACCCCGCAACCCATCTCCCTGAGAATCAGGGCTTTCAGTGAAGGAAAAACAATGGCAAACCATGTTTCCGCGCTCAAGCGCGCCCGCCAAACCGAGACCCGTACTGCAGTGAACCGCGCCAACCGCACCCGTGTGCGCACCAGCCTGCGCGCCCTGCGCGAGGCCATTGCCAAGGGCGACCTGAAGGCGGCCCAGGCGCAGTATCGCGAGACCTCTTCGATGCTGGACAAGAGCGTGCAGAAAGGCGTCCTCCACGACAACACCGCCTCCCGCTACAAGAGCCGCCTCAACGCCCGCGTCAAGGCTCTGGTCACCGCCAAGGCGTAAATTCTCCCAGACTACATTCGGCCGGGACAATCCCGGCCGTTCGTGTCTTTGCCGCGGGTCAAAGCGCAGTCAGCTTCATCGCAGCTCAATCCAACCGCTCAAAAATCCCCGCCGCACCCATCCCTCCGCCCACGCACATCGTCACCATGCCGTAGCGCACGCCGCGCCGCCGCATTTCGCTCAGCAGCGTCGCGGTCAACTTCGCGCCTGTGCAGCCGAGTGGATGCCCAAGGGCAATCGCGCCGCCGTTCACGTTCACCCTCTCCGGGTCCATTCCCAGTTCGCGGATCACCGCCAGCGACTGCGCGGCGAAGGCCTCATTTAGCTCAATCAACCCAATCTCATCCAGCTTCATTCCTGCCTGCTTCAGCGCCCGCGGCACCGCATGAATCGGGCCCAGGCCCATCTCCTCCGGCAGGCAGCCCGCCGCCGCGTAGGCCACCAGCCGCGCCAGCGGGCGAATGCCCAACTCCCGCGCCCGCTCCGCATCCATCAGCAGCACCGCGGCCGCTCCGTCCGACATCTGCGAGGAGTTTCCTGCCGTCACCGTTCCTTCTGCGCGAAAAGCCGGCTTCAATGCCGCGAGCGCCTCAGCGGACGTGTCGGCGCGCGGCCCTTCGTCGGCAGCAAAGATCGTCTCGGTCACAATCGGCTTGCCTGCCTTCGCGCCCGGCGTCGCCGTGGTCACCGTCACCGGAATCAGCTCGTCGTCAAAACGGCCCGCAGCCTGCGCCGCGAGCGCCTTTTGGTGGCTGGCCAGCGCGAATGCGTCCTGGTCCCGGCGTGAAATTCCGTAATGCCGCGCGACCCGTTCGGCGGTCAGGCCCATCGTCAGCAGCGAGGCCGGATAATGCTCGGCCAGCCACGGATTCGGACTCGGCTTCAGTCCGCCCATTGGAATCATGCTCATGGATTCTGCGCCGCCGGCCGCCGCCACGCGGCAACCACCGGAGCGAATTCGCGTATCGGCCTGCGCAATCGCCTCCAATCCCGACGCACAAAGCCTGTTGACCGTCACCCCGGGAATCTCCACCGGCAATCCTGCGCGCAGAATCGCATAGCGCGCCAGATTCCAGCCCTGCTCGCCCTCCGGCTGCGCGCAGCCCAGAATCACGTCCTCCAGCTCCTGCGGACTCAACTGCGGAGCGCGCTCCAGAGCACCGCGAAGGACCAGCGCCGCAAGGTCATCGGGCCGCGTGGTGCTGAGCGCACCCTTCGGCGCCCGGCCCACCGGCGTCCGAACCGCGCTCACCAGCACAGCTTCCTGCAATTTCATTCCGTCCCCTCCACCACCGTCCACCTGCCCTTCGTAAAGTAGTGAAACACGGTCTGATGCTCAATCACTGAATCGGAAACAGCATCATGATCCAGTGAGGCCGGTCCCAAATCCGACCCGGACTCCGCCTCGTGCACCTGCTCGGGCGTTGCCGGATCAATGCCCCAGTTGAAGCCCAGCGTATTGCTTGCGCCGTGCGCCTGCAGGCGCGTTCCTTCGATCGCCGAAGCAATCTCAAATGGCTGTGCCGGAGCGCTGCCGAAAAACACAATCAGTGTGACCTCGTCATGCGACGAACAGAGCACCGCCCAGTCCGAGCTGCCCGCGCGCTCCAGACTCGCGTGAATCACGTTCTCCGGCCCGTGCGCCTCATAGGTCTGCGGAATCAGGCAGCCCCGCGCGTTCAGCTCCGCGGCAATCTCGGCCGGCAGTTGCGGAAAGGAGCTCACCGGCAAGCGGCGAATCAGAAACGGAACCGAACGGCCATCTACGGCCACGCGGCCGCGCTCGTTATATTGCGCCGCCGGATCGCTCGCCTGCGGGGCTGTCGTCTGTTCGACGTTCTGCGCCCATGCCGGCGCGCACTGGAACGCCAGCAGTGTTACGGCAGGCAAAATGTAATCCCGGAACCTCATCGCCCGTCCATCGCAACCCTTCAGTTGCGCAGCGGTTTGCCGGTCTTCAGTGTAAATGCGATCCGCTCCTGTGTCTTTCGCTCGCCACAGAGCGACAGAAACGCCTCGCGCTCCAGATCCAGCACCTGCGCCTCGCTGATCGCGGCTCCCGGCGTTACGCGGCCCCCGCACAATACATAGGCCGCCCACCGCGCCACTTTTTGGTCATGCTCTGAGGCATAACCCGCCTCGCCCATTAGAAAAACTCCGGTCTCCAGCATCGCCAGCGTCGCGATGCCCGGCGCGGGAATGCGCGTTTCAGGCACTGGCGCCGAGTACCCCGCCTGCGCCAGTTCCGTTGCATGCTCTTTCGCGTCGCCCAGCAGCCGCTCCCGGTTCATCGTTACTCCATCGGGCGCGGAAAGCAAACCCATCGCCCTCGCCTCCACGGCGGAAGTCGAAACCTTTGCCATCGCAATCGTCTCCAGCGATCGCTTCAGTGCCGTCATCATCTCGGCCGACTGCGCAAACCGCGATGGTGGGTCGCGCGGATCGGGCGGAGCCAACTCTGCCGCCGTTCTCACGGCCCTCAGCAGCATCTCCTTGGTTCCACCTCCGCCTGGAATCAAGCCCACACCCGCCTCCACCAGGCCGATGTAGGTCTCCGCATGGGCGTGCCGCCGTGCCGCATGCAGACACATCTCCGCGCCGCCGCCAAGCGTCCTGCCAAAGGGCGCAACCACCACCGGCCGCGGGCAGAACTTGATGGCCGCGGTCATCTGCTGGAAGCCGCGAATCGCCGCATCCACCTCGTCCCAGTCGCCCTCCTGCGCCGCCAGCAACAGTTGCAGCAGATTCGCGCCGACACTGAAATGCTCCCGGTCGCCGCTCAGCACAAATCCCGCGAAATCCCGCACTGCATCCGACGCCGGGCTCAGCGCCGAAGACACCAGGGCAACCACATCGTCGCCAATCGCATTCTTCGCCGCATGCAGCTCGATGCACGCTATTCCGTCGCCCAAGTCCACCAGCGACGCGCCCGCATTGCTCCGCACCACTCCATGAGAACGGCGAAAATCCGCCACACGCGCATGGCCGGCGTCCTTCCTAACCGCCTCCCACGCCCGCGACTGCGGGTTATAGCACTGCGGGCCGTCCTTCGAGTACCAAGCAGCATTGGCGGGCTCCGGCTCGGCATCCAGCATGGCCTGGATAACGGGAGAAACCGGCAGTTTGAGCGCCCGCATCCGCGCCACGCTCGCCCGCACGCCCGCCGCATCCCACATCTGAAACGGTCCAAGCTCCCAGTTGAACCCGGCCCGCATCGCCTCGTCGATGGATGGCGCATCGTCCGCGGCTTCGCCAATGCGCTCGGCGGCAAAGTTCCACAGGAATCCCAGAAACGGCCACAGGAATCGCGCAGCCTTATCCTTCGCCGGATCGTTCGCCAGCAGCAGGCGCAGCCGCTCTTCCACCGTCGCTGCATTCTTCGCCATTTCCACCGCGGGCAGCACGGCTTTCGCCACCGGACGATACTCCATCGTCTCCACGTCCACCACCATGCGCTGTTCGCCGCCGTCCGCGCCGAGAATCTTTTTGTAGAAGCCCTGTCCGGCCTTGTCGCCCAGCCAGCCGCGCCGCGCCATCTCTGCCGGAACGCTCGAAAATCCGCCCGGCTGCACGCCCTGCGGGAAATTTGCGGCCACGTGCGCCAGCACGTCGATGCCCACCATGTCCGCCAGCCGAAAGGTCCCCGTGCGCGGCCAGCCAATCGCCGGTCCGGTCAGCGCGTCCACTTCTTCAATGGTCAGGCCCTGCTCCGTCATCAGGCTGGCGGCGGCGAACAGCACGGCCACGCCAATCCGGTTCGCGATAAAGTTCGGCGTGTCCTTTGCCAGGACCACCTGCTTGCCGAGCATGCGGTCAGCAAACGCGGCAAACGCCCGCACCAGGTCCGCATCGCTCTCCGCCGTCGGAATCGTTTCCAGCAGGCGCATGTAGCGCGGCGGGTTGAAAAAGTGCGCCCCGAAAAACCTCTCTTGATGCGTCTTCAATCCCTCCCCGATGCGTTTCACCGGCAGGCCTGAAGTATTTGTCGTGAGAACGGCCTTAGCCGAGAGGTGCGGCTCAACGCGCGCCAGCAGTGCCGTCTTGATCCCCAGGTCCTCCGCCACCGCTTCCACCACCCAGTCGCAGTCAGCCAGTTTCGGCAAATCCTCGTCGAAGGTCCCCGGGGTAATCAGCCTTGCGAGCGAGGGCTCAAAGAGCGCGGCCGGCTTGCTCTTTGCCAGAGCAGCCAACGCCTGCTGCGCCGGCGGCACGCCCGCTGCATCCCTCGCCGGAAGATCCAGCAGCAGAACCGGAATGCCCGCGTTGGCCAGGTGCGCCGCAATCCGTGAACCCATGGTGCCCGCGCCCAGCACCGCCGCGCGCCGCACCAGCAGCGGTTTGCTGGCAGTTCCTCGCCCGGAACTGCTGGGCCCGGCATTGCTCGCTGCGTCCGGCATGCGCTTGCTCCCTTTTCTGCCGAATCCATCTTCGCGTTGCTCCGGCGAATTCGCTCCCGAGCATACGGAAGCCCGCTGCGCCGGGTCAAATCCGCGCGCCGCAAATTGCGCTATGCTGGTTCTGGAACCTCCGGGGTGAAGCTTCACCTTCCATGACCCTCCTCCCCACAATCGCCTGGCGAGTCAGCATCAGCGTCGCCGTCCTCGGTGGCGCCGCCGCAACTGCCCTCTGGCTGGTGCTCCGCAATCGCCCTTCGCCGGAAGAACTGGAGCGGGCGCGGCGCACACTGCTCGCACATTCTGGACGGCTGGTCGATGGCATGCTCCTCGATCTCTACGAAATGGATGCACAGGACGGCCCCACTCGCTCCATGCTGGTCTTCAGTTATCGCATCGGCGGCGTTGATTACGAGTGCTCGCAGGACATCACCGCGCTCCGCGACGTGATCCGTCCCTCTGAAATACGTGCCGGATTCCCTTGCTCGGTGCGCTACCAGACGGGCAATCCGCACAACAGCATCGTCGTGGCGGAGGACTGGACCGGCCTGCGCGCGGGCCTTTCCTTCCAATCCCCGTCGGGCGATTCCGCACGTTCCGGCGCGCGTCCATTCAGTACGCATTAGGCCGCCTCTTTCCCTTCCAGTCGCGGTTGGCGCACGCACCCCGCGCCCGTTTACACTTGTCCTATGCACGTCCATGCCGCCCCGGCTGGCCCTGGCGCAAAAAGGACTCAGACCGTCCTCCGCATCTCCCTCGTGGTCACGCTTGCTTACGTCGTGGTCACCTTTGTGGCCGGGCTGCGCGCGCACTCCCTGGCTCTGCTCTCCGAATCAGGACACAACGTCTCCGATTTCCTGGCGCTTCTGCTCAGCTTTGCCGCCGTTTACTTCCAGTCCCGTCCGGCAGACGATGCCCGCACCTTCGGCTATCAGCGCGCGGGCGTGCTGGCGGCCTTCGTCAACGCCGTCACTCTCATCGTCCTCTCCGCCTGGATTGCAGTGGAAGCCATTCACCGTCTCAGCGTTCCCGTACTCGTGCAACCGCGCATCATGATGGTGGTTGCGGCCGCCGGCGTGCTGATGAATGGCGTCATCGCCGCGCTGCTCTGGGGCGTTGCACGCGACGTCAATCTCCGCAGCGCTTTTCTCCACATGGCGGGCGACACACTGTCCACAGCGGCAGTGATTGCCGGCGGCGCATTTATCCTGTTCACCGGCCAATCCTGGGTCGATCCCGCGCTTTCGCTCATGATCGCCGGCCTCATCCTCTGGTCCAGCATCGGCATTGTGCGGGAAACCCTGAACATCCTTCTTGAGGGCACGCCGCGCGGCATCTCGCTGGCGCAGATTCGCACCGGAATGGAAGCCGTGGAAGGCGTGATCAACGTCCATGACCTTCACGTATGGTGCCTTGGGTCGCAATCGCGCGCGCTGGCCTGCCACGTCACCATCGCGGACATTCCCCCGTCAGAGAGCGCCTTCATCCTTGTCAAGCTCAACCAGGTGCTGCACGACCACTTTTTCATCAGCCACGCCACCATCCAGTTTGAGCACATCGGCTGCGGCGAGCTGGAGGGCTGCGTCGTTCCCATGGAGGAACTGGCCAGCGGCTCAACTCCCGGCCATGCAGGACACGTCCACTAGTTTCCCCTTCCCAGGAGGCCCTCGTTTTGATCCGCTTTTGCATTGCCCTTGCCACTCTCAGCATGGTTTTGGTTTCCCCGGCGCCCACTTTTTCTCTTCCAGTCTCGCAGGCCGCCGCAAGCCCTTCGGTCTTGCCTCTTCAGGCGTTAGCCGGCGAGTTCACCAATTCCGACGCCCCCGATACACCCCTGAGCTTCTATCCTCAGGACGGCAAGATCGTCGTCGAATCCAATCGCATGGTTCCCACCACGCTCAACTCCGTCTCCGCCACCGAATTCGAGGACCCGGACTCCAAAGCGACCTACAGTTTCACCATCAATGCGTCGGGGCAAGCCTCCACCGTGGCTGTCTCCTACTTGCCCGGCGACATCTTTAAGCGCACCGGCGATCCGGTTCATCACACCTTCCATGATTACCAGCGCTCCGAAGCAATGATTCCCATGCGCGACGGCGTCAAGCTCCACTCCGTCATCCTCAAACCCTCAGACATCACCACACCGTTGCCCTTCCTTATGCAGCGCACGCCCTATGGCTGCGACGGCACCACACGCGCCTCCTTCTCCGCCTCCCGGCCGCAGCTTGCCCGCGACGGCTACATCTACGTCTGCGAGGACATTCGCGGCCGCTTCAAAAGCGAGGGCCAGTTCATCATGATGCGTCCGCTCGCCGACCACAGCGACCCCAAAGCCATTGACGAAAGCACTGACACCTATGACACCGTCAACTGGTTGCTTAAGAATGTCCCCGGCAACAACGGCCGCGTGGGTGTCGTCGGCACCAGCTATCCCGGTTTCCTGGCCATGATGGCCGGCATCGATCCGAATCCCGCGGTGAAAGCCATCTCGTCGCAGGCGCCCATGATCGATGTCTGGAAGGGCGACGACTTCTTCCACAATGGCGCCTTCCGCCAGAGCTATGGCTACGACTACGTGAAAATGATGGAGTCCAGCAAGGAGAACAGCAAGGTCACTTACGGCAAGGACGAGGACGGCTACGACTTCTTCCTTCAGCGCGGCTCCTTCGTCGAGGATGCGAAGAAGTCCGGCTCGAAGGGCCTGCCCACTTGGAAGCTCTTCCTTGAGCACCCCGCTTATGATTCGGTCTGGAGCTCACGCGCTGTCGAAGATCACCTCAACAAGGTCGCTGTGCCCACGCTCACCGTCGGCGGCTACTACGACCAGGAAGACATGTACGGCCCGCAGGAGGAATACGAAAAGCTCGAGCCCCGCGACGCCGACCACGACAACTTCCTCGTCCTCGGCCCCTGGCGTCACGGCTATTGGGTCTCCGACTCGCGTCGCCTCGGCAACGTGAATTACGGCGAGCCCATCGGCAAGGAGTTCCGCACCCGCATCGAGGCCAGATTCTTCGGCCACTACTTGAAGCATGAGCCCGGCTTCGATCTCGTCGATACGGCCAGCTTCCAGACCGGCTCCAACAGCTGGAAATACTACAAGCACTTCCCGCCCGTCGAATCCGAGCCCACCAGCCTCTACCTGCTCGGCAACGGCCTGCTCGGTTGGAACAGCTCCACCACGGACGCAAAAACCTCCTACGTCAGCGACCCGGCGAATCCCATTCCCTATCGCCACCGGCCCATCCAGCCTACCTATGGCCCCGGCTCTCAGTGGTACAACTGGCTCACCGAGGATCAGCGCTTTGTCACCGATCGCAAAGATGTTGCTGTCTTCAAGCTTCCCGTTCTCAAGAAAGACCTCATCGTTACGGGCGATGTGATCGCCGATATCTATGCCTCCACCACCGGCACTGACAACGACATGGTCGTCAAGCTCATTGACCAGTATCCCAACGACGACCCTGACCCAAAGATGCGCGGCTATCAGCTGATGACCAACGCGGAAATCTTCCGCGGCCGCTACCTCAGCGGTTTTGACCACCCCGAGCCCCTTCGTGCCGACTCCATCCACGAGTACCGCTTCAGCCTGCACGACATTGACCACGTCTTCAAGGCCGGCCACACGGTCATGGTCGAGATTCAAAGCACCTGGTTCCCGCTCTATGACCGCAACCCGCAAACCTTCGTGCCCAACATCATGACCGCCAAGCCCGACGACTACAAGCCGGCGACCATCACCATCCACTCCGACCCCGACCACCAGTCCAACGTGCTCCTGCCGCTCATGGACCCCTGCGACCACATTGCGTGCTTTTGAACTCAACAAAGTTGGCAAGGAAGGGTTCCCTTCTGCCAGGATTCTTCCTTGCCACAGGACGATGGATTCGCGCTAAAATTGAGCCTGCCATGACTCTTCGCCAACCCATCTCGGCCCTCCTCTAGCGGCGCCCGCCGCAAATCCTGTCCTGCGCAATTCCACAGCACTCACCCACAAACCTGAAACCGTGGAGCGGCCCAAGGGGGCGCCATGATCGACCGTTTGGAACAGATGGAAACCCGCTACAACGAGCTGCAGGCGCAGTTCGCGCTGCCTGAAGTCCTCAGCGACCATGAGCGGGCGCAAAAGATTGCCAAGGCCCTGCGCGAAATCGCAGCGCCGGTCGAAAAATTCCGCCAGCTGAAGCAGGTGCGCCAAGGCCTGACGGACGCCCGCGCCATGCTCGCCGAAACTGACCCCGACATGCGTGCCATGGCCGAGGAAGAGATGGCCGCGCTTGAGCCACGACAGGCCGCCATCGAAGAAGAGTTGAAACTCCTTCTCCTGCCCAAGGACCCCAACGACGAGAGAAATGTCATTCTCGAAATCCGCGCCGGCACCGGCGGCGACGAGGCCTCGCTCTTTGCCGCTGAAATATTTCGCATGTACACGCGCTTCGCCGAGCAGCACCGATGGAAGATCGAGGTTCTCTCGCTCTCCGAGTCCGGCGTCGGCGGCTACAAGGAGGTCATCGCCATCATCGAAGGCGAGCGCGTCTACTCGCAGCTCAAGTGGGAGAGCGGCGTGCATCGCGTGCAGCGCGTGCCCGAAACCGAAACCCAGGGCCGCGTGCACACCTCCGCCGTCACTGTCGCCGTTTTGCCTGAGGCCGAGGAGGTCGACGTCAAAATCGAGGCCAAGGATATTCGCATCGACACCTTCTGCTCCTCCGGCCCCGGGGGCCAATCCGTCAACACCACTTACTCCGCCGTGCGCATCACCCACCTGCCCACCAATACCGTCGTGAGCTGCCAGGACGAGAAATCGCAGATCAAGAATCGCGAAAAAGCCATGCGTGTTCTCCGCTCGCGGCTGTACGAAACGGAGATGGAACGACAGCAATCTGAACTGGCGAAGGAACGCAAAACGATGGTCGGCTCCGGCGACCGCAGCGAGAAGATTCGCACCTACAACTTTCCGCAGAACCGCCTCACCGACCACCGCATCGGCCTCACGCTTCATCAGCTTGACCTCATCATGGAAGGCAGGCTGCAGGCCATTGTTGACGCGCTCATCGCCCACTACCAGGCCGAGCAGCTCAAGGCCGGCGGCCCGACCGCATGACGTTGCGCGAGTGGCTGCGCAAGGGCGAAGCCGACCTGAGCGCCGGGCCGCATCCTGACCGCGCCCGCCGTGACGCCGAGTCGCTCCTGTTGCACCTCATCGGTAAAAATCGCGCATGGCTGCTCACGCACCTCGGCGAAGACTTCGGAGGATGCAAGGCCATTTCGTACGCGGCCCTGCTGCAGCGCCGGCTCGCCGGCGAGCCCATCCAATACATCTCCGGCGAATGCGAGTTCCATGGACTGCTCTTTCGTGTCACGCCCGCCGTGCTCATTCCGCGGCCGGAAACAGAGCACCTCGTCGAAATCGCGCTCGGACTCGCCGCCCGCATCGCTGCTCCCCGCATCCTCGACATGGGCACCGGCTCCGGCGCCATCGCCATCAGTCTTGCTCACAACTGGTCGGAAGCCTCAATCACTGCAACTGACCTGTCGTCTTCCGCTCTCGACATCGCTCGCGCAAACGCAAAGCGTCTCGGATTTGCGGAACAGATTCGCTTTGTTCAAGGCGATCTCCTCGCGCCCGTCGCCGGCGAAACCTTCGACCTCATCGTCTCCAATCCGCCTTACGTGCCAGAAGCCGACCGCGCATCGCTCTCCGTCGAAGTCCGCGACCATGAACCCGCGCAGGCCCTCTTTGCAGGTCCGGATGGCCTCGAGGTTTATCGCCGCCTCATTCCCGCGGCCTTTGCAGCACTCGCGCCCGGCGGCTATCTCGCGCTCGAAATCGGATTCGGCCAGCCTGCGGCCATCGCTGACCTGCTTGAATCCGCCGGCTTCTCGTCCACCTCCTTCACTCCTGACCTGCAAAACATTCCCCGCGTAGTCACGGCGCAGCGCGTTTGACCGCCCGGCGCATTCGTCACAAGAATTCCCATCGAAGCCCTCCATTGGAGCGCATTCCAAGCCGTTCTCCCAGCAAGCCGCTGGTATAGACTGCATTGCGAAAGGACCTTTCCTCATGCCCGCATCCAAAGGTTATGCCGCGCTCAACGCGCACTCGCCACTCGGCCCCCACGCCTTCTCCCGCCGCGAGCCCGGCCCCTCGGAAGTCCTCATCGATATTCTCTACTGCGGCGTCTGCCACTCGGATCTCCACATGACCCGCAACGAGTGGGGCAACGCCGTCTACCCCATGGTTCCCGGTCACGAAATCGTCGGCCGTGTCATTCAGGTGGGGACCTCTTCGAAAAAGTTTCAGGCCGGAGACCTCGCCGCCGTCGGTGTCATCGTCGACTCCTGCCGCCATTGCGCGCCCTGCAACCGCGGCGAAGAGCACTTCTGCGACGAGGGCGCCACGCTCACTTACGCCGCCACCGATCGCGTTGACGGCTCCATCACCATGGGCGGCTACGCGTCCAATTACGTCGTCGACGAGCGCTTCGCCCACACCGTGCCGGCCAACCTTGACCTCGCCGCCGTCGCCCCCCTGCTCTGCGCCGGCATCACCACCTACTCGCCGCTTCGCCATTGGAACGCCGGCCCCGGCAAAAAGGTCGGCATCATCGGCCTCGGCGGCCTGGGCCACATGGGACTCAAGTTCTCCCACTCCTTCGGCGCCCACACCGTGCAGTTCACCACCAACGAGCGCAAGCGGGAAGATGCTCTCCGCCTCGGCGCCGACGAAGTCATCTTCAGCAAGGATCCCGCGCAGATGAAAGCCCACGCCGCCTCCTTCAACTTCATCCTCGACTGCGTATCCGCCCCTCACTCCTTGGACGACTACCTCCCGCTCCTCAAGCAGGACGGCACCATCGCTCTCGTCGGACTGCCCGATAAGCCTCCTTCCTTTGCTCCCTTCAACCTCATCAGGATCCGCCGCTCCATCGCCGGCTCGATGATCGGCGGCATGGTCGAAACGCAGCAGATGCTCGACTACTGCGGCCAGCACAACATCACCTCCGATGTCGAGGTCATCCCCATCGGGAAAGTCAATGAGGCCTTTGAGCGCCTGCTCCGGCAGGACGTGAAATACCGCTTCGTCATCGACATGAGCACACTCAAGTAGTGCTCCAGCGCCACACGAATCCTGGCCCGAATCCTGGTCTCTGACCGGCCTCGAAGGCCTGTCCTTGCTCGGCCGCGTCGCTGGTTTTCACCTGCTTGGCCGCTCCCACCTCGCCGCACTAAAATCGCATCAGATGCGACTCTCTCTCTTGCGGCGTTCAGTCTTCATTCTCGCCATTTCCCTCGCCGTTGCTGCCTCCGCCTTCGCCGCGGACTCCTACCGCATCGTTCACACCTTTCCTCATGACCAGCAGGCCTTCACGCAAGGACTTGTCTACGTCGGCGGCCATCTTTACGAAAGCACCGGCCTCTACGGTCGCTCATCGCTGCGCATGGAAGACCTGACCACCGGCCGCATCCTCAAATTCCAGCCCGTCCCCGGCAACTACTTCGGCGAAGGCCTCACCAACTGGGGCAACACCCTCATCCAGCTCACCTGGAAGGCCCATGTCGCGCTCATCTACGACCGCTCCACATTCCGCTTTCTGCGCAGCGCGCATTACACCGGCGAGGGCTGGGGCCTCACGCAAAATGGCAGGCAGCTCATCCTCAGCGACGGCACCGCCACCCTCCGCTTTCTTGACCCCGCCACCTTCCGCGAAGTACGCCGCGTCACCGTCACCGATCGCGGCAAGCCTGTGACCTATCTCAATGAGCTCGAATGGGTCCGAGGCGAAATCTACGCGAACGTATGGTACTCGAACCGAATCGCGCGTATTTCGCCGATCAATGGCAAGGTCCTCGGATGGATTGATCTCACCGGTCTGCTGCCCGCTTCCCAGCGCTCAAACTCGGGGGCGGTGCTGAACGGCATCGCCTACGATGCCGAGCGCAACCGGCTCTTCGTGACCGGAAAGCTGTGGCCCAAACTGTTTGAGATTCAGGTCATTCCCGGCCACGCGAAGCTGGTCCCGGTGCGCCGCCGCAAATAGCTTTCCGAGCTCGGCTCATCCCTCGCGCCGCAGCCCCAGATTCTTCCAAATCCGCAGCGTCGGTTCAGACTGGTTGATCGTATAAAAATGCAACCCTGGCGCGCCATTCCGCAGCAGCGTCTCGCACAGCCGCGTTACCACTTCCTGTCCGAATTCCAGAACAGCGGCCTTGTCTTCCTCGAGTTCTTCCAGCCGCAGCCTCACCCATCGCGGCAAATCCGCTCCGCAGCCCGAGCAGAACCGCACGGTGTTCGCGAAGCCTGTAATCGGCATGATTCCTGGAACCACCGGAACCGTGATTCCGGCTTTCACGCATCGCCCAAGAAAATCGAAATAGGCGTCCGCATTGTAAAAGAGTTGCGTGAGTGCGCCGTCCGCCCCAGCCTCCACCTTGCGCCTGAAGTTCTCAAAATCCCCTCCAGGGCCCGGCGCCTGCGGATGCACCTCAGGATACGCCGCCACTTCGATGCGAAACGCCGCGCCATGCCGCTCCCGGATGAAGCTCACCAGCTCATTCGCGTAGCGGAATTCGCCCGGCGCGGCAGAACTCATCGCCGTCGCCGGAAGGTCCCCGCGCAGCGCCACAATCCGCTTCACCCCGGCCGCGCGATATTGCTCCAGTTGCTCGGCAATCCGGGCGCGTGTGGACCCCACGCAGGTCAGGTGCGGAGCCGTCTCCACGCCTGTCTGCTTCACCACCGTCAGCAGCGTGTCATAGGTTCCATGCGCGTCTGAACCGCCTGCGCCCTGCGTGACGGAAAAGAAATCCGGCCCCGCTGCGGCAAGCCTGCCAATCACGCCCGGCAGCCTCTCCAGCGCTTCCGGCGTGCGCGGCGGAAACAGCTCAAACGAAAATCTCGACGGCGAAGCCACCCGCTCACTCCCCTGCCCGAACCCAAAAATAAGGGCCGCCTGCGCGGCCCAGGCTCTTCTACCTCTTGCAATCAGTACCGGTAGAGCTCCGGCTTGTACGGGCCCTCCACCGGCACGCCAATGTACTCAGCCTGCTTCGGGGAGAGCTTGGTCAGCTTCACTCCGATCTTGTCGAGGTGCAGCCGCGCCACTTCCTCGTCCAGCTTCTTGGGCAGCGTGTAGACGTCCACCGCGTAGGCGTCTTTGTTCCGCCACAGGTCGAGCTGCGCCAGCGTCTGGTTGGCAAAACTGTTGCTCATCACAAAGCTTGGGTGCCCCGTCGCGCAGCCCAGGTTCACCAGCCGCCCCTCGGCCAGCACAAAGATGCTGTGCCCATCGGGAAACGCATACGTGTCCACCTGCGGCTTGATGTTCAGCTTCTTCACGCCCACTGCGCCATTCAGCCGGTCGATTTGAATCTCGTTGTCGAAGTGTCCGATGTTGCAGACAATCGCCTGGTCCTTCATCCCCTGCATGTGTTCGAGCGTGAGGATGTCCGTGTTGCCCGTGCAGGTCACATAGATGTCGCCGCGGCCCAGCGTATCCTCCACCGTCGTCACTTCAAAGCCTTCCATTGCCGCCTGCAGCGCATTGATAGGATCAACCTCCGTCACGATGACGCGCGCGCCCATGCCGCGCAGCGAGTGCGCACAGCCCTTGCCCACGTCGCCGTAACCGCACACCACCGCCACTTTGCCCGCCACCATCACGTCCGTCGCGCGCTTGATGCCGTCGGCCAGCGATTCCCGGCAGCCGTAAAGGTTGTCGAACTTCGATTTTGTCACCGAGTCGTTCACGTTGATGGCCGGAACCAGCAGCTTGCCCAGCTCCTTCATCTTGTAGAGCCGGTGCACGCCCGTCGTGGTTTCCTCGCTCACGCCGCGCCAATCCTTCACCACCTTGTGCCAGTGCTGCGGGTCCTCGGCATGCACGCGCTTCAGCAGGTCCTTGATCACCTGCTCCTCGTGGTTGCCGCTCGGCGTATTCACCCAGCCGTCGCCGTCTTCCAGTTCGTAGCCCTTGTGGATCAGCAGCGTCACGTCGCCGCCGTCGTCCACCACCAGCTCTGGGCCCTTGCCGCCTTTCCCGTCTTTATCCTTGTGGTTCAGCGCCTTGTAGGTGCACTCCCAGTACTCCTCCAGCGTTTCGCCTTTCCAGGCAAACACCGGAACGCCCGTCGCGGCAATCGCCGCGGCCGCGTGGTCCTGCGTGGAGAAAATATTGCAGCTCGCCCAGCGCACCTCCGCGCCCAGGCTCACCAGCGTCTCAATCAGCACCGCCGTCTGGATGGTCATGTGCAGCGACCCGGTCACGCGCACGCCGGCCAGCGGCTTCTCCGCCGCGTACTTGTTCCGGATTGCCATCAGCCCCGGCATTTCATGCTCGGCGACCGCAATTTCCTTCCGGCCCCACTCGGCCAGCGACATGTCCGCCACTTTGTACTCGGCTTTCGCCAGTTCCACCGTCGTTGCTGCCATCTCTTCACTCCTAAAATCGTGTTATCGTGATATGTTGATACTTATCAGAATCTGCTTATGCCGTCAATCGCAAAAATCCTGCGCGCTGCCGCCGACCCCTCCCGGTTGCGCATTCTTTTGCTCCTCCGCCAGGAGGAACTTTCCGTCGCCGAGCTGCAGGAGATTCTGGTGATGGGCCAAAGCACCATTTCCACGCACCTTTCGCAGCTCAGGCAGGCCGGCCTGGTGGAAGACCGCCGCACAGGCAAAAGCAACCTCTACCGGCTGACGACCGACACCCGCGACGGTGCATTCTCTGCCCTTCTCGCCCAGGCAGAACACGAGATTCCCGATGCCGCCACTGACCAGGCCGCCA
The DNA here is from genome assembly GCA_049678625.1 of Occallatibacter sp. Classification (GTDB taxonomy): domain Bacteria; phylum Acidobacteriota; class Terriglobia; order Terriglobales; family Acidobacteriaceae; genus Telmatobacter. The sequence continues at coordinate 4,056 of JBAUEO010000048.1, read as the reverse complement.
TGACCCATGTCGTGAAAAAGCGCCAGGACCGGATGCGCAGCTTCTTTGACAGCGTAGCCGGTCGGCTGGGCCCCGATTACGTCCCCGGCAAGTCCTGGAAGAGCCTCGCCGAGGCCTTTCTCCGTCTGCTCCCGCCCATGGACATCGCCGACCTGGGGGCGGGCAATGGGAGCTTCGCGCTCTTGCTTTCCCACAGGGCCCGACAGGTCGTTGCGGTCGATTCCTCAGAAAAGATGATCGAGGTCGGCCGTGCACAGGCGCAGGCATTCGGTATCGCCAATATCGATTTTCGCCGCGGCGACATGGAGGATCTGCCCATCGACAAGGACTCGGTGGACCTTGTCTGTTTCTCACAGTCTCTGCACCACGCCGCGCACCCTCCGCGCGCCGTCCGCGAGGCCTATCGAATCCTTCGCCCCGGCGGCCGCATCCTTATTCTTGACCTCGCGAAGCACCGCCGCGAGGAAGCTCGCGAGCTCTACGCCGACGAGTGGCTCGGCTTTGCAGAGTTTGAGATCGAAACCATGCTCGCCACCTCACGATTCATCCGTGGGGAGGTCAACATTGTCGACAAGGCCCCGGATGGAGCGCAATTCCTGACCCTGCTGGCAACCGCGGAGAAGCCCATGCCGGAGCCGGTCTCCGCGCTACCATAATTTGGAACGAGATTCAGACTGATCCTCCATGACCGCATTGGCACAATCCGCAGGCAGCATCATGAAGCCCATTCGCCTCACTCGCAAGCGCCGAATCGCGCTGCTGAAAGCCCTCGCCGATCCGCGCCGCTTTGAGCTGCTTGAACACATTGCCAAAGCTGCCTGCCCGCTGGGCTGCGCGCAGGCCCGCCGGGCGCTGCCGATTTCCGCCGCCACCCTCTCCCATCACATCAAGGAACTCGAAGCTGCCGGTCTCATCGGAGTCCGCCGCGAGGGCAAGTTCCACTATCTTTCGCTGCGCCCCGGTGTTCTTGAGGCACTTGCCGCCTCGCTCGCCTCCCTCGCGCCCTCTTCCTGCAACGGGAACTGAATCCCCGGCAAGAAAATCCACAATTCCCTTGAATCCAACTCCCCGCTCCGGTAATCAATTCGACAGTTGTCGAAATGTCGAAATGATGGCGTTCCGATTCAGGAGTCAAGGAAATGAAGAATCTTCAAGGTAAAGTTGCTCTCGTCACCGGCGCCTCAAAGGGCATCGGCGCCAGCATCGCCCGCGAGCTGGCGGCCCGCGGCGCGGCCGTTGCGGTGAATTATTCCGGCAGCAAGGCTGCTGCCGAGGCCGTCGTGAAGGAAATCCAGGCCGCGGGCGGCAAAGCCATCGCCGTTCAGGCGAACCTCTGTGAACCCGATGCCATTGGCCCCTTCATCGAGTCCGTCGCCGGCCAGCTCGGCCCCATCAACATCCTCGTCAACAACGCCGGCGTCTACGAGTTCAGCCCCATCGATTCCGTAACCGCTGACTCCTTCCACAAGCAGTTCAACCTGAATGTCCTTGGTCTGCTGCTGGCCACGCAGGCGGCCCTTCGCCACTTCGACTCCAAAGGCGGCAGCGTCATCAACATCGGATCGGTGGCTGCATCAGGCGTGGCCGCGGCGGCTGTCTACTCCGGCTCCAAGGGCGCGGTGAATTCCATCACCATCGCTCTCTCCCAGGAGCTCGGTTCGCGCAAGATTCGCGTGAACGCGCTCAATCCCGGCATGGTGGAGACGGAAGGCGTCCACGCGGCCGGCTTCATCGGCAGCGACTTCCAGAAGCAGACCGAGGCTGAAACCCCGCTGGGCCGCATCGGCCAGCCGCAGGACATTGCCACCATTGCGGCTTTTCTTGCCTCCGACGACGCCTACTGGGTGAACGGCCAGACGATCAATGCTTCCGGCGGCGCACGGCTTTAAGAGCGGCCCTCGGCCTCGAGCAACTGGCGCTTGCGGTCCACTCCCCAGCGATAGCCGGTGAGGGATCCGCCGGCGCCCACCACCCGGTGGCAGGGCACCAGGACCGCCACACGATTGACGGCGCAGGCCCGCGCCACGGCGCGCGTGGCTTTGGGTTCGCCCATCTCCCGCGCAAGCTGGCTATAACTGCGCGTTTCTCCGCGCGGAATCTGCCGCAGCGCCTGCCAGACGCGCAACTGGAAGACGGTTCCGCGCAGGTCCAAGTCAGTTGTGCGGCCGGCGCGCCCCAGGTCCTCGCCATCACGCACACTCTCGAGCGCCGCATTCACCATCGCGCGCAGCGAGGAATCCTTCCGCACTTCAGCCGCGGGAAACTCCGCGCGCAGGCTCGCTTCCGCCTCCGCCGAAGTTCCGCCCAGCGCCAGCCAGCAGAGCCCGCGTCCGGTCGCGCCCACCACCATCCAGCCGAAGGGGGTCCGGGCCGTCGTAAAGCGAATCCGCTCCCCTTTTCCGCCCAGGGCAAACCGCGACAGGGTCATGCCCAGCGCCGCGCCCTCATGGGCACGGCTGGCCGAGCCGAAGCCCGCCTCGTAGATTGCACCCGTCACGCGGCCCCCCTGCCGGAGCACGCCGCGCAGCCGTCCCGCGCGCAGCCCGCGCTGATAATCCAACGGACTCACGCCCATCGCCTTCTTGAAGTTCCGCTGCACAGTAAAAGCGCTCAAGCCTGTGACGCCGGCCAGCTCGCTCAAAGAAACAGTCCGGTCCGCATGGCGCTCAAGATGCGCCCGCACCTGCGCCATTGGGTCGCTCGGCGCAGAAAGCGGCATGCAGCGCCGGCAGGGCCTGAAGCCGGCCGCCTGCGCCCCTTCCGCCGTCCCAAAGAACCGCACATTCTGCCGCCGGGGGCGCCGGCTGGCGCAACCCACGCGGCAAAAGACTCCCGTTGTGGTGACAGCGTAATAGAATTGCGCCGTCGCATCACGGCGCAGCAGGTGCGTCCATGCTGTTTCGGGATCGATGGTGGTCTTCTTCAATTCACTCGATGCCACTGCAATATTCGTGTTCATGCTGCCATCTTCGCGCGAGAGCGAGCGCCACGCACTCCGAATCTTGCGCGCAATTCGGTTTTTTGCCTGCTAGCGCACACTTTCCTCCGCACGTTGGCGCAGCACCGCCTCCGCCCGCGCCAAATCTTCTTCCGTGTCCACGCCAATTGTGTCGCTTGGCGCCTCTGCCACGTAAATCGCGACGCCGTTTTCGAGCAGCCGCAGTTGTTCCAGCCTTTCCGTCACCTCCAGCACTGAGGGCTCCAGCTCCCCGAAGCGTTGCAGCGCAGATTTACGGTAGGCATAGATTCCCAGGTGCTTGCGATACCCGGAAAAGCCCGCACCATCGCGATCAAAGGGAATGGTTGCGCGCGAAAAGTAGAGCGCCCGGCCGTCGCGCGCCGTGACGACTTTCACCGCGCTGGGGTTTGCGATGTCCGTGGGCGGGCAAGGGACGGCCAGTGTGGCAACCTCCACCTCCGGACGGTCAAACAAGGTCAGGAGGGGAGCGAAGAACTCGCCCGTGAGCGTCGGCTCATCGCCCTGAATGTTCACGTAAATGTCGGCCTCGATCGACTGCGCCGCCTCGCGCACGCGGTCAGAGCCGCTGGCGCACTGGGGCGATGTTCGCACCACGGGAATGCCCCGCCGGCGGCAGGCCGCCTCCACCTCGTCGGCGTCCGTCGCCACCACCACGGGGTCCATCAGCCCGCTGGCCGCGCCCGCGCGCCACACCCATTCGACCATGGGCCGCCCGGCAATCTCGCGCAGCACTTTTCGGCTGAGCCGCGTGGAACCCAGCCGCGCCGGAATCACCCCGGCAATCCGCAATCCGTGCATGCAACGGAGTCTACAGGAGCCCGCAGCCGGCTTCCATCTTGGCAGCGTCCCCGCGGTCGATTGACCCCAAATCCAACCCCCCGTATCATCAAAAAGGTGCGCCGCTTGCGGCCCCCTCCCCAAGGCGGAGTAGCTCAGATGGTTAGAGCGTGGGATTCATAACACCAAGGTCGGCAGTTCGATCCTGCCCTCCGCCACCAAAATGAAATCCACCGCGTCCACTCACGTCCAGCCATAGCGAAAAATCCCAACATTTTGATGGATTTGCCGTACAATGT
>JBAUEO010000047.1:0-11002 GCA_049678625.1 Occallatibacter sp. | reverse complement strand
CGCTCAGGGCAGGCTTTCGACTCCCTACGCTTGCGCTTCGGTCGCTCAGGATGACAAGGTGAGTGGGGATTGCGAAAAGCAAATGCAGGTCCTTCGACTCCCTACGCTTGCGCTTCGGTCGCTCAGGATGACAGGGTTGGTAGGGTGGGCACAGGCGGCAGGTTCGGCACGACTGAAGTCGTGCCCTGTTACAAGACAAAGGCAAGATGAGTTTTTGAGCAGCCTGTGAAGCCGTGCACTGTTAGATGACACGGGCAAAATGGGTTTTTCCGCAGTCTGTGAAGCGGCGCCCTTTCAAAACAAATTGCTGAAACACACTCAAAGAGGACTCATGATTACCCGACGCAGATTTCTTTCGACCGCAGCGCTGGCGGCTGCGGCGACGCGCCTTCGCGCCGCCGAGCCGTCTACACTTACTCTTCGCATTCCCGCCAAAGCCACGGGCTCGGAGATGCCGCTGGATTTCGTGGGGCTCTCCTATGAAGTGCAGCAGCTTGTGGAACCTGCGTTCTTTTCCGCGCAGAATGTGGGACTGATTCGCGAGTTTCGGGGGCTCTCGTCGCGCGGCGTGCTGCGCCTGGGCGGCAACACCAGCGAGTATGGCTACTGGAAGCCGACGGCGGATACGCCGCAGCCGACGGGACACAATGCGCGCGAGGTGAAGGGCCAGCCGAAGGACCAGTTTTATGCGGTGACGCCGGAGGCCGTGCGTAACCTGGCCGGCTTTCTGCGCGCCACCGGATGGACATGCATTTACGGCATTGGGATGGGCAACAACACGCCTGAGCGCGCGGCGGCGGAGGCCGAGTTTGCGGCCAAGGCGCTGGGCGACCGCTTGCAGTATTTCCAAATTGGCAACGAGGTGGATCTTTTCGGCAGCCATCTGCGCGACCCCAAGACCTGGACGGCGAAGACCTATATCGCCCAATGGCTGGCGATGGCGCGCGCCATCACGGCCAAAGTGCCCGGAGCGCGCTTCGGCATGCCGGATGTGGCCTCGCGGGTTTCCTGGCTGACGGAGATTGCCGCGGCGTGGCCATCGATCAAGAATCCGCCGAACGTGACCACGCTGACGCATCACTACTATTTCAGCGGGCCGGCCACGAATCCGGAGGTGAACATACCCAATCTGCTGAAGCCGGCGACGATGGTGAAGGTGCAGCATACGGCCGACATTGCGCGCGCCGCGGCGGACCAGATGCATGCGCGAGTGAGGATGACGGAGGGCAACACGTGCTATCGCGGCGGAAAGCCGGGCGTGTCAGACGTGTTTGCCTCGGCGCTGTGGTCGGCGGACTACTCGCTGCTGCTGGCGAGCAACAATTATTCGGGCGTGAACCTGCACGGCGGTACGGGCAGGTCCGTGGCGAACTCAGTGGGCGGCTTTTTGCCCGGCGACGGGATGCTGCGGGAAGAGGGCGCGCCGCCGGAGGAGATTGCCTCGCACCCGCATCCTTTCTATACGCCGATTGCGACCTTCGGCGCCGCATACATGCTGGAGCCGGTGGGCTATGGGCTGAAGTTTGCGGGCTCGCTTGCGGGCGGAAGGATGTTTGAGGCGGATTTTACGGCGCAGTTCGAGGCCACGGGCGTGGATGCGACGGCCTATGCGGCGGAGTTTCCGGATGGCCGCCGGTCGGTCATCGTGCTCAACAAGGATCTGACGAAGGACGTGGAAGTGGAGATCGACTTTGGACGCGCCGCCGGCCGGAGCGTGCTTGTGGAAACGCTGCGCGCGCCGGCAATCGACAGCAGGGAGGCGCACATTACACAGGATGCGGAGCCGGCTGTGTTGAAGCGTGGCCGCTTTTCAGTCCGCGTGCCGCATGCCTCGGGAGTTCGCGTGACGGTGGGGTAAGCAGCGGCGTTGTTTCGGCACGACTGAAGCGGTGCCCTGTTACGAAGCGCCGGTTGAAAAGTTTGGTGGGTGGGGGAGTGCGAGGAGCAAATGCAGGTCCTTCGACTCCCTTCGGTCGCTCAGGATGACAGGGTGAGTGGGGATTTCGAAAAGCAAATGCAGGTCCTTCGACTCCCTGCGGTCGCTCAGGATGACACGGTGTGCGGGATGGCGTGACGCGGCACGGCTGAAGCCGGGCCCTTTTACAGAACATCGCAAGATGAGTTCTTCCGCGGCCTGTGAAGCCCTGCCCCTTCAAAGGATCCCGTCTTGGGGCTCTTCTAGCTCGCGGGAGAGCCTCCGGCCCTGCCGGGGGATGGTCACCCTTTGACGGGGCCGGTGGACTCGCGCACCACGAGCTCGGGCTCCACGGTGATGTCCCCGTGCGTGGAGGTGGTGCCGTGGAGGCGGTTGAGGAGGGTTTGCGTGGCGATGCGGCCGATTTCGGCCAGCGGCTGGCTGATGGTGGTGAGCCGCGGCAGGGTGTAGGCGGAGGCCTTGATGTTGTCAAAGCCGATGACGGAGAGATCGCCGGGGATGCTGAGGTTGAAGTCGCGCAGGGCGCGGATGGCGCCCATGGCGGAAATGTCATTGAAGGCGACGATGGCCGTGAAGGGCAGCCCGGTGGCCATGAGCTGCTGCACAACCGGATAGCCGAGCTCGGGGGTGGTGAGGTCGCGGTCGAGGGTGACGACGAGCTCGGGTTGGATCTTGATGCCCAATTCTTTTGCCACGGCGACGAGGCCCTTCCAGCGCTCGTCGGAGTCCGAGCTGAAGCTTTGCCCGTGCATGAAGGCGATGTGGCGATGGCCGAGGGAGTGGAGATGATGGAGGGTGAGCTCGGCGGCACGGCGATGGTCAAGCAGGACGTTGGTGACGCCCTGAATGGGGCGATGGCCGGCGACGGCGACGACGGGTACGGGGATGGGATGCTCGAGATGGGTGTCAATGGCGATGATGCCCTGCGCGCCGCGGCCGATGAACATGCGGGTGTACTCGTCGACGAGGTTAGGCTTGTGGCGATGGTGGGCGGTGAAGTAGAAATAGCCGGCCATGATGAGCTGGTCGCCGATGCCGCTCATGACCCGCGTGTGATAGCCGTCGCCGAGTTCGGGAACGAGGATGCCGATGGTGAGGGTGCGGCGATTGCGCAGGGAGCGCGCCAGCAGACTGGGCTGGTAATTGAGCTGCTGCGCGGCAGCCTTGATGCGGTCGCGCGTGGTTTGCGGGATGGAGCGGCCGGGAACGTCATTGAGGACGACAGAGACGGTGGCCGGATTGAGCCCCAGATGAGCGGCCAACTGCTTGAGGCTCACCGAGCGGTAAACGCCCGGGCGCGGGGTTTCTTTTCTGCCCTTGTTCGAGTCCGACTCGCTCATGGACGCGTCTCGTTTCGCGTAATTCTTTCTGTCTACTTTACATCGCAGCGAAGGTGAGCCGGGGCATTTTCATGGGGGCGGAGCGGCGTGCGATGATGCAGACGGTGAAAACCTGTGGCCCGCGTGCGGCATCGAAAGCGTATGGACGGCTGAATATTCGACCAAGGAGTGGAGCCGATGAATACCCCTGCAACCAAGAGCAGCAAATCCTCCAGAGTCCGTCCGCTGGCGCGGCGCGAGGCGTGGCGCGCGCTGCAGGCGCACGCGAAGCAGATGAAGACGACGCACCTGCGCGAGCTGTTTGCCGCCGATGCGGGCCGTGGCGAGCGAATGACGGCCGAGGGCGCGGGGCTGTTTCTGGATTACTCGAAGAACCGGATTACGAACGAAACGCTCGGGCTGCTGTTGCAGCTTGCCGAGGAGTCCGGCCTGCGCGAGCGGACGGAGGCGATGTTCCGCGGCGACAAGATCAATGTGACCGAAAAGCGGGCGGTGCTGCACGTGGCCCTGCGCGCGCCGAAGGGAACCGTGATTCGCGTGGACCGCAAGGACGTGGTGCCGCAGGTGCACGAGGTGCTGGACCGCATGACGGCGTTTGCCGAGCGGGTGCGCAGCGGGGAGTGGAAGGGATACACGGGCAAGCCCATCAAGAATGTAATCAACATCGGCATTGGCGGGTCCGACCTGGGCCCGGTGATGGCCTACGAGGCGCTGCGGCACTACTCCAACCGCGCAATGACTTTCCGTTTTGTGTCGAATGTGGACGGCACGGATTTTGCCGAAGCAGTGCATGACCTGGACGCCGAGGAGACGCTGTTCATTGTTTCGTCGAAGACATTTACGACGCTGGAGACGATGACCAACGCGCACTCGGCGCGGACGTGGCTGCAGGGCAGGCTGGGCGGCCATCACGCGGCCACCGCGCGGCACTTTGTGGCGGTCTCAACCAACGCGGCGGAGGTGGAGAAGTTCGGCATCGACACGGCAAACATGTTCGGCTTCTGGGACTGGGTGGGCGGCCGCTACTCGATGGACTCGGCGATTGGGCTTTCGACGATGCTGGCCATCGGGCCGGAGCATTTCGGCGAGATGCTGGCCGGCTTTCACGCCATGGACGAGCATTTCCGCTCCACGCCGTTTGAGCGCAATCTGCCGGTGCTGATGGGTCTGCTGGGCCTGTGGTACAACAATTTTTTCGACGCGCACACGGTTGCCGTGCTGCCCTATGAGCAGTACCTGAAGCGCTTCCCCGCGTATCTGCAGCAACTGACGATGGAGAGCAATGGGAAATCCGTGACGCTGAAGGGCAAGGAAGTGAAGTACTCGACCGGGCCGATTTACTGGGGCGAGCCGGGGACCAACGGGCAGCACTCGTTCTACCAGCTTATCCACCAGGGCACGAACCTGATTCCGTGCGACTTTATCGCCTTCACACACACACTGAATGCGTTGGGCAAGCACCACGACATACTCATCGCCAACGTGTTTGCGCAGACCGAGGCGCTGGCCTTTGGCAAGACGCCGGAGCAGGTGAAGGCCGAGGGCACGCCGGAGTGGCTGGTGCCGCATCGGGTGTTTGCGGGCAACCGACCGTCGAACACGATTATGGCCGAGCGGCTGACGCCGCATGTGCTGGGAACGCTGGTGGCGTTGTATGAGCATGCGGTGTTTACGCAGGGCACGGTGTGGCAGATCAATTCGTTTGACCAGTGGGGCGTGGAGCTGGGCAAGGCGCTGGCGCAGCGGATTATTCCGGAGCTGGAGAACGCGGCCGAGCCCGGGCTGAGCCACGATTCATCGACCAATAATTTGATTCGCCGGTACAGGAAGGCGAAGGGGTGAAGCGGCTGCGAAAAGGGCCGGGTTTCGGGGAGAATTCTGAAAAAGCATTCCGCAGGGGCTAAAGCCCGGTTTGATTTTGTGGCGGTTGCGGCACGACTGAAGTCGTGCCCTGTTACAAAGCGCAGTTGGAGTTAGATTGTTTGTGGTCATCGAAGTCGTGCGCTGTTACGAAGCGCGGGTTGAAAAGTTTGGTGGGCGGGGGAGCGCGAAGAGCAAATGCAGGTCCTTCGACTCCGCTTACCCCACGTTCGCTTCGCGACCGCGGGTCCCCAAGCGCGCTCCGCTCAGGATGACACGGTTGATTGGGTGGGCAAGGGCGGCAGGTTTCGGCACGACTGAAGTCGTGCCCTGTTACAAAGCGCAGTTGGAGTTAGATTTTTTGTGGTCATCGAAGTCATGTCCTGTTACTAAGCCCCGGTCGAAAAGTGAGGTGGGTGGGCGGGGGAGCGCGAAGAGCAAATGCAGGTCCTTCGACTCCCTTCGCTAGCGCTTCGGTCGCTCAGGATGACAGGTGTGTGTGGGGAGTGTGTGCTTCGGTCAGGATGACAGGTGTGATTGGGCGGGCGCGGGCGCCTCAGGCCTCGCGTTCGAGCGGGACGGTTTCGACTTCAGCGACGGAGCGGCCGCTTTTCATCTGCGAAGACGTGACGAGGGCGACGGCGCAGAGCACCGCGACCATCCCCACGTATTCTGAGTGCCGCAGCGTCTCATGCAGCACCAGCGCGCCCAGCAGCACGGCGACGACGGGATTCACATAGGCGTAAGTTGCCACCTTGGCCACGGGCACGTGGTGAATGAGCCAGATGTAGCAGGTGAAGCCAAGGAGCGAGCCGAAGAGCACCAGGTAACCGACGGCGCCGAGGCTTTGCGCGTTCCAGATTGCATGAGGCCACTGACCGGTGGCCGTGGCGAAGAAGCAGTTGGCGACGCCCGCGACCAGCATCTCCCAACCGGCAGCGACGAGCGGGTCCACGGGCAGACGCATGTGGCGGTAGAGCACTGATCCGGCGGCCCAACTGAGCGCGCCGCCAAGCACGACGAGCGCGGCGACGAACTGCATGGGCCGGCCGTGCCCGTGCGTGCGCACAGCCTGATGAAAGCTGGGCCACAGCAGTGCGGCAAGCGCGAGAAGACCCAGCGCGAGGCCGAAGAGTCCGCGGGCGCGGAGCCGTTCGCCGGAGGGCAGCAGCATCTCAATGCACGCGACGTAAAGCGGAACCACGGCGACGATGAGCGCGGCGAGGCCGCTGGGCAGATACTTCTCGCTCCACACCAGGCCGAGGTTGCCGCCGAAAAGCATGAGCGCGCCGAGCAGTGCCAGCCGGAGGAGGATGCGCGGGCGATAGAGGAGCCTTCTGCCCGTGAAAGCGCAGAAGGCGAACATGATGGCCGCGCCGATGAGCATGCGCGTTCCAGCCAGGACGGTGGCGGGCAGCAGATGCACGCCGATGCTCATTGCCGTGTAGGTGGCTCCCCAGCAGAGATAGACGCTGGCGAAGGCGAACAGGATGGCGATGCGCGGCGGAGCGGAGCCGGGGGAGGAGGCAGCGGGCACGATGCTTAATGGTACCGTTCCGGCGCGGCGGCTCAGCGCGCGGGGGCAGTTGCGATGGGCGGCGCAGAAAGCAGGTCGAGCGCGGGGGGCTCGCAAGGAACTTGTTGACAAATGGTTGAGATTTCGCGCAATTGGCCGAGTGCATTCCCTCTGGGGCTAAAGCCCCACCCAATCCAAAGGGCTTCGATGTACGGGCTGAAGCCCGTACCCTTCAAGAACAATCGCCAGTCAAAAACAGTCGCCAGTCAAAAACAGTCGCCAGTCAAAAACAGTCGTCAGGCAAAAGCAATCGCCAGGCGAGAACAATCGCCAGGCGAGAACAATCGTCAGGCGAGAACAATCGTCCGAAGGGTCCTTCAACAAATTCCTAGACGATGCGCAGGAAGCTTTTCGGTGCAAGCTCCGCGCCGGGAAAGACGAGTCCGAGGTTGGATGCGCCGAGGGAGTTCTCGACGATTTCGCCCAGCACCTGGCGGTAATCGGTGGTGAGCGCGAGGTCGCGGCCCTGGTTGAGCTGGCTGTTGTCGAGGCCGGGCCAGCGGCCGTAGACCTTGCCGCCTTTGACGCCGCCGCCCAAGACGAACATGGCGTTGGCGTGGCCGTGATCGGTGCCGCCGGTGCCGTTCTCGCGCGCGGTGCGGCCGAACTCCGACATGGTGACGAGGGTGACGTTTTCTCCGCCGTCGCCCATGTCGCGCCAGAAGGCGGCGATGGAATCAGAAAAGTCGCGGAGGCGGTTGGAGAGCTGGCCTTCGACGCCGCCCTGGCTGTGGTGCGTGTCCCATCCCTGCACGTCGGTAAAGACGGCCTCGACGCCGAGGTTGGCCTTGAGCAGTTGGGCCATCTGGCGCATGTTGCGGCCGAAATCGGAGTTGGGATATTCGGCGCAGGGTGCGGGCACGTACTGCGCGGGATCGGCGGCGCGCAGCATCTTGACGGCGCTAAAGGTTTCGTCGCCGGCGGAGTGGAAGATGCGGTCGCCGCTGTCGGCATACATGGCCTGAAAGGCGTCGGCGGCAACGGACGGCCGGGGTCCGCGGCCGCCCACGGCAAAGTTGTTTACGTTGTTGAGCGCGATGGCGGGAACTTTTCCGGCCAGCGTGAGGGGAACATCCGGCCCGACGGCGACGGCGCGAAAGGCGGTGTGCGGGTCTTGAAGGGGTCGCTGGTCTTCGGCCTGCAGAGCGCGGTTGAGCCAGCCGTCGCGGGTGCTCTTCAAGCCGGGCGTTCCGGACTCCATGTAATCCTGCGCGTCAAAGTGCGAGCGGGACATGTCAGGCGAGCCGGCGGCATGCACGATGGCGAGATGGCCCTGGTCAAAGAGCGGCTTGAAACCGGCGAGCGAGGGATGGAGGCCGAAGAATCCGTCGAGGTCGAGGACCTGATTTTGCGGAATGGCGATGCTGGGCCGCATGGAGTAGTAATTCTTCTCGCGATAAGGGACCACGATGTTGAGGCCGTCGGCGGCGCCGCGCTGGAAGATGACAACGAGGCGGCGGCGTGGCGTGGACGCATCCTGCGCCATCAGACTGCGGACAAGAAAGCCGGGAATGGCCGTGGTACCGGCGAGGGCAAATGCGCCGTTGCGAAGAAGAAAGCGACGAGTGGTGTGCATGGGGCCTCCCTTTTTTAGCGGCGCTGGAACTCCGGCGAGCCGAGCAGCAATCCCGCCATCAACTGGTCTTCCCGTTCTTGTGTAGTGAACCTGCGCATGCGGTCTCCGGGTCGTGCGGTGCTTGTTTCGCCGCCTGCCTGGGCAGTCTGCGACTGCTGCGCGCTCTGTTTTTCAAACTCTTCGAGCACTGCCTGACGCGTGGAATCGGAAACACCGCCCGGCAGCAGCTCGGCCTGGAGGCGGGCTTCCTCGGACTGCGGGCTGGGCGTGCTGGGACTTCGGTTGGGGCTCGCGGCGTCCGCGGCAGCATCGCCGACGGGGCTCCATGCGGTTGTGATGCCGGGGAGGCGGTTCGCGGCCAGGGCCAGGGCAAAATTCATGCGATCGACAAGCGCGCCGGTGCTGACCCAGGTGGACTCGTCCCAACTGTAGCCGGTGGGCGGGACGCAACCGTAAAGCGGCATGCCCATCTGGCGCAGCGCGTTGGCCAGGGGGCGCAGATTCTGGACGTCGGCGCCGCTCGAGCGCACGGCGGAGACGACGAATTCGAGCGGCGTCTTGACCTTGGCGTTGTCTTCGCCGGCAGCCCAGAATTCGGGCGAGCGGAAGAGGGTTTTGAGCACGGCGGAGATGTCGCCGCCGCTTGAAAGATACGTGTGGGCCATGCGATCGACCAGCGCCTGGGGCGGGTTGTCGCTGACGAAGCGCTGGGCCAGTTCGCGGCTGAGGAATTGCGCGGTGGCGGGACACGTGGCCAGGAAGTGGAGCAGGTCGATGCCCTGTTTCTCGCCGTAGTCCTTGAATTTCTTGTCCATTACCTTTTCCGTGCCGGGCTGGTGGCGATTGCCGTTGAAGGTGAATCCGCCGCCACGCAGGGGCCGCTCCACAGTCCATCCGGTAAGGATGCGCGCGGCCTGGATCACGTCCTTTTGCGTATAGCCGCCGTTCACGCCCACGGTGTGCAGCTCCATCAGCTCACGGCCGTAGTTTTCATTCAGCCCCTCGGGCGCCTTGCGCTTCGCGCCGGGCCTGCGGAAGGCCGCGCTATCCGCGCGCTCGGCCGCGCGCGAGTCCGGGCCGATGCTGCTGGCATTGTCGAGATAGATGAGCATGGCAGGGCTGTGCGCGACGGATTCGAGCAGGTCTTCAAATTTGCCCAGAGCGTGCGGCCGGATGGTGTCGCGCGCGTAGCTGACGAGGTAGTAGGGCATCAGTTCGTTCTTGCGCAGATAAATGTTGAAGTGGTTGAGCCAGAAATCGGTCATCACCTCCTGCAACTGCGCGCTGGAGTAGAGATCGCGGGTGAGGCGCTCGGCGAGGAGCTCCTCGGCCACCAGCCGTTCGGGTCCTTGGAGCGCGGCCACCTGTTCGCGCTGGCCGGGGTTCATATTCTGGACGAGCAGGTCGCGCTGGCGGGGCTTGAGCGAGTGCAAAAAAGAGTCGAGCTGGGGCTGATGCATGGCGGCCAACTGGGCGAGCCGCTGCTGGGGCTCAAGCGCGGCAATGGAGCGGAAGAGAGGCGCGTCGAATGCCGGCCGAGCCGGAGGGCCGGATGCGCCGGGCCGGGCGGGCATTCCCATGGAGTTGGTGTTGTTCATGGCATTGGCGTGGTCGGCCGGGCCCGAGTCGGGGAAGACCGCCTTGTTCATGGGCGTGGGGCTCTCGGCCTGCTCCATTGCCATGGACGGATCGGCCTCGGCCGCGCCGTGCATCGTGCCTGGTGCGGGCTTTGCGTCGGGCACGGCTTGCGCGTCGGCCTGCTTCTGCTTGCGCGCCTGCTGGCGCTCGCGAATGCGGCTAATCTGGTTCTGATAAATCGAGTTCAGAACTCCGTAGTCGGGGATGGGTATGCGGCCGTTCATGGCCGCGCGCAGCACGGAGTTGCTGGGCAGGTAGTAGATCAGATCCTGCGTGCTCCAATGCATCGCCGGATACTCGGCAAGGCGTGCGTTCAATACGGTCTGGTCGAGGTGCTGGGGATGCAACTGCTGGTCAAACCATTTGTCGAGTCCCATCGAGCGAACGGCCTGGAGGTCGCCGGGGTGGGGCCCGAAGGTGAAGCGATTGAGGGCGTGGAGGATGCGCGCATCGCCCTGGAGCTGAATGGAAGTGTATTGCCAGCGCGCGTGCGCATTGGCGGAGGGCGCTGTCTCCGGCTGCGACTGGGCGAAGCCGGCAGGGCACGCCGGACCCAGACCGAGCATACTCGCGCATAGCAAGGCGGCAATCGGTCCCTGAAGAAGCTTCATCGGCGGCTACCCAATCGAGAGGTGATTGACCCTAAATCTTGAATCTTGCGCGCGCAAGGGCCTTCTAGTCCATAACAGACGCGATTCCTGGGGCGAAGTTGCGGTTACCTCCGGGTGAGGGCGATTTCGGTTCCCGCGCCGGGGCTCCTATACTGGGATGCGTTTGGCCGACTGATACGAAGCGGACTCTGCAATTTCGCAAGAGCGTGTTTCATAAGTGCGCTTTCGGGACAACGGCGACTTACAGGGGTTAAAACCCCTTTGATTTTGCAACACTTTCGGCACAACTGAAGTCGTGCTCTGTTACAGAGCGCGGTTGAGAGGGTGGGTGGGGAGTGCGAAGAGCAAATACAGGTCCTTCGACTCCCTGCGGTCGCTCAGGATGACAAAATGAGTGGGGATTGCGAAGAGCAAATGCAGGTCCCCTTCGGCTTCGCTCAGGGCAGGCTTTCGACTCCCTACGCT
>JBAUEO010000046.1:0-114376 GCA_049678625.1 Occallatibacter sp. | reverse complement strand
CGCCCCGGGCCATTGGTCGGTTGTCAGTAGACTGTTGTCAGCCCATGGCTTTGCTGGGCTAAGAGCCTTTCTATTTCCAGTGTGACGGAATTGGGGAATTAATCGGCAAAACTGACGCAGAAATATTGGACGGGGCGGGGTGGTCAGCGAGTCAGCGAGTTGGCGGGGCGGGCGTGCCGTCAGACCACTTCCTGACCAGGACCATGAAGATGGTCACCCGCTCCTCGGGGTCGTTGGCGGAGATGATGGGCGAGCCGGGCAGGTCTGCGCCCCAGCTTGGGGCCACGTTGCCATGGACGAAGAACATGAGATGGGAATGCCAGCTTTTGCCCTCGTCGTTGAGGTACTGCTGGCGGGACATCATGTAGCACATGGAACCGGGCTCAAGCGCGGGCAGATGGCCTGAGGCGAAGGCCGCGGCCACGGCGCGGGCGATCTGGGATTTCGATTTTCCGGCGAGGACGAGCCGGGTCTTGAAGAGATAGATGGGTGCGAAGGAGCGCGCGGCCGCGGCGTTGAAGCAGATGGGAGCGCGCATGTGCGGATTCCAGAACTCAGGAAAATCGGTGGCAGCTCCCCAGGAGCGCTCGACGATGCAGAGAAAGCCGTTGGCGCCTTTGACGGCGGTGGAGTAGCCGTGTGCGCCGAGGACCATCACCGTCGCGTGGCCCGCGATGGAGGGTGGAGCTGCGCTGCGGGCCAAGGCAATCTCGGCGTTTGTGTCCGGCATGAGGTATTGCGACAGAGACGCCATGGATGGGTAAGGCGAGGCCGGCGATTGCGCAGATGCGTGACGCGGTGCACATGGCAGGAGCGCGGCGGCGAGGAGTGCGAGGGCGGGGAGGGTAAGGTTTTTCCGCATGGGAGTCTCCGGTTGGACGGTCGGGTGGCCCAAAAGTGTTGTTGGCATGGTAGCGCAGATTCGAATGGACTGGGAGGAAGGACAATCCACGAAGGCGTGAAGAGCAAATGCAGGTCCTTCGACTCCCTTCGCTAGCGCTTCGGTCGCTCAGGATGACAGGGAGTGTGGGGAGTGCGTGCTCCGCTCAGGATGACATCTCTGTTCGAGTTGAAGTTTGAATTGGTGGCGTCGCCGCGCAGGGAAATCGGGTATTGATTTCCACATGAGTGTGAAGCAACGGGGGCCGGTGGAGCGCCGGAAGCGGCGCCGACGGTGTGGATTTAAGTGGTTGAAAGAGAATGGGATGAGTGGGGTGGTGACGGTTTGGGGTCGGAGGGTGCACGGGGCGCGAGAAATTGTGTGGAAGGGCGGGCGGAAGTTCTGCCATACTTGATTGTGCCCATCCGGTACGCCAAACGCACACATTTCAAATTGAGGTTGCACAGATGTCGGCAAAGTATGTCTTTGTGACGGGCGGAGTTGTGTCCAGTTTAGGGAAGGGTCTGGCGGCGGCGTCGATTGGCTGCCTGCTGGAGAGCCGCGGATTGCGGGTGAACCTGATGAAGTTCGACCCGTATTTGAATGTGGACCCGGGGACGATGTCGCCATTCCAGCACGGCGAGGTGTTTGTGACCGACGACGGGGCGGAGACGGACCTGGACCTGGGGCACTATGAGCGGTTCACGCATGCGCCGCTTTCGCGGGACAACAATCTGACGACGGGGCGGATCTACGAGCAGATTATTTTGAAGGAGCGGCGGGGCGACTACCTGGGCAAGACGGTGCAGGTGATTCCGCATGTGACGAACGAGATCAAGAACGCGATGCGGAAGGTTTCAGCCAACGGCGCGGACGTGACGATTGTGGAGATTGGCGGGACGGTGGGCGATATTGAGTCGCTGCCGTTTCTGGAAGCGATAAGGCAGATGCGGCAGGAGCTGGGGCGGGAGAACACGCTGTTTGTGCACCTGACGCTGGTGCCGTGGATTGCGGCGGCGCAGGAGCTGAAGACCAAGCCGACGCAGCACTCGGTGAAGGAACTGCTGGGGATTGGGATTCAGGCGGACATTCTGTTGTGCCGCAGCGACCGGCCACTGAGCCGGGAGATCAAGCAGAAGATTGCGGCGTTCTGCAACGTGGAGGAGCGGGCGGTGGTGGGCGCGACGACGGTGCCGTCCATTTACGAAGTGCCGCTGGGTTTTGCCAACGAGGGTGTGGACGCGT
The DNA here is from genome assembly GCA_049678625.1 of Occallatibacter sp. GTDB lineage: Bacteria > Acidobacteriota > Terriglobia > Terriglobales > Acidobacteriaceae > Telmatobacter. The sequence goes on along the minus strand of JBAUEO010000046.1, from coordinate 112,251 downwards.
TGATTTTGAAGTATCTGCACATTGAAGCGCCGGAGGCGGACCTGAGCCGGTGGAAGGACCTGGTGCAGCGGGTGCATCACCCGAAGGACGAGGTTTCGATTGCGATTGTGGGCAAGTATGTGGAGTACGAGGACAGCTATAAATCGCTGAAGGAAGCGCTGACGCACGGGGCGGTGGCGCATAACCTGAAGTTGACAGTGACCTGGATTGAGGCGGAGGGACTGGAAGGAAGTTCTCCCGAGGACCGCAGCTACGAGACGCAACTGGAGGGGTTCGACGGGATTCTGGTGCCGGGAGGGTTCGGCAAGCGCGGTATTGAGGGGATGCTGAATGCAATCCGGTATGCGCGCGAGAAGCAGGTGCCCTACTTTGGAATTTGCCTGGGGATGCAGACGGCATGCATCGAGTTTGCGCGCAATGTGTGCGGGCTGAAAGAGGCGAACTCAAGCGAGTTTGACCCGGCAACGCCGCACCGTGTGATTTACAAGCTGCGCGAACTGCTGGGCGTGGAAGAGATGGGCGGGACGATGCGGCTGGGCGCCTGGACGTGCATTTTGCAGGAGGGCACGCTGGCACAACGAGTGTACGGGCAGACGGAGATCAGCGAGCGGCACCGGCACCGGTATGAGTTCAACCGGGAGTATGAGGCGCTGCTGACGGGCGGAGGACTGCAGATCAGCGGGTCGACGCCGGACGCGACCTATGTGGAGATTGTGGAGCTGCCGGGGCATCCGTATTTTCTGGGCTGCCAGTTCCATCCGGAGTTCAAGTCGAAGCCCTTGGAGCCGCATCCGCTGTTCCGGGAGTTTGTGGCGGCGAGCTACAAGAACCGCGTGGAGCGCAAAGCGGTGGAGCGGACGCCGGCGGCGCAGGTGATTCAGTAAACAGATTATCCAGTAAATAGATTGAGTAAAGGGCATAGGTGGGAAGCGGGCCGGAGGCGTGAGCCGGAGTTGCCTGCGATGGCACCTTTGTGGCAGCCGCGGAAGTTGACAAGTGTTTTTCAGTGGGCCTATTGTTGGCTTCGTTTTGATTGATGGAGGACTCATCCGATATGGCTCATTTTGAATTGCAACCGGAAGAGAACGACCTGGAAAAGCTGGCCGGGCGGTGCTGGCAGAACCAGGGCGAGCGGGAGCACCAGCTTGAGGCCGAGGCGTATGCGGCCGGCGCGTCGATTCGGGCCGGGGAGTACTCGCTGGCCAACCTGGAGGCGATAGTGCGGTGGAAGTCCGAGCGGGTGGTGTATTACCTGATCGGGAACAGCCAGGCGAAGATTCGCGAAGCGCTGCGGGTGGCGGCCGCGCCGGAGACGAGCGTGCGCAAGGCGGTCGAATCGCTGACGGAGCTGCGCGGCGTGGATTTGGCGATTGCATCGACGATTTTGGCGACGATTGCGCCGGAGCGCTATAGCGTGCTGGATTACCGAACGCTGGAGGCGCTGGGACATGCGCGGAAGGACGTGGAGTTCTACGCCGAGTATGTGGAGTTTTGCCAGCGGCTGGCGGAGAAGGGGCTGGTTGCGCCGCAGGAAGACCTGCCGGGGCCGACGCCGCTGCATGCGCTGGAACGCGGGCTGTGGGAGTGGGCGCGGGCCAGGGTGGAGCACAAGGTTTCGGCGTAAGTAGAGACAGAGAGAAGGCGAAGCGGGGCGGCGAAGGCTGCTCTGCTTTTGCTTTGTGCGTAGAGATGGGTGAAGGAGTGCGGCGCGGACGGGGCGGGCGCGATAGAATCGCACGCGTGAGTGGAACATTTGAGATCGGGCCGGTGCGCGTGGGCGAGGGCCGGCTTTTCCTGATTGCGGGGCCGTGCGTGATTGAGTCGGAAGCGCACGCGCGGCGCATGGCCGAGGCGATTCAGCGCATCACCAGCGACCTGGGCATGCCGTACATCTTCAAGGCCAGCTACGACAAGGCGAACCGGACGAGCGTGAAGAGTTTTCGCGGGCCGGGGCTGAAGGAGGGCGTGGCGATTCTGGGGCGGCTGGCGAAGGATACGGGTCTGCCGGTGCTGACGGATGTGCACGAGCCGGGGCACTGCGCAGTGGCGTCGGAGGCGGTGGACGTGCTGCAGATTCCGGCGTTCCTGTGCCGGCAGACGGACCTGCTGGTGGCCGCGGGAAAAACGGGCCGCGCGGTGAACATCAAGAAGGGGCAGTTTGTAGCGCCGTGGGATATAGAGCACCCGGTCGAAAAGGTGCGGTCGACGGGGAATGAGCGGGTGTTTTTGACCGAGCGCGGCGCGAGTTTCGGGTACAACACGCTGGTGGTGGATATGCGGGGCCTGCCGGTGATGCGGCGGATGGCTCCGGTGGTGTTTGACGGGACGCACTCCGTGCAGCAGCCTTCGGCGGCAAATGGGGTGAGCGGCGGACAGCCGGAGTTTATTCCGGTGCTGGCGCGGGCGGCGGTGGCGGCGGGCGTGGACGGGATTTTTTTGGAAGTCCACGACGACCCGAAGAATGCGAAGTCGGACGGGGCGAATGCGCTGGATTTGAAGCTGCTGAAGCCACTGCTGGAGCGGCTGCTGGCGATTGATGAGGCGGCGAAGTCAGCGAGTTAGCAAGTCAGCGGCGAGGGAGCGCGAATTGAACCGGCGGGAATTTGTGAAGACGGCTGCTGCGGCTGGCGCACTGGCGACGGCGGGTGCGGGAGCTGCGGCGCTGGGCGAGGAGAACATGCTGCCGGCGCGGTTGGACGTGATGCGGCACCGGTTTGGCGTGAATTACACGCCGTCGCACAACTGGTGGTTTTGCTGGAATGACTGGGATGCGGGGCTGATTGCACGGGACCTGGACGCGATTGCGGCGCTGGGCGCGGACCACTTGCGCGTGATGCTGATCTGGCCGTTTTTTCAGCCGAATCCGAAGTGGGTGAGCGGGGCGCACCTGGAGCGGCTGGAGCAACTGGTGACGCTGATGGGCGAGCGCAAGCTGGATGCGCTGGTGACGGTGTTCACGGGGCAGTTGAGCGGCTGGTATTTTCTGCCGCCGTTCAATAGAAAATCGGATGGGTTCTTTACAGACGCGACGATGGGTGAGGCGCAGACGCTTTTTGTGCGCGAGCTGGGGCGCGTGCTGCGGCCGCATGAGAATGTGATCGGCTTCGACATGGGGAACGAGATCAACACGTGCTGGCAGGCGAAGACTACGGTGGGCGACGCGTGGATGCGGCGGATGTTCAAGGTGATGCGGGAGGCGCTGCCGGAGCATCTGCATGTGAACGGGGTGGATCATCAGCCGTGGTTTGAAGAGACGACGTTTTCGCCGCAGGCGCTGGTGCGCGAGCAGGCGATGCCGGTGATGCATTGCTATCCGTTCTGGACGGGGGCGATGAGGTACGGCGGGGCGATGGACCCGCCGAGCGTAAAGCTGCTGGCGGCGATGGCGGCGCTGATTCGCGCGTATGCGGGCACGCAAAGGAAGCCGGTGTGGGCCGGGGAATTCAACACGTGCATCAAGGAATTGAACGAGGGTGGGCAGGCCAAGTGGCTGGAGAAGGCGGTGACGGCGGCGGTGGATGAGGGCGTGAGCTGGTTCAGCTACTGGGACAGCCACGATGTGGATAGGAAGTTCGCGTTCAATCCGCTGGAATACAGCCTGGGGCTGCTGACGAACGACGGGCGGGTGAAGGAGCAGGGGCGGGCGTTCAAGCAGCTGGCCGCGTCGTATGGCGGAAAGTCTGTCGCGATTCCAAAAGGGAGCGCGCCGGAGCCGCCGACGGTGCGGACGCTGGACGGGACGTGGCAGTGGATTCTGGATTGGCTGGGGTGGAAGCCGGGGATGCGGGCGGGCTGATCGGCGGCGGGTGCGATTTGACGCGGCACAGGTGGGCTAGCCGCTGATACCATTTTGGACATGTTGAATCATAGATTGCGCATGAGAGGTCGGGCGGCGTGTGCGGCAGTGTGCGTGGGGGCCGCGGTGTGTGTGCTGGGGTGTGGCGCGGCGGCGGCGTGGGCGCAGAAGGCGGCGGGGTCAGAGGCCGAGCAGCAGCGCATGGGGGAGATTCTGCGGGGGCTGAACCGCGGGGAGCGGATTGGCGAGGTGGCGGTGAGTCCGGACGGGAGCCGGATTGCGTGGGTCGAAGGCGGGCGCGGCGGCGCGGGGATTGTTGTTGCGCCGATGAACGACCTGACAAAGACCACGCGCGTGACGGCGCGGACGAGCGCTGGCCAACATTGCAGAGAGGGCCAGATTGCGTGGGAGCCGGACGGGAAGGCGCTGGCGTTTTTCTCCGATTGCGCGAGCGGGGATAGGCAGGAGGATTTGTATCTGTCAAAACTGGACGGAAAAGCGCCGCGGAGGCTGACGGCGCTGAAGGGATTTGAGAAGTCGCCGGCGTGGTCGCCGGACGGGAAGCAGATTGCATTCCTTTATGTGGAGGGGGCGTCGCGGCCTTCTGGCGCGCTGGCGGCGGAGAAGCCATGGGCGGGGGTGATTGGCGAGGACAACATCGAGGTGCAGCGGGTGGCGGTGACGCGCGTGGACGCAGCCGAACCGAATGCGTCGGAGGTGACGCCCAAGGATCTGCACGTGTTCGAGTTTGACTGGAAGCCAGATTCGATGGGGCTGGCATATATCGCCGCCGAGCCACCGGGAGAGAACAACTGGTGGGTGGCGAAGCTGTACACGCAAAGGCTGGTTGATCGCATCGTGTTTACCGGATCGGTGCAGACGCGCGACGCTGTTTGGACGTTGCCGCAGGCGATTCTGGACCCGAAGACGGTGAGCGGGCCGCTGCATGGGTTGCAGATCGCGGTGCCGCGGTGGTCGCCGGACGGGAAGGTGATTGCGTTTGTTGGCGGGCTGATGAGCGACCAGGGCTCGACGGGCGGGGATGTGTGGGTGATTTCGGCGGAAGGCGGACAGCCGCGGGACATTACGGCGGGCAGGCCGACTTCTCCTGCGTGGGTGGAGTGGGACGGGAACGAGAACCTCTTTGTGAGCGAGCTGGCGGGTGGGGATGAGCAACTGACGAAGTTCCACATTGCGGGCGACCCGGTGCAGGGCGGCGCGGTGAGCTTCGGGGCTCCGGTTTTTACATTTGCGGGGAGCGTGGGCGACGGGCGGCTGCGGATGAGCCTTTCCTCGACAGCGGACCGGAGCTTGTTTGTGTTTTCCGGCAGCACGTTTGACCGGGCGCCGGAGATTTACGCGGCAAGGCCGCGGCGGACGATGAACGCGGAGATGGGCGGGGCGATACACGGGGCCATGCACGATGTGGCGCAACTGACGCACTTGAACGATGGCGTGACGCCGGCGTGGGGCAAGTCGGTGTCGGTGAGCTGGCGGAACGAGGGGTTTCACGTGCAGGGCTGGCTGATTCTGCCCAAGGAGTACGACCCGGCGAAGAAGTATCCGTTGATTGTGGAGGTGCATGGCGGCCCGGCGGCGGCGGTGAGCCCGCGATGGGGCGGCGGAGGCGGGTTAAGTCCGGCGGCGTTCTCGGCGGTGGGGTATTTTGTGCTGCAGCCGAACCCGCGGGGGAGCTTTGGGCAGGGTGAGGCGTTTGCGCAGGCCAACCGGAAGGACTTTGGGTATGGGGATTTGCGGGACATTCTGGCCGGTGTGACGAAGATGGAGGAGACCTATCCGATTGACCCGGCTCGGGTGGGGATTACGGGCTGGAGCTACGGCGGGTTTATGACGATGTTTGCGGTGACGCAGACGGGGCGGTTCCGGGCGGCAGTGTCGGGGGCGGGATTGTCAGACTGGCTGAGCTACTACGGGGAAAATTCAATTGACCAGTGGATGATTCCGTATTTTGGGGCCTCGGTGTATGACGATCCGGCGGTGTATGCGAAGAGCTCGGCGATCAACTACATCAAGCGAGCGCATACGCCCACGCTGGTGGTGGTGGGCGACCGGGACGGGGAGTGCCCTGCGCCGCAGTCGTTGGAGTTCTGGCACGCGCTGAAGGACGAACATGTGCCGGCGGAGCTGGTGGTGTATCCGAACGAGGGGCACGGGTTTGTGAACCCGGCACACCGGCGGGACGTGATGGTGCGTGCGGTGGAGTGGTTTGACAAGTACATGCCGGCGAAGGGCGAGTGAGGCTGGGATTGCTCGCCAACGGGCGTGGCGGGAGTCTATCGGAAAGAAACAGGAGAAACGGGCGTGGCGCGGAGGTGTTGCCCGGGGCTGCCCTGATACACTTTTCCTTGGAGACATACAGAGCGTGGTTCGTCAGCCGGCCCGAGGGAAGGGCGCATCAGCCGTGGCCGATGGCCCCAGCCGCGAGGCAGGCCAGGCGGCGGGTTGCGGGCCTGCCGGCGGTTCGCTTTCCGAGCCAAAAGAATTGAAGTGATGGAAGAGACCGTTCCGCGGCTTCGGCCGGCGGTGCGGGGAGGATTCATGCGGCGGTATTTGACGCTTATCTGTTTATTGTTTTTGACCGTACCGGCGGGAGTATCGATTTCGGGGTGCTTCCGGAACCCGGCAGGCAACTACTGCAACGGCCTGGGATACGGGCTGAAGGATACGGACGTTTATACGATCGACTTGGAGCCGCGGACGACGGGCATTTCGCTGGCATACGGGCAGGCGCGTCAGATGTCCGCGCCGTCGGCGAAGACGTGCAAGGGCACCAGCGCGAGCGTGTCGAAGTACAGCTACGGAACGACGAACAATCAGTTGGTGGACATTTCGCCGACGGGAGGCATGTGCGCGGGCACGTGGAACCGGAACTCGGGCGGCGGCATTGCGGATTATACGATCTGCCAGGTTCCGAACCCGTTGCCGACGACGAGTGGGCTGCCCTATTCGACGGCGTATGTGACCGCGTCGGCGAACTCGGTAACGTCCAATCCCGTGGAGGTGTATGTCCATGCGCAGGTGAGCTCGATTTCGCTGGCGCTGTCCGGGGCCAATCAATGTTATTCGCAGAACACGGTGGCGCAACTGGACTCCGAGGCATGCTACTCGGGATCGAACGGCCAGCAGTATGAGTTTTGCGCGCCGTCCTCAGTGACGCATTATGCGTGCAGGAACGGGCTTGCGCCGGGCGTGACATCGGTGCCGGAGTGCACATCGTCCATCGGAACACTCGCGTATACCGTGGGCACGCCGTCAGTGGCGACCATCAACGCGGAGACGAACCAGATAACGGCCAACCTGCCGGGAACGACGGCGATTACGGCGCAGCTTTCCGGCACGGGAGCCTCGGCGGGGTTCTTCTCGACCTGCCCGCCGAAGAAGATTTCGCTGACCCTGAACGGAGCAACGAGCGGCACAGTCACCCAGGGTGTGCAGCAGAACCTGGTGACCCAGGTGACGGACACGAATGGGAACCCAATCACGGGCCTGTCGCTGGATTACCAGTCAACCAATCAGGTGGACATTGTGGCCAGCGGCGGCGGGGCGATTTCGGCCTCGTATCCGGGTGCGGCGTCGGTGTATGCGATTTGCCAGCCGACGACCTGCAACGCTTCGCCAATCAACCAGGTGGGAAGCTACGGAACAGGGCTGCCGATCAGCAGCAACGCAGTGAACCTGACGACGCCGGGAACGGCGAGCGCGTATATGTGGTTCGGTGCGCCGGGCAAATCGCAGTACTTTGTGCCGGTGGAACTGCTGAGCGGGACGTTGGGTTCAACGGTTCGGCTGCCCTATGTTCCCAACTCGATGGTGATGGACAGGAATGGACTCAGCCTCTATTTCGGCTCCGCGCGCGAGCTGATGATTTACGGCACGGCCTCAAACTCGCTGTCCAAGCAGGACACGACGGTGCCGGGCGTGGTGCTGAACGTCTCGCCAAACAACGAACTTGTGCTGATCAACGACCAGGTTCGGCAGGTGCTGTACATTTACAGCACAGCGGGAGGTGTGACTTCAAGCTTCGGCGGCATGGCCACCTCAGCGGAGTGGACGCCGGACTCGAGGACGCTTTATGTGACCGACAGCGCCTCGGCGGGGCCGGGACACACGGACACGCTGTATGTATACAACGCGAACACCGGGTGGAACACGTATCCGCTGCCGGCTTCGCCGGGCACGTGGACGGCAGGCGAGACGCCTCGCGATGTGGCCATCACGGTGCCGGGCGTGGGCTCGTATGAGAGCGGAAACCCGACAGTGGCGCATACCTGGTGCCCGCAGGGAACGGTGGGCAGCTACGCAAGGATGTCGTTCTATCCGCAAGGCGACAGCGTGCCGGTGCTGACGGATGTGCTGGGCGCGACCAACGACGGGCAACACATTCTGGGCGCGGCGATGAGCGGCGGCGGCGTGCTGCTTTCCGACATCGGCGTGACGATTCCCGTGGGCGCTTGTCCGGCGGCGGACTCGAGCGGGAACCTTTCGCCACTGACGATTCCGCACACGGTGAACCAGCTGCCGGTGAACGTGAACGCGACGAGCCTGAACCAGATGGTGGTTTCTCCGGCGTCGAACCTGGCGTTTTTGACTTACAACGGAACGACGACGGGCGCGACTCTGCCCTACTACATTCCGGGAACGGGCGGCGCCGCGGGTACGCCGGGGTATGTTTCGCTGACCGGCAGTTCGTCGATTATGGCGCCGGTGGCGGGCGCGTTCAGTCCGGACGACAAGCTGTTCTTCGTGTCCACGACGGGCGACAACATGGTGCACTACATCGACGTGCAGACGCTCACGGATACGCAGCAGGTGAGCCCGAATCTGCCGGCATGCACGCCGATTTCAGCCGGCGGATTGGACCCCGGTTGCGCCTACACGGGGACGGACAGCACGGTTCCGGTAACGGTGATTACCGTGAAGCCTCGGTCCACAACGTAAGAGCGGGACGTAAACGGCGACGCAAACGGCGCCGAGCAGGCGCAAAGAGACCAGGGCCGGCCGAGCGCCGGCCCTTTTTTGCGGGCTGCGCATCGGAGTGAAGGGGCGCGGGCCGAGGGCGCGAAGAGGCGGGGCGGACCCGTTAGAATCAGAGCATGATCAAAGGGGTTTCCATCCTTCGTCCGGCGGGAAGCACGGCGGCATTTGACTGCCTTGCGAGCTTTTTCAGGGCGATGGGATTTGCGCAGGGCAAGGAGTGGAAGGACGAGGAGAGTCGCGGTGCGGCGTTCCTGGCTCCGCTGGGCAACCTGGAGATTATTGAGGGTGCATTTCCGGCCGCGACGGATGTGATGGTGGAAGTGACAAGCCTGGATGCGGCGCATCAGACGGCGGCGGCGTGGCTGCGCGCGCAGGGCGGCGACGAGGCTGTGGCGCGGCTGGGCGCGATTGAAGAAACGGATTGGAAATCTCGGATGTTTACCGTGGAGCCTGAGCCGGGTTTTGCGTACTGCTTTTGGGCGTGGACGGACCCAATGCGCGGCAAGCCGGTGGCGGTGGAGGGCGATCTTTCGGCGGCGGGGATGCGGTTTGCGATTGTAGTGGCGCGTTGGAACGCGGTGATTACGGACCGGCTTCTGGAGGGCGCGCTGGACGCGCTGGTGCGCAGCGGCGCGGCGCGCGGCGATGTTGAAGTGGTGCGGGTGCCGGGCGCGTGGGAGATTCCGGCGGCGGCGCGGACGCTGGCCGAGGCGGGCAAAGTGGATGCGGTGATCACGCTGGGCTGCCTGCTGCGCGGCGAGACGGCGCACTATGAGGCGATTTACAACGAAGTGACGCGTGGCATCGGGCAGTCGCAGCAGGAGACGGGCGTTCCGCACAGTTTTGGCGTGCTGACCTGCGAGACGCTGGAGCAGGCGCTGAATCGCGCGGGCATCAAGGCCGGGAACAAGGGATTTGAGGCGGCGCTGGCGGCGATTGAAATGGTGAGCCTGCGGCGGAAGCTGAAAGGCGGCGGGGCTTGACGGCGGCGACGCGGCGGAAGTCGCGCGAGCTGGCGATGCAGATGCTGTTCCAGGCCGACGTGGGGCGGCAGACGCCGGAGGAAGTGCAGGCGACGTTCTGGCGGTCAGGCGATGCGGTGGGGCCGGAGGTGCAGGGATTTGCGGAAGACCTGTTTCGCGTGGCGACCACGCACCGGGAGCAGATTGACGGGCTGATTGCGGCCAACAGCAAGCACTGGCGGCTGGAACGGATGCCGGCGGTGGACCGGAACCTGCTGCGCATGGCGGTGGGTGAGATGATCGGTTACAAGTCGACGCCGTTTCCGATCGTGATCAACGAGGCGCTTGAGATTGCGCGGCGGTTTTCGGCGCCGGAGTCGATTCAGTTCCTGAACGGAATGCTGGACACGATTGCGCGGAGCTTGATCGCGGATTAAGCGAAGCCCCGCAACCGGATGTTCGCACCGGATGCGTGGAGGGCCGCCCCGGACCGAGGCTTGTTGAACAGAACTGAGCGGAGCGCGACTGCGTAACAGAATATGGAAGGAGAAGCCGCAAAGGCGCGTCGGATGCAACGCGGCTGAGGCGCAGCATCCTGAAGAATGGAACCTTGAAGCGGAAAGCCCTGCGAAAGCCCGGCGCCGGCGCCCGGGTGGCGGGCCGAGCGGCAAGGCAGAGGTGCAGGTCGCGGCATTGCGGCGTACCATAGTATGTGGAATGATGAGATTTTCCTGAAGAGATAAAGCAAAGGAGATTGGTCCGATGGCAGACGATAACAAGACACAGGGTCTGGCGTGGTTTCTAGCCGGTTTAGGCGTTGGCGCACTCGTAGGCATTCTTTATGCGCCCAAGAGCGGACGCGAGACGAGAGAGGACCTTGCCCAGGGAGCGCGCGAAGGCACGGAGTATCTACGGACGCGGTCGCGGCAGGCCGCCGAGCACGTGGGGCACCTTGTGGACAAGGGCAAGGAGCAGATGGGCGAGTATGTGGACCGTGGCCGGGACGTGGTGGATCGCGGCCGAGCGCAATGGGGAGAGTTTGTGGAGCGCGGTAAAAGCCTGGTGACCGACCAGTCAAGCCGCGTGGCCGCAGCGGTGGAAGCTGGCAAAGATGCCTACCGCGGTGCATCCGCAACGGCGACGGTGACGGAAGAATAGCAGTGCGGGAATAGGCGATAATCGCCGAAGCGGCGAGGCGGAGCGCATGTTGCGCTCCGTAGCGGTTGCGTGTGGGGATTTCATTTCCGGCTGCGGCACCGAGGGCGGCCGAATGCACGGCTCACAAATGAGCGGCGGGTGAGCGGGGGATGAGCAGGGGGAGAACGTGTCCATGTCCAACCTGAACCAGGAAACGCTGTTGCTGATTTTTGTGGCTGCGACGGGCGCTGCGGTGCTGCTGCAAGCGCTGGTGCTGCTGGCGCTGTTTCTGTCGGTGCGCAAGAGCGCAAAGGCAATGCAGCAGCAGATGGAGGAGCTTCGCGGGACGGTGACGCCGGTGCTTTCGCGGACCAAGGAGTTCCTGGACAAGGTGGGCCCGCAATTGGAGTCGGTGGCGACGGATCTGGCGGAACTGGCGCATGAGCTTCGCGCGCAAAGCGCAGAGCTACAGACATCGGCGACGGAGATTATGGAGCGGGTGCGGCGACAGACGAGCCGGCTGGACTCGATGTGTACGGGCGTGCTGGACACGGCGGACCGCGCGACGCAGGTGGTGACGGAAGTGATTCATGCGCCGCTGCGGCAGATTTCGGCGCTGGCCGCATCCGTGAAGGCGGTAGTGGGCGCGCTGCGCGCGCCGGCGCCGCGACCGCATCCCGCGGAAACGCACTCGGCCGCGGATAAGGATATGTTCGTTTAGACGAATGCCTTTGGGCGAGGGGCGACGCGGGCCTGCCCTTCCAGTCCTACCTTTCCTTCTCTACTTTTCCTTCCTTACTACTCCATCTTTATTTCTCCTGGAAGACGAGCACCTGAATGGAGTAACCGGGCATGTGGTGGCGGAGATGTCCGCCGGCGTCGGAGACGGTTGAGTCGATGGGCACGAGGAAGCGCGGGTCGTTGATGGAGTTGGTGGCCTGCGTATCTTTTGCGCTCAGTGTGACGAGCTTCGCTGTAGGGCCAATGCCCGCGCCCTTCAGGTCAATATCGACGAGCTGAGGCGTGGAAGCCGCGTTGACGAGCTTGAGATAGATCTGTTTTTTGGCGGCGCTGCGGGTGACGGAGTAAAAGAATCTCTGTCCGGCGCCGGTGAGCGACGCCGAGAGCGTGTGGTCGCCAAGGTAGCCAGCGAACATGACCTGCGCGTAGTAGCTGGGCGAGCCGTAACTCGAGAGCGCGTTGTAGCCGATGAGGTCGGTCTCCCACTGCATGCCGCCGGGATCGACGTTGACGAAGAGCGGCGCATAGCTGGCCATGATGATGATGTCGCTGTTGCGCTCGAGGCCGGTCATCCAGGCTGCGTCGCCCAGCGCTCCGCCCATGTTGGGCGTGGGCGCGCCTTCGCGCGTGGCCCACTCTCCGACAAAGATTTTGGGGCCGTTGCGATCCGTTTTGTCGTAGTGCGTTGCGTCGTGAAAGTTGGTGGTGGGACGGACGTAGAAGTGCTCGTCGAGCACGTCCGGGCGGAAGCTCTTGAGGGGCGCGGTGGCGATGAGCTGCAGGCCGGGGTATTTTGCCTTGATGGCCTTGTAAAACTGCTCGTAGCGGCCCTCGTAGCTGCCGGAGCGGTCGAAGCCGTCCTCGTTGCCGATTTCAACGTAAGTGAGTTTGAAGGGAGCGGGGTGGCCGTCCTTTGCGCGCTCGGCACCCCATTGGGTGTCCGTCGCGCCAGTGACGTACTGGATTTCGTCGAGGGCGTCCTCGACGTAAGGCTCGAGAGCAGGGCCGGGCGCGACGTGCTCCTGCTCAAGCGAGTAGCCGGCGTAAACGGCAAGGACGGGCTGCATGTGGAGGTCCTGGCACCACTCGAGGAATTCCAGCAGGCCCATGCCGTCCGTGGACATGTAATGCCAGGGGCTGGGGTGGCCGGGGCGGTCGACGAGCGGGCCGAGGGTCTTCTTCCACGGGAAGCGCTCGCTGATGTGGTTGCCCTCAAGGTAATTGCCGCCGGGAAAGCGCAGGAACCTGGGATGCATGGCGGCGAGCTTTTCCATGATGTCGATGCGGTTGCCGTTGGGCGTGCCGTTATAGGTGGGCGGGAAAAGGGAGACGAGGCTAAGCCAGAGCGCGCCGGGATGCGCGACGGTGAGGACAAGATGGTTGTTGGAGGAGGCGGCGATTGCGCCGGTTTTGAGTGTGAAGCGGAACTGCTGCCAGGACGCGCCGACGCGGGAGACGGTGGCCGAGGCGAGAGTTTTGCCGGAATCATCGCCGACGAGGCTGACGGTGACGGGTCCGAGACCGGCGGAAGAGGCTTTGGCATAAAAGGAGCCGTGGTAAGTGGCGTCAGCATGAAGGGCCATGCCCCACCAGCCCTGATTTAGCACGCCGGCGGGATTATGCGCGTCCGCCTGCTGAACGTCGAGGCGGAGGCTGTTGGGGCGCGCCTTGCTGGGACCAGCGGTGCGGTCTTCGCCCATTTTGGCGGAGGCGTTGCCGTCTTCGACGAGGTACCAGTAATTGATGCCGCTCCAATCGCCCAGCATGTTGCGGTTGCGGACCATTTCTGCGTAGAGGCCGCCGTCGTAGGAGTAGTTGATTTCCTCGGTCATCAGGCCGTAGAGAGTGGGGCTCACGGCGTGGACGGGTTGGTCTGCCTGGATGATGAGGTGGGCGGCGGGAGCCTGGGCTGAAGCGAATGTGGGGGCGAGTGAGGCGGCGAGGGCGAGGGCGGCGGAGGCTGCGAAGCTGGCAAACGTTTTCCCGGTCATCAAAAAATCTCCAAAGTTCAAGTGCCGCGCCAGTATAGCGCGAGGGAGGGCGAGTGGGGAATGAATCGATTTTTCAGACGCGGGGACGCTCGAAGGCTCAACGTTCGCTAGATGATCCAGCCGCCGCCGAGGACTTCGTCGCCTTGATAAAAGACGGCGGACTGGCCGGGGGTGACGGCGCGCTGGGGCTCGTCGAAAGCTGCGTGCACGGATGCGTGGGCCTCGCCGTGGCGCGGTGCCGCTCCTGAAGTGGCGACTGGCTCGAGCGTGGCCCAGGCGGGCTCGTGGCGGTGGCGAATCTTGATTTGGACGCGCACGGGACCGGTGAGCGCGGGAATGCTGATCCAGTTGACGCGGTTGGCGCGCAACTCGCGCGTGGCGAGCTCAGCGTCCGCCCCGACGGTGACGCGATGGCTGGCGGGGTCAATCTGGAGGACGTAAAGCGGCGACGGCGAGGCAACGCCGAGGCCCTTGCGCTGGCCGACGGTGAAGTTGTGGATGCCGTCATGGCGGCCGATGACGCTGCCGTCGGAAGCGACCAGCTCGCCGTCGGTTTCGGGCATCGGGCGGCCCTGCTCCTCAAGATAGGCGGTGAGGAACTGCTTGTAATCGCCGCCGGGGATGAAGCAGATTTCCTGCGAGTCCGGCTTTTCAGCGAGGGCAAGCCCATGGTCGCGGGCGATGGTGCGCACTTCAGGCTTGGTGAGGCGGCCGAGGGGGAAGAGAGTGCGGGCAAGCTGCTCCTGGGTAAGACCGAAGAGGAAGTAGGTCTGGTCCTTGGCGCGGTCAGCGGGGCGCTTGAGAATCCAGCGGCCGCGCCCCCCATCGCGGTTCGCGTCGTATTCGTTGATGGCGTAATGGCCGGTGGCGATGCGGCTGGCGCCGATGGAGCGGGCGGTTTGCAGGAGCTGGTCAAACTTGAGGTGGTTGTTGCAGAGCGAGCAAGGGATGGGCGTGCGGCCGGCGAGATACTCGCTGACGAAGGGGCGGACGACATCCTGCTCGAAGCGGTCCTCCTGATTGACGACGTAATAGGGGATGCCGAGGTCGCGGGCGACGCGGCGGGCGTCATACACATCGTCAAGCGAGCAGCAGCGGCCGGCCTTGGGTGCGTCTGGAATGCCATGCTTGCCGGCGAGGCGGGTCTGGTCCCAGAGCTGGAGGGTGAGCCCGACCACACGCTGGCCGGAGTGGGCGAGCATGGCCGCGGCCGTGGAGGAATCGACCCCTCCGGACATGGCAACGGCGATGGTGTCAGGCTGGGACATGGGAACGCGGCTCTCCTGCTTCTATTGTAGTGCGGACGAGGATTTTGGCGGGCGGGTGAGCGGCTAGGCGAGGGTTCCGGCGGCGACGGGCGAGAGGGCGCGGAGCTGCTGGACGGCTTCCGGAACGACACGGAGAACGTGGTCGAGGTCGGCGCCGGTGGCGGTTTTAAGCAGGCTGAAGCGCAGGCTGGCTCGGGCGCGGGCTTTGCTGAGGCCCATGGCCATGAGTACGTGGCTGGGCTCGGTTGCGCCGGAGTGGCAGGCGGAGCCGCCACTGACGGCGACACCCTGGAGGTCGAGTGCGATGACGAGGGCTTCGCCTTCCAACTGATCGAACCAGAGATTGGTGGTGTTGGCTACGCGGGAAACAGGCAGGCCACCGACCTGGCCGTTGAGGCCGGTGCCGGGCAAGGTGAGCAGTTCGCGCTCGATGCGGTCGCGCAGAGCGGCGACGCGCATCCAGGTGCCGTCCTCAAGCGAGTGCATGGCGAGTTCCGCGGCGCGGGCGAGGCCGACGATTCCGGGAACGTTTTCCGTGCCGGCGCGGTGGCGGCGCTCATGGCTGCCTCCGACGAGGAGCGAGCTGATGGGAGTGCCGCGGCGGACAAACATGGCACCGACTCCCTTGGGGGCGTGCATCTTGTGTCCGCTGATGGAGAGCAGATGACAGCCGATCTGACGGACGTCAATGGGAACCTTGCCGGCGGCCTGGACGGCGTCAATGTGGAAGAAAAATCCGGCCTCGGCAGCGAGTTGGCCGATGGCCTGGACGGGCTGGAGAACGCCGGTCTCATTGTTGGCGAGCATGACGGAGACGAGGCGCGTGGAGGGGCGGAGCGCGGCGCGAATGGCGGCTGGGCTGATGAGGCCGCTGGGCTCGGGGTCGACGAAGGTGACGTTGATGCCGCGTTCGGCAAGGCGGCGGGCGGCGTGGAGGACGGCGGAGTGCTCAATGGAGGTGGTGATGAGGTGGTCGCCGGAGCGCAGGAGGCCGAAGAGGGCGGTGTTGTCGCCTTCGGTGCCGCCGGAGTTGAAGACGACCTCGGCTTCATGGCAATGGAAGAACGCGGCGAGGGTTTCGCGGGCGCGGTCGAGTGCGGTGCGGGCGGTCTGGCCATCGAGGTGGATGGAAGAGGCGTTGCCGAAGTGCTCGGTCCAAAAGGGATGCATGGCCTGGACCACCTCGGGCAGCAAGGGGGTGGTGGCGTTGGCGTCCATATAGACGCGGGCGGTCGAATGAGAATCCATGCGGGCCTCTTGAGTGGAGGGTACCACAGGATCGGATTGGGGATGGAGGGTGAACGGAGCAAGTTGGGAGTGCTATAGATGATGGCAAGCGCTTGCAGGTTGCCCGAAAATCGTACGAGTTTGAATCTTTGGTTCCAATACGGAATTGCAGCGAACATTCCCTTCCAACTGGTATAGTGAGTGGGAATCGGGACCCTGCAAGCGGGTTCGGGTCCCAGGGCAATGGATGGAAGCGCTTGCTTTCATCGGAGGTCAAACGGGCCCTGAAACAAGGCGGCGCGGGCGCAAGAAGCGCGCTGTGAAAAAGACACTTCACCCAAGTGAGGATGGCGAAGCCTTGTCGGATAACATTCGGGGATCTCTGTTGCAGGGAGACAGTGAAGAGTGCAGCGGGGCGCTGAGCGGCCCATCGACGGCGAAGCCCTGGTATGCGGTGTACACCTGTAGCCGGCACGAAAAGCGCGTGGCACAGCACCTGACCGAGCGGGAGATTGAGCATTTTCTGCCCCTCTACCGGGCGCAGCGCAAATGGCGCGACGGGTCGCGGGTGACGCTGGACCTGCCGCTTTTTCCAGGTTATGTGTTCGTGCGGATTGCGCGAAGAGACCGGGCGCGCGTGCTGAGCGTGCCGGGAACGCTGGCCGTTGTGGGCGGAACGGGCGGCGGGCCCGCGGCGGTGCCCAATGCGGCGATCGATTCGCTGCGGACGGGGCTGGCGCAGAAGATGGTGGAGCCGCACCCGCTGCTGACGGTGGGGCAACGGGTGCGCATCCGTTTTGGCGCGTTTGCCGGTATGGCAGGCGTGGTGATGCGCAGGAAGTCGGGCCTGCGCGTGATTCTGACCTTTGAAGAGATTTTGCAGAGCGTGGCCGTGGAAGTGGACGAGGCAGACCTGGAAGCCGCATAAAGCGACGGGTTGGCGGACGAGCACCGGGCCACGATGCATTTATCGATTTGCGGGACGCGACGAACGATAAGCCGCGCCGCGAACGAGAACGTCGCGAGTGAATCGCGGAAGAACCCCCGAATTTCCCTTCCTATTTGCACATTCCACATCAGGTCTGGCCGAAAGGCAGGGCGGGACCGCAGGAAACCGCAATGAACGGTACAAACGGCACCACAACCAATGGCGCGACCTCCAGCGGGGCAACATCTGGCTCCTCGCGAAGCGGAACGGAAGCGCGCATTCTGACGACGGCGGCGAACCTGTTTGCCCAATTCGGCTACAACGGAGTGAGCACGCGCGAGATTGCCGCCGCGGCCGAGGTGAACGAGGTGACGATCTATCGGCATTTCCCGCGTAAGCGCGACCTGTATCTGGCGATGCTGAGCACGGAACTGCAGCGGGTGCACCTGCAGGGCGACCTGCTGACGCGGCTGGCGGCGGCGCAGAGCGGAAGGCAGGCGCTGGCATGCACCTTTGAGCTGATTGCGACGACGCTGCGGCAACCACAGATCGTTCGGTTGCTCAGCTTCAGCGTTCTGGAGATCGGCGAGGACTTGGACCCGCTGCTGCGCCGGCATTTGGGCGAACAGCTCGAAGTGGTGGCGCGGTATCTTGAGCCGTGGATCGAATGCAGGGAGATTCGCTGTGCCAACGCGAAGACGCTGGTGCTGACCCTGACGGCCATTGTGCTGAGCCGAGGGCCGCTCACCAGAGTGTTCACCGAAGAGGCGGCGAATGTGACGTCACTGTTTGAAGCCTACGCGGAGTTTTGCCTGGCATAACCTTTGCCGAAAGGTACCGCAAGTTATCGGCAAAGATTAGAGAGTTTTAACTTGATGGAAAGAAGTGGACGATGCGCATTCTGATCCTGAGCATCAATTACTGGCCGGAAGAGACCGGGATTGGCGCATTCACGACCTATCGGGCGGAATATCTTGCGCGCGTGGGACACGAGGTGACGGTATGCACCACCTTTCCGTATTATCCAGAGTGGAAGGTTGCGCCGAGTTACCGGGGAAAGTGGTGGAGCAGCGAGACGAGAAACGGAGTTCGAGTTCTTCGCACGCGGGCGTATGTGCCGAATCCGGTAACCTCACTCAAGCGGATAGTGCATGAGGGAAGTTATGTGGCGGGATCGTTGATGCGCGCAATGGCGACGGGGAGGCCGGATGTGATTCTGGCAGTTTCTCCGCCGCTGGGGCTCGGAATGAGCGCGCATGTGCTGAGCCGCTTTTGGCGGGCGCCGTATGTATTTGACGTGGAGGATCTGCAGCCGGATGCCGCGGCGGAACTGGGCATGCTGCCCCGGTGGGCGCTGCGCGGGCTGTATGCGGTGGAGCGAATGGCCTATCGAAACGCCGCGCGCGTGAGCACGCTGACACGGGGAATGCGAAGCAGGATTGTGGAGAAGGGGGTTCCGGCGGAGAAGGTAGTGCTCTTTGAGCCGTGCGCGGATGAGTCGCTGTTCGAGGTTGCGGCTGAGGCGGGTCTGGCCTTTCGAAAAAAGTTCGGTCTGGAGGGCAAGTTTGTGGTGACGCACAGCGGCAACATCGGCATGAAGCAGGGCCTGGATGTGATTCTGGAAGCGGCGGCGCTGAGCCGCGAGGACGCTCAAGTTCAGTTCCTGATTGTGGGCCGCGGAGCAGACAGGGAGAGGATTGAGCGTCGCGCCGGCGAAATGGGTTTGGACAACGTGCGCTTTCTGCCGTTGTTGGGTGCGGCGGAGTTTCGCGGACTGCTGGCGGCGAGCGATGTGTGCATGGTGACGCAGCGCAGTATGGTTTCCGACATTGTGTTTCCGTCAAAGACAGTGACGTATCTGGCGGCAGGATGCGCGGTGATTGCGAGTGTGAGCGCCGGGAGCGAAGTGGCGCAGTGCATTTGTGAATCGGGCGCGGGCCGGGTGGTGCAGGCGGAGGACGGGCGTGCACTGCACGAAGCGATTGACGGAATGCGAGGCGGGGAACTGGAGGAATGCAGGACTGCCGCGCGGGCGTATGCGCGGAGCCGCTGGTCGGCCGAGCGTGTGCTGGGATTTCTGGAGCGGAGCCTGGCGGCTGTGTGCGAGACTACGCCGACGCCGTTGGCCAAACAGGAGATTCGCCAGTAATTCCGCTGACGGAGTTGCGGGCAAAGAACGGAGAGGACGGAATGACGCGGACGCATTCAATTGCGATTGTGGGTTCGGGATATGTGGGTCTGGTGGCGGCGGCGTGCTTTGCGGAGATTGGGCATCGCGTGATCTGCGTGGACAACGACGAGGCGAAGGTCCGGATGCTGCGCGAGGGCGGGGTTCCGATTCACGAGGAATATCTTCCGGAGCTGCTCGACCGGTATCGGGGGAGGAGCCTGGAGTTCACGACGAACCTGCGCACGGCGGCGGCGAGCGCGGATGCGATTTTTATTGCGGTGGGAACGCCGCAGAGTTTGGCTGGAAGCGCTGACCTGTCCTACGTGGACGCGGTGGCGAGCGAGATCGCTCGCGCCATCAACTCCTACAAGGTGATTGTGGAGAAGAGCACGGTTCCGGTGTATACGAACGAGTGGATCAGCCGCGTGATTGAGCGGAACGGCGTGCCGAAGGAGTTATTCGACGTGACTTCGAATCCGGAGTTTCTGCGCGAGGGCACGGCGGTGGTGGATTTTCTTCACGCGGACCGGGTGGTGATTGGGACGGCATCAGAGAAGGCAGCAACTCTGCTGGACCAGATCTACGAGCCATTGACCTCAGGTGCGTATTACGGAAAGAAGGACGCGATTCCGGGGCCGCGCAGCAAGAGCGATCCGCCTCCGATTCTGCACACGTCGACGAAGGCCGCCGAGATCATCAAGCATGCGTCGAATGCGTTTCTGGCGACGAAGATTTCATTCATCAACGTGGTGGCGAACATTTGCGATGCCGCGGGCGCGGACGTGGAAGAGGTGGCGCGCGGAGTTGGAATGGACAGCCGCATCGGGCAGAAGTTTCTGCGCGCCGGGATTGGTTATGGAGGGTCTTGCTTTCCAAAGGACGTGGCGGCGTTCCGTCATGTGGCCGAGCAGGTGGGCGTGGAGTTCGGTTTGCTTCGCGAAGTGGAGCGGGTAAACGAGGAGCAGCGCGTGCGATTCTTCCAGAAGATACGTTCGGCGCTTTGGACTTTTCGTGGCAAGAAGGTGGGCGTGCTGGGGCTTGCATTCAAGGGTGGCACGGACGACATCCGCGAGTCACCAGCAGTGGACATTGTGACGCGCTTGCTGGAGGAGGGATGCATTGTGAGCGCATTCGATCCGGCCGCAGAGCAGCGAGCGCGGGAAGTGATTCCGGCGGGAGATCAGATGAGGTATGTGAGCGACCCGTATGCGGCGGCGCAGGACGCGGATGCACTGCTGATTCTGAACGACTGGAAGGAATTCGCTGATCTGGACCTGGCGAAGCTGCATTACACGTTGCGCTACCCGATCGTGATTGATGGACGGAACCTGTATGACCCGGCGCGGATGATGGAACACGGTTTCACGTATTTGAGCGTGGGCAGGCCTTCGACTTCTCCGATCGTGGAGCCGGCAAGCGCGCCGCAAGTGCCGAAGCCCTGAACCACGGCAGCACGAAGAGGACGGTGGATGGACGGGAACGGCGCGGCCTCGCAGGAAGAATTGAGCGGAAGGATGACAGATTCATGCAGGCTTTGGTAACGGGCGCGGCGGGCTTTCTGGGCTCCCACCTGACGGACGCGCTGATTGGCGATGGACATTCGGTGGTGGGCGTGGACAACTTGTGCACGGGATCGCTTGCGAATCTGCGGCAGCTCGAGAATGAGCCGCGTTTCGAGCTTCGCGAGCACGACATCTGCGAGCCGTTCGATCCGGGGCCGGTGGAGTATGTATTCAACTTCGCTTCTCCTGCGAGCCCGGTGGAGTATGACCGGCTGGGCGTGGAAACGCTGTTGGCAGGTTCGGCGGGAACGCGGAATGCGCTGGAAGTGGCGAAGAAATACGGGGCGAAGTTTCTGCATGCTTCGACGTCAGAGTGCTACGGCGATCCGCTGGAACATCCACAGACGGAGGAGTATTGGGGCAACGTGAATCCGATTGGGCCGCGGAGCGTGTACGACGAGGCAAAGCGGTTCTCAGAGGCGCTGACAACGGCCTATCACCGCTATTATGGCGTGGACACGCGGCTGGCTCGCATCTTCAATACATATGGGCCGCGGCTGCACCCGGACGACGGGCGCGTGATCTCAAACCTGATGATGCAGGCGCTGAAGGGCGAGGTGATGACGATTTACGGAGACGGCAGCCAGACGCGCAGCTTCTGCTATGTGAGCGACGAGATTGCGGGGCTGCTGGGGCTTTCGCGCACCGAGGAGCATACGCCGGTGAATATAGGCAATCCGGGCGAGTGGACGATTCTGGAATGCGCAAAGGCGGTGTTGCGGGTGACGGGCTCAAAGAGCGCGATTGAGTTTCGGCCGCTTCCGCAGGACGATCCGACGCAGCGCAGGCCGGACATCACAAAGGCGAAGCGGTTGTTTGGCTGGTCGCCGAAGATTGATCTGGAAACCGGGCTGCGGTTGAGCCTGGAGTACTTCAAGCAATGCCTGGGACCATCGGCTTAACGGCAAGCCAGGCCGGTGCGCGGGATTTTCAGTGGGATTTGCGCGCCGCCGCACAACACAAAGGAGCCAGGAACAATGAAACGAGCGCTGATAACCGGGGTAACCGGGCAGGATGGCGCGTATCTTGCGGAGCTGTTGCTTGGCAAGGGCTACGAGGTGCACGGCATCAAGCGGAGAAGCTCGCTTTTCAACACGCACCGCATCGATCACCTGTATGAAGATCCGCACCAGGAGGGACGGCACTTCACGCTGCATTATGGCGACCTGACGGATTCGAGCGGCTTGGTACGGATTGTGCAGGAGGTGCAGCCGGAGGAGATTTACAACCTGGCGGCGCAGAGCCACGTGAAGGTTTCGTTCGAGGCGCCGGAGTATACGGCGAATTCCGATGCCCTGGGGACGCTGCGAATTCTGGAGGCGATCAGGATTGTGGGCCTGGAAAAAACGGCTCGCTTCTACCAGGCTTCAACGTCGGAGTTGTATGGACTGGTGCAGGAGACGCCGCAGAAGGAGACGACGCCGTTCTATCCGCGGTCGCCCTATGCGGTGGCCAAGCTCTATGCCTACTGGATTACGGTGAATTATCGCGAGGCGTACGGGATGTACGCGTGCAATGGGATTTTGTTCAATCACGAGTCGCCGCAGCGGGGCGAGACGTTTGTGACGCGGAAGATTACGCGGGCGCTGGCGCGCATCAAGGTGGGACTGCAGGACCGGCTTTATCTGGGCAACCTGAGTGCGCGGCGCGACTGGGGGCATGCGCGGGATTATGTGGAGATGCAATGGCTGATGCTGCAGCAGCCGGAGCCGAAAGACTATGTGATTGCGACGGGCGAGCAGCACAGCGTGCGTGAATTTGCCAGCCTGGCGGCGGAATTCCTGGAGATGGAGCTGCGCTGGGTGGGCGAAGGCGCGGAGGAGAAGGGAACTGACGCGAAGGGAAACGTGATTGTGGCGGTTGATCCGCGCTATTACCGGCCGACGGAGGTGGAGGCGCTGCTGGGCGATGCGGGCAAGGCGAAGCGGGAGCTGGGCTGGGAGCCGCGGACGAAGTTTCGTGAGCTGGTGAAAGAGATGGCCGAAGAGGACCTGAAGACGGCCGAGCGCGACGCTCTGATCAAGAAGCATGGATATTCGGTCTTCAATCACCACGAGAGTTGAGCGCGGAGAAAGAGCGGACGAGGATGGAGACGAGCAGCCGCATTTACGTGGCAGGGCACGGCGGACTGGTTGGGTCGGCGATCCGCCGCGGACTGGAGGCGAGGGGATTTCACAACCTGGTGCTGCGCACGCATGCGGAGCTGGATCTGGGCCATCGCGAGGCGGTGCGCGCTTTTTTTGAGGCGGAAAAGCCGGAGTATGTATTTCTGGCGGCAGCCAAGGTGGGTGGCATTCTGGCCAACGACACCTATCCGGCGGATTTTGTCCGCGAGAACCTTGAGATTCAAACAAACGTGATTGATGCGAGCTATCGCAGCGGCGCGAGACGGCTGCTGTTTCTGGGATCGAGCTGCATTTATCCAAAGTTGTCGCAGCAGCCGATCAAGGAAGAATACCTTCTGACGGGCCCGCTGGAGCCGACGAATCGCGCGTATGCTCTGGCGAAGATTGCGGGCATTGAGATGTGCTGGTCCTACAACCGGCAGTACGGAACGCAGTATCTGGCGGCGATGCCAACAAATTTGTACGGGCCGGGAGACAACTTTGATTTGCAAGGCTCGCACGTGCTGCCTGCGCTGATGCGCAAGGTGGTGGAGGCCAAGCTGGCAGGCAAGCGGGAGTTGGAGGTGTGGGGCAGCGGCGAACCGCGGCGGGAGTTCCTTTACAGCGACGACCTGGCCGAGGCTTGCATTCATTTGTTAAGCCTTCCGGATGCGGCTTATGCAAGTTTGCTGAGTCGCGAGACCGCTCCGTTGGTAAACATTGGAACGGGCGAGGACCTGACGATTCGCGAGCTGGCTGAGCTGGTGGCGGAGATTCTGGAGCTCGACTGCACGCTGGTTTTTGACCGCACAAAGCAGGACGGCACACCGCGCAAGCTGTTGGATGTGAGCCGGATTGAAGCACTGGGGTGGAAGGCGAAGACGAACTTGCGCGAGGGAATTCGGCGCACGTACGAGTCGGTTCGCGCACAGCTTGAGACCGTCGCGAAGTAGAGCAGAAGCGAGCGGGTTTGAAACCGGATAACGGGGCCAGCCAGAGTGAGACTGAAGCAAGACGTTTCGAGTATTTGCGCAGGTTCAGGAGTTGTTATGCTAGGGGAGCACGAGCCTGCAACGGGATGTACAGACAAGTATGGCTGGGTCGCGCGGATAGGCGGGCAGCAGAGGTTCCGGGCCGGCTTGTCCTTGGAGCGAACCTGGAGAGGCGGCGCGCAGCCAATCAGCAACGAGGCGCGCGGAAAAGTGGCAAGGCGAGGAGAGCAGTACCTTATGGACGCATTGCGTCTTGTCAAAGCGGTATACGGAAGATTCCCGATGAGAATGCGGAGGCTGGCGCCGGCGTTGGCGGCCGGGGCCGCTCTTGCGATGACGGCCGGAGGGAGCCTGGGACAGACGGCGGGTCCGCCGTTGGCGCCGATTCTAAGCGGTGGCGGCCACTCACCGGATAACACCGAGACCAGCCTGGCGAATGTGGGCGGCCTGACGGATTTGCCAATCACAGCGGGACAGACGGTTCATGTGCTGGTCTTCCACGCGCCGGATTTTTCGCTGACGACTCGCGTTTCAGAAAGTGGGGAAATTGCCATTCCGCTGCTGGGGCCTGTGCACATCGGCGGCCTCAATAGCGAGGGGGCGTCGAGCGTAATTGCAACGGATCTGAAGAAACAGGGATTGATGACGAATCCTCATGTGACGGTGACGGTGGATTCGTCGGAGTCCGAGATTACGATTCTGGGCGAGGTGCGCGCGCCGGGGATTTATCCGCCACTGGCAAAGCATCTGTTGTCAGATGTGTTGGCCGAAGCGGGCGGGCTGACGGCAAACACAGGAAGGGTCATTGAGATTTCGAACGACGGGAATCCGGGCAAGGAAGTGAATGTGCCCTGGGATCCGACGATGCACAACACAAGCAGTTACAATCTTCCGGTGCGTCCGGGCGACCGCATTATTGTTCGGGCGTGCGGCATTGCGTATGTGGGCGGGAACGTACACAAGCCGGGGGCCTATTCGCTGTGCGGCTCCCGGCACATCACGCTGTCAGAGGTGATTGCAATGGCCGGCGGCGTGAATCCGCTTTCCTCAGAGAAGCACACGTACCTGATTCATACGGAACCAGACGGCAATCGGGTGGCCGAAGAGATTGATGTGCACAAGGTGCTGACGGCGAAATTAGCCGATCCGATTGTGCGCGAAGACGATGTGATCTACGTCTCGCCGAGCCGGCTGAAAGAAGTGACGACGCGCGCTCTGGCTACTGCGATTACGCTGGCCGGCCCCATTCTGTTTATAGCCCAGCCCTGACGGTGTGCGCCGGCTTGCGCGAGGCGTGCAAGCCAATCACTTCGCGGTCACGAAACAGGCCCGCTGCGCGGATGGGGCACAGGCGTAATTGCGCGCAACAGCAAGCCGGATTCAAAAAAAGCCGCAAGGCTCATCATCGCAAGGAACACAGAGGAAATCGATCCTGTGAAACAGCCGACAAATCCGAATACCGAACCAGTGCCACCCAGCTTTGAGCCGACGGCGAACTTAAGCCAGCTACCGGGAACTGCAACCGAGGGCAACTCCATCGGACGCTTCATTGAGTTTCTGAAGAAGCGCGGATGGATGATAGTGGCGGGGCTTGCGCTAGGGCTGGCTGGGGCGGTGGTGGTGAACGTGCTGATGCAAAAGAAATACACGGCGACGGCGCAGATTGACATTGGGCCCGACATGACTTCGCAGTTCCGGCTGGAGCAGGTTCAGGACCTGACAGGCGGAGACGATGCCCAGAATCTGGATACGGAAATTGCGATTCTGGAGAGCCGCACGCTGGCACTTGAAACCATACAGGCGCTGCAGCTGGAGCAGAACGAGGATTTTCTTACCTATCCGAAAAAGCATCCGTGGAACCTTTCGGAACCTTCTGCGCGTGAGCTTTTGGAGGCGGTGTTCGAAGGCGATCTTCGCGTGGAAAGGCTTGGCCACACGAGCATCATCAACGTGAGTTTTACCTCGCGGAAGCGCGGCCTGTCGAGCCTGGCGGCCAATACGCTTATTGACAACTACATTGAACATTCGTTTCGCGAGAACTACAACGCAACGGCGAAGGTGTCAGGCTGGCTCAACTCGCAGTTGACGGATTTGAAGGAGCGGTTGGAAAAGAGCCAGGCGCAGATGGTGGCTGACCAGAAGAATCTGGGAATCGTGGGAATCGATCCAAAAGACAGCGTTCTTGTGACCAATCTGGAGGAGCTGAATAAGCAGCTCGCGGATGCGGAAGCTGAACGAATGCTAAAGGAAGCACAGTTGCAGGCGCTGAAGTCAGCTTCACCGGATGTGATCGATGCGGCCGCGGGAGCGAAAGATCCGATATTGCAGGCCTCGCGCGTAAGGTTGAACGATCTTCAAACACAGTATGCGTCGTTGACTCAGACCTACGGTCCGTCTTATCCAGAGGTGAAGACGCTGCGGGTGCAAATTCGCGAATTGAAAGGAATGCTCGAGCAGAATGAGCGCGCCGAGGTGTCGCGCGTGCAGAAGGAGTTCGACGCCGCGCAGAACAATGAGAATATGCTGCGCAGCAAGCTGGAGGCAGAGGAGCAGAATGCCTACAGCAAGGGCGCGCAGGGTGCGCGGTTTGATTTTGCGCGGCGAGACTACGAGGCTGCGCGGGAGCTCTACGACGGCTTGCAGCAACGGCTGCAGGAGGCCGGAATCATTGCCGGCTTGCACTCAACCTCGATCCATATTGTGGATAACGCCGATATCCCGGTGTATTCAAGTCATCCGAGGAAAAATGTAAATCTGGCGATTGGCACCGGCGCCGGCTTGGGGCTGGGGCTGGCCCTGGCTTTGCTGCTGGAGGCCATGGACACCAACCTGAAGTCAATGAATGACGTGGAACAGTCGCTGCAACTGCCTTTGCTGGCGGCGATTCCGGAAGTGGAAGCGGAGCAATTGGCGCCAATGCGGTTCCGCGCAGAAGCGGTATCGAAGGGAAGTGCCTCATGGTCACGCATTGCAGAGGCTCTGCGCGGCATGAGGACTTCGATTCTGCTTTCAAGTCCGGGAGCCCCGCCCAAGGTGGTGATGATCTCCAGTACGCGGCCGGCGGAAGGAAAGAGCTCAGTTGCCACGCTTGTTGCGATTACCTTTGCGCTGAACGGATCGCGCGTACTGCTGATCGACGCTGACCTGAGGCGCTCGTCGATCCATCTGCGATT
Organism: Occallatibacter sp.; assembly: GCA_049678625.1. Taxonomy (GTDB): domain Bacteria; phylum Acidobacteriota; class Terriglobia; order Terriglobales; family Acidobacteriaceae; genus Telmatobacter. The sequence continues at coordinate 85,201 of JBAUEO010000046.1, read as the reverse complement.
TCGCATTCCGAATGCGATCGGTCTTTCATCGATTCTCTCCGGAAAGACGCCTTATCGCGAGGGAATTACAGTGTGGCCCGATCTTCCAAATCTGCACATCATGACGTCGGGCCCAGTTGCACCTCTGCCGTCTGAGCTTCTGGGTTCGGAGCAGATGGAGAGCCTGCTCAAGGAGCTGCGCTCTGAGTTCGACTTCGTTTTTATCGACACGCCTCCGGTGCTCGCCGTCACGGATGCTTCGATTCTGGGAAGGCTGGCCGATGCAACCATCCTGATTGTTCGATACGGCACAACGCAGCGGCACGTGGTGCAGCGCTGCATTGATTTGCTGGATCGCTCGGGCACGCACCTTGTTGGTGTGGCGATGAATGCGGTTGACTTCAAGTCTCCCGAGTACTCCGAGTACTACGGCAAGAAATATTTCGAGTATTACGGCGAACGGAAAGGGGAATAGATGCGCTCAACGGGACCAGGTGAGGGATCCGGCTCCTGCAGGCCGGTGTCTAGGAGCTACTCGAGCGGACGCTGGAGAACAGCTAGATCTTGGAATCGGTCGATGACTCCAGGGAGCATTGCTCGCACCTCAAATGCAGCGTCTTCCATCAGCGCTCGCGCCCGCTCGGCAGAGTAGTACATATCCCCGGTTGGGCGGGTCATGCCGGGGTGCCCGAATCCAAGGGCCACTTCCCTGGCCATCTTTAGCTCAAATCCGGCCACGTCGGCATCGAATAGAAAACCCATTTCCTTGAGCTTCTCTGCCGAGGTGTCGAGCATCTTTCCGAGTTTGTGATACCGCGACAGGGAAGTGAAACTGTTGAAGGTCAAGCAGAGGATTCCGCCCGGCCTTGCAACTCGACGGAGCTCAGTGAGCCAAAGTTTCGCATCTTCCTCGGAAAGGTGAGAGAAGACGGAGACGGAGTAGATCAGATCAAAAGCGCCGTCCTCGTATTTCAGTGGGGGATCGAATTTGTTGGCGTAGACGTTGGCTCTTGGATACAGACGCTGGAGATGGGCCATGGCGTCGGCTCGAATGTCACATGCGTACGCCTGCACATTTGGGTACAGTCGTGTAAGATGCAGAAGTTGCCGGCCTGCGCCACAGGCGAAGTCAAGAACTTTGACAGGCTGATCGAGGTTGACCCCAAACGCGATGGCAGATGTGGCGATCGGCAGGAATGTCGTGAGACCCGACTCGTAATAATGGCGGATGGTGTGGCTGGAGGTTCTGCGTAGGATATGGTTCGGGGGGAGGGAAAAATCAATGATGCCGAGTCCCCGGAGCAAAGCGCATTTTGCAGAGAAGTAGAGGTCGATGCCACGTTTGACGAACCCCTTTGCTAAACCCTTCGCGCGATCAGCGGCTCCCAGGTGGGGTAAATCGGAGATCGGGCGGATCGGTGCCTTCAATTGGTCGGTATTGTGAGTCAAGAGGAACCTCCATTTTCAAAGTCGCTGACCGTGAATCCTGATTGTAAACCTCTGCGATGCGATGGATAGGTCGAACCTATGCTTGCTGCTGACACGACTGCTTCATCGGCGGCCGTAGCAGGGCACTTCCCGCCTTGAGATTTCTCGTTAGCAACCGACTCTCGGCAGCAAGTGCACCCTTTCATAGCATTACGGAATGACAGCCCTTTGTCCGAGGCATAATTTCGAGTGGACCTCATCCGCGAGTCCTGAGGAATTCCAAATATGTCGGTCCCGAAAGACGCGATGTCCTCTGAGATGCCGCCCGGCCAAGATCCAGCACCCGGCCGGGCTGATCAACGGCCGTTTTGGAGACGACGCGCACCTCGACGCGCATCCCAAATTGCCTTGGCGGTTGCGTTCGCCTGCTGCCTCGCGGCTTCAGGAGTCCTGCTCTCGCGTCCGCATATGTTGTCCGCTACGCACCAGGTCGATTTCAAGGTCTATTACGTTGCAGCGGAAGTGGTACACGAAGGGCTGGACGGCCAACTCTACACCGATGCAGGGAATGGAAAGGACCCACAGCTTCGCCGTAGCTCCCCGAACAGTGTCTTTTCCAGGGCGGGAATGCGCCGGGGGGTTGGCGCAACATATCTGTATTTGTATCCCCCCCTTCTCGCCGACATGCTGCTTCCCATCAGAAGTATTTCCCCGATACACGCGCAGTGGGCATGGATGATTGCCAACCTCCTCGCGACGGCGCTCATTATATTTATCTTGGCGCAGTTGCATGGATCGCGGAAACCGAGCCTGAACATACTCCTGCTGTTAGCGGGAATGTTTTGTTTTCGTCCCTTTTGGGTCGGTCTGCTTCTTGGCCAGGTAGTCACACTGCTCCTACTGCTCTGGGTGGCAAGTTCGGCGCTTTACGTTGCAGGATGGAAGAGAGCCTCTGCGCTCGTGATTTCGCTCGCAGTTGCGATAAAGCTCACTCCGCTATTGATTGTGGTTCCGATGTTGATCTGGGGAGAGTGGAAGTGGCTGCGGTGGTTTAGTGCGGGAGTTATCGGAACCTTCCTGATAATGTGCTGGAGGAACACACCTGGTACAGTGCTTTTCTACTTCTTCCATGTCATGCCCCCTATGTCGGCAGGGATATCTACTCTTGGCAATAAGTCCATTCCTGCAGCGGTATCTGTGCTCTGGCGCGGGGGAGAAGACCTACATGGCGTTGATATTCATCCACTCGTGGTGATATTTGGGAAGCTTCTGTGCCTTGGAATCATAGCTTGTGCTGGGTTCTTCACCATAAAAGCCAGACAAGAACTGACGAAAGAGAGAAAGATTCTGATACTGGCGTGCTATGCTCTTTTGTCTATCTGCCTGGCACCCGTTTCCCTTATGCATGCATACGTCATCGGATTCTTTGCACTCGCGACCTTCTGGAGGAGGGCTCTAATCGTGCGGGTGCTGTACCCAGAGCTAGCCCTGCTTGTCGCGGCCTCCGCCACGATCGGTGGTGCGGACATGGGGGGCGTGTGTCGAAAATTGGGCCCACATTTCTACGTTTTAGCGTTTGGTGCGCCAATATTGGGCGCTGCGCTCGCGCTCTATGGCCTTGGCCTGGATCGTCCCTTCGGTTCAGAAACATCGACGAGCTAACCCGCCGCACAACCTGACCCAAAAGCTCATCCGTTTGAGGTTGAGAGTTCGCGGGCTTAGTACTTTAGAATGACAGCCCTTCGTCCGAGGCATAATTTCGAGTGGACCTCGTCCGCTAGTCCTGAGGAAGCATGGCTTTTAGAAGAACAAATCGGTTCCAGCTCCGCCCCCCTCAACCAAAGAGACGCAATTTCCTTCGCGCCGGGGATATGGCGGTGTTGGTCATAGGGTTCGCCTGTACGTTTGTTGTCAAACTGGTCGGTGCTTTCCCGGTCTCGGAAGCCGTCACGCTCGTCCTTTTGCCTTTTCTCCTTTTCAGCCACAGCGAGAGAGTCTTCAGGCCGGGCTTGAAAACGATCTTCTACCTTATGGCGCTGTGGCTGGGTTCCCAGATCATCACCGACATCTATCGCAACACCGCTGCGATCGATTGGATGCGCGGAGATGCGAACATCATCTTCTTTGCCATCGATATCGCCGGCCTCTCGGTTCTTCTCAAAGGGAATGATCGCCGCAAAGTCATCTTTCTCGCAGCCTTCGCCGTCGGCTCGCTCATCTCCATCCGGCTCCAGCCGACTGACTACTTTCACGACTATCCTTGGAAGTTTGGCTATTCCGAGGGAGTGAATCTGCTGGTCGTCCTTGCAAGCTGCTACTTCTATAGCCGTCGCCGGTACTTGTTCGCAGGTCTCATGCTCGCCGGCATTGCGGCCGTCAACCTGCTCGTGAACTATCGTTCCCCAGTGCTGTTCATGATGATCGTCTTGGCTTTGACCATGCCCGTGATTCCAGACAGCATTGGCCGTATGCAATTGCTTCCGCGCAAAAGGGGCCCATTGCGAGTGGTGTTCCTGGCGGCATTCGCGCTCGGCGCTGCAGGCGTTGCCGCTTCGCTGGTTCACCTTGTAACGCGCGAAGGCGTGATTAGCGAAGCCGCGCAGGAGAAAAACGAAACCCAGTTTCAGTCGGGACGAGGCTCCCTTCTTGGCGGCAGGCCGGAGATCCTTGTCTCGACGCGTGCTGTGATGGATAGCCCGATTCTGGGACATGGCTCCTGGGCCAAGGACTACAAGTATACTGAAATGCTCTTCGACATGACTGAGGGCGAGCAGAATGACGGAATAGATGCCGCGGAAGCGACTAGTTCGGGTCTCATTCCCAGCCATTCGCATGTCATGGGCTCCTGGATTCAGGCAGGAATCCTTGGCGCCGTGTTTTGGGTATACATGTTCTGGCTCGTCTTGAAGAGCCTCATCAAAGTCTCGCTACTGCGGCCGAATCTCGCCCCAGTTTACGCATTCCTGTTGGTAGGCTTTTTATGGGATATCTGGTTCTCCCCCTTTGCAAGCACGCGGAGAATAACAGAGGCGATGCTCATCGTGGTGATTCTCGATGTACTCGAGTCTTCCCGACACGCTGTCACCGGCACGCACTGGTTTCGAATGCGGAAGTGGCGCCGGATCCCCAATCGCCATCCTGCCCCCGTTTGAAAAAGAACAATAGCTTCCCTCATTCACGCCCTGCCGCTCTGGAAAGAGGGCGAGAAACTCCGAACTACTGCGCTTCATACCTTCCGCATGAAAGTTCTTGATCGAATACGGCGCCGTGCAGGCATTCGCGCGTCGCTCAGCAACATCGGCTGGCTTGGCGGCGACCGCTTCGTGCGCATGCTTGGTGGCGTCCTTGTCGGCACTTTGGTGGCTCGCTACCTGGGGCCAGGCCAATTTGGACTACTGAACTACGGGATTGCCATCTATGGCCTTTTCAACATTATTTCGAATCTGGGACTCGATTCGCTGATCGTTCGTGAAGTCGCCCTCGATGAATCGGGCGAGCCCGTCGTCCTTGGTACTGGCTTCATCCTCAAGGCTGCCGCCAGTGTCGCTACCACCGTCGCTGCAATTGTTGCGACAAAGCTCATGGAGCCCCGCAACCACGTCCTCATCGAGATTGTGGCGCTCTTGTCGATAGCCTCCATCTCGCAGGCGTTCGATGTAATTGATTACCTCTTTCAGGCACAAACAAAATCACGCTACTCGGTTGTGCCGCGCAACATCGCTTTCCTGCTCGCCAGCCTCGCCCGCGTGGTCGCGATCGTCTTTCACCTGAGCCTCCTGGCCTTTGCCTGGATCGCAGCCCTGGAAATCTTCGTTGCCGAATGCGGCATCGCAATCTCCTACCTTCGCTTGCGAAAGCCGCTGCTTCGCTGGAACTGGCATGGAAGACGCGCAAAGGCTTTGCTTGCGGAAAGCTGGCCATTGCTGTTATCCGGCCTAATGGTCATGATCTATATGCGCTCAGACCAGGTCCTGTTAGGCAAGCTCTCTTCCGCTGCGGCTGTTGGACAATACTCCGCCGCCATTCGATTATCGGAGATTTGGTATTCAATCCCAATGATCATCTGCGTCAGCGTAATGCCGCGCCTGCTGATGACACGTGATGCGAATCCGGTCAGGTATTACGAGCGCCTGCAGCGCCTGTACGAAAGCATGGTCCTGCTAAGCGTCGCGGTGGCTGTTGTCACGCAGTTTGCCGGACCATTCGTAATATGGCTTCTCTATGGACACAAGTACGCCTATGCAGCCGGCATCCTTTCGGTGCATATCTGGACGGGCGTCTTTGTCTTTGTCGGTTGTGTCAGTGGCCAACAATACGTCCATGAGAATCTCACGGTCAGTTCGCTGTATAGGACTGTGGCAGGCGCAATCATCAATGTCATCTTGAATCTCTTGTGGATTTCGCGCTGGGGCGGCATCGGCTCGGCCATGGCGACACTTGTCGCGCAGAGTGTCTCCTCTTACTTCGGAGATGCGATTGATCCGCGCACCCATCACATCTTCCGCATGAAAACCCGGGCCTACCTCAGGTTCTGGATGCTCCCTGGCTGGATCCTCAAGGAAGACGCAAAATAGTCCAGCCGGGTTTGTCGACACGACGTGGTCACGTTGGACCGGTCGGAGACTGAATTGTTGCTGCAGGAGATCCGACATCAGCAAGCGTGCATTGGGAGTGTTATATGGGCACAGACAGGTCGCGCGAAGTACCGGTGCTGCTGATCATCTTTAACAGGCCGCGAGAGACGGCCGCAGTCCTAAAAGCTCTGCAGGCGGCCCGTCCCGCGCATCTGCTGGTTGCAGCGGACGGGGCACGACCACACCGGCCGGAGGACCCGGAGCTCTGCGCAGAGGCGCGGAGCCTCATCGAAAGTATGGTCAATTGGCCATGCGAGGTGCTGACCAACTTCTCTCAGCAAAACATGGGGTGCCGTAACCGACTGGCTTCTGCGATTGCCTGGGCGTTGCAGCTGTTTGAAGAGACCATCGTTTTCGAAGATGACTGCGTTCCGCATCCTGATTTCTTCCCGTTCGCCGCCGAGATGCTCGAACGCTATCGCGAGGACGAGCGCGTTATGTTGGTTAGCGGCATCAATTTGCTGGGTGAGCGCCGGCCGCTCCCGTACAGCTATGCATTCTCGCGTTATACGCAAACCTGGGGCTGGGCTACCTGGCGGCGCACGTGGGAGAAGTTTGACCTGAACGTCGGGAATTGGCCTCAGATTCGAGATGCCGGGATACTCTATGACCTGCTGGGCGACAAACAGGAGACACGGTACTGGATCCCCAACTTTGATGCGGTCTGGCGCAGCGTGCTCGATACCTGGGACTACCAGTTGCAACTGGCCATGTGGACGCATGGCGCATACTCAGTCTACCCGGCGAAAAACCTCATTACGAATATCGGCACGCAGGGCACACATTTCTCCGGAGAATTGCCGATGCACAACCTCAAGACCGATGAGTTAAAGTTCCCGCTCCACCACCCTCCCATCGTCTACCGGGACCTGGAGGCAGATGCCGTCATCCGCTCTGTGGGGTATGTAATCACTTTTGGCGATCGCGTTCGCCGCAAGGCAAAACGGATTCTCTCGCGCATCGGGCGTTGAGCGCATAAGCTTGTGACCTTGAGGGATGGGTTAATGAACCTCTTTCAAATCTTGATGCGGAAGTTGTTCGTGGGAATCATAGAGTGGAACGCCAAACGGCGCCTAAGTAGGCATAGCGGTCTCTCCATCGATCCAACCGCCCGTCTCTACTTCAGAAAACTCCGCCTACGCCCTACCAACCGGCTCACCGTCGGAGAGGGCAGCACCCTCGTTGCGTCCATTGCGTTTGAGAGAGACGGCGCCGAGGTCTTCGTCGGCCGAAATACGGAGATTGGTGCATCGCAAATCGTGTGCGCAACCCGTGTCGAAATCGGAGACGACGTTTTGATCTCCTGGGGTTGCACCATCAATGACCACAACTCCCATCCGATTGCGTGGAGCCTGCGCAAGAACGACGTCCGTGAGTTCCGCCAAGGCCGGAAGGACTGGACCCACCTTATCTCCAAACCCATCAAGCTCGGCAACAAGTGCTGGATCGGCATGCATGCCATTGTCCTGCAGGGCGTAAAGATTGGAGAGGGCGCAATTGTCGGCGCAGGTTCAGTCGTCACCAAGGATGTGCCGCCGTGGACAATCGTTGGCGGAAACCCCGCAAGAGTCATTCGTACAGTTTCTACCGAGGAACGGTGATGTTAAATAAAATTCCAGATAAGCCCAGTGAGGTCTGCAGGATTTGCCACTCTTCATCTGTCTTTCACGGAGAAGTGACAATACTCAAAAAACATAGGGCAAGTTACTTTCGCTGTATTGAGTGCGGTTTCATCCAAACCGAAGAGCCATACTGGCTTGAAGAGGCCTACTCGGCAGCGATAGCAGGTCAAGACGTCGGTATTATGGGAAGGAATCTACACAATTCCGAAGTGGTCTCTGCGATTCTCGAACTGCTTTTTTCCGACACTAAGGATGCGATCGATTTTGGCGCTGGACACGGTATTTTGGTTCGAATGATGAGAGATCGAGGTTTCAATTTTTTTTGGTTTGATCGGTATGCCGCTAACGACTATGCACGTGGGTTCGAGGCGCAGCAAGGAAGGAAGTTCGATTTTCTTACCGCGTTTGAAGTCCTCGAACACTTCACCGACCCAATATCTGAGATTTCCAAACTCATGGAGCTGTCTGGGAATGTGTTAGTCTCGACAGTTCTCGTTCCGACTCCGGTACCAAAAGTCGATGAGTGGTGGTATTTTATGCCACGCAGCGGTCAGCATATATCTTTTTACACCGAAGAGAGCTTGCGCTTGTTGGCGAGGCGATTTAAAAGGCACCTGCTCTCCTTCAACTCATACCACCTCTTCAGTACCGAGCCGAAAAATCGAATACTGTTTGAGCTGGCTTCCAGGCCCCGCTGCGCAAAGCTTCTAAATCACTTCTTTCGCCGTCCAAGTTTGGTGACGAGCGACCTGACAACGATGATTCAATAATGATTCACCAAGCTTGAAGGAACTCTAAGGGTGCGTGATAGTGCGTGTTCTTTACGACTACCAGACATTTTCCAAACCCGGTTACTCAGGCATCCCGCGCTACTTTATTGAACTGGCCGCACGGATTGCAGGATTTGCCGGCGTGGAGGCGCGCATTGTTTCCCCTATCATTCTGAGCCCTATGTTGGCGGATCATCGGAACCGAATGCCAACCTTTGGAATTGACCTGTCACGCCTTCCAATTCCCGCCAGAATCGTGCGAGCGGTCAACCAGCCCCTTTTTCGGAGTTACGCAGCCCTCGCACGCCCCGACATTGTCCACGAAACCTACTACAGAAGAGATAGAACTGCTCCGAATGGGTCGAAGATCGTCATGACATTTCACGACGCGATTCCTCAGCGCGTTCCGCATCTGTTCCCCCACAGCGAGGCAACTCGCGCTGGGAGGCAACAGGTTCTGCACCGCGCCGATCACCTGATCTGCGTATCGCAGTCGACGCGCAACGATTTGCTTGACTTGTTCGATGTCGATCCTGCTCGCGTCTCGGTCATATTGCTTGGATCGTCTTTGAGTCCATCGCCTGGGGGGCCGATCGATATCGGCTCACCCTACCTGCTCCATGTGGGCCAGAGGCACGCATATAAGAACTTCAATGCCCTCATCCGTGCGTTTGGAGAAACCGGACTGCATCGCACTCACAAGTTGGTTAGTTTTTCGTCCACGCCGTGGACGGAAGGTGAGTTGCGGGAGGCACAATTGTCCGGCGTACCCGAGAGCGCGATGCTGCGGACCAGCGGCGATGACCAGCTCCTCGCGCGCTACTATTCCGGAGCAGTCGCGCTGGTGTTCCCTTCTTTTTACGAAGGTTTCGGAATCCCCTTGCTTGAGGCAATGCGCTGTGGATGTCCAATCGTGACCAGTAACGTGAGCAGTATGCCAGAGGTGGCCGGCGATGCGGCTCTGTACGTTACACCGGGCGATGGCGGCTCGCTTATGGAAACCCTGGTACGCGTTTCATCGTCTTTTGAAATACGCGAGCGACTAACCGCGAGTGGGCTGGCGCGGGCGAAGGGCCTTTCGTGGGAACGCTGCGCAGCAGAGACCTACGAAGTCTACAGAAATGTGCTAGCAAGAGACTAATTTTCCAGGCTAGTTCCTTGCTAGAATACCAACCGTCCATTGGAACAGCTTGATCCGGCCCATCATCGAGGTGCAACATTTCGTCAGGCAAATTCGCAATTTCGTACACGGTCAAGAATGAAGCAAGGTTGTTGCCGCCTGCGATTGAATACCATCTCGCCGCAGGCTGCTCCCGCATATACATTTTCTGGGATGGAACATCTGACGGCTCCGAATCACTGGTCGCGAAATACCCTTGCATCGTGGCTCGCAACTCAATGAAGCCTGAAGAAATCCACGCCCCCCCGGCATGGTTGTCAAGAATCCATCCCTGGTGGGAAACAAACATGGATGTCCGCAAGAACACAAATTCGTATTGCGCCGCCCAGGATGCGGCTGCCAATGGAATCGAATGGTTGATCGCCATCGACCCTGACGAGTTGATCCTGATGTCTCGCGACGCGCAAGTGATTGACGGACATATTTCAAAACATCTGAGCGAAATCCCGGATGGCATCGATCAGGTGCACTTGCCGAATGTTGAGTCCGTCCCCACATCCGCGGAATCCGAAAACCCGTTCGCGGATTCTGTGTATTTTCTTAAACGTTTCCCGGCAACAGAATCTGTCTGGAAATACTCTCGTGCGCTGTTGAGTCGTGTCAGCAGGTCACCGCAACTCGTTGCCTGGTATGACTACTTCTTCTATCAGTTGCGATTCCCGGGAGCGCTTCCACGACTCATGCGCGAACCCGGGACCTTAAGCAGGATTCCGGCAGGCTACTTTCTCGGATACAGCAACCACAAATCGTTTGTAAGAACCAGTCAGTCTGCGAACTTTGCATTTGCGGTTCATTCGTGGATGCACTACAAGAAGACTCCGCGGAGCATGAAAGCGGGCAACATTCTGCATTTTGACATGCTCGATGCCAGGTATTTTATGGCCAAATTCCGTCAGCGCGAACCGGGCATCATCCTCAAGGCCTTTTACCTAAGATATCGACTTGCAAATCTTGTCAGGAACTTGACCGATAGCCAGGTCCGGGAGTTCTTTGAGCAATACGTTGCCATGCGCGATCCAAGGCGCATTGCGAGCCTCATCAGGAGAGGGATCGTGATCGAAATCCACGCGCCATCAAACTTTATGAAGCAGAGGCAGGCGGCATCCACTAATGCCGGCAAGTAACAAGACCAGCAGGGTACGCGCGAAGTGCCCGCTTATCCATGCCTTCCCAGATCATGCGAGAAGCCGGTCCGCAACCAGAGATTGCCTAAGCCGCGCAGCGGGCGAGAAGGCGCAGAGCTTTGCGCAAGGCGCGAGCACTCTGGCCGCTCACGGCCATGTATGGTACGAAGAAAAGCCTTCAGGCAGATCAATGACAAAGACGTGCAACGAGGAACAGACGAATGGAACACCCTTCACCCCAAACGCGCGTCATCGCGGAAACACCGCCCGATGCAAATTGCTTTATCGGCTTTCACGACGTGATTCCGTGGTCACCTGATAATCGCTGTCTCGCAATCCATCGGGCACACCCGGATATGTTTGCTATGGAAGACTGTCGGAAGCCGATCGAGATATGCCTCTGGTTTCCGGCAACGGGAGAGATTCGCGTAGTGGACTCGACCAGCGCGTGGAATTTCCAGCAGGGCGCGCGGCTGCAGTGGGTTCCCGGCCAGGAGTCCACGCTGGTTTTCAACGCAATCAAAGATGGGAAAGTGGTATCCGTTTTCAGAAACATCGCAACCGGCGCGCGGCGGGTGCTGCCGGGGGCGATCTATGCGTTCAGCCCCGATGGGAAGACGTCCATTGCTCCGAACTTCACCACGCTGGCGCATCGCTGGATGGCATATGGATATATGCCCCTGCGCGAGCAGCCCTTGATGCGCGACGAGAATGAAGACGGACTTTGGCAACTGGACGTGGTGACAGGGAGGGAGCGGCTGTTTCTCTCGACGCGAAGGACGGCGGAGTTCGACGCGGTTGGGCATGCGGACCCATCAAGCCATTTTCTGTGCCATGCAAGTTACAGTCCGGATGGCGAGAGGTTGGTGTTTCTCCATCGCTTCTTCAGCGCGGATGGGGGGCTGTTTACCCGGATGATCGCAACCGACCGAGAGGCTCGGAAGATGACGCTGCTGGCGCAGGAGAAAGTGAGCCACTTTGACTGGCTGGATTCGGAAACCCTGATGGTGTGGGCGCGCTTTACAGGCGGCGGGCTGGCACAGGCGCGCTCGCGCGGACTGCTGAGTTCGCCGCTGGTGAAGCCGCTGTTGGGCATCGCGCGGAAATTCACGGGGCGGTGGAAGAAGAAGCTGCTGTCGGAGTCCTATTATCGGATCCCCATTCGCGATCCCAAGACGCGCACGCGCTACGGGTGGCCCAGCCTGGACGCAGACGGGCACCCGATGGTGGCGCGAACGCATGGGTGGATTGTGACCGACTTTTATCCGAACCGGAAGAATCAGCTTCCCACAATTCTTTATCATTCCGAGCGTGGAACTCGCGTGGATGCGCAAGTCTTCCTGCATCGCCCTCGCAGCGAGGATTCAGACGTAAAATGCGACTTGCATCCACGGTGGGACCGCACGGAGCGGCAGGTTGCCGTGGATACCTGCGAAAAGGGCCGCAGGCAGGTGCGAATTCTGGATGTTCGCGAAGTGGTGGACTCCCCGGCATAGCTCTTCGGCCTAATAAGAAGCTTCAGTGACCAGTATGAGGTGAGTTATAAAACTGTCAATTGCGACCAATGCATTTAACCAGGGACGCTATCTGGCGACGGCCATGTCCAGCGTTCTTAGCCAGGATTGGCCGGACCTGGAATATCTCGTGGTGGATCCGGGATCATCGGATGAAACTCCGGATGTCATTCGTCATTTCAAGGCAAAGTATCCTGGCCAGATCGTGGCGATTGCGGAACCCGATGCAGGACCCGCGGACGGGCTCAACAAGGCATTTGCACGCGCCACGGGCGACTTATTCGGCTATTTAAATGCGGACGACTTGTATCTTCCCGGATGCTTTCGCAGTGCGGTGGAAGTTGCCGAAAGATATCCAAAGTCAGGAGCAATCTATGCCGATGGGTACAAGGCCGATGCGCGCGGACGCATTACCAGGCACGTAGTGTCCACCGGGTTCAGTCCCAGGCGATTTGTCTACAGTGGATGCCTGGCGCTGCAACAGTCCACCTTTTACGGGAGGGATGCATTTCGCGCCGTGGGAGGGTTCAACCTGCAGAACCGCACCAGCTGGGACGCGGAGATTCTTTTGGAGATGGCTCTGGCTGGACTGCGGCTCGTGCATGTGGCCGGGTACTGGTCGGTCTTCCGCATCCACGCGGAGTCGATTACGGGAAGCCAACGGCTGGCCGAGGAGAGCCGGAAGACCCATGCACGGTATTTCCGGCGCGTGATGGGAAGAGAGCGCACGGGATTGGACAAAGTGATGGCAACGGGAGTGATGGCCTGCTCACTGCTGATGGAACCACGGGGGACCGCACTACGCTTTCTGGACCGGTTTCGGAATCCAACCAAGGATATCTCGGCATATCTTCATGACAGGTAAGTTATCTCATTTCGATGCCCGAGGAAGGCTCTAACATATGATGAAGCTTGTTTTTCTTTGGGATAACTTTGGCCCGTTGCACGCCGACAGGTGCGATGCGGTTGCAGAGCATCTTGAGGCCAAGTACGAGGTCGTTGGAATTGAACTCGCGGGCCGCAGCAAGGTGTATGACTGGATTCCAGAGAGCGGGAGCCGCTTCCGGAAGATCACTCTGTTCAAAGGGAAGTCGATGGAGGAGATCTCGGGGTTCCAGTTATTCCGAAAGACACTGCGCGCGTGTCTCTCGATGGGAAGGGGAGCGCATCTCTTCATTTGTCACTACCAGGCGCCCCCAATCTTTGCCTGTGCGGCGGTGCTTAGGCTCTTCGGAAGGCGAGTGTATGCCATCGGTTGTTCAAAGTTCGACGACTACCCGCGCTACCTGGGGCGCGAAGTGGCGAAGAGCTTGCTGTATCTACCGTACAACGGGGGCATTGCATCCGGCATGCGGTCCACGGATTACATGCGCTTCCTGGGCATCGCCGCAGAGCGGGTGAGGTCCCCCTACAACACTGTATCGCTCGCGCGCATACGCGCAATGGCGGGCGTGCCGCCAGCTCCAGAGGGCGTGGCCTTTGCGGAGCGCCACTTTACGATTGTGGCGCGCTTGGTCCCCAAAAAAAATCTCTCCATGGCGCTGAAAGCGTTTGCGCTCTACTGCGCGCAGACAAGCCATCCGCGACCACTGCACCTATTCGGCACAGGGCCGCTTGAAGCACAGTTGCGGGAGCAAGTAAATGCGGACGGGATTGCGGCATTGGTTCACTTTCGCGGCTTTCAACAAACAAAAGAGGTGAGCGCGGCATACGGAAGATCGCTTGCGCTGCTGCTGCCCAGCATTGAAGAACAATTCGGCAACGTGGTTCCTGAGGCGTTGGGAATGGGTTTGCCGGTAATACTTTCAGACAACTGCGGGGCCCGGGATCTTCTAATTCGATCGGGTGTAAACGGGTTTGTGATTGAGCCGGATAATCCCCAGGGATTGGCCTACTTTATGAAGTTGATTGACGAAGATGAGGAGCTTTGGAGAAGGCTCTCGAAGTCGGCGAAAGAGTTTGCGGAGCTTTCGGACAGTGCAAGGTTCGCGGAGGCGGTTGCTGCGTTGATTGGGGAGATGGGCAGCTAGCGATGCGATTGCTGCATGTTATCTGCGGAACGGATCCGGAGTCCGGAGGTCCGATTGAAGCTTTACTGCGGATTTCCGAAGTGCTGATGCGGGATGGGCACGAGGTAGAGGTGGTAAGCCTTGAAGAGCCCACTGACACGCGCAAGCGCAATTTTCCCTTTGCCATTACAGGGCTCGGCGAGGGCACGCGGCGGTATCACTACAACACGCGGCTCACACCGTGGCTGCGCAAGCATGCGCACCAATATGATGCCGTCGTGCTGCACGGGCTCTGGAATTACTCGTCACTGGGAGCGTGGAGGGCGCTGCGGAAACATGGCACTCCTTACTACATTTTTTCGCATGGGATGATGGACCCGTGGTTTCGCGAACGTTATCCGTTCAAGCATCTCGCGAAGCAGACCTTATGGCTTTTGGGTGAGGGGAAGGTGCTTCGAGATGCGAAGGCGGTGTTGTTTACCTGTGAAGAGGAGCGGTTAAGCTCACGCAATGCATTTTGGGGATATGAATATATCGAGCGTGTGGTGGTGCTGGGCACGGCGGACCCGCAAGGAGATGCGGAGGCGGAGATCGCGGCGTTCGTTGAGGCGTTTCCGCGTCTCAGAGGCAGAAGGTTTCTGTTGTTTCTAGGCAGGATTCATCCGAAGAAGGGATGCGATCTCTTGGTGGATGCCTTCGGCGCGCTGGCGCGGGATTTGCCGGAGGATCTGGATCTGGTATTGGCTGGCCCTGATGCTCTGGGGTGGATTCCGGAGCTGAAGCGAAGAGCGAATGCTTTGGGTGCGTCCCATCGAATCCACTGGGTGGGGATGCTGAAGGGGGCAATGAAATGGGGCGCATTTCGAAGAGCTGAGGCGATGATTCTTCCCTCGCACCAGGAAAATTTTGGCGTTGCGGTGGCAGAGGCGATGGCCTGCTCAACGCCTGTGCTGATTAGCAACAAGGTGAACATCTGGCGAGAGGTGAATGCATGCGGAGCAGGGCTGGTGGAGAGCGACAACGCAGAGGGAACACGGAATCTGATTCGACGCTTCTGCGCGTTGGAACCGGATCAGCGCGAACGGATGTCGACCGCGGCGCGCGCGGGATTCCTTCAACATTTCGATATCAACAGCACAGCGCGGGAGTTTGCGCGGACGATTGGGTTTGCAAAGGGAAGCGGGGCTGCCGGGCGAGGTGGAGTGATTGAAAGCGAAGGCTAACATTGCGGTTATCATCCTGACCTACAACGAGGAACTGCATCTGGCGCGGGCGCTCGGACACGTGGTGGGGTTTGCGAAGGAAATCTTCGTCGTGGATTCGTTTTCGACGGACGCGACAGTGGAAATTGCCGAAGGGTTCGGCGCACAAGTTCTGCAGCATGCCTTTCAGAACTATGCAAAGCAGTATGAGTGGGCGCTGGAGCATGCGCCAATTACCGCGGAGTGGGTGATGCGGCTGGATGCGGACGAGATTATTGAAGAGGACCTGGCCACGGAGATAGTGACGAAGGTTCCGTGTCTGCCCCCTGGAGTTACGGGAGTCAATCTAAAGAGGAAGACGATTTTTCAGGGACAGCTCATCCGATATGGTGGAAGATATCCGCTTATCCTGCTGCGCATCTGGCGCCGTGGAAAGGCTCGTGTGGAAGATCGGTGGATGGACGAGCACGTGTACCTTCTGGAAGGCGATCAGGTAACATTCGACGGCGGATTTTCGGATTACAGTCTGCAGGATCTTACTTTCTTTACCAACAAGCACAACGGATACGCCAGCAGGGAAGCTTTGCAGGATCTGCTTCAGTCGCGCGGGTTGGCGCCAGCGGCGATGGAGGCCGGCGGAGCATCGACGGCGCGCCAGGCAACGAGGAAGCGCTTCTGGAAGGAGGCGTTCTACAACCGCATTCCCTATGAGCTCGCATCTCTGGGATATTTCCTGTATCGCTATCTTTTGCAACTGGGCTTTCTGGATGGAAGGAAAGGGTTGCAGTATCACTTTCTGCAGGGGCTCTGGTACAGATATCTTGTAGGTGCGAAGCTAAAAGAGCTTGAGCAGGCGGTTCGCGGTATAGAGGACAAGGAAGCATTGCGCGCAACTTTAGAACGAGTTACACGCCAGAAGATTCAATTATCTTAGTTCCTTTTATGAGCGCGGCCCTACTTAGATTCCTGTCTGCGATCGCTTTCTCTCATTTATCTTTCTTGCGGGCACTCCCGCGTACACCGTCCACGCATCCAGGTCGCGTGTGGCCACTGAGGCCATGCCGAGGACCGCTCCTTCCGCCAGATTGACCCCTGGGGCTACGGAGGCGCGCGCACAAACCCATGCGTAGTCGCCGACCGACATCGCATATGCGATGAGCGGAAAGCTGGGATCGTCGAGGTCGTGGGTTGCGCCGCAAAGATAAGCACCCTGCGAGAGGATGGCGTGGGAACCAAGGGTGATGGCGGCGGGATTGTAGATTTCCACGGCGTCGGCAACCGAGACCTGATCCGCGCAGAAGAGATTCCACGGCGCCCATACGCGCGAGCCGGGATAGAAGTGACAGTGGGACCCGATCCTGGCCCCAAAGATGCGCAGGAGCAGAGCCCGCCAGGCGTGGAACGGACGCGGCGAAGGCCTGTAAAGAAGCAGCCAGCAGACCGACCAGGCCATGCGCGCGAGGCGATCGGCGAGCGAGAAGGCAGGGCGCAGGTAGGGGTCTGCGACGCCGCTCTGGGCGATGTGCTGAGACGAGTTGTATTGCACTTGTCTCGCCAAGCGGGCTCCGAAGAGTGGCGCAGCGCGTGGAGGCCGTGAAGGCCATGGGCACAGCTTGTTCCGCTACGCGGCGCTCTGCCTCTGAGCTTACCATTCAGGGACGCAGAAATGTTCTCACTCGCCACCAGTTCTCGGGCAGTGGAACAAGCAAGGCACACTCCTGTGGCATAGTCACAGGTTTGCGAGGGTGCGCGCATTGTTTTGGCGGGTGACGCGTGACGCGCGAGCTGAAGGCGCTGCGGGCCTCTCATCTTGAGAGGACGGTGGAGGAAAACCTGCGGCGAGGAATGGGCCGCGGGAAGGAATAGAATTGCGATCGAACGCAGGCGAGCCGAAAGAGAGACTGACGGTGCAAACTACATGCTTCCTCTGCGTGGATCCCACGCGTGCGCTCGCCTCAAAGTTGAAGACATTCCCTTTCTTCCTGACGTTTTTGTTCCTCCTGGTTGCGTTCGTTCCAGGCAACGCTCAGGACATCGACCTGTCCGCCAACTATGAGTGGGGGCCGGTGCGGATCGGCGCAGGCGGGTGGATGCGGGGTATGGCGGTGAGTCCCAGCGATCCCACCCGCATGTATGCGCGTGGCGACGTGGACAACATGTACCGCTGGGATGAGACGGCGCAGCGGTGGTTCCCGACCAAAGTCTTTGGCGCGATGCCGGCGAACACGACCGCCGTGCCCATGAACGGCGGAGGGGGAGCGATCGCGATCGACCCATCCAATCCGGATCACGTGCTGGTCGCGTATCAGTTGTCCACCTCGGCCGATCTCAGTGCCACCCATCCAAACCTCAATCTCAACGTCTATTCGAGCACCAATGGCGGCCTCACCTTCACGGCCGGCAATCTTTCGCTGAGCGGAAGCCTTTCGCAGGAGACGAGTGGCGAACGGCTGGCCATTGACCCGAACAACGGCAACATTGCGTACTTCGGAAGTCCTGGAGCGCAGGGTGCGACGGATGGTCTCTACCGCAGCCTGGACGGCGGCGCGACTTGGACTCTGGTGAGCGGGGGAGGGTATCCGGCCGATACGGCATCGGTGCGGTATGAAGCGCAGCTTCCTCGCTTCGACGGTGGTTCCGGTACCGTCTCTGCAAATGGCCAGACGTCGACGAAAACCATCTATGTGACATACATCAAACATGACGAAACGGATTCCGATGCGGTGATCGGCGGCGGGACAGTGAAGAGCTCGGACGGCGGCCTGACCTGGACCGATATCAGCAACCAGGACTTGGCAATCCAATTCTCCACGGTAGACACATTGGGGAATCTCTGGGTTTCAGAAGGCGAAGCAAACCACCATATCTACAGTTATAGCCGCGCGGGCGCATGGACAACCTCCACGCCGACTTACGGCGGCGCCGCCGGCATTGCTGTCGATCCGAACAATCCGAATCGCATCTTTGCCTCGGGCGGATCAAACCTGGCGCGCTCACTGGATGGCGGGAAAACCTGGACGGATCTCGGATCCAATCTGCAATTCTCCACGACGCAAACCATAGAGTGGCTGCGCCCTTCCTCATTCCGCCCCCAGGGCCACTACGTTTCACAGAGCGGCCTTTATATCGATACGCTGGGCCGGTTGTGGGCGCCTACGGGAAACGATGGAATCATTTCCACCACGCCAAACGATGCCACCGATTCGGCCTCGAATCCTCCAGTCTGGACGAGCGTTTCGGAAGGGATAGAAGAGATGGTGGCCGAACATGCGGCGATTCCTCCGGGCGGCTTGCCGGTGGTAACGGTGGAGGACGAAACCCTGTTCACAATTCAGGATCCCGACGCCTTCACGGCAGAGCATTTTCCCATCAATATGTGGAATGGCGCTCTGGGATTGGGCGAAGGGCTCGACGTGAGTTACTCTCCGAATGCGCCTCAGTATCTCGCCATCACCTCGTTCGATGGCGCGGGATGGCCTGCCCCGACCGCGCAGGCAGCGCAATACGGCGCATACAGCGCGGACGGCGGCAGCACATGGAATCTTTTTCCGTCAGAGACCGCCGGCACGCATCCCTGCGTGCTTTATGGCGGAATCATTGCGGTTTCCGCGCGCGCAGCAAGTCACCAGAACGATCCGCCCGGCGCAGACAATCTTGTTTGGATACCCACCAACGACGACAATTCCGCAATGTCTGCCAGGGTTCCGGCGCCGTTTTACTCAAAAGACGGGGGCGCCACCTGGACGCAGACCGCCGCGTTCAACAGCGCTCCAGGAGCATCGACCGGCGTCTCCGACTGCGGCAGGAGCTGGACGTACATGGGTTTCCAGTGGGGCCCGTGGATCGACGTTCTTGGGCAGCACCTGCTGGTTGCCGACCCCGTGACGCCTGGAACCTTTTACTGGCATGCCAATGCAGGCGGCTTTTGGAAGACCACGGACGGCGGCGTGACATGGGTGCAGACGCCCGGCAGCAATGAGGCCCCCAACTATACACACTGGGGACAGATGGAGGCGGCGCCCGGAGTCTCCGGAGACCTTTGGCTCGTGGATGGTCAGGGAGGCGCGACGGCTCACGGTTTGTACCACACCACGGATGGGGGCAACAGCTTCACGCGCAATTCAGCCTTCGACTACGCCTGGGAACTGGCTCTGGGCAAGCCCGCCGCGGGTGCCAGTTACCCGGCGATTTATGTCTACGGCATGTATCACGGCGATCCCCAATGGGGAATCTTTCAATCCACCGATGGCGGCAACACCTTCAACAGAGTTTCTTTTTATCCCGATGGCATTCTCGACATGCCGCGCAGCCTGACCGCAAGCTGGGATGAGTTTGGTCTGGTCTATATTGGCTTTGCGGGCAATAGCTACTACTATGGCCATTTGAACCTGACTGGCACCGCGCCGGGCGCGCCGGTCCTCGCTGCATCCGCGGGGGACGCAGAGGTGAGGCTGAGCTGGCAGACCTCGAGCACCGGCGGCACGCCGTCCGGCTACAACATTTATCGAGGCGCCTCGCCCGGCGGCGAGGGCGCGACTCCCGTTGCAAGCCACATCAACGCGAACACGTTTACCGACTCAGGCCTGACCAACGGGCAAACCTACTATTACACGGTGGCCGCGGAGAACAGTGCGGGCGCGGGTCCAGCTTCGAACGAGGTTTCCGGCACGCCCATCAGTGGGATTGGAGCCGCGCCGTCGTTCACCATCGCGCTCTCTCCGGCTTCGCTCGCCGTCCAGTCTGGACAACAGGGTGCGACGACGGTTACGGTCACGGCGCAAAACGGCTTTGACAGCACGGTCACCTTTGCCTGCTCCGGGCTTGCTCCTGGCGCTTCGTGCTCCTTCAGTCCAACCACTGTGACGCCGCCAGGAACCACAACCACCACTGTGGCCATCACCGCGCAAACTCTCTCCACGAATTCGCGGCAGAATTCCGGCCCGTTCCTGTCCGTGGCGGCCTGCACTTTCGGGCTGTGGGTTTTAGGCTTCAGAAAGCGGCGCCAATGGCGGGTCGTATTGGGGCTTGTATTCCTGGTGGCGGCAGCCGGCGCCGGCT
This sequence comes from Occallatibacter sp., assembly GCA_049678625.1. Taxonomy (GTDB): domain Bacteria; phylum Acidobacteriota; class Terriglobia; order Terriglobales; family Acidobacteriaceae; genus Telmatobacter. The sequence continues at coordinate 64,681 of JBAUEO010000046.1, read as the reverse complement.
CTGGCGCGCTCACTGGTTGCGGTTCATCCCCCAGCACCACGTCCATATCGCCGGTCACGTCGATGGTCACCGTAACCGCCACCTCGGGATCGATCCACGAGACGGCAACGTTATCGCTGACCGTGCAATAGCGAACACCGGCGCTCCGCAACGCGCAGGGCACAGCGACAGAGGTCGGGATGATTCAGCCTGAGAGATGCTTTCCGAGGTAGCAGTGAAGTCGAGTCTGCCGCGGACAAATCACTTCAAATCGGCAGTATTCACAACGTCGAGTTGCGCAATCCTATGGTTGTAATGGTCGGGGAGAGAGGATTTGAACCTCCGACCCCCTGGTCCCGAACCAGGTGCTCTACCAGGCTGAGCCACTCCCCGAACTTGGTTGGCTGCGGCGCGTGTGCGGGCGTTGCCTGGATGAAAAACCTGTCCGACGCGCTTGGACTAGTGTAACAGAATCGAAGAGCGCGAGAAGGCGGGGCAAAGGCTTCGGATGCGTGCGGCGGAGCGCTGGATTTTGCGCCGCAGGAGTGCGGAAAGGTTTCGCCCGTTCAGTTGTTCCGGAGCGTAGCCCCGACCAGTTGCCGCGTGCAATTGCTGCCGCTCTAGTCGCTGCTGGCGCTGCCTTCCATATTCGCAGGCAGGTCAAGCGCGATGAGCGCGAAGCGGGTCTGGCCGTCCTTTGGCTGGTCAAAGCCCACGATGTGCTGATGGCTCTTGGAGCCGGCCTTCAACTGCAGGCCGCTGCCCACGTCCACGTTGGTGTGCTTGTGGTCGTTGCTGCAGGTCAGGCCTTCAGGGGTCTGGGTGGGTGTGCCCACGGCGACATTGCCCTGGCAGGTGAGGACCGCGCCGTAGCGGCCGAGGGCGTTTTTGTAATAGGCCTCGACCTTGTCCTGCTGGTCGGGGCTTGAGTAGGAGACCACGCGGACACGCAGCTGCCACTCACCGAAGCCGAGGTGAACGTCGGCGGATTTGTGGTTGTCGTCATCCTTGACGACCTTTGCGCCGGGATAGACGGGAAGGCCGAGGTCGGCGGCGGTGGTGGAGTTGGTGTCCACATGGACGCCGCCGAAGGGCGTGTCCACCTGCACATTCTTGTCTTCGCCGTTGGCGCCCTTTTGGACGTTGACCCGGCAGGCGGAGATCCAGACGACCAGAGCGAGACCGGCAAACAGGCATGAGATGTTTCGCGTCATGTTTCGCGACATTGCAGTTGTCCTCACTGGAGACCGATACGACGGCCGGAGCCGAAAGGTTCCGCACGGCGTTCTTCGCGGAGGCAAATGGCGGGCAGGCCGCGACTAGTGCGAGTCGGGGGGATTGTCTTCCTTTGTAGAGGCGCCAACGAAGATGCAGGCGAAGAAGATGACAATGAGAAGCGGTACGACGAAAAACGGGGATGTGATGTCCATGACCAAGACTCCGTATCAATAGGGTACGCATTGGGGGTGCGGGACCGCAACGATGAAATGCGCGGCCCCGCGAAGGGGGCCTTATTCGCCTGGCATTTCGGGTCCGCCGTCAGGATAGCTGACGCGGATGGTGAGAATTTCATAGGGATGGATGGGGACGCGGACGACGTTGCCGGTGACAGGGAGCGGATCGCCCTGGGGAGTCTCCATCAGGTTGGTGACAGTGGCAGCGGTGGCGCCGGACGGGACGTGGAAGGCGACGATTGAGTCCTTGCCGGCCCACTCGTAGACGCGGAAGATGAGGCCTTTGGCATCTTCAGCTTTCTTCACGGCGGTGAGGACGACGTTGTCCGGCGAGACGGAGGCGAAGGAGGCCTGGGCGGGCAGCGGGCCGGGGTGCGCGGTGGCGACGACAGCCTGAAGCGGGTAGTTGTACTCCCACCCGTGGCGGACGGTGAGCGCCTGCCGCCAGGTTCCGGCATGGGGATAGAGCGCGTAATGGAAGTGGTGGCGGCCCATGTCGGCGTCAGGATCTGGCCACTTGGGCGAGCGAAGCAGGCTGAGGCGCAGCAGGTTGCCGACGGCGTCATAGCCAAACTTGGTCTTGTTCATCAGGCTGAAGCCGTGGGCGTTGTCGCCAAGGTCGGCCCAGCGCTGCGCGGGCACCTCGAACTGCGCCTTCTCCCAGGAGTTGTTGCGGGTGGTGGTGCGCTGGATGGTGCCGTAGGGAATCTCGAAGGTGGCGAAAGGGCCAGAGGCCGCCAACGGAAAGGCCGCCTTGAGCAGAATGTGCGACTCGTGCCAGTCAATCTGGTTGCCGACATCGACGTAATCCGAGCCGGGGCCCAGGCTGAGGGTCTGCACGAATTTGGAGTTCTGCCAGTGGTAGGCAATGCGAATGGCTGGATAGCCGGCGTCATCGATGACGGACTGGACGGATTCAGCCTGGTGGGTGGTCATGGGCGGCACGTCGAGAGTGCCGGGATCGATGTTCCAGGCGTCGTAGTCCTTGGGCAGGTCCTTGAAGAACTGGAGCTGGTTGCCGCAGGAGTCGGGCGCGAGGGCCTCATAGCGGTCGAGCTTCAAATAGAGGCTGGTGATGCAGCCGGTGTGGGAGTTGACGGTGACACGGAGCAGGCGGTTGGAGAGGATTTCTGAATCGCCGGTCTGGATGACGCTGATGAGGCCGGGCATGTGCGCCGCTTCGTCGCCGGACTCAAGCTGCAGGACGGTGTAACCGAGAGCCGGAACATGCTCGACGGGAATGACGAGCGTGGCGAGGTCGGTTTTGGGATCGAAGGACGCGACGTGGGCGCCGATGACCGTGCCGTCGGGAGTGCGCAGAGCCACCACCTGGCGGTCTCCGGCGTTGAGATGCACGGTGACGGCAACCTGACCGTTGCGCTCCCAGCCGAGCGGATTGAAGACGATGATGGACTGGCCGGAATCGAGCGGGCGGCCGCCGGAGGTGTTGATTTCGTCGGCGATGGTGGTGAGGGATTTCGCCTTGATTTCGTTGGTGGACCAGCGGACGACGTCGTAGTCCTTCTGCGCGTCCTTATAGATGATGCCGATGCCGGAGCCGGCAGCGAGGTCGTGGAACTGGTTGAAGAGGACCTTCTTCCAGTCTTCGGTGAGCTCGTGGCCGGGGTATTTGTCGCCGTCAAGCCAGGCCAGCGAGGCCCACTTTTCGGCGTTGAGCGTTTCCACTTCGGCGTCGCGCATGTTGCGCTTGTGGTGGGCCTGGGTGGTGAAGACGCCGCGGTGGTACTCGAGGTAAAGCTCGGAGTCCCAGGTGGGAATGTCGATTTTGCCGGGGACGGGCGCGGGCGGCGTGTAGCCCTTGGCAATGGACTGGTAGTTCCAGGTGGGGCTTGTGGGCGCAATCTCCTTCTCGACCTTGGAGAAGTAAGTCTGTGCAATGCCGAAGTGGTAGTTGGGCACGACGTGGCCGGGCGCGGCCCAGTGGAAGCCCTGATCGAGCATGGCGCGGGTGGGTCCGCCGCCGTGGTCGCCCACGCCGTAGAGGTCCATCATGTCGGTAAGTCCGGTGGAGCGATGGCGTGCCTGCACCATGTCGCGCGCGAGGCGGACGGGGCCGAGGTCGGTGTTGGCGTAGTCGTGCGGGAAGTAAGTGAGGACTTTGGAGCCGTCCGGCGACTCCCACCAGAAGAGCTTGAAGGGAAGCTGGTTGGTGTCGTTCCAGGCCATCTTCTGGGTCACGAAGTAGTCGACGCCGCTCTTCTTGTAAATCTGCGGGAGCTGCCAGTTGTAGCCGAAGGAGTCAGGGTTCCAACCGATGCGGACATCGACGCCGTAGTGCTTGAGATACCAGCGCTTGCCCACCAGAAGCTGGCGGACGAGCGACTCGCCGGAGGGCATGTTGAGGTCGGGCTCGACCCACATGCCGCCGACCACCTCCCAGCGACCCTCCTTGATGCGTTGCTTAATCTGGTCATTCAGGTCGGGATATTTGTCGGCCAGCCACTCGTTGTATTGCGCGGCGGATTGTGTGTAGGTGTACTGCGGGTACTCGTACATGAGCTGGAGCGCGGTGCCGAAGGTGCGCTTGACCACGTCGACGGTCTCGGTCCAGGGCCAGAGCCAGGCCGCGTCAATGTGCGAGTTGCCGGTGAGGTGGAAGGTGAGCTCGTCGAGAACCGGCTTGAGGGCTTCAAGTCTGGTTTGCGCGGCGCGCAGGCTCGCGTCAAATTTTGCCTGGTCGTGCGCGTTGAGCGCGTCGAGATCGACGGTCTGGATGGAGGCGTTGAGGGTGTCGAGCTTGGACTGGTCGCCAGGCGCGATGGAGGGCAGAAGAAGCGCGGCGGATTGGAACTCCATGCTCAGATCCACAGGATTGGGCCGGCCCTTGGGGAAATCGATGCGGAGAGTTGCGCCGTGAAATTGTTTGACGTCCACGGTGTGCAGGAGCTTGACGGCGACGGTGACCTTGTCGCCGGGATGGGCGGAGTCAAAGAGGACGATGGGCTCGAGGTCATCGCCGAGGGCCACGCGGCGGCCGTTGAAGTAAAGGATCTCCGGCATGGGGCCGTTGGCCTCAGCGTGGAACTGGAACCAGATGCGTGCGCCGGTCAGGTCGTAGCCTTCAAGGGTGGCGGGAACGGTGTAGGTCTGGCGGAACCAGAGGGCCTCCTTGGGCGCGTGGGTTCCGGCGGCGATGGTCTGCCAGGAGCTGTCCTCAAGATTTGCGTCTTCGCCGTGGGCGATGTCGCCGGTGTGCATTCTCCACACGCCATCGGGCAGTTCCTGGAGCGCGGTGAGCCGCTGGAGGACGGTGCGGGACTGAGGCGGCAGCACGGCGGGGCTCTGGTCGGCGGTTTGCGCAAAGCTTTGGGGAGAAAGAAGAACTGCGGCGAAAGAGAAAGCAAGAAATGCAAGGGCGAGCCCGGCGAGGGAGCTGCGCCGGAAACGCTTGGCAACGACCGGCATGACGAGAATCCTCCGCAAGCATCTTACGACAGGGGAATTGGCGGCGTAACCACGCGGTCCCAGAACCCTGCATGCCGGGTGGCGCGCGGACAGGGGCTTGAGCGCCACAATGCGGTACGTTGTCTTCCATCCGAAGAGCATACTGAAATCGTGGCCGAAGTGCGCCGGAGACGCAGCCCCGCTGTCTCCGATTGCCGGCATGGCCATTCGACTTGAAGGGGCGAGAGGTTGGGGCTGCGCGTGGAGTTGGGCGGCGGCCCAGCGAAGACAAAATCGCGTGCGAGCCGAGGTCGCCGCCGAAGGGGCGACAGCGGATGGGATGAGCGCGCTCGTCGCGCGAGAGCACGCTAAGGACACACGAAGACCAGGCCGGAAAGATCAGGAACTGCACGAATGGGGGTTTTATGACCAAGTCAGCTCGCTATCCCGGAATCCGGGTGACAGCAAACGGCAACCAGCTTGTTTCCTACCACACGGAGACGCGCGTGGCCGATGCCGGGGTGTTTTATCCGATTACGCCTTCGACCGAGGGCGGCGAGCTGTTCCAGCAGGCCTATGCCGAAGGGAATCTGAATGTCTTCGGGCACAATACGATTGCGATTGAGACCGAGGGCGAGCACGCGGCGCAGGGGGGTGCGATTGCGCACTCAGTGTGCGGCAAGCGCGTGGTGAACTTCACTTCGGGCCAGGGCGTGGTGTACGGCGTGGAGCAGGATTACCATGCGCCGGGCAAGGGTTCCACGATGGTGCTGGAAGTGGGCGCGCGCGCGCTGACCAAGCACGCGCTGAATGTGCACTGCGGCCACGACGACATTTACGGCGCGCTGGATACGGGCTGGATCATGACCTTCGGCAAGGACGCGCAGCAGGCCGCCGACCAGGCGCTGATTCTGCGCCGCGTGACGGAGCTGAGCCTGACGCCGGGTATGAACATCATGGACGGCTTTTTGACCAGCCACCTGGAGCGGACGTTTTACAAGCACGAGTCGGAGCTGATTCGCGAGTATCTGGGTGCGCCGGAGGACATCATCGAATGCCCCACCGAAGCGCAGCGGGTGCTCTTCGGACCCACGCGGCGGCGGGTGCCGAAGATGATTGACCTGACGAATCCCATGCTGCTGGGCCCGGTGCAGAATCAGGAGCACTACATGCAGGGCGTGATTGCGCGGCGCAACAATTTTGCCGAGCCCATTCTGCAGTTCCTGGAAGAGGCATATAAGGAGTTCGGCGAGCTGACGGGCCGGTATTACGGACTGATCACCGAGTACAAGACCGACGACGCGGAGACGGTGTTCGTCTCGCTGGGTTCGGCGGCGGAGAACATTGAGGCCGCGGTGGATTATCTGCGCGCGACGCGGGGCTCGAGTGTGGGCTCGATTCACGTGAACGTGATTCGGCCGTTCCCCGAGGCGGCGCTGGTGGCCGCACTGAAGGGCAAGAAGAACGTGATTATTCTGGAGCGCACGGACGAAGCGCTGGCGGGCGACAATCCGCTGGGCCGCGATGTGCGCACGGCGCTTTCAAAAGCGGTGCAGTACGAGGGGCATCCGGCGGCGGAAGGGCTGCCTGCCATTTCGCCGAGTGAATTGCCCAGGATTTTGAACGGCATTTATGGGCTGGGCTCGCGCGATTTCCGTCCGGAGCACATTATCGGCGCATTCGAGTTTGCGACCGCGGGCCGCGCGCGCAAGGACGGCAGGAAGGCCGAGGACGGCACGAACTTTATTGTGCTGGGCGTGGACCATCCCTACAGCGTGGTTGGCGACGAGACGCCTTCGCTGCTGCCGGAGGGCGCCGTGGCGGTGCGCTTCCACTCGATTGGCGGCTGGGGCGCGATTACCACGGGCAAAAACCTGGGCGCGATTCTGGGCGACCTGAACGACTTGATTTTTGAGCGTGACGGGGAACGCGACGAGCTGGGGAATCCGAAGGAAGTGATTCACGTGAGCGCGAACCCGAAGTACGGGTCGGAAAAGAAGGGCGCGCCGACGAGTTACTTTATGGTGGCGGCGAAGGAGCGCATTCGCGTGAACTGCGATCTGCGCCACGTGACGACGGTTCTCTGCTGCGACCCCAAGGCGTTTACGCACACCAATCCGCTGGATGGCATGCAGGAAGGCGGAAGCCTGCTGTGGGAGAGCGACCAGGAAGGCGAGCGCGCATGGGAGCAACTGCCGATCTGGGCGCGCAAGCAGATTATCGAAAAGAAGATTCGCGTCTTCACGCTGCCGGGCTTTGACATTGCGCGCAAGGCCACGGACCGCGCCGATCTGCAACTGCGCATGCAGGGCAATGCGTTTCTGGGCGGATTCTTCGCGGTGAGCACGCTGCTGGAAGAGTTCGGCATCACGCAGGAGCAATTTCGCGAGGTGGTGCACAAGCAGTATGTGAAGAAATTCGGCAAGTTCGGCGACGCGGTGGTGCAGTCGAACATGGAAGTGATGCTGCAGGGCTTTGAGCGGGTGAAGGAGATTGCAGTGGGCGTGCTGACCGCGGCCGACCGCTCCAGCCTGCGCGGCGAGGCGCTGCTGCCGATTCTGGAGCTGGTACCGGAGTACGCCGAGGCGGGCGGTTGCGCCTCCGGCGGCTGCCGTTCGCACGAGACGCCCGCGGGCCAGGCGCCGCGGCCGCCGGTGAGCAGCATTGCGGCATTCGATGCGGAGTTCCGCTCGCACTTTGGCTACGACCAGCCGGCCACGCCGCTGGCTGCGATGGGCGTGATTGCCGCGGCGACGGGCGACACAGCGTCAAAGTACGTGGCGCGGCGCGAGACCCCGCTCTACATTCCGGAGAACTGCACGCAGTGCATGGAGTGCATCTCGGTTTGCCCGGACACGGCGCTGCCGAACTGCTCGCAGGATTTGAGCACGCTGCTTTCGACGGCAATTTCCTACTATGTTTCCGACCATGGCGAGCGCAGGAAGATGATTGCCGCGCTGCCGGAGATTGAGAAGCAGACGCGCCTGCGGATGGTGGCCGAGGTGAAGACGGGGACGCCGCTGCCGACGATTCTGCGCGAAGTGACGGAGCAGGTGGACGGCTTCTCGGCTGCATCGAAGGCGCAGTTCTTTCGCATTCTGGACAAGGTGCCGATGGCCTACCAGAAGGCGAACGCCATCTTCTCGTCGCCGGAGCGCAAGAGCCCCGGCTCGGGCGGCATCTTCTCCATTTTCGTGAGCGACCTGTGCAAGGGCTGCGCGGCCTGCGTAACGGCGTGCGGCGACCACGAGGCGCTGAAGATGGTGCAGGAGACCGAGGAGATCAACGCCGAGCACGAAACGGGCACGGGGTTCCTGGGGCTGCTGCCGGACACTTCGCAGAAGTACCTGGGCCTGTTCAACGCGGCGAATCCGGCGGACTCAAAGACGGCGACGCTGCGCAACATGCTGATGGTGCGGACGAATTACGATGCGCTGGTATCCGGCGACGGGGCCTGCGCGGGCTGCGGCGAAAAGAGCGTGCTGCGCTCGATTGCCGCGGTGACCGAGGCCTATATGCGGCCGGTTTACCACGCCAAGAGCGACCGGCTGGTGGCCAAGGCAGGCGAGCTGGAAAAGAACGGCGTGGCGCGGCTGGAAGCGCTGAAGGCCGCGAACGCGGGCGAATATGCGCTGCTGAAGCAGGCGATTGCGCATCTGATTCTGGGCCTGGGCGGGGAGCACGAAAAGGACACCAGGGCGCGCATTGCCGAATACGAGGCAAAGAACGGGCCCATCACCGACGCGCAACTGGTGGAAGCGATGGCCGCGGTGCTGCTGACCGAGGCTTTCAATCACAAGAGCCTGCAGCCGATTGACGGCCGCCTGGCCAACGGCATGAGCGTGATGGCAATGGCCGCGCACACGGGCTGCAACACGGTGTATGGCTCGACCTCGCCGAACAACCCGCATCCTTATCCGTGGATGAATTCGCTCTTCCAAGACGGCATCACGGTGGGCTGGCTGATGGGCGAGAGCTTCATTGTGGATCACGCGCGGCGCTCGGTGCTGCCGGAGCGGCTGACCGACGCGCTGCTCGAGCGCGACGCCAATGTGATCAACGACGAGGAGTACTACCACTACACGCACTTTACTGATGCGCTGATGACCGACCAGGAAATTGTGGAGCTGCCCAAAGTGTGGGTGGTGGGTGGCGACGGCGGCATGGGCGACATTGGCTACCAGAACGTGTCGAAGGTGATTCTGCAAAACCGGCCGAATGTGAAGGCGCTGATGCTGGATACGCAGGTTTACTCGAACACGGGCGGCCAGAATTCGGACTCCACGCCGATGCTGGGCGGCAACGACATGAACGTCTTCGGATCCGCGACACAGGGCAAGAACACGGAGAAGAAGACGGTGGCCGAGACCTTCCTGGCCGGGCACGGATCGCCGTTTGTGGCGCAGGTTTCGATGGCCAATGCGCCCAAGCTCTACAGGGCGATTCTGGATGGGCTGGAGTATCGCGGCACCATGTTCCTGCAGGCCTTTACCACCTGCCAGCCGGAGCACGGCGTACCGGACGACATGGCGCTGCACCAAGCGCAGCGGGTGCGCGACTCGCGCGGCGTGCCGGAGTTTGTCTTCGATCCGCGCAAGGGCGAGAGCTACCAGGAAGCGCTGGATGTGAAGGGCAATCCGTCGATCGACATGGACTGGTACGAGACCAAGATCAAGTCGACTGGCGAAACCATGCGGTACACGGTGGCGCACTGGTGCACCACCGAGGCGCGCTTCCGCAACCACCTGAAGAAGATCAAGCCGGAGGCGGCGGAGAAGCTGATTTCGCTGGACAACATGCTGGTGCGCATCACGCAGCAGGATGTGGTCTATCGCCGCTACCTGACGCCGGGCCATCGCGCATTTATTCCGGACTTTGGCGTGTTCATCAAGTTCGAGGAGAACGGCAAGGTGGAGTACCGGTCCCTCTCGCGGCAGTTGGTGATGTTCTGCGTGGAGCGGCGGAAGGCGTGGCGGATGCTGCAGTCCAAGGCCGGCATTGTGAACAAGGAATACGCGGCGCAGAAGGCCGTGCTGGCGGATGTGGATGCGGGCAAGCTGCAATTGGATGAGCTGTTCGCGCGCGGACACGCTCTGGTGGCCGAGCGCATCGCAGGAGCGGCTCCGGTTCCGGCATAGCGCATGCGAAGCCTGCAACAAAAAGAGCGCGGGCCTTTCGGTTCGCGCTCTTTGCTTTTGGTTGGATGCGGCTATTGGTTAGCGGCTGAAGTGGACCCAGTTGCGGCCGGAGTAAAGGCGGTAGCCGCCGGCGGGGTCGGCGAGGATCTGTAGCGGTAGGGGCCGCTTGATGGCTGTGTCGTTGGTGTAGGCGGCGGACAGCAATTCATGCGCGCCCACGTCCGTGACGACGAACTTGTGGCCGCCGATGAAGCCAACGCCGTAGATGCCCGCGGGCAGCCTCTTGCCGCCGATGTTCAGAGGCACTTCGGTGATGAAGTAGGCCTGATATCTGGCGGCAATGTCGCTTGAGTAGCCGCTGTTGTCGACGAGCACGGCGAGGACGTAGGCGCCGCCGGAGAACTTCACTCCGCCGGAGTTGCGCAGTTGCGTGGTGGCCGACTGGCCTTTGTAGTAGACGGACGCGGGCAGCAGTTTGCGCGCCTCCGCGGCCTTCAGCACAGTGCCTTGGGTTTGCGCCAGCACTCGAACCGGGGCGGCGACGAAGGCCAGTGTCAGGGTCGCGACTGCCGCAGTCTTCCATATTGGGTTCAAACGCATGGAGAGATCCTCCAGATGAATTCGTTGCTGCGCCGGAGTATAGACTTGCGGCCCGAGAGCGGGCAAACTGCGGAATGAATCGGGAGCGACGTATAATCGCAGGCATGGCGGCGACGGCTGCACGTCCGGCGGAAGGTGTGACGGAGACGGGCGCAAAGCTGCGCGCGCTGGAGGAGCGGCTGCGCGGGTTGGGAAGGCTGATGGTGGCCTACTCGGGCGGCGTGGATTCGGCGTTTCTGGCGGCGACGGCGCATCGCGTGCTGGGCGATGGGATGCTGGCGGTGCTGGCCGATTCGCCGAGCCTGGCGCGGCGCGACCTGGAGCAGGCGAAGAGCTTTGCCGAGGCGCAGGGGATTCCGCTGCGCGTGATTGCGACGGCGGAGACGGAGAAGCCGGAGTATCGCCGCAACGACGGTGATCGCTGCTTCCACTGCAAGACGGAGCTGTTTGAGGCGATGGAGGCGCTGGGCGCGGAGCTTGGCTTCTCGCGGATTGCCTACGGGATGAATGCGGACGACCGGCGCGACTATCGGCCGGGACAGCGCGCGGCCAAGGAGCACGATGTGCTGGCTCCTTTAGCCGAAATGGAGCTGACCAAAACGGAGATTCGCATGCTGGCGAAGGCGGCCGGCTTTACGCTGTGGGATCGTCCGGCTGCGCCGTGCCTATCGTCGCGCGTGGAGTATGGGCGCGAGGTGACGCCCGAGGTGCTGCGGCAAGTGGAGCGCGGCGAAGAGAGCCTGCGGGCGCTGGGCTTTCGCGAGTTTCGCGTGCGGCACCACGGCGAAGTGGCGCGCGTGGAAATTGCGCGCGCGGAGCTGCCGCGGGCGCTGACGATGGAGATGCTGGACGCGATTTCAGCGGCGCTGCGGGGTGCGGACTACAAGTTTGTGACCCTGGACTGCGCGGGCTTTCGGACCGGATCGCTGAACGCAGTGCTGCCTGCGGACGTGCTGACGCGGCGCGGCGCATAGCGAACAGGTTAGAATCACCCACGATGCGAATTGGCTATCTTGAGTGCTTTTCCGGTATCAGCGGCGACATGTTTCTGGGCGCACTGGTGGATGCGGGCGTGCCGCTGCCCGTGCTTGAAGAGGCGACGGCGGCGTTGAAGGTGGGCGCGCGGCTGAGGGCGAGTCGCGTGATGCGGGGCGGCATTGCGGCCACGAAAGTGGATGTGCTGACGGGCGACACGACCGCAGAGACGGCGCACACGCGCGGGCACGCAGACGGGCATGAGCATTCGCATTCTGATGAACACGAGCACTCGCACGCACACGCGCATGAGCACTCGCATGGGCATGCCGAGGAAACGCACACGCATGAGGTTGAGCACAGATCGTTATCGACGATTCTGGGCGTGATTGCGGCTGCGGCGTTGAGCGATGGGGTGAAGACGCGGGCGACGCGGGCGTTCCAATTGCTGGGCGAGGCGGAGGCGGCGATCCACGCGATTCCGGTGGAGAAGGTGCACTTCCACGAAGTGGGCGCGGTGGACACGGTTGTTGACCTGGTGTGCGCGGCGGCGGGAGCCGAGGCGCTGGGCGTGGAGCAATGGCTGGCTGCGCCGCTGAATGTGGGAAGCGGCACGGTGAAGTGCGCGCACGGAACGCTGCCGGTTCCGGCTCCGGCGACGCTGGCGCTGCTGGGCGATGCGCCGGTGTATGCGGCGGGCGAGCCGATGGAGCGGGTGACGCCGACGCGCGCGGCGATTCTGCGGATGCTGGAGGTGCGCTATGAGGCGCTGCCGGCGATGCGCGTGCAGGTCGCGGGCTATGGCGCGGGCGGGCGCGACACCAGGGGAAATCCGAATGTGCTGCGGCTGCTGGTGGGCGAGGCTGGGGACGATGCGCGCGCGGAGCAGATTGCGGTGATGGAAACGGTGATTGACGACAGCACGCCGCAATTGCTGGCCTATGTGAGCGAGCGGCTGCTGGAGGCTGGCGCGTGGGATGTGCTTCGCGCGGCGGTGCAGATGAAGAAGGGCCGCACGGGGGTGCAATTGACTGTTCTGTGCAAGCCGGAGCTTGTGCCGGCGATGCGCGACCTGATCTTTCGCGAGACCACAACGCTCGGGTTGCACTGGCGCGTGGAGCGGAAGGAATCGCTGACGCGAGAATTTGTGGAAGTGCGGACGGAGTGGGGCGCAGTGCGGATGAAGATTGCGCGCGTGGTCAGCGGTGAGGTGGCGAATGCAGCGCCGGAATATGAGGATTGCCGCGCGTTGGCGATGCAGCACCGCGTTCCGCTGAAGCGCGTGATGCAGGCGGCGATGCGCGCGTGGGCGGAGATGGAGAAGGGAGCGCGCCGATGAACAGGATGCAGATTGAAGCGTTGCTGAACGAAGTTCGCACTGGGCACACGGGCGTAGACACTGCGCTGGAGCGGCTGCGCGACCTGCCATTCGAGGACCTGGGCTTTGCGAAGGTGGATCATCATCGCGCGTTGCGTATGGGAATGCCGGAGACGATTTTTGCGCAGGGAAAAGCGCCGGAACAGGTGGCGGAGATTTTTGCGCGCATGGTGAAGGCCGGCGGAAATGTGCTGGCGACGCGGGCTTCCGATGAGGTGTTCGCGGCGGTGGCTGCCGCGGAGCCTCGCGCGGAATATCACGCGCGGGCGCGGGCGATTACGCTGGAGCAGACGAAGGCCGAGCCGGGCAAGGGGCTGGTGGCCGTGGTGTGCGCGGGGACGAGCGACCTGCCGGTGGCCGAGGAAGCGGCGGTGACGACGCGACTGATGGGCAACCGCACGGAGCTGATTGCCGACGTGGGCGTGGCGGGGATTCATCGGCTGCTGGCGCAGAAGGAATTGTTGCAGGAAGCACGCGTGCTGGTGGTGTGCGCGGGCATGGAAGGCGCGCTGCCGACGGTGGTGGCGGGGATGGTGAAGGCGCCGGTGGTGGCGGTACCGACCAGCGTGGGCTATGGCGCGTCGTTTGGCGGCGTTGCTGCGCTGCTGGGAATGCTGAACTCATGCGCGCCGAATGTGTCGGTGGTGAATATCGACAATGGATTCGGCGCGGCGAGCATTGCGTCGCTGATCAATCATCTTTGAGTGCATCTTTGAGCGATCTGTAGCGGAGCCAGGCCTGTTGCCGAGACGCTGACTCAAGCGCGGATCTGGCGCACGCGCCTTTGACGGTCGCACGCAGGAGAGCTAGCGTTTTCATTGACAAGTTTGCGCGCTTCATAGTGGAGGTGGGAATGACTGAGACGCGAAGAGGATTTTTGCAGAAGGGTGCGGCGCTGGCGGCTGCAGCGGTGACGGTTGGGCGCAATGCTCACGCAACAAGCGCGCACCAACCGACAATCCAGCCGCGGCTGCGGCAGTTCGGCTACGGTGATGTGACTTTGCTCGAGGGTCCGCTGTGGGAACAGTTTGATCGCAATCATGCGTTTTATGCGGCGCTGGATGAGGACAGCCTGCTGAAGCCGTTTCGGCAGCGGGCGGGACTGCCTGCGCCGGGCGAAGAGATGGGCGGCTGGTATAGCTGGGCACCGCTGAGCGACCTGCACAAGGAGTTCAGCGGGTTTGCGCCGGGGCACAGCTTTGGGCAGTACGTGTCAGGGTTGGCGCGGGATTATGCGGCGACGGGTGACAAGGCGACACAGGCGAAGGTGCACCGGCTGGTGAAGGGATTTGCGCCGGCGATTGCCGGACACTTCTGGGATGGGAACCGGTTCCCGGCGTATACCTACGACAAGATTTCCATCGGGATGATTGATGCGCACCAGTTCGCCGCATCTCCGCTGGCGATGAAGGCGCTGGATGCAGCGCTGGACTCGGTAATGCCGCATCTGCCGCCGGGCCCGCTCTCGCGCAATACGCAGTCTGAGCGGCCGCACATCGATATTTCATTCTGCTGGGACGAGCCGTACACACTGCCGGAGAATTTTTTTCTGGCATGGGAACGCGGCGCGGGGGCGCGGTATCGCGAGCTGGGCATTCATTACCTTGCGGACAACTGGTACTGGAATCCGCTAGCCCAAGGACAGAATGTGTTGCCGGGCAAGCACGCTTACAGCCACGTGAACGCGATGAGCAGCGCGATGCAGGCCTATCTGGTGCTGGGCAGCGAGAAGCACTTGCGCGCGGCGAAGAACGGCTTCGAATTTCTGACGCTGACACAGAGCTTTGCCACGGGCGGCTGGGGTCCGGATGAGCGATTCCGTTCGCCGGGAGACGGCGAGATGGGCGAGAGCCTGACCGACACACATTCGAGTTTTGAGACGCCGTGCGGTTCGTATGCGCACTTCAAGCTGACGCGCTACCTGCTGGGCGTGACGCGCGACAGCCGCTACGGCGACAGCATGGAACGGGTGATGTACAACACGATTCTGGGCGCGCTGCCGATTGAGAAAGACGGGCACGGCTTCTACTACTCCGATTACAACGAGGATGGATCGAAGTTCTACCACCCGAACCAGTGGACGTGCTGCACGGGGACGTTTTCTCAGATTACGGCGGACTACGGAATCAGTTCGTACTTTGAGGACGGCGACGGAATCTACGTGAACCTGTTTGTGCCGTCGCGGGTGCGCTGGACGCGCGCGGGCGGGCGTGTGGAGCTGACGCAGACGACCGAGTATCCTTACCGGCCGACGACGCAGATTGAAGTGAAGACGGAGACGGCGACGAGCTTTCCGGTGTATGTGCGCATTCCGTCGTGGGCCGGCGCACAGACGCGGATTGCGGTGAACGGCCGGACGGTGGCCGCGGGGCCGGAGCCGGGACGATTTGCAAGAATCGAGCGCGCGTGGAAGACGGGCGACCGGATCGAAGTGGAGTTTGCGATGGCGAACGGGCTGGAGGCCGTGGACGGGCTGCACAAGAATATGGTGGCGCTGACGCGCGGTCCGCTGGCACTGTTCGCGCTGGACCCGGCACCGGCGGGACTGAGCCGCGCGGATCTGCTGGGCGCGACGCAGACGGCAGCGGGCTCCACGGAGTGGCAGGTGAAGACGGCGGCAGGCACGATGCGAATGTGGAGCTTTCCGAAGTTGACGAAGGGCGAGCCGTATCGGCTGTATCAGCAGGTGTGAGTCTGCAGGCGAAGACGAGGCGAACGGGGCCGCGGAAAATTCGGCAAAGTTTTTGGTGTCCGGAGGGGTTACCAAAGGCCCTATCGGGGATTAGTACCTCGCAGGGGGGGTAGGGGGGTACCTCCCCAGCTTTCAGTTTTCAGCCGTCCGCTCTCAGCTTGCCGGAGGCTGGGTGAGAGTGAGGGCTATTTCCATGGTGACAGGTTGCGCGAATTAATCGGCAAAACCGGGGGAATTATTTTTTGGGCGGGGCGGAGAGTTGGCAGGGGCTGAAGCCCCCGCGTTTTCTGCTGCGTTGCGGCACGGCTGAAGCCGTGCCCTGTTACAAGGCACCGGACGAGGTGAGCGAGTCAGCAAGTCAGCGGGGCGGGTTGAGGTTTTGTTTCTCCCCGGTCTCAGAAGCGAGACCGGGGGCACCCGGCACCCGGCGTTTTGGAGAATGAATCGGCAAAGTTGGGGGAAATACTTTTTGGGGTGAGGCTCGATGCTTCCCACATCTCCAAAATCGGGAGATGTGGGGCACCCGAGGTTTGTACCTAGGAAGAATCCTCAGATGTGGACCACCAGCCAGAGCCGGGGGAACTCCCGTTGGATTAGTGAGTCGAACCGCCAGCGAATAAAACGGCAGCTTTTTGTCCACTGCCAAATGACCGATTCCGTAACAATCTCACTGCTCGAGGCGAATTTCAATCACTCGAATTCTAGATCCATTCAGCCGCGTTTTCAGCCGTTGAATGGCTTCATCCTGGGCTTGATTGGCGAGAGCGTTTCTTCTAGCAGCATCTAAGTCTAAGTCTGGGTGCGCACTGGGAACTTCAGTCACTTGAATCCTTGGGTCAATTGCTCTCTTCTTCTGCTGTTGGATAGCCTTCTTCTGAGCTTGACTGGCGTTCACATCTGGGGGGTCCAAAGAGACAACAAAGATTGTGTAGTCGATCTGTGCTGGAGTAGCCCTATCGCTACGCGGAATACCTGGAATCATGGATAGAGCTTCGCGCAGCGAGGGACGGACTTTATATCTGGGGTTCAGATCCGGTTCAGGGATTACCTGAGGAAGCGCATCGATCACCTTCACATTTACTTCGGAGGAATCGCTGAAATAGAGAGGCACACCCGCCGAAGAGTATATGTCGAGTGTAGGATAGGTCATCCGGAAAATCCTACTAACTTGTACATCACCCTGGAGCTGCAATCTGGTGGTAATAACCTTTGTTGCCAGATCGGGATGTTTACTTTCCCAAGGGGCCAGGCGCCTTACAAACTCAGAAATAGAAATCTTCGCACTCAAAAAATGTGAGCTTTCTGTAGCCGGGGACGTGGATTGAGTGAAAAACTGTTCCGCCGGGAGAAACAGAAGAACGAAGAAAAGGATTTTCCCGGGGGTAACAAGCCGCATTCTATTCTCCTTTTGCAAGGGGTATCCCATCTGTCGGAGTGTCTCCCAACAGATGGGAGTGAAAGAATTGTTCATTGAAGATCAGTTCCCACAGATAGTCTCGCAATCGCAATTAAAAACAGATGACCTCGCAATCGCAACTACAATCACACGTAGCTCCTTGGAAATTACATCCAGCTGGCACTGTAACTTCACATACCGGTGGACATGACCCAGACGGACTACTGCCCGATGGAGCAACATCCAGCGTATACGATTGTATTGGGTGGGCGTAGACGTACACTCCGCTGAGCGCGAAGAGGATGAACAGTCTTACCGCAATTTTCTTCATGAGTCCCTCCTTGGTTGAATTACCGCGCAGCTTGAACTGCCCGGCCCTCGCCGGGATGCCTACTTCTCCACTGCGGCGATAACGTCCTTTTCGCCTTGTGGAGTTAGCTGGCCAACCCATGAATGCTCGATCTTTCCTTTGGCATCGACCAAGAAAAGGGTTGGAGTTCCCGAAACCCGAATGGAGCTGAGTGGTTGGTTGAAAAGTGCCTCAACCGATACTCCGCCAGACCGCAGGTCAGCGGCGCCTGTTGCACGATCATCCGGCATGACGGCCAGCAGATTTGCGTGCAGGGTGTTGTTCTTTTCAAGACCGCCGAGCTGTTTGTAAAAAGGCAGACTTGAGTCGCAATAGTGACAACCCTTGCGAATCGCTAGAACGAGAGTTTTCTGGTGGTCGCCCCAACGGTAACCGGGCAGAGGCGGCAGAGTGACGCCTTCCAGGCGGTGTTCCTCCCCCCCCGACCACAGGGAGGCTCTTGTGGGTCAGAAGAGTCCATGCGATCAACCCACACACCACCAGGATGGCCAGATTGGTGGCAACTTCAATAACTTTTCGCGTCCCGACCATCGCTCCCCCCGGAAACTGGCCGGAACTATAGCAAATAGTACCGAAATTTGCAAGCGTCACTCAAGAGACTATCGCTGTCAAGCCTAGAGCGGAATCAGAGTAGATGTACCCAGCGGCAAGCCCGCGAAGTGGCCTTTTCCCCAAGAAAAGGCCACCTTCAAGAACCTTAACAAGGGCATGGTTACTCTGATTCCGCCTTAACCCTATGAATCGTCCCTCCGGAGCGGCGTCTTGCGTTCAAGAAATGCAGAGAAATCGAGAATTTCCCTGCACAATTCCTACACAGCCCAAAAACGTTCATATTATCTGCAATCAAATCAATTTGATGAAAAATCGCATCACCCGCTGAGCGACTGTCTGTTTTGCCAAGCGTAATGCGGGTTATGGTAAAGGCGGAAAACGGTAGATATGTTTTCTGCTTTCCCACAACCCCGGCTACGGCGGCTGGCAGATCTTTCGACTCGCTGCGCTTTGCGCAACCTGCTCAAGATGACAGAGCGATGGGGGGATGCGTACATTGGCTCCCACCCATTGCGCGATAAAGCGGCGCATGGATGGGGCACCCGGCAACCGGCACCCTGGACCCGGCTTTCTGCGATTTGTTCTGTACGGGCAGCGAGAAGCTTGCTAGACTTGCAGGCAATTCCAAGGATTTATTTTTCCTGGGGATTCTCTCTCCCGTACGAACTTTTTCCAAACTGAGGATTGGAACCTATGTCGACTGCGACTGTGATGGGCCGGCGTGCGCCCCGAAAACTGGGCAAGCCGGTGCTTTGGACGGTGCTTGGACTGGCTTTTGTTTCCGTGCTGATTTTCACGGACTATCCGCTGCTGGCGCAGCCGAGCGCCTACCGGACGAAGCTGATCCACGACCACGTTCTGCTGATTCCGCATGCGTTTTTCGCGCTGACGGCGCTGCTGATCGGGCCGTGGCAGTTTTCCACCCGCTTTCGCCAGAAGCACCTGAAAGTGCACCGGATGATGGGGCGCGTGTATGTGATTTCGGTCTTCATTACGGCGCCGATTGCGCTGGTGCTGGGGCTGGACGGCTTTGGCAAAATTGAGGGGTTCACCAACTCCGTGCTGGCGTCGCTGTGGCTGCTGTGCACGCTGTGCGCCTTTCTGACGGCGCGCAACCGGCAAATTGCGGTGCACCGGCAGTGGATGGTGCGCTCCTATGTGTTCACGCTGAACTTCATCTTCACGCGGTTCCTGAACCCGATTCCGGCGTACTTCCACATGTCGGACGATGCGTTCGGGGTGCTGCTGCTGTTCTTCTCAGTGCTGTATCTGTTCTTCACGGACGTGGGGTTCAGCTGGAAGGAACTGACGCAGAAGAAGGCGTGAAGAGCAGCGAATAGCAGACGGCAAACAGCGGACAGAAAAAGCAGGCCCCCGCGGCGGAGAGGATTCCGCGCGGGGGCTTTTTGCGTGAGCGTGGACGTGAAGTGGAGCAGGCGGTCATGCGGCGCGGTTGCGGGCGTCGCGGAAGTAGCGCCCGACGTCCCAGAGGAGCTGGAGGGAGACGATGGCGATGAGGACAAGGATGGACCTGTGGATGTAGCCGTTAAGAGTTGAGAGGTTGGAGGCGTAGCGGGCGGCGTCGGCGAGGGGGTCACGCAGAAGGAGGAACTGCTGACCGGGGACGTAAAGCAGGACGATGAGGGGCACGAGGCCGGCCGCCTTGATGACGAAGTGCTGCGCGGGGTTGGGGCGCTGCCAGGCGCCGCGCACAAAATCGATGCCGCGCCAGAGAAGCTGAAAGGCGATGAAGGCGGCGAAGCAGACATAAAAGAGGAGCAGGTGATGGTTGAGCAGGTAGGGTGAGGTGTGGAGCAGAACCACGCCGGGGCCGAGCATGAGGAACGGGTACTGCGGGATGAGCAGCAGCCAGACAAGGAAGAGGAATCCGAAGACGAGCTCGGCGACGGCGTGGGCATATTTGCGCGGGGCGAATGGATTCTTTTCGATAGGAGGCAGCGTGGCTGGAGACCACTCGGAGGTTTTGCAGACAAAAGGCGCGAAGTGCTGGGGGAAGCGCGCAGCAAGGAACTCGAGCGCGGCGAAGATGAGAGTGACCCAGGCGGCGACGATGAAAAGGATGCCGGGAACGCCGAGGATTGCCACAGGGATGGGGGGCGCGCCGGCCTGACCAAGTTCGATTCGCACGGCGGAGGCGATGGTGTAAATGAGGAGAGCCCAAAAGAGCGCGATACGCAGAACGTACCAGTAGATAGGAAACAACGACGGGCCGATGAGGGCCTGTTGGGGCAGGTAGCGTCCGGCGACTTGGATGGGAGAGCCGATTTCGCGAAGCCAGTCCTCGGATTCACCCTGGGTGAGCGGGCGGCCAAGGGCGGATTCCTTGTCTTCGAGCTGAGCTTCAAGGTTGGCGCGGAGCTCGGCGAGGATGTCCTGCTGGCGGTGGCGGGGCAGGTGGCGGGCGACGGCTTGGAGATAACGGTCGAGGAGTTCCATGGCGATCTTCCTGGGTGTTCGGTTGAGGGTTAGGCCTCGGGCTGGGCTTCAGGCTCGGCTTCGGGCCGGCCCGGATACTGACCGAGGATGCGGTGGATGGAGGCGTTCAGCTGCTGCCACTCGGCGAGAAGCTGGTCGAGGATTTGGTGGCCAAGGGGCGAGAGGTGGTAAAAGCGCTTGTTGCGTTTGTCCTCCTCGCGCCACTGGCTGAGGAGCAGGCCTTGCGACTCAAGCCGGCGCAGGAGGGGGTAGAGGGTGCTTTCGTCGATGGCTAAACCATGATCGGCAAGGGCTTTGCGGAGGGTGTAGCCGTAGTGCTCCTGGCGAAGTTGGGCCAGGGTGGCGAGGATGAGGCAGCCGCGGCGGAGCTCGAGGCGAAGGTTTTCGAAGAGCGGGTCGGGCGGGTTGTGGGTGGTCATGCTGGGTCTCACACACTGTATGAAACATACTGTATGACACATAGTGTGTGATGTCAAGTGAGAAGCAGAGGTTATTTTCGGGCGGAGCGGGGTTAGACTTGCGGGGCTAAACTTCCGTAAAAGGATGGCGAGGTGGGCGAGGGCTATGGATAACGAGGGGATTCGCGGGATTTGCCTGGGGCTGCCGCACGTGACCGAGACGGTGAACTGGGGCCACCACCTTGTGTACTTTGTGGGGGACAAGGCGAGGGGCGGCAGGATGTTCGCGATGACGGACCTGGATGGGACGGGGACGGGGGTGGTGTGGTTCCACTGCGGAGCGGAGCGGTTCCACGAACTGCTGGAGCGGGAGGGGATGATCGCCTCGCCCTATCTGGCGCGGGCGTACTGGGTGACGGTGGAGCGGTGGGACGTGCTGCGGACGCGCGAGTATGAAGAGGAACTCAGGCGGGCGCATGCGCTGATTTTCGAGAAGCTGCCGAAGCGGATGCAAACGCTGCTGGCGATGCCGGTGGCGGAGCGAGAGAAGGTGATGCGGGAGCGGAAGAAAAAGGCGGCGACGAAGAAGACAGCGAAAACGGGGGTGAAGAAGGCGGCGAAAGCTGGGAGGAAGAAGACGAAGCGGTGAACCGGACCGGAACCGGGCGGGCGCAGGGCGCGTATTCAAGAGTGGTGAGTGTTCCGGATTCTGGGGGCGCGGAGGCGCTGAAGCAATGATCAAGTTTCTGCTGTGGTGCATTCTGTTTGTGCTGTGCTGGCCGCTGGCGCTCGTGGCGCTGGTGCTCTATCCGCTGGTGTGGCTGCTGCTGCTGCCCTTCCGGCTGGTGGGGATTGCGGTGGGCGGCGCGCTGGAGCTGGTGGGCGCAATTATCTTTCTGCCCGCGCGGATGCTGAAGGCGATTTGAAAAGATAGTCGTCAGTAGACAGTCGTCAGTTTTCAGAGATACTGGGGCGGGGAGGCTTGGTTGCTTTCCCAGGTCCGAAAATCCCGACCCTTCGACGCCGCTCAGGGCAGACTCCGGGCAACCGGGATCCATGGCTGAACTCACTGCCTCGCAGATGGGCCATTCGCCAAACCGATGATATTCTTCGTGCAACAGGAGGGCAGGCATGAAGAGATTCGCAGGAATTGCAGTGGCACTGTGCCTAACCGTTTTGCCGGCGTATCCACAACAGAGCGCGACGAAGCTTCGGGTGGTTACGGCGCCGGGCGTGACAAAGCTGGACCAGAAGGACTGGAACAACACGCTGACCATCACCGGGCAGGATCTGGTGCTCGACTGCAAGAAGTGCAGTCCAATTCAAACGGTCACGGTCCCGGTTGCCTCCATTGCGGCGCTGCACTATGGACAGAACGCGTATCACCACTGGGCGGCGGGGATCGCGGCGGGGGTTTTGTCGCTGGGCGTTGGGTTGATTGTGGGCCTGATGCCGCATCACCAGCACTTCTTTTCCATCGATGAGAAGGACGGCAAGGTACTCGGCATCCAGGCAGACAAGGGCGACTACCGCGATATTGCCCGAATGCTGCAACAGTCCACGAGTCTGCCGATTGAGGTGACGTCGAAGGACGCGCACTTCCTGAATGGCTACAACACGAAAGTGGTGGATTCAGGAGCGAAGTGAGGCTGAATGCGACGGGAAGCGGAGCGGAGGCGGAGACGCTTGGTTGCTTTCCCAGGTCTCAGAAGCGAGACCTGGGGCACCCGGCATGGTTTCTCCTTTTGCATTGTTGATTCGTGCGTGGAAGTGGCTGGGCGGGTGGTCGAGAGCCGTCCCTGCCATGATAGTCCTGCCGCGACGGGCTATTGAACCACGGCGCCTCGGCCGCGCTGTCTCGACATGCGGCGGGCAAGGGATTTAGCGTGGGCGTATGGCGGGAGTGGAGTTATCACTGGCGGGGCGTGTGGCGCTGATTACGGGCGGGTCGCGGGGGATTGGGGCCGAGACGGTGCGGATCTTTGCCGAGGCGGGCGCGCGGGTGGTCTTCAACTACCGGCAGGCGCGGGAGCAGGCGCATGCGCTGATGGCTGCGTGCGGCGGGCCGAGCGCGTGTGTGGCCGTGGAGCAAGAGTTGAGCACGCCGGCGGAGGGCCGGGCGCTGGTGCGGACGGTGGTGGAGGCCTTTGGGCGGCTGGATGCGCTGGTGGTGAACCACGGGGTGTGGCCGGCGGAGGATGCCGGGATTGAGCGGATGAGCGACGAGCAGTGGCGGCGGACGATGGCAGTGAACCTGGATTCGGTCTTCGGGCTGGTGCAGGGGGCTGTGGCGCAGATGGAGCTGCAGGGCGAGCCGGCGACGGGCCGGGACGCGGCGGGGGTGGGGAACGCGGCTGGATTCGGGAACGGGGTACGGGGGCACATTGTGCTGATCAGCTCGACGGCGGGGCAGCGGGGCGAGGCGGGCCATGCGGACTACGCCGTGACGAAAGGCGCGCTGATCAGTCTGACAAAGAGTCTATCCAGCGAGCTGGCGCCGAGGGGGATTCTGGTGAATTGCGTGGCGCCGGGCTGGGTGGCGACGGAGATGAGCGCGGCGGCGCTGGATGACCCGAGGATGGGTCCGCGGATTGCGGCGGGGATTCCGGTGGGGCGCGTGGCGACGGCGCGTGAGATTGCCGGGCCGGTGCTGTTCCTGTGTACGCCGCTGGCGGGGTTCATCAGCGGCGAGGTGGTGAACGTGAACGGCGGCGCGGTGCTGGCGGGGTGATGGGCCTGAGGATGATGAGCCGGATGCGGGTGAGGATGGGGATGCGGGCTGGGCGTGCGTGGCCGGTTGTGCTAACGACAGCGCTGCTGGCGGTGATGCTGGCGACGCCGGCGTTGCGGGCGCAGGATGCGGCGGCGGACCAGAATGCGGCGAAGGCGCGCGCGGTGCTGAACCAGATGGTGCAGGCGCTGGGCGGCGAGCGCTGGCTGAACATGAAGAACGAGATGATTCGCGGGCAGATTGCCGCGTTTTTCCAGGGGAAGCCGGACCTGGGAACGACGGAGGTGTGGCAGTTCCACCAGTGGCCGGACAAGGACCGGATGGAAGCGACAAAGCATCGCGATGTGGTGGATTTTTTTATCGGCAACGAGGGCTGGGAGGTGACCTATCGCGGGAAAGCGCCGCTGCCGAAGGATATTGTGGACGGGTTTTTAAGGCGGCGGGCGCACTCGATTGAGACGGCGGTGAAGGTGTGGATGAAAGATCCAAAAACGATTCTGATTTACGAAGGGCAGCACATGGCGAACCGGCACATGGGCGACCAGGTGACGCTGATTTCGGCTAACAACGAGGCGGTTACGATTTTGGCGGACACGCAGACGCATCTGCCGATCGAGCAGAGTTTCCAGTGGCGCGATCCGGTGTATCACGACAAGAACACGGAGACCGAGGACTACACCGACTACCACATGGTGGATGGGCTGCCAGCGCCGTTTACGATTTCGCGGACGAAGAACGGCGACATGACGCGCGAGTTTTTCGTGACGCAGGTCGAGTTCAACCGGACGCTGCCCGAGGATTTCTGGGATGTGAACGCGACGGCGCGAAGAATCAAGAAATAGGCAGGAAAAGGGCTTTGAAGCGGGCTTGGATATAATCCTGACGTGCGCGAAGACGCGCTGTCTGGAGCCCGTACATGACGTTTGACATCCAGGAGATCCTGGAATTTCTTCCTCACCGCTACCCGTTTCTGCTAATCGACCGGATTGTGGAGTTTGAGCCCGCGAAGCGCCTGGTGGCGATCAAAAATGTGACCATCAACGAGCCGTTCTTTCAAGGGCATTTTCCCGGGTATCCAATTATGCCGGGGGTGCTGGTGGTGGAGGCGATGGCGCAGGCGGGCGGCATCATCATGATGCATGAGCTGCCGGACCACAACGAAAAGCTGGTGGTGTTCACGGGGATTGAGCGGGCGAAGTTTCGCCGGCCGGTGACGCCGGGCGACCAGTTGCGGATTGAGGTGGACGTGCTGGCGTTCCGCACGCGCGCGGGACGAATTGCGGGCCGGGCGACGGTGGACGGCAAGCTGGCCTGCGAGGCAACGCTGACCTGCCAGGTGGTGCCGCGTGCGCCGCAGCGCAAGGCGCGGGGCGATGCGACGGCCGAGGCGGCCGAGTGAGCATCCACCCGAGCGCGGTGGTGGCAACCGGCGCAGAGATTCCCGCGAGCTGCACGGTGGGGCCCTACTGCACGATTGGGCCTGAGGTGGTGCTGGGCGAGGCGTGCGTGCTGGAGTCGCACGTGGTGGTGGAGGGGCGGACGCAGATGGGCGCGCGGAATCGGGTGCATCCTTTCACGGCGATTGGCGTGGCGCCGCAGGATTTGAAATACCAGGGCGAGCCCACCGAGACCCAGATTGGCGACGAGAACACAATTCGCGAGTGCGTGACGATCAGTCGCGGGACGGAGAAGGGCGGCGGCGTGACGCGCATCGGGTCAAACAATCTGCTGATGGCCTATGTGCACGTCGGGCACGACAGCCGCGTGGGCAGCCATTGCATTCTGGCGAATTGCGCGACGCTGGCGGGGCACGTGACGATTGAGGACTATGCGAGCCTGGGCGCGTTTTGCCCGGTGCACCAGTTCTGCACGGTGGGGCAGTATGCGTTCATTGGGGGCGGCACGATTGTGACGCAGGATGTGCTGCCGTTTTCGCTGACCTCGGCGCGGCGCGAGAACAAGGCCTTCGGGATGAATAAGGTTGGGCTGGTGCGGCGGGGCTTTTCGCTGGAGCGCTTGCAGACGTTGCAAAAGGCCTTCCGGCTGCTGCTGGCGGCGAAGCTGAATACGTCGCAGGCGGTGGAGAAGATTCGCGAGCTTGAAGGCGAGGACGCGGCGACGCTGGCGGAGTTTATTGAGAAGAGCCAGCGCGGAATAATCAAGTAGAGGTGAACCAGACGCGATGATTGGTCACAGGCTGTTTCCTACTTTGTTGGCGGTGTCGGCGCTATGCGGTGTTTTCGCTTGGGGGCAAAGCGCCCTCACTGTTGACGAGGCCACGACGGTTGACCATGTCGATCATCGGGTTGCTCCTGTGTTTCCGCCGATAGCCAAGGCAGCGCACATTCAGGGAACGGTTGTCTTTACGGTTCGGATCGATGCGAAAGGGACCATCGAGTCAATGAAGGTAGTGAGCGGGCCCGCAATGCTTCAGCAAGCCGCCATTGACTGCCTGAAGCAATGGACATTTCATCCTTTTGTGAAAGATGGTGCGGCGGTGCCGGCGAACGGAACGATTTCTATTCCATTTGCTTTGAGCGACTATCACCCCGGCCCGAACGACGAGCAGATCGCAGACCGCTACTTCCCGCTCTTTAATCAGTGCTCGAAGGCTATTTCTGCACGCGCAAATTATTCCGCGGCAGAGGCTGTATGCAATCAGGCCGCACAAACCGCCGATCAGTTTGGACAGGAAGCGCGCTTTATTGAAAAGCGGTCCGCATTTGTGTATGCGGCCACTGCGTGTGCCGATAATCGCGATCTTCCGAGCGCGCTGGCGTGGGCCAAGAAAGCCGTCGCTGTTGTGGAACTTGGCCACGACGATAATTCGGGCGACAGTGCGGCCTATTCGACGTTGGGATCCATTGAGGGGATGATGGGAGATTTGTCGGCGGCGGACAGCGACCTGATGGTCGCTGAGGACTACAGCCGTAAAGGGATCGCTTGGGTAGAAAAGGAAGCACCGAGTCTGCGTTCGGAGTACGTGCGCCCGTTTGTTCGGGACCTGCAATTCCATGCAAAGGTATTGCAAGCGCTCGGGAGGCCAGACGAGGCGCAAAAGAAGCTGGATGAGGCGGCGAAGTATGAGTGAATGGAGGCCGTCTAGATGAAGCTCGGGCTGATAGCGGGCAACGGGCGGTTCCCGTTTTTGGTGCTGGAGGCGGCGCGGGCGCAGGGGCTTGCGGTGACCGTGGCCGCGATCAAGGAGGAGGCCGACCCGGAGATGGATGCGCGCGCCGCCGAGGACCCCGGCGTGACGGTGCACTGGCTTTCGCTGGGCGAGCTTTCCAAGCTGATCGAAACCTTCCATAAAGAGGGCGTGGCGCGAGCAGTGATGGCCGGGCAGGTGAAGCACAAGCAGATTTTTTCCAGCATCCGGCCGGACTGGCGGCTGGCGAAGCTGCTGCTGAACCTGCGCACGCGCAATACGGACATGCTGCTGGGCGCGGTGGCAAAGGTGCTGAGCGACGAGGGCATTGAGCTGATGAGCTCGACGGCGTTTCTTGAGCCACTGCTGGCCGAGGAGGGCGTGCTGACGGAGCGCGCGCCGGACGAAGAGGAGCGGAAGAACGTCGAGTACGGGCTGCGCGTGGCGCGGGCGCTGGCGGGATTCGACATTGGGCAGACAGTGGTGGTGGCGGCACAGGCGTGCGTGGCGGTGGAGGCGATGGAAGGCACGGACGCGACGATTGCGCGTGCGGGAAAGTTGATACAGTCGATCAGCCCCGGCGACGAAGACCTGTCGCCGGGGTCCCCGAAGCTACGCCCCAGCGACGAAGACCTGTCGCCGGGGTTCCCTACGCTCGAACGCAGATTGACAGTGGTGAAGGTGGCCAAGCCGGAGCAGGACATGCGCTTTGATGTGCCGGTGATTGGGGCGCGGACGGTGGAGGCGATGCGCGCGGCGGGCGCGACATGCCTGGCGGTGGAGGCGGGACGGACGCTTCTGTTTGACAGGGAGGCGCTGCGCAGGGCAGCGGATGCGGCGGGGATTGCGATGGTGGGGGTCGGGCGCGGATACTGAATGCGGCGCGCGGGATGAGTCCCGCGGCGACCTTTCCCCGTCCCACAAATGGAGGTTTCTCGTGAAAAAGCTTTTTCTTCCAGTTCTTGCCGCGGCCGTGCTGATGGCAGTTTCGCCGATGACGGCGCGCGCAGACAATGCGCCGATGCCCACAGTGGGCCAGAAAGCACCGACGTTTACGCTGCCCTCGCAGACAGGGGCGAAAATTTCACTGAAGAGCTACCGCGGCAAGTGGGTGGTTCTTTACTTCTATCCGAAGGACATGACCAGCGGCTGCACGCTGGAGGCGCACAATTTCCAGCGCGACCAGAAGCAATTCGATGCACAGCATGCGGTGATTCTGGGCGTGAGCGTGGACACGGTCGCGAGCCATCAGCAGTTCTGCACGAAGGACGGTCTGACGTTCCACCTGCTGGCGGACCCGGACTACAAAGTGGTGGAGGAGTACGGCTCGCTGGGCCACCATGGAAAGTGGACGATTGCAGAGCGGCACACATTTCTGATCAACCCGAAGGGGAAGATTGTGAAGGTGTGGACGGATGTGGACAAGGACATCATGCACCACTCGCAGGAAGTGCTGGCCGCGATTGATACGGCAAAGAAGTAAAGCCCGGCTGTAAGCAGACGCAAAAATGCCCGCCGATGGCGGGCGTTTTTGCTTGCCTGTACTTCTCTACCGCGGGGTTACTTCTTCTTGGCGGTCTTCTTGGCTGCCTTCTTTTTTGCAGGAGCCTTCTTGGCTGCCTTCTTCTTTGCAGGAGCCTTCTTGGCTGCTGCCTTCTTTGCTGCTTTCTTAACTGCCAATTTTCTACCTCTTTTGGTGGATTTGCTGACGCGTTTTTGGGCCGCGCGCTTCCTGGCCGCGACCTTTCCGCCCTTTGCGCCAGGAGTTGCTTTTTTGGCGGCGGACTTCTTTGCGGCCTTTTTGGCCACAAACTTTTTGGCGGCTTTTTTAGCCGGGCGCTTCTTTGCCGCGGCTTTCTTGGCAGCCTTCCTGGCAGCATTCCGGGGAGCCTTCTTCTTCGCAGGCGCTTTCTTTCCGGCGGACTTGCTTGCGGCAGGCTTCTTCGCCGGAGCCTTTTGCTTTGCCGAAGATTTCTTTTTTGCGGGCGCCTTCTTTTTTGCCGGGGCTGCCTTGGCGCGGGCCGGCAGCGCGGGAACCTGAGTGACAACGATGACTGTTTCCTCGACGACGACTTCATCATCGTCGGACGAAGTGAGCACGATGGGAGTGGAGACGTCGTCGTACTCTTCGAAGTCTTCCTCCTGACCGGAACCGATTTCGATCGGTTCCAAAGCTGGGTCTCTATCATCCATGGCGTACATCTTCAGCACTTCTTCCATCCGATGCCTCCAGCGGCTCGCCGCTGCCCGATTCGGTTTTTTGCGGAGCGGCAGCGAAAGACGTCCGGCTGCCTGCGCGCAAAGTGTTCAAACACTAGCTTGCACGCAAAGGGTATCGACTGACAAGTAAGTAATGAGGCTCAATGATTTTTTTGCGGAACATCGGAGCGCGGAGATGAAGAGCGCAATTCAGTTTTTCTTCTTCGTCTTTTTGGGATGACGCGAGGAATGTGAAGAGGCTGGACTTTTCTTGCTCGCGGAAGTTGACTTCCTGCGGTGTGTAGAAGTCGCCTGGTGCGAGCGCGAGCGGTGATGCGCGGAATGGTGACGCGCGCGGACGGCGCGGATGGGCTGAGTGACATGGATGCGGCGGCCGGCGCGCACGTGAATTCCGCGAAGGTGATTCCAGCGGCGCAGCTCGCTCAAGGAAACGCCGAAGCGGTCGGCGATGGAGATGAGCGTATCGCCGCGGTGGACAGTGTAAAGCAGGCCGCGCGTGGAAGTGCGCGCGACGGGCACGACGAGGGCCTGCACGCCGTCGAGAGAATCGTGAATGCCGAGCTGATTGGTTGCAGCCAGCTCAGAAATGGAGACGTGGAAGTCGTGCGCGACAGAAGCGAGCGAGTCCCCGGCCGCGACGCGGTGGTAGCGCCAGGAGTCGCGCCTGCTTTCAGGAATCCCGGCGACGCGCTGCTCAAACAGCGAAGCGGTTCCTGCGGGGAGATGGAGATCGAAGGAAGTATCGGGAGGCGTGACGTAGCCAAGGAGGCTTGGATTGAGCGCGATGAGCTCGCTGACGGGCATGTCGACGAGGTCGGAGACGAGACGCAGATCGACGGAGTAGTCGAGGGAGACCGTGTCAGTGACGACGGGAGGATCGAGGGTGATGTCATCAAAGCCATACTGCTTGGGATGGCTGGCGATGATGATGGCGGCCAGAATCTCCGGAACGTAGTTATCAGTCTCGCTGGGCAATTCGTGGCGCTTGTAGAGCTGCCAGAAGCTGGCGTACCCGGTGCGCGCGACGGCGTGCTGGATCCTGCCTGCGCCCCAGTCATAGGCGGCCATGGCGAGATACCAGTCGCCGAGCTGGTTATAAAGGAACTTCATGTAGCGTGCGTAGGCGCGGGTGGATTTCTCCGGGTCGAAGCGCTGGTCCACGTAGCGATTGCGCAGGAGGCCGTAGTTATTGCTGGGCATGAACTGCCACATGCCGCCTGCCCTGCCGCCAGACCTAGTTCTGGGACCGATGGCCCTGGGCTGGAAGCCGGACTCCGCGACGGCGAGATAGATGAGGTCCTGCGGCACGCCTTCCTCGGCCATGACGCGCTGAATCATGGCGCGGTAACGGCCGGAACGCTCGAAGGCGTGGAGGAGCGTGTTGTGGCCGCGCTGAGTGTTGGCGAAGAAGTTGATGTAGGAGGCGACGTAATCGTTCATGACCAGG
The DNA here is from genome assembly GCA_049678625.1 of Occallatibacter sp. GTDB lineage: Bacteria > Acidobacteriota > Terriglobia > Terriglobales > Acidobacteriaceae > Telmatobacter. The sequence goes on along the minus strand of JBAUEO010000046.1, from coordinate 34,341 downwards.
GGAAGGTCAGAGTGCGTGGTGGCGAGATCGGATTTGGCGCGGGCGACGAAGTTGGGATCGACCTTGAGGGTGACGTCGTTGGCAACGTCGGCCGGCGAGGGCTCAACCTTGGGCGCGAAGCCGTTTCCCTGCTGGAGGGCTTCCATTTCGAGGGCGTTGACCTGATCGACGATGCGGTTGAATTCGTCCTGGAGCCGGGGATTGCTTTTGATATCGATGCCGCTCAAGAGCATGAGATCGACGGCGTGGTCAAACTGGACCTTGGCCTGGGGGAGCTGGCCCTTGCGATAGTCGGCGTCGCCGGTGGCGTAGGCGGCTTCAACCTGCGCGATGAGAGCGTCGATGCGCTTCTGCTGGAGATTGACAACTGGCGCGGGCGGCGGCGCCTGTGGCGCGACGGGCGCAATGGCAGGCGCGGTGGCCTGGGGAAGCGATGCGGGTGAGACGGCTTTTTGGCCGCTGGGGGTGCATCCGGCCACGAGGAGGGCCACGGCGGCGCACGGAAGAAGACGAAGAATGATTCTGTTCATGAGCACATCAAATCATGAGCACATCAAAAAAATAGTCGAGCAGCACGGCCGCATGTTCGCGCGCGCTCTGTTTGGTTCCGAATCCAAGTCTTTAGCGATGATAAGCTATGCCAAGGAGGGCTTGCGCGTCATGGGCGCGTATTTGTGCCCGCAACCCGACCCCTCATGGACGCACGCTTCCTTCGCAATTTCGCAATTATTGCGCATATCGACCACGGCAAGTCGACGCTGAGCGACCGTCTGCTGGAGCTGACCGGATCTGTGACGGGCCGGGAGATGCAGGCGCAGATTCTGGATGTGATGGACTTGGAGCGGGAGCGCGGCATCACGATCAAGGCTCACGCGGTGCGCATGCTTTACAAGGCGCAGGACGGCGAAACGTATCAGTTGAACCTGATCGACACGCCGGGGCATGTGGACTTCAGCTATGAGGTTTCGCGCTCGCTGGCTTCATGCGAGGGCGCGCTGCTGGTGGTGGACGCCAGCCAGGGCGTGGAAGCGCAAACGCTGGCGAATGCATATCTGGCGATCAATCACGGTCTTGAAATCATTCCCGTCATCAACAAGATTGATTTGCCTTCGGCCGATATTCTTCGCACGCAGGAGGCGATTGAGCAGGCTGTGGGTTTGGACGCGACCGACGCCATTCCGGTGAGCGCAAAGACGGGCCAGGGCGTGGCCGAGGTGCTGGAGGCGATTGTGCACCGGCTTCCCGCACCGAAGGGCGATCCGGATGCTCCGCTTCAGGCATTGGTCTTCGACTCGTGGTTTGACCCCTATCGCGGCGTGATTGTGCTGGTGCGCGTGATGCAGGGAACGATGCGCAGGGGGCAGCGGATCCGGCTGATGTCGAACGGCAAGGCGTTTGAAGTGGAGTCCATGGGCGTGCTGATGCCCAAGCCGGTGGAGATTGGTTCGCTGAGCGCGGGCGAGGTGGGATTCTTCGCAGCGACGATAAAAACTGTGAGCGACACGCGCATTGGCGACACGGTGACGGAGGATGAGCGTCCGGCGGCGGCGCAACTGCCGGGCTTTGAGGACATCAAGCCGATGGTCTTCAGCGGCCTTTACACGGTGGACTCGCACGAACACACGCTGTTGCGCGATGCTCTGGAAAAGCTGCGGCTGAACGATTCGTCCTTTTTCTTTGAGCCGGAGAGCTCGGTGGCGCTGGGTTTCGGATTCCGCTGCGGATTTCTCGGGCTGCTGCACATGGAGATCATCCAGGAGCGGCTGGAGCGCGAGTACGAGCTGGAGCTGATTACGACGGCGCCAAGCGTGCGCTATCACATCACCATGACGGACGGGACGGTGCTCGGAGTGGAGAATCCCTCGCGCTGGCCTGAGCCGCAGAGCATCGAGAGCATTCGCGAGCCGGTGATATTGGCGAAGATCCTGACCAACGAGGAATATGTTGGCGGAATTCTGAAGCTGCTGGAAGAGAAGCGCGGCAAGCAGATCAACTTTGAGTACGCGACGCCGACGCGCGTGATGCTGACCTATGAGCTGCCGCTGAACGAGATTGTGCTGGATTTCTATGACCGGCTGAAGTCGATTTCGCGCGGGTACGCGTCGCTGGATTATCAGCTTGCCGGCGAGTGGGAGTCGCCGATGGTGAAGCTGGACATCCTTGTGTCGGGAGAGCCGGTGGATGCGCTGTCGATCATTGTGCATCGGGACTTCGCCTATGAGCGAGGCAAGGCTCTGGTGTCAAAGATGCGCGAGCTGATTCCGCGGCAGCAGTTCGAGGTGGCGATTCAGGCGGCGATAGGCGCGAAGATCGTGGCGCGGGAGACGGTGACCGCGCTGAGGAAGAATGTGCTGGCCAAGTGCTATGGCGGCGATATTTCGCGGAAGCGCAAGCTGCTGGAGAAGCAGAAAGAGGGAAAAAAGCGGATGAAGCGGATCGGGAAAGTGGACATTCCGCAGGAGGCGTTTCTGGCCGTTTTGCGGGTGGGCGAAGACCAGCAGAAATAGCCTTTACTGAGGCACTTGGCGAAGCGGCTCGTTACACAACGTTCATACGGAACTGTGGAAAGCTGCATGCAGGCGTAAAGATAACGGGAAGACGAACTGGGCGCGGCGCGGGCTGCGCCCGTATTTGTTTTGCGCTGAAAATGAACGAGTTGAAGGAAATATCAGAAAGGACGCAGGAATGGCAAGAGGGAAAACGCAAAAATCTTGAAGGGATTGCAAGAAGCGATCCACAGTTTTTTCCACAGGCGGGAGTGGATTTGAACCAGCCTGGGAGCAGGCATGCTGAGGGGTGCGGGCGAAAGCACGCGAAGGCCCCATCGAACGGGGCCTTCGCGGCAGATGGAGAGCCCACTCGGGACTAATTTCCGGAGGGGGATTTAGGAGTGGGAGCCGAGGGCGCACCTGTGGCCGGAGGCGCGGGCACGGCGGACTTGGTGTTGTACGCCTCAATCACGGCCTGGGTGATGTTGGTGGATTCATCGGCGTAGAGCACGGGGGTCTGCTGCTGGGCGATATCGAGGACCAGCGTGTAGCCGTGCTGCTTGGCGTAGGTTTCCATCACGTCATAGACCTTGGAGGCGAGGCTGTTGTAGAGGTCCTGCATCTGGCCCTGCATGGCGCCGCGCGCGTCTTCAAGGGAGCGTTGGAGCTGCTTTTCCTTGCTGTCGATGGTTTTGGTCTTGGCGGCGCGGTCAGCGTCAGAGAGCGTGGCGCTCTGGGTCTGGAGCTGCTTTTTGAGAGTATCAATCTCGTCATTGAGCGCCTTGAGCTGTTGCTGCTGGGGCGCGAACTTTTTCTGCAGGTTGCCGAAGTCGCGCTGGCCCTCATTGGTTTTGGCCACGGCGATCTGGAAGGCGATGACGGCGATTTTAGCGGGCCCCGCGGACGCGGGCTTTGCCGGGGCTTGTGCGGCGGCGCTCAGGGCAATGCCCGAGGCCAGAGATGCCAGAATGGCGGCGGATGCAAACAAACGCTTCATGCGGGTGAAAGGCTCCTTCGAAATTCCTGTTTGGCGAGTGCGCGCAAGACGCGCAGACGCTCCTGTGCCTCCTGAGAAACCTCACGGTGCTTGTCTTCAGAGAAGCCGCGACAGGACTGTGCGGCGGGAGAACAAGACGCGGATGGAGACGTCAGCAGGAACTAGATGGATTATACGGCAAGAGAGGATGAGGCGAGGGGAATTACGAGGGGAGCAGCGGGGGGGCGCATGGGAAGCAGAAAGGCCCCGCCGGGCGGGGCCTTTCCGGGTGACGTGGCCGGGTGCCGGGCTACTTGGCTCCGGTGGGCCGGGGCGTGGGCGCAGAGACGGGCGGCGCAGGAATTCCTGAGTGGACGTTGTACTCCTCGACGACGGCCTTGGTGATGTCGACCTCAGGGCTGGCGTAGAGGACGGGCGTGGACCGCTCGGAGAAGTCAAGGACCAGATCGTAGGCGTGCTTCTTGGCGTAGCCGGTCATCACGGTGGCGACCTTGGTGGCGACGCCGTTGAAGGTGTCCTGCAACTGCTGCTGGAAGTCGGTCTGGTCGTCCTGGGCGGTGCGCTGCAGGTTCTGGCGCTTTTCGTCCAGGTCGCGAGTGCGGCTGGCGCGCTCGGCGTCACTGAGGGTGGAGCTTTGCGCGCTGAGCTGCTTGGTGAGGGTGTCGACCTCGGTTTTCATGGTATTGAGCTGCGTGCGCTGGGGGTCGAACTTTTTCTGGAGGTCAGCGAAGTTGCGCTTGAACTCGTTGGTCTGGGTGACGGCATTCTGGAAGGAAATGACCGCAATCCTGGCTGAGCCGGAGTGGGCCATGGCGGCAGGTTTGGTTTGGGCGGAGGCGTTCAGGGCAAAGCCCGAAGCCAGCAGGACAGCCAGAGCGAGAGTGCGTTTCATGCGGGTGAAAACTCCTTGGAAGCTGCTTTGCGGGGCCTGGGGCCCGCGCGCGAGACCGTACTGCGTCCCTTGAACACCACGCTGTCTTTTGGGGAGGGTTCTGCGCCAGTCGAGCCGGCGCAGGAAAAGACGTGGCGAAGAGACAACAGCAGAACTTAGATGAATTATAGGAGGGCGAGAGGGGGTGGCGTCAATCGCGGCGGGCGTGCGTGGAGCGTGAAAGGGCAAAGGCCGCTGCGGAGGGGAGCGGGTTCAATTACGAAGGCCGCTCCCTTGGGGGAGCGGCGCGTGAAGGCGGTGAAGAGCAACGCCGGCTAAAAGGTTGTGGCGATGGTGAGGCGGAAGGTCTTGCGGGGCTCGCGGAAGAGGTCGCGCGCGCCGTATGCCTGGATGGACTCCTGGTAGGTATAATCGCCCGCGCCTCCCGGCGGGAACATGTCGCGGGTGATGAGCTCTGCCGAGCAACTGCGGACGTTGGTGCCGAGGTGGACATCGTTGCAGTAGGGGCGCTCATAAAGGCGGAGCGGATTGTAGGCGTAGTAGATGCGCAGAGGCGCGTTGACCACGGGCAGGATGAAGGAGACCTGGCCGCCCAGGGACATGCGCGGAACGAAGTTGGTTCCGGTGATGGGGCGAATGTCTTTCTGGAAGCCGACCTGGGAGCCGGGGATGCCGCCCTGGCAGGCACCGTTGTTATAGACCGGGCAGCCGTAAAGCGGCGCGGTGAGGGTGGCAAAGCCCTGCGGGCTCTGCTTGAGCTGGCCCTTGTTGAGGGCCACATCGAGGCCGAAATCGTCAAAGAGCGCGAAGGTGGCCGGGCCAATGGGGATGCGGTACTCGAGGTTGGTGGTCAGGCTGGTGTCGCCGCCGATGGAGGCTACGCCATAAACCGGGATGGGCACCTGGATGCACTGGCCGAGCTGGGGATTGTTGGGATCGCGGGGCACGCAGGTGCCATCCGGATTGGTGAGCTGGATGGGCACGCGGTTGGGGACGTAGCCGTAGGGCGTTGCGCCGCGAACGTCAAAGCCGCGCAGGTCCTGCTCGCCGCCGGTGTAGAAGCGGTTGTTGGGTGGTGCGACGTCGCCCCCGAAGCCCTGGACGTAACTGAGCTGCGCGCGCACGGCGAGGACGTTGTGCCCGGTGGGCGAGGGGGTGAGGTAGTGCATGGAGCGGAAGCTCTTGTAAGAGAAGAAGGGCGCGAAGTAACGGACGTTGCCACCGATGCCAGCAATCTGGAAGACGGCCGAGTATTCCTTGCCGGTGCGCGAACGAACCGGGTCGTTGACGGTGTTGTAGAGGTAGGAGAAGGAGGCCAGGCTGCTGACGATGCCGGCCAGCGAGTTGGAGCCCTGGATTCCGGAGCGGAAGCTGATGGTCTGAAAGAAGGTCTGCGACGCGGTGCTGAAGGCTGAGATGTTGGAGCGGGTGAGCGAATAGGTGAAGCCGAGGCGCTGGAAGGCATGGCGCTTGAGCGGATAGCTGACCGAGAAGTTCAGGCCGGTGGTGGCCTGGTTATAATTCTGGGTCAGGTTTTGCTGCGCCGAGGTGAGGTTAACCGACTGGCCCGAGGTGGCCTGGTAGTTCTTGGCCGCGTTGTAATCCTGCTTCCTGTTGAAGATCTGAAAGCCGAGCTGGATGGGCCGGTTGCGGATGTAAGGCTGGGTGAAGCCGAAGAGGAACTGGCGGCTGGCGCTGCCCAGGTTGGCCTGCAGGCTGAGGGTTTCGCCGAGGCCGAGGAAATTGTTGGTCTGGTAATTGAGGCCGAGGAATGCGCCGCTGAGGCCGCTGAGGCCACCGTTGAGGCCGACGGAGTTCTTGCCCTTCTCCTTGACCTTGAGGAGCAGCTCGACGGTGCCGGCCTCGGGGTTCTGGTGGGCCTCGGAATCCTGGTCAACATTGAGGGGCGAAAAGTACTCGAGCTGGTTGAGGCGCAGGAGGCTGAGCTCCCAGAGGCGGGAGTTGTAGACCTGGCCCTCCTGCAGCAGCAGCTCGCGGCGGATGACGCGGTCGCGGGTGATGGTGTTGCCTTCAAACTCGATGCGTGAGACGTAAAAGGGCTTGCCCTCGTCAATGTCGATCTGGAGGGAGACGGTCTTGTCCTTCTCATCGAAGATGGGCTTGGGGATGGCGGCGAAGTTGATGTAGCCGAGTTCGCCGTAGGCCTTCTTCAGATTCTCCAGGCCCTTGCCGATGATGGTGGCGTCGAACCAGTCGCCGTTCTTGATGGGGAAGGTGGAGCGGAGGGCCTTGACGTTGACGTTGCCCTTGTTGCCGGTGAAGGTGATGGTGCCCAGGCGGTAGCGGTCGCCCTCTTCGATGGGCAGCAGAATATCAATGCGCTTGCCCTTGTTCGGCTGGAAGGTGAACAAGTTGAGGCCGCCCTGGTCGCGAATCTGGGTCTTGGGGGTTTCGACGGCGGCGTTGTAGTAGCCCTTGTCGCGGTAGGCGAAGCGGACGCGCTCGGTGTCCTCCTCGAGCTTGGAGGAATCAAAGGTGCGCGGGAAAATATCCTCAAAGATCAGCGAGTAAGGAATGCCGATGGGGCGCAGGTTCTTCATGGCGCGGCGCAGCTTGAGGCTGCTGATGTGCTGGTTGCCGGTGAAGCGGATTTTGCCCACCTTGACGACGGGCCCTTCCTTGACGTTGAAGATGACCTGGACCGAGGCCGGAGGAATGGTCTTGACGTCAGCCTTGACGATGGCGAACTGGTGGCCGTGCTCGGCGAGCATCTCGCGGATGACGGTCTCCGCGCGGCTGATGGTGGTGAGATCCAACTGGCCTTCGGGCGAGATGGGCACCTTCTCCTTCTTGAAGCGGTCGAGCACGTCAGAGACGGTGACGCTGCTGAGGCCGTTGTACTTGATGTCGCGGATGGTGGGCTTTTCGCGGACGAAGATGTTGAGGATGATGCCCTTTTCAGAGTCTTCCCGCTCGATGCGGAGATCCACGAAGTAGCCGGTGTTCCACAGGGAGTTAAAGTCGCGCTCAATGGAGACCGGGTCGTAGGTGTCTCCGGGATGGGTGAAGAGACGGGCGAGGATGGTCTCCTTGGGGATGCGGCGATTGCCGATGACGCGGATCTGGTCAATGGTCTGCGGAGTGGACTGCGCAAAGGCCGAGCCGGCCAGCGCGATGAGCAGCACGACGAGGGCAAAACGAGCCAGACGGGCGGAAAGGATGAACGCGCGGCGCATGGAAGCGTGCCTGATCTTCACCGTGTCAGGGTGCTGCGGCTCAGGGTTCTCAAGTGAGCACAAGTACTGGAGCGGTCCATAGTTAAGCTTCACGGGAAGAATATGCACACCCTCATTGCGAAAGAAATCTGATACCGCCTGGCGGAAAGACTGATTTTACCATCCCAAGGGGGAGGGTCCGTGGAGCCGTGAAGGGGCGTAATGGGCCCCGAAACACCGGCCTGGACCCCGGTCCCGCGCGACGGTCCGGAATCGCGTCAATCCAAAAAACCCACCTGCCACTCGATCCGAATCCGGAGTCGGGCCGGTACTGCGCTGCCACCCCGAAAAGCCAGGCCGCAACCTGAGAACCCCTGCCGCATGCAGCCAGCGGCGCGAGGAGTAGCCGGAATCCGGGGAACCCGGCAAACTGGAACCCATCCCAGTCTACCGGATGCGGGCGGGTTGGAAGGGTGCAGTGAAGATGCGGTGCATCCCCCGCCCCGGCCTTTGCATCCCTCTTTAGACGCAGGGGCGGGCCACAGGACACCACGGAATGCCGCCGGAGACCGGGGAAAGAGGCGGGGAGGCGAGGAATGATGGACGCGACAACCGGGACGGTCTACGGATATTCGGCCGAGACGATAGGCGGAGAGGCGATGAGCCTGGAAAGCTTTCGCGGCACGGTGCTGCTGATTGTGAATACGGCGAGCCAGTGCGGGTTTACTCCGCAATACGAAGGTCTGGAGAAGCTCTATCGCACCTATAAGGACCGAGACTTCACTGTGCTGGGCTTTCCCTGCAACCAGTTTGGAGAGCAGGAGCCGGGCACGGCGAAGCAGATCGAGGCCTTCTGCGAGAAGAAATACGGAGTGAGCTTTCCCATCTTCGCCCGGGTGGAAGTGAACGGCGCGGGAGCGCATCCGCTGTATCGGTTTTTAAAGAGAGAGCAGCCCGGCATGCTGGGCACCGAGGGCATCAAATGGAACTTTACCAAGTTCCTGGTGGACCGGACAGGGCGCGTGCATGCGCGCTATGCGCCGAGGGTGACGCCTGAAAAGTTGACAGAACCGGTGGAGCAGCTTCTTTATTGAGAACCGACGGGCGGACTGCATGCGTTCCCCGCATGCTGCTGTTGAATCGATGTTCTCATTGATGCGAAGCAGCCGCGCTTCCCTTTTTGGTTTTCTTGCTGGCGGCCTTCGTCTTGTTGTTTCCTGGGCGATAGCGCGTGGTCATGTCCTCGGGATCCTTGTACTCGACAGCGGGACTCGCGGCACCATTCTTTGCAGCCGGTTTGTTCTTCACCGCGGTCTTGTCCTTGGATTCAAAGAGGGGGTTCTCGCCGCTCTTTGGTTTGGCTTTCGGGGTGTTACCGCCGGCGTGATCGACGGCGATTCCCGGCGTCTGGCCGTGATGATCCTTCTGAATGGAAGACTGGGCAGCGGCTGCCTTCGGCGGCGCGGCGCTTTTTGACGCGGGCTTGCTCTTCGCTGCGGCCATCGTTGCGAAGATCAGAAATGCGCCTGCGGCGAGCGTTGCGGTGAGATACAAATTCCTTTTCATGGAAATCCTTTCGGGAATCTCACGTCTTCCGACCGGTGCAGGGCAGAAGATTCGCGGCTGGCAGCCCACCTGCCAATCTCTGTCTATGGCCGCTAGAGTACATGCCACGCAGTGCGCCGCTGTCAACCATTTGGTGGGCGCTGTGTGGCCCGTCGCCAGACCGTCAATGACTACTCAGTACACAGATGAAGAGCAAATCTCCTGCAACAATCAGGCATTCCACAAGGTGAGCGCCAATGAGCCTCAGGTTACTCTCGTGACTGCCCCCGCGAAGAAGTCGGCGATCATGCTTCGGGCGGAGGGACTTGAACCTTCACGGGTCTTGCGACCGGCGAACTTTCACTCCGCGAGCGGCTGCGCTATGCTTTTGTTGCCTTGGCGAAGCGCAGTTGCGGCGCCGCGAGGCAGTGGCGGACGAGCACGCCCGTCGCCGAGAGAGGCCGCCGATGCGCAAGAACCTTCCCCTGTTGCTGGTGCGCGTGATTGTGGGCACGGTGTTTCTGACGGAAGGAATTCTGAAGTTCATGCGGCCGGAGGAGCTGGGCGCGGGACGATTTGCGCGCATCGGGCTGCCGTTTCCTCACCTGCTGGGGCCGCTGGTGGGCGGAGTGGAAGTGGTGAGCGGCGCGGCGATGATTCTGGGCCTGTTTGCCGGCGACGCGGCAGTGCTGCTGCTGGTGGTGATTGGGACGGCGCTGGTGACTACGAAACTGCCGATTCTGCTGGGGCACGGCTTCTGGTGGTTCCATGCGCCGAGCACGGGGCCCTACGGCGTTTTGCAGTTTATCCATGAGGCGCGGATTGACCTGGCGATGCTCTTCGGGCTGGTGGCCGTGCTGCTGGACCGGGGCGTGCGCATCGGGAGCAAGCGAAAGTGGTATCAGCCGAAGTAGAAGCAAGTCAGCGAGTCAGCAAGTCAGCAAGTCAGCGAGTGGGTGAGGCGGTCTTAGCTGTCCTTGCGGTAGAGCATGTCGCGCATGGCTTTGCGGCGGGCGGCGTTCAGCTCGGCTTGGGCGCGGGGATCGAGCGCGTCAGCGGCGCTGGTGGCTTCGCGCTTGGCTTCCTCTTCCTCTTCGGTGCAGGCGGGGCAGCGATTGGCGAAGCCGGGCTTGTCGGGGCGAAGCTCGAACTCCTCATGGCAGACGGCGCAGGTGCGGACGGGGAACGGCATGGCGTACTTATGGTAAAAACCGCCGGGCCGCGGCGCAAGAGTGGGTTGGGCGGGAGCCGGAGATGCAAGGAGGACGCGATGGAAGACCGGTTCGGACCGGAGTTCGGTTTGGAGCGGTTTGTGCGTGCGCAGGAGGGTGCGTATGGGGACGTGCTGGACGAACTGCGCGCGGGCCAGAAGCGAAGCCACTGGATGTGGTTCGTCTTTCCGCAGTTGAAGGGGCTGGGGCGGAGCGCGACCTCGGATTTTTTCGGGATTGAGTCGATGGAGGAGGCGCGGGCGTATCTCAAACACGAGGTGCTGGGGCCGCGTTTGCGCGAGTGCGCGCGACTGGTGAACGCGGTGGAGGGCCGGCGGATTGTGGAGATTCTGGGCTGGCCCGACGACATGAAGTTTCGCTCGTCGATGACGCTGTTTGCGCGCGCGGCCGAGGCCGCCGGGAATGTGGAGTCCGCGGCGGAGTTCCGGGCAGCGCTCGAAAAGTATTTCGGCGACGAAGAGGATCCGCGCACGGTGGAGAGGGAGGGCTCTGGCGCGGGCTCACTCTAATGCAACGACCGTGGATTGGCGGGTGACCTTGTTGGGTTCGATCGCCAGCGGCTGCAGAGCGGCTTGCCCTGGTCAGCTCCGGGCACCAGAGTTATTCCTTGTGGGAGTTGGGCAACGGCCCGGCCAACAGATAGACATAAACCAGCATGGCTACGCCGATGAACCCTGGAATGAGCCCGCAAAGATAAACACCTCCGCCAATCAGCGCGTGCAGAAAGGCTACCAATCCCACACCCACTGCGATGTTGATGAGGCCGCCAATCTTGAGGCCTTCGCGCGCCCTGCGCGCCCTGCTGCGATCCTCTTCGCGCAACAGTTCGATGGCGGCCTTGGCGCCCTCGCCCGAGGATTCAGCAACCCGGCGAATGGTGTCCGCTTTATAGAAGGCCTCGCGCTCCTTGCCTCGTGTTTCGATCCACTTGACGAGCGGGATGAAGACCACGAAAAGAGCGACGGCGCCGATGGAAAGGAAAAGCCAGAAGCCGAGGTTTCCGTTCAGGTCAGTGGCGCCCAACAGCGAAAGATACAGATGCGTCATACAATCCTCCTGATCCCCTGCATAATGGGGTTTTCTTTCTTTCGTCCGGTGAGACAGCAATGCCGGCGGGGAGGTTGCATTTTTTTTGCCAATCACGGGGCGCAGAAAATGCAACCCGTCATCCATTTAGATGGTCGTACCGCGTGGAGAGTGCTGAAGTTGAGCGCAGCGGCAAAGAACGAGGTGGAAGATCTGGCAGATGTGGAGCGGGTGCTCGCCGGCGATGTTGGCGCGTTCGAGGGCATCGTAAGCCGCTGGCAGGGGCCGCTGCTGAACATGGCATGGCGATACTGCCGCGACCGCGGACGCGCCGAAGAGATGGCGCAGGAGGCCTTCGTTCGTGCATGGCGGGGATTGGGCGGATGGCGAAGGAAGTCAAGCTTCTCCACGTGGTTGTTTGCGTTGGCCGCGAATGTTTTCCGCTCGGAGCTGAAGCGGCTTCCGGCCGTGGATGTTCCGATGGAGGAGATGAACGAGCCGGCCGGACCGGCGGCACAGCTCGACGACCTGGTGACGCGGCGGCGCCACGAGGAGGTGCGCCAGGCAGTGCTGGCACTGCCGCTGCGCTACCGCGAGCCGGTGATTCTTTTCTATTTTCATGAGATGGACGTGGCCACGGCAGCACGCACCATGCGCCTGCCGGAAGGGACACTGAAGGCGCGGCTGGCAAGAGCGAGAGAAATCCTGCGAAGAAGATTTCCGCGGCTCGATGAAGAGCGCGGCGCGAAGGAGTTTCCGGTTTTGAAGGCCGGAAAGGGAGCTTGAAGATGGATGATGAGACGCTGGATCCGATTCTGGCAGAGGAAGAAGAACTCGTTCCCACGTCAGGCTTTCTGGCCTTGGTGATGGAGCGGGTGCGGATGGACGCCGGCGCACCTCCGCCCATTCCGTTCCCGTGGAAACGCGCGGTACCGGGAATGGTGTTGACGGTGGGCGTGCTGGGATGGGGAGCGGTCGAACTGGTGCGACAGGGCCCACTCGCCGTGCAGCCGATGAGGCTTGTGCTGCTGCATCTTCCGTTCGCTGCGCTGCGACCGATGGAGGCAGCTGGCTGGACCGCGATGGCGCTAGCGATCTCGCTGGCATCCTGGATTCTTGCGCGGCGATTGGCGGGGCAGTCAGGACTGCTATAGGTGCGAGCTCACTCAATCGCAAACACGGCGTAGACGGTGGCCTCGCGGGTGACCTTGTTGGGCTCGACGGCGAGGGGCGGTGCGGCTTTGTCGACGCCAGCGGTGAAGAGGCGGCTGTCCATCATCATGGGGCGCGGAAGGCCGACTGACGAGAGCTGGTTGCTGACGTAGACGAGCGGGCCGAGGCGGACCTCCATGCCGTGGGCGAGGGTGGCGGCGTCTTCGCGGGCGCGCTGGGAGGCCTTGTCGAGGGCCTGGGTGGCGAGGGCGTGCTCGTCCTTCACGGTCCACTCAATCTGGCCGGAGTCGTTGGCGCCGGCCGAGATGGCGATGTCGAGGATTTCGGCGGCGCGGGCGGGCGCGGTGCGGACGGTCCACTGCTGCGAGAGGCGGAACTTGTGGGATTTGGGCGCGTAGTCGGGCGAGAGGTATTGCGACTCGCTGCGGATGTCGGCGGCAGCGATTCCGGCCTGCTTGACGGCGTCGAGGATGGCGTTGGAGGTGCGTGCGCCTTCGGCATAGGCCTCTTTTGCGTTTTCGGGCTGGGTCTGGAAGCCGACGTGGACGATGGCGAGGTCTGGCACGACGGAGACCGTGGCCGTGGCGGAGACAGAAAGCGTGCGGTTGGCGGCAGCGATGGTGAGCGTGGGCTGGCCGGGCTGCTGGGCAAACAATGAGAGCGGCGCGGCGAGGACAAGTGCAAGCGAAGTTGCGGCGAAGGTGCGAAGGACGTGCATGAGATTGCTCCTTTGTCAGCTTGGACGCTGGACACAGAGGATAGACGCGAAGCCATGGTAGGACATTCGCGGCGGACAAGTGATGAATGGTGTGCCGGGGAAGCGTAGCTCCCAGGGAGGCGCTTGAATTTGCATGCGAGCGTTCCCGCAGAGGCTAAAACCTCAGGTTCGTTTCCTAGCCAGACGTACGGGCTGAAGCGCGCACCCTTCAACCGACCGATGTAGTGGCTCGGGGAGTCTTGCAGGGGCTGAAGCCCCCGGTTCTTGTTGGCGGGTTTGCGGCACGACTGAAGTCGTGCCCTGTTACAAAGCAGACGGGTGTCATGGCCGGGCTGAAGCCAGCACGCTTCACCTGCATTCAAAATTGACCGATCAAATGCTAACGAGATTTGCCGTACTTTTCGCCGAACTGGCGGAGCTTGGCGAGGGTGGCGGCGGCCTGGCCGGAATCGATTGCTTCGGCACCGCGGGCGACGCCTTCCTTCAGATCTGTGGCGAGGCCGGCGGCGACCAGTGCGGCAGCGGCGTTGAGCAGGACGATGTCGCGGCGCGGGCCGGGAACGCCAGTGAGAATGTCATAGAGGTGAGCGGTGTTGGTGGGGATGTCAACGCCGGTGAACTGGTCAAGCGTGGCGCGGGGCAGGCCGGCCATCTCCGGGGTGACGCGCGCGGCCTTGAGCTGGGGTGCGCCGCCGGGCGCGGACTCTTCCACGCGGGCGACGATGGATTCTCCGGTGAGGGTGAGCTCGTCAATTCCATCCGTCCCGTGGACGACGAAGGCGCGGCGCGCGCCGAGAGCGGCGAGAGTGCGGGCGACGAGCAGGACGCGGCTGGGCGCGAGAACGCCGATGACCTGGGAGCGCGCTCCGGCGGGATTGGTGAGCGGGCCGCAGAGATTGAAGATGGTGCGGAAGCCGAGGGCGCGGCGCAGCGGACCAACGGCCTTCATGGCGGGGTGATAGAGCGGCGCGAAGAGGAAGATGAAGCCGGTCTCGCGCAGACACTGGGCGGCGCGATCGGGGCCGAGCTGGATGGGTACGCCGAGAGCTTCAAGTACATCTGCCGAGCCGGCGCGCGAGGTGACGGCGCGGTTGCCATGCTTGGCCACGCGTGCACCGGCGGCGGCGGCAACAAGGGCCGCGCCGGTAGAGATGTTGAAGGTGAGCGGACCTCCGCCGCCGGTGCCGCAGGTGTCCACGAGCGAGTCGCGCTCCTCATCGGTGAGCGGAACGGGCGTGGCGCGGGCACGCATGGTATCCACAAAGCCGGCGAGCTCGGGAGCCTGTTCGCCGCGCGTGGCCAGGACAGCGAGCAGGGCCGCGACTTCGACTTCCGGCACGTTGACATCGAGGATTTGCACGAGGACTTCGGCGGCCTGCTCGCGGGTGAGCGCGGCGCCATCTTCGGCCAGCGGCTTGAGTAGATCCCTGAGGGCGACCATAGAAGTATGGTAACTGGGCTGTGCGGCGCGATTGAGCGAAAGCGTGGGCGCGAAATGGGACGGCGGATTGCGGGGGCTCGGCAGCGCAGGATAGGATGAAGGCACCGCAGTCGCGGCCGCGCGGAGTTTTTCGAGCAAGCCTGAAGCGTATGTTCAGGGCGCAGGGCTCCTCACCCAGCGGAATCGTCGGTTCCAATCAAAACGAAAATCCACGAGCAACCATGAAAATCCACGAGTATCAGGCGAAGGAAATCCTGGCGAAGTACGGTGTGGCCGTGCCCCGGGGCGAGATGGCCAACACGCCGGAGGAAGCGGCGGCGGTGGCGCGCAAGCTGTTTGCCGAGGGCGCGAGCGGCGTGGTGGTGAAGGCGCAGATTCACGCCGGAGGCCGCGGCAAGGGCGGCGGCGTGAAGGTGGCGCGCACACGCGAGGAAGCCGACGAGCATGTGAAGAACATTCTGGGCATGCAACTGGTGACGCACCAGACCGGGCCGCAGGGGCAGAAGGTGCAGCGGCTGCTGATTGAAGAAACGGCGGCCATTGATCGCGAGCTGTATCTGGGCATTGTGCTGGATCGCGCAACGGGCAAGCTGGTGTTCATGGCGTCGCGGGCCGGCGGCATGGAGATTGAAGAGGTGGCCGCAAAGACGCCGGAGGCCATCTATAAGGAAGCGATTGACCCGGCGGTGGGCTTTGGCGCGTGGCAGGCGCGCAAGCTGGCCTTTGCGCTGGGGCTGAAGCCGACACAGATCAATCAGGCGGTGACATTTTTGCAGGCGCTTTACAAGGCGTTTGTGGAGACGGACGCCTCGCTGCTGGAGATCAATCCGTTCATCACGACCAAGGATGACAAGCTGTTCGCGCTGGACGCGAAGATGAACTTCGACGACAACGCGCTGTTTCGCCATGCGGAGATCAAGGCGCTGCGCGACGTGGCCGAGGAAGACCCGCTGGAAGTGGAGGCGAGCAAGTACGCGCTGAACTACATCAAGCTGGACGGGTCAATTGCGTGCATGGTGAATGGCGCGGGCCTGGCGATGGCGACGATGGACATCATCCAGTATGCCGGCGGAAGCCCGGCGAATTTTCTGGATGTAGGCGGCGGCGCGACGCAGGAACAGATTGAGCACGCGTTCGAGATTCTGCTTTCCGATGCGCACGTGAAGGCCATCTTCATCAATATTTTTGGCGGCATTCTGCGCGTGGACCGGCTGGCCACAGGCGTGGTGGCGGCGGCGCAAAAGCTGAAGGTGAAGGTGCCGATTGTGCTGCGGCTTGAGGGCACGAATGTGGAGGAAGGCCGCAAAATTCTGAAGGAGTCCGGGTTGAACTTCCTGGTGGGCGCAACGATGAAGGAAGCGGCGGAGTTGGTGGTGGCGGCGGCTGGCCGCTAGAAGCTAGGAGCTTATTGATGGCAGTACTGGTAACGAACGAGACGCGGCTGATTGTGCAAGGCCTGACGGGCAAGGAAGGCACCTTTCACGCCAAGGGCTGCGCCGAGTATGGGACGAACGTGGTGGGCGGCGTGACGCCGGGCAAGGGCGGCATCACGCACGAGGGCTGGCCGGTCTTCAACACGGTGCAGGATGCAGTGCTGAAGACGGGCGCGAATGCGACGATGATTTTTGTGCCGCCGCCGTTTGCCGCCGACGCGATTCTGGAGGCCGAGGATGCGGGGATTCCGCTGATCGTGTGCATCACGGAGGGAATTCCGACGCTGGACATGGTGAAGGTGTGGGCCAAGCTGAAAAACTCCAAGTCGCGGCTGATTGGGCCGAATTGCCCGGGCGTGATTTCGCCGGGGAAGGCGAAGATTGGCATCATGCCGGGCAGGATTCACAAGGAAGGCTCGGTGGGGATTGTGTCGCGCTCGGGCACACTGACCTATGAGGCGGTGCATCAGCTCACACAGCGGGGCATCGGGCAGTCGACGGCCATCGGCATTGGCGGCGACCCGATTATCGGCACCACGCACATTGATGCGCTGCGCCTGCTGAATGACGACAAGGATACAGAGGCCATCATTATGATCGGCGAGATTGGCGGATCGGCGGAAGAGGCGGCGGCCGAGTTTGTGAAGCAGAACGTGAAGAAGCCGGTGGTGGGCTTTATCGCGGGACAGACGGCGCCTCCGGGACGGCGCATGGGCCACGCGGGCGCGATCATCAGCGGCGGGCAGGGTACGGCCGCCGACAAGATGAAGGCGATGGAGGCTGCGGGGATTCATGTGGTGGTTTCGCCGGCGGAGATTGGCGCAATGCTGGCGAAGGTGATTGGGAAATAAAAGCAGCCAACAGCTATCAGCCGTCAGCTATCAGCTTACAAGCTAAGGCCCACCGGGTTGGTGGGCCGTTGTTTTGCTGCCAGCGATTGGCGGCCGGAGCAAGGCGCCGGGAACGCTACAATGGAAGAGGGGCAAGAGCCCACCTGAGGAGCAGAACGAGTGGCGCAGCGCACTTTCAGCATTGTGAAGCCGGACGCGGTTTGGAAGGGTTACACGGGGGCGATTCTGGCTGAGATTGAGAAGGCCGGCTTCAAGCTTGTGGCCATCAAGAAGGTGTCGATTTCAAAGAAGCAGGCGGAGGGTTTCTATTACGTGCATGCGGAACGGCCGTTCTTTGGCGAACTGACGACGTTCATGTCGTCGGGGCCGCTGTTCCTGATGGTGCTGGAGAAGGAGAACGCGATTGCCGATCTGCGCACGCTGATGGGCGCGACGAACCCGGCGAACGCGGCGGAGGGAACCATCCGCAAGAAGTTTGCGGGATCGATCCAGGAGAACGCGATTCACGGCTCGGACGGCGAGGATACCGCGGCTTTTGAAATCAGCTACTGGTTTGCTGGCTGCGAGCTGGTTTGAGCGCTTGGAGCGCATCGAGTGCTGCGGGGGTGTGGATTTGAAGGATGGCTTGAGGGCCGCCGCGGTGCTGCTGGCGGCCGCATGGTGGGCGATTCCTGCGGCGCAGGCGCAAACCGCGACGCTTCCCAGCGCGCCGACTCCAGTGGCGAACAGAGTGGAAGAAAGGCCGGTTGCCGCCAGGACATTCGCGCAGGCGCCGATGGATGCGCGATTCGGGCCGCTGCGAGCCGGGAACCGGCCCGCGCAGGATGAGACCCAGCGCGCGCCGCGGGGCGTTTTTGCAGAGCCGGCGGGCAGTGCCTGGAATGATGGCCTGGCGGATGGTCTGGCGAGCCGGCCGATGGGCGCGCAGATGGACCTGACCGCGATGTTTCGCGCGATGGGCCGCGCGGCGGACCGTGTGGACGCAGAGGAAAGCAACGGGGCCGACAGCCGCTACCACTGGAAGCCGATGCTGTGGCAATCGCTGGCGTTCATCGGAACGGAGAACACGTGGCGGCTGCTGACGGACGCGAACATGCGGAAGCTGACGGCAGGCAAGCCCTACTGGCACGATTACATTGCATCCCTGAAGCAGTGGAATATGCGGCGGTGGTGGGATGGGGACAGCATCCTGGTGGACGACGTTGGGCACCCGATGCAGGGCGGAGTGTCGTCGTTTATTGAGATCCAGAACAGCCCGCGGCAACGCAAGCTGCGCTTTGAGATGACCAGGGAATACTGGCGGAGCCGAATGCTGGGGATGCTGTGGGCAACGGCGTTCAGCACGCAGCAGAAGATTGGACCGCTGGGCGAAGCGGCGCTGGGCAGCGATGGAGGCATCACGTACCCGCTGAATTGTCCCTACCCGTGCGCGAACTACCAGCCGGGCGTGTCGAAGTACACGAACAACACGGGCTGGACGGACTTTATCACTACGCCGGTGGTGGGCACAGTGTGGGTGGTGATGGAGGACTGGATCGATTTGAAAGTCAGCGACAGGATTCAAAACGCGCACCCGCAGGCGTGGTGGCCGAAGGTGATTCGCGGAGCGCTGAACCCGACGCGCACGATGGCCAACGCGATGCGCTGGCGGAAACCGTGGTACCGCGATTTTCAGGACAACGCGGGCGATCCGCACATGACGCGCGTGCCGCGCCTGGAACCGGGGGACGAGGAGGCGGCGCGCACGGCCCCGCGATTTGAAGTATTTCCGCACTACGACGCGATCTGGCTTCCGGTGAACACGGCGAGGTGCGCGAACTGCCGGCAACTGACAGGCGGCTACGGCGTGGGGTTTTCTGCGCGGCTGACGAAGTGGATCGATTTCGATTCGGATGTGAACTATCTGGCGAATGCGAGCCCGCTGCCGTCGGATCGCGCGGGCGGCAACGCGACGCTGGGGACTTTTGGATTCCGCTCGGGCGTGACCTATGCGCGCTTCTCGGTGAAGGGGTCGGTGAGGCCGGGATTCCTGAGCTACGATCACGCGTACGAGACAAGCCCGATAGGCGGGCAGCCGACACCGGACATCGGTCGCATTACGCACTTTGCCGCCGCGCTGGCGATCAACGCAGACTATGTGGTGACGCGGCACGTGGCTCTGCGCATGGTGGTGGGCAACACGGCGGTGCGCTACCGCCTCGCGCATGAGAATCCGCCGGGAGTGGGCACGCCGCCGTATCTGAACTGGCTTTCACACCAGAACTTCCTGACCAACGAGAACTGGACCGTGGCAACCGGGGCCGTGCTGCGCTTCTAGGCACGGTGCGGGTTCAGGCTGCGTCTTCGGTCGCTACTTCCGCGCGGTTGCGGGTGAGCAGGAAAAACACCACCGGCGTAACCACCAGGCTGAGCACCATGGAGATGAGGAGCCCGCCGATAACGGCGATGGCGAGCGGCTGCAGCATCTGCGAGCCTGCGCCCAGCGCAAAGGCGAGGGGGAGCATGCCGCAGATGGCGGCAAGAGCCGTCATGAGGATGGGGCGCAGGCGGCGCTGCGCCGCCTGAATCATGGCGTCGGCGGGCGAGAGGCCTTCGGCGCGGAATTTCTCGTCGGCGTCGAGCAGCAGGATTCCGTTCTTGGCCACGATGCCGATGACCATGATGAGTCCCATGAAGGACGCGACGTTGAAGGTGGTTGCGGTGACGAGCAGGGCAAAAATGACGCCCGAGATGGAGAGCACCGACGAGGTGAGGATGGCGATGGGCGCGGGGAAGTTGCGGAACTCAGTGAGCAGGACGCCGAAGACCAGCGCGAGCGCGAGCAGGAGGACGCGCAGAAGATCGTGGAAGGATTTCTGCTGCGTCTCATAGGTTCCGCCGTAAGCGACGCGGACCGCCGGAGGCAGATGCAGGGAGGAAACGGTCTGGCGGACCTTCACCATGATGCCGCCGAGGTCAGAGCCCTCAAGCCCGCCGGTGACGACGACCATTCGCTGGAGATTTTCGCTGATGATTTCGTTCTGCGGCGGGAGTTGCTGGATGCTGGCGAGCGAGCCGAGCGTGGCGGTGTGGCCGGAGGCGCTGGTGAAGACCGTGTTGCGGATGTCGGCGAGCGAGGCGCGATGGTCGGCGCTGAGGCGGACGCGGATGGTGTAAGGGCGATCGTCGGCGATGAGCGGATTGCCGGCGGGCAGGCCGTCAAGAATGGCGGTGGCGTCTTCTGCCACCTCAGTGGGTGTGAAACCCATGCGCGCGGCGGCGACGGGATCAACCTGGAAGTCGGTTGCGGGGCCGCTGATGGTGTTGTCGATACCGTTCTCCACATCGACGACGCCGGGAATCCTGCCGATGGCGTCGCCAACTTCGGAGCCTAGCTGGTTGAGCAGCGCGGGGTCCTCGGAGAAGAGCTTGATCTGGATGGGCTCGGGCGCGTTGGAGAGGTCGTTGATGTTGTCCTGAAGAATCTGCGTAACCTCGATATCGAGCTCGGGCTCGGTGGCATTGATGCGCCGTCGCACGTCGCTCATCACCTGCCAGACGGAGCGGCGGCGGTCTGCCCGGAGCTTGACGGTGAAATCGCCGGTGTTGGGCTCAGTGACGGCGGCAAGGCCCATCTGCAGGCCAGTGCGGCGCGAGGTGCTTTCGACTTCAGGAACGGAATGCAGGATGCGATGGACGTGTTCGAGGACGCGGTTTGTTTCGGCCAGCGAGCTGCCGGCCGGCATGATGTAGTCAAGGATGAAGCCGCCCTCGTCCATCTCCGGCAGCAGGTTGGAGCCGAGGGATTTGTAGCCTGCCCAGGTGGCGACAACAAGCAGGAGGCAGCAGACGCCGAGCCAGAGCGGGCGCGCGAGCGACCAGTCGAGGGCGCGGCGATGGATGTGAAGAACGCGGCTCATCATGCGGCCGGCGCTTTGCTCGCCGTGCGGTGGATGGTGGCCGTGCTTGCGCAGCACCGCGAGGCTGAGGCCGGGCGTCCAGGTGAGCGCGAGGGCCAGCGAAGTGAGCAGCGCGGCGGTCATGGTGACGGCCAGCGCGCGGAAGAAGCTGCCGGTGACTCCGCTGACGGCGACCAGAGGCAGAAAGACGACGACGGGCGTGAGGGTGGAGCCGATGAGCGGCGTGGTGATTTCGGCAAGAGCGTTGCGCACGGCTTCAACCCGCGGTTCGCCGGAGTCGCGATGGAGGACGATGTTTTCGACGACGACGATGGCGTCGTCAATCACCAGCCCGATGGCGGCAGCGAGTCCGCCGAGAGTCATGAGGTTGAAGCTTTGGCCGATGGCCCACAGAACGACGATGGTGACGGCGACGGTGACGGGAATGACCAGGCCTGCGACGAGCGAGGAAGTCCAATCGCGGAGAAAGAGGAAGAGGATGATGCAGGCGAGGACGAGGCCAAGGAGGATGGCGTCGCGCACGCTGCCGATGGCGTCGCGGACAAGCTGGGACTGGTCATAAAACGGAGTGAGGGTGACGCCGGCGGGCAGCTTGGCGCGGAGTTGCGCGACCTTGGCTGCGACGGCATCCGCCACGGCGACGGTGTTGCTGGAGGGCTGGCGCGCAATGTTGAGCAGGACCGCGTCTTTGCCGTTGGCGGTGACGGTGGTGTAGACGGGCATGGTGGCGGGGACGACCTGCGCAACGTCCGCCACGTGGACGGGCGCGCCGCCGGGTGTGGTTTTGACGACGAGCTGACTGAGCTGGCTTGCGTCATGGACCTGCGCACCGACGAGGCCGAGGATGAGCTGGTGATTGGCTTCATAGAGGCCGGGTGAATCGACAATGTTGGAAGCCTGGATGGCGTTGACGAGATCAGTGACGGTGACGCCCGACGCGGCGAGCTCAGCAAGGTTGGGGATGACATGGAACTCCGGCACCTGGCCGCCCTGCACGGTGACGGTGCTGACGCCGGGGACGCGATTGAGCGGCGGCTTCAGGTCGTACGCGGCGATTTCCCACAGGCGCGTTTGCGGAATGGTGGCGGAGGTGAGGCTGTAACCGAGGATGGGGAAGGTGGCGAAGGTGAGGCGGTTGGTGGTGATGCGCACGGTGGACGGCAGGGTTTGCTGCACCTTGCCGATGGCCGCATCGACGAACTGCAGCTCCTGAATCATGTTCTCGTGCCAGTCAAAGAAGAGGCTGACTTCCGCCGAGCCGCGGCTGGTGGTGGAGCGGACGGTGACCAGGCCGGGAACGGAGTTGACCGCATCTTCAATGGGCCGCGTGATGGTGACCTGCATTTGATCGGCGGGCATCACGCCGTTGTCCACGCCGATGACGATGCGGGGAAAGTTTGTCTGCGGAAAGACGGCGATGGGCACCAGTACGGCGAGATAAATGCCCGCCACGGTGCAGACGATGGCGAAGAAGAAGATGGTGCGCGTGGAGCGGGCCAGCCAGAAGGGCTTTTCGCCGCCGGGCGCCGCGGGAATGCGCGCCATCAGTTGTCCTCCGCGGCGGGGCCAACTTTTACCTTCGCGCCCTGGTCCAGGCCGTAGGCGCCGGTGGTGATGACCATGTCGCCGGCGGAGAGGCCGCTGAGGATCTGGACCTGGCCGTCATCCTGAATGCCGAGGGTGACGGGCTTGCGATGGGCGAGGCCGTCGGAGCCGACGACCATGACGGATTTGGAGCCGTCCTGCGCGGTGAGGATGGCGGCGGCGGGGAGCAGCATGGCATTGGGCACGGTGCCTGCGGTGATGGAGACGCGGACGGGCGTGCCGGCCATGAGCGCGCCGGAGCGATTGTCCACGCGCAGCCAGACTTCGATGGTGGAGCTGCCGGGGTCGAGCGCGGGACTGATGAGCGAGACCGTGGCCGGGACGGGATGGTCGAGGCCGGGGACGGTGACGGATGCCTTGTCGCCGATCTTCATCTGCTGCGCGAGCTGCTGCGCGACGTGAGTTTTGGCAATGAGCGTGGAGGTATCCATGACGGTGATCAGCGGAGTTCCGGCGGTGGCGGTCTCGCCGGCGTAGAGCGGGCGATCAGTGACGTAGCCGTCAATGGGACTGCGAATCTGAGAAAAGCTGAGCTGGGCTTCCGCATCCTTGTATTTGCCTTCGGCGCTGGCGAGCTGGCCCTGCGCGGCCTCAAGCGCGGCCTTGTGGCTCACGCTGCGCAGGCCCTGCAGATGCTGGCGTGCAGTGTCATACGCAGCCTGGGCTTGTAGAAGAGCGGCCTTCGCGGTGTCCAAGTCGCGGCCGGGAATGGCGCCCTGCGCGAAGAGGGTCTGGCGGCCCTTGACGATGGTCCGATTCAGATCGAGATTGGCTTTGGCCTGCGCGAGATCGAGCCTAGCCTTCTGCATTTCCTCGGGGACCAGTGCTTTGGTGGAGGTGTTGTAGGCGGCCTGCGCGGCGAGATAGGAGCCCTTGTTGTCCTGCACGAGCGCGGTGAGGTCGCTGTTCTGGAGAGTTGCCAGAAGCTGGCCGGCGTGGACGCGCGCTCCGCGCTGGACATAAAAACGCAGGACAGGCGCGGTGATGCGCGGCTCGATGGCGGCCTGCGCGCGGGGCGCGAGGATGGCGTCCGCGAGGATGTGGCTGGCGATGGGGCCCTGCCGCGGATGCTGGGCCTGGACGGTGACTTCCGAGGCGGGCACGGATTTCTGCTTGCAAGCGGAGACGAGAAGCATGGGCAGCGCGCCGGCGAAAAGAAGAGCGCGCATGCGGCGGAAACGGCTTGAGCGGGACGAGAGGATAAGCATCATCGTTGGGTCACAGGTTTCCGGTGAGGGTTTGGAGGTCAGCGAGCGCGAGCTGATAGCGCAGCCGGCCATCCTCGCGCGCATTTGCCGCGGTTACATAGGCGTTCTGCGCATCAACCACTTCGATGACCAGCGCCTCGCCGTCCTTGTAGCTCAGCTCACTCAGGCGCACGCTCTGGGCCGCATCGGCTACGCTCGCATCCAGCGACTCCAGTTCTTCTTGCGCCGTTTGCGCCGCGGCATAGTAAGCGCGCAGATTGGCAATCGACTGCCGCTCTGTCGCGGTCAAAGCCACGCGCGCCGCGTCGCGGCGAATCTCGCTCTGCTTCACCTTGTGCTCGGTCGAAAGCCAGTCCCATACAGGGAGATTCACGGTGAGGCTTGTCGAGTAGCCCAGGTTGCGCGCCTTCGTGCCGCTGGAGGTCATGGGGCCATTTACGGCGAATTGATTGGCGTCAATCCCGTAGATCACGTTGAGTCCCAGCGTGGGGAAAAGCGCCACGCGGGCGCCAAGCACATCGGCGCTGCTCATTTTGAGATTCGCCAGAGCGCTCTTCAACTGGGGATTCCTGCCGGCAGCCGCCGCTTCCGCGTCTGCGAACGCGGCCAGCGGAGGCACGGATTGCGGAGCTTGCAGCGTGTATGGCGTGAGGGGGTCGGCAAAGAGCAGCACGCCCAGGTCGAGCCGCGCGGTTTGCGCAGCCAGCACCGCATCCTGGAGCAGACGCCATTGCTGCTGCTGGGTTAGCCGGGCCTTGAGTACGTCGGCGTGGGCCGCTTCGCCCTGCTTCTCGCGATCCACGGTAATCGCGGTAAAGTCCACAGCATCCTGGCTGGCGCGCTGCGCGATTGCCACTTTATGGTCCGCGGCCAGCGAACCGTAGAACATCGAGGTCATTGTGACGACCAGCCCCCGGTGCGCGATCTCCAGTTGCGCACGCGCCATGGCCGCCGCGGCGTTAGCCCGGCGCACGGTGGCCGGGCCAGCGAGGCTGAGCGTTTCGTCCACAATCCCCTGGGCGATGTACTCCCGCGGTCTCGAGTCGTTGGCGACAAATCTGGGATTCGGCGTGGAAACACCTTCGCCGCCCTCGGCGTAAATTCCGTTGGGTTGGGTGTAAAGGCCCTGGCCGTAAAAGCGCGCACTGGGCAGAAGTCCGGCCTTGGCAATGGAGCGGTCAAGCGCGGCGGAAGCGCTGTTCGCCCTGGCGGTGGCATAGGCCGGCTGGTTGGCCTCCGCGCGGCGAATGGCCTCTGCCAGCGTGATGGAGACGGGCGCGGAGGATGCAGTGACCTGCACGGGCGGCGGGGGAGCAGCAGTTTGCGCGCCGGCGCCGACGGCAAGAAGCGCGAACGGCAGCAGCGCGGCGGAGAGGACACGAAAGATGCCCGGCTGTCGTGCTGAGGAAATCAGAGGCAACATACTCACCTTCAGCATACGTATGGAACCTTAAATTCCACTGAGCATGCAGCGCAATCCGCACCAAGGTCACCGGGCCGGCGAAGGTTTGAAGCAGAGGCAGAATATCACCGGGAAGAGGCCGGGATGGGATGGAGTTATTCGGACGAAACCCGGCTAACTCGGGGAGGTGGATTCACTCAGGGCGGGACCATCTGCGATACTTGATGAGTTATGCCGATTGATGATCTGCAGCAAGCCGCACAGAAGATTGCCGGATTCCTGGCCTCCCTGAACAAGCTGGGAGGATTGCGTTTGAAATATCGCATCACTGCCGGTGACGGCGCGCGCGACCCCGAAGGCCTGGAGGCGCGCGAGATTTACGTGGAGCTGGGCGGGCCGGATGTGCCGCTGCTGACGCAGCACAACGGCGAGCTGCTGCGCGCCCTGGAAACGCTGGCGGCGCAAATGCTGCGGCTGGAGGCGCGCGAGCACGACGTGGTGAGCTTTGACGCCGGGAACTTCAAGGCGCTGCGCGCGCAGGAGCTGCGCATGGCCGCCGAGACGGCAGCCGAGAAGGTGCGCAATTCGGGAATTCCTTATGCGTTTCCGCCGATGAACAGCCGCGAGCGAAGGCTGTTGCACATGTCCTTCCGCAGTCTGGAGGGCGTGGAGACGGCGAGCTCCGGAGAAGGCCAGGACCGCTTTCTGGCGGTGTTTCCGGCAGGCAAGACGGACCTGCCGGTTGCGCCGCCGATGAAGCCGAGAGGATTCGGCCGGCGCTGAGCGGGACGCACAAGACTGGACGTGCAGATCTGGGCGTGCGGAATCGGGCACGGCACTGTGGCACAATACCGGGCATGAGACTTGTTGCAGCCTGGCTGTTGCTGGCAGCGCTTGCCGCGCCCAGCTGCGCCGCCGAAAAGCGGCTGGTGCTGATTGACCAGGATGGGTCGGGCCCCGGCGGATCAAACCAGATGGCGATGCTGGCGCTGTTGCAAGCGCCGAATGTGCAGGTGCTGGGCATCACGATGGTGACCGGAAACGCCTGGCGCGACGAGGAGACCGAGCACACGCTGCGCATGCTGGAACTGACCGGGCACGCGGATGTGCCGGTGGCCAGGGGCGCAGTCTTCCCGCTGATTCGCACGCAGAAGGAGACGGAGCTGGCCGCGGCGATTGATGGAAAAACGACGTGGCTGGGCGCGTGGGGCGAGGGGCCGACGACGCTGAAAGAGACACCGCAGGGCGTGACGCCGATTACGCCCCCGGAGCTGCGGGCGCACGGGCCCTATGTGATTCCGCCCATGCCGGAGGGCCGGCCGAAGCTGCGGCCGATTGCCGAGGACGCGGTGCATTTCATCCTTCGCGAGGTGCATGCGCATCCGCACCAGGTGACGATTTATGCCACGGGACCGCTGACGAATATCGCGCTGGCGGTGTCGATCGATCCGGAGTTTGCCGCGCTGACAAGAGGCATTGTGATCATGGGCGGAAGCCTGAATCCGCAGACCGAAGACCCGGAATTTGCGACCAGTCCGCGGCATGAATTCAACTTCTGGTTCGATCCGGAGGCGGCGCACATTGTGCTGCGGGCCGACTGGCCGCGCATCGATGTGACGACCGTGGATGTCTCCATCAAGGCGCCCTTCACGCGGGCGATGCTGGATGCGATTGCGAGGGCCAAGACGCCGGCGGCGCGCTACATTGCGGCGTGGAGCCAGGACCGCTACTACATGTGGGACGAGCTGGCGGCATGCGCGTGGCTTGATCCGGCGCTGATTACGAAGGAGAGGCTGCTCTACATGGACGTGGACCTGAGCCACGGGCCGAGCTACGGCGACACGCTGACCTGGACGGCGAAGCTGAAGCCTGAAACCGGCGTGCGGCTGGTGCATGCGCAAGTGGACGTGGATTTGCCGCGATTCCAAAAGATGTTTGTGGCGCTGATGACCGAGACTCATGCACACTAGCTGCGCCGGACGAGCCGGCGGCGGAAATGCAGGCGGCGGAGAGGTGGAGGATGAGCGAGTCAATTCTTGGCGCGAGTCTTGGCGCAAGCAAACTGATAGCGTTTGTGCCTACGACCCAGCCGGAGCAGGCGAAGGAGTTTTTTCAGGATACGCTTGGGCTACGGCTGGTGGCGGATGAGCGACCCTTTGCGCTGGTCTTTGACGCAAACGGAACAATGCTGCGCGTGACCGCGGTGAAGGAGCACACGCCGGCGCCGTTCACCGTGCTGGGCTGGCAGGTGGAAGCGATTGAGGCTGTGGTGGAGCGGCTGGAGAAGGCCGGCGTCCAGTGCATTCGCTATCCCGGAATGAACGACGGGGACCCGCATGGAATCTGGAACTCGCCGAGCGGCACGCGGGTGGCGTGGTTCCACGATCCGGATGGAAACGTGCTGAGCGTGACGGAATTTCCAAAGTAAATTGGCCCGCGGAGCCGAAGGATCGAACGCAAAACAGAAAGGCCGCCCATGGGCGGCCTTTGCTGCGGGTCTGGTTGCGTGAATCAGCCGTTGAGCACGTCCTGCAGCTTGTTGAGCATGCGGTGCAGGTCCTTGTCGGCGCGGCGCAGCTCGTCAATTTTGGCGATGGAGTGCATCACAGTGGTATGGTGCTTGTTGCCGAACTGGCGGCCAATCTCCGGCAGGCTGGCCTCGGTCATCTGCTTGGCCAGGTACATGGCAATCTGGCGAGGGACGACGACGTTGCGCGAGTTGTTCTTCTGCTTCAGGTCGCTGACCTTCATGCCGAACTGCTCGGCGACGGCGCGCTGGATGGCCTCGATGGTAATCTTGCGGACCTGCATATCGATGAACTGCTTGAGGCACTGCTGGGTGGCGGGCAGCGTGATGTCCACGTGGTTGAGCTGGCACCAGGCGATGAGCCGGACCAGCGCGCCCTCGAGCTCGCGGACGTTGGTGCGGACGTTGGAGGCGATGAAGAGCGCGACATCGGTGGGCAGCACCACCTGCTCGGTCTCGGCCTTCTTCTGCAGGATGGCGACCTTGGTTTCAAGGTCGGGCGGCTGAATGTCGGCGATGAGGCCCCACTCAAAGCGCGAGCGCAGGCGGTCTTCGATTTCGGCCAGCTCCTTGGGCGGACGATCGGAGGCGATGACGATCTGGCGCATGCTCTCATGCAGCGCGTTGAAGGTGTGGAAGAACTCCTCCTGGGTGCGCTCCTTTTGCGCGATGAACTGGATGTCGTCGATGAGCAGCACGTCGACGGAGCGGAAACGGTCGCGGAAGCTGGTCATGCGGTCATTGCGCAAAGAGGTGATCATCTCATTGGTGAATTTTTCTGCCGAGACGTAGCAGATGCTGGAGGACGGTTGGCGGCGCTTCACCTCGTGGCCGATGGCATGCATCAGGTGGGTCTTGCCCATTCCGACGCCGCCGTAAAGGAAGAGCGGATTGTAGGCGCGGGAAGGGCGCTCAGCCACAGCCAGCGAGGCGGCGCGGGCAAACTGGTTGCCGTTGCCGATGACGAAGTTGTCAAACGTGTACTTTGGGTTGAGCTGAGCGGCGGTGGACCAGTCAAAGCGGCCCTGCTCCGGCGCGCGATGGGCGGGCGGCTGGGGCGGCGCGGTGGGCGCATGCGCGGGAAGGGGCCCGAAGCCGCCGTCTCTGCGCTGCGGCGGAATGGACGGGTCGTCACTGGCGGTGACGAAGACGACATCGTCGAATTCCAGACTCTGCAGATCGAGCGCTTCCTGGATCAGGTCGCCGTACTTGTCACCGATGTGTTGGAACTCGGCCGAAGGCACGCGCACATAGAGCGTGCGACCTGCGGCGTGGCTGAAGCGCGTGGGCTTGAGCCAGGTTTCAAACGACTGGCGGATGACCTTTTTTTCCAGGGCTGCGAGGATCTGGTGCCACGGATTAGTTGCCGTTGCCGGAGAGATTGCGAATGCCATCGAGCGAATCCTTGCCTGCGTCTCCTGTTGCCATGTTGGGCGTGCTCCTCCGCGGGAAATCGGCAAAAAGGTTCTCCTACGGTGAGCCCAAAGGCTCTCCGTGGGTGGAGGGTTGCCAACTGCCTGGTCGCCGTTGATCCGTCCGGATGCGAACATCGGGACACGGGATGAAGCACGTTCCGTGGGACGCTTTGGAACTAACTTGAACGGGACCGATGGTAGCACATTTGGGTTGGGTTGCAATCCCCCATTCACAGAACTTCAGGCAATCTTTTCGAGGTTGCACCAACGATGGTGAAAGCCGCAGAAAAAAATCGAAAATCGTTTTGGGAGCGGCGAATCGCGTGAGCAAGAAGCGACCGGAAGCGACGATGCAGTGGCGCGCGGGCGAGAACTGAGCCAATACGCGGGTCCGCACGCGGGTAGCGTGCGAGTACCGCAATACCCCCCTGCTGGTCGCCCCGGACTGGATTCAAAACGGGACCTGCGATACACTGGATATCTGCCGACAAGGCTCAGATTCCCAATAGGAAACAGGAGCGCATTTCGATGCCCAAGCGCACATTTCAACCCAATCGCCGCCGCCGCGTGAAGACGCACGGATTTCGCGCGCGCATGAAGACCAAGGCCGGAGCCGCGGTGCTGAACCGCCGCCGAGCCGTGGGCCGCAAGCGGGTTGCGGTCAGCGCCGGATTCCGCGACTAGTCTTTCCTCCGTCCGCATTTTTCGGCCGGAGCGTGCTGAGCTTTCGCCGCTTCGGTTCGACCGCCTTCAGGCACAGCCATGAAAAATTTTCTTCCAGCCGACCCGGTTTCAGCCAATCCGGTTCCGGCCGACTTGGCACAGACCGCAAATACGCGCGCGGCCGGGCGGCCTTCGCTTGCCCCCTTTCGGTTGCGCAGCCACGGCGATTTTCAACGCGCGTATGCGGCGAGCCGCAAGCGGCAATCGGCCACCATGAGCTGGTTCCTGGCGCGGCAGAGCGGGCCGGCTGGGGGACCTGATTCGGGAGCCGCTTTGTGCCCGCGCGTGGGCCCGCGCGTGGGATTGACAGCGGGCAAGGTGCTGGGCAAGGCGCACGACCGCAACCGCATCAAGCGGCGCATGCGTGAGGTGCTGCGGAGGCACGTGGAACTGCTGCCCGAGGGATTCGATTTGATTCTGCATCCGCGTCACGGCGTGCTGACCCTGGATTTCAGGAAACTGGAGGCCGAGGTGGTGCGTATCCTTGGAGAGGCGCGCGCGGAGGCCGAACGAGCAAGGGCTGCCGCGGAGCCGGGAAACGCATGACACGGATTTTTCTTGCAATGCTGGGTTTTTACAAGCGCTGGCTTTCTCCGGCGCTGCACACGCTGGGTACGGGCGGGTGCAAGTTTATACCCACGTGCTCAGAGTACGCCGCCGAGGCAATTGCCGTGCATGGTCCATGGAAGGGAACGTGGCTGGCGCTCTGGCGGCTGCTGCGCTGCCACCCGTTCGGCAAAGGGGGGTTCGATCCGGTGCCCCCGGCAGGCGCGGGAAGACCTTTTGCCCACAAACCGTTACCATAGGAAGTGCAGCGCCCCACGGCGCGCCCTTTCTTCAACTACAGGACGTATCCTTTGCCTGAAATTCGTAATCCTAATCTTGATTCGCAGGGCTCCGGCTCCGGCTCCGGTTCCGGCGGTGGCGGCGGCGATTTCCGCAGCCTGATTACCTTCACCTTTCTGGCGCTGGCGCTGCTGCTTGCCTTCCAGTACTTCAAGCCGCAATCAAGCACGCCGGCTTCAGCACCGACGCCGCAAGGCCAGCAACAGAGCCAGCCGCAGGCGGCGCAACAGGCCGCTCCAGCTCCGGGACAGGCGACCGGCAGGGCGGCAAGTGCAGTGGCGGAAGATGCGACAAGCGGCGGCAGAGCAAGCTCAGCTTCCATCAAACCGCTCGCCAAGCCGTCCACCGGGCCCACGATCGTGGCGGCGTCAGAGACCGAGACAACGGTGGAGAACGAGCTTTACAGGGTCACTTTCACCAATCGCGGCGCGCAGGTGAAGCACTGGATCCTGAAGAAGTACACGGACTCGGCGGGCAAGCCGCTGGACCTGGTGCAGCCAGAACTGGCGGAGAAGTTCGGGCTGCCGCTCTCGTTGTTCGCCTATGACCCTTCGCTGACCCAGGAGCTGAACAGCGCGCTCTTCAAACCTTCAGCCACTGGCGAGCTGCTGGCGCCGGGCACGCTGAGCTTCCAGTACGAGCAGAACGGCCTGGACGTGGTGAAGAGCTTCCACTTCAGCTCGAGCTACGTCATCGGCATCCAGACCGAAGTCGAGCGCAATGGCGTTCCGGTGCGCGCGCTGGTGTGCTGGCCGTCAGGGCTGGGCGACATGGAGGAGTTCCTGCCGTCGTCTTCAACGCGCAATCAGATTCTGACGCCGTCACAGATTGTGTGGTCAATGGACGGCAAGCAGAAGTCGATTGATGCCAAGAAGGTGAGCGGCGACGCGACCTACACCGCCGCGTATGACTACGCGGCGGTGACGGACCTTTACTTTGCCGCGGCATTCCTGCCCAGCTCAATTGATCACACGACCGTGGTGACGCTGAATCACGCGGTGGACCTGCCGAGCGACCTGTCGAATCCGGCGAGCAAAAAGAAGGCGGACCCGGTTCTGGGCATTGCGGTGGGCGATACCAGCGGCATCACAAAGCTGCGGCTCTTCGCCGGGCCCAAGGGGACCGACGTGCTGGCCGCGGTCCACGCCACGGGCGAAGACGGCAAGCCGGACGGGCCGTCGCTGGAGCCGCTGATCGATTACGGCTGGTGGACCATCATCGCCAAGCCGCTCTACTGGGCGCTGCGCTGGCTCAGCGGCCTGCTGGGCTCGGGGCTTAGCAGTTGGGGCTGGGCCGTCCTGCTCTTCACCCTGATTTTCACGATTGCGCTGCTGCCCACGCGCTTCATGATGATGAAGTCGTCCTTGAAGATGATGCGCATCCAGCCCAGAGTGGACGCCATCAAGAAGCGCTACTCAAACATGAAGATCAACGACCCCAAGCGGCAGGAGATGAATGCCGAGATGATGGCGCTCTACAAGGAAGAGGGCGTCAACATGTACGGCAGTTGCCTTCCCATGCTGCTGCAGATGCCGCTGTTCTTCGCGTTCTATAAGGTGTTGGAGGCCGCAGTGGAGCTGCGCCATGCGCACTGGCTTTGGCTGCCGGACCTTGCCTCGCCGGACCCCACGCACATTCTGCCCATCCTGATTATCGTGTCGATGTTCCTGACGCAGTACATCACGCCCTCGCCGGGGATGGACCCGTCGCAGCGGCGCATGATGGCAATCGCCATGCCGGTGGTCTTCGGCTTCATGCTGTGGCACTACGCTTCGGGCCTGGCGCTCTACTGGGGTTCGAGCAACGTCATCAACCTGGCACTGCAGATCGGCGTGAACCAGTCGCCCATTGGCAAGGAGATGCACGAGCTGGCGGCGCGGAAAGCGGCCAAGAAGCTTCCGGGCAAGGGCGGAACGGGCAATGCGCGCGTGATTCAGGGCCGTCGGTAGGTCATTCCATAAGGTGTTAACGAGGGGCGCGCCGAGGCGCGCTTCTTTTTTGCGCCAAAGACCTTTGCGTCGAGTGGATGTTCAGACGAGCTCGGCAGCCAGAGCCTGCTCGACTTTGGGATGGGCAAAGCGGAATCCAACCGATTGCAAATTGGCGGGGACGGCGCGTGCGCTGGAGAGCAGGGCTTCGTCGGCCATTTGGCCGAAAGCGAGGCGCAGAGCGAAGGCGGGCGCGGGCAGAAATGCGGGCCGATGAAGGTGCTTTGCGAGGATTTGTGTGAACTCGACGTTGCGCACGGGCTCAGGGGCGGTCAGGTTGACGGGGCCGGCGAGCGTGGGCGTTTCGAGCGCGTAGAGCAGAGCTTGGACGGCGTCGGCGAGGCTGATCCAGCTCATCCATTGGCGGCCGCTGCCCAGTCTGCCGCCGAGGCCAAGGCGGAAGAGGGGAAGCATCTGCGCCAGCGCGCCGCCGTGGCGGCTTAAAACGACTCCGAAGCGCAGGTGGAGGACGCGGATTCCGGCGGCGCGGGCCGGTTCGGCGGCGGCCTCCCAGTCCTTGCAGAGCTCGGCCAAGTAGCCGTCGCCCGAGGCGGAGGATTCGTCGAGGAGCTCATCGCCGCAATCGCCGTAAATGCCAATCGCGGAGGCCACGGCCAGAACCGCCGGCGGACGGCGCAGGTCGGCCAGTAACCTGGCAAGCGCCAGGGTTGAACCGATGCGGCTGGCGGCTATTTCGCGGCGGTAGGCGGCGGTCCAGCGACCGACGAGGTTTGCTCCAGAGAGATGAACGGCCGCCGAGCAGCCTTCCAGCGGAACCGGGTCGGCCACGAGCACTGGGGCGGCGGGGTTCCAGAGGAATTGGTTCGCATCTGGTGTCCGGCGAACCAGTTGCCGCACAGGAAGATGGCGGTCGCGGAGGGCCTGCAGGAGCGCCGAGCCCAGCAGGCCGGAAGCGCCCGAGACAAGCACGGATTGGGAAGGCGGCAGGGTTTGCATCGTAGCAGTCTGGCGGCTGGCCGGCAGCGAACGAGCCGGATTGCGGCAGCCTCTCTACTTTGGTATTATAGGAATAGATTTTGATTAGGGCAACATTTGGACGGCGACAATTCAGGGAGGGCCAAATGACGGAAGCGACGGTGGTACAGAGCGAGGAGACGCAAAAGTCGCAGGTGGATGCCGAGACGACGGAGCGGTTCATCGCCGAAAAGCGGATTGGGGAGCGGATTAAGCGGCTTCGGCTGAAGAAGTCGATGGGCCTGGTGGAGCTGGGCAGGCATACAGGGCTCTCCGCAAGTTTCTTGTCGCAATTGGAGACCGGGAGGGTGGTTCCCACGCTGCGGAACCTGTCCCGGATTTCGATGGTCTTTTCCAAGGACCTGAGCTATTTCTTTGAGACCGAGCCGCACGCGATCTTCCGCGTGCACAGGAAGAAGGACCGGGTAAGGCTGCCGCAGACCGGCGTGGAAGATCCGACCTATTTCTTTGAGAGCCTGGGCTACATGGTTCCGGACCGGCACATGGACCCGTACTTCGCGGAGTTTATTCCGCTGGAGAAGACGAAAGAAGCGCGTCCGCATGTTCATCCGGGGTACGAGTTTCTCTATGTGCTGGAGGGCGAGCTGGACCTGCGGCACGGCGAACACCATTGCACGCTGGGCCCTGGAGACGCGGTTTATTTCGACGCGAGCACGCCGCACTCCTACGGGTGCGCGGGCAAGCGGCCGGCCAGTGCGCTGATTGTGACCATGCATCAGGCGCCCGCGGCGCAGCCGGTTGGGCTGCGCGGGGCGGGAC
>JBAUEO010000045.1:0-3034 GCA_049678625.1 Occallatibacter sp. | reverse complement strand
GTTCTCCGGCCACGCGGCCCGCCACGCGCACGCCGATTCCCAGCACCCGTCCTATGCGCTCAGGTTTCACTTCATCTGATGCTAACAGCGGAATTTGCAGCCCGCCTTACACAGCTTTTCGAGCGTTCCGCAGTTGCCCGCCTTCGCGCTCTGGCAGTAAGGTAGGAAAATACTCAACGCACCTCCTGCGCATCCCAAGGCGCAGGCGGCGGCTCCGGAGGGATCTGTGACATCTCGTTTACGCGAACTCATCCAGCAGCTCGGCGAAGCCATTCATGAGTCGGTGATTGAGAGCGAGCAGATCGCCGGGGTTGTTCAGGACATCCGCAAACACGGCTTCGATGTCCTTCTGATGCTTGAGGCCACCATCGGCCTGAATGAGGTCAACGCCGGGTCAGAAGACGCCGAAGCCTCCGCCGACGGCTCTGAGAGCGGCGGCGAATTCACGCCCAACGATCTCCACTTTCTCCGCTCTCTGCGCATCTCCGTTGAGGGCGAGGACGACATCGACGGCGAAATTGAGACCGGCGGCGAAAGCGAAAGCGAACCGCCCCCGGCCGCGTAATTCCCGGGTCCATCCTTTTTTTAGCTTCGCCAGTGCAGCTCCACGGGCCCGTCCATCGGATGTTTTCCCGTGCCGTCCAGCCGCGCCTGCTTCAGCGCGAAGTACCACTTTGCAGGCTTGTCCGCATCGTCAATCAGCATCAGGCTCGGATTGTGCCGCAAACCCTCCGCCTGCTGGATCATTGTCTCCTGATCCTGGCGCACAAACTTTGCGCCGAAGAACTTCGCAATCGGAGTCACCAGCGGCACGTGGTAAAACACATTCCACGCCGCCACCACGTCAATCCGGCAGGTTTGGGCCGTCACCGGCGTGATCGTGGTCAGGCTGCTGAACCACCTCGCCCCGCAGCGAATCGTCTCCGTCCGCCGGTTGGGCAGCACAAAGTCGATGGTCGTCTCCACCGGCTCGCGATAGAAGCCAAGCAGCTTGTAGGGCGCCGAATTTCCGCTCGGCGCATGCGCGCTCATGCGGAAGCCCTCGGGAATCGGCTCGAACTTTTTCGTCTTCTCGCGGATGCTCGCGCGCGATCGCCACCACCACGCCTGATGCACAAACGGCCCATGCGCCGGATCCATCAGCCCAATAATTCCGTGGTCCACGTTGCAGGGCAGCTCCGCCATCAAATGCGCCGTGCGATACTTCGGCCCGAATTTTTGGAGCTCTGGCACAGGCCGCAGCTCTTCTCTGGGCCCCTCCGCGCTCCCGCTCTTCCGGCCGCTTCCGGAGCCGGGCACAAACACCCACGCGTGTCCGTCGCGCTCCTCGCAGGCGAACGCCGAGGCAAAAATCTTCGTCGCGTCCAAGTGGTCCGCGCTGGTCAGCGAAGGAATCAGTTCGCATCGGCCGCTGCATGGCTCAAACTCCCATCCGTGATAGCGGCAGGTCACGCGCTCGCCGTCAAACCATCCCACGCTGAGCGGAATTCCACGGTGCGGGCAACTGTCGCGCATGGCAAAGACGCGCCCGTCTTTCCTCCGCCCCAGCACCAGCGGAATCCCCAGAAGCATCGCCTTGGCCAGTTTTCCCCTGTGCAGCGTTTTGGTGCGCAGCGCCGGATACCAGTCGTCGTAGAGCAGCGTGGCAGCCGGCCCCCCGAAGCCTTGGCCCGGCACCGGCGCGCCCGTCTCGTTCCTCGTCACAAGCGGCATGGGTCCCTCACCATAGTATTTCCAATCGAGTCGTTTCCAGCCGCGCCATTCCGCCTCATGCCTTCGGCTCCTCGCAGCGCTGGAGCCGGCCGTCCTTCACTTCGAACCGCTCGCCGCGCCACACAATCGTGTTTCCCGCAAAGCCCGCGGCCCACAGCCCCATGGCAACAACATCCCTCACCGGGAGCAGCCACAGCCACGGCAAAACCTGACGGTCCCGCAGCACACCCGAGCCCACCGTCATGGCCTGCGACAGGCGCAGAAAGAAACTCAAACTCAGGAGCCACACGCTCACGGGACTCAGCCCGCTGGCCACCGCATTCACCATCGCCCACGCCAGCCCATGCGTAAACACCAGTCCGACATAGCCGCCCGGCCGCGCATCCCGCACGGTCCGCAGCCAGCGCAACTGGTGGTCGCAGAATCCGCGCCAGTCATAGGCCGGAACGCTCGTCTCCACCACCTCCGCGCACAGCACAACCGCGTAGCCCGCCTGGTCCACTCGCGCGCCCAGCTCGTAGTCGTCGGCCAGGTGATCCACCAGCGCTTCAAAGCCGCCAATCTTATCAAGCGCTTCCCGCCGCACCGCCAGCGTCGAACCCAGCCCGTACCGCATCCCGCCTTCCAGCATGCGCGAGAGCAGCACGCCGGCCTCAAAATCCGTCGCAATGCCCAGCGCCTCCAACCGCGAGCCCAGCGTTCCATGCGCCCGCCCGCGATAGAGCGCAGTCACCAGGCCCACCCTGGCCTTGGCCGGCGGTGATTTCGGCGCAAACTCCGCCATCACGCGCTCCAGATAGCGCGGCCCCACGGTAATGTCGCTGTCGTTCACCAGCAGCACATCGTAGCGCGCTTCGCGGGCCATCTGCGCCAGCGTGCTCACCTTGCCGTTCGCCCCCAGCCGCTGAGGGCACACAATCAGCCGGATTGCCCGCTCAGGAAATTCGGCTTGCAGCGCGCGCACCGCTTCGGCCGCCGGCTCCTCCGGTTGCGAAATTCCGAACAGCAGCTCATATTCGCCTGTGTAGTTTTGCCTGCAATGGCTGCGGAAGGCCTGCAGCATGCCCGGCTCCAGCCCCTTCAGCGACTTCATCACGCTCACGCCGGTTGCATACTCCGCCCGCGGACGCCGCCGCGCGCCCGCATAGATGCGCGCCGCGATCATTGAAGCCGCAAAATAAACCAGACCGGCCACGGCGAGCACCGTGGTCGCTGCTTCCACGGCCAGGGCCAAAGCGTGCGACTTCACAGCCGTTAGTCTAAGGCATTTTTCCTATTCCTGTGGAGTCGCCAAAGTGGTGCAAGGTGGTCGCTTCCTGAC
>JBAUEO010000044.1:0-56983 GCA_049678625.1 Occallatibacter sp. | reverse complement strand
GGATGGAGCGGGCGGCTCCCGAAGAGCTGGTGGTGCGCGCGCCCAAGCCGAGAACGGCGGCGAACGG
Source organism: Occallatibacter sp. (assembly GCA_049678625.1). Lineage (GTDB taxonomy): Bacteria > Acidobacteriota > Terriglobia > Terriglobales > Acidobacteriaceae > Telmatobacter. Next base: position 56,916 of record JBAUEO010000044.1, on the reverse strand, counting down.
GGTGCGGTGGATTGCCGCGCCGGGTTGGGGACAGATGGGCTGGCTGTGGCACGGCTTTAGCACGCGGCGGGGCGGCGGGAGCCGGGCGTATTGCGCGGAGGGTGCAGCGGGCGAGCTGAATCTGGGCTTCACGGCGGCGGATGAGAGGGAAATCGTCGAAAAAAACCGTCGCCTATTTGTGGAGGCGCTGACGGGCGATGAGCGGACGCCGCTGGTGACGCTGCGGCAGTTCCATTCCAATTTGGTGGTGCGCGTGGGGGCGGAGGATGGGTTGCGGGCAACACCGCGGAAGGCCGACGGTGCGATGACGGACGAGCCGGGCGTGCTGCTGGCGGTGCAAACGGCCGATTGCCTGCCGGTGCTGGTGGCGGACCGGAAGCGGCGGGCGGTGGCGGCCTTCCATGCCGGCTGGCGCGGGACGGCGAAGCGGATTGTAGAGCTGGGCGTGGGGCGGATGCGGATGGAGTTCGGGTCGCGGCCGGAGGATTTGACGGCGGCGATTGGACCGGGCGCGGGCGCGTGCTGCTATGCGGTGGGCGAGGAAGTGCTGTCGGCCTTCGAGTCGCAGTTTGCCTACGGGCGGGAGCTGTTTCGCGAGGTGTATGACGCGGTCGCTGTGCGGGCGAAGTATCCGATGCTGTTTTTGACGCAGCGGGCACCGGGACACTCGCCGATTGGGCCCAGCCTGCATGTGGATTTGGTGGAGGCGAACCGGCGGCAGCTTTTGGATGCGGGGTTGAAGCCGGGTGCGATCAAGACGACGGGTGGATGCACGATGTGCCAGCGGGAGTTGTTCTTCTCGCACCGGGCGTCGCAGGGACACGCGGGCCGGATGATGAGCGGGATTGGGGTTCGGCCGCGATGAGGGGTGCCGGGGCTGATTTTCCCGATTTCGTTGTCGCTCCTCGCCAGGAGACACCCGGTATCCGTTGCTCGTCGCTCCTGGAACTGGAAGAAAATTTGCTCCCTGCACCGTCAGCCCGTGCAGCGGGAGCAAGCCCTTCATCGCAACCGAACAGAGGAATTTTGGGGCCTACGCGGAAGGAGCGGATTCCTGCGGATTGACGAGGTCGCGCAGCTCCTTGGAGGGCTTGAAGTAGGGGACGCGCTTGGCCGGGACCTCAACGCGCTCGCCGGTTTTGGGGTTGCGGCCGATGCGGGGATTGCGCTGGCGGATGCGGAAGGAGCCGAAGCCGCGTATTTCGATTTTGTCGCCGCCCTGAAGGGCGGAGATGACGGAGTCGAATACGGTTTCGACAATGACCTCACCGTCGCGACGGGTAAGGTCGCCCAGGCGCGTGACTTTTTCGACCAGGTCTGCTTTGGTCATATGGATTCAGGCCTCCGCCTCCAGCATAAACAAAAACGGCGGGTTGGGAAGTGCAAATCATCGGAGGGGGTTACGGGAGGTGGGCATTAAGGGAAGCGGGCGGGGTCCCAGGGTGGACCAGCGAAAGCGCGCGGGCTGGCCGATTGAGGGCAGGCGGAGCGGTTTATGATGGCGAGAGTCTTTTCCATGTTTCATTGCGGGCCGAGCCGGGAGGGAGCGTGAGCGAGACGCCGCATCCGCATTACAGCATCGTGATTCCGGCTTATAACGAGAGCGGGCGCATTCCTGCGACGCTGGAGCGGGTGCTCGCTTGCATCCGGGAGCGGGGCTGGGATGCGGAAATTCTGGTGGTGAACGACGGCTCGCGCGACCGGACTGCCGAGGTGGTGCAGGAGATTGCGCGCGACGCGCCGGAGCTGCGGCTGCTATCGAATCCGGGCAACCACGGCAAGGGCTACAGCGTGCGTCACGGGATGCAGGAAGCGCGCGGAGACGTGGTGATGTTCACGGACTCGGATCTTTCAGCGCCGATTGAGGAGGCCGAGCGGCTGTTCGCGGCGATCGAAGGGGGAGCAGATATTGCGATTGGGTCGCGCTGGCTGGAGAGCGGACGGCAGACCCACCGGCAGCCGCTTTACCGGCAGTTTTTTGGGCGGTGCTTCAACCTGGTGACGCGGATGATGATGCAGCTTCCGTTTGTGGACACGCAATGCGGCTTCAAGGCGTTTACGCGGGAGGCGGCGCGGACAGTCTTCGCGCTGCAGACGATTGAGCGGTGGGGATTCGACCCGGAGATTCTGTTTATAGCGCTGAAGCGCGGGCTGACGGTGAAGGAAGTGGCGGTGAGCTGGGCGCATGATGAGCGGTCGCGGATGAGCTACCTGAAGGACGGGATGCAGATGCTGAAAGAGCTGGCGACAATCCGGTGGAATGCGCTGATGGGGCGCTACAGCCGGCGCGCGGAAGCGGCGGGGCGGGCCAGCGAGAGCCGCTGAGGGCGCGGGGCTGGCGCGCTGATTTGCAAGAGGACCGCGACGCGGGCAGGGTTTTTCCTTTCGACAAGAAGAGCAGGGCGGGCGTTTGCATGCGCGGCGGGGCAGCGCTATTCGGCGGGCGCTTCCCAGTGGCCGGATTGGGCGGAGCGGAAGAGCGCTTCAAGGACGGCCATGTTGGCGATGGCGTCGTCCAGCGGCACGGGCACTTCACCGCCTTCAAGGATGGCGCGGGAAAAGGCGTCGCCCTGGAGCGTGTACTGATCGGCGATGGGGAAGGTTTCAGTGGCGATGCCGGAGCCGGTGAGGTCGCCGCTGGAGTCAATGAAGAGGCGCGTGGGGCGGTCGTTGGGCGCATTGAAGGGGATTTCGATTTCGATGCGGCCATGCGTGCCGAGGAAGTGGGCGCGCTGGTAGGGGACGAGCTGGGTGCTGCAGGTGAAGATGGACTGGCCGGAAGCGAAGTCGAGGATGGCAGAGGTGAGCCGGTCGGTGCCGAACTCCGGGTCGCGCTCAATGCAGGCGAGGACGCGCGCGGGCTCCTGCATGAAGGCGAAGCGGGAAATGTGGATGGAATAGCAGCCGATGTCGTAGAGCGCGCCGCCGCCAAAGTCGGGCTGGTTGCGGATGTTGGAGGGGTCGCGGTTGAAATAGCTGAAGAAGCTGGTGATGGCGCGGAGGGGACCGATGCGGCCTTCCTGAATGAGCTCGCGGAGGCGGAGCCACTGGGGATAGGTGCGAATCATGAAGGCTTCGCCGATGTGGACGCCGGTGCGGGCGCGCACGTCGAGCAGGGTGCGGGCCTCAGCGACGGTGAGGCTGAGGGGCTTCTCGCAGAGGACGTGTTTGCCGGCCTCGGCGGCCTTGATGGTCCATGGCACGTGGAGCTGATTGGGCAGTGGATTGTAGATGGCGTCAATCTCAGGATCGGCGAGGAGTTCCTCATAGGAGCCGTAGGCGCGGGGAATGTGAAGAGCGGTGGCGGCTTCGCGGGCGCGGGCAAGATCACGCGAGGCGATGGCGTGGATGGAACTGAAATGACCGCGCTGCATGGCGGGCAGGACTTTTTTCAGTCCGATGGCGGCGGTGCTGAGCACTCCCCAGCGAAGCTTGCGAGGCATGGGAGCCATGATACGCCGCGGGATGAAAGGGTCCGGGAACGAAGGAAGAGCGGGTGGTGGAACACTGGAAGTTTTGAAGATAGAAAACGAGGCAGGAGGCCTCCCTCTTGCAAGGCAGCATGCGCGCCAGACAGTTGATTGCGCTGGTGCGGATGACTTTCGTAATTTCGCGGACCCGGTTTGCGCGCTAGTCTGAGGTGCGGCGGTGTGTGATAGGCTGCACGCAAGTTCACATGCAGGTAGATCCGCGTCGCATTGGAGAAAGCGCGGTGGCGTCATCGGGGGGGTTCTTGAAGGTGACCGTGATGAAGAAAGTCTTGCGTTGGACAACGACGGCTGTGTGCGCCGCAACGTTGGGGTGGATGGGCGGGGCGTGCGGGCTGAGTGCGGCAGCGCAGACGGCAACGACGCGGCCGATTGCGCGGATTACGGCGCAGGTGGACGAGAGCACGCTGGCGACCCTCAAAGGAAATACGAGCTCGATTGCGCAGGCGGCGTATGACCACGGAGCCGCGCCGGTTTCAATGCCGGCGAACCGGCTGGTGCTGGTGCTGAAGCGGAGCAAGCAGCAGCAAGCGGACCTTGAGACCTATCTTGAAGCGGTCGAGGACCCAAGCTCTCCGAGCTTTCACAAATTTCTGACGCCGGAACAGTTTGGACAACGTTATGGTGTGTCGGATGCGGATCTTGCGACGATTGAGACGTGGCTGGAGGGGCACGGGCTGAAGGTGGACCGTGTGGAGAAGGGGCGGATGGGGCTGGAAGTCTCCGGCACGGTGGGACAGGTGGAGTCGGCCTTTCACACTTCGATTCACAGCTTTGTGGTGAAGGGGCAGCAGTACTGGGCGAACACGGCGGATCCGGAGATTCCGGCGGCGCTGATGCCGGTGGTGGCCGGAATGGCGTCGTTGAACAGCGTGAAACCGAAGGCCGCGTACCGGCGGGGCCCGAGCGGCGTATTCGACCCACTGACGAAAACAATCCGGCCGAGCTACACGGTGGGAGACACGACCGACGGGTACACGATTTTTCTGGGTCCGGCGGACGCGGCGACGATTTACGATACGCCGACGAGCCTGAATCCGAACCTTTCGGGGACGGCCTACGACGGGACGGGCGTGACCATCGCAATTGCCGGCGACTCGAACGTGGACCTGACGCAAATTGCGAATTACCGTTCGACCTTTGGGCTGCCGGCCAAGGCGATTTCGGTTGTGACGGATGGCGCGGACCCCGGCGAGAACGGCGATGCGATCGAGGCGTACCTGGACACCGAGGTGTCGAGCGGAATTGCGCCGAACGCGAATGTAGTACTTTATACGGCGGCGGACACGACCTATCAGGCTGGACTGTTTCTGGCCATTCAGCGCGCACTGGACGACAACCAGGCGAACATTCTGAGCGTGAGCTTCAGCGAGTGCGAGGCAGATCTGGGCGAGTCAGGCAATCTGTATATGGACGAGCTGTGGCAGCAGGCGGCGGCGCAGGGGATTGCGGTGACGGTGGCGTCAGGAGACAGCGGATCTGCCGGATGCGACGATCCGCGCACGGAGCCCGCTGCGCAGTATGGGCTGGCGGTGAACGGGCTGAGTTCGACGCCTTACAACATTTCGGTGGGCGGGACAGACTTCGATGCCCTCTACTCGAATGGCATAACGAGCTTTGAGAACTATGTGGACCTGACAAATACGCTGGCGAACCACCGCAGCGCAAAATCGTATATTCCCGAAGAGCCGTGGAACAACTCAACTTATCCCAACACGTCCATTTCGCAGAATCTGGATCTGGAACACTACGGCATAACGAACGAGATTGTGGCGGCGGGCGGTGGGGTAAGCGCGGTGTACCCGGCACCGACCTGGCAAAGCAGCTTTGGGAGCACCGCCGGACGAAATATGCCGGATGTGTCGTTCCTGGCTGGGAACGGATTTTACGGGGCGGTGTGGGGGCTTTGCACCGACTTGGACTCGGACGCGAACGGGAATCCGATTCAGGATTGTGCCTCGGGCGCGACAGGCAACAACTTCAACCTGACGGGCGTGGGCGGCACGTCGGCGGCGGCGCCGGCGTTCGCGGCGATGCTGGCACTGGTGGAGCAGAAGACGGGCTCGCGGCTGGGACAGGCCGACTATGTGCTCTATAAGCTGGCGCGGACGCAGTACGCGACGGTCTTTCATGATGTGATGAGCGGCGACAACTCGGTGTCGTGCGCCAATGGGACGGCGAATTGCGCGGTGAATACGGAAAGCGAGTATTTCCTGACGGGCTACGACGCGGTGGCGGGGTATGACGATGCATCGGGCCTGGGCAGCGTGGACGTAACAAAGTTGGCGAATGCATGGGCCTCCGCGGGACTGGTGGCGACGACTTCTGCACTGCAACTGAACGGCGGAACGGCACCCTTGAACCTTACGCACGGGCAGAGCGTGACGGTGGCCGGCACAGTAACGGGCTCCGGCGGCACACCGACCGGCCTGATGGGGCTGGTGGACGACCTAAGCCCGGCGAGCTATCCCGGTCAGGAGGCGATTGAGGTCTTCTCGCTGGGCGGGGGCGCGATTAGCGGCACGACGAATGTGCTGCCGGGCGGAAGCTATCATGTGTCGGCGCACTACAGCGGCGACGGAACGTTCGCGCAGAGCGATTCGAACGCGATTGCCGTGACGGTGGGTGCGGAGAGCAGCACGACAAGTCTGACGGCGAACTATTACGACCCATCGACGGGGAATCAGGCTTCGACGCCGTACTACGGATACATCTATGCGCTGGATGCGCAGCCTTATGGGAACAGCGCGTCGCTTTCGAATCCGGATGGCGCGGCGACAGGGACGATTACATTCAAGAGCGGCGCTTCAACAATCGGAACGGCGCAACTGAGCAGCGCAGGCGTGGCTGAACTGCAGACGGAGACGATTCCCGGGGGAGCGAACAACCTGACGGCTGTATTCCCGGGCGATGCGAGTTTCATGACGAGCACGAGCGCGCCGGTGAACCTTTCGGTGCAGCCGGCCCTGACGTCGCCGGGTTTGCCGACGGCGTCGCCGACGAACCCGGCAGTGGGCGCGAACGTGACGTTCAACGTGACGATGACGACCGACAGCGCTGGCGCGGCTCCGACCGGGACGGTCACATTCATCAATGGCACGACGACGCTGGGAACCGTGCCGCTGACAGGGACGGCGGGAAGTTATTCACAGGCGTCAATTTCGCTGGCGGGCGGCACGGCGACCTTTTCGACGACGAGCCTGCCCGCAGGCTCGGATTCGGTTACGGCGATGTACAGCGGCGACAGTAACTATGCAGGTAGCGGCTCCAATCCAGTAACGGTTGCGGTGGGCTCGACCTCAGGAAGCATTTCACTGACGGGGACGAATGTGACGATCAGTGCGCCCGGAACGACGACGGGCAATACTTCGACGATCACGGTGACGCCGACGGGTGGGTTCACGGGCGCTGTGGCGCTGACGGCGACGATTACTGCAAGCCCGGCGGGAGCGCTATATACGCCGACGCTGAGTTTCGGGTCGACGACTCCGGTGACAATCAGCGGGGCAAGTGCTGCGACGGGGACGATGACGGTGTCGACGACGACGAAGACGAGCTCGGCGCTCGAGATGCCCCAGCGGCCAGGCGCAGGATGGATGGCCGGAGGCGCGACGCTGGCCTGCCTGCTGCTGTTCGGGCTGCCGGGAAGGCGGCGGCGCTGGCGGCAAATGCTAGGCATGATGGTGCTGGCGACGGCGCTGGTCTATGGCGTTTCAAGCTGCGGCGGCGGCGGAGGCGCCGGTGGTGGTGGCGGCGGCGGGATTGCCGGGACGACGCCGGGCACCTATACGGCGACGGTGACGGGCACGAGCGGAACTGTGACCGCGCAGACGACGGTGACAATTACCGTGCAGTGAGCAGGGAGCGGGGCTGGAGGATGCCGCGCGAAGGTGAGAAAGCAGACGGGGCGCCGGGGGGGGGCGCCCCGTTTGTGCGAGCCAGTTTCTGGTTCGCGGCACGCGTGGCTGAGAGGGCTTTGGGTTTTGTTAGGCCCGGCGGCCGGAAGAAAACGCTTCCATTTGCTTTGGAAAAAAACAAGGCGGAGCCATGCTGGAATAGGTGGAGCTGGAAAATGTGAAGCTGTAGACGATGGAGCTTGAGAGCTTGCAGCTTGAGCAAGGCCCAGGGGTTGAAACGATGCTAGTGTGCACGGGTGCGGCAAAGGCCGGGTGGGGTGTGGCGCTGGTTCTGGCGGCGGCGAGCCTGTGCGGCGCGGGGGCGCAGACGCTGGAAGCGGGAGCGGCGAGCCTGACGCACGAGGGCGACTGGTTCCGGCTGGCGAATGGGGCGATTGGCGCGGAGTGGCACGTGACGGGTGGGCGGCTGAGCGGCCTTACGGTGACCGACCGGCTGCACAGCACGGAGATGACCGAGGCCGAGCCGTTCGCGATCCAGATGCAGGACGGGCGCGTGTATTGGTCGACGGAGATGAAGCTGGCGGGCGAGGCACGGACGCGGGTGCTGGCTGGGGATGCGGACGCGGCGAGGCTGGCCGCGCGGTTGAAGGGCGAGGAAGTGGCGATTCCGCTGGAGACGGCGGACGGGGCGCTGCGGGCGGAGTGGTGCGTGGTGATGCGCGACGGCGGGAACTACGTGCGCGAGAAACTGACGCTGACGGCGGTGGGGAAGGATGCGGCGATGGGGCGCGTGCAGTTGATCGATGCCGAGTCCAGGGACGCGCATGTGAGCGGAACGGTGAAGGGTTCGCCGGTGGTGGCCGGGAACTGGTTCATGGGATTCGAGGACCCGCTTTCAGAGAGCCGGGTGTCGATGGGTCGCGCGACGGCTTGGGCGGATCGCGCGCTGCCGCTGAAGGCGGGGCAGTCGATTGCGTATTCAGCCGTGATTGGGGTGGCGCGGACGGGGCAGATGCGGCGGGATTTTCTCAAGTATGTGGAGCGCGAGCGGGCGCATCCTTACCGGACATTTCTGCATTACAACTCGTGGTATGACCTGGGCTACTTTACGCCCTACGACGCGAAGAGCGCGGTGAACCGCGTGAATGCCTTTGGCAGGGAGTTGGCCGAGGAACGCGGGGTGAAGCTGAGCTCGTTCCTGTTTGACGACGGATGGGACAATCACCACTCGCTATGGAAGTTCAATAGCGGATTCCCGGATGGATTTACGCCGGTGCGCGCGGCGGCGGAGAAGGTTGGCGCGGAGCCGGGGGTGTGGATGTCGCCGTGGGGCGGCTACAGCGAGCCGAAGAAGGAACGGATGGCGTTCGCCAAGCAGGCCGGCTACGAGATTGTGGACGGAGGGTATGCGCTGTCGGGGCCGAAGTACTATGCGGCGTTCCGCGATGTGTGCCTGGAGATGATGAAGAAGTACGGCGTGAACCAGTTCAAGTTTGACGGGACTGGAAATGTGGACCAGGTGGTGCCGGGAAGCCGGTTCGACAGCGATTTTTCAGCGATGATGCATTTGATTGACGAGCTGCGGAAGACGAAGCCGGATGTGTTCATCAACCTGACGACGGGGACGTGGCCCTCGCCGTTCTGGCTGCGCTACGCGGACTCGACGTGGCGCGGCGGCGACGATGATTCGACGGCGGGCGTGGGGACGTATCGCGAGCAGTGGATTACCTATCGTGACGAGCAGACGTATAGGAACGTGGTGGAGCGCGGACCGCTGTATCCACTGAATTCGCTGATGCTGCACGGCATGATTTATGCGCGGTTTCACAAGGAGCTGGATAAGGATCCGGGGAATGATTTCCGGAATGAGGTGCGGTCGTACTTCGGGACGGGAACGCAATTGCAGGAGATGTACATTACGCCGGGGCTGCTGACCAAGGCGAACTGGGATGATTTGGCGGAGGCGGCGAACTGGTCGCGCGCGCACCAGGATGTGCTGAAAGATACGCACTGGGTGGGCGGCGATCCGGGCTGGCTTGCGGTGTATGGGTGGGCGTCGTGGTCGCCGCGGATGGGGATTCTGGTGCTGCGGAATCCGAGCGACAAGGCACAGACCATCCGGCTGACGCTGAAGGGCGCACTGCAATTGCCCGACGGCGCGCCGCAATTTTACGAAGCGAAAAGCCCGTGGAAGGACGATGCGGAGAAGCCTGCGATGCGGCTGAGCGCGGGCGAAGAGCATGCGTACCAGCTTGCGCCCTTCGAGGTGCTGACACTGGATTTAACACCGGCGGCGGGCGCGAGGCAGTAAAAAGATAAGAAGAGGAAATAATACTGATGACCAAGCCGACATTGATGGTTCTTGCGGCGGGAATGGGCAGCCGCTACGGAGGGATGAAGCAGATTGACCCGGTGGGTCCGGGCGGCGAAACGATTATGGACTACTCGATCTTCGACGCGCTGCGGGCGGGCTTTGGGAAGGTTGTCTTCGTCATCCGCAAGGACATGGAAAAGGCCTTTCGCGAGACGATGGGCGACCGGTTTGCGCGGCACGTGGAGGTGGGGTGCGTCTTTCAAGAAATGGACAAGATGCTGGGCGCGTACACCTGGCCGCCAGAGCGGACCAAGCCCTGGGGGACGACGCATGCGGTGCTGATGGCGAGCGAGGCGATTCGCGAGCCATTCGCGGTGATCAATGCCGACGACTACTACAGTCCGGAGGGCTTCAGGATGCTGGCCGAACACCTGAACGCGGGAACGGGCGATTACGCGATGGTGGGCTATATTCTGCGCAAGACGCTGTCAGAGTTTGGGACCGTGGCGCGCGGCGTGTGCGAGGTGAACGCGGAAGGCTACATGCAACGGATTGTGGAGCGGAAGGCGATTGCGCCGAAGGGCGACGGCGCCGAGGACACCGAGACCGATGGGACGGTGGTGGCGCTGACGGGCGATGAGCCGGTGTCCATGAATTTCTGGGGATTTACGACGGAAATTTTTCCGCAGTTGAAGGAGTACTTCGCGCAGTTTCTTGAGGCGCATCACGCGGATTTGAAGGCGGAGTGCTATCTGCCGGAGGCCGTGAATGTGCTGGTGGGCCGGGGCACGGCGCGCGTGAAGGTGCTGAAGAGCACGGACGCGTGGTTCGGCGTGACCTATCGGGAGGATCGGCCGCGCGTGGTGGAGAGCGTGGGGCGGCTGGTGGAGGCGGGGCTGTATCCGCGGCGGTTATGGAGTGAGTGAAGCGGATCTGGCGCGCGCGGCGGGGGAAGCGGCGCGGCGGTTTGCGATTGAGGGCGAGCTGGTGAGCGCGGAGCCCTACGGCAGCGGGCACATTCACGACACATTCTGCGTGGAATTTGTGTGCGGCGGCGCGCGGCGGCGCGTGATTATGCAGCGGATGAACGAGCGCATTTTTTGCGACCTTCCTGGGCTGATGGAAAACATTGAGCGGGTGACGACGCACCTTTCCGCGAAGGTTGCGGACGAGCCGGAGAGCGAGCGGCGGGCGCTCAAGCTGATTCCAACGCGCGAGGGCGCGACGTGGCACAGAGATGAGGCCGGCGGCGCGTGGCGTGCTTACTGGAAAATCGAGCGAGCGCGGACGGTGGACGCGGTGAGCGGGCCGGAACAGGCATTTGAGGCAGCCCAGGCATTTGGGCGCTTCCAGCAATTGCTGGCGGACCTGCCTGCGCCCAGGCTGCACGAGACGATTAAGGATTTTCATCACACGCCGAAGCGGCTTGCGGCGCTGCAGCGCGCGATTGCGGCCGATGCGGCGGGACGGGCGAAAACCGCGGAAACGGAGATTGCCTTTGCTCTTGCTCAGGAGCCGATGACGCGCGTGCTGCTGGAGGCGGGACTGCCGGAACGCGTGACGCACAACGACACGAAGATCAACAACGTGATGCTGGACGAGACGACTGGCGAGGGGTTGTGCGTGATCGACCTGGACACGGCGATGCCGGGGTTTGCGCCCTATGACTTTGGCGACATGGTGCGGACGGCTACGAGCCGGACGGCGGAAGACGAGCTCGACCTGAGCAAGGTTAGGATGGAGTTTGAGCTGTATGAGGCGCTGCTGCGCGGCTACCTGACGACGGCTAGAGAATTTTTGACAGAAAAAGAGCGGAGGCTCCTGGCCTTCAGCGGCAGGCTGATCACGTTCGAGATTGGGATGCGCTTTTTGACGGATTTTCTCGCAGGCGATACGTACTTCAAGGTGCATCGCGACGGGCAGAACCTGGAACGGTGCAGGACGCAGTTCGCGCTGGCGCGGTCCATTGGCAAGCAGGAAGAGCGGATGAACCGGCTTGCCGAAACGCTTGACTGAGGCGCTGGGCGGAGACGGACTGAGCTAAAGCGCAGTAAGGCCGCGGCGACCCGGTAGAATGGCATCCATTATTGCGATTGCTGCCGAGGAGTTCTGAGCCGATGAAGCCTTATATCAATTGCCGACAATTTTCCCTTTGGACCGGATGTTTGGCCGGATGCGCGCTGCTGTGCGCGCTGACTGCGGGATTGGCGCGGGCGCAGGAGAACGGAAACGCCGCGACGAAGAACGTGTGGATGCCGGACCTGCACTGGCGGATGATTGGGCCGTTCCGCGGAGGGCGAACGCGCGCGGTGTCGGGCGTTCCGAATAAGCCAAATGTGTTTTACGTGGGCCAGGTGGACGGCGGCGTGTGGAAGAGCGACGACTACGGGCGGACATGGCGGCCGATCTTCGACCACGAGCCGACGCAGTCGATTGGGGCGATTGCGGTGGCGCCGTCGGACCCGAAGGTGGTGTATGTGGCGAGCGGCGAAGGGCTGCACAGGCCGGATCTGTCGGTGGGCGACGGGATTTATCGCTCGGACGATGCGGGCAGGACGTGGACGCATCTGGGGCTGCGCGACGGCGAGCAGATTCCGGCGCTGGCGGTGGACCCACAAAATCCGAATCGGCTGTTTGCGGCGGTTCTGGGGCATCCTTACGGGCCGAATGCGGAGCGCGGAATTTACCGCTCGACCGACGGCGGGCGGACGTGGAATCAGGTGCTCTACAAGGACGAGAAGACGGGCGCATCGGATGTGGCGATCGATCCGAAGAACCCAAATGTGGTGTATGCGTCGATGTGGCAGTCAACGCTTGGGCCCTGGGAAGACGGCAATGAGTATGACGGAACGGGCGGCGGAGTGTACAAATCGACTGACGGCGGCGAGAGCTGGCACAAGCTGACGAAGGGATTGCCGGATGACCTGGTGCAGATCAATGTGGCGATTGCGGCGAGCGATCCGCAAAGGCTTTACGCAACGCTGTCCACGATGCACCAGGGCGCGTATGCGTCCGGAATCGGGCTGGGCGTGTATCGCTCGGACGACGGTGGCGAGAGCTGGCGGAAGATTACCGAAGACCAGCGACCGGCGATGAAGATTGGCGGGGGCGATTTGCCGGTTCCGGCGGTGGACCCCAAGAATGCGGATGTGGTGTACAGCGCGAGCATTGTGACGATGAAGTCGATCGACGGCGGCAAGACGTGGATGGGATTCCGCGGCGCGCCGGGCGGGGACGACTACCAGAATTTGTGGATCAATCCGGAGAACCCGAGGATTATTTTGCTGGTGAGCGACCAAGGGGCTCTGGTGACGGTGAATGGCGGACGGACATGGAGCAGCTGGTATAACCAACCGACGGCGCAGATCTATCATGTGGCGACGACGAATGAGTTTCCCTACTACGTGTGCGGTGGGCAGCAGGAGAGCGGCTCAGTGTGCATTGCGAGCCGCGGCAACGACGGTGAGATTACCTATCGCGAGTGGCATCCGGTGGGGATTATCGAGTACGGCTATGCGGCGCCGGATCCGCTGCACCCGGAGATTGTGTACGGCGCGGGACGGACGGAGGTTTCGCGCTTTGACCGCGTGAAGGGGCAGGTGGAGAACGTGACGCCGGTGCCGATGGGCGAGCCAGGGATTCGCGCGGACCGCACCGAGCCGATTCTGTTTTCGCCGGTGGACCCGCATGTGCTCTATTACGCGGCGAACAAGCTCTTCGAAACGCTGGATTACGGAAAGACGTGGACGGCAATCAGCCCGGACCTGAGCCGCGAGCACACGGGGCAACTGCCCACACTGGCCCCGCTGCCTGCGAAGCAGGCAGAGAAGCGGCGCGGGGCGATTTATGCCGTGGCCGCGTCGCACAAGACGACCGAGAGGATTTGGGCAGGGACTGACGATGGCTTGGTGTGGATTACGCGGGACGGCGGCGCGCACTGGAAGAACATTACGCCGCCTGAGTTGACGCCGTGGAGCAAGGTGACGCAGATCAGCGCGTCGCACTTCGACGATGAGACGGCGTATGTGTCCGTGAGCCGGATGCGGATTGACGACATGCGGCCATATATCTATCGCACGCACGACGGCGGCGCGACGTGGACCGCGATTGCAGCGGGATTGCCGGACGACTCGCCGGCGAACACGGTGCGCGAGGACACGGAGCGGAAAGGGCTGCTGTTTGCAGGGACGGAGACGGAGGTCTGGTTCTCACTGGACGACGGCAACCACTGGCAGAGCCTGCAATACAACCTGCCGCCCACGTCGATGCGGGACCTGGCGATCAAAGGGAATGACCTGATTGTGGCCACGCATGGGCGGTCGTTCTGGATACTGGATGACATTTCGCCGTTGCGGCAACTGAAGGCCGACGAGGGGCGCATGGAGCCGGTGCTCTTCCGGCCGGGCGCGGCGGTTCGCGTGCGGCGGGACACGTATACGGACACGCCGCTGCCGCCGGATGAGCCGGCGGGGAAGAATCCGCCGGATGGAGCCGTGATTGACTTCGCGCTGCCGCAGGGGACGGAGGGCGCGGTGAGCCTGGAGATTGTGGACGGCGGTGGCCGCGTGGTGCGGCGCTACTCGAGCACGAACACACCGGAGCCGACGCGGGAGGAGATGGAGAAGCAGTTGATTCCGCTTTACTGGCTTCAGAAGCCGAAGGCGCTGCCGGCGAGGGCGGGGATGCACCGCTGGGTGTGGGATTTGCACGGCGCGACGCCGACGGCAACGCACTATGATTATCCGATTTCGGCGGTGCCGCACCGGACGCCGCGCGAACCCAAGGGTCCGCTGGCGCTGCCGGGGAGCTATACGGTTCGCTTGAGGGCGGACGGCAAGGTGCGGACGGAGCCTCTGACGGTGACGATGGATCCGCGGGTGAAGGCGACGCGGGCGGACCTGGAGGCGGAGTATGCGCTTGAACTGAGGCTGGCCGGGCAGGTGACGGCGAGCGCGAAGGCGGCTCTGGAGGCGCACTCGGCGCGGGAACAGGTGGAGAAGCTGAGCAAAGATGCGACTCCGGCGATGAAGGAGACGCTGGAGGCGGCGGAGAAGGCGCTGGATGCGCTGCTGGACGGGGCGAAGGACGCGGCTGGGGGCGAAGAAGGCGCGGGGAAAGCACCGGGATTGGACGGCGTGAGCCGGGAAGTGGCCGGGCTTTATGGGCAGGTGGGGCAGGCCGATGCCGCTCCGACGGCGGCCCAGCAGCAGGCGGCAAAAAAGGTGGGCGCGGAGGTGGCGGAGGCGCTGGGGAAATGGCAGAAACTGAAGTCCGCCACGCTGAAGACGCTGGATTTGAAGCTGGCCGCGGCGAGCCTGCCGGGGATTGACCTGGAGCGGCAGCCGACGACGATGCCGCAGTCGGGGGATGAGGACTGAGGAGCGGGGTGGAAGCGCTAGAAATGGCGCGTAAGAGATTTATTTTGAAATGGATGTGCATGGTGGGCGCTGTAGGATTCGAACCTACGACTTCCACCGTGTGAAGGTGGCACTCTACCGCTGAGTTAAGCGCCCCTGGGGGGTGGTCGGCGTGCGCGCCGGAGGGGCAATCCCATGGGGTAGAGTAACACCAGCGGGGCCCAGCGGCCAACCGCCGGCGGCGCAGGGGATTGGGTGCCTGATTGGGAGCTGGGAGCAGCGGGAATCGCGCCGCAAACCCTTGCGGAAACCCCCCGATACGCCGCACTGGAGAATGCTGCGGGGATTCCCGATAAGACACGGCGGAAGATGGCTGAAGAGACCATGCGGAAACCGCCGCAGAAATGGACGATGCGCTGGAGCTTTCGAACCACTCGTGATGCAGGCCGGGATGCAGGCCTGTCCGCCGTGGACGGAGGGGCGGGGGTGTGCGCGATGGGGGGATTGGGCGGCGCGTACGGGCTGGCGCGGACCAGACATGGTTCCGGAAGCGAATTTGCGCCAGATTCGGGGCGGGAAAAGTCGGGGAAGGCTGCTGAAAGTGGATCTGGCGGCAAGGGTCCTGAGGACGAGGACGACGCCTTCAGCGAAAATTCAGAATTGGCGCAACCTTCCGATGCAGATGGGGTTGAGGAGGATATGGCAACCCTGGTGCTGGACAAGCCGGGACTGGGAGCGGGCTCAGGCACGCGCCCGGCGAATCCGAAGGGTGCGCGCGGTGATTTTGGGGCCGGGAATTTTGGGGCTGACGAGACGAGCGATGCCGCCATTATGCTGCGCGTGGCAGCGGGGGATGAGACGGGGTTCAATTTCCTGGTGGGGAAGTATCACCGGGGTATGATCCGGTTCCTGTTCCGGATGGTGCATAGCCAGGCGGTTGCCGAGGAGTTGACTCAGGAGGTTTTTCTGCGAGTGTACCGCTCGCGCGAGAGCTACCGGGCGGAGGCGAAATTTTCCACGTGGCTTTACCGGATTGCGACGAACCTTGCGGTAAATCACGCGCGGGATACGAAGCACGAACGGACGGCGCAGACGGTGTACCTGGACGCGCCGGATCCGGAGACGGGAACGACGCCGGATGTGGCCGACGATGATCCGAGCGTGGAGCAGAATCTGCTGCGCGATGAGCGGATGGCGGCAATCCGGCGGCATGTGATGGCACTGCCGGAGCGGCAGCGGATGGCGGTGCTGATGCACAAATATCAGGGGATGGACTACAGGCAGATTGGCGGGGTGCTGAAGTTGAGCGAGTCGGCGACGAAGTCGCTCTTGTTCCGGGCCTACCAGACACTGCGGGAACGGTTGAAGGAATTTGTTTAAGCGGCAAGAGCCGGAGGACACCGGCATGGAATTGAGGGGTTGGCGATGAAAAACGCGATGAAGGATTTGAAGAAGGCGAATTGCTCCGGGATGGAAGCGAAGCTGGCTGAGCTGCTGCTTGCGCCGGACGCGGTGCCAGCCGAGGTGAAGACCCACGTTGCGGAGTGCCAGAACTGCGCGAAGGAGTTGGACGCGCTGCGCGCGACGATGACGCTGATGGATGCGTGGGAAGCACCGGAGCCGAGCCCGTATTTTATGACGCGGATGAATGCGCGGTTGGACGAAGCGCACCGCGCTCCGCGTGCGGGATGGCTGGCGCGATTGCGCGACCGGGTGGCGTTTGGGCCGGCGATGCACGTGAGGCCGCTGGCGGCGCTGGCGCTGACGGTGGTTCTGCTGGTGGGCGGGGGGGCTTACCTGGACATGACGAACTGGGTGAAACCGGCGCAGACGAATGGGCAGGCGGCGGTGGTTCACGACTTGCAGACGCTCGAAAGCAACGCGCAGCTTCTGGATCAGCTTGAGACGATCTCCGATGACAGCGGCGCGAGCGCACCAACCACGAACTGAGGCGAGGGCAGCGCGCAAGGGGATGCTGACGCTGCGAATGACAGGGAGCCGAGCGACATCATGATCGGGTTTACCAACGCGGGAACGATGCGCCGCGCGGTGTGGGCTGCGGTGATGGTGCTGGTGTGCGCGCTGCCAGCGTGGGGGCGGTGGCAGAATGCGGGCCCGCGGCATGTGCGTGCGCCGCAGGATCGGAGATCGGCGCAGCGGCAGGAGAGGTCGAGACAGCAGGAGCGGCGACAGAACCGGCGGCAGGAGTTCAGGCCGCAACGGAACGAGCGCCAATATCCGCGCGGGCAGAGCGGGCAGGCGGTTCCGCGGTACGGGCAGCGAATGCAACCGCAGAACGGAAACGGATGGCGCGGAGTTGCGGGCCGCCCAGGACAAGTGCCGGCTCCGAGCGGAAACCGGCCGGCATACAGGGGCAACAATGCCGGGAGAGGTCGGGATGTGCAGTACCCCTACCAGTACCAGGCGCCGGCTTACGGGACGCGGCGCGGGGGAACGGTGGATTATCCACGCTACATGCAACCGGGCTATGCGCCGCCGGGCCATCTGGGCGCGTGGCTGAATGATCATCGCGGCGTGCCGGTGCAGCAGCAGGAGCAGATGCTGCGGCGGGACCCGAGCTTTAATCGTCTGCCGCAGCAGGACCAGAGGCAACTGCTGTATCAACTGCACAGCGTGGACACGATGCCGGCGGCGCAGCGGGAGCGGCGGCTGGCGCGCGCCGAGGCGCTGGAGCGGATGTCACCGCAGCAGCGGGCGCAGGTGAATGAGTCAGGGCGGATGTGGCGGACACTGCCGGCGGATCGACAGGGCATGATGCGGAGTGCGTTTCACGATCTGCGCGCAGTTCCGCCTGACCAGCGCGGGATTGTGCTGAATTCGGAGCGCTACCTGAGAATGTTCTCGCCGCAGGAGCGGGGAATTCTGGCGAACCTGTTGAGCGTGGAGCCTTACGAGCCGCAACGATAAGCGGGATTGAGAGTCAGAGTTGGCCGGCAGTGGAGAATGGATCCGCTGCCGGATTTTTTTGCGCTTTGAGGGGGTCGAATCGTGGTGGGTGCTCGTCCGGCCGGGCGGCGATGTGCGAAGAGCTGAGGCGGGCCCGATGCGGCTCTACGGTACAATGAGAACTGGCCAAGGCCAATTTTTTTGCGTGGATTTGCACAAGCAGAGCCGCAAGCAGAGCAAGGAGTTTTTCGTTTATGGCGATTCCCGCCACACAAATGCGTCCGGGCATGATTATCAAGCACAACGACCAGCTTCATCTGGTTTTCAAGGTGGAGCATCGCACGCCGGGCAACCTGCGAGCCTTTATCCAGGCCAAGCTCAGGAACCTGAAGTCAGGCGCGATGTTCGAACACCGGTTTCGCTCCGCTGACGCCATTGAGAAGGTGGTGGTGGACGAGATTGACATGGAGTTCCTCTATGCCGACGAGGACGACTTCTACTTTATGAATCCGGTGGACTATGAGCAGACGGTGCTGAAGCGGAGCACGCTGGGCGAAGCGGTGGATTATCTGACGGCGAATCTACAGATCAAAGTGAGCTACTTTGACGGCGATGCGGTGGGCATCGATCTTCCGTCGGCGGTGGAACTGACGGTGGTGGAGACCGAGCCGGGGCTGAAGTCGGCGACCGCGTCAAGTGTGACCAAGCCGGCGAAGACCGAGACGGGCCTGGTGGTGCAGGTGCCATCGTTCATCAATCAGGGCGAGAAGATTCGAGTGGACACGAGCGAAGGAGCGTACCTGAGCCGCGCGTAAACGAGGATTGATTGTGAGACGCAAAAGCCTTCGCCGAGAGCGGCGAAGGCTTTTGCGTTGCGCGCAGAACCGAAGGGCTAAGGAAGACTCCGTGCCGGTGCGATGCCGGAGGCGGCCTGCGCGCGCTTGAGATCGGCGACAGCCTGCGTGCGATTGGGATTGCGGAGCAGGTCCTGCTGGAAGGCTGAGAGGGCGAGCTCCGGTTGTTTCTGCTCGAGAAGAAGATCGCCGAGTAACTCGATTGCGGGCTTTTCAGGATAAGGCGGACCGAAGGCGTAAGAGAGGCTCTGCGCCTCGTCGGCGGCTTTGCGGGCAAGAGCGATGGCCTGTTCGCCGTGGCCCTCCCTGGCAAGAAGGACGGCTTCAAGCTCGTCGCGCTGAGTCTGCGGGCCGTGCCTTCCGGGGTCGTTTGGCGCACTGCCCGCTTTGTCAAAGAGCGCAGGCAAGGCGGGCAAAAGCGCATCCATGGCGGCGAGCGACTGGCGTGCTGTTGCAAGGTCGCCGCGCTCAGCGGCGGCGAAGCCGATTCCGAAGGTTTGGTCGTAGCGAGGCATGGGCGCGTTCTTCAGGTCGAACGTCCAGTGGGCCACATCGCCGCTCCAGTCGGCGGTGTCAACCAAATAGCGGACCTGCATGCGGATCGAGGAGCCAACTTTTGAGCCGTCGGGATCGATGGCAAGGTCGGAGGTGCCATCGTGCAGAGCCTCTTGTGCCTGTGCGCGGCAGGCCGTGAGTACGCTCTTTGCGGAGTCGATCTGGTCCTGCTCAAGGTAGCCGTATTCGAGCCAGTAGTTGTAGTGTCCGCAATGTGCCGGGGGCTTGCCGGCTGCGGCGCGCTGCGTGTTGACGACGCGCGTGGCGACCTGATTCGCGCGGACCACGCGATTCCACATGCCGAGGGCGAGAAAGATGTGCGAGGTCATGTGCTGCGCATGCGCGGCGTTGGGCGCGATTTTGGAGTAAGCGAGCGCAGCGGGAAGGGCGAGCGGCGCGTGGATGGGATCGTCGCAGGAGTGGATGAGATAGTGCGCGACGCCGGGATGGTGCGGGTACTTGTAAAAGAGCGGAATGAGAATGGCTGCGGCCTGCATGTAAATGCGCTCATCGCGCACGCCTTCGGCGGTGCCGAGCAGCGAGAGCGCGTAAAAGGCCGCGGCGTCCACGTCGCCGGGATACTGTGCGTGAATCTGCTGCATGGCGTCGGCGTAGCGCAGATCGCGATCTTTTTTGGGGCCGCCTGCGTAGAGAATTTCAACGGCGCGGAGATAGTCCTTCTCGCGCTCAGTGGGCGCTTTGGCAAGGCGCGCGGCGGAGGTGGGGCCGAGGGGTTGAAGTACGGCGAGCGCGGCGGCGCGGTCCTGCTGCATCCAGATGGGATGGTTGAAGGTCATGGCTTCGCCCCAGTAGGCCATGGCGAAGTTGGGATCAATGGCTTCGGCCTTGCGAAAATCCTTTGCCGCGATGTCATATTCGAAATCGTGCAGCTCGGCGAGGCCGTGGAGAAACGCGGGCTGCGCGGCATTTGTGCCGGAGTTCGAGAAGGAGACCTGGCCTGCGTCGTTTTGCGTGGCGGCTTGAGCGACGGTCTGCGCCACGGCAAATACGGAGAGGCCGGCAAGCAAGGCAGCCGGCAGAGAGAGTTTTGCGAGAGAAGACATCATCTGGCTCCCTTTTTGGGCGGGACCAGCAATTCGCATACAAGGAATGCGATTCGACAGGTCGAGGACTGGATTGGTTCCTGGCGCAATGGTAGGTGTGCGGATGTGCAGCGTCAAGCGCGGCGAGGTCGGGCGAATTACAAACGAACTCTCCGCACGGATGAAGCCTAAAGCTGCACCAGGCGCGCCTCAAGCAGCGCGGGGATGGTGACGAGCGCTTCGAGGACCTGCGTGGAGACGGGCGCGTCCACTTGCACGATGGCCAGAGCCTGGACGGGCGCGGGGCCGGAGCGCTCGCGGCCGAGGGCGAAGTTGGCGATGTTGACGCCGTGCTCGCCGAGGAGGGTGCCGATGCGGCCAATGACGCCGGGGACGTCAAGGTTGCGGCAGACGAGGAGATTGCCCTCGAGCGGAGCCTCGATGTCAATGCCGTCAAAGCCGAGGATGCGCGGCTGCTCGCCGTGAATGACGGTGGCGACGGCTCTGCTGGCTCCGGTGGAGGAGTGGAGCTGGAGAGTGAGCACGGTGCCTGCGCCGCCGCGCGGGCTGGGCAGCTTTTCCTCGTGGATGCGGATGCCGCGCTCCTCGGCGACGGCGGCGGCGTTGATGCGGTTCACGTTTTCCGAGCCCTGTAGAAGGCCCTGGATGGCGGCGTTGCGGACGAGATCGGTTTTTGCATCGGCAAGCGCGCCGCTGTAACGGATGTGGATGGACTCAATGCCGCCCTTGCCGGTTTGCGCCAGGCCCTTGCTTGTTTGTGCAAGGAAGGAGCCGAGGCGGCCGGCGAGATCAATGTAGGGCGCGAGCTTGATGTATTCCTCGTGGCTGAGCGAGGGCATGTTGACAGCGTTCTGTGCGATGCCGAGCTTGAGATACTCGCGGACCTGCATGGCAATCTGCACGCCGACGGCCTCCTGAGCTTCCGCCGTGGAGCCGGCGATGTGCGGCGTGAGCAGAACGTTGTCGAGGCCGAAGAAGGGCGAGTCTTTGGGCGGTTCGACGGCGAAGACGTCGAGTGCCGCGCCGGCGACGTGTCCGGTTTGGAGCGCGCCGGCGAGTGCGGTTTCGTCCACCAGTTCACCGCGTGCGCAGTTGATGATGCGAACGCCCTTCTTCATGGTGGCGAGGGTTTTTGCGTTGATGATGCCGGCGGTTTGCGGCGTGAGGCCGACGTGGAGGGTGAGGTAATCGGCCTGCGCAAAGAGATCTTCGACGGGAAGGAGCACGATGTTGTTCTCGCGGGCGATGGCGGCGGAGACGAAGGGGTCGCTGCCGAGGACTTCAAGGCCAAAAACGCGGGCGCGGCGCGCAACCTCAAGCCCGACGCGGCCCAGGCCAAGGATGCCGAGCGTTTTGCCGCGCAGCTCAGAGCCCTGGAGGGACTTCTTCTCCCACTTGCCGGCGTGCATGCCTGCGTTGGCGATTGAAAGCTTGCGTGCGAGGGCGAGCATGAGGCCGATGGTGAGCTCGGCGACGGCGACGGCATTCGCTCCAGGCGTGTTCATCACGACAATGCCGCGGCGCGTGGCAGCGTCCGCATCGATGTTGTCCACGCCCACGCCGGCGCGGCCGATAACGCGGAGCTTGGGCGCGTGCTGGAGCAGGGCATCATCGACCTGGACGGCGGAGCGGACGACGAGGGCGTCGGCATCCGCGAGCGCGGCTGCGAGCCCGCCGGGAAGGTTGTCATGCGTGAGCACGTCCCAGCCGGGTTCGGCCTGAAAGACAGCGAGAGTGGCGGGCGAGACTTTTTCCGCCAGAACGATTCTCATAGGATCTCCCTTGATTTGCGTGGATTCGAAATCGTCGAAGCGGATGTTGTGCTTTTCGCAGAACAGGTCGAACATCCGCAGGACGGCGGCGTGGGGCTTGCCCTCGCCGCGCTCGTACTTGGTGAGGGAGTTGGGGTGGACGCCGAGCTGCTCGGCCATCTGGTACTGGTAGAGGTCGAGCCGGCGGCGCGCGATGAGAAGCTTTTCAGCGAAGGTGAGTTCAGGCATGGGCTATCCCCTCGCGGTTTCGGTCTTTGCTGCTTCGGTCTTCGCCGCATCGGAAAGGACCTGCTGCGCGGCTGCGACGCCCTGGCCGAATTGGACGGGCAGCTTGAGCGTGTCTTTGGCGATGTGCTCCATGGCTCCGAGGAGGGCGATGGTGTCGAGGGCGTCAAAGAAGCCGAGATGGGCGATGCGGAAGATTTTGCCTTTCATCTCGCCCTGGCCGTTGGCAATGACGGCGGCGAAGCGGGTCTTGAGCGCCTTGACGACGTCGCCTGAGTCGAGCCCTTCGGGCACGGCAACGGCGGTGGCCGCGGCGGCCGGTGCGGAAGGTGCGAAGAGCGTGAAGCCGAGAGCGACGAGGCCGGCACGCGTGGCGGCGGCGTTCACCTGCGCGTTGTCAACGAGTGCGATGCGGCCTTTTTCAAGATCGCCGCCGGCCTGCCCGGCGATGTAGTCGAGCGCTGCGCCGAGGCCGGCGATGAGCGCGACCGAAGGCGTGTAGGCGCTTTCGCCCTTGGCGGCGTTCTTGCGCTCCTTGCGGAGATCGAAGTAGTAACGCGGGTTTTTGGAGTTCTCCATCGCGGCCCAGGCGCGGCTGCTCACGCTCAGGTAGGCGAGGCCGGGCGGAATCATGACGGCCTTTTGCGAGCCGCCGATGAGGATGTCGATGCCCCAGCCGTCCACGTCAAAGTGCGTGGTACCGAGACCGGTGATGCCGTCGACGACAAGTAGCACCTGCGGTGCGGCAGAGCCGAGGAGAGCCGCGATTGCTTGAATATCATGGCGGACGGCTGTGGAGGTTTCCGTGGCCTGGACGAAGACGGCGCGCGTGTCGGGCTTGAGCGCGGCGCGGATTTGGGCGAGATCGAAAGTCTGGCCGTAGGGCGCGGTCAGGAGATCGACCTGGCAGCCGAAAGCCCTGGCGAGGTCGGCCCAGCGCTCGCCGAATTTGCCGGCAGAGAGGACGAGGACGCGGTCGCCGGGCGAAGTGAGGTTGGAGACTGATGCCTCCATGGCGCCGGTGCCCGAGCAGGCGAGTAGGAGAACGTCATGTTGCGTGCCGACGAAGACCTTGAGCTGGGCGAGGACTTTTTGGTAGAGGGCACGGAATTCGGGGGTGCGATGGTGCATGTCGGCCGCGGCCATGGCGAACTGGGCGGCGGGCAACAGGGGGGTGGGTCCGGGGGTAAAGAGGCGGGTCTTGCGGATCATGGGGTTTGGGTCTCCTTTTCGGCTTCGTCGGATGCAGGCTGGGCAGTGCGACGGTCAAGAAATCACAGAATACACACTTTTGTGGTTTATGTGAATAGTTGAACTGTGGAAAAGAGGCGTTTGGGGTCGAATTTGGGCGGGATGCGGCCAAGAACAGCAAATCGAGATCAGAGAGGCGACCGGCGGGTTCCGGGGTGGCAGATACAATCTGGAGAGGCTAGAAACAGGAAGGGGAGCATGACAGAAGCAGGCGCATTGGAGGCTCTGATCCAGCAGCAGATGATTGCGGCGATGAAGGCTCGCGACGCGGAGCGGACGGGCACGCTGCGGCTGATCAAAACGGCGCTGAAGAACAGGGCAATTGAAAAGCGCGGCGCGCTGGACTCGGCCGAGGAGCAGCAGGCGCTGGCGACGATGATCAAGCAGCGGCGGGACTCGATTGAGCAGTTTACGAAGGGGAACCGGCCGGAGCTGGCGGCGAAGGAAGCCGCGGAGATTGTGGTGATTGAGGAGTTTCTGCCCAAGGCGCTGGACGAGACGGGACTGAAGGCGCTGGTGGCCGAGGCGGTGGCGGAGTTTGCGGCCACGGCGGGCCGTGCGGCGACGGCGAAAGAGATGGGGTCAATCATCAAGGCGGTGCAGGCAAAGGTGCAGGCCAAGGGACTGCGCGCGGAAGGCCGACTGGTAAGCGAGGCGGTGAAGGCGGCGCTAGCGGGCTAGTTGTCTCGCGAGAAGGACGCTTTGGAGACGGAGACCCAGCTGATGCCGACGACACAGCCGACAAGTCCGACGTAGAAGAGGACTTCAAGTGTCTTGAGCGGAATGCGCATTGCTTCGAAGAGTATGATCGTTCCCTAAATTTTCACGGCCAGTATAGAGGATTCCTGGAAGGGTTTCTATGTGGTGGCTAAAAAGAGCGCCGGTCAAAAAAGGCCGACGTAGTCCTCGGGGATGGGCGCGTGCTTAAGCAGGCCGAGCTCGCCGGCGAGGCGCTCCAGGCGGGCGCGGGTGGCGGCGGTGGGCGGAACCAGAGGCAGGCGAACGACATCCGAGGTGCGGCCCATGAGATTGAGGATGGTTTTCGCGGGGCCGGGATTGGACTCCCAGAAATTGGCCTCAAACAGGCGGCCCCAGAGGCGGTTGAGCTCGCGGGCAGAGTCCCAGTCATTGTGCAGGGCGGCGCGAATCATGCAGGAGACCTCGGCGGGAGCCTCATTGGAGGCAACGCTGATGAGCCCGTGCGCGCCAAGGGCGATGGTGGAGAGAGCAAGGCCATCGTCGCCGGAGAAGACCCTGAAGGCGCGCGGCAGGATGTGAAGGAGCTCGTCGATCTGCGGCAAGCGTCCGCTGGCTTCCTTGATGGCCTGAATGTTGGGCGCGGATTCGGCGAGGCGCAGGACGGTGGAGGGATCGAGATTCACGCCGGTGCGGCCGGGGACGTTGTAAAGAACGACGGGCAGCGGATCGACGGCGCGGGCGAGGGCGAGGAAATGCTGGTACTGGCCCTCCTGCGTGGGCTTGTTGTAGTAGGGGTTGGCTGAGAGGACGGCATCGACGCCGCGGACCTGGCGGAGCTGCGCGGCGAGGCGAAGCAGGGTGCGGGTCGAGTTGTGCGTGCAGCCGGCCCAGACGGGCACGCGGCCAGCGGCGGCGTCCACGACAAGCTGAACGACGCGGAGCCACTCATCCTCATTAAGGGTGGCGGCTTCGCCGGTGGAACCGCAGGCGACGAGGAAGTCAATGCCGGAGTCGATTTGCCAGTTGACCAGCGCGCGGAGCGCGGGCTCATCGATTGAGCCGTCCGGCCGGAATGGGGTGACGATGGCTGTGCCGCAACCTGTGGTTTCCATCAGAGGAGAGTGTATACCGGCGGGGGCTGTGGAGAAGGCGGGTTGCAATGGGCGCGCGGAGCCGGATTAGGATGCGGATTGGACAGGTAAAGCTGAACCGAAGTTGAGCGCGACGGCCCAGGCGGCAGCGCCGATGATCCAGGAGACGAAGAAGGCGGTCCAAGGCAGGCGGGTGGCGGGCGCGGCAAGGATGGCGGGAATCCAGACGAAGAAGGTGAAGAGCGCGATGAACACGGCCTCAGTGAATGCGGCGATGCGCGGGACGATACGGAGAAGGATGCAGAGGCCGCAGGCGGCCTGGGCAACGCCGGTGGAGAGCGCAATGGCGTGGCGAAGCGGGAACCAAGTTGGGATGAGGGCGATGGTTTGTGAAGTGTAGATGAGATGCGAGAGGCCGATAGGGATGATCGACAGGCCGAAGAGAATGCGCGCGGCGGAGACGGCGCGTGAACCCGTGGCGAAGTGCGCGGGGAGGTCGGAGAGTTGGATGTAAAGCATCCATCCGCCGGCGAGCAGAACTGTGAGCTCGCCGAGGCCAAGCCAGACTCCTTCAATCTTGGGCGCGACGAGGAGCGCGGGAATTTTTAGCGAGGCCCAGAGGATCAGATATGGGAAGAGGATGCGCGCGGTCCATGCGGTGGTGGCGCGGAAGAGCAGGCCAGCGGCGAGAAGCAGCATGAGGACGCCGGAGGCGTAAGCAACAGCTTGGCGCGCGGGAAGGCTCTGCGGAACAGGCTGCCAGCCCATGGCAAAGTCACCGTAAATGAGGGCGAGTACGCCGAGGCCGGCGAGGCCGACGGCGAAGAGTGCGCAAACGAGGGTTTGTGTGCGGTTCATAGACAATGCGAACCGTAGCGGATTGCGCAGGGAGCGTCAAGAGGAGCGCGGTTGCGCTCTAAAGCTCGGCGAAGATTTCGCGGAACTCCCATGCGCCGGATTTTCCAGCAATCCACTCGGCGGCGCGGATGGCACCGAGGGCGAAGCCGCGGCGTGAGTCGGCATTGTGGCGGAGCTCGAGGACGTCGTGGTCGCTGGCGGCGGTGACGACGTGCACACCTTTGGCGTCGCCGACGCGATGGGAGGCGATGGGAACATCGATGCCGGGCTTGACGGAGTGGATGATGGCCTGGAGGGTAAGCGCGGTTCCGGAAGGTGCGTCGAGCTTGGAGGTGTGGTGGGTTTCCGAGATGGAGAAGTGATAACCCTGGAGGCGGGCCAGCTCGCCGGTGAGGCGGAAGAGCTTCTGCATGCCGATGGAGAAGTTTGTGGCGTAAAGCAGCGCTCCGCCGCGGCGTCGGGCAAGGGCGCGCATCTCTTCAATGTGGGAGTACCATCCTGTGGTGCCGACGACGATGTGGCCACCAAGCGCGAGGACGGCGCGCATATTTTCAAGCGTTGCTTCGGGAGTGGTGAAGTCGATAACCGCGTCAACGGCGGCGAGGCTGGGCGCGGTGAGGGCCGAGGCGTGCTCATTTTCAGTGATGTCCAGCGTGCGCACGCTGTGGCCTCGCTCACGGGCGACCTCGGCGACGAGAGAACCGGTTTTGCCTTTGCCGAGGATGAGGAAGAGCATGGCGAACCTTTCAGCGGACCACTAAAGACAGAGTAACGCAGGGGACGGGCATGGCGCGAGACGACAATGGGACGCAGCCGGGCAGTCAGTTGCCGACAGCGAGCTGCTTGCGGGCTTCGACGTCGAAGATTTCGGGATCGGGGTCCTGAAAGAAGGCGGCGTGGAGCGAGCGCACTGCCTCGTCGGCGTCGTCCTCGTCAATCATGAAGCTCATGTTGATCTCGCTTGCGCCCTGAGAAATCATGCGCACGTTGATGTGGCGGACGGCACTGAAGACCTGGGCGGCGATGCCGTTCTGGCCGCGAATGTCTTCGCCGACCATGCAGACGAGTGCTTTTTTGCCTTCGTATTTGACGTCGGCGAGCTGGCTGAGGTCGGCGGCGATGGCGGGCAGATTGTCATTCGAGTCGACGGTGAGCGAGACGGAAACCTCGGACGTGGAGACCATGTCGACGGGGCATTTGTGCTTGTCAAAGATGGTGAAAATCTCCTTCAGGTAGCCGTGGGTCATCAGCATGCGGCTGGCGACGACATCGATGATGGATAGCTTATTTTTGACAGCGATGGATTTGAAAGGGCTCTAGCAGTGTGGCGCAAGCGAGGCGATGCGCGTGCCCTCGTTCTCAGGATTCTTGCTGTTGAGCACGAGGACGGGGATGTTCTTGCGGACGGCGGGCAGGATGGTGGCCGGGTGGAGGACTTTTGCGCCGAAGTAGGCGAGCTCAGCGGCCTCCTCAAAGCTGATGACCTTGACGCGAAGGGCGTCCGGACAGACGCGCGGGTCAGAAGTCATGATGCCGTTGACGTCGGTCCAGATTTCGATGGCGTCGGCAGCGAGCGCGCCGCCGATGAGCGCGCCGGTGAAGTCCGACCCTCCGCGGCCGATGGTGGTGGTGATGCCATCTTCGTCCGAGCCGATGAAGCCGCCGAGGATGGGGACCCTGCCTGCGTCGATGAGCGGACGCAGTTTTTCGGCGGCGCGTTTTTCAATGGCGGAGTCAATGGGCACGGCCTTCTGGAACTGCGAATCAGTGATGATGATCTCGCGCGCGTCCACATGCGCGGCGCTGATTTCACGCTCAGC
This sequence comes from Occallatibacter sp., assembly GCA_049678625.1. Classification (GTDB taxonomy): domain Bacteria; phylum Acidobacteriota; class Terriglobia; order Terriglobales; family Acidobacteriaceae; genus Telmatobacter. Next base: position 28,804 of record JBAUEO010000044.1, on the reverse strand, counting down.
GAAGGCGGCGGCGACGATGCGGCTGGAGATGCGTTCGCCGTAGCTGGCGACGAGATCAGAGATGCGCGGCGTGAGCTCGAGAATGGCGGCCAGACCGCGGAGGACTTCGTCGAGGGCGTCGAATTTCTCGTCGATGTAAGTGACCATGGGAGCCGCGTTCTTGAGCAGGGCGCAGGCAGTGTCTCGATGGCGGGCGCGGAGGCGCGAGCTGAGAGCCAGCGAGCCGGTGCGGTCGCCACGGGCGGCGCAGGTGGCTGCGCGGAGGAGCTGATCGGTGACGCGGGCCAGAGCGCTGACAACGACGACAGGATGCTTGCCCTGCGCCACGCGGCCGGCAACGATGGAGGCGGTGCGGGCAATGGCCGCCGGGTCCTCCACCGAAGTGCCGCCGAACTTCATGACAACCAGACTCATGCAAGAGTTCCCATGGTGAGATTGCGCCGGGCTCAGGCGCGCGCGGCGGCCAGTGCGGCGGGTTCAAGCTTGCCCAGGCTTAGGAGCAGCTCAGCGTTGAGGATGGCGGCGCCGGCGGCTCCGCGAATGGTGTTGTGCGAGAGAACGGTGAATCTCCAGTCGAGCAGATTGCAGGGGCGCAGGCGGCCGACGGTGACGGCCATGCCGCGGCCGCGATTGCGGTCGAGGCGCGGCTGGGGGCGATCAGGCTGTGGCGCGAATTCGATGGGCTGCGCGGGCGCGGTGGGCAGGGCATGGCCGGCGAGGGGACGGAACTCGTCCCAGGCGGCGAGGATATCTTCCTTTGTGACCGCGCGGCCAAGCGTGTTGCCGAGCTTGATGGAGACACTCTCGGTGTGGCCATCCTCAACGGCGACGCGATTGCAACTTGCGCTGACCCTTGCAGGGAGCGGAACCACGGAGCCGTTTTCGAACCTGCCCAACAGCTTGAGGGTCTCGGCCTCCATCTTCTCCTCCTCGCTGGGGATGTAAGGGACGACGTTGCCGAGGATGTCCATGGAGGCGACGCCGGGATAGCCCGCGCCGCTGACGGCCTGCATGGTGGTGACGAAGATCTGCTCAATGCCGAAGCGCTCCTCGATGGGCTTGAGCGCCATGACGAGGCCGATGGTGGAGCAGTTGGGATTGGTGACCATGTAGCCGCCGGATTGCTTGCGCGAGGGCTGCTCCTCAATGAGGTGGAGATGGTCGGCGTTGATTTCCGGAATGACGAGGGGCACGTTGGCCGCCATGCGATAGGCGCTGGAGTTGGAGATGACGGCGCAACCGGCGTTGGCAAATCGCGGCTCCATTTCGCAGGCGATGGAGGCGTCAAGCGCGGCGAAGACAATGCGGGGCGCTCCGGCGGGGTCGGCGGGCGAGACGGCGATGCGGGCGATGCGCTCAGGCAGCGGCGTATCGAGACGCCACCGGGCGGCTTCACCGTAAGGCTTGCCGCTGGAGCGGTCACTGGCGGCGAGCCAGGCGACCTCAAACCAGGGGTGATGCTCAAGAAGCTGGATGAAGCGCTGGCCCACCATGCCGGTGGCGCCGAGAATGCCGATGGGAAGTTTGCTTTGCATGGTTCTGGACTCTCCAGTGTACCTGAAGGTGGATGCGCGGAGTGCGGGAAGATTGTGTGCGGGCGGGGGTTTCAGGGCATTTCTCCTATTTCTGTGGAGTCGCCAAGGTGGTGCAAGGTTGTCGCTTCCTGAAGGTCCCACCCCAACGATGAAGACCAATCGTTGGAGACCCCGGGATGGTCGCGACCACTCAGCCGTGTCGTTTCGCGATACACCAAATAGGGAAAAATGCTCTGGCGGCGTCAGGGCCGCACAGGAGTGGTGCAGGCGGCGCCAACGACCGTGTTCCACTTGCGGACCTGCCAGCTTTTGATGAGGCCATTGGCGACGTACGGGTCGGCTTGGGCGAAGGCCTCAGCGGCGGCGGGCGAATCGCCCTGGAAGAGAAGAATGGCCTTGTCAGCGGGAGCATCCAGAGCGCCGCCGAGCATGAGCTCGCCGCGATCGCTGGCCTGCCAGGCAAGGCCGAGGTGCGCCGCGCGAAACTCTCCCCTGCGTTCGAGGTAGTCGTCGGCGAGGTCGTAGATGAGGAGATAGTGCATTGAACGAGACTCCTATTTTGCGCGCGATGCGGATGAATGGAACGGTTAATTCTGGCTCGGCTATTTCCTGCTTTTGGGGCCGCGGTGGGTGTCGAGCAGGCCTTCGAGTTCTTCCTTGAACTCGCGGACGTCTTTGAAGTCGCGGTAGACACTGGCGAAGCGGATGTAGGCGACGGTATCGATTCCTTTGAGGTGCTGCATGATGAGCTCGCCGATTTCGCTGGCGGTGCGTTCGCGCTCGGGCGCGTCCATGAGAAATGATTCAGTGGCGTCAACAATGGCCTCAAGCTTGCCGCTGGGGACAGGGCGCTTTTCGCAGGCGCGGAGCAGGCCGCTCAAGATTTTCTGGCGGTCGAAACGCTCGCGGCGGCCGTCTTTTTTGACGACCATGTAGGGGATTTCGTCGATGCGCTCGTAGGTGGTGAAGCGGCGGTTGCAGCTTTCGCACTCGCGGCGGCGTCGGATGGAATCAGCCTCCTTGCTTTCGCGGGAGTCGACGACGCGATCCTGGGCAAAGCCGCAGTAGGGGCACTTCATACAAGGGTGATTTTACGGCATTTGGAGCGAGGCCACTCTGGGGGCAGCTTCTAGCTGCCAGCGAGTTCGTGGTTGGGTGAGAGGCTGTGCGGCACAGGATCACAGGATCACAGCCGAAAAGGAACGTTTTGGTCTGTGCTGCACAGTGTCACAGGGGATTCTCGCACTTTTCAGGGGGCAATGGGGCAGGGGGCAATGGGGCGGGTGCGGTGGGCGCGGCTGCACCAGCATCGGGTGGGTGCGATGCAGGAGGCGGGCCTGCGGGCTGCTGACCGGGAAGAGGAAAGCGCTGGGCGGCGCGGGGCATGGTGTGCACGGTTTCAAGCAGGACACGGACGACGGTGGAGAGGGAGGTGTTGCGCTGCGCGGCCCAGACACGCGCGCGCATGTAAAGATCGTCGTCGATGACGACGGTGACATTTCGCTTTTTCATGTTGGCAGTCTCGCAAGAGGGGTTATGGAATGCGATAGGGAACCGGGTTTTGAGGCGCTAACTCCATTGTTGCCTTTTATGGAGAAAGAATCGGCAAAAGTGTGCAGGGTTTTTAGCGATTGGAATGAGGGAGTTAGAAAAGGGTTGGGATGGAAAAGGATTGACAGGGGGCGCGGCTGCCGGAAAGACTGCGGGCGTGGAAATCCCGCTGACCGCCGAGCAGCAGGCGCGCCTGATGCAGATTGCGCACGAGGAGGGCGTTGCGCCCGAAGTGCTGCTGCAGGAGGCGGCTGCGCGGCTCCTATCGGACGATGCGCGCTTTCGGGCGGCGGTGCAGGCGGGGATGCCGGTGGGCGAGGCGGGACTGTTTGCTGTGAACCGTGAGGAGCGGGACACGGCGCTGCTGCCGGGGATGGCGCGGGCCAGACAGAAAATTGAAGAAAAGATTTGTCCGGTGTGCGGGCACAGGTTCAAAGGGCGCGGCTGGGACGGGATTGATGCGCACTGGCGGGCGCGGCACGAGGCGATTCTGCCCTATGAGCGGGCGTGGCCGCTGCTCAGGTCAGGGAGATATCGGTTGAGGATGGGGAAGGAGAGGTAGGTGTGTTGCGCGTGGCGGATTCCCAGGTCTCAGGAGCGAGACCTGGGGCACCCACAGCCTGTGGCCCGTTTACACATGCCCAGGGACCAGGGCCACCCGCCCAAATCAGCGTTCTCCTGATGACCGTCCCGCTTCTTGATCCCTCCCAGCCGAAGCGACCGATTGGGTTTCAGCCCACTAATCCGGAAGAGTAGTGTGTCAAAGCAGATTTAGGACAGCGCCGGTCCCGGTTCTGAGGCCTAGGCGCACACGTCTCGGGGCAGGTGGCCCACTCATCGCTGAAAAGCGCGATGAATGGGGCACAGACCCCTGCACGTAGATCAGCTTAGAAAATCGCGCAAGTGGCCCGCTCATCAACTCTGAATATATGCCCTGAGGTTAGAGAAGCTGTGCCCCGTTCATCGCAGTTTCATCGCGATGAGCGGGTTTGCGGACAAGGTTGCTGGACTACGATTGGACCATGCCATACGGGCTCAAGAGGTTCCAGAAAGCGGAGACTCTACACTTCATCACGTTCAGTTGCTTTAGCCGTCTCCCATTGCTTGACGCGCCGGAAGCCAAGGACGTGATTGAGGCTGTTCTGGAGAAGACTCGAGCACGTCATCATGCCAGAATCTACGCGTACGTGCTGATGCCCGAGCACGTTCACCTGCTCATGAACGAGCCGACCTCGATTCTGGTGGCGCAGTTTCTCAAATCCCTCAAGCAAGTGACTTCCCGCAAACTGAGAGGCGCTCGCGAGCAGTTCTGGCAGGAACGCTATTTTGACGGCAACATTCACGGCGAAGCCGCCCGCTCCAAAGTGATCCGCTATATTCACCGCAACCCCGTCAAGCGGGGATTGGTTGCCTCGCCCGAGGAGTACCGATGGAGCAGCTTCAACCACTATGCGACCGGCGTACGAGGGGTGGTTGAAATTGAGTCGGAGTGGACGGCAAGGCTGCGAGGCCCACTCATCGCGATGAAGCCGCGATGAATGGGGCACAGACACCGAACAGTCACCTACCCACTCATCGCGATGAAGCCACGATGAATGGGGCGCAGACCAAGCTGAACTAGATTTTGTGAAGTCCCGGCTAACTCAAGAAGTCGGCGATGGCGCGGACGACGGTTTGCTGTTCGTCTTCGCGGAGCTCGGGGAAGATGGGCAGGGCGAGGACTTCGCGGGCGGCGCGCTCGGACTCGGGGAAGTCGCCCTCCTTATAGCCGAGGGAGGCAAGCGCGGGCTGCATGTGGAGCGGGACGGGGTAGTAGACCTCCGAGCCGATGCGGCGAGCGGTGAGGAATTCGCGGAGTGCGTCGCGGCGCGGTGCGCGGATGACGTACTGGTGCCAGATGTGATGCGCGCCGGGAACCTCGTGCGGCAGGACGAGGCCGTGGACGGGATACGGACCGGCTTCGGCGAGGCCGGCGGCGTGGAAGAGGGCGTGGTAGCGGCGGGCGACGGCGTGGCGGGCGTGGTTCCAGCCGTCAATATATTTGAGCTTGACGCGGAGGACGGCGGCCTGGAAGCCGTCGAGGCGCGCGTTCCAACCAACTTCATCGTGGAGGTAGCGGCTGCGCATGCCGTGCTGGCGAAGCATGCGGGCGCGCTCGGCGATTTCCGGTGAGTTGGTGGTGACCATGCCGGCGTCGCCGGCGGCACTGAGATTTTTGGTGGGATAAAAGCTGAAGGCGGCGGCGTGGCCGAGGGTACCGGCGGGCTGATTTTGCCAACGAGCGCCGAAGGCCTGCGCGGCGTCCTCAATGAGCAACAGGTTGCGCGGCTGGGCGAGCGCGGAGAAGGCGGACCAGTCAGCGCATTGGCCGTATAAATGGACGGGGAGGATTGCGCGGACAGAGCTGCCGCGGGGACTGTCAAGAACGGATGCGACGGCGGCGGGGGAGAGATTGAAGGTGGCCGGGTCAATGTCGGCGAGGACGGCCGTGGCTCCGGCGCGGAGGATGGCGCTGACGGAGGCGAAGAAGCTGAAGGGCGTGGTGAGTACGGCGTGGCCGGGACCGATTTCAGCGGCGGCGAGGGCGAGCCAGAGTGCGTCGGTGCCGGAGGCGCAGCCGATAGCATGGGCGACTCCGAGATGCGCGGCGGCTTCGCGCTCGAATTGGGCCACAGGCTCGCCGAGTATAAATTGCTGCGTTTGCAAGAGATGGTCGAGGGCAGCGAGGAGTTCGTGGCGCAGCGGTTCGTACTGGCGGCTGAGGTCGAGCATGGGCACGGGAAGGGATTTGACGGCCTCGGCGACGGGCTTTGCGGAGTTGTGCACGGCAACATGGTAGCAGCATGCGGGCGGCGAATGGAGACGACTGACGAACGGTGAATGAGGGATTGCGGCAGGCGAAAGGGGCGGGGAATTGGCAGATTTCGGGCGGTTCGGCGGGCCTTTAAGCGGAGAATGGGGCCCGGCGGGTTGAAATGAGGGGCGAACCCCTATACAGTTGTGGCATTGCGGGGAGCGGCGGCTCCGGGGCTTCCGGGCGCTTCCCCGTGGAATTGCAAGCAGGTGCAGATTGGTCGCACCCAACAAAACTCCCAACACGGAAGCAGGAGATCGGCACATGGAAAACAAGCCGGCACAGAATATTCAGGACACCTTCCTGAATACAGTTCGGAAAGACAAAACCCCCATCACCATTTATCTGGTCAGCGGCGTGAAGCTTACCGGACGGATTCGTTCGTTTGACAAGTATTCAGTGCTGCTGGAGAACAACAGCCAGGAGCAACTGATCTTCAAGCACGCGATTTCGACGGTGGTGAGCAACCGCAGCGTGATGCACAGTGAGCATCGGAGCGCGGGCACGCACGGCAGCCTGGGTCCGTCGGCGGTTCCCGCGCCGGGACCGGCAGTCGCGGGTGCCGAGCAGGTCTAAGACACCGGGAGAGAAGATTCTTGTCAGCGGCTGCGGGCAGCGCCGGAGCCCGGTTGCGGGCTGGGCCGGGCAAGCGGGACGGTCGCGGCGGAGGGTCGGAACGCGCCGTGCTGGTGGGCGTGGAGTGCGGAGTGCGCCCCCGCGGCAAACGCGCGGGTGTTGCAGGCGCGCGGCAGGCAGCGCGTCCTGACCCAGGCGAAGAAGACGGGACCGTTGAATCGACTGGGGGCGCGAAGGCGAAGCCCATGCAATCGCGCGGTCCTGTGTCCGGGCCGGGACTGGACGCCGAGGAGTCGCTTGCGGAGTTTCGCGAGCTGGTGGCCAGCGCGGGCGGCGAGGTCGCGGCGGAGCTTGTGCAGCGGCGGCCGCGGCCGGACCCGGCGACGCTGGTGGGCGCGGGCAAGGTGGAGGAGATTGCCGCGGTTGTAGCCTCAACCGGGGCCGATCTGGTGCTGTTTGACCGGGACCTGACGCCGACGCAGTTGCGCAACCTTGAGGCGGCGTTGCCCTGCCGTGTGCTGGACCGGACGCAGCTTATTCTGGACATTTTTGCGCGGCATGCGCGAACGCGCGAGGGCCAGTTGCAGGTGGAGCTGGCGCAACTGGAGTACATGCTGCCGCGGCTGACGGGACGCGGCAAGGCGATGTCGCAACTGGGCGGCGGCATTGGCACGCGCGGACCGGGCGAAACGCAGTTGGAAACCGACCGGCGGCGGATTCAGAAGCGGATTGACCAGTTGAAGAGTGAGCTGGAGGCGGTGCGGCGGGTGCGGCGGCAGCAACGGCAGCGGCGCGAAGCGGTTCCGGTGCCGACGGTGGCGCTGGTGGGCTACACGAACGCGGGCAAGAGCACGCTGTTCAATCGGCTGACGGGCGCGGAGGTGCTGCAATCGCCGCGGATGTTCGCCACGCTGGATCCGAAGCTTCGCGCACTTTCGCTGCCGAGCCGGCGCAAGGTTCTGCTGAGCGATACGGTGGGATTTATTCGCAATTTGCCGCACACGCTGGTGACAAGTTTTCGCGCAACGCTGGAGGAAGTGGCGCAGGCCGAGGTTCTGCTTCATGTGCGCGACGCGGCGTCCAGCTACGGCGGCGAGCAGAAGGCGCAGGTGGAGAAGGTGCTGGCGGAGCTGGAGGCGCTGGGCAAGCCGCGCATTGAAGTGCTGAACAAGATGGATTTGCTGGGCGAGCACGAGCGCGATGGACTGGCGCGGCGCGGCGAAGTGATGGTGAGCGGGCGGACGGGCGATGGGATGGAGGCACTGCTGAAGGCGATGGACCGGGCGCTTGAGTCAGACCCGGTGGTGGAGGCGGAGTTTGTGGTGCCGCAGAGCGAAGGCGCAGCGCTGGCGGCGATTGAAGCGGGCATGGTGGTGCATGCGCGCAGCTACATGGGTGAGTCGGTACGGGTGCGGGCGAGCGGCGCGGCGTCGCTGGTGGGGCGGCTGCGGAGATTCAGGGTGCGCGTGGATAAGAAGCCGATACGGGAGGCGGGGTGAGCGAGGCGAAGAAGGGAGGCGGGCAGTCGATTGAAACTCTGGGGAGCCGCGAGATTTACAGGAACCACTGGATGCGCGTGCGCGAGGATGAGATTCTGCGGTCGAACGGGCAGCGCGGGATTTATGGCGTGGTGGAGAAGGACGACGCGGCAATTATTGTGCCGGTGGACGAGGGCCGCGTGTGGCTGGTGGAGCAGTTCCGGTACACGATTGGCGCGCGGGCGATGGAGCTGCCGCAGGGCGGATGGGAGCGGGAGATTGACAACGCGGAAGAGCTGGCGCGGGGCGAGCTGAAAGAGGAAACGGGCCTGCACGCGGAGCGGATGACCAAGCTGGGCGAGCAGTGGATTGCCTACGGGTTCACGCGGCAGCGGCAGCATGTCTTTCTTGCGACGGGACTGACGCAGATGGAGGCCGACCGCGACCAAGAGGAGCACGACCTGACGGTGCGCTGCGTGACGGTGGAGGAGTTTGAGCGGATGATGCTGGACGGGACGATTCGCGACAACTGCACGCTTGCGGCGTGGGGCCTGTACCGGATGTGGCGCGAACGGCAGGGGTGAGGCTGCGATAGCAGAGAGCCGCGGCAGCCGGGATTGTACCGCGGGGTTCTCATTCAGGGATGGATGATGTCTACGATTTTTGCGTCGGGCACGTTCCATGCGGCCGTGCCCGAGTGCGTAAAGCGGTGGGTGGCCTCGTCCCAGTGAAGGTGGGTGATGGAGTCCTCGCCTTTCTCGTAGCCGTAGGTGGTTCCGTCGTCAGAGAAGAGCGTGAAGTCGGCATTCGCGCCGGGGTAAACGCGCACGGAGGCGATGGCCTGATGCTGCTGCGTGCTGAGGACCGGCTCGCCGAGAGGCACGATGGAACCGGCGCGCACGAAGAGCGGAATGGTATCAATGGGCGCGGCGACCGTGATGGACTGGCCGCCGGTGAAGCGCTGGTTGGTCCAGTAGTTGTACCAGTCCGAGCCCGCGGGCAGATAAACCTTGCGGCTGGTGGCCCCCTGTTGCGTGACCGGCGCTACGAGAAACGCGGGACCGAACATGTATTCGTCGCGGATGCCGGCTACGTTGGGATCATTGGGGAAATCCATGAAGAGGGCGCGCATGTACGGTGCGCCGGTTTGATAGGTGTGATAGGCGAGCGAATAGGTGTAGGGCATCAGGGTGTAGCGCAGGCGGAGATATTTCTCGAGGATGGGCTCGGCCTGTTTTCCGTAGGACCAGACCTCGTTGTGCATGCGCTCGCCGTGAGCGCGCATGACGGGCTGGAAGACGCCCCACTGAAACCAGCGCACAAAGAGCTCAGGATAATCGAGGTAGTGGTCGATGTTTTCCTCGGCGCCGGCGGGGCTGACGAGCGGCGTGTGCGCGGGCTTGTAAGTGGGAGGAATCTCCGGCGAGAAGAAGCCGGCGATGTCAGTGTCCCAATAGGGCATGCCGGAGGCGGTGAAGTCCAGGCCAGCGGTGATGGAACGCTTGAGCATGTCCCATGTAGCGGTGATGTCGCTGGACCAGAAGACGGTGCCGTTGCGCTGTGCTCCGAGATAGGAGGCGCGGGCGAGAATCATGACGCGGCGGCTGTCGCCGAAGTCGCGGCGGAAACCGTCATAGACTGAGGCGGTGTGAAAGAGCGGATAGACGTTGAAGTAGCCCTTGCCTGAGCCGACGTAGAAGAAGTCATTTTCCGGATCGATGTCGGGCTCTGTTTCGTCGAGCCAGATGTAGCCGAATCCGTCGGGCTTGATGTAGCGATCGCGAATTTTCTGCCAGAACCAGCGGGCCGCGGCGGGGTTGGTGGTGTCAATGTTAGGGCCGATGGCCTTGCTGAAGCCGCCGGAATCCGGTGTGCCGTCTGCCTTGCGGATGAGCCAGCCTTTGCGCAGCAGCATGTCATAGAATCGCGTGCCGGGGGCGAAGTGAGGCCACACGCTGAGCAGGGTGTGAATGCCCATGGCGTGCAGTTGTTTGTTCATGGCTGCGGGGTCGGGCCAGCGGGCTGGATCAAGATCCAGATTGCCCTGGTGGGTCATATTGAGGAAGTCGACGACGAGCACATCGAGCGGTAAATTGCGGTCGCGATAACCTTTTGCGACGGCGAGCAGTTGGCTCTGTGTGGGATAGATGGCCTTACTCTGGATGTAACCATAGGCGGCTTTGGGCAGCAGGTGCGCGACGCCGGTGAGCTTGCGGTAGCCCTGGTAGACTTCGTCGGTGTTGCTGCCCGCGATGACGAAGAAGGAGACGCGGTCGCCCACCTGGGAGGACCAGACGTTTTGCAGGTTGAAGCCGAGATCGACGGTGGTTTTCGAGGGGTTGTCCCAGATGAGGCCGTAGCGGCGGCTGGAGACCATGAAGGGCACGCAAACGGTTTCGCCGCCGATTGCGCCGTAGTTGTGCCAGCATTCGATGCGATGGTCGCGCAGGTCGAGCTCGCCCTGCTGATGCTGGCCAAGGCCGTAGAAGTGCTCGCCGGCCGGGGAGTCAAAGACGGCCGAGACGCGGTAGCCGGGGTCGGTTTTTTGTCCATTCGCGGCGTCGGAAGAGGATGCGTCGGGCGGGTTGGGGTACATGGACCAACGGCGCATGGTAAGCAGTGGCTTGCCGTCCGCTGTGGCGATGGAGATGGTGTCGTCGTAAGGCCCGTGCATGCGATGGGGTCTGCCGCCGAAGTATTCCTCGCGGAGCTTGTTATTGAGGGGGTCGAGCGGGATGCGGTGCGGCGCGGAGAGATCGGGCGGCGCGATGCGCACGACCATCCTGGCGGAGCGATAGATTTCGAAGCCGGCGGAGTCCTGCGTTTGTGTCCAGCCGGCGATGGAAGGCGAGCCGATGAAGCCGTAACCGGGGGCGGCGAGGGCAGCAGCGTTCTCCGTGCTGAGGGTGACGCGAAGGATGTTGCGGCCGTAGGGCTGTAGCGCGATGGTTCGGCCGGGACGGTTGAGGATGAAGGCGTGGGATTGCGCCGTGGCCGCAGCGCCAGAGAGTGCGGCAGCGCCGATGAGTGCAAGGGCGGCAACACAGGCGCGCATGAACGCGCTTCCGCGTGGGTGGCAGTGGTGAAGGAGTGGCCGCGCAACGGAACGGGAACGGAAATGGGAATGGGATGCTTTCCGCATGTGTTTTCCCCCTGGATGCAATTTGGAATGAACGCAATTGAGAAGAAATGAACCACCAGCATCGTAGGAAGTGTGAGTTGGTTGCGTCAACGGAGGTGTGGAATGCGGCCGCGTTTGCGAGGGGCCGGGTTGAGTTCGCCGCTTGAAAGACGCCGCATAGACCCGTTAGGCTGAAAGCCCGGCCCAAGGAGATCCGCCCATGCAACGCATGCCCGCGCTCGCCGCATCGCTCATCGCGCTCACGCTTGTGGCAACGATCACACGCGCGCAGGACCGAAGTCAGGGACGATCGATGGTGATTACGCGCTATGGGATTGTTGCGGCGGAGAGCCCGCTGGCCGCGCAGGCAGGCGCGCAGATGCTGGCACGCGGCGGCAGCGCCGAGGATGCGGCCGTGGCTGCCAATGCAGTGATGGGCGTGGTGGAGCCCATGATGAACGGAATGGGCGGCGATCTTTTCGCCATCGTGTACGACGCGAAGACCGGCAAACTCTACGGGCTGAACGCGAGCGGATGGTCGCCGAAGAATCTTAACCCGGAATATCTGCGTGCGCATGGCATGGAGCGGATGCTGGCTTTCGGCATCGACTCCATCACGGTGCCGGGCGTTGTGGATGGATGGTCGAAGCTGCTTGGCCGCTTTGGAAGGCTGGGACTACGCACGGACCTCGAGCCGGCGATTCGCTATGCGCGCGAAGGATTTCCGGTGCCCGAATGGGATGCAGCATACTGGGCCACGGCGGAGGGATTTCTCAAGAAGAATCCAGAGCTTGCGCGCGTGTATCTTATCGACGGCAAGGCGCCGAGGGTGGGCGAGGTCTTTCGCAATCCCGACCTGGCACATTCGCTCACGCTGGTTGCGGAGGGCGGCCGCGACGCCTTCTACAAAGGGGCGCTTGCGCAGCGCATTCTGGCTTTAACGCGGCGGGAAGGCGGCACGATGACGGCGGAAGATTTGGCCGGCTACACAAGCCAGTGGGTGGAACCGCTCACCACCGATTACCACGGGTGGACGGTGTACGAGTTGCCGCCGAATGGCCAGGGCATTGCCGCGCTGGAGATGCTGAACATCATGAGCCAGTTTCCGCTGGCGAAGTTCGGCCACAACTCAGTGGACGCACTTCACGTGATGATCGAGGCAAAGAAACTGGCGTATGCAGATCTGCGGCGCTACATCGGCGATCCGAAATTCAGCAGGATTCCAGTTGCCGGGCTGCTGTCAGCGGATTATGCGCGGGAGCGGGCGAAGCGGATCGACATGGCGCACGCAAGCTGCCCGGTCGCGCCCGGTAATCCGCCCGCGGGCGATACCACCTACCTGACCGCGGTGGACGCAGAGGGCAACATGGTCTCGCTGATCCAGAGCAACTTTGAGGAGTTCGGCTCGCGGCTGGCGGCGGACGGCACCGGGTTTGTGCTGCAGGATCGCGGCGCGCTCTTCAATCTCAAGCCGGGGTCGCCGGACGTGCTTGCCGGACACAAGCGCCCGCTGCACACCATCATTCCGGCGTTCATGGCGAAGGGCAATCGCCGCATCGCTTTCGGCATCATGGGCGGATTCAACCAGGCGCAGGCGCACGCGCAGTTTGTCTCGAACATTGCGGATTTCGGGATGAACATTCAGGCGGCGCTGGAGGCGGCGCGCTTTACCAAGGCGACCTTCAGCGGGTGCGATGTTGAGGTGGAAGACCGCATTCCGGCAGATGTGCGCAGCGGCCTGGCCGCGCGCGGGCACGCGGTGAAGGTGGACGGCGATTACTCCGCGGACATGGGCGGCGGCCAGGCGACGGAACGGAATTTCGCGACAGGGGTCAACTTTGGCGCGTCCGATCCGCGCAAGGACGGCGAAGCCGTGCCGGAGCCGTTGCCGGCGCTGCACTCTTTGCCGCCGGCCAAGTGAAAGGCGAAGACGCGGCGAACGGGATCGCGTAATTGTCGGCAAAGTTTTTACCGGTGCGGATGGTTACGAAAGGGAGTAATACCTCGCAGGGGGGTAGCCACCCCACGGACGAAGAGCTGTCCGTGGGGACCCCGGGTAGGCTCCGCCGAGCGGAGCCAGCCGACGGTTGTCAGTCGGCAGTCGTCAGCAAGGTTGTGGCGGGTTGGGCGCATGGGGTTTCCTCCGACAGTTCTATTGTGCGACGAAGCGGGGAAATAATCGGCAAAACGGCGCGGGGAATTTGCAGCGCGGAATGAGGGGGTTGCGGGCGGGGGCGCGGCGAGAGGGGTTGACGGGGGTTGAATTCGTTCTTTCCCAGGTCTCAGGAGCGAGAGCCTTCGGCTTCGCTCAGGGCAGGCTCTGGGGCACCCGGCAAGGTCAATATAATATTCAGGAAGCGAGGGCGAAGCCGCCGTGACTTGCAACTCGACGCTATGACAACCCTCGCCAGTTCCGCCTTCAGTTCGCGCCGCCGCATCATTGCTTACTGGATGACCACCGCTCTGGTTGTCTTCGACCTGGTTTTGGGAGGCGCATGGGATGTCCTGCGAGTGCCTCAGGTTCGCGGACTCATCGAACGCTTGGGCTATCCTGAATACTTCCTCGTCATCCTCGGGATCTGGAAACTGCTTGGCGCAGTCGCGTTGGTTATTCCGCGGTTTCCCCGGCTGAAGGAGTGGGCCTACGCCGGTGTGATCTTCAACTTGACGGGTGCTGTTGCATCGCTATTGGCCTCGGGGTTGATCGATGCGGGTACGCTGGCATACCCGATCGTAATGACGGGTGCTGCAGTTGCATCCTGGGCGCTCCGCCCCTTATCCCGCAGTCTCGGTCACGGTTGAGTGGGTTCTGAATGGCCAGCACTCTCAGACTGCAAAACGGAGCGGGGAATTTGCGGCGCGGAATGATGGAGTTGCGGGCGGGAGCGCGACGAGAGGGGTTGACGGGGTGGAGGATTCCCACTCATGCGCTCAGTCACCCCAGCGACGAGGACCTGTCGCCTGGGACCCCGACGCGCGCATGAATAGGGCACCCGGCGAACGTGTAGACAACCCGCCGTTAACTTCAAGATTCTTCGACGTTTCAACGTAACTTACAGATAGAAACTACCTTTTATTTCCTTCACAGGTTAGAAGAATAGGCAAATGGCAGCGGATCGATTTCGACGCGGGGAGTTGCTCGGACTTAGCTGGTCGGCTGCGGAGTTGCGATGAAGGAGATGAATGCGATGAAACCAATCCTAAGTTCGATCACGCTTCGTGTGGCGGTGCTGTCAGTTGCAGCCACGCTGCTTGGTGCTCCGATTGCGGCCATGGCGCAGAGCGGCCAGACAGCAACGGGGCAAACGCTGACGGAGGCCGCATTTGACGACGCAAACGGAAGCGTAGTTTACCTACTGACGCCGAATAAGGCGCCGTTTCCCGCCAAGGCGAATCAGCACGCTGTCGCACCCCTCTACATGGTGGTATATCCGGTTAGCTCCACAATTGACGCAGACACACTGAACTGCCAGCCAACGAATTGCAGTCACCTTGAGGTGCTTCCCTTCCCGGTTCCCGACTACGGAGTGCTGGCCGGATCGAATCAGGCCTGCATAGACTTCAATGGAAGTCAGCCGTGTTCGCCGGTGAAGGGGCATGACCACCTGGTGGGTATTGCGAAGACGGGTGGGGACTTCAACGTGGATTGGCAGTTGGACCTGGTTATTTTCAACCATCATGCCTTTCTCGACGGAGCCATCAACCAGCGAGTGACGACGCTCGATCAGATTCAAGCTCTGCTGGTGGATGGCGATGCTTTCCTGGCAATACCGGGAATCGATTTCAATTGCTCGTCGGTGTCGCAGTCTACCTATTACCGGGGATCGCCGCTGCAAATTGTGTATCCGTGATTCGTGAGGAAGGGACGCCCCCCTGGCGCAACATGTGGGTGCTGTGCCGGGTGGGTGTCCGATGGGCGGGGTTCCGTGCCTGAACGGGACGGGCTCTGCCGGTTATGGCCTGGCGCGGTAATGTGTGCGGATGGAAGGAACGGATGTTTCTGGTTCTGAGGGCTTTCCAGAGCGGAAAGCCAGAATCGGAAATTCCCTGCTTTCCGCGGTTGACGCGGGCGTTCCTCCAGAATCCCGGCCGTGCGATCTCTCTCCACTGCGGGGATCGTGCGTTCAAGCCCGATTCCACCCCTTGCACTCAGTCCCTCGCACGTTTATCCCGTGATTTTCTGCCTTAAGTTACGATGTAACTTACAGGAATGGGACGGATGTGCCGAGGTACCGCATGGGCAGGGCTGGGTCAGAGGGGAATGCCGAAGCGATAAGGCAGCAGCTCGAGCGTATTCTCGCATCGAGAGTTTTCTTTTCCGCCCAGCGCAGCCAGGCCTTTCTTCGCTATGTGGTGGCGAAGTCTATCGCTGGTGTTGCTCCCAAGGAATATGAAATCGCGGTGGATGTCTTTGGGCGGAGCTCCGACTACGACCCCGCGGTGGACGCCGCTGTGCGCGTGGAGGCAAGCAGACTGCGCAGCCGGTTGCGCGAGTACTACACGACAGATGGCCAGCAGGACTCAGTTGCAATCGATGTGCCGAAGGGCGGTTACGCGTGCGAATTCGCGTTTCGCGAGAGCCCGGGAGATTTCGGGACTGCGGCCGTCACTGCGCAAGCGGCCAACTCGGCCGAAGCCGCAAATCCAGCTCTGGCGGGTGCCACGGACCGTAAGCGCATGGCGCTCTGGGGAGGCGGCCGGTTGTGGATTGCGGCTCTTGCGGTTCTGACGATTGCCGTCGCTCTGGCTGGGTGGGGAGTGATGCGCTGGGAACACGCGAGGGAGCCGATTCGATCGTTGGCTGTGCTGCCTTTGCAGAACCTTTCAGGAGATCCCAGCCAGAACTACTTTGCCGCAGGAATGACGGACGAGTTGACGACGGAGTTGGCGCGCAATCACAATTTGCGCGTAACCTCGCGCACCTCTGCTGTGGCGGCAAGCCGCTCCCAACGCTCTCTGCCTCAGATTGCGGCCGCGCTGAAGGTGGATGCAGTGGTTGAGGGGTCAGTGCTTCGCTCGGGCAACGAGATTCGCATCACCGCGCAGCTCATCGACGCGCGGAGCGACAAGCATTTGTGGGCGCAGAGTTTTGTAGGGCCGGCGACGGACATTCTGAGCCTGCAGGACACGGTTGCCGACGAGATTGCCGCGCAAACGCAGGAGGCTCTGCAGCCCGCGGCGAAGACTAGCCACTCGACTGAGAGCATTGATCCGGCTGCGCAGGACGCCTACTTCCGCGGGCTCTATTTCTTTGACAAGCTGGATTTCGAGCACAGCATTGCTTCCTTCCGGAAGGCCATTTCAATCGACCCCAACTATGCATCAGCCTATGCGGAACTTGCCACGGCGCTGGATGCGCAGACAACCTTCCAGAGCGCTCGCCCTGGCGCCGACATGGACGAGGCGCTCAAGGATGCGAAACGCGCCATTGAGCTTGATCCGGAGAATGGCGTGGCCTACACGCAGCTTGGCAGCATTCAAACCGTCTACTCGTGGAACTGGCCGGCGGCGGAACAGAATTTGCTGCGGGGAATTTCTCTCAGTCCCAGCTCCTCCATTGGGGAGATGAAGTATGCGGCCTATTTGGATGCAGTTGGGCGTCCGGAAGAGGCCGTGAATCACGAACGGCACGCGCTTGACCTCGATCCGATGTCGTTTTTCATGACGCGCCGGCTGGGAGTGACACTTTTTCTTGCGCGCCACTATTCGCAAGCGCTGGAGGAACTGCATGAAGCCGGTGAAATGGAGCCTGACCGGGTGGATTCATTCGACAACTGGATCAGCGCAGTTCTTGAGATGCAGGGCAAGCAGGCGGAGGCGGTAGAAGACGACCTGACGGATCTGCACTTTGTAAGGCCCGCGGTGAACACGAAAGCCCTGGCGGGTGTTTATTCCCGCGAGGGATGGAAGGCCTATTGGCGCGCTCGCGTGGACGCGTTGCGGCCGTATGCAAATGAGCAGTGCGAATCCTACGAGCTGGCAATGAGTGAGGTGCGCATCGGCGATTCCAATCGCGCGTTTTCGTTCTTCAATCAGGCAGCGGATCAACGCTGCTTCGCGCTGATTTACCTGAAGACCGACCCGCGGCTCGATACCATTCGCCGGGATGCACGCTATGGCGCGCTGCTGAAGCGCGTGAATCTGGCGCCGTGAATCAGGAGCCGTGAATCAGGCGCGCTGGTCGACGGGGAGCCAGTGGCAGGGGTATGCGGGGCCGATGTATTCGGCGCGGGGACGGATGAGGCGGTTGTCGTCGAGCTGCTCAATGACATGCGCGGCCCAGCCGGCGATGCGGCTGACGGCGAAGATGGGGGTGAAGAGGTCGATGTCGATGCCGAGGGTGGTGTAAGTGGACGCCGAGTAGAAATCGACGTTGGCGTTGAGCTTCTTTTCGGCGTTGATAAAGAGCTCGATGGCGCGGGAGATCTGGAACCATTTGGGCTGACCGGCGTCGTTGCCGAGCTGCTCGCTCATCTGGCGGAGGTGGGTGGCGCGGGGGTCCTCGGTTTTGTAGACGCGATGGCCGAAGCCGGAGATTTTCTGTTTGGCGGCGAGCATTTTGCGGACGTGCTGG
The DNA here is from genome assembly GCA_049678625.1 of Occallatibacter sp. Lineage (GTDB taxonomy): Bacteria > Acidobacteriota > Terriglobia > Terriglobales > Acidobacteriaceae > Telmatobacter. The sequence goes on along the minus strand of JBAUEO010000044.1, from coordinate 11,115 downwards.
ACGGGGTCTTCGCCGGCTGTGTCGATTGAGAGCAGCATGCGCATGACGGCCTCATTGGCTCCGCCGTGGAGGGGGCCTTTGAGCGCGCCGATGGCGCCGGTGATGGCCGAGTGAATGTCAGACAGTGTGGCGGCGATGACGCGGGCGGCGAAGGTGGAGGCGTTGAACTCGTGGTCGGCGTGGAGGATGAGCGCGATGTCGAGGGTGCGGGTGGCGGTTTGGCTGGGCTTGACGCCGGTGAGCATCCAGAGGAAGTTGGCGGCGTGGGAGAGCGAGCGGTCGGGCGAGACGATCTCTTTCCCTTTGCGGATGCGGTCGTAGATGGCGACGAGCATGGCGATTTGCGCGGTGAGGTTGAAGGCCTTGCGCACGTTGGCGTCGTGGGTGTTGTCCTTCTCGTCGGGGTCGTAAAAGCTGAGGGCGGAGACGGCGGTGCGGAGGACCTCCATGGGCGAGGCGGAGGCGGGAAAGCTGCGCAGGAGGTCGAGGATGCGGGGATCGAGCTGGCGGGCCTGGGCGAGTTGAGACTCGAATGCACGCAGGGCGTCGCGGTTGGGCAGGCGGCCGTTCCAGAGCAGGTAAGTACATTCCTCAAAGGTGGAGTGGAGGGCGAGCTGGTGGATGTCAATGCCGCGATAGGCGAGGACGCCGGCTTCTCCGTCGATCCAGCAAACGCCGGAGTTTGCAGCGACGATGCCTTCCAGACCCTTTCCAGCGACCGCAGTGGACATAGGCTTTGGATTCTCCCTTGAATAAGTGCGAGGCGTGCGATGAAGGCCTGCCCTGGGCCGGTGCGTGCGGCGGGGCGAAAAACAGAGTAGCAGGTTCTTTATAGCGCGTTGCTTTGAGGGTTGTCACGGCGGGCGCGGCAGGAAGCGGGACGGGGAATTGCGCGAGGGATTGCGCAGGGAGGCGCGCGGCGGGGTAGAATCCCGTGCAGTGCAGTGCGCGCGGGCGGCGGCCAAGCGGGATGGACACCGGGATGGACGCCGGGACCCAAGCGAAAGACGAAAGGGGAAGGCATGAGCGAACTGGAGAATTCTCCAAGGACGTATTCGGGCGCGTTTCTGGCGATGCTGGCGATAGCGCTGCTGGCGGGACTGGGCGGGCTGGTGTGGGCTTATACGCTGAGCGGCCGGCTGGCGCACCAGGAAGCGGCGATGACCGAAACCAACCAGCAGAGCGCGAAGATGGAAGCGGATCTGCGGGAGACCAACGCGCGGCTTTCAGTGGCCACCGAGGAGCTGGGCAAGTCAGTGGGTTTGACCCAGAAGCAGATGGATGCGCGGGCACAGCAGATCATCGCGCGGGAGAACGCGAATACCAAGCGGCTGGAGGCGGCGCAGCAGCAGACGGCGCAGCAGGTGAACCAGGTGGCCAGCGACGTTTCAACGGTGAAGACGGACGTGGGCGGGGTGCGGACGGACCTGGGCAAGACGCAGACGGACGTGTCCACGGCGCTGAGCCAACTGCAGAGCATGAAGGGCGACCTTGGCCAGCAGAGCGGGCTGATTGCGCGCAATGGAAGCGAGCTGGAACTGCTGAAACATCGCGGCGACCGGAATTACTACGAGTTTCATTTGCGGAGGGGCAAGCGGACGCCGGTGGGCACGGTGAGCCTGGAGTTGCGCAAGGCGGACGCCAGGCGAAGCCGGTTCACGCTGGATGTGTTTGCCGACGACCGGCGCTACGAGAAGAAGGACCGGAACGTGGACGAGCCGATGCAGTTTTATAGCGGGAAGGATCCGGCGCTGTATGAGATTGTGGTGAACACGATCAACTCAAAAAATGAGGTGAGCGGGTATTTATCGACGCCGAAGAACGCGCCTACGCCTGCGGCGACGCCGTAGCGAGGGGTCGGGCAGAACTCTCAACAAGCATCCCGCAGGGGCTAAAGCCCTGTTGATTTTGCCGCATCTACGGCACGACTGAAGTCGTGCCCTGTTACAGAGCCCATTGGCATGAGGTGTGGGGTGCGGTACGGGAAATGCAGGTCCTTCGACTCCCTACGCTCACGCTCCGGTCGCTCAGGATGACAGTTCTTGTTCAGGATGACCGTTCTTGCTCAGGATGACCGTTCTTGTTCAGGATGACCGTTCTTGCTCAGGATGACAGTTCTTGCTCAGGATGACCGTTCTTGTTCAGGATGACCGTTCTTGTTCAGGATGACCGTTCTTGTTCAGGATGACAGTTCTTGCTCAGGATGACCGTTCTTGCTCAGGATGACAGTTCTTGTTCAGGATGACAGTTCTTGCTCAGGATGACCGTTCCTGGAGTGTGGGCTGGAAGTACGGGCTGAAGCCCGTACCCTTCAAGGACAATTGTCAGAAGAGTTTTTCAACAGGTTCCTAGTGCTCGACGGCGGGCGCGGTTGGCGTGAGGGTGAGCAGGGGCTGATAGCGGAAGGCGAAGGTGAAGTCGAGGCCCTTGCGCGCTTCCCAGTCGGCCTTTGTCATCTTGAAGGAAAAGACGATGGCGCCGTCGAGGGTCTGGCCGGGCTGGATTTCGGATTCCGTGTCGAGCGGGGCGGTGCGCCACGGAGCGAGGTCAGTGTAGGCCTGAAAGGTGCGGTTGTATTCCGAGGCTGAGCCGGCGTAACTGGAATGCACACCGTCAGCGAATGTGGCATTGGCCAGCACATGGGTGAGGAAGAGCGGAATCTTGCTCTGGTCGTGGAGCCTGACGCGCGCGAAGACGAGAACGTGGTCGCTGGATTCCTGGGGGATGGGCGCGCCGTTGGCGTCAAAGGCCGGAGTGGTGGAGTGGAGGGGGTGAGCCCAGACTTCAAGCACCTGGCCGGTGACGGCGGGCGGTTTTTGGCCGCTGATAACGTAGGCGGCAATGATGATGGTGACGACAATGACCGCGACGATGCTGGCGATCACGATGTGGCTGGTGCCACGAGTGTAGGACTCGCCGCGCGCGGCGTCGTCGAGCTGGTCGGTGGATTCCTGGTGCAGCAGACTCATGGCGAACCTATCTTAGCGCCAGCGCGGGCTGGCGGGGGCAAGTTTCGCATGGGTGGGCGCGGAGGGTGGTTGGAAATTGCACCGGAAATGGTGCAGATAGGTGCGGCTTAGAGATGGGCCAGAAGCGGCGCCGTCTCGGTTGAGAGGAGGCGGCAAGGTCTTGGTGCTCAGGCGGCCACGACGCGCCGCGGCGCGCGGTGCAGGAGGAAATAAAGGAGCAAGAGCGCGGCCGCCGATGCGCTGAGAACGGCGTCGATGGCGGGCATGCCGCGCACCCCCCAGTGGGCGTAGCCGCGGCCGTCCAGATAGGCCATGTACGCGACGGGCAGGTTGCCGAGCGAGTTGATGAGGGAGTAGCGCGCGCCGCCGCTCTTGCCGGAGCGGCCGAGGAATTCGAGTGCGACGCCGGTGAAGAGCGCCCAGCAGGCCCCGATGGTGAAGAGGTAGAGGATGGTCGATACAAAGTAGACGGATGGGCGCAGCGGGCCGAGGGCGAGGATGCCGAGGGAGGCGGCGTTGGCGAGGCCGGCAAGCAGAAAGGCAACGGGAGGCCGGATGCGCTGGGGAATCAGTGAGACGCTGAGCGAGCCGAGCGTGGTGAGCAGTGCGCCGGCCAGGCCGTTGAGCCAGGCCACCTGCGCGCCGCTGACGCCGAAGTCGACGGCGAGGGCAGGCAGAAGGCCGATCATGGCTCCGCTGCACATGGGCAGGGTGACGAGAAGCGTATAGGGAATTGCGTCCCAGCGGAGAAAGGTGACCTTGAACTCACGGCCGATGCGGGAAACGGTGGCGCTGAGGGTTTGGGCGCTGGGCGTCTGCTGTGCGGGCAGGGCGAAGGCCGCGAGTGCGGGGAGAAAGATGAAAGCGGCGAGGACCCAGCCGAGGGTGGGGAGCGTGTAGCGGTCAGCGAGCCCGACGAGCGAAAAGACCGCAATGGCGCTGAAGGCGAGCGAACCGGCCTGATAGAAGCTGCCGGCGCGGCGGCGGTTGATTTCACTCGCGAAGCCGCCCATGATGCCGCCGCAACTGGCGGTGACCAATAGGCTAAGGCAAAAGCTGAGGAGGATGAAGCGAATGGCCCAGGGCGAGGAGAGGCTGGTCTGATAAAAGGCAAGGATCATGGTGGCGGATGCGGCGGCCGAGGCAAGAAGAATCCAGGAGCGGCGGCTGATCCAGAAGTCGGCGACCGGGCACCAGAGGAAGTAAATGGTATGGGGGATGGTTAGCAGGGCGACGAGCGCGGAGCTGTGCGCGGGGCCGATGCCCTCGCGGCGGAGCAGGAAAGCGAGCGCGCCATTGACCAGGCCGACTTCAATGACGGCGGTGGGAGCGATGAGAAAGGCGAAGAGCCATGGCCGCTCCTTTACCGCGGACGGGTCCGCGGAAGGAGTGGGGTCAGGTTCGCTCGGCTGCATGGGACGAGGGTAGCACGCGGTCTGCCCGGGCGGAGCGCGCAGGAATGATTTTGAGGAGACACGCTGGAGATGCGGCGTGGGCGCGGAGCGCGCAGGCGCGAAGTGCGGGCAAGCGAGAGGAATGCGCGGAGCGTGCAGGACAAGATTGACGCCCTACGCACGTGCGTGCGAGGAGCGGTTCGCTCGCGAGGAGCGTTCCGGGAGGCCGGAAGAAGCGCGGCTTATGCGGCGCTGCTGTTGCTGTTGGCGGTGTCGCGCATGCGAATGACAGAGTCTGCCTGGGGACCCTTCTGTCCCTCAACGATGTCGAATTCCACGTCATCGCCCTCTTTCAGCGTTTTGTAGCCGTCCAACTGAATTGCCGAGTAATGCACGAACACATCAGGGCCGTCGTCGCGCCCGATAAATCCGTAGCCCTTGGCGTTATTGAACCACTTGACCTTGCCTTTGTACTGAGCCACCGGCTTTCGCCTTTCCTGGAATTAGAGCGGTTCTCCAATTCACGTGGAGTCTTTGCAATTGTGCCAGGGGTCATTTTCTTGAGGAAAAAGACCCTTGAGGGTAGCGGTTTCCCTCTGCACCAATTGGCGAACCGCTATAGGTTTGATGGCGGCAGGCCGGGATTCGGTGAGGCCCACCGTACTTGGTATGACGGCAAAAGTGGGAGAAAGGTTGATTGGACGCCGAGGAAGATGGCCACAAAATGGGATACAACAGCCCGAAGGCGGCGGGGAGCCCGGCGGGATTGTCTGGCAGGCCGGGCGATGGGAGCGGCGGGGGCGGCCTCAGGACTTGCGCTTGCGGGCCAGGCGGCGGGCGTAAAGCAGGATGGATGTGAAGGTTTTGCCGTCGAGGATGGCGCCTTTGTCGATCATCTTGAGCAGATCGGAGAGTCGGACGAGGCGGAACTCAATCTCTTCGTCCTCTTCCGGGTGGGCGTCGCCGGCGATGAGGCCTTCGGCGAGGTAAACGAGCATGGCCTCGCCGAGGAAGCCGGGGCTGGCGAAGTAACGGACCAGCGGTCGCCACTTTCTGGCACGATAGCCAGTTTCCTCTTCGAGCTCGCGCTGCGCGCCGGCCATGGGGTCTTCGCCGGGTTCGAGCTTGCCGGCGGGCAGTTCCCAGAGATATTGGTTGGCGGCGTGGCGATACTGGCGCTCAAGGACGACCCAGGGGTTCTTTTTGCTTTTGGAGTTGTCGAGGGCGAGGATAACGACCGAGCCGTTGTGGCGGATGACGTCGCGCTGGCTGGGCTTGCCGCCGGGCTCGATGAGCTCGTCATGATGGATGCGGAAGAGGCCGCACTCGAAGACGACTTTGGAGCTGACGAGTTGGGCGGTTTGGTGGGGGGTCTGGGTGGAGACGGCGGCGAGGGCCTTTTTCGAGGCTTTGGCTTTGCGGGCCTTCGCTTTGGGGGCCTTGGAGGCTTTGGCATTGGAGGGTTTTGCTTTCGAGGCTTTGGGGACTTTGTCCTTTTTGGGCATGGGGCGGGCGTCTCCTGACGAAGGGGGGTTGTGAAAGCTCGGACAGGAGCAGTATACGCAGGGGCACGGGGCTGGGCTCCGGCAGGAACGCGTGTGAGTTGTGCATCAATACGGTCCGGCGTGGCATCCTTTAACGAAGCGTTTTCTCGCGGATGTGCGCGGAGATGCGATTCCCCATTTGGACTCCAGACGAAACGAGAGCGCGTTGACGACCGCAGACTGTCATCCCACAACCACGGTGCCGGGAACGAGCCGGCTCTTTGCGGATTTTTGTGCGGGCGAGGCCGGAGCGCGGGATTTTTACGGCATGGCGGCGGAGTGGATGGAGCCGGTGGCGCGGCCGCAGCACGTGGCGGAGCTTGCGGAGTTGCTGGCCGGGCAGAATCCGGCGCGGGAGCGAGGTCCGGCAGTCGAGCAGGCGCTGGAGGCGCTGCGTTTCGGCGCGGGCGTGGTGGTAACGGGGCAGCAGGTGGGACTGTTTGGCGGGCCGATGTATACGGCGCTGAAGGCGGCGACGGCGGTGGCGCGGGCGCGGCAGGCGACGGCGGCGGGCAGGCCGCATGTGGCCGTTTTCTGGCTGGCGACCGAGGACCATGATTTTGCCGAGATTGACCATGTGACGTTTCCGGCGCGGCGGGAGCTGAAGAAACTGAAGTACGGGCGGGCTCCGGAGATTGCGCGGCCGGTGGGCGGCGTGGTGCTGGATGAGACGCTATTGCCGCTGCTGGGGCAGGCATGGGAGTTGGTGGGCCATTCGGACGCGATGGAAGCGCTGGCAGCGGCCTACAAGCCGGGGCGGACGTTTGCCGAGGCCTTCGCGAAGTTTTACGGGAAGGTGTTTGGCCCGCAGGGTCTGCTGGTGCTGGATGCGGGCGGGCGCGCGGCGCACCGGATGGGCGCGCGGGTGCTGCGTGCCGGGCTGGAACGGGCCGATGAGCTGCACGCGGCGCTGGTCGAACGGAATGCAGCTTTGGTGGCGGCGGGCTATCACGCGCAGGTGCCGGTGGGCGCGGAGTCAAGCCTGCTTTTTTTGATGGATGAGAAGATGGGCGCGCGCGTTGCGCTGAAGCGGACACGGGCGACGGCGGCCGAGCCGAAGGGCGCATGGCAGGCGGGGCGGACGAGCTATTCGACGGATGAATTGCTGGGAATCCTGGAGGCGGAGCCGGAGCGGATCTCGCCTTCGGCGCTGCTGCGGCCGGTTTTTCAGGATGCGTTGCTGGGAACGTCGTTGACGATTGGCGGCCCGGCGGAGATTGCATACTTTGCGCAGTCTGCGGTGGTGTTTGAGCGGATATTGGGGCGGATGACGCCGTTGGAGCCGAGGCTTTCCGCGACGCTGGTGGAGCCGGCGGTGGCGGAGCTGCTGCGGCGCCATGAGTTGGAGCCGGAACGGATTTTTGGCGAGACGGCGGACAGCCTGGCGCAACGGCTGGGGGCGCGAGCAATGCCGGTGGAGGGCAAGCGGAAGCTGTCGGCGGCCGGGCAGGCTCTGGATGCGGAGTTGGAGCCGCTGCTCGAGTGGATGCGCACGCTGGACGCGGGATTGGGACGCAGCGGGGCGACGGCGGCGAGCAAGATGCGCTACCAGATGAATCGGCTGCGGCGGCTGGCGGCGAATTTTCAGTTGCAGAAAGAAGAGTCGCTGAAGCGGCATGCGGAGGCGATTTGTGAGGCAATCTATCCGGAGGGCGCGCTGCAGGAGCGGGTGCACGGAGCGGCATACTATTTTGGGCGCTACGGGCTGGAGCTGGCCGAGGTGCTGACCGAGCGCGCGGCGGAGAGCTGCGCGGGGCATCAGGTGGTTTGGCTATAATCCCTGCGAAATGCAGGGAGGGCTCTGGTGAAAAAACTGTGGACCCGAATCACGCGAGTGGTGGCGCTGTTGGCGGCGCTGGGAATGATGACCTGCGCAAGCGCGCAGGCGCAACACGGGCGGACGGGAAAAGAACCGTGCGCGGTGGCGGGCGAGGACAATTCCTTTCTGGGGATTGAGACCTTTCGGCTTTGGCCGGGCAAGGCGCCCGAGGCGCACGGCGACAGTTGCGTAGACATTCCGACGATTACGGAATTTAATCCGCAGCCGGGAACGGCGAACGGATCGGCGGTGGTGATTTTTCCGGGCGGGGCCTACGCGCACCTGGCGGGCAATCTGGAAGGCCGGCAGGTGGCCGACTGGTTTTCTGTGCGGGGCTTCCGGGCGTTCATTGTGAGCTATAGGCTGAGCTCGAACGGCTACTTGTTACCGATTCCCCTTCTTGATGCGCGGCGGGCAATTCAGACCGTGAGAGCGCGGGCCGAGGAATATCACATTGATCCGAACAGGATTGTGCTGATTGGGTTTTCGGCGGGCGGACATCTGGCGGCGCTGGCGGCTACACAATTCGTGAAGGGCGACGCGGAGGCGACGGACCCGATTGCGCGGGTGTCGAGCCGGCCGGACTATCTGGTGCTGGGCTATCCGTGGATTGGGGCGATTTCGCCGGACACGTCGCACCTGAGCTACTGCGCGCTGTTTCACGTGATGGACCGTTGCGAGGATTTGCGTGCGGCTTATTCCCCTGACTTGTACGTCACTAAAGATACGCCGCCGACTTTCTGGTATCACACCTTCGACGACCAAACGGTTCCAGTGGAGCAGGGGCTGAAGTTCTATGAGGCGCTGGTGAAGGCGGGGGTTTCGTCCGAGGCGCACATTTTCTTTCACGGTTCGCATGGGTCGGGACTGGGGAAAGGGAACGAGTCGCTGGACCAGTGGCCGCGGCTTCTGGAGATGTGGCTGAGGCTGCATGGTCTGATGACGGCGGAGAAGACGGCAGGGGGAAGTGAAGCAGGGAGCAGGGAATAGGGAGGGAGCAGGGAATAGGGACGAGGGAATAGGGAGCACAGATGTGTGGGACGAAGGAACCGTAGGCACAAAAGGCAAAAGACTGAATGAGGAGACGCGAGCGATGAGATGGGCTGGGAGGCTGGGAGTGTGCGTGCTGGCGGTGATGGCATGCGTGACGGTGGGGGCGCAGGCGCGGGCGCAAGAGGCGCCCGGGGCGCAGGCGGGCGAAGGGCACAAGCAGGCGGCGAAGGAGACGCCGGTTCCGCCGGAGCGGCCGGTGTCGACGCACCACGAGATTACGCTGGACGGCAAGGTGCTGAAGTATACGGCGACGGCAGGGAACCTGATTATCCGCGACGAGCACGACCAGCCCTACGGCAGCATTTTCTATGTGGCCTACACGCTGGACGGGGCGGAGCCGGGAACGCGGCCAGTGAGCTTCCTTTACAACGGCGGGCCGGGATCGGCGACGTTGTGGCTGCACATGGGCTCGTTTGGGCCGGTGCGCGTGGAGACCGACAGCCCGAAGGCCACGGCGGGTCCGCCGTTCAAGCTGGTGGAGAACCAGTACTCGCTGCTGGACAAGACGGACCTGGTGTTTATTGACGCGCCGCTCACGGGCTACTCGCGCGCGGTGGGCAAGGGAACGGCGAAGGATTTCGCGGGTGTGGACGAGGATCTGCACGCTTTCGACCGGTTCATCATTCGCTACTTGACGGTGAATCAGCGGTGGAATTCGCCGAAGTTTCTTATCGGCGAGTCGTATGGGACGACGAGGTCGGCGGCGCTGGCGGACATGCTGGGCGAAAACGGCGTGCAGTTGAACGGCGTGGTGCTGATTTCGTCGATTTTGAACTACGGCATCCGGACGCCGGGCTACGACAATGTCTATATCTTCAATCTGCCGAGCTACGCGGCTGCGGCATGGTACTTCGACAAGATTCCCGGCAAGCCGGCGGAGGTGGCGACGTGGGTTCAACAGGCGCGAGAGTTTGCCGAAGGGCCGTATGCGGCGGCGCTCTTCCTGGGCGACCGGTTGCCGGCGGCGCAACTGGACGAGGTGGCCAAAGAGATGAGCCACCTGACGGGGTTGAGCGTGGAGTATGTGAAGGAGGCGAACCTGCGGGTCTCGCCCACGCGGTTCCGCAAGGAGCTGCTGCGCGACGACCGCGATACCCTTGGCCGCTATGACATGCGCTTCGAAGGCACGGACGTGGACGCGGCGGGCGAGTTTCCGGGCTTCGATCCATCGAGTTCGAGGATCACCGGGGCATTTGTCGCCGAGCTGCACAATTATCTGCAAGGTCAGTTGAAGTACGAGTCGAACGACACCTACGATCCGGACGCGGAAACGATTGGGAAGTGGGACTGGAAGCACAAGCCGCTGGGCGGTATGCGCGGCTTCGGGCGGGAGGAGTCCGAGCCCTACGTGGCCGCGGATCTGGGGGACGCGATTCGCAAGAATCCGCATCTGCATGTGTTCAGCGCGAACGGATACTTTGACCTGGCAACGCCTTTCTTTGGAACCGAATACGACTTGGACCACATGGGGTTGGACCCGGCGCTGCGTGCCAATGTGCAGTTCGGGTATTACCCGTCAGGGCACATGATTTATCTGAATGTGAAGGCGCTCCAGATGCTGAGCGGTGACCTGAAGGCGTTTATCACGAAGACGACCGAATAGATTGCTGCTTCAGAAGGTTGGCAGGGGCCGGGCATGCAGGGTGTGAACACGCAGCCTGGCCCGGGCCGGATTTCCGTCGGCCCGAAGGCATCGCAGAATCTAGAGTTGCGGCTGAGGCTCGCCTTGCGGAGGTGCTGCTTGCGGTGGGCCGGACCGACCGTATCCACCCCGGCGATGCATATTTTGCTGCATCGCTTCGTATTTCTGCTTCTGCGCATCGGTGAGAACGGACTCGATTTTGCTTTTGGTGTCGCGCTGAATGTCCTGCATTCTGGACCGGCGGGTCCGGCGGTCGAGCGACTGATCCTGGAACAGATCCTGCATTTTTTGCTGACGGTCGAGCAGCATCGGCTTGATCTGGCTCTGCTGGTCGGCGGTCAGGTCCAACTGTTTGGTCATGCGCCGTAGTTGCTGGTCGGGGTCCATTCGCCTTCCCCGTTGGCCCCATTGGCCGGATGCCTGTCCGGGCGCCTGTGCGGGCGCAGAGTTGGGCGCGGAGTTATCTTGGGCGGCAACCGCGCCGGCGCCGAACAAAAGCGCGCCTGCGATTGCGAGGGTGAAGAGTTTCTGGATCATGATGGGGTGTTCCTCCTGTACTTCCGCGAGTAGGTCATCCGCCGCTGTGCGGGTGCGGCGGTCGGGTGCGACTCTTCCTTCGGGCATTCTGAGCGGAGAAGATGCAGCCCGGGGCGGGTCTTCAAGAGGATAGACGGGGGTTTCAACGGGGAGATAC
>JBAUEO010000043.1:0-10679 GCA_049678625.1 Occallatibacter sp. | reverse complement strand
GGGCTTGAGAGAAGCGTCTCTTTGCTCGGAGTCCGGCCAGTGTTTTGCGTAGGCCCATTCGCGCAGAGCGGTCTGGATAAAGCGTTCGGCCTTTCCGTTGGTTCGTGGGGTGTAAGGCCGGGTGCGGCGGTGTTTGATATTCATCGTTGAGCAGGCCTGGCGGAACTGCTGCGAGCGGTAGCTTGATCCGTTGTCGGTGAGCAGGGCGCGCACGCCGATGCCGTGGGTGGCGAAGAACTCCACGGCCGAGTTGAGGAAGCCGATGGTGGTCTCGGCCTTCTGATCGGGCAGCATCTGGGTGAAGGCCAGCCGCGAGTGGTCATCCACGGCCACATACAGAGCCAGGAAGCCGGGATGTTGCCGCTTGCCGCGCAGCCTGCCGTCGCCGCGCAGGCTCACTTCGCTAAAGCGCGTCATGCCCTTGATGTCCAGATGAAGCAGGTCGCCCGGAGTGGGGTGCTCATAGCGCACGATGGGCGGCGGCGGGTTCAGGTCGCGCCATCGGCTCAGCCGGGCCCGGCGCAGAATGCGGCTGACCCAACCTTGTCGGAAAACCCGCTCATCGCGAGGAGGCCGAGATGAACGGGGTACGTGCTGACGAATCTCACCTGCTGGTTCTAAAATTCATGAGTGGGTCACCTGCCAAGCGCTGAATCGATTCTCAGCACGAAATGTGGGTGTGAATCCTTCGCATTAACCGCGACCGCAGCACCATCGGATGGAACTTCACGCGCAAGCAAGCTCGACGAAAACTTCACTACTCAACCATGTGGGCGCGGCGCTAGTCGCTCTCTGCGTGGATGGCGATCTTGGTCAAAAGCAACCTCAATTTTGCGCCTAATGAATACGTGGCCGAAGCTATCGCTGGCATAGTCAACCCCACTTGGTCATAGCAGCGATCTCTCACATTACATCCATTTCCAAAGAAATGCATCCATAACGAGGGATAACTATTTAACTTTATCACAGCGGCAATACAAAGCAGTAAGAACGGAAACAGCCACACCCAGATCATTATTTCTCCTCGCAGATATTTTACAAGTACAAAGCCGGCAAGAAGCCCGAGGAGTGCTTGTATCGGAAAACCATGGATTCCTGTCAACGTCCAATGCAATTCCTCGATAGTTACAGATGTCCCAAGCGCATGAAGCAGCTTGAACAACGAGAAAAGCAGTACATTGGCCAATGCTGCAATTCCTAACGTCGCAAATAATAAGTGCCCGATGGCTGCGAAGCACGACCTCAACACGGCGATCGAAGCTTTTCCCATAATCAACTCCAAAGATGAGTTCTTGATATTCTTCGTTCCTATTTAATTGTTACTCAAACCTATCTTGATGGCGGGTGGCCCACATTTGCGGATTTTCCCCAAACACGAACCCTGGGTGCCCCACATCTCGATTTTGAGATGTGGGAAAGCAACCAACCCACCCCGCCTCGGCGAGTCAGCCCAACCCTTCAGGGCCCCATAGCCGCCCGTCGAACCCTGCCCTGGCCCCCTCACTCCCCGGCCAGCCGCTCCAGCAGCGCGTCGAACTCCTCGAGCTTCGAGTACGAGAGAATCACGCGCCCGCGGCCGTTCTTGTCCTCAATTCGCACCTTCAGCCCCAGCGCCCGCTGCAGCCGCTCCGCCACCTCGCGCACATTCGGGTCCACCGGCGGCTCGGGCTTCGGCTCCTTCTTGTTCTGCTCCGGAAAGAGCATGCCCTGCACCATCGTCTCCGTTTGGCGAACAGAAAGCGAAAGTTGTGCAACCCGCTGCGCCGCCTTCTCCAGGTCCGGATGATGATTCAGTCCCAGCAGCGCCTTGGCATGGCCAAAGCTCAACCCGCCGGACTCGACAAGCGCCTGTACGCTCTCTGGTAACTTCAACAAACGAATAAAGTTAGTCACAGATGCGCGGTCCTTGCCCGTCCGCTGCGCCATCTGCTCCTGCGTCATGTGGAAGTCCGTGGCCAGCCGGCTGAAGGCCCGTGCCTGCTCCATCGGGTTCAGGTCTTCCCGCTGCAGGTTCTCGACAATCGTGATCTCCATCGCCTGCTCGTCGGAGACCTGGCGCAGAATGGCCGGAATCGTCTTTTTTCCCGCCTGCTGCGAGGCCCGCCAGCGCCGCTCGCCGGCGATGAGCTGGAAACGCCCGTTGGCCTGCGGCCGGACAAGAATCGGCTGGACGACGCCATTGGCCGTGATGGAGGCGGCCAGCTCGGCAAGCTGCACCTCGTCCACGCGCAGACGAGTCTGGAAGGGGTTGCGGTCAATCAGCTCGACAGAAATCTCGCGTGGTTTTCCGCCCTCGGGCTCCGGTATAGGTGTGGCGGCGCTCTGCACCCGCGGCAGCAGCGAGTCAAGGCCCTTGCCCAGGGCGCGGCGTTTGGAATCAGGAACAGGGTTCATTGGCAATTCTTCCTTCGGATTCATGCTCCCGGCAAGGTTGCCATGGGCCGGGTAAACGTTGAAGTAAAAGCGGTTACTACCCATCTAATGGGCTTGAGAAGGCGCGCCCCGGCTCATCCGTAAGGCCAAAAACGCACTTCCGCCTTCGACTTGCCTTGCGGCTTTTCCTGCCCGACTTTACGGGTCTTGCCGCGCGGGCTTTCGATGCCGTTGCGGGCCATAAACTCCCCAGCCAGTTCAAAATAGGCCTCCGCGCCACGGGAGCGCGCATCGTAAAGCGCCACGGGGCGGCCGTGGCTCGGCGCTTCGGCCAGGCGCACATTGCGCGGGATGACGGTTTGGAAGAGCCGTTCCTTGAAGTACTCGCGCAGGGTTTCGGTCACCTGCTGGGCCAGATTGGTGCGGTCGTCATACATGGTCAGCAGGACGCCTTCGATCTGCACATTGGGATTGAGGGCGTCTCGAACGCGTTCGAGGGTGGAAATCAGCTCGGAAACGCCTTCCAGCGCGAAGTACTCAGCCTGCATGGGAACGATGAGCGAGTCGGCGGCGACCAGGACGTTGAGGGTGAGCAGGTCGAGGGCGGGCGGGCAGTCGAGCACAATCAGGTCGTAACGGTCGCGGATGGGCTCAAGGGCCTGGCGGAGGCGCACGGCGCGGTCTTCCTGGGCGGTGAGCTCCACGTTCGCGCCGGTCAGGTTTTTCGAGCCCGGCAGGATCCAAAGCGAGTCGATTTCCGTGGGCAGAATGACCTGCTCGGCGGTGGCGCTGCCGATCAGTACGTCATAGATGGAGTGGCGGTTGTCGTCGCGTTGCAGGCCCAGGCCGCTGGAGGCGTTCGCCTGCGGGTCGCAATCGACGAGCAGGACTTTCAGGCCTTCGAGGGCGAGGCAGGCAGCAAGGTTGATGGCCGTGGTGGTTTTGCCCACGCCGCCCTTCTGATTGACGAGGCCGAGAATCTTTCCCATGGGGTATCAGGGTAAAGTGCCGGGGCGGATGTGTGCAGGGAAAGGTGCTGTGGAGAACTGGCCGAAGCTGTGGAAAGCGCCGGAGCGGCGGGAAAATGTGTCCGGGCAAGCCGCTGAGGGGCAATGGGTTTGGTGCAAGCTGCGCGGATGGGGGATTTTCGGACGAAAAGTGAGGCACGGTGGAAAACTTTCTTGGCGTGGGCCGCTTTTGCTGCGCGGACCTATTGGGGGGATGGGGGTATGTTCCACGTGGAACATTGGCTTGAAAGAGGGCGCTTGCCCGCCGGAATGTTCCACGTGGAACATAGGCCAGCGACCACCCTTACCCCCTCTCCATCCTACTGGGCTGCCGGGGCCCGGCCCACCGCCTGGCCGCGAGAGAGAACGCGGGCGTCGCTGCCGGGCAGTGGAACAGGCTCGGCCCAGTCGAAGCCATCTCCGGCGGCGGATTGGAGGGCCGGAAGATCGGGGAGGGTGGTGAGCACGGCGAGCCAGCCATGGGGCGCAACGAGCCGTCCGGCCAGAGCGATGGCCGATTCCATGCGCTCCACCGCCCGAAGGGTCACGCAGTCAAACGCCTCGGAGGTAGCTTCAGCAAGAGCCTCGGCCCGGCCGGCATGGACGCGGGCCGACAGGTTGAGGACGCGTAGCGCTTCCTGCAAGAATGCGGCCTTTTTGCCCTGGGATTCGGCCAGGGTGACGGCAATTTCCGGGCGGCAGAGGGCGATGGGAATGCCGGGAAAGCCGGCGCCGGAACCAAAATCAAGCAGGGTGCGGATGCCTGCGGGCAGGGCATGGGCGCAGGCGATGGACTCGACAAAGTGGCGGGCAAGAATTGCGCCGGGTTCGCGGAGGGCGGTGAGATTGGTGCGGGCGTTCCAGCGGAGAAGAAGCGAAAGATAGACTGTAAACTGCTGATTCTGTTTGTCTTGCAGCATGGGGAGACCGGCGGCACGAAGCAATCCGGCGAGCTGGGCGGCAACAGATTCGGACACGGGAGCGGGCCTTCTTAGGACGCGGCCGATGCGCCGACCGATTCATGGACGGCACGGGGCTGCCAGGCCTGGGCGGCGCGGACGAAGGCGGCGAAAAGGGAGCGAGAGAGCGGACTGGAGGCGTAAGTGCGCTCGGGATGCCACTGGACGGCGACGACCCAGTGATCGGGAGCGTCAAGCTCGACGGCCTCAATGACACCGTCGACGGGAGAAAGGGCGGCGACGCGGAGCTGATCGCCGACGGTGCGGATGGCCTGATGGTGGCTGGAGTTGACCTGCGGTTCGGAGTGCGGTTCGGTCGCTTCGCAAGCCACGAGTGCTGCATGCATCGAATCCAGGCGCGAGCCGGGCGTGATGCGGACGGGGTGGGCGTGGTCAACGGATCGGCCGGGGCTGTGATTTACGGCGTTGCCGAGCTGGGTGGGCAGGTCCTGAAAGAGGGAGCCGTTGCGCCAGACATTGAGGGTTTGGGTGCCGTGGCAGATGGCGAGGATGGGCTTGCGGAGGTTGAATGCGTTCTGGAGGAGGAGCTCGTCGGCGGCGGTTCGGCCGGGATCGGAGGGGCCGCACTCGGCAATGCGACTCTCGTTAAATCGTTCTGGTTCAACATCATAGCGGCTACCAGGCAGCAGAACGCCATGGGTCTCGGCGAGCAGGCGGGCGACGCGGTTGGGGCGCTCATGGAGGGGAACAACGAGGGGCACGGCGCCGGCGGAGTGGAGCGCGGCGAGATAGGGCGGCAGGGCGCGCTGGTTGTACTCGGTGTCGAGCGAGGAGGGTTCGGGGATGGCGATGCGTAGTGGCATGGCGGAATTAGTGTACGGCCCACTTCCCATATCTTCAAACGCGGAAGATGTGGGGTGCCCAGTGTCCGTGATCGAACGAGCGCCCCGAGATATGGGCCACCTGCCCACTCAGCGTCCTTTGGGCAATACCAATTCCACGGGTTGTCCGGCGATTACTGTCATTGAAACAGAACGCCCGCCCTTTTCGACACGAACCCTCAACATCATTCCATTCGGAGCGCAGGAATTGATTTCGAACAGCCCTTGGGGATCGGTGCGTGTTGATTGAGAGCAGTCCGGCAGGATAACGTCTGCGTTTGAGACACCCCTTTGCTTTTCGTCGATCACTTCACCATGAATCATCACCGGTGGTTCTTGCTCCAGCTGAATCACGGAGGACGGATAGTAGTCCTTGTTGAGCATCACTGTTGTTGAACCCGAAAGAAATGCGTCGGGATCCTCCGCGTAAATTATGATTCTCCCATCAGCTGGTCGTTCTTGGAAAGGCACATCTATCTCCCAGCCTGCATCGGTCGTCTTCTTTTCGCCCACTGCCGAACGGATTTCTACACCACTTGTAATTGGTTGCCCTCCGGCGTTCAATACGGCTAGCGATACGCGATAAATTCCTCGCGAGCGTAAGTACGTTCGAGCAGTAATCGGCGTTACCGCGACAAGGCCAATTACTATCGCCAGCACCCACACAATTGGATTGTTCTTAGCCTTTACTGCCGAGTAAACCGCCGCCCCGAGGAACACTACTGTGAAAGCTGCCAGCGCCCAGGGATTCGCTATTCTGCTCGCGATCTCTAATAGCTTTTCAAGCGCCACTATCTCTTCTCTCTCTTCTTTTTATCGGCAAGAAGCTTGTCTAGGCTTTGCTGGTCTTTTATGGTGACGATACTCTGCTTTCCGAAGACCCTATCATCGATACTGACTGCTCGGCGAAGCATCGGCTCTGCCTCGTCGAACTCGCCCTGTATGCCCAGGATCGCTCCCAGATTGCCCAGACGGATCGCTACGTCAGGATGGTCAGGCCCGAGGGTGTCTTCGTCGATCGTCAGCGCCCGACGGAGTAATGGCTCGGCCCTTTGGTAGTCGCCTTCCGCAGCATAGAGCTCAGCCAAATTATTAAGCCGTATAGCGACAGCAGGGTGCGCTGGACCTAGAGCTTCATCGTCGATGTCCAGTGCCCGACGATACAGGTGCTCGGCTTCCGAGTATCGACCTCTCCTCTTGAGGAGCAGTGCTAGACTGTTGAGGATCGTAGCAACTTGCGGATTACTCGGCCCCGACGCCTTTTCCTCGATATCGAGTGAGCGACGATAAAGCCGCTCGGCATCGCAATAGTTACCTTGAGCTTCCAGTGCTGACCCCAATATTTGCAAAGAGGTCGCAAGTTGAAGATTCTCCGGCCCCGGGATCTTTTCCTCTATGGTTACCGCTTGTTTTGCAAGCGTTTCTGCGTCTGGATATTCCCTTTCCTCAAATCGAAGATGAGCGAGACCTGTGAGGTCGCTTGCGACACCTTGATCATTAGGCACGATGGCCGTCTTATCTGTATCCAACGCCCTGCGCAACATGCCCTCCGCTGCGTCATACTTGCCGTTGGCCATCAGGACCGAGGCTAGGTTGTGTAAATTGGCCGTAACATATAGCTGATCGGGTCCCTGGCTACTCTCATTCATGGCAAGCGCGCGATTGAGGGCTACCTCGGCCTCAGCGTATTGCCCACCTTCTTTGAGGCTCACCCCGAGGTCATTGAGGACCGTCGCGTCGTTGGGAGTTATCTGCAACCTCTTGCGGAATGCCGCGGCCGACTCAGCGTATCTCCCCTGCCTAAAGAGGGCGGTACCCAAAAAAAATGCGGCATCGGCCACAGATTTCTGGTCTGCCGCGGCGGCTTGCTTGTCCGACGCAAGCTTTTCCTCCCGCAAGCTCAGGGATTCTTGAAGATTACTCGTCGCCTGGGGATACTTACGCTCATACAAGGCAGCCAATCCAGCATCATATGGATCTGTCGTTTTCGCGCCCCACGCACGTATCTGCTTGTCTAGCTCTTCCGGACTGTATCCGTACTGCTTCGCAACCTCCTCAAGTGCCACCTTGGGGTCCGGGTGCGTCTGCCAATGATCCTCTGTCTTCTGGGCAGCTTCCTTGTTGATTGACTCCAATAACCGGACGAGGACCGTCGGGTTCTCTAGCGCAGCCCTGTCGCCTCGCTGAATTACAACTACCAGTACAAAATTCTCCGCCCTGTTCGCGAAGGACGGCACCATGGTCCGACCCTTCCAGGGAGACAGCACAACATAGTCCAAATGGGCCGGCGACCGCAATACCGCGAGAAATATCCAGTCACCCTCTTTGGTGGCGTTGCCTAACGCAAGACGAGCCTTGCCGTCGTTACCAGTAACCCCGGAACCTCCGATCCCTTCAACGCCAATTTCGATACCACTAACCGCGCGTTCCTGCGTATCTTCGACTTGGACGACAAGTTGCCCCGACTCGGCACGACACAGGGCGGTAAACAGCAGCAGATTCATCAATAAGCTGCACCGGATTCCTGGCCGAATCACCTGCCAAGCCATATCAACTCGCTCCGCTTCAAGAGTTTCCTCGGAACCACACGATGGCAGAATAATGGCAATGCGGGCAGCTTTCTTCGCTCATTGCGGCAGATGGCGAGGATGGGCTTGCGGAGGTTGAAGGCGTCCTGAAGGAGGAGCTCGTCGGCGGCGGTTCGGCCGGGATCGGAGGGGCCGCACTCGGCAATGCGACTCTCGTTAAATCGTTCTGGCTCAACATCATAGCGGCTTCCTGGCAGCAATACGCCGTGGACCTCGGCAAGCAGGCGCGCGATGCGGTTGGGGCGCTCATGGAGGGGGACGATGAGGGGCACCGCGCCGGCGGAGTGGAGCGCGGCGAGGTAGGGCGGCAGGGCGCGCTGGTTGTACTCCGTGTCGAGCGAGGAGGGTTCGGGGATGGCGATGCGGAGTTGCATGGCGGAATTAGTGTACGGCAAGCGGGGGGTTGGGCGGGGTTGGTGGTGAAATGCAGGTCCCCTTCGGCTTCGCTCAGGGCAGGCTTTCGACTCCCTGCGCTTGCGCTCCGGTCGCTCAGGATGACACGCGGAGCGGGATGGGGAGGTTGCTTTCACCCATCTCCAACACCGGGAGAGGTGGACACCCGCCTGGTCCCACTCATGCGCCGAAGACGCGCATGAATGGGGCACCCGGCGAATGAAATTCAATCCACTGGCATTGTAAACCGCCGCCTCGCCGCCGCTCGGAATGTAAGGAAACCTTTTCCCACTCATGCGCAAAAGACGCGCATGAATGGGGCACCCGGCTTGAGTGGGCCACCCGCCTCTCACGTGGAACTCTGACCTAGGCACCCGGCGCGATGAGGTTGGTGGTTTCCCACATCTCCAAAGTCAGGAGATGTGGGGCACCCAGTTGTGGTGCGGAGAAGTCATCGAGATATGGGCCACCCGCCGTACCCACGGTGATACTCGCTACTCGTCGCCAATCCTCGTGACGATCAGGTGGGGATTGGCGACGTTCAGCGGCGTCCCGTCCTTGGTAAACTTCACCTCCAAAACGTACTTCTTGCCCGCTTCAGCAGGGAACTTTCCAAGGAACTTGAAAATATTCTCCTTCGTAAACGCGGCATCGGCTTTAGTTGTGCTCGATCCGCTCGAAACAACCTGACCTTCGCTCCATACGGTCCAGTCTGCACGAAGAAGAGGGTCTTCGCTAGTACAGTTCTTCGATTCGAGCGGGCCTGAGGTCACACCCATCATGCAAATCATTTGTGGGAACGGGAGAGGCTTCTCTACCTGAACCATGATCCAGTACCAGCTTGCCTTGCGAGGAGAAAACTCGGGGGTTCGGACAGCCCCAACCGCGAGCGATACAGGCACATCTACAACAGAGTAACGATATGGGTGAGCAGAACGGCTTTTAGCCGACGCGAACGGCGCGAAGAGTATGATCCCGAGCACTCCGACAGCGAAGCCGATCCATTCCATTCTTGATATACAGGCCATTCGTCGGTTCCTTTTCATCTGCTCTCCAGCTCCAATACTCCGTGGAGAACCGCCGGAATAAATATTTCGCCGTGGGGAACGCCAGAGACACCTCCAGCATGAAGGAAGCTTTCTACTGCTCCAGCACAGTTGCGGAAGATCAAGTTGTATCGCCCAGCATCTTGCGTTCGAGCATCGATCGCTCCCTGAATCGTGGAAGCCTGATCAGATGTGATCGAGTGGTAAAGATAAGAATGGGGAGCTACCTCGCCATCAGGGCTGGTATGCATTTGCAGATCGTCTTCCATTCTTGCCTTCGGAGCACCGAAAATTCGCTGCCACCAGGGAGTCTTCGGATTCTGAGTAGAAAATCCCTGTGTGTCATCGCTATCAACGGCGATACCAGTATGATGAAAACCTCTTGCACTCCTCGAATAATCCGAGACAGTTACGTAGTCGCCACTCGTGGGCTTCGCGGAAGTCCAACCTGAACTCTGCTGTTGGGCCGCGTGCACCTGTGCGTCCTGCAGGTCTTTTGCGGCATTCGTCTCCTGCTCTTCCTCTGCATCCATTTGCATAAATGAATCGGGATGGGACTCCTCTCCCCCGAAATGACCAAAAGGACCTGAGCCAAGACAATATGCATGCCAGGCCGACAGAACCGCGAGGGACCAGTCAGGGAAGGTTCCTAATCCTATCCAGTTATTTGCCAGGTTGGTGGCCGCGACATGCCCGTCGGCATCCACTCGATTGAGCGGTGTATTTTCGACATAGGAGTAAAGATTCAAGGTCTGCGGGTCGCCGAAGCTGGCGTAGGGAACCGCTGTGGGCTTCGCGTCCCAGTCGGGCGACATGAACCGGCCCAAATTGTTCACATAATAACGCGCGCCAAAGTTATCCAGCCCGCTTTCAGGATCGCGTTCCTTGCCGGTGAATTTGTAGGTGTTCGAGTCGCCAGTCAGCACTTGCATCTCACCGCCGTAGGGGTAGAACTCGGATTCGCTTAGCGCGTTACCCAGGTAGTCGGTTACCATCGCGGTCGAACCCAGGTTGTCGCTAATGTAGTATTTGGGCTGGGTCTGTCCCGGGTCCCAAGGATTCCGACTTTACCACGAATTCTGGGTGCCGCAGGTCCCTATTCTGGGAGTTGGGAGAGCGGGCCGTGATGGTCTCCCACCCATGTCACCCGCCGCAAGCGAGCGGGATGGATGGGGCACGCTGGGGGTCTGGTTGGCGGTTGGCGTGGATGGTGAAATGCAGGTCCTTCGACTCCCTGCGCTTGCGCTCCGGTCGCTCAGGATGACAATTTCCGATGGTGAAATGCAGGCCCTTCGACTCCCTGCGCTTGCGCTCCGGTCGCTCAGGATGACAATTTCCGATGGTGAAATGCAGGTCCTTCGACTCCCTGCGCTTGCGCTCCGGTCGCTCAGGATGACAATTTCCGATGGTGAAATGCAGGCCCCCTTCGGCTTCGCTCAGGGCAGGCTTTCGACTCCCTGCGCTTGCGCTC
>JBAUEO010000042.1:0-54673 GCA_049678625.1 Occallatibacter sp. | reverse complement strand
CCATCGACGCGGGCACAGCGGAGATTCACTGGCCGGATGGCGTGAAGGAGACGGTGAAATTGCCGGCCGTCGACCGGATTTACACGATTGAAGAAGGCAAGGGCATCACCGGCGCGCTGTGCGAAGGCAAACCCTGCGCGGCAGAAAGTAAACGGAAATAGCTCGGATTGGCGGAGGCCCGCTTGCCGCGCGGTTGCAAGCTCAGTTGAGCGTTTGGCGCACGACCGGGCGCGCCTGTGATATGAATTGCTCGCGACGCATGGCAGCGCGATGAATTCTAATTGTGAGAAGGGACCTGAGGGGCGGAACGCGGATGCGAACGGCGATCATCGGCGGCGGCATTGCGGGCATGGCGGCGGCCTTCGAGCTGGAAAAGGCGCGCGCGGCCGGCGAGGACGCCGCATACACGCTCTTTGAGGCGCGGGAGCGGCTGGGCGGCGTGCTGGACTCAGAGACCGTGGGCGGCGCGGTGCTGGAGCGCGGGCCGGACTCATTCCTGACCGAGAAGCCGGCGGCGGCCGAGCTTTGCCGCGAGCTGGGACTGGCCAATGCGCTGACGTCGAGCAACGACCAGGAGCGCAAGACATGGATTGTGGCGCGCAACCGGCTGGTTCCGCTGCCGGACGGGCTGATGTTCCTGATTCCGACGAAGCTTGTGCCCACCGCGCTGACCCGGCTGTTCAGCGTGGGCACAAAAATGCGCATGGCGCGCGAGCTCCTGCTTCCGCCGCGGACGGCGCATGGCGACGAGTCCGTCGCGGCGCTGGTGGAGCGGCACTATGGGCGCGAGGCGGTGGAGCGGCTGGCGGACCCGCTGCTTTCCGGCATCTACGGCGGCGACGCGACGCAGTTGAGCGTGCGCACGGTGCTGCCGCGGCTGGTGGAAATGGAGGAGATTTATGGCTCGCTGACGCGGGGCATGCTGGCCGCGCACCGGCAGATGAGGCGACGTGCGGCGGAGCGGGCACGAGAAGTGGGCGCGGCAGGCAACAGACGGCAGGCGCCACGCGGAGTTTTTACCACGCTGCGCGGCGGGATGCGGCAGCTTGTGGAGGGCCTGGAAGCGCGGCTGAATCCGGATTCGATTCGGCGCGGAAGCCCGGTGAGCGCGTTGCGGCGGATTGGCGAGGGCTGGCTGGTGACGAGCGCGGGAACAACGGAAGAGTTTGACGCAATCATTCTGGCCTCGCCGGCGTGGGCCTCGGGCGCGCTGCTGGGCGGCGTGGATGCGGCGCTGGGAGAGGAATTGACGGCGATTCCATACTCATCGTCCATCACCGTGAATCTGGTTTTCGACCAGAGCGTGCTGGGGCCGCTGCCCAAGGGCTTCGGCTTTCTGGTTCCGGCCAGTGAAGGCCGCGCGATGCTGGCCTGCACCTTTGCGCATCGCAAGTTTCCGGGCCGCGCGCCGAAGGGCAAGGCGGTGCTGCGGGTTTTTCTGGGCGGGGCGCGGAATGAGACGCTGCTGAGCGCGACCGACGAATCGCTTCTGGCCACGGTGCGGCGCGAGCTCGGCGAGATTCTGGGCGCGGCGGTGATGCGGCAGGGCGCCGAACCGGAAGCCGTGCGGGTTGCGCGCTGGCCGCGGGCAATGGCCCAGTACGCTGTGGGCCACCAGGAGCGACTGGCGCGGATTCACGCGCGCCTGGAGGCGCTGCCGGGGCTGAGGCTGGCGGGGAATGCGTACGACGGAATCGGAATCTCCGACTGCATACGGCTGGGACGAGGGGCCGCGCGGGAGTTGATGGAGCAGACGGTGAAGGCCTGAAGGGCGCGGCTATAGCAAAACCAGGGTTGGTGTATACCGAAACCACGGCATTCAAGTTGACGCGACCATCAGGGAGCGGCGACCTTGCACGAAGCACGCGACGACACAGATACTCTGGTTTTGCTCTACACGCCGCCCATGCCCAGCAGGATTCCGATTCCATACGTGACCGCGCCCTCGACCGCGCCGACGATGGTCATTTCCAAACCCGAAGACCACCAGGAGCGCACGGTGATGAGGCTTTTGGCCGCGCCGACGGCGAAGTGGGCCGCGAGCGAGACGATGGCCGCGGCAACGATGGCCGGCACGCCGCTCAAGAAGAAGAACGGGATGATGGGAATCATGGCGCCGACGGCCGTGGAAAGTGCGCCGGAGCTGGCCGAGACAAGCGGTTTGGAGAGCGCTTCCTCTGAGGAGCCGAGCCGCTCGCCCACCAGGATGCGGAGCATCTGCTCGGGGTCGCGGGAAATGTGGTCGACCACGCGTTCGGCATCCTCTTCGGGCAGTCCTTTCACCTGGTAGTAGAGCGAGAGCAGCTCGCGGGCCTCCGCGCCGTTCATGGCGATGGCCTCACGCTCGCGGGCCAGCTCGGCGTCGTAGATTTCGCGCTCGCTTTTGGCGGCGAGATAGGCGCCGGAGCCCATGGAGAGCGCCGAGGCGATCATGCCGCTGAGTCCGGCGAGAAGGACGTATTTGCTGTCGCCGGCGGTGGCGCCGGAGACGCCGCTGACAATGCCGAAGATTGCGCCCAGGCCGTCGTTCACGCCGTAAATGGCGTCGCCAATCCACGCGCCGGGCTGCTTGCGGCCCCGGTCGCGCTTGGCCAGCAGCTCGTCCAGCACGGCCTTGGGATCGACGCGAGGCGCGCCGGCGGGGGCAAGATAATGACCGCGTAAGAGCGAGCCCAGTTCGCGATGGTGCTCCTTTTCATCTTCGATGACATGCTCGAGGATGGCGACCGAGCCCTCGTCGCCAAGCTCCTTCAACTGGGTGCCGTAGCGGGCGATGTGGCGGCTCTCTTCAATCTCCAGGCGGCGAAGCGCCATTTTTGTGCCGCCGGCGCG
The DNA here is from genome assembly GCA_049678625.1 of Occallatibacter sp. Lineage (GTDB taxonomy): Bacteria > Acidobacteriota > Terriglobia > Terriglobales > Acidobacteriaceae > Telmatobacter. The sequence goes on along the minus strand of JBAUEO010000042.1, from coordinate 51,841 downwards.
GTTGGCCAGCTTGTCGGCCTCGCCGCCGGGGTGGCCGGTGTAAGCAGGCTTTGGTCCGCCGAGCTCATCAATGCGGCTCTCCCACAGGGCGGCGTGCTCCAGCTCGGCCTGGGCAAGATGGCGCAGCACCTGGGCGCGGACCGGGTCGGCGTCGCGGTTGGCCAGGGTCTGGTAGGTGTGGTAGCCCTCCATTTCGGCCTGCCAGTTGCCCTCCAGGGCCGCCATAATCTTTTTCAGCTTCGCGGCGTTCAGCGCAGCAATGGGCACAATCTTCTCCTCGCGGTGCTTTGAGGATAGCGGAAAGCGGGCGGGGCCGGTAGCCCTTCGCCCGGCGCGTCCCTTTTGCGCGCGTGTCTCCTTTGCCGGCGCGTCCTCTTTGCCGGCGCGTTCGGGATCGGCTTCCCAATCCAGCGGTCGTGCGTATAGTGTGGTTGCAGCCAAAATGGCCGGGGCGCGCTCGACGAGCCTGCCCGGCGTGAACGCATGCCCACGCAGGGCGCGAATTTTCATGAGGAAACGGAGTAGAACCTCACATGTCCACTCGATCGACACCGCCGGCCGGGCAAAGCCAGCCGAGCTACATGGGGCCGTTCATTATCGTCACGGCGCTGTTCTTCATCTTTGGGTTCATCACCACGCTGAACATGGCGCTGGTGCCGCACCTCCGCTCCATCTTCAATCTGGATTACGCGTGGGCCATGCTGGCCGAGTCAGCCTTCTTCCTGGCCTACTTTGTCTTCTCCGCGCCCACGGCCAAGCTGATCGAGTGGATTGGCTACAAGCAGACGATGGTGGTCTCGCTGTTTATCCAGGTGGTGGGCTGCCTGCTCTTCATTCCGGCGGCAAAATTTGTGAACTTTCCGCTGTTTCTGACGGCGGTGTTTATTGTGGGCGCGGGCGTGACGGCGCTGCAAACGGCGGCTAATCCTTACGTGGCGATTCTGGGCCCCGAGCACAGCGCACCGGTGCGGCTGACGCTGGCCCAGGCCTTTAACTCCATTGGTGCGATGATTGCGCCGCTGGTGGCGGGCGCGTTCATCCTTACTGATGCGTCGAAGATGCTCACCAAGGCGCAGATTGCCAGCACGGTGCGCATCCCGTATCTGCTGATTGCCGCCGGGCTGCTGATTCTCGGGCTGGCGGTGGCCTTTGCGCACTTGCCGCACATCAAGCAGACGCAGGAGTTCCGCCCGGCGAAGGAAGGCGACCCGATTCTGGGCCGCAGCATCTGGAGCCACCGGCACACCGTGTTGGGCGCGGTGGGCATCTTCCTTTACGTGGGCGTTGAAGTGGGCCTGGCGTCGATTGCCGTGAACTACTTCAAGAACCAGGGCATGAGCAGCGAGAAAACAGCATCGTTCCTGGTGTCGCTCTACTGGGGCGGCGCCATGGTGGGCCGTCTGCTGGGCTCATGGATGCTGACCAAGGTTAAAGCGGGCAAGCTGGTGGGCGTCTTCGCCACCTGCGGCGCAGTGCTGCTGTTTGTCTCCATGATGACGCACGGGAACGTGGCCATTTGGGCGCTGGTGCTGTGCGGCTTCTTCAACTCGGTGCAGTTCCCCAATGTCTTTGCGCTGGGCATTGCCGGGCTGGGGCCAATGACGAGCAAGGGGTCGGGGCTGATTATGACGGCGGTGGTGGGTGGCGCGATCATTCCGTTCCTGCTGGGCGCGCTGGCTGACAAGGTGGGCATTCAAAATGCGTTCGTGCTGCCGATTCTGTGCTATCTCTACATTGCGTTCTATGGCCTGTGGGGATCCAAGCCTCGGCACTCGCTGCCCGAGCCAACGCTCGTAAACTAGGCCGGCTGCTCGCAGTCGTACGAGGGCCCTTCGGCGCAAGGCCGGAGGGCCTTTCCATGTGTGCGGCGGATTCGGTGAGGCGCCGGCGGGCCTATGACGGCGGGCGTTCGTAAAAGATTGCACGCGCTGGATTTGGAGACATAAACCGATTTTTCTTGACATCAATCGCAAATTGCAATACTGTTATTGCGAATTGCAATGGTACGGCGCGAGGGTCGCAAGCGCCGGAAGCCGAACAAAGCCAATGAAACTGGGCGAGAAAATCCGCTATTTGCGCGAGGTGGAAGGCAGCCTGCGCGGCCTGGGCCGCGGGATGAACCAGCAGGAGCTGGTGCGTTCAATTGAAACGGAGACCGGCAGAAAACTAAGCCAGAGCTATCTATCGCAATTGGAGGGCGGCACGCGGCCGCACCTGACCAACACCTCGCGGCAGACGCTGGCCAACTTCTTCAAGGTGCATCCGGGCTATCTGGTGGACGATCCGGAGGGCTACTCGCCGGAGCTGCAGAGCGAGCTGCGCCACCTCGAAGACAAGCTGGACCTTTGGCTGGTGGATGGGGCGGAGCGCTTCCGGCGCGACCCGGAGCTGAAGCAGGCGCTGCTGACGCTGGCGCGGCATGAGCACTCGCGCGAGTGCCTGCTGCTGCTGGAGGCGGTGCTGGAAACGCCGGGGCTGATGCCGCGGCTGATGGAAGTGCTGCGTCCGCGGCCGGAGATGCAGACGACCAACGTGCTGGCAGCGAAGGACGGGGGCGCGAAGATTGGGAGAACGCCGAAGAAGACGGCGCGCAAGGGGGCAAGGCGCAAGGGGGCTGGGCGCAAGGGGGCAGAGCGCAAGGGGGCAGAGCAATGACCTGGGAGACCTTCTATCTGGTGTGTTTTCTGGCTGGGCTGTTTTTCAGCGCGTTTTCGCTGCTGGGCGGAATGGGGCGCTTCAGCGGGCATTTGCATCTGCCGCATGGCGCACACCTGCCGGGCCATCTTCCCCACTTGCCGCACGCGGGCCATGCGATGGGGCCGAAGCTGGTGGGGCCTCATGCAGCCGGAAGTGGCGCGGCGGGCAACATGGCGCACGCGGCGGCGGCGGTGCCGTGGTGGAATGCCTTCTCCGCAATGATTTTTCTCTGCTGGTTCGGGGCGGCGGGTTATCTGCTGACCGAGCACAGCGGCTTTGAGGCGGCTGCGGTGCTGGCGCTGGCGGCGGTGTGCGGCGTGGCGGGCGGCGCGTTGATTTTCGCCTTCCTGACCAAGGTGATGATGCCGCATGACCGCGAGCTGACGGCGGACGAGACCGAGGTGGTGGGCGTGGTGGGCCGGGTTTCGTCGGCCATTCGCGCCGGCCAGGTGGGAGAGATTGTCTACGAGCAGCTGGGGGCCCGGCGATCGGCCCCGGCGCGGGCCGAGGACGGCGGCGCGATTGCGAAGCAGGAGGAAATTTTCGTGATGCGCTACGAGAGAGGGATCGCCTATGTGAGGCGCTGGGAGGAAGTGGAGGACGAGGAGCTGCTGCCGGCGGGCAACGGCAACGGACCTTCAACCGGTGCGGGCACGGCGCCCGCGCAAGGGGACAACCCGCGCGCAACCCAACACGCGGAGGAGCAAGGAAGGCGATGACGCAGACGGCCGTGCTGATTACGGATATGTCGGTGCTGGTGGGGATTTTTCTGCTGGGCATGCTGGCGAAGATCTTCCCCAGGAAAGGCCGCAAGGCCGGTGAGAAACGGTAGCAGGAGACAACCAATTCCCCTCCCGGAAGAAAGGACCGGGAACGCAATGACGAATGAACTGATTTTGTTTGTGGGGCTCGGAGTACTGGCGGTGATTTTACTGATGGGCATTCTTGCCCGGATGTACAGGAAGGCAGGCCCGAACGAGGCGCTGATAGTGTATGGGTTTCGCGGACCGCGAGTGGTGAAGGGACACGGAACGGTGATCTTTCCCATGGTGGAGAGCTGCCGCGAGCTGAGCCTGGAGCTGATGAGCTTTGACGTGGCGCCGCAGCAGGACCTTTACACCAGGCAGGGCGTGGCGGTGACGGTGGAAGCGGTGGCGCAGATCAAGGTGCGCAGCGACCAGCCGTCGATTCTGACCGCGGCCGAGCAATTCCTGACCAAGCCGGCGCAGTTGCGCGAAGGGCTGATCCGGCTGGTGATGGAGGGCCATCTGCGCGGGATTATCGGGCAACTCACGGTCGAACAGATTGTGAAGGAGCCGGAGATGGTGGGCGAGCGGATGCGCGCCACCTGCGCCGAAGACATGAGCAAGATGGGGCTGGAAGTGATTTCGTTCACCATCAAGGAAGTGCGGGACAAGAACGAGTACATCTCCAACATGGGGCGGCCGGACGTGGCGCGAATCAGGCGCGATGCGGACGTGGCGACGGCCGAGGCCGAGCGCGATACGGCGATTCAGCGGGCCAATGCGCGGCGCGAAGCAGCAGTGGCAGAGGCGCTGGCCGACCAGGACCGCGTGATTGCGGAGACGGCCTCGCAGACGCGGCAGGCCGAGGCGCAGCGCGACCTGGAGATCAAGAAGGCGGAATATGCCGAGCGGAGCCGCCGCCAGCAGGCCACCGCCGACAAGGCCTATGAGCTGCAGACCAACGTGATGCAGCAGCAGGTGACCGCCGAGCAGGTGAAGGTGCAGCAGGTGGAGAAGGAGGGCCAGATCAAGGTGCAGGAGGCCGAGATTCTGCGCCACGAGAAAGAGCTGATTGCCACCGTGCTGAAGGCGGCCGAGATCGAGCGGCAGCGCATCGAGACCCTGGCCGGCGCGCAGCGCACCAAGCTGACCACTGAGGCCGATGGCCAGGCAGCGGCCATCCGCGCGCAGGGCGAGGCCGAGGCTGCGATTATCTTCCAAAAGGGTGAGGCCGAAGCCAAGGCGATGAATGTGAAGGCTCTGGCCTACCAGGAATGGAACCAGGCAGCGGTGGTGGACCGGCTGCTGACCAACATGGCCGATGTGGTGCGCGCGATGGCCGAACCGCTGGCCAAGGTGGACAAGATCACGATCGTGTCCACGGGTAACGGCGACGCCGCCGGAGTGAACAAGATTACCGGCGACATGACGAAGATTGCCGCGCAGGTGCCGGCGCTGTTTGAGGCGCTGAGCGGCATGGACATGAAGCAGTTGATTTCAAGCGTGAAGGAGATGAAGCCGCGGCGGCAGAACGGCGAAGCAGTGGTGAAGTAAAGCGCGCGAAAGGACCCCGGCAAGGTGCTGGGGCTCGCCTAAGGAAAAAGAAGGAGGAACATCATGGCATTGCTGGATCGAGTGAGCTTGTTGCTGCGGGCGAATCTGAACGACCTGGTGGAAAAGGCCGAGGATCCGGAGCGGATGTTGAAGCAGATTGTTCTGGACATGGAGAACCAGTTGCTCCAGGTGAAGACGCAGGTGGCGATTGCGATTGCCGACCAGCATCTGCTGGAGAAGAAGAAGAGCGAGCAGGAAGAGCAGGCCGCCGCGTGGCGGGGGAAGGCGGAACTTGCGGTGGACAAGGGGCGCGACGAGATGGCGCGGGCCGCGCTGGAGCGCGCGCTGAGCCACGGGCAGCTTGCCGAGGGCTTTACCGCGCAGGCCGAGGACCAGAAGCACGAGGCGGACAATCTGCGCCAGGCGCTGCGCAAGCTGGAGCAGAAACTGAGCGAGACCCGCGCGCACTGCGAGATGCTGGTGGCCGAGCACCGGCGCGCCAAGGTGGTGGGCCGTGCCAACAAGGCGCGCCAGGAAGTGGGCGTGAACCAGGAGCACACCTTTGGGCGGATGAAGAGCAAGGTGCGCGTAAAAGCCGCCGAGAACGCCGCGACGGGCGAACTGCTGGAGCCCGAGTCGCTCGAGGACAAGTTCCGCTCGCTCGAGAACGAGGACAAGGTGGAGCAGCTTCTGAGCGAGATCAAAAGCCGGAAGGCAGGGTAATCAATCCCGTTACCGGGAAGTAATTCCCTGCGTCGGCGGAGCGACTTTTACGTCTAATCTGGAGCGAGGGATTTCTTCGCAAACTGCCGCCTCCGCCGGCTCTGGGAAACGGACCGACGGGGGTATTTTGCCCCTCCAGGTTGTTCCTCCGGCACGCAGGTGCGTCACCGGGCGAAGCCTCCAAGCGGGCGCCGGCCATGAAACGACTGGTGACTGGATGAGCTCACGCTCTTTGCGTCCTTTGAACGCACTTTTTTTTGCGCTGATCTTTTTTGGTTGGATGGCTTGCCGCACGCCGCTGGCCGCGCAGTCGCGCACGCAGCGCGGCGAAACTGCGCTGGCGGAAGCTCCCGCGCCGCAGACCGATGCCGCGCCGGAGCAGACTGCTCCCGCCGCTGTGCCGAATCCGCAGACCGCCGCGGGGCACGGTGCGCGCATGGGCGGCACGGTAACGGACGAAAACGGCGACCTGATTCCCGGCGCGACCGTGACACTGGAGGACGGCACCACTGCCGAGCAGCGCAGAGTGATCGCCGGCGACAACGCCGAGTTTGAATTCACAAACCTGAAGCCGGGCGTCGCCTATCGCCTGACGGTGCATATCTCGGGCTTCAAGGACTGGAGCTCGCCCGCGATCACTCTTGATCCGGATCAGTATCTCTTCGTCAAAGACATCCATCTGCGCGCGGTGGCCGAGGCCACGACCGTGACGGTGTCGGGCTCGCCAGTGGAGATTGCGACCGAGCAGGTACACCTGGAAGAGCAGCAGCGCGTGATGGGCTTCATTCCAAATTTTTATGTTGTTTACGACTCCGCGAACGCTGCGCCAATGACGACGAAGCTGAAGTTCCATATGGCGTTTCGCGTGCTGATGGACCCGATTGACTTTGCGGGTGCGGCATTTCTGGCCGGCGTGAACCAGGCGGCCGATACGCCGGATTATGTGCAGGGCGCGAAGGGATACGGGCAGCGCTTCGGGGCGGTGTATGCGGATGGCTTCACGGACCTGATCTTCGGCGGGGCCATTCTGCCCGCGCTGCTGCACCAGGACCCGCGCTACTACTACAAGGGAACGGGCACCACCAAGTCGCGCCTGATGTACGCGCTGGCCGGGCCGTTTGTGTGCAAGGGCGACAACGGGAAATGGCAGCCAAACTATTCCAGCATGGGTGGCGACCTGATCTCAGGCGCGATTTCGAACCTCTACTATCCGCAGTCGAACCGCGGCGCGAGCCTGGTCTTCGGAGGCTTCCTGATTAACACGGCGGAGCGCGAGGTGAGCACGACGGTGCAGGAATTTGTGCTGCGCAGGCTGACCCGGCACGCCAGGAAGCCCCCGCAGTAAAGACCGTTGCGTTTGCCACGGCGCGGCCCGGCGCGCGATACTGCTCGGCGAAAAGTAAATCGCTTCACTTGAAGCCACCACGCGAAGCGATGACGAGGCCATACCATGTACAAGCAAAGACTGGGAAGCGCGGCCGCGGCGGCGCTTCTGCTGGCCGTTGCGCTGCCGGCAGCCGCAACCGGGCAGGCGCTCAACAACGGCTCCGGCGCGTTTGCAACCGGGAAATATCCGAATCTGTTTGCTGCAGATGGCCACTCCGAACGCGCCATTCACGCGAAGATTCAGGCCGCCTATCAGCAGCTCTTCCACGGCGACCCCGAGACGCAGGCGATTGCTTTTAGCGCCGGGAAGAACGCAAACGGCCCTCTGGCCTACGTGACGGACTGGGCCAACCACGATGTGCGCACCGAGGGCATGTCCTACGGCATGATGATCTCCGTCGAGCTCGACAAGAAGGCCGAGTTTGACGCGATCTGGAACTGGGCGAAGACCTACATGTACATCGCCGACCCGAAGGCGCCGAGCTACGAGTTCTTCGCGTGGTCCTGCAAGAGGGATGGAACGCACAACTCAGAGGGCGCTGCGCCGGACGGGGAATCGTACTTTGCGCTGGCGCTTTTGTTTGCGTCGAATCGCTGGGGCGACGGCCAGGGGATTTACGACTATCATGCCGAGGCGGAGGAGCTGCTGCGCGCGATGGTGCACCGGCAGCTGATTACCGCGCCGGGCAAGTGGGGACCGCACACGGTGGGACCGATGATGCACCCGGATCCGCCGATGATCCTGTTTGTGCCGGACGCGATGCCGCATCCGTTCACCGATCCGTCGTATCACCTTCCGGCGTTTTACGAGCTGTGGGCGCGTTGGGGACCGAAGGAGGACCGCGCCTTCTGGGAGAAGGCCGCCGAAACAAGCCGCGCGTTTTTTGTGGAGGCGGTAAATCCGAAGACCGGCCTTGCGCCGAGCTATGCAAACTTTGACGGCACACCGCACCAGTCGCGCTTTTCGCAGTCGAGCGAGTTTGGCTATGATGCGTGGCGCGTGGCCAGCAACTGGAGCGTGGACTGGGCCTGGTGGCACAAAGCTCCGGCGGAGCGGGAGCTGAGCAACGACATTCAGAAATTTTTTGCCTCGCAGGGCATCGACAAGTATGGGCCGGTTTACACGCTGGACGGCAAGCCCATGGGCGCGACACCGGGACTGACGCCGGAAGATCATCCTGCGGGACTTGTGGGAACCAATGCCGTTGCGGGGCTGGCCGCGACTGACCACAAGCGCGCGCGGGAGTTTGCCGAGGCGCTGTGGACGACGCCGATTCCGAGCGGCCACAGCCGCTACTACGACGGCATGCTTTACCTGATGAGCCTGATGCACGCGGGAGGCGAATTCCGGATCTGGGCTCCGAAAAAGTAGCCGAAATTCAAAGAGCGACAGGCAGGCAGGGCGCGGAGATTGCGTTTGATGTGCGCAAACTCTGCGCCTGAACGCGAAGAGCTTTGCCCGCGCATGGTCCAAGCATATAGAGTGGCACTCAGTTTGCCGAAGGAGTTGCCCGTGCCACTTGGCGCGAACCCGCAGACGCAGGAGCAGAGCGAGGACGCGCCACTGATTCCGCACAAAAGCCTGCTGGCCTTTGCGCTGGTCACCGGGCTGTTTCTGCTGTGGGGCATCGCCAACAATCTGAACGACGTGCTCATCCGGCAGTTCACCAAATCCTTCGACATTTCGCGCGTGCAGGCGGGCCTGGTGCAGTTCGCGTTTTACATCGGATACTTCACCTTCAGTGTGCCGGCGGCGCTGGTGATGCGGCGGCGCGGCTACAAGTTCGGACTTGTGACCGGGCTGGTGCTCTATGGAGTGGGGACGTTTCTCTTCTGGCCGGCAGCCGCGGCGCAAAGCTACACGCTGTTTCTGTTCGCGCTGTTTGTCATCGCCAGCGGGCTTGGATTTCTGGAGACGGGCGCAAACCCGCTGGTGGCGCAATTGGGCGACCCGCACAGCGCCGTGCGCCGGCTGAATTTCTCGCAGGCCTTCAATCCCATCGGGTCAATTCTGGGCGTGCTGATCGGTACAGTCTTCATCTTTTCCGGCGTGGAGCTGACGCCGGCGCAGATTGCAAAGATGCAGCAGACGGGCGCGTACAAGCTTTACATGCACCACGAAACTCTGCGCGTGGTGCCGCCTTACATTGCGATTGGCGCGGTGGTGCTGCTGTGGGCTTTTCTGATTCTGCGCACGCCGTTCCCGGCGATTGCAGGCCGGTCAGAGGACCAAACCGAGCCCGAGGGCAGCTATCGCGCGCTGCTTGGTTATCCGCACTTCATGTTTTCCGTGCTGGCGCAGTTCTGCTATGTGGGGGCGCAGGTGGGCACGTGGAGCTGGTTCATCCAATATGTGCAGGATTACACGCACACGGCCGAGAAGACGGCTGGCTATCTGCTGACGGGCACGTTGGTGGGCTTTGGTGTGGGGCGCTTTGCCGCGAGCCACTGGATGCGGAAGGTGCCGGCGAGCAGAATGATGGGTTTGTTCTCCATCATCAACATTGGCCTGCTGGCGGTGGCCGTGCTGCATCCCGGCTGGATGGGAATGTGGGCTGTCTTCCTCACCAGCTTCTTCATGTCGCTGATGTATCCGACCATCTTCGCGCTGGGCATTCGCGGGCTGGGACCGCACACCAAGGCGGGCGCATCGTTGATTGTGATGTCGATTGTGGGCGGCGCGGTGATTCCGCTGCTGATCGCCTTTGCCTATGAAGAGACGCACAGCATGGCCATGGGCATGCTGGTGCCGCTGGCCTGCTATGTATGCGTGGCGTGGTATTCCTTCTGGGGCTGCCACGTGCAATCTCGGGCAGGGGCGGCAGAGGGCTGAGCGCAGGGATTCGTGAACGCATTGCCGGGCGCAAAGCGCCTGAAGATTTGCGCTAGTTCAACGCGGCCAGGCTGTCTTCGCGGCAGCCATCCATGGACAAAAATGAGTCAGTCTTGGTGAGCTTGAAGACGGATTGGACGCGCTGGCTGACGCCGCAGAGGCGCAGCACGCCGTTCTTCTCATTCAGCGCGCCGTAAATGTAGACCAGCATGCCCAGGCCCGCGCTGTCGAGGAAGTCCACGCCGGAAAGATCAATAATCATGCGGGTGACGCCGTCGGCAATCGCGGATTGCAGTTGGGAGTCGGCAACCTTGAGAGAAGTCCCCAGGGTGAGAGAGCCCTGGAAAGTGACGACGGCAGTCTCCGGCGAGAGACGCTCAATTTCTGCATTCATTATCATGGCGGGATTGTACCCCGGAGACGCCGATTTGTAACATTATTTGCTCTGATAGCCCTGCCAGAGGTATTCGAGCGCTTCGGGAAGGGTCTGCTTCCTCGCCGCGTAATCCACGTGGCCCGCGTTGCGCGCGAAGACAAACTGGTAGCGGTAGCCCTTCCGCGCCAGCACACGCGCCATCCGTTCATTGGCCACCACCCAGTCGTGCATGCCGTCGCGCATATCGTTGGGGTTGTAAAGGTCGCGGTCGCCCACCTCCATCCAGATGCGGATGGGCTTGCGCGGAGACTTGGGGGCCAGGCGCTCGGCAAACTCCCACGCGCCGTGCGGCGTTTGCGGATTGGTTGGCCATTGCTGATTCACGAGCGTGCCGGAGTACATGAGCACGCGGTGATAGAGCTCCGGATGGTACCAGGCCATGATGAGCGCGCAGGAACCGCCCGAGCTGCCGCCCATGGTGGCGCGGCCATCGGGGTCGCGGGTGAGCCGAACGTGAACTTTCGCTTCGACCAGCGGCAGCACCTCGGTCTCCACAAACTCCGCATAGCGGCCGGACATGGTGTCATACTCCAGGCCGCGCTCGGCGCCCTGCGCGTCGCCGCCGCCGTTGCCGATGGAGATTGCGATCATGACCGGAACTTTGTGCGCAGCGATCAGGTTGTCGAGCACCGTGAAGAGCAGATGGTCAGGTCCGTCGGCGCCCACGATGAAAGGCGCTGCCGTGCCCGGCACATACTGCTGCGGCACGTAAACGGCCACGCGACGCGTGTAGGGCGCGGGATGGCTGGTGGTGACGATGAGCTTGGCGGGATTGGAGGGATCGGGCGTGCCAAAGGTGTGCGGGTCGCGCGCGATGCCGGGGTAGAGCTTGCTGTCGGTCGAACTCATGGTGAACTCGTAGATGGCTCCTTTTGGCACGTTTGGCTGCGGCACGGATTCCGGCGAGGGCGTGTGCGTGGGACCAAGGATGAAGTTGCCGTCCTTGTCCGCGGGAGCATTTGCGCCGTCTGGCAAATCCGTGGCGCGCACATAGCCGGGAGTGTCCGGATTGCGCGTGGGCGGACCGATGCGCGCGGCCGAAGCCGGTTTTTGGCTCGGCGTTTGTCCATAGCATTGCGGCGCGAAAAACAGCAGCGACACGGCAAGGAAGATTGCCGCGAACCGCACCGTAAGCTCGCACACACACTCATTTTCGTCGATTCGCAATCGCACGCGCAGCCTCCCGGAAAGGAACCAAGCGATTGTAATGGCTCAGTCGCGGTGCGTGCTGCGCGAATCAGGATGCGCGAACTGCAACAAACCTTCTTGCGCGCGGGAAAGGCTCAGTGCGCGGCGGAGGCAGCGGACGCGACTACCTTGAAGTGCGCGGCCTGATTGGCGAGCGAGCTGTCGCCAATCCATACCGTGTAATCGGTGGCTTCGATGGTTTGGCGGGCGTGAACGTTGTAGAACGAGAGCTGCTGAAAGCCGAGCGGGAAGCGGACTGGCTTGGTCTCGCCGGGCTCCAGAGTGATGCGCTCAAACCCTTCCAGATCGCGAAGAGGCTGCTCAATGCTTGCGCCAAGGTTGCGCACATAGCACTGCACCACGTCCGTGGCCCTGCGGCTGCCGGTGTTGGTGATGGTGGCGGTGGCGACGACGAGGGGCTGGTTGCGTTGCGCAAGGGCCTGCGCGAGAGGGAGGGATGCGCGCGAGACCTTCACGTCGCTGAAGGAGAAGGTCGAGTAGGTGAGCCCGAAGCCGAAGGGGAAGAGCGCGCTGTTGGGCACGTCGATGTAGCGCGAGAAGAAGCGCGTATCAAAGGTGGGCGGCTTGGAAAGGTCGATGCCGCGCGGGGGCCGGCCGGTGGGGAGCTGGTTGTAGTAGAGCGGCTCCTGGCCCACGGCGCGCGGAAAGCTCATGGGCAGTTTGCCGCTGGGAGATACATCGCCATAGAGAATGTTTGCGAGAGCGTGACCGGCTTCCGTGCCGGGAAACCATGCTTCAAGAATCGCAGGGACGTGCGCGGCGGCCCAGTTGAGCACCAGCGGCCGACCGGAGAAGACGACGAGCACGATGGGCTTGCCGGTGGCGGCGACGGCCTGGAGCAACTGCCGCTGATTTCCAGGCAGGCCCAGGTGTGCGCGCGAGCCGCCCTCACCGCTCATCCACGCGGCTTCACCCAGCGCGAGAACAACGGCGTCGGCCGAGCGCGCCGCGTCAACGGCCTGCGCGAAGCCCGCGGTGGAACCGTTGTCGATCTGCGTTCCCTGCGCGTAGACGAGTGTGCCGCCGATGGCCTTTGCGCGCTCTTCCAAAGCCTGGCGCACGGTGACGGTGTCCGTACGGTTGCCTGCGCCGCTGCCGTCCACCATGTCACCGGGGTCGTCGGCCAGCGGGCCGATGAGCGCGACGTGTTTGATGGAGGACGAGAACGGAAGCAGCGGGTTGCCGCCGTCGAGAGCCTCGTTTTGCAGCAGGACAATCGATTCCTCAGCCGCGCGACGCACCAAGGGCCGATGCGCGGCGACGGCGCGCGTGACCTCAGGGCCCTCGGTGTAAGGATGGTCGAAGAGGCCCATCGCGAACTTGACGCGCAACACGCGGCGCACAGCTTCATCAACGACCGAAACGGGCACCTGGCCGGAGCGGATGAGGGCGGGAAGCTGCGAATCGTAAAAGTGCGACATCATGTCCACGTCCACACCCGCGGTGATGGCCTTCTGTGTCGCCTCGGCCGGCGTGAGCGCGACGCCGTGGTTGAGCAGCTCCATGATGGCCGTGTAATCGCTGATGACGAAGCCGTTGAAGCCCCACTCCTTGCGCAGAACCTGATTCAGCAGGAAGGGATTGGCCGTGGAGGGCACGCCGTTCAGGGCGTTGAAGGCGCTCATCACGGTGACCGCGCCGGCCTTGATGGCCGCTTTGTAGGGCGGCAGATAAATCTGACGCAGGCGAATCTGGGACATGTCGGTGGCGTTGTATTCGCGGCCGGCTTCAACTGCCCCGTAAGCCGCGAAGTGCTTGACGCAGGCGGCCACGCGGCCAGGCTGCGCGATGTCGTCGCCCTGATAGCCGCGGATGTAAGCCCGCGCCATGGCCGCGCCCAGAACCGGGTCCTCGCCCGCGCCCTCAATGGTGCGGCCCCAGCGGGGATCGCGGCTGATGTCGACCATGGGCGAGTAAAACCAGTCCACGCCGGCGGTGCGCGCTTCCTCGGCCGACATGTGCGCAAGCTGCGTGACCAGGTCAGGATCAAAGCTGGCGGCCAGGCCAAGCGGAACCGGATAGATGGTGCGAAAGCCGTGGATCACGTCCGCGCCGAACATAAGCGGAATGTGCAGGCGGCTTTTTCCCATGGCCAGCCGCTGGTACTGGTTGGTGCGCGCCTGGCCCACCACGTTGAGCAGGGAACCCAGGCGGCCGGTGGCGGCCAGTTGCATTGCGTCAATGTGATTGGCGGTGACTGGATTGACGGCGAGAACGATTTTGGAGGAGTCGTCTGCAGAGCCTTTGGCAGCGCCGCCCGCGGGCTGGTTGCCGGTGTCGTTGTACTGCACAAGCTGGCCGATTTTTTCTTCGAGCGTCATGCGGCGGAGCAGGCGGTCCACCTTTTCTTCGATGGCTGGATTGGCAAGCTGGGCGCTGGAAGGCGAAACGCTGGAGGGGTCGGAGGCGCGCGCGGCCGGGGAGGCCGATTGCGCCGTGGCGGGCCGGCCGAAGAGGGCTGGCAATAGGCAAAGAGTCACGCCAACGCCAAGGCAAGCCGCGCGCACCATCCGTCCCGGCCGGATGGGAGGGCTGCGATGGGTTCCGGCCGGGGTGCAATTCGTTCCGATTCCCTGCTTCACTTGCATACTCCGTCGATTGGTGTTCCGCAGCGGCGTCTGGTTGGACCCCTTTCGCGGCGTGCAGCGCCGCCCGCCACAGGGGACGCAGCGAAGGATTCCAGCGCTTCCTGCCCGCGGTCGGCGGCGTGGGTGCTACACAGGCTGCCGCGAGCGCAATCGTTTGCGCTCTGGCAAACTCTATACCTGAAGCCGCCGTCCGTCAAATCCTGCGGCACTGCGACGGTGCTTCGTTTCTAGGAGCCGTATTGCGCGTCGCTCACCTGCTCCATCCAATCGACGACTTTGCCGTCGAGTTTTTCCTGGATGGCCAGATGCGCCATGGCCGTTGTCGGCGCGGCGCCGTGCCAGTGCTTTTCGCCCGCAGCGAACCAGACCACGTCTCCGGGACGAATCTCCTCGATGGGCCCTCCCCAGCGCTGCGCGCGTCCGCAACCGGAGGTGACGACCAGCGTTTGTCCCAGCGGATGCGTGTGCCAGGCCGTGCGGGCGCCCGGCTCGAACGTAACGCTCGCGCCCTGCACAAACGCCGGATCGGGCGCCTGAAAGAGCGGATCGATCCGCACCGTCCCCGTGAACCAATCAGAGGGTCCTTTTGCGGACGCTTGTGTGCCGATTCTCTTGATCTCCATGTGCTCTTCTCCCTCGCTCTTCAAAACGGGTCGTATCCCGGCTTCTTGTAGAGCGTCTCCCATTTGTTCTCGATGTCGGGCTTGTAAACTTTGTCCGTCCAATCCTCCGGCTGGACTTCTTCCATTGCCACGGATACCGACTCTTCCCCGTATTTCAGAATGGACATCACATCCTTCGTGATTGCGTCGGCAAGCCGGCTCTTCTGTGTCTCTGATTTTCCGGGCCACAGCTTCACGACAACGTGCGGCATCTGTTTCTCCTTCTCTGGGTGGAGCGCGCCGGCAGCATTCGCCGGGTGGAATTGGTCAGTCATGCTCCCATATCACCGACCAGTGTTCATCGGGCCGGGCAGACGTGATAATGAATCGCCCGTCCTTCGTGAGCCGGTACACGCGCATCAGCGTCTTCCCCACGAGCCCCCGGGTGATGGAGCCCTGCACGTGATGCGTAATCGTGTGCTTTGCTTCATCCACGTCGTAAGTGCCGAAGGAAGCCTCATACCCATTGCGCACATAGTCGTTGGAGAGAGCGGCTGCCGACGGAGCGTACATCAGTTGCACCGACATATGGCCATCCCGCGTGTAGATGAGAGCGCCCTTCAGGCCTGGAAAGCTGGTCACTTTCCCATCCGCGCCGGGCGATTCGAGCGAGACCAGATGCCACGCGCCGATGAGCCTCTCCTTGTCTGAAGGTTGCAGCGCGCCATTCTTTTTTTGCGGCGGACTGCGCCTGCGCGAGAGCGCTGAACGCCACAACCGCAGCCAGCGCGAGCAGGATTCGACACTTCATGCCTGGTCTCCCTTCAGCGGCCCACCAGCGTCTGGTGGAACTCTGAGTACCGCGCGCCGACAGTCTTGATCTCTGCAGATGCAGTTTCGATGACGCGGAGATCCTCCTGCGTCAGCTCGACCGCGACCGCACCAAGGTTCTCTTCCAGGCGATGCAGTTTGGTGGTGCCGGGAATGGGAACAATCCACGGCTCTTTCGCCAGCAGCCATGCCAGGGCGATTTGCGCCGGAGTTGCCTTCTTCTGCTGCGCGAATTGGCTGATCAGGTCCACCAGGGCCTGGTTCGCCTTGCGATTCTCCGGCTGGAAGCGAGGCACCGTGCTGCGAAAATCCGTGCTGTCGAATTTCGTTTCCGCGGTGATTTTGCCGGTCAGGAAGCCCTTGCCGAGCGGGCTGAAGGGAACGAATCCGATGCCGAGTTCTTCGAGCGTGGGCAGAATCTCCTGCTCAGGCTCGCGCCACCACAGGGAATACTCGCTCTGCAATGCAGTTACGGGCTGGACCGCGTGAGCGCGGCGGATCGTCTTCGCCGCTGCTTCAGAAAGGCCGAAGTGCTTCACCTTGCCTTCCGCAATCAGGTCCTTCACAGCGCCGGCCACGTCTTCGATGGGTACATTCAAATCGACGCGATGCTGATAGTAGAGGTCAATTGTATCCACCTTGAGCCGCTTGAGTGAGCCCTCGGCAACAGCCTTGATATGTTCAGGCCGGCTGTTGAGGGCGCTCCAGCGGCTGGCGTCGCCCGAAGCCGGTTCCCAACCGAACTTGGTGGCAATCACCACCTCTCCGCGAAACGGCGCGAGCGCTTCGCCCACCAGTTCCTCGTTCACCAGCGGGCCGTAGACCTCGGCGGTATCGAAGAACGTGACGCCTCGCTCCACGGCGGCCCGCAGCAGCGCGATCATCTCCCCCTTGTCTCCGGCTGGCCCATAAGACCAGCTCATGCCCATGCAGCCAAAGCCGAGGGCGGAAACCTCAAGATTGCTCTTTCCCAATTTGCGCGTTTGCATACTCATTCCTTTGCGTTGTTCGGGCCTTTGCGTTGTACATGGGCGATTTCGAAATAGAATTTGAATGCATGAAGGGAACAGACCGGGGAACCCATGCATGCCGCGGCTCTGCTTCGCGACCAGTACACATTACGACGCGAACCGCGGTATCGCGTTCATACCCGCCAATCAACAGATGCTGCGCCTGCCCCCTCCGGTGCATGGAAATTTGGGCGTTCCCGCGCGGAGAAGACGGCCGGGCCCCATCGCGTCTGGTTCAAGCGATTGATTCGCTGGTGCCGGGATTCAATCCACCTCACAAGCTCGTTTGCGGGCACTAACCAAACACCTGCAAACTCGGCATTCTCATAAGTCTCGCGGGCTTGGAAAACGCTCTAGTTATGGTTGGGATGGGCCGATGCGCTCTCCTCAATAATCGCCAGGTCCCACGGCGCCAGCGTCAATTCCTGTCCATTGGCCACCGCCCGCCCGTCCAGCAGACTTTTGCCTGCTCCATGGGAGTAATTCAGCTTCACCACCGAGCCGGAGTAATTGAAGTAATAGTCAATGCGCTTGCCAAAGCGATTAATGCCGTGTTGCGCATGAATCGCGGCGGGCAGTTGCTCGTCGGGAGTACGGAGCCCAGCTTCCTCCGCCGCTTGCTTGAGCACGGCAGTTTGCAGCGCGTCGGAGAGATACGTCCCTTCATAAATCAACCAGCCTGAGCCAAACTTATTTTCGGTGATCGCCGGCCATCTTCCAAAGAAGGGGTGGTCGTAATACGCCAGCGCTTTTGCATGTTCGAGCGTCAGGAACTCGGCCCAGTATTTCACCTGATTTCCTTTTCCAACATGAAACGGATCTCCTTTGAGTGCCAGCGGACGCTCGAGATTGGAGAACTCCTGATAGCTGAAGCCTGCGGCTGCGCGCAGCGGCCCTGGTGCACGCACCCATCTGACCGCGGAATTCTCATTGGCAAATCCGCTCTTGAAGGTCATTACCACATGCCCGCCGTTCTTGACGTAATCGGAAATGCGCTTCAGGAGTGCGTCGTCCGAAATATAAAGAGCGGGCACAATGAGCAATTTGTAGCCAGAGAAGTCCTTCGTGTCGGAAAAGACGAAATCGGTCCCCACATTCATGTCATAGAGTGAGCGATGAATCTGTTGCGCAAGGGTGGCGTAATCTGCAGTCGGCGGTGCGAAACTCCACTGCGACCCGGACGACGTGAACGGCATAAAGCCGATGGCGTTGAGCGAGTCGCGGCTCCACAGGATGGCTACATTGTTATGAATCTTGAGTCCGACAAGATGAGGGCCAATCTTTTGCAACTCATGGGCCGTGCGGCTCACTTCGGCGTAGGCGCGATCAGGTTCAAGGTCATGGGAAAGCACACCCTTCCAATAGGTCTCTTGGTTGGCGGCAATCGAACCCCAATGCCAATACTCCACCATGTTGGCGCCATTCGACAGATGCGTGTAGACATCCTCGCGTAACTGGCCGTCATAAGGCGGATACTGGAACGCAGAAGTCCAACCTATGGTTTGAGCGTTGGTCTCGGTAACCAGGAAGTTGGAGTGCTTGAGTGAGCGGGTATAGTCCTCCTGAATCGACTGCGAGGAGCCGTCAAAATGATCCTGCGTTCCGTGATAGTTGTTCAGAGAGGGGATGTCGAGGGCTTCCGCGACGGCTTCCTCATTCACATCGCGCTGCATCATGCCGCTGAAATCAGTGGTTACAAACTGTCTGGGCGATGCGTATTCGCGTACCAGCGCGGCCTGCCAGTGAAGGTAGTTCGTGACGCGCATTTGGCTCCATCGCGTCCACTCCAGCTTGTAGCCGGTGCTCTGTGCGCCGTCACGGGTGGGCAGATCCTCCCATGTATGGATGTTTTCGCCCCAGTAGTTAAGGAACCACGCCTTGCTGAGCGCCTCCGGC
Source organism: Occallatibacter sp. (assembly GCA_049678625.1). GTDB lineage: Bacteria > Acidobacteriota > Terriglobia > Terriglobales > Acidobacteriaceae > Telmatobacter. Next base: position 33,330 of record JBAUEO010000042.1, on the reverse strand, counting down.
GTCACGAATTTCTTTTCAAGATAGTGCTGAAAGCCGATGAACACATCGGGATTTGCCGCGTCGTTGCTCCCCGTTTCATTGTCAAGCTGCCACCCGATGACCGCCGGATTGTCGCGATAGTGCGCTACGATGTGGCGAATCAAACGCTCGGCATAGAAGCGAAAAGCCGGCGAGCCCGTGTCCATGTTCTGACGCATGCCGTACGAGCTTTGAATCGGGGGTCCGCCAAACACGCTGGGATTCAGGCTGCGTACCAGTATCTCGGGATGCTCATGGGCCATCCAGGCTGGGATCGAATAGGTTGGCGTGCCCAGGATCACCTTGATGCCGGCTTTGCCCATCGCATCCACCACCCGATCCATCCACGCATACTCAAAGTGGCCATCCTCTGGCTCCCAAAGACTCCAGGTGGACTCGCCCATCCGCACCACGTTCAGGCCTGCCGCCTTCATCAGGGCCACATCCGTCTTCAGTCGTGCATCCCGGTCGCCCGGCATGTACTCGTTGTAATAGGCAGCACCGTAAAGCACGTTGCTAAAGTCGAGAGTCTTTTGTGCGGGAGTTTCGCGCCATCTGGCTGCATCGGATTGCTGCGCGCTCGCAGCGATGCCCCACGCCAGAAAACAAGTTACAACCAGCACCGCACAACGTCGAATCAATAATTGCATTGTTCTTTCCTCTTCCAACCTGATTTCTCTACCTCTTCACTCTCTCACCCCAAAGAACACAATTGCCGCCCCCGCTTCCATCTGACTTTCAATGACTGCGTGACCGTGCCGATCGAAGCTCACCTTTGTCCCATCAGTCGACCATATCTGGCGCGCGGGAGTGTGTTCGGTCACATAGACCATCCTGCCTGGTGTCGTGGAGAAGAGTACAACGACACCCCTGCCGTTCGACTCATTGACCTTTTCGTGAGTCTCATAGCTGGATGATACGGAGCCGCGGACAACCGGATAACTATCCATGACATCCTGCCGCACATCCTTGTAACGTCTCAACAATTGGCTTATCCACTCAATGCCTGGCTCGGAAACCATGGAAAGGTTTCCCCAGATTCCGTTTTGCCCGAGGACCAGGGTCGCCATGTTCACCAACTGCGACTCCATCGGATCGTCAGGAAAGTAATGTGTAAGAAATAGATTGGAAGGTATCCACTGATCGTAATTCAATGGCTTGCGGCATATCCAGGTTCGAGCCGGACCGGGAAAAAAGAATATATTGTCGTTTTGCGCACCGGCTTTATGCGGCAAATCGTAATCCGCGAGATATGGGCCGTTATTGGCCAGAAAGAATCTGCCCGCAGAGAGAAATCCAAGCCCTACAGCACGTCCGTTCTCTGTAATGTCGAAGTCAAAGACGATTTCTGGAAAAACGCTCCGCACCTTCTCCACTATTCGAACCATTTGTAGAGGCAGCTGAAACGCATAGGATTCAGAGCGCTCCTCCTGCGAGTTGGCGGATGTCCCATGCCAATGATCCGGTGAGTCGCAACCATACTGCGCAACCGCATCCCATATGAAATAGCGGGCGCCGGTCTCCCTTGCCACGCGAATCACAGCGTCTGCGTACGCATTGCTATAGTCACTTACCAGACACATTGGATAACTGGCCTCTGAGCCCCAGATATCGCCAGGTAGACTGGTCTTTCCCATCCACGCGCAGATATCTCCCCGATGCACGGCCAGCACCTTGCTGGAGACTGCCGCCATTGTCGGATTGAACCACAGTCCCAGCTTCATTCCATACCCGTCGAGCCGCGCCTTCACAGTTTTTAGCCGGTCGGGAAAGCGAGTTGGATCAGGTTCCCAATCGCCTGTCTTCTGGTACCATCCGGTATCCATCACGAAGATTTCCAGCCCCAGCCGATTAGCGACGTCGATCTCCGCCAATAGTTTCTCATTGTTGTAGGAGCTGAGATACTCCTTGTGATACCACCACTTATCCCGCTCCTGGAAGCTCCAGGTATTATAAAAAAGGTAGGGATAACGACTGTTCCCATCGGCATCCATACTTGTCAGGACAAACTTACGAAACTCCCGGGCAAGGCCCTCGACTCCAGCGTTGCCGACTGACGCTTCCATCCACACCGTCTCAAAGCTGTGCTTTCTCTCGCCGGCCACGTAGTTACCCTTTACACCCACTAACTCCGCACTTCGATTGGGCTTTAGGTCATAGCGCAGGAAAGTATTCGGCATCTGGGATCCGTGCTCATAGGCAAACAGGAAGGCATCTCCTCCCTCTGTTACGCCCAGGAGAATAGGTCCGGCCAAACCCGCATGATTTTGAAACCAGCGCTCCTGAATTTCCCGCACTCCGAGCGTATCGCTGTGCAAAAGCGCGCTCCAGTTGGAGAGTTGTACCTCAGTGACTCGGGTCAATGTAGCCAGAGATAGGCCCGCGTAAATGAGCGGTCCGCTTTGCGGATTAAAACTGAATCCCTTCTCGTCCTTGCTCTCCAGCACATAACGAAATCGGACCAATGCACTGTCAGTCGCCAGCTGGAAGATCATTCGCAGGTTCAACGAGGGGTGCCCATCCAGCGTCCCCGCAAACGAGAACTCGGTAACTCCGTTGCGCAGTTTCACGGGCGTTCGATCTTTGTGCATTTCATGGAGAACTGCATCGACCGACCCCTCAGAAACGGGGAATTTAGGAGGGGCAAAGCGGAAGTTCCGCCCGCTGTCGCGATATTTGAGCGACCACAGAACAGACTCTGTCCCGACTACGGAAATCTGGATAGCCGAGTTTGCGCACTCGAGCATCGAGCCGAGGGAGGATCTCCCATCTTCAAGTCCAGGCTCGGGCCGTGGCGCTGGTGTCTCAGCGCCCATCTTCAACGACGGGATTACAAGGTTGGAAGCCGAGAAGGCCGACGCGCCGCCAAGAAATCCTCTCCTGCTAATCATTTGCTCTTCCTTTTCACAGCTTCGCTCGCACTCTCTGGTCGATGCGCCTATTTCCGTCTTAACTCAAAATGGTGCGGGGCAGGAGATAGATCCTTTCGAATCGAAGCCGCAATTTCGTCTTCCGCTTGCCCAAGCCGACCTTCCGCGGCACTCGATTCCGCGTTTTGCTTGAGGTTGGCGCTAAGAATAAAGCGCGCCTGGTCAAGTGTCATTCGCTCATCCTCTTGCGAGTCGATATCGCGTGCCTGGTCGAGCAAAGGCGTTTTGAGGTGAGCCAGGTTAACCCCGCGCTGAAGCTCCTCGCGTGAGAAACTCGCGAAGGCCTTGCCGTCGATGATCAACTCATACTGCCCCGCGTCGAGTGACTCGACCCTCAGAGTCATTTGATCGAGTTGGGCAACGCCTGAGATCTTCAGCAGCATTGGAGTCATCACATTGTTAAAGTCCAGCGGAAGCGGGAGCGCATGGTCCTGCTGTGTCCACGTGACGCCCATCGGCGATCGATGCACATCCTTGACCGCCGTCCGATCACTATTCTCCACCTCTGCGTCCGCAGCGTTCAGTGTCAGACTGCTGACGACAGGATCTACATGCCACGCAGACATCAGCGCCGCGGCCATGATCCAGTGCCCTATCGCAGACGGATGAATGCGGTCGGGCACCAGGAGCGGCGCGAGTTGCGGAAACTCCACCTTTGCCTGTTCCAGTGCGTCAGTCATTGGGCGATTAAAGTCCACAACCGTGATGCGTTTATCTCCGGAAGCAATCAATTGGGCGCCGATTTTAGACACATCCGCCGCAAAGTGATCAATCACGCGCGAGTATCCGGGAAACTCCGTGCCATGGGTGATTTCGTCGTACGGCGTGGGAGTAATCAGAGTGATCGTAGCGCCCGGAGCGGCCTTGCGGAGCGCCTCGAGAAGCGTACGATATCCCGATTGGAAGGCTGCGTCAATCTCGGGAGATCCCTTTCCCCATCCCCCGTCATTCATGCCCAACATCACGGTAATCATCTTCGGATGAAACGGTGCAACATCCCGTTGGACGCGCTGCTCCATCGTTCCCGCGTATCCGCCGTTCACGCGATCCCCGGGCACTCCGGCATTCACAAATTGGACATGCATTGCCGGATAGCGCGTAAGAACAAACTCCTCAACGTCCTTGGTATAGAACCGCTGCGCCGTGATGCTATCTCCGTAAAATACAACCGTATCTCCATCCTTCAGCGCGAACTGCTGGGCGCGCGCCGTCGTAGCGCATGCGGCGAGCGCCAGCGTTCCGCATACCGCCCAATTGATCCATCTTCCCTGTTTGTAGCATCGAGTCATCATGCCTCACCCCGCTGCTCCGGCTCCGCCAAAAAAAGGCCGCCGAACTTTCAACTTCATTGCTTTCTCTCGACCCCGCTGTTTACCGCATTTGCGCAAATCGCGGCACTCCAAGGCGCGCGCGTACCGCTCCGCCCAACGCGGCGGCGTTCTGGAAGCCGTGCCACTCTTCGAGCAACCGGCCATCAGCTGCAAGCAGGCGAATGACACCCACTTGATTGCTCTTGTAATCAAAGCGGATGGGGCCGGCATCCAAGTCAAGAAGGGCATTGTCCCGTGCATCCTTGTTGGCGGCGGAATTGAGATCGACACGGAGATGCACGGTGACCGCGAGAGCCGCAGCGCCATATTGTGCCGCCAGACTGCGCAGCACCATCAACTGCGCGCGTGGCCTCGCTGCAAGGAGTCCGTCGGCATCGAGCGCGAAGTCGACCGAGGCATCGAGACGCAGCCGTGTCGCCAATTGCGCCGGTGCCGGCTTCGCTTCGAGAGTGGTTCCCCTTTCAAACCCGGCTTGCTGCAGAGCCGCGAGCGTAACCTTGTGCCGGCCGTCAAGGGTGAGCTTCGCTTCGCCAGTTCCGTTGTAGCGATAGTCGTTCTCTGTCGGGGCGAACGGCGCGCTTATGCGATAGAGAAGAGGCGCGGTTGAGTCAATTCGATTGTTGGTGAACGTGACTGGCGCTGGCGCGCCCGCATCGTCAACGATGGCTGCAGCCGAAGAGACAGGCGGATTCCAGACAAACGTATTATGCTCGATGCGCAGTCCCCGAAGCACACCGCCATTCCATGAGTGCAGGTACGCTGCACCCTGCAGCGCCGCAAGCCGCGGGCTCTGGCCGTTATCGACACACAGGTTGTCGCGCACAACGCTCTCGCTTGTCACGTATCCGGCCGCGAAGACCGCGAAGCAGTAGCCCTGGGTGTCGTGCCCATAGTTACGCTCGACCGTGTTGCGTGTGTTGTCCCAGTCGATATCGTAGGCGCCGCCGTCCACGCCCGGACTGTCGGTGAGAAAGGCTTCGTTGTCGCGCACGATGCAATCGGTACAGGTCCACGTCCAAATGGCGTTCGGCGTGCCGATTGTCTCGGTGGGCTGCATTCCGGTCTCCCATGCAGTGCTCGTCTCGATCACGCTGTTGGAATCGCGGAAGAGGACAATTCCATCTCCGTAGACGTCGTGCACGCTGGAGTTGCGCACCGTGACGCGGCTGTTGAGTGGCGCGTCCGCTTTGTAGGGAAAGGGTCCGCCGCCGATGAGAATGCCGGCCCACTGGTTGGTGTGAGCGGCCACCACGCCATCCACCAGAATGTCGCTGAAAAATACATGCAGACTGCTGGGCCCCACCACAACCAGGCCGTTGTCCTTGCGTTTCATCTCGCCGCCCACGGCATCATGGACGTAAAGATTCTCAAGGTAGATGTGGTGCAAGGTGCCGCTGTCGCCGGTTACAAAAATGCCATAAGTATTGGCGCCTGAAAGATCGAGCGAATCGATCTGCCAGTATTGTTGATTGAATAGAAGAAGAACCTGCCGGTCGCTGGCAGGGGCAACAATACGCGGGCGCGGCCCCCGGCCATAGGCAGTAATGCGAATGGGCCGATCCTTCGTGCCGGATCCATGCGGAGAAAAATCACCACGACAGACCGTAGCGCGCGCCAACGCGATTTGGTCTCCCGGCATAAAGGAATGAGCTTCAGCGCCGGTCAGGCTGTTCCAGGGATGGGTCCTTGAGCCGTCGCCTTGGGTGGCTGCAGAACAGTTAATGAAAAACTGGCGATGGCCTGCATCTGGGATTTGCTGCGCGCCATTCGGAACAGAGAGGAACACAATGAATGGCATAACAAGGGCCGCATATCGAAGTCGGTCAACAAACTCGGCCATTGCCCAGAATGCCCGGCCAAATGGAAGAGGAACCATGCAACGAATCTCCCGGAGCAATTGCAGGATGATTTAGATTCGGTGGCAACAATTGCCGGAGCAAAGACCCGATTCCGAGCCCTTGCTCCGGCAGTAAGGAACCAGCCACGCGTCCATTCTAGAAGATGAACTTGGCTGCCAGTTGCATCAGACGATTCGAACCGCTGATAACGCTGTTGATCTGTCCGAATGTTGCGGAGTTTTGCGCGTCCGCTTGCGGATTGGAAAGATGCACGGTGTTGCTGGTGTTGAATGCCTCCGCGCGCACCTGCAGCGTCCATCTGTTTTCAATCGAAAAGTCCTTGGACAACGAGGAGTCGAGATTCACATAAGCCGGCCCAACCACGATGTTGCGGCCTGCATCGCCAGGAATCGTGGAGTTCCCAGAGATATCTGCCGGAATGCTGAACGCCGACGTGTTAAACCACTGGAGGTAGTTCCGTTTGCTGCGCGGCAGATTCGGGTCGCCTGTAACATCAGGCCTCAGGCCAGGGAGGCCGGTGTTGGGGTTTGTGCCGCGGATGACATTCACGGGAGTTCCAGTTTGCATCCTGAAAACTGGGCTATAGCGCCACCCGCCGACAATGGCGTTGGCAACCGCTCCCCAATTCGAGCCGATGGCCTGGCCCTTCCCAAAAGGCAGGTTATACGAGCCGCTCAGAACGAAATTGTGGCGGAGATCAGAGTCGGAACTCGCCCACTCGCTCCTCAGATCATATGGGTTTTGCGGGCTATCGTTGTTTGAGCCCAGATTGAACGGCGCAGGTCCGTTATCCAGACTGTGACTGTAGGTATAGCTGGCCAGGAAGGACAGATCCCTGGATGCTTGTCGTGTCACTTTTACCTGCAGGGAGGTATAGTTGCTGGCGCCTGTATCGGTCAGGTACTGGATCTTGCCTAGAGCGGGGTTAATTAACCCTTCCAAGTCAGTAGCCGGGTTGGCATTGATGTCGCCGACTTGGTACGAGAGATGATGACTGAGAGAGCCGACGGCTTCCACATCAATCGCGGTCGTACGGCTAAGTTGCCTCTGAAGTGCGAGGTTATACGAGCCGGTCGTTCCGGTTTTCATCGTCGGATTCACTGCATAAGTGGTTTCCAGAGCTCCGTTCGCCAACATGGATGGAACAATAATCCCTGAGGAGGGAACGTTGATCGTTGTGCTGCGCGGTACACCCGTGTCCAACTCGTACTCCCACGGAGACGCGGGAGGAGCAGCAGCGGGTCCGTTATACACCCAGTCGGTGTAACTGGCCTGTTGCGCCCATGGAGCGTTTTTAGTGAGGAAATCTTCCCTGCCATCGTTCTCAGGCGAAAAGAAAATCGCAAGACCGGCGCGAATTACCGTCTTGGAATCAAGCATAAACGCAATGCCGAATCGCGGTGAATATTCGTCTTTGCGCGGCTTGACAAGCCCATTGGAAGCGCCTGCGCGGCCGGCCAAAAGAATATTGCCACTCGCAATGTCGTAGTTCGACATATAGTTGTTCGCTTCCGTCCAGGGGTTGTAGTATTCGTAGCGCAAACCGTAATTGACTGTCAGTCTTGGAGTGACCTTGAAGGAATCCTCCGCGTAGTAGTCAAGATTCCAATCCTTTGTATGAGGATCGGTCAACTGCAGGCCAATGTAAACATCGGTTGGCAGGCCGAGAACCAGGTCGGCCAGATCTGATCCGCCCGCCCAGTTATACGCACCGGGGATATAGTTATAGTAGAAATTCGATGTCTCAGCATACCCAAAGCTATCGAAGTAATCGAATCCCGTGGGAAAGAGCGAGAAGTTCGGATGAGAATTCAACAGCCGAATGTCGGCTCCAAACTTGAGCTCGTGACGGGCCCAGCCGCTCCAGGTGAACGCGTCGGTGATTTGATAGTTCTGATCCAGTACGTGGTAGGGCTTGTAAGTTGATCCTCCTGCGAGGTAGCCATCTGCCATGTAGATCTGTGGATAAGCGATGGTGGCAGGGTATCCGGGAATCGCCACATTTCCGACGCCGTATTTGGTCGAGTAATCGGTCCCGCTCAGCAGACTGTACTGATCCTGAGAATAGCTCGAAAAGCCAAAACGAACCTCATCAAGCGCGGTGGCGCTGAATATATGGTCGTAGGTGGCCGAGATGGTCTGTGCGCTGTCATCCTGCTTGTTCGCCTGGTCGGCATCTCCACCTCCCGGCACCACCGTGTTGCCATGATACGGATCGGTCACGAGCTGGTTGTCGCCCTGCCAATGGTAGATCGAATACAGGCGGTCCTTGTCGGTAATCACTTGATCAAAGCGGGCATCCACCTTATCCAGGCTGGTATTCACCGGCGAGTAGACTGCGTAATTGCGGAACCAGCCGTTGTCGATGCCGGTCAGGTTGGGCTTGGGAAAGAAATTGAGCAAACTATTCAATCCTGCCATGCTTACGCGCGAGGCCGGAATCACGTTGTTTGTGAATTGCTGCTCGGCGCCGCCGTACGACTCAACGGAGACGACGGGGTCAAAGAGGGGGTCAATCGTCCCCGGCGCGGCTCCGCCCGGAGTGCCTGCGAACGGATCGAGCAGCCCGGAAAAATCGACATCGCCATTGGAAGGAAAACTGATCAAGCCAAATGGGACGGTGGAGTCAACGTAGGAGTATGCATCCTTTTTTCGTACTCCTTCATAGGCTCCGAACAGGAATGCCCGATTGCGCTTGATGGGTCCGCTCAACGTGCCGCCGAAATCGTGGATCTTGAGAGTTGAGGCGGGCTGAGGTGTGGAAACGCCGAGAAGGGTGGTCCTGGCGGTGAGAAAATTCGGGCGGAAGAACTCAAACGCGTTGCCGTGGAAGTGGTTCGTCCCGGCTTTGGTTTGTATGGCCACAACTCCGCCGGCGGCATTACCGAACTCGGCGCTGTACGAAGCGGTGATGACCTTGAACTCCTCCACCGAATCGACATTGGGAATGATGGTTACGTCCTGGGTACGGTTGGTGGTGGACTCAATTCCATCCAGCTGAATTGAATTGGCGAATTCCCGCTGGCCGCTCACCGAAAGGTTGAATGTGTTCATGTTGTTTCCAATGGCGGTGTCAACACCCGGGACGAGTGATGCGAGGGCATAGAAATCTCGGCCCTCCAGAGGCAAATTCACAATGGCGTCGTGGCCAATCACCGTGCCCACTTCCGCCGACTGGCTTTGCAACACGGGTGGCGCCTCGGTGACAACTACGGAGGCCGACGCGCTGCCCACTTTGAGTTTGAAATTGAGGACCATTTGCTGGTCGATAGCGAGTACGGCATGGGCAAATCTGGCATCGCCGAACCCCGACGCGGACGCGACCACCGAATAAGTGCTCGGGGGCAGGCCAACCACGGTATAGTTGCCGGCGCCATCGGTTCGTCCGGAAAACGTAACGCCTTTCTCTTCATCCGTGACGGTAATGGAGGCGCCGACTACCAACGCTCCGCTTGGATCCACCACCTCTCCCTGGATGGAGCCCGATGTCGACTGCGCTTTCACGCCCGTCGCAGTTGCAACCATCAAAGCGAGAATCAGGCTCAAGCCCAAACCGCAACTGCGAATCAGGCGCCAGATTCCAGCATTAAAACGAGGGCCGGCTCCACAAACCGCTTTCTGGCCTTGAGTCTGCTCAAAACCCCACACAGATTGCGTCATAACTTCCACCTCACATGAATTTCCGCTGTCATCTCTAAAGCTCATCCCGGTCAATCAAATCCTTTGAATCTGCCGAAGAGCTTCGTCTCTCAATCAACGGGCCGAACATGAAGCAAAGCCTCAGTCCTCCCTCTCCACAAACCATTGCCGCGATGTGGGCCCATGACACCCCACCGCTCTTTCCATCTCCTCGCGGCATGCACCAGCTCAGCCAATCTCAGAAATGGAGAAAACGATTTCTCGCTTCACCCATGGAGAATAAGCATCGCCTGACGGAGTTGTCAAGACCTATTGGAGCGCCTACCGCCGACTCTTTTTTCCCACTCCCGGAAGAATGTCCGATACAGCCCGGTGTGTCTTAATTATCTTGCTTTATATGAATACTTTACAATAAGGATTACAAACGGGAAGGGCTCTATTTGCTGCACACTCAAAACGGCTGAGATCGGTGAGCCAGGGACAGCCTGCTCCGGCAGCAGCGGTTGGAGCGGCGTGAGCTCTGCAGCAAGAAGCAGGGAAGCTGTTGGAGAATTCGATGAAATCGTTTTCCATCTCATGTAGAATGCATTTCGATGAAGTCTTCACTCGGGAAGGATCCTGCGCAAATGACCACACGAGTCCCCGGTTCAAGAAAGACGCGGGGAAATGGTAACGACATTCTTGAAGTGGCGAGACTGGCTCGGGTCTCCCCTGCAACCGTGTCGCGCGTTGCCAACGGCCGAGCAACAGTGGATAAGCGGCTCGCGAAGAGAGTGTGGCAGGCCATTGAGGAACTCGGCTACACTCCCAACCCGCAAGCCCGCGCTCTCGTTTCCGGTCGCAGCCGGGTTCTCGGTCTCCTCGTCTCAGAGATCACAAACCCGTTCTTCCCGGAGCTGATCCAAAGTTTTGAGGACATCGCGGGGGAGAACGATTTTGAAGTGATGGTGGGCTCGACAAACTACAACAAGGCACGCGCCAAAATCTTCATCCGGCGCCTCGTCCAGCGCAAAGTTGAAGGCGTTGCGGTGATGACGTTCAGGGCAGAATCGCATCTGTTGGATGAGTTGATTGCCCAGGGTATCCCTATGGTATCTGTTGACGTGAGTCTAAGCGCTCCGCGTTCGCTCATTATTGAAGTTGATTACAGCCATGGAATCAATCAGGCTGTGCAGCACCTTGCTTTGCTGGGTCATCGCCGAATCGGCTATGCCAGCGGGCCGATGCCACATCTGACAAACGTGCGGCGCAAGGAAGCATTTCTACAGGCGGTCAGGAGGATTGGTCTCCCGTCAAAGGACGCTCCAGTGTTTCTGGGCGACCATACATTCGAGGGAGGAACGGAGGCGGCGCGCTATTTTCTGCGCCTGCAAGAGCGCCCCTCCGCGATTGTCTGTTCGAATGACTTGATGGCAGTCGGCGTCCTGCGTGTTCTTGCGGAGCAGGGAATCAGTGTTCCAGGCGACGTTTCGGTAGTGGGCTTCGATGACATTCATCTGGCCGAGTTCGCAATTCCGCCCCTATCCACGGTGCGCATGTCGAGACGAGATTTGGCCCATGCTGCTTTCAAGGGGTTGAGGCTGCTGTCGGAAGAAGAGATCCCGGCCCCGCTGGATCCAATTCGAGTTCAAACATGCCTGGTCGTGCGACGGTCTACTGACGCTCCGAGGGAAGCGCTCAATGCCCTGAAGGACAAAGGGCGGCGAACCAAAAGGCCGGCCCCGGTCGCGTTGCAGAAATAGCTGCGAGGATCTTTTAAAGCCGAGGATCAGGATTCTTACCACCACAGGATATTCAGGAACAGGCATATGCCCAGCAGGCTCGCGCTCAACACTGCCAAGGCCGGCGTGAGGCGAATATCGCGAAGTACGCCGGCGTCGAAGACGAGTTTCTCCAACTTGGTCCCCCCAGCCTCGCTCTTCCGGCTGCCCCAAAAAACACAGACGAGCATGGAGACCAGGAAACTCAACATGGCCATGTAGAAGTTCAACGACATTTGACTTCCGAAATGGGCTAATCCCATCCATGAGCCTGTCTGCAGGACGATGGCCGAGAAGACTCCAAGCAGAATCCCCGCCAAAGCGCTCCGCTCCGTGATTCGCCTGCTGAATAGACCTGCCAGCACAGCGGCAAACACTGGCGCATAAAGCAGCGCAACAATAAGCTGTAATAACTCCATCAGGTCATGAAAATACAGAGTCACGTATGCGGCGCCCAGCGCAAGCAGCAGGCATACGAATACAGCGATGCGTCCCACGCGAATGTAGTGTTCTTCGCATCGGTCCCGTCGAAAACTGCTGCGATAGATCTCCTCCGTCCATAATGCGGAAAAGCCGGAGACATTGCCGGCGAGTCCGGCCATCAGGCTGGCGAGCAGTGCCGAGGTCCCCACAGCGAGCAGGGCCGGACCATAGGTGAGCGACATGAGTGCCGGTATGGTTTCGTCGAACGACAGCCAATGCGTTCCACGCAGCAGCGCGGGGGCGGCGACACCCGGCAATACGATGAGCGGGCCAAAGGCCAGCTTGCCAAACCCTGCCAGCAGCGGCACCTTGCGCGCGGCTTCCACCGTACGCGCCGTCAGCGCCCTCTGAATCAGCACAAAGTCAGTGCACCAATAGGAAAAGCTGATTACAAATCCCAACCCAATCGCAACACCGATGCGATCAAGGGATGTGTGGGGATTCATCAAAGGCAGAGGTCTCCATAAGTGCCAACGGTCGGACCGCTGGGCGAAGCTGGCAGCAGAAAAATGCACCGTCAGGAAGACCAGAGGCGTAAGGCCGGCAATCATCACAAAAAGCTGAAAGACCGAGGTGAAAATGGTTGCGCGGAGGCCGCCAAGAAGAACGTAAACCAGCACGACTGACGCGGACGCCAGCGCGCCCGTAAGAAGGTTCATCCCCAGGATCACGTGGAGCACTTGCGCCAACGCATAAATCGCCACTCCAGCAAACCCTGCCGTGCCAATCAGGGAAATCCACGCATTCAGCAACCTGACCTTCACGCCGAATCGCATTCCCAGGTACTGCGGAAGGCTGCGCGCCCCGGTTCGCATATAGATGGGCATGACCACGATACCGAGGAAGATCATCCCGGGAATTCCACCGATCCAATAAAAGTGCATCGCCTGCACGCCATACTGGGCGGCCATCGCACTCATGCCGATCACTTCAATGGACCCGCAATTGTATGCCAGAAGCGAAAGCGCCGCCGCCCAGGTCGGCAGTGATCCAGATGCATTCAGATAGTCGTTTGAAGTCGGCCAGCGGCGACGAGAGACCCAGCTGATGAAGGCGATGACCATCAGGTAGAGCGGAAGGATCATGAGCCCCCATGGGCCCAATTTGCCAAGACTCATCTGCTCACTCGTGGGTGGCACAAGGTGGAAACTCCCTTGAATCGTACTCTCCGTCTCGTAAGATATTTTTTATCTCTGCTTTATAAATTGGTGTCGGGAGGGGGGTCGAACCCCCATGACCGCAAGGGTCGGCGGATTTTGAGTCCGCTGCGTCTTTCAGTAACTGTTTATATTTCAGTCCTATATCTATGAAGCGTCGGAAACTGTGGAAGAAAATGTGTATATTTCAACTTTTTGCAAGAATCAGTTTTGGCCCTGACTGACCACCCTGGGAATCTTTTGCATTGGTTTTTGGGGAAGGCTGAGGGCTGGATCGATCTGGTGGCTTGAGTGGGACTTGAACCCACACGGGATTGCTCCCAATGGTTTTTGAGACCACCGCGTATGCCGATTCCGCCATCAAGCCACATCTCTATTAGACCATACAAAAGGTTGACCCGAAGAGGAGACGAGTCTGCTGTGGCTGCCAATTTCACCACTCGGCAATGATAAAGATTGTGTGGCAGCGGTCATGAACTTGACGGCAGGGTTATGCTGCAATTTCCGGTTTGCTGGTCGTACGATCGGAGCGTACCAAGATCAAATCGGGATCTTACAATTTCAGTTCAACGAATAACGTGGAAAGTGCGTTTCCAGCGCGTGTCTGGGACGAAATGCACCAGAACGTGGCCGATCCACGCCAGTTTGTGACCGAATCCTGTTTGTTCAAGTTGTCCGTCTGTGGCCTTGAACGACCAATAGTTGAACAGCGGACGGCCAAGTATGTTGGCACGCGGCACGAAGCCCCAGTAACGCGAGTCCAGGCTGTTGTGCCGGTTGTCGCCCATCATGAAGTACATGCCGGGTGGAACCACCAGGTCGCCGTCCTGGATATGACTCGAGAAGTTCACGGCCCACGACTCTGCTGCCAGAGGCACCTCGGTTGGAGGTACTGCGGGGAAATCGTCGAGGAACTTGTTGAAGTTATCCGTCGTCGTCGGCTGCGCAAATCCCACTGGCTGTGCGACACCATTAACAATCACAATGCCGTTGCGTAGATGAATATGATCGCCCGGTACGCCAATCAGTCTCTTCACCAGGGGATTGTACTTCGGTGTCCCATCGGCGTCGGTCGGATCAATACCAGCTTGATAAACGGGCTTGATGAACACCACAATATCGCCCCGCCTCGGCTCGCGATACCTCATTAGCGGCATCCAGGAAGCGGGCGCCATTAGCGTGATCTGGTCGACGACGAGGTGATCGCCTACAAGCAGCGTGTTCTCCATCGAACCTGACGGAATGACGTAGTTCTGAGCTAAGAAGGTCAGAATGAACAGGCCCACCACCAGAACTGAGCAGATGCTTGCCAGTGCCTCCAAAGGAGTCTCTTCCCGATTGATGTTGGCGGAAGCTGCGGGCTTCGCTGAGGCAGGAGAAATCTTCGTCGCTGGACTCATCCAAAGGCTCCTCAGGAAGGCTGGCGAGCCCCCCAGGGCGTTCGCAGCGGTCACTTCAAAAAGAATGATTTATGCACGTTCGACTGTCGTCGAGTCTGCGTCTTGACCAGAGTCTATCAAATCCCTGTGCAACGTAGAATTCTTCGGATGATTCGGCGTACGAGCAGTTAGTTGGCTATCCGGAAACTGCACCACCACCGACGGTAGCGTCTCATTTATCCAACGCTCAGCCCGTGGGAAACTTCCATGCCCACCGATTGCGGCTCGATTTTCTGCGTTGCGCTGGCTCCTGCTGGATCGCCGTCGGATGCGAAACGTCGCGGCTTAGCTCCTGGCCCAGCGCCTTCGCATCGTTCGTGTACATCCGCACATCGAACTGAGCACGCGACACCGACACATACGCCATGCGACGATTCACGAGTTCGCCGGGAGCCTGTTCCGTGTCCACGTGGATCAGCACCAGCGGCGGTGCAGAAATGCATGCGCAAGGCCGCCGGATGATCCGCGCAATTCATCCCGCGCCTTTGCGCCACCGCCATGCGACAATGAAGACACAGAGATGACCACCGTGTCCCCCGCAGATGTTCCCGAGCCGGTTGCGATGACTCCGCAGTTGCTGGCCCAGCACAGCATCACGGCCGAGGAGTACGAGCGCATTCTGGCGGCGCTGGGACGTGTGCCATCGTTGACGGAGCTTGGCATTTACAGCGTGATGTGGAGCGAGCATTGCTCCTACAAATCCAGCCGCGTGCACCTGAAGCGCCTGCCCACCAAGAGCGACCGCGTGGTGCAGGGGCCGGGCGAAAACGCGGGCATCATCGACGTGGGCGACGGCTGGGCCTGCGCCTTCAAGATTGAGAGCCACAACCACCCCAGCTATATTGAGCCTTTCCAGGGCGCGGCCACGGGCGTAGGCGGCATTCTGCGCGACATTTTTACCATGGGCGCGCGGCCGCTGGCCGTGATGGACTCGCTGCGCTTTGGCCCGATAGTCGAAAGCTCCCAGTCAGACGCGGAAGAACGCCGGCTCATCGCCCGGAACCACGCGATTGTAGAAGGCGTGGTAAGCGGGATTGCGGGCTACGGCAACTGCTTTGGCGTGCCGAATCTGGGCGGCGAAACCAAGTTTGAACCCTGCTACAGCGGCAATCCGCTGGTGAACGCCTTTGCGCTTGGCCTGGTGCGCAAGGACGAGATTTTTTATGGCAAAGCCACCGGCGCGGGCAACCCCGTGATCTATGTGGGCGCGAAGACCGGGCGCGACGGCATCCACGGCGCCACGATGGCCAGCGAGGAGTTCAAGGAAGGCTCAGAGCAGAAGCGGCCCAACGTGCAGGTGGGCGATCCGTTCATGGAAAAGCTGCTGCTGGAGGCCTGCCTTGAGGCGATGAAGACCGGCGCGATTGTGGGCATCCAGGACATGGGCGCGGCGGGGCTGACCTGCTCCACCTGCGAGATGGGCGCGCGCGGGGGCGTGGGACTGGATGTGGAACTGGACCGCGTGCCGCAGCGCGAGACCGGCATGACGGCCTACGAAATCATGCTCTCGGAAAGCCAGGAGCGCATGCTGCTGGTGGCCGAAAAAGGCCGTGAGGGCGAGGTGCTGCGGGTCTTCGCCAAGTGGGGGCTGGACGCGGTGATGGTGGGCACGGTCGTTCCCGAGCCGCGGCTGCGCATCCGGCACCATGACGTGCTGGTGGCCGACATTCCCAATCAATCTTTGACTGACGATGCGCCGCTTTATCACCGGCCCGTGGGCACGTGGAAGGCGCCTGTGCCGCAGGATCCGCCGGAGGAAGCACTGGCCGAGTTGAACCGCGATCGCGACTACACGGCCGACCTGAAGAAGCTGCTGGCGTCGTCGAACGTGTGCAGCAAGCGCTGGGTGCATGAGCAGTACGACAGCATGGTGCAGACCAACACGGTGCAGGGGCCGGGCGGAGAAGCGGGCGTGATGCGCATCAAGGGCACCGGAAAGCCGGGTCACGAGCGCGGACTGGCGATGGCGCTCGACGGCAATGGGCGCTGGTGTTATCTCGATCCGAAGCTGGGCGCGATGCACGCCGTGGCCGAAGCCGCGCGCAAGGTGGCCTGCACGGGAGCCACGCCGGTGGCCGCCACCAACTGCCTCAACTTCGGCAATCCTGAGAAGCCGGAGATTATGGCGCAACTTTCCGCGGCCATTGACGGCATTGCCGAGGCCTGCACGGCGCTGGGCACGCCCATTACCGGCGGCAACGTATCCTTATATAACGAGACCAGGGGCGAGGGCATTTATCCCACGCCGGTGCTGGGCATTGTGGGCATTCTGGACGACGTGACCAAGGCCGTGCCGGCGCATTTTCAAAAGGCCGGGGATGCGATTCTGCTGCTGTGGCCCATGCCGCGCCCGGAAAAGCCCGACCCGAATTTGAAAGTGCCGATTACGACGCCGCCCATCAGCGAGTTTCCGCTGCCCGCACTGCAGAGCGAACCAATTGTGCAGGAAGAGGCCGACGCAACGGACGCGGAAGCGAGCGCGGAGACGGCGGTCTTCGGCTCCTCCGAATTTGCCCGTGTGGTACTCAGCGGATACTGGGGCACGCCTCCAACGCTGGACCTGGCGGCCGAGGCCCGGCTGCACAAGCTTCTGGCCGAGCTGGCTTGGCGCAAACTGATCTCGTCGGCGCGCGACATCGCCGACGGCGGCATTGCCACGGCCCTGGCGCAGGCGGCCTTCCCGCACGGCATCGGCGCGAACGCGGAACAGCATCCGTCGCTCATGGCGCATCCGCTCTTCGGATTTTTTGCCGAACCAGCCTCCACCGCGCTGGTGACTGCCGCACGCGACAACGCGGACGAAGTGGAGAAACTTGCCGACGCCTTCGAATTTCAGGCCGCGCGCATCGGCTCGACAGGCGGCAATCGCGTGCAAATCTCCGTCGATCGCCAGCCCTTTGTTTCGGCAACCGTTGCCGAGCTGCGTCAGCCCTGGGCCGCGGCCCTCGAATGCATTCTTCACGGCGAGGTCACCGCATGAGCCGGCTGCTCTTTCAAGGTGTCCCCGGCGTCGAGGACGCGTCCAAGCGTCTCAAACGTGAATCCTGTTCCCGACTCGCTAGTCCCTACTCCCTGGAGCGCGTCACCGAGGGTGACACGCTCCACGAAGAATGCGGCGTCACCGCCATTCACGGCCATCCGGAGGCCGCGCGGCAGGCCTATCTTGCGCTCTACGCCTTGCAACATCGCGGGCAGGAGTCGGCGGGCATTGCCACGGCCGACGGGCAGCACCTGGCCAACATCAAGGGCATGGGCCTGGTGAGCGAAATCTTCACCGAGGATGTGCTCGAAAAGCTGCCCGGCCAGATGGCCATCGGCCACACGCGTTACTCGACCACCGGCGACTCAGCCCTCTTGAACGCGCAGCCCATCCGCGTGGATTCGACCAAAGGCCTCATCGCGATTGCGCACAACGGGAACCTGGTGAACCTGGGCACGCTGCGCGCCAAGCTCGAACGCGAGGGCGTCTACTTCCAGACCACCTCCGATTCTGAAATCATCGTGCAGCTCATCGCGCACTCGCGCGCGGGCACACTGGTGGACGCGATTGCCGACTCGCTTTCGCAGGTGGAGGGCGCGTTTTCCATCGTGATGATGACGCGCGACCGCATCTTTGCCGCCCGCGATCCGCGCGGCTTTCGCCCGCTTTCCATGGGCCGCATCCGCAATCCTGACGGGCCTGACACCATAGTCTTTGCCAGCGAGAGCTGCGCGTTTGACCTGCTGCGCGCCGACTTTGACCGCGACGTGCTGCCCGGCGAGCTGGTGATGGTGACCGGGGACGGCGTGACCAGCCGCCAGTTTGCCTCCGGCGTTGAACGGGCGAGCTGCATCTTCGAGCACGTCTACTTTGCGCGGCCCGACAGCCGCATCTTCGGCCGATGGGTGCAGGAAAGCCGCGACCAGATGGGCCGCCAGCTTGCGCGCGAGTCCGGCGTGTCGGCCGACGTCATCGTTCCCGTGCCCGACTCCGGCGTGACCGCCGCACTGGGCTACGCCGAAGAGAGCGGCATTCCCTTCCGCTTCGGCCTCATCCGCAATCATTATGTGGGCCGCACATTTATTCAGCCCGAGCAACGCGTGCGCGACTTTGGCGTGCGGCTCAAGCTGAACCCGGTGCGCAATCTTCTCGAAGGCAAGCGCGTGGTGCTCATTGACGACTCCATCATCCGCGGAACCACAAGCCGAAAAATTGTCCGCATGGTGCGCGGCGCGGGCGCCAAAGAGGTCCACCTGCGCATCAGTTGCCCGCCCACGGTTTCGCCGTGCTTTTACGGCGTGGACACGCCGCGCAAGCAGGACCTGATCGCGGCCAACCAGTCAGTTGACGAGATTCGCCGCTTCATTGAGGCTGATTCGCTGGCTTATCTTTCTCTCGACGGCATGCTGAAGAGCTGTGACAGCAGCGAAAAGAACGGCTTCTGCACCGCCTGCTACACCGGCAACTATCCCACGCAGTGGGTGGACGTGGACGAAATTCTGCCCGCGGCGGCAAGCCTTTAATCCAGGCTCACCAATCCATCATCACGCAGGCTCGTCGGCCAGGTTGGCCGTGGGTTGCGGCGCCTTGTGCCGCGCCAGGCTGCGCGTGAGCAGGAACATGAAGCCCGCCGCGGCCATCGCGGGAACCGCCAGCCCGCGCAGGCCAAGCCAATAGCTGCCGGTCAGGTCTTTCATGCGACCCATCCAGAAAGGGCCCAGGAATCCGCTGAACATGGTGATGGTGTTCATGGCGGCGATGCCCGCCGCGCAGGCCGGCCCGGCCAAAAACTGCGTGGGCAAAGCCAGAGCCGGAGCCTCCAGCGCCTGAAAGGCCATCCACATCAGCGCCATCGAGCCCACCACCAGCCATCCGGTATGCGCGAAACTCGCCAGCACAAAGCAAACGGCCATCACGCCGCAGGGGATGATGCAATGCAGCGCGCGCTCGCCCGTGCGGTCAGAACTGAAGCCGCCCAGCAGCATGGCGGCGGCCCCGGCCACGCCGATGATGGCGATTGCGAATCCCACCCGCGTCACGCTCCAGCCGGTGGCGATTTGAAAGATCGCCGGCGCTGAGAAAGAGTATCCATAAAAGCAGGTAAGCAGGCAGAAGAAGAAAATGCCCATCATCCACACTTTGGGCGAGAGCAGGGCCTTCATCACGCCGGCATCGTGGCCCAGATGCGCCTGCGCCGCATCCTCTGAAAGCCGTCGCTCAAGCCATCCTTTTTCTTCGCCGGTCAGCCAGCGGGCATGCGCGGGCGAGTCCGGCAGAAAGAAAAAGACCACGGCGCTGAAGAGCACCGTCGGCAGCCCCTCGGCCAGAAAGAGCCATTGCCATCCGGTCAATCCAAGCCTGCCGTTCAGCCCCAGCAGGAACCCGGCCAGCGCGCCGGAAACCGCGGAGCTGAGAGAGCCTGAAATATAAAAGCGGCTGATGGCGCGGCCGCGTACCGACGCGGGAAACCAGAGCGTGAGGTAATAAATGACTCCGGGAAAAAACCCGGCCTCAGAAATTCCCAGCAGCAGGCGGACGGTGTAGAACTCGAACGGTGTGCGGACGAGCATCATGGCCATGGCCAGCAATCCCCAGGTGAACATGATGCGGGTAAGCCACTTGCGCGCGCCGAAGCGCAGCATCAGCAGGTTCGACGGCACCTCACAGAGCGCGTAGCCGACGAAGAAAATCCCCGCGCCAATGCCGTAAACCGTCGCGCTGAAGTGCAGATCGTCGTTCATCCGCAGCGAGGCAAAGCTGATGTTGATGCGGTCCATGAAGGCCATGCCGTAGCCAATGGCCAGGATGGGCAACAGCCGCCACCCCGCCTTGCGCAGGGCTGAGGCTCCGAGCGCGGCCTCCCGCGCGGGATCGCCGGAAACCGGGAGGTCGGCCGTGCCGCCGGGCTTGGGCATCCGGGGTTTCACCTCATGCGGAGTGCGGGTTCTTGAAGGTCTGAGGGATGGGGAAAGTATGGGTTAAAGGGACTGTATCACAGGCCGGCTTCCGCAACCGCTTGTGCAGCCCGTCCCGCTACCCGTCCAGCCCGGTGCGCTCTGTCACAGGACGTTCACACTCCGCCTGTGATAGCATCCCTTTCTTGACGCAAGACGCCCGGCGCACGGTTCCTCTCCCGCGCCCCGCGCCTGCCGGAGTCTCTCCCCATGGACGAGGAAGACGGCAGACCGGGCCCTCAGGCCCGAAAATCCGGACTCATTGACGTCCTTCGTGACGCCCCGGTGAAGTCCCTGTGCCGCACTCGCTTCGCGCCCAATTCCAACACAGCCTGCCCGCGCTCTTTCGCGAGCTTCGGCTCGCGCACCCGTTCGCACTCTCGCATCGTTTTGCATCTTGCCCGTTTTTTCCCACTTATGAAGGAGAAATGCCGTGAAAACCTACCAGGGAAGTGAGATCCGCAACGTAGCTGTAATGGGGCATGCGCAGAGCGGCAAGACCACGCTGATTGCCGCCATGCTGCATGCCTCAAAGATGACCTCCGCGCAGGGTCGCGTGGCAGACGGCACGGCCGTGACCGCCTACGACGAAGAGGAGATTGCGCGCGGCCTGACCATGCAGAACGCCGTGGCCTTTGCCGAGTGGCAGGGCGTGAAAATCAATCTTGTGGATACGCCGGGCTTTCATATGTTCAGTCACGAAGCCCGCGCCGCGCTGCTGCCCGTGGAGGCGGCCATTCTTGTGGTGAACGCGCAGAACGGCGTGGAGCCGGTGACCGAGCGCGTGTGGCGCTATGCCGAGGAGGCCAATGTTCCGCGCATCGTGGTGGTGAACCAGATGGACCACCCCAAGGCCGGCGGCGCAAACGGGCTGAGCGCGATGGTGGAGGACTTGCACACGCGCTGGGGCCGGCAGTGCGTTCCCGTGCAGATGCCCATCTCCGGCGCGGACGGCTTCCATGGCGTGGTGGACCTGGTCACGATGGAGGCCTTCCATTACACGCCGGGCGGCGATGGCCACGGCAAAATCACCGCCGAAATTCCCGCTTCGATTGCGCCCGCCGCCAAGGCCGCGCATGAGGCTCTGGTTGAGCTCGTTGCCGAAGGCAAGGACGAGCTGATGGAGGAGTTCTTCGCCGTCGGCACCATACCCGAGCAGCACCTGATCTCCGCCCTGCATGAGGCCATTCGCGAGGACCGCATCTTCCCCGTGCTCTTTACCAGCGGCCTGGGCAACATGGCCACTGACCATCTGCTCGACTTCCTGAAGGTCTACGCGCCCGCGCCCATTGAGCGCGCGCCCATTGCCGTACGCCAGCCCGCGTTTGAGGCCGCCGGAAATGGCAATGGTCACAGCAACGGACATGGGAACGGACACGATGATGACCACGGCGACGCAGGCGGCGACGCTGTCAGCTTCCGCAAGGTCAGCGATGAAGAGCCCGCGGGTGTTGTGGTCTTCAAAACCATGACCGACCCCTTCGCCGGGCGCATCAGCTTCTTCAAGGTCATCAGCGGGGTGGTCAAGAATGATGCGACCCTCGAAAACTACACGCGCCGAGGGCAGGAGCGGCTTTCGCACCTGAGCGTGATGCAGGGGCGCAAGGCGGTTGAAGTGCCGGAGCTGCACGCCGGAGACCTGGGCGCAGTGGCCAAGCTGCGCGACACGCTCACCGGCGACACGCTGGGCCCCAAGGGCTTTGACGTGCAGGTCGAGCTGACCGTGCTGCCCGAGCCGGCGATGACCTATGCCATCGAGCCCAAAAGCCGCGCCGACGAGGACAAGCTTGCGCCGGCCATCCACAAGCTGATGGAAGAGGACCTGCTCATCCGCTTTTATCGCGACCCGATGACGAACGAGTTCCTCATCGCGGGCGCGGGCCAGCAGCACATTGAGGCCATCGTCTCGCGGCTCAAGAAGCGCTACCACGCCGAGGTGACGCTGAAAGCGCCCAAGGTCCCTTATCGCGAAACCATCCGCGGCCGGGCGGACGCGCAGGGCCGCCACAAGAAGCAGACCGGCGGCCACGGACAATTCGGCGATTGCAAAATCCGCATGGAACCGCTGACTCGCGGCGGCGGCTTCCAGTTTTCGAATGAAATTTTCGGCGGCTCCATTCCGCGGCAGTTTGTGCCCGCCGTGGAGAAGGGCATCGTCGAGTCGGCGGCGCGCGGCTATCTGGCGGGTTATCCGGTGGTGGACTTCAAAGTGACGGTCTACGACGGCAGTTATCACGATGTGGACTCGAACGAAATGTCGTTCAAGATGGCCGGCCGCATCGCCTTCCGCAAGTGCATGGAGCAGGCCAAGGCCTGCCTGCTGGAGCCCATTATGAAGGTCGAAATCGAAGCGCCCGACGACTTTGCCGGAACGCTGATGGGCGACCTGAACAGCCGCCGAGGCCGCGTGCAGGGCATGGAAACCAGGGGCCGCACCACCCTCATCAACGCTGAAGTGCCCATGGCCGAAATGCTGACCTACGGCACGCTGCTCACCTCCATGACGCAGGGCAAGGGCAGTTACCACATGGAGATGAACCACTACGATGTGGTCCCGCAGGCCGTGGCCGAAAAAATTCTGGCCAACGCCAAGCGGCCCGTGGATGAAGAAGAGGAATAACCCCGCTCGCGCGGCAGGCGCCCCTGGGTCCGTCGCGGCCCGGGGCGCTGCTCTCTGGGACCGTCGTCGCCTTTTTCCGCCGCTTTTCCTCCCGTTCGGCGGAATCCTCGCGCCCGCTCGATCATCTGAAACAATGATGGATGTGAAGCATCAAGGAAATCGTGCGCAGCAGCTTTTTCCGCGACCGCGCCGCGCCGCGTGGTGGGTCTTCGCCGTTGCTTTGGCGGCGTTGGTCGTGGTCACAACGGCGCATGCGCAGATGCCCAACCCCTCTTCGGCGCAGAACCCGTATTTCGGCAGCGTCACTGTGCAGATGGCCGGCGGCGATGCCCTCCGCCTCTCGCTCGACGGGGCCATTCAGATGGGCTTGACGAACAACCTGGGCCTGAAAGAAGCCGAGAACGACGAGAAGATTTTGAAGGGCGAAAAGAACCAGGCGCTACAGGAGTTCCTGCCCACCATTTCGCTCGAGGGCGGGACGGGCTACTACCAGCACAACCTTGCCGCGCAGGGCTTCAACTCCGGCGTGCTTTCGAGTTTTGGCTCGAACTTTCCCGGCGGCCAACTGCCCGCCGGGCTTTCCTTCATCACGCGCGACGACCTGACCCAGGGCTCGCTCACCTTTGAGCAGACGCTTTTCTCCGGCCCGGTCATCGCCGGATGGAAGGCCGCAGGAGCCGCCGAGCGCGTGGCCTATTTCGCAAAGATGTCGGCGCGCGGCGAGGTCGTCCAGCAGGTGGCCTCGGCCTACCTGCACGCCATCGCCGCCGGCAGCGAGACAGACAACGCCACGGCGCAGCTTGCCGCAGACAAACTTGCCCTGAGAAATGCGCAGGACGCGCACGTGGCCGGCACCGCTTCGAATCTGGATGAGCTTCGTGCCCGCGTGCAATTTCAGTCGCAGCAGCAGGCGCTGCTGGCCGCGCAAAACGCGCACGAGAAGGACCTGATTCTGCTCAAGCGCGAAATTGGCATCGACCCCGGCCGCGACATTGTGCTCACTGACCCCGCACCTTACAGCGACCTGACCGAGCAAACCCCCGCCGAGGTGCGCGCGCTGGCCTACCGCAGCCGCCAGGACTACCAGAATCTACAAAACCAGGTCGTCGAACTGCGCGCCGTGCACCAGGCCTATCGCGCTCAGCGCCTGCCCTCGCTCAAGTTCAAAGGCTACTGGGGCCCGGAAACGGTCAACGGCGCGGGCACCCACGGAACTTTTGCCGCCGTGGGCACGCTTAGCCTTCCCCTCTTTCGCGAGGCCGGATTGCGCGGCAACGAGGACGCATCCAAAGCTCAACTCGAATCCGCCGAAGCCCAGCTCGCCGACCTGCGCAACCACATTGATGTGCAGGTGCGCGACGCGCTGCTCGACGTGTCCGCCAATCAGAAACTCATTGCCGTGGCCCGCTCCAACGTGGACCTGGCCACGCAGGCGCTGAGCGACGA
Organism: Occallatibacter sp.; assembly: GCA_049678625.1. Lineage (GTDB taxonomy): Bacteria > Acidobacteriota > Terriglobia > Terriglobales > Acidobacteriaceae > Telmatobacter. Next base: position 8,714 of record JBAUEO010000042.1, on the reverse strand, counting down.
AACCGATCGCGTGCATGCCGGCGTGGACAACAATCTGCCTCTGGTGGTCGCGCAGGCTCGGCTGGCGAGCGCGGAGAACAACATGGTGGAGAGCCTTTACCGCTGCAATCTTTCCAAGCTCGCCCTGGCCCGCGCCGCCGGCGTGCTGGAATTGCAGTACCGCGACTACATCGGCCGCTGAGCCGGCTGCCTCCGCTGCACTCTGTGCGCGCTCTTGCGCCACCTTCTCCATTCCGCCCATTTAACGTAGAAAGCAGAGGGGAGATTCCCGCAATGCCCAAGCTCCGCATTGAATATCGCGTTGTTTCTGACGCCGACGTGCTGGCCGAGGCCGTGGCCGAGCACTTCACCCAGGTCACCGCGCAGGCAGCCGCAGCGCGTGGCCGCGCCCGCATCGCCATCAGCGGCGGCTCCACGCCGAAAGCCGCCTTTCAGCTTCTCGCCGACCCGGCAAAGCCCTTTCGCGCGCGCATGCCGTGGGACAAGCTCGACCTTTACTGGGTGGACGAGCGCTGCGTGCCTCCCGGCGACGCCGACAGCAACTACCGCATGACGCGCGAAGCAATGCTCGACCACGTTCCGCTCCCGCCCGAGCGCATCCACCGCATGGAAGGCGAACTGGAGCCCGAGGTCGCCGCCGCGCGCTACGAGTCCGAGCTGCGCAACAGCTTTCGCCTCGAAGGCGCCGAGACGCCGCGCTTTAACCTCGTCGCGCTGGGCATGGGCCCGGACGGCCACACCGCCTCGCTCTTCCCGCACACAGCCGCCATCCATGAACTGGGCCGGCTCGCGGTCGCCAACCACGTCCAGAATAAGGACGCCTGGCGCATCACGCTCACCTGGCCGGTCATCAATCAGGCGGCCTCGGTCTTCTTCCTCATCGGCGGCGCGGACAAGGCCGTCGCGCTCCAGGAAGTCTTCCTCGGGCCGCGCGATCCGGAGCGGCTGCCCAGTCAACTCATCTGGCCCTCAGGCGGTATACTCACTCTGGTTCTGGATAAAGCCGCTGCTGCTCTTCTGCCCCCAACCGATGGCGAAGGCCGCGGGATTTTGGAGAGGGAACGATGATTCTGGCAGGCGACGTAGGCGGCACCAAGGTTCACCTGGCGCTGTACGACTTCAACAACGGAAAACTGGGCCATGCGCGCGAGGAGCGCTTCCCGGCCAGGGAATACGCGGGCCTGGAAGCCATCGTGAAGGAGTTCCTGGGCGCGGACAAAGTCTCCGCGGCCTGCTTCGGCGTGCCCGGCCCGGTGCGCGATGGCCGCCTGCGCCTGACCAACCTGCCGTGGACGCTCGACAGCCGCGAGCTGCAAGCCAACCTCGGCATCCAGCACGTCTTCCTCATCAATGACCTTGAGGCCAACGGCTACGGCATCGCCGAGCTCTCCGGCGACCAGATTTACACCCTGAGCGGGGGCGACCCCAGCCAGATTGGCAACCGCGCGCTCATCTCCGCGGGCACCGGGCTGGGCGAGTGTTACCTGCCCTGGAACGGACGACTGCACACACCCTACCCCTCCGAGGGCGGCCACTCCGATTTTGCCCCGCGCAACGAGGACGAGATTGATCTGCTCCGCTTCCTCAAGCAAAAGTACAACGGCCGCATCAGCTATGAGCGCGTCATCAGCGGCATGGGCCTGACCAACGTCTACGAGTTTCTGCGCGAAGTGCGCGGCTTGGACGAGCCCGCATCGCTGGCCGCGCGCATTGCCGAGGAAGATCCGAATGCGGTGATTACCGAGATGGCGCTGGCCGCGAAGAGCGAAATCTGCGAGAAGGCGCTCGACATGTTCGTCTCTTCCTACGGCGCGGAGGCCGGCAACCTCACCCTGAAGATTCTCTCCGTTGGCGGCCTCTACATCGGCGGCGGCATCGCGCCGCGCATCCTTGAGAAACTGAAAGACGGCACCTTCATGAAGGCATTCACTGACAAAGGCCGCCTGAGTCAACTGCTCATCAACACGCCGGTCCGCGTGATTTTGGAAAGCCGCGCCGCCGTGCTGGGCGCAGCCGCTTACGCTGAGGCCCGCGCCGCCGAACTCAGCGGCGTATCCCCGCGCGCCGCATCCGTCAAAGCCTGAACACGAACCAGACCCGCGGCATCGCATCGGGCCGGGAACTCCGCGCGCGTTTCCGGCCCTTTCGCTCTTGTGTCTTACAGCGGCTCCCTGCCGATTGCGCGCATCTTCGCTTCCAGCGAGAGCCGATCCAGCGTCTCCACCGGCAGCGCCAGAAACAGCTCCACGCGACGGCGCATCTGCTGCAGCGTGTGCGCGAAGGCCGCGCGCTTCTCTTCGTACGTGCCCTGCACCGCCGCTGGGTCAGGAAAGCCCCAATGCGCCGTGACCGGCTTGCCCGGCCACAACGGACACATTTCGCCCGCCGCCTTGTCGCACACCGTGATGACAAAATCCAGCTTCGGCGCGTCTGCTTTCGCAAATTCCTCCCAGCTCTTGTTGCGCAAGCTCTCCGTCGGGTAGCCCAGCCCACGCACCAGCTCGACTGCAAACGGGTTCACGCGCCCCGTCGGATGGCTGCCCGCGCTGAAGGCCCTGAATCGCCCCGCGCCAAGGGTGTTGAACAGCGCCTCGCCCATGATGCTGCGCGCCGAGTTGCCGGTGCACAGCACCAGCACGTTGTAAGGCTTCTGCATCGTCGTTTCCTTTCTTCAGTTTCCGCAGCACCCGGGCGCACAACATTCTGCCTCCGGCTTTGTGGCGCGCACAAACGCGCTCATCAGCGAGCCCGCGGCCTGCGTGGCAATCGCATCCACGTCCACGCCGGCATCTTCCAGAAATCTCCGCGCGTCCGCCACTTCATACACGCGCGTCGGCTCCACGGTAATCTCGGCAAAGCCCGCGGCCGCAAGTTTCGCGCGATACTCACCTTCCTCCAGCGCGCCCGCAATGCAACCCACCCACAGCGCCATGCTTTTGCGCACCGGCTCCGGCACATCGCCGCGCGCCACCACGTCTGAAACCGCAAACCGACCGCCCGGCTTCAGCACGCGAAAGGCCTCGCGTAACACGCGGCCCTTGTCGGTGGAAAGATTGATGACGCAATTTGAGATCACAACATCCACGCTTGCATCGGGCAGCGGGATATTCTCCATTTCGCCCTTCAGGAACTCCACGTTCTCCACGCCCGCCTGGCGCTGATTCTCGCGCGCCAACGCCAGCATTTCGTCCGTCATGTCCAGCCCGTAGGCCTTGCCCGTGGGCCCCACGCGCCGTGCGGAAAGCAGCACATCAATGCCGCCGCCAGAGCCCAGGTCCAGCACCGTCTCGCCGGGCTTCAAATCGATCAGCGCCGTCGGATTGCCACAGCCCAGCGAGGCGCGAACCGCATTTTCAGGCAGCCCGCTGGTTTCCTTCTCGCTGTAAAGATTCACCGTCACCGGATCGCAGCAGGTGAAATCCGGCGTGCAGCAGGCGGTCACGCCCGTTTCACTCACCTGCCTGGCTGCCGCGCCATATTTCTCCCGCACCATGTCCTTCGTGTCCATTTCACCCTCTTTCATATACGCTCATGCAAATATATTTCCCTTTCCTCACATCTGTCAATGCGTATATAATCGCTGCGTGAGACGGACCCGCAATCCCATCGCCCTCGCCACGCTCTTTGCCGCGCTGGCTGACCCCACCCGCCTGCGCCTGCTGAACCTGATGGCCGGCCGCGAGGTCTGCGTCTGCTACTTTGTGGAGATTCTCGACCAAAGCCAGCCCAAAATCTCGCGCCATCTGGCCTACCTGCGCCGCGCCGGCATTGTCCACGCGCGCCGCGAAGGCAAATGGATGCACTACCGCATCGTGACGCCGGCGGACGCCGGAGCCGCGGCTATCCTGGCCGCTACGCTCCGTTCGCTCCGCGACGACCGCCGCATGCAAGCTGACCTGGCCCGCTTCCACCGCGCCTGTTGCGCGCCGCAGCGGCTGGTCACGCTCCAGGATGCGCCGCGGCCTGCCGCCGTCTCCGCGCGCAATTCCTGATTCTCCGCTTCGCCGCACGCCGCACTTCAGGTACGCTAGAGCCATTCGTATGATTCGCCGCTGGCTCCGCCGCATCCTCATCGCCGCCGCCACGCTCTTCATTGCGCTTTACTTCGGCGACTGGGCCGTTTACCGCATGCGCGGCTCGCCCACGCAAGGCGTCAACGTGAACCAGTTCGTGAACATTCCGCTGAAGGGCAGCAAAACCGAGTACGACTACCTCGGCGACTCCAACCTTCGCTGCGCCGTCTCGCTCTTTCCGCAGGACGGACTCAATCCCTGCTGGCAGGTGCGCCGCAGCGCCAAACAACTTCCCGGCCCGTAAAGTCCGCTGTGGGAATTGCGCCCGCGACGGAAGCCTCTCAGCAATTCCCTCCCGCGCGCGCACCGCAAAGCCTGACGCGGACTGGAGTTTGCCGGCCTTGGAACGTGCGCAGTCCTGGAGTTGCCCAGCGCCCTTCAGCCCATGCGCGCCACGTCGCGCAGATCGCGCGCCACCGCTTCCAGAAAGGTTTCCGTGCTTGTGTCCGGCGGAGGTTCAAGCCCGGACTTGGCGCGGATGGCCTCGGCAATCCGGCCGCCCAGCAGCCGCCGCGTCTCGTCGGGCAGGTCAAGCCGCCGCGCGAAAAATCCTTCCAGCACCTCCAGGTCCGTCGCGCTCAGCCGGGCCACGCTCACCGCCGGCAAGGTGACTGCAAAATGCGGCTCAGGAATCGCCGTGCCAAGCGGAATGGCCGACGCCGTGAAGGTGCGCGCGCCGCTCTCGCCCCAGAGTGGAACCTCCTGCACGCGGTCGCGCACCACCAGCGTGCCCGCCGCCAGGTCGCCCAGCCGCTGGTGCTGTTTGGTCGAGAACATGGCCACCACCCCCACCGCATAGCAGAAGGGAATCATGTCAATGTAGCGGATAAAATTGCGCGCCATCGACTCGAACAGCCCGATGGCCCGCCCCGTCCGCTGAATCACGCGAATGTGGGCCACGCGCTTGCCCGGCGTGCGCCCGTTCCAGTAGGCCTCAAAGAGCGTGAAGTAGCCCCAGTTCAGCAGGAAGATGGCCAGCGTGAACAGCGCCACCGTCCACTCATAAGAAAGCTTGTTGAACCGCAGCACCGCCGGCCCGATTGCCCATAGCAGCAGGCTCAGCACGAAAAGGCCCGCGAACCAGATCAGCGTATCGATCAGCAGCGCGATAAAGCGGCTGCCCAGGCCGGCCAGCGGCATTTCAATCGCCACCAGTTCCGGCGTATCGATGCTAAGCTGGTCTGAACGCTGGTCTGAAGCCGATTCCATGACCTCCATCCTTTCCAACCAATGGCTGGGCAAACGCCGTCCCCACTGGGAACGCCTGGCCGCCCTGCTCGCGCAATCGGACCAGTCCGGTCTGGGTCAGCTCTCCCGTGCGGAGTTGCAGGAGATGGCCCTGCTTTACCGCCAGGTCGCCGCCGACATCTCCGTCCTGCGCCAGGACCCCACCGCGCGCACCTACGCCGAACACGTGAATCAATTGCTGGCTCGGGCCCACCATATCATGTATTCGCGCCGCAAGACGAGCCTGGCCACGCTCTTCCGTTTCCTGCGCGACGACTACCCGGCCATTTTCCAGCGGCAGTTCTCTTTCGTCTTCGCCGCTCTGGTGGTTTCCGTGGCCTGGGGCACGCTGGGAGCCGTCGTCACCAGCACCCACCCGGCCTTTATGCGCCATTACGTGGGCCCCGCCATGATTGCCACCATGGAGCGCCACCAGATGTGGACCCAGTCCGTGGTCAGCGTCGCGCCCATGGCCTCCAGCTTCATCATGACCAACAACCTCACCGTCACCTTTGTCACCTTTGCCAGCGGCATTCTTTTCGGCCTGGGCACATTCTGGTTTCTTTACACCAACGGCATGATGCTGGGCGTCATCGGCGCGGCCTGCCACCATTACGGCATGTCGCTTGCCCTCTGGAGTTTTGTCGCGCCCCACGGCTCGCTGGAGCTGCCTTCCATCTTCATCGCCGGCGGCGCGGGCTTCCGCCTCGGCTACGCGATGCTCTTCCCCGGCCATCTCCGCTGGAAAGACTCCGTCGCACAGGGCGGCCTGGAGGCCACGCGACTGGTCTCCGGCATCATTCCCCTGCTGGTGATTGCCGGAACGCTCGAAGGCTTTTTCTCGCCTTCGCACGCGCACAACTGGCTCAAGTTCACGGTCGGCGGAGTGCTCTTCCTCCTGCTCAACCTCTGGCTCTTCCGCCCTGTCAAGCATCCCGTCAAGTCCCAGCCCGTCGCGTAGGACGGCTGTCCGCCGCTGAGGCCTGCGTCAGCCTGCCGTCACACCTTCAAGAAGATCTTCTTCCGGTACATCACCCACACCGGCAGAAAGCACAGCGCGGTGAACGTGACCGAATACGCAAACGCCGCCCAGTGCGGATTGGGAATATGCGCGAAGGTGCTCTGGAAAAAGCCGGGCTCCCACGCCGCCAGATGGTTGTTCGAGCTGATTGTCACGCCGCCCGTCGCGGTTCGCTTCACTGACCAAAGCAGGTCGCCGCCCAGCTCGCTGATCATGTACGCCGTAATCGCGTTCGAGCCGAAAACCAGCCACACATAGGTCCACCCCCTGCGCCAGTCCATCACCTCCACGGCCCAATAGCACAGCGCGAGCAGCAGCAGCGAGTAGCCCGCCGCCACCAGCACATAGGAGCTCGTCCACATGTTCTTGTTCAGCGGGAACTCGAGCGACCACAGGTAGCCCAGCGCCAGGCTGGCCAACGCTGCCGCCAGCATGCCCAGCGCCTTCGCCTTCACCGCGCGCCCGGTACGCAGCCAAAGCCCCGTCAGCACGCCGATCAGCGCCGTTCCGATTGCGGGAATGTCGCTCAGCAGCCCTTCCGGGTCGCGCACATTGTGCAGCGGCGCGTAGAGATACAAGTGATAGGGGAACAGGTGCCGGTCCACCCAGCTCACCAGGTTCTGCGTCATGTCCATGAAGGGCACATCGCGCCCCGGCATGCCCACGCCGGGAATCGGCACCCAGCGCACCAGCACCCAGTAGCCCACCAGCGCCGCCGCCAGCGCCAACCCCTTGGTCCACGCGCGGCTGTCCCACAGGTAGAACAGTCCCACCACGAGATAGCAGATGCCGATCCTCTGCAGCACGCCGTAAAAGCGCATGTGATCGAGCGCAAAAAACGGAAAGCTGTTCACCACAATGCCGAAGAGAATGAGGATGACCGCGCGCTGCACGGTGTGCCGCGCCAGCATGGCCTTCGTCGCGCCCTTGGCCAGCCGCGCCTCTGTGGAGAAGACCACCGAAACGCCCACCACGAATACGAAGGTGGGGAAAACAAGGTCCGTCGGCGTCAGTCCGTTCCACACCGCGTGGTTCATAAAGCGCCACGAGCCCTCGCCGCCGTTGTTGTTCACCATGATCATGAACGCGATCGTGATGCCGCGCGCCGCGTCAAGCGAAACCAGACGCTGAAACGGCGTCTTCTTCAATGCAGGATTATCCATTGCCGTTGGAGTCTCCGTGAGGCCGGATGCAAACCCGGTTGCGAACCCGGTTGCAAACGTTGCCCATCACCCTACGCGCTCCGGCCCCGCTTCGCCAAGTGCTTCCGCAATCCGGCAAACGCAGAAAGCCCGGACCTCGTCGGCCCGGGCTCTCCGGTAAATCGGCCTTTCGCAACGCCTGTTACTTGCTCGCGGATTTCACAACCGTGACACTCACCATGGCTGTGTGCGTCTTGCCGCCTCCGGTCGCCGTAATGGTCAGCGTACGGGCTCCCGTCGCGGCCCTCCGGGTGGCCTTCACCGTCATGGTGGATATGCCGCTCCCGCCCGCAATCGTCGAAGGGCTGATGGTGGCCGAAACGCCCGACCCCGAAACCGTCGCCGACAGACTCACCGATGAGCTGAACTCGTTGATCGGCGAGATGGTCACCGACTCGCTGCTCGACGAGTTATCCGTGACGGTCATCGCCGAACCTGCGCTGATCCCAAAGTCCGCGCTAGGCGCGGTCACCGTCAGGTTGAAGTTCGTCGTCTCCGTGGCCCCGCCGGTCCCCGTCGTCACGCCGGTCACCGTAATCGGATACGAGTTTGCACTGGAGCCGGATGGCACTGTGATCGTTAGCTGGGAGGACGAATTCGTGCTGCTGGACAGCGAGGTTGGATTGAAGGTGTAACTCCAGCCGGACGGAATCCCCGTCTCCGACAACGCCACTGTCGAAGAGAGCGGGCCGTTGGTAATCGCGTCAGTGATCGTCGCCGACCCCTGACTGCCTGCCTGGATCGTCGGACCACCCGAATTCGACAGCGTAAAGCTGGCGGTTGTCGTGCCGCCGCCGCCTGTCAGCGCTGCCATCAGGCCCGCGTTCGGGCTGCCCCAGCCGGTCACCAGGTCATAGCCCGTCACCGCCGAGTAGCTGCCTGAGGTCCCGCTCGTGATGTCGTGGAAGTTCGCCGCGTAGCCCGATCCCACGTTCTGGTTGTAGATCGTCGGATTGATGAACCCGATGCCCTGCGATGCGCCGTTGATCGCAAGCTGCTGGTTCACCAGTGCAATGTACCCCGCCCACATCGGTGCCGCAAAGCTGGTGCCGCCGTAGTCATTCGCCGTGCACGTCGTCTGATCCGCGCACACATAGAAGGTGAAGTTCGCATTCGCCGAAACATCCGGCCCGTTGCGCAGCGTCGTCGAACCCTTGTTGCTCGCATTGATCACGCCGCTCAACTGCTGCC
>JBAUEO010000041.1:0-106165 GCA_049678625.1 Occallatibacter sp. | reverse complement strand
GGTCGGGCCGCGGGTGAGGGAAAACGGTCTGAAACGAAGAAGCGGGCAGCCGAGAGCGGGAGTGGAAGGACTTCCCGGAGTCGACTGCCCGCCGGACCCTGAACCGGGTCTGGGTGGTATCCTTAGTGTAGGACCAATCCAGGGGAAATCAAGTTCTTTTTTGAGCCCGCAGAGGGTTCTGTGACCGCAGTCACGATCCCGCAACGAAACGGTTCCAATCGCGTTGACTACTGTATTTTCCGCCTGATACAAAGAGGTGTTCCATCCGCGATGGAAGATCGCATTTGACCGCCTGTAGCGCCCGGAAGACGTATGCATGAAATCTTTCAAGAACTAGGGGCATTGTTCCTGGCCTCGGCACCGACCGCTCTGCTGTTTCTGGTGTTGGTGGTGTGCTACCAGTTTCTGGTGCAGAAGCCGCTGACAGCGACGCTGAAGGAGCGGCGCACACGCACGGACGGCGCAATGGAAGCCGCCGGGCAGGCGATTGCCAGAGCGGAAGCGCGGGCGGCCGAATATGCCGAGAAGCTGCGCCAGGCGCGGGCCGAGCTGATGAAGTCGCGTGACCAGAGGCTGAAACAGTGGGGCGCGGAACGCGATGCGGCGCTGGAGGCTGCGCGCCACGCAGCAAGCGAGCGGGTTGCGGGCGCGCGAGCCGAGCTGGAGGGTGAGACGGCGAAGGCCCGGCAGACGATCGAAGGTATGGCGGCAGAGCTTGCCAGCCAGGTGGTTCGCGCGGTGATGCCGGCCACGGCCGGGGGTTCCCGTTGAACGAGTCAAGGGCTGGGACAAGGGTGAGGTCGCGAGGGTTGGCGCGGGTCTGGATGCGGGTTTGGGTGAGTGTGCTGGCGGTGGCGCTGTTTGTGGCCCTGGCGACGGCAGGGTTGCGTGCGCAGTCAACGTCAGCTGGACAGGCGGCGGGTCAGGCTTCTGCTCCGGCGGCAGCGACAGCGGGCGGACAAACGGCGGGCGCGGCAAAGAGCGAGTCGCCAGAAAGCTCCGACCCCGAGGAAGAGGACCAGTATCTGCATGCGCCGGTGGTGAAGACCATTGCGCGGACGTTGCATTTGAGCCTGCGCGCGGCGGACGAGATTTTTCTGGCGCTGAATTTTCTGATTCTGGCGTTGGGCATCGGGATTCCGCTGGGTCGTATTCTGCCCAAGATGCTGCGGCAGAGAAAGGTAACACTGAGCCATAGACTTGAGACCGCGCGGAAGATGACCGAAGACGCGGGGGCACGGCTGAGCGCGGTGGAAGCGCAACTGGCCAGGCTGGACGAAGAGATTGCGACGATGCGCGCCGGCATGGAAGAGGAGCTGAAGCGGGACGAGGCGCGCGTGAAGGCCGCGATGGAAGAAGAAAGTGGACGGATTGTGGCCGGCGCCGAGCAGGAGATTGCGGCGGCTGCGGGACATGCGCGGCGCGGTTTGAGGCAGTTTGCGGCGGACCTGGCGATTGAGCAGGCGGCCAGGCAGTTGAAGCTGACGGCGGAAAGCGACCGGGAATTGATTGCGGAATTTGTGCGCGACACCGCAAACCCCGCGAACGGAGGACGGAACTAAATGGCCGCCTTTGTCTCCCGGTATGCGCGCGCGTTTTTGGAAGTGGTGACGGCGGCGAAGTTGAACTCCACCGAGCTGGACAAGCAACTGGCAGATTTCGAGGCGACGTGGGACGGCAGCGAGGAGTTGCAAAAGTTTTTCACCAATCCGGCGGTGGCCGCGGCGCAGAAGGTGGGATTTCTGGACACGCTGAACAAGAAGCTGGGCATGCAGAAGGAGCTGAGGAACCTGATCGCGGTGCTGATTGACAACGACCGGATTGGGGAGATTCACGCGGTGGCCGAGGCCTGGCGCCAGGAGCTGCGCGAGCGGATGGGCGTGAAGCAGGCGGAGATTGTGACGGCGCGGGAGTTGAGCGCCGGGGAACGCGCGGAGCTGGTGGAAGGCGTGGGCCGGCTGGCGGGCGCGAAGGTGGAGGCCAGCTTCAAGACCGACACATCGATTCTGGGGGGCACGGTGGTTCGCATCGGCTCCACGGTGTATGACGGATCGGTGCGCGGAAGGCTGGAGAGACTGAAGGACACGCTGGTGGAGGGCTGAACGCCTTTCGCGACGACAAGCAGGCAGGATGTTAGAACGAAGAAGGAAGAGCAACGATGGCTCAGATCAAGGCTGACGAGATTACGCAACTGCTTCGCGAACAGATCGCGAACTACGACGCGAAGGTGCAGGTGGACGAGGTGGGGACGATTACGTCCCTGGGCGACGGCATTGCGCGCCTGCACGGGCTGGACAAGGTGATGGCCGGCGAGCTGCTGAGCTTTCCGCACGGCGTGGCGGGGCTGGCGCTGAGCCTGGAGGAAGACCAGGTGGGCGCGGTGATTCTGGGCGACTACACCGAGCTGAGCGAAGGCGACGAGGTGAAGCGCACGGGCAAGATTCTGAGCGTGCCGGTGGGCAACGCGATGATTGGGCGCGTGGTGAATGCGCTGGGCGCGCCGATTGACGACAAGGGCCCGATTGCGACGACGGATCTGCTGCCGGTGGAGCGGCTGGCGCCGGGAATTATCGACCGTCAGCCGGTGCGCGAGCCGATGGCGACGGGCTTGAAAGCGATCGACGCGATGATTCCGATTGGCCGCGGACAGCGCGAGCTGATTATCGGCGACCGGCAGACGGGCAAGACTGCCGTGGCGCTGGACACGATCATCAACAACCAGAAGAACGATCTGATCTGCATCTATTGCGCGATCGGGCAGAAGCGGTCGTCGATTGCGCAGGTGGTGCAGACGCTGACCGAGGCGGGCGCGATGGGGCACACGATTGTGGTGGCCGCGTCGGCGTCAGAGCCCGCGCCGATGCTGTATCTTGCGCCCTATGCGGCAACGGCGCTGGGCGAGTACTTCCGCGACTCGGGCAGACATGCGCTGGTGATTTACGACGATCTTTCAAAGCATGCGATGGCCTACCGCGAGATTTCGCTGCTGCTGAGGCGTCCGCCGGGCCGCGAGGCGTATCCCGGCGACGTGTTCTATCTGCACTCGCGGCTGCTGGAGCGCTCGGCCAAGCTGAGCAAGGAAAAAGGCGGCGGATCGCTGACTGCGCTGCCGGTGATTGAGACGCAGGCGGGCGACGTTTCGGCTTACATTCCGACGAACGTGATTTCGATTACCGACGGACAGATTTTTTTGGAGACTGATCTGTTCAACTCCGGCGTGCGGCCCGCGGTGAACGTGGGACTTTCGGTTTCGCGCGTGGGCTTTTCGGCGGCCATCAAGGCGGTGAAGCAGGTGGGCTCGACGCTGAAGCTGGACCTGGCGCAGTATCGCGAGTTGGCAGCTTTTGCGCAGTTTGGTTCGGACCTTGACCCGCTGACGCAAAAGCAGTTGAATCGCGGCCAGCGGCTGACGGAGCTCCTGAAGCAGCCGCAGTTCCATCCGCTGACGTGGCAGCAGCAGGTGGTGGCGCTGTTCGCGGGCACGCAGGGCTATCTGGACGACCTGCAGGTGAGCGAGGTTCGCACGTTTGAGGACGGACTGCACAAGTACTTTGAGGTGACGCAGGGGCCGCTGATGGAAGAGTTGACGAAAAAGCGCCAGCTTGACGATGAAATGCGCGAGAAGATGCATGCGGCGCTGAAGGAATACAAAGCGGGATTTGCGGCGGAGATGGCCGCGGCCACGGCGTGAAAAAGGCGACTGAGAACTGACGAATGGCAAATGTCCTCGATTTACGGCGGCGCATCCGCAGCGTGAAAAACACGCGGCAGATTACCAAGGCCATGAAGATGGTCTCGGCGGCGAAATTGCGCCGTGCGCAGGAGCGCGCGCTGGCGGCGCGACCCTACGCGAAGATGATTACGAGCGTGCTGGAGTCCCTGACGCGGCGCATCGAGGTGTTTGATCCGCTGACCGGTAATCTACGGCATCCCTTGTTCCTCACGCGGCCGGAGAAGCGCGTGCTGCTGGTGGTGGTGAGCGGCGACAAGGGTTTTGCGGGCGCGTTCAACGCGAACATCCTGAAGACGGCGTATCAGTACATCGATGCGAATCCAGAGAAGGAAATTGATGTCGAGGCTGTGGGCCGCAAGGGCCGCGACCAGATGCGGCGGCGGTATCCGGCGGCGGTGTATGCGGAGACGCAAAACGCCGAAGGCCATGAGCACAAAGTGCGCGAGCGCAGGGCGCGCGTGGAAGTGACGGGCGACCATCCGGGCATGCTGGAGAAGCTGGAGGCCGGGCGGGTCTTCAAACTGGCCGAGAGCATCATCGCGCGGTATGTGCGCGAGGAGATCGACGCGGTCTACGTTGTCTACAACGAGTTCAAGAGCGTGATCTCGCAGCGGCTGGTGGTGGAAAAGCTGCTGCCGCTGATCCAGATTGGCGCGACGGAGATTGCAGGGGCGCGCGAGTTTACCCCGGAGGAGCGCGAGCGGGCGGCCGAAGCGGCGGCGAGCGCGGGCATTGATCTGGAGCCCGCGGACACGCACGAAGCCGACGAGGAAGCGAAGAAATTCGGGACGAGCGAAGTGGATTACATCTACGATCAGCCGGCCGAAGAGCTGTTCGCGGGGCTGATTCCGCGGTATGTTGCGTCAATGCTCTTTCACGCGATGGCGGAGTCGGTCGCGGCCGAGCATGCGGCGCGCATGACGGCGATGGATTCGGCGACCAACAACGCTTCAGAAATGATTGACGCACTGACGCTACACATGAACCGCGTGCGGCAGGCGGCAATTACCAAGGAAATTATTGAGATTGTGAGCGGAGCGGCGGCGCTCTAAAAAGGGAAAGAGACGATGGCAGAAAATATCGGCAAAGTGATTCAGATTTCCGGTCCGGCGGTGGACGTGCAGTTTGAAGAGGCGACGATGCCGCCGATTTACCAGGCGCTGCGCGTGACCAGCGAGGGCTTTGATGTGCCCACGCCGATCAGCGTGATTCTTGAAGTGCAGCAGCACCTGGGCGAGGGCCGCGTGCGTACGGTGGCGATGGAAGCGACCGAGGGCATGGTGCGCGGGATGAAGGCCGTGGACACGGGCGGGCAGATCCGCGTGCCGGTGGGCAAGCAGACGCTGGGCCGCGTGATCAACGTGATTGGCGAGCCGGTGGACGGGCTGGGACCCATCGGCGAGAAGATGCGCATGCCCATCCATCGTCCGGCGCCGCTGTTCGACGAGCAGGCGACGAGCGAGGAGATGTTCGAGACGGGCATCAAGGTGATTGACCTGATCCAGCCGTTTTTGAAAGGCGGCAAGATTGGCCTGTTCGGCGGCGCGGGCGTGGGCAAGACGGTCGTCATCATGGAACTGATCAACAACGTGGCGAAGAACCACGGCGGCTACAGCGTGTTTGCCGGCGTGGGCGAGCGGACGCGCGAAGGCAACGATCTGTGGCTGGAGATGACCGAGTCGGGCGTGATTCATCCGGGCAAGTGGGAGGAATCGAAGTCCGCGCTGGTGTACGGCCAGATGACCGAGCCGCCGGGCGCGCGCTTGCGGGTGGCGCTGACGGGACTGACGGTGGCCGAGTATTTCCGTGACGTGGAAGGGTCAGACACGCTGCTGTTCATCGACAACATTTTCCGGTTTACGCAGGCGGGGTCAGAGGTGTCCACGCTGCTGGGCCGCATGCCTTCCGCGGTGGGCTACCAGCCGAACCTGGCGACGGAGATGGGCGAGCTGCAGGAGCGCATCACGTCGACGAACAAGGGATCAGTGACCAGCGTGCAGGCGGTGTATGTGCCGGCGGACGATTTGACGGACCCCGCGCCGGCGACAACCTTTGCCCACCTGGACGCAACGACAGTGCTGAGCCGTCCGCTGTCGGAGCTGGGTATATATCCGGCGGTGGACCCGCTGGCTTCGACATCGCGCATTCTGGCGGCGCGCGTGGTGGGCCAGGAGCACTACGACGTGGCGCAGGGCGTGAAGAAGATTCTGCAGCGCTACAAGGACCTGCAGGACATCATCGCGATTCTGGGAATCGACGAACTCTCAGAGGACGACAAGCTGACAGTGGGGCGGGCGCGCAAGGTGCAGAAGTACCTTTCGCAGCCCTTCCACGTGGCCGAGCAGTTCACGGGCATTCCGGGCCGCTATGTGAAGATTGCCGACACGGTGCGCAGCTTCAAGGGCATCATCGAAGGCAAGTACGATGAGATTCCCGAGCAGGCGTTTTACATGAAGGGCTCGATTGACGAAGTGCTGGAGACGGCCGAGAAGCTGAAGGCGACGGCGTAGGGCAGCGGACGGCGGACAGCAGACAGCGGACAGTTTTCAGTTGTCAGTAATCAGCGCACAGCCGGAGACGGCGAGCAGGAACGAAAGAGCAGGCATGGCAGAGGCGACGAATCAACTGCGGGTGAGGCTGGTGACGCCGGAGAAGACGCTGTTTGAAGTGGCGGCGGACTCAGTGGAGTTGCCGTCGAAATCCGGCTACCTGGAGCCGCTTTACGGCCACGCGCCGCTGGTGGCGGAGCTGGGCGCTGGCGATGTGACGCTGAACGGCGGTGAGGCCAGTGGGCAGCGGTATTTTGTGAGCTGGGGTTTTGCCGAAGTGCTTCCCGACCGGGTGACGATTCTGGCGGACGATGCGCTGCGGCCCGAGACGATTGATGTGCGGCGCGCCGAGGAGCAACGGGACCGCGGCGAGCGGCTTTGGAAGGAAGCGGGCGAAAGCGAAGCAGCCTACGACGCGGCGCTGCGGGTGATTGGCGAGGCCGAGGCGAAGATTGCATCGGCGGCGGGAGCGGAGAGGACCTAGCGTAACGCGAACAAGCAACAAGAGAAGGCCCTGCGAGGAGCGGGGCCTTTCTTTTTTTGCACCGAAGAGTTGCTGGCAGAGCGGGCGGCAGTGCGCCTACAATGGCGTTGAGATGGGAAAGAATAAGGAAGCGACGTTCGAGGTTGCGTGTCCGGACTGCGGCGCGATGCTGAAGATTGACGCGGAAACCGGGCTGCTGGTGAGCCACGTTTCAGCGCCGCGCAAGCGCATGTTTGAGGATCTGGAGACGGCGGCGAAGGCGATGCGCGAGCAGGACGAGCGCAAGGAATCGATCTTCAGGCAGAGCGTGGACGCGGAGCGGAACAAAGAGGATTTGCTGGAGAAGAAGTTTGCCGAGGCGCTGCGCAAAGCCAAGGATGCGCCGGAGGGACGGCCGCTGCGCGAGTTCGACCTGGACTGAACGCGAGAGCGGCGTGCTGCGCGAGATGTGCCGGGCCGGACGCGATGCCGGGTGCGGCGGAGGTTGAGGAATTCAAAGGAAGCAGGCAGAGCCCTGTATGCCACAAGCGGACGGGGCGGAAAGGGAGGTTGCATGGCTCTGGCACCATTTCCGAAGAGGGCAGATGCCCCGGATGTTAAAACGGCGGCGGCGGATGATGCAACGCAGGACTGGATGATGGTTGCGGCGAGCGGCACGCTGATTGCGGGCGGGCTTTTGCTGCTGGCGGGGCAGCGGCGGGCGGGGCTGGTGACGGCCGTTTCCGGCGCGGCGCTGGCCATGCTGGACCAGCAGGCGACGCTGCGGCGGTGGTGGGGCTCGCTGCCGGGCTATGCGGAGCGCGTGCAGACGCTGATTGGGAAGGTGCAGAACACGGTGGACGATCTGGCGGTGAAGCGGGAGCAGATTTCGCAGGCAATGGCCGAGGGTCCGCGGGAAGTTTAGAGTGCGGTCGGGAAAAATTCTTCGCTGAGCACTGAGAGACGGTTTCCCTCAGGGGCTGAAGCCCCGTTTTTTCGTTGCGCATTTTGGCGTACGGGCTAAAGCCCGTACCCTGCACTTGTCGGCTGCCTTCTAGAGATCGGATCTGAAAGAGGGCAACAGATTTCTAGAGGAAGAGGGCAACAGGCGCCTAGAGACCGAGTTGGCGGCGGCCTTCGGGGCTGATGCGGTGGGGCGTCCATTTTGGCTCCCAGACGAGATCGACCTGGACCTTGCTGATGTCGGGGATGCCGGCGAGGCGGTTCGAGACCTGCTCAAAGATGAGGCCGCTGGCGGGGCACTGAGGGGTGGTCAGCGTCATGGTGACGCGGACCCACTGGCGCGGCCATGCGGGCTTGGAGTCGGGGTCGGGGCCGGTTTCGACGCTGTAAATGAGGCCAAGATCGACGAGGTTGAGCTTGACCTCGGGATCGAAGCAGTCGCGCAGAGCGGTGAGGATTTCCGATTCAGACAGCATGCGCTAATTCTTGCGCTCGACGAGGTAGCGGGCGACGGA
The DNA here is from genome assembly GCA_049678625.1 of Occallatibacter sp. Taxonomy (GTDB): domain Bacteria; phylum Acidobacteriota; class Terriglobia; order Terriglobales; family Acidobacteriaceae; genus Telmatobacter. The sequence continues at coordinate 97,942 of JBAUEO010000041.1, read as the reverse complement.
TTTGAGTCCGTCGGCGCGGCTGCCGAAGGGCTCGAGCGCGGCGAAGGCCTCGTCGATGAGGGTTGCGGCGTCGCGGCGGCTCTGTTCGATTCCGAAAACAGCGGGCCAGGTGGCCTTCTCTGTGGCGAGGTCCTTGCCTGCGGTTTTGCCGAGCTGCGCGGAATCGACTGTCATGTCGAGAATGTCGTCGATGATCTGGAAAGCGAGTCCGGCTTTGCGGCCGAAGGTGTCGAGGCGCGCGACGTCTTCGGGCGTTGCGCCGGCGAAGACGCCGCCGGTGACAACGCTGACGCGAATGAGCGCGCCGGTTTTGGCGCGGTGGATGGCCTCGACGAGCTCGGGCGTGGGCTTCAAGCCTTCGCCTTCAAGGTCGAGAACCTGGCCGCCGATCATGCCGTCCACAGTGCCGGTGGCGTTGGCGATGAGGCGGATGATTTCAACGGTGGCGGCGGGCGGGCACTCGAGTCTGGCGAGGACTTCATAGGCGCGGGTTTGCAAAGCGTCGCCGGCGAGGATGGCGATGGCTTCTCCGAAGACAACGTGGCAGGTGGGCTTGCCGCGGCGCAGATCGTCGTCGTCGAGCGCGGGCAGGTCGTCGTGGATGAGCGAGTAAGTGTGGAGCATTTCTAGGGCCGCGCCGAGAGATGCGATGCCCTGCGGAAGCGCGCCTGCGATGGTGACGGCGGCCTGCATGGCGAGGACCGGGCGCAGGCGCTTGCCGCCGGCGAAGACGGAGTGGCGCATGGCGCCGTGAATGGAGGCGGGGACGGTGCCGGACGAGGGGATGAGCGCTTCGAGCGCCTGGTCGGTGAGCTCTGCGCCCTGGTGAATCAGCGACTTTACGTCGGCGGACATCGCACTATGATAACCGAGCGCGGGAAGGTTTTCGCTCGAAGGCCCAGAGCGCGGCGAGCAGGATGAGCGAGAGTGCGGTAAGGCCGCGGCCGAGGAGAACATCGAGGGTCGTGGTCCAGTCGACGGCGAGGCGGACGGGACCGGCGGAAACGGGGACGGCGAGCAGGCCATCGGTGCGCGGGGGAAGGCTCGCGGGCGCCTGGCCGTTCACGCGGATTCGCCAGGCGGGGAAGCGGCGCAGACGCAGGATGAGATAGCCGGGCTGGGGCAATGTGGCGTTGAGGCGAAGATGCTCGGCTGAGTGGGCGTTGGGAGCCGCGGGGAAGGTGGCGAGACAGGTGTGCTGGTCGGGAGCCCACTCAATCATTTCGTCGTCGGTGGAGTAAACGCCGAGCGGGACGGTTGGATTGGAGTTGAAACAGGCGAAGGGCAGGCCTTCTGCGACGAGAGTGGTCTTTGTGCCGAGGGGCGCGTATTCCTGGTCGCCGTCGAATCCGTCACCTTCGTGGTAAGAGGCAAGCATGGGAGCAACGGCGTCCTGGTCGTCGCAGACCTGGTAAAAGGTGTGCGAGGCGAGGGCGAGGCCTGCGGCAAAGTAGCAAGCGAGGACGGCGAGGGAAGCGAAGCGGAGCGAACGGCGGCGCAAGTTGGCGGGCCAGAGCGCGGCGGCGCAGAAGAGGGCCATGGGAGCCACGAGCGCGATGAGCCAGCGCCAGGGGAATTGGAGATATTTGAGTTTGGGCAGGAAGTCCCAGAGCGGCGCGGTGAGAGGAAGTTGCAGCAGGAAGACGGCCGGCGGGATGAGCGCGAGGGGAATCCACCATCGAGCCGTGTTGCGATGCGCGTGCCCCGGCAGCGTGGAGCTTGAAAGCGCGCCGCGACGAGCGCAGATGAGCAGGCCAACGAGAGCGAGCGCGACCATGGCAAGGCAGATGCCGGAGGCTGAGCGAAGAATGGCGTCATGGACGACGAGCGTGGTGTCTCCCCTGAAGGCGAAGAGCCAGCTTTCGTAGATATGCTCGCCGGGTTGTGTGGTGGCGGCGCGGATATCGACCCATCGCTGCTCGTAGATGGCCGGAGCAAGATAAAAACCTGCAGCGCCGAGGCCGAGTGGAGCGGCAACGGCGGCGCGAAGGATGGGCGCCCAGGAACGACCGAGAAATGCCGCGACCAGGGCAACGGCGGCGAGTAGATAGGACGCGATGACGCCGAGGGGGGCGTTCGAGAGCCAGGCTGCGGCAAAGACGAGGGCGAGCGGGACGGCAGAGCCGTGGAAGGCGCGCCGCAAGAGTCCGGCGGAGGGTTGGCGGTCGCGGAGCAGATAGAGCAGAAGCAGCGGAATCCAGAGGCCGCCGGCGAGCTCGCCGTAGTCCGCGCGCTCAATGGCGTCAAAGAGCACGTAGCCGGAAAAGATGGCGAGGCAGCCGGCGAGAACAGCGGGGCCTTTTGGCAGAAATTCGCGGGCGAGAGCGCGGGTTCCGAAGCCTGTGCCGGCGAGAAGCAGGAAAGTGACTGCGAAGGGAACCATCGACCAGGGAAGCACAGCGCCGAGAGCCGCGCCGAGCATCCAGGTGAGCGGCGGATAGAAGACGAAGAGGGGCTCGCCCGCGCCGTAGTTGGAGCTGGATGCCCAGTGGGGATACGGAATGCCTTGGCTCCAGGAGTGAAGCGCGTCAAACCAACTTGCGAGATGGAAATCGAAGTCGTGGCCGCAGGAGGCTCCGCGCATTAGAAGCGGCGAGGCGGCGAGGAAGGCGGCGAGAAGCAGAACGATCGACGGAGCGAAGAAACGGGCCGCGCGGGACCAAGAGGAGAGATGGTCGGAAGCGGATTGGCCGGCGGGAGAGTCGCTCATGGCATCCGGCGAAGCGTGTGGCGCGCATTGGCGGCGACGGCGGCGGGCGTGAAGGGCAGAGCGATCAAGCTGAGAGACCACAACGTTGGGCGCAGCCAGCGGCGGCGTCTGGTGCGGAGGATGGGAGAAGACGGCGCGGATGCGGGCGGCTCAGCAGACATAGGTCAGCAACAGAATACCGCTGCGGCGCGTGAGGCGTGGGGGAGTAGCCGTGCAAGGGGAGCGTCACGGCGCGGCAGGGGCGGGTCGCTTGTGCGCGTAAAAAAGGAAGAGCAGGACAAGGAGCAGCAGCAGCGCGGGAATGACGAGCAGGCTGCCTTCCGGGCCGTCGGTGCCGCCGCTCATGAAGAGGCGGCCGGCTGGAGCGGAGTTGAAGAGGCTGCCCTGGGGCATGTTGCCGCTGTTGGCGGTTCCGTAGAAAAAGGTTTCCGCCCAGTCCCACGCGGCGTGGCAGCCGATGGCCCACCAGGCCGAGCCGGTGAGGCGGATGCTGACGCAGAAGACGAAGCCGATGGCGGCAGCGGCAAAGATGCCGACGGCGGTTTCGCCGGAGTTGCCGGTGTGAAAGGCGCCGAAGCCAGCCGAGGTGACCCAGGCGGCCTGCCAGAACGACGAGCCGGAAGCGCGACGGAGATGGAGGATGAGGCACGGGGCAAGACCGAGCACGACGATGGCGTAGACGCCGTAGCCGCCCAGGCTGTGAGTGCGCAGCATCGTGAGGACGCAGATGAACGTCTGGGCCGCCAGAGCCCACCAGAAGTTGAGGCCGCGGGTGAGGGTGAATTGCAGGTAGCAACGGAAGGAGCCCTCTTCAAAGAGGCCGGTGAAGAGGAAGGCGGCGGCCCAGAGCATGCAGGAGCGGACGACGGAGAGGCCGAGCGCGGAGGGGTGGGCGAGATGGAGCCATCCGCCAGCGGCCATGGCTGCGACGAGGGCCGAGACGGCGATGAAACCCGCGGCCGCGCCCCAGAGGAATTCGGAGATCGGGCGCGCGCTGCGCAGGTGGTAGTCGAGGAGGGTGCGGCGCTCCACAAGCGAGAGGCAGTAGCCGGCGACGAGGATGGCAAAGAGGGGAACGGCTTCCGCGATGAGCGCGTTGCCGGGGGTGAAGTGGAAGTCCATGAGCGAGCGGTCAAACAAAAAGGCGATGAGGCCGCCGAGGACCAGCATGAGGTAGTAAAAGATGCCGAAGAGGGCCACCGACCATCCTGCGCGGAGGCCGGAGGGGCTGAGAAAAATGCGGATGCCGAGCGGCGCGCGCAGCGGCGGAGCGGAGACGGGCAGGGAGGTGCCGGGCTGTCCGATGGCGAAATGCGGATGGGCAGCGGAGGCCGGGTCAGATGTCGGGTCAGGGGCCGGGGGAAGGACCTGGGAGTCCATGCAATCTCCTTGCAGTGGCAATCGATTGCCGGTGGGCGCAATTCTATCGCGCGCGGTATAGCGCGGGCGCGGGGGCCGTACCTGCCTTGACACATTGGGCCCGGCCCTTGATGCTGAACATTCCGGCTATCCGGAAAGATTATCGGCAGGGAGCGGCAGGACTTGCGGGTTCGGGTCTTTTATCACGACAAATGTTTTGACGGAGCTTGCTCGGCCTCGCTGTTTACGCGGTTCCATCGGGAGTGCGTGACAAAGGGCGCGGAGTATGACTATCACGGTCTGGTGCACCGGGCCGGGGCGCTGTTTGACGAGGGCGAATTCACGGGCGACGAGAATGCGATTGTGGACTTCAAGTACTCGCCGTCGCCGCGGATTACGTGGTGGTTTGATCATCACCAGTCGGCCTTTCTGACGCCGGAAGACCATGAGGATTTCCTGGCCTGCAAGCGCGATGCGCAGTGCGCGCGGCGGAAGTTTTTCGATCCGGATTACACCTCATGCACGAGCTTTCTGGCGCACGTTGGCCGGACCGAGTTCGGATTTGACACCAAGCCCGTGGCGGAACTGATTCACTGGGCGAACATCGTGGACGGGGCGCAATACGAAAGCCCGGAGGCGGCGGTAGAGATGGCCGCGCCGGCGATGAAGCTGACGCTGATTATCGAGGCGACGCAGGACGCGGAGTTTATTCCGCGGCTGATTCCGCTGCTGACCGAAATGCCCCTGGCCGAGGTGCTGGCGCAGCCGTTTGTAGCGGAGCGGCTGCCGCCGCTGCTGGAGCGGCACGCGCAGGGCATCGAGCTGATTCGTGCGCGGAGCGAAGAACGCGACGGCACCATCTTCTTCGACATTACAGACCGGCCGCTGGAAGGCTACAACAAATTCATCCCGTATTACCTGCATCCACAGGCGACGTACTCGATTGGGCTCTCGAAGTCGAGCTTCCGCACAAAGGTTTCGGTGGGTTCGAATCCGTGGACGAAGGCCGACCCGGCAAAGATGGTGAACCTGGCCGAGGTGTGCGAGCGCTACGGCGGCGGCGGCCATGCGCGGGTGGGGGCGATAAGCTTTTCGCCGGACCGGGCGGACGAAGCGCGCAAAGCCGCGGCGGAGATTGTGGCCGAACTAAGGACGAAGAATCCGAGGCCGTGAGGGCGGCTTCATGCTTCTCCTTCGCGGGCTGATTCTGCGTTACAACCCCAGCTCTCCGGCGCGCTGCTTCATGGCTTCCAGACAAAAGGCGATGTGACTGTCGAGGTCGACGCCGAGCTCGGCTGCGCCCTGAATCACGTCTTCGCGATTGACGCCGCGGGCGAATGCCTTGTCCTTCATTTTCTTGCGCACGCTGGGGAGTTCGACCTCTGCGAGGGATTTGCCGGGCTTGACGAGGGCGCAGGCGGTGAGGAAGCCCGCGAGCTCGTCGCAGGCGAAGAGGGCTTTGGCGAGATGGGTTTCGCGCGGGACGCCGGAGTAGAGCGCGTGGCCCAAGATGGCAGTGCGCAGAGTTTCCGGCCAGCCGAGGCGCTCCAGTTCGCGGACGCCGACGAAGGGGTGCTCTTCAGGGGTGGGGTGGCGCTCGTAGTCGAAGTCGTGCAGGAGGCCGGTGCAGGCGTAGAGATCAAGGAAGTCGACGCGGTCAGATCCGGAGAGGCCGAGGCGGTCAGCCTCGGCGCGTCCGCAGGCCGAGAGACAGATTTCAACGGCGAGGGCGTGCTTGCGGAGGCTTTCGCTCTGAGTCCATTGGGTGAGGAGCTGCAAGGCCTGTTCGCGGCCGAAGGAGGACGGGGAGGAATCGGCTGGACTCATGAAAAAAGACCTCCATGTTGCTGCATTTGGTTCGTGATTTTTCGGGTATTACGGGGTATGATGGGTGAAACTTCGGGTTGACCCCAAGTTTCTACTTGACAATTATGGTTCATTCCCCCGACAGTAGCACGTATCACGGTGTAAATAGGCACCGCGGAAGCCAAGCTCTGGCACTCCGCAACCAAACGATGGCGACCATTCCTGTAAGCGTGGAAACGCGAGAGGTTGTGCGCTGCGATTTTTGCAGCCTGGTGCAGTTTAGAACCTGCAACTCTCTCTGCCGGAAATGCCGGAGGCCCCTGGACATCGAGGAGCCCGCACCCCTAGCCCCCCAACTGGTGACCGCGCAGCCGTCTGCGGCGTCCTCGACCGAGGCCGGATTGCAGGTGGCCGGACAGGTACGCGAGATCAGACGGGCGCGCCACCTAAGCCAGCGTCAGCTTGCCAGCCGGATGCAGGTGCCGCGGACCTACATTTCCAAAATTGAGAACGGGAAGGCGATTCCGACACTGGGCTCGCTGGAGCGACTGGCCAGGGCACTGGAAGTGGAGATGTGCCAACTGGTGCGCGATTCGCGGAGCCGGCGCGAGGAAGAGGTTGCGTCGATTCTGTCGGACTCGTTCCTGGCCGAGCTGGCGACGATGCTGCCGCACCTGGACTCGCTGCACCGGACGCTGGTGTACGGTTCAGCGCGGGACATGGCGATGGGACGGCGGCGGACGGCATAAGCGAAGCACTTCGCAGAGACGAAAGGCCGGCGCGGGTGAGAGCGCTCGCGCGGCCGTTACCTGCGCGAAGAGGCGCGTGACGGCGAGCCTTTGCGACGGCTCGCCGCATGTGCTACGGTCGATGGTGCCGTGCTTTTACTCCGGCAACGGAGGCCGAACCGCGTAGCGCAGCGCGGATTTCAGGGCCTTCAGGCCAGCGGCGGACACGACCGCCAAACCACCTTGCATGAGGCTGAACCCTTGCACCCTTCCGGCACGCTACGCATTCAAGAATTGACGGTCGAGGAACGCGCGGTGTACGCGAGCCTGAAGCCAGAGCGCTTGCCGGAGCACGTGGCCATCATCATGGACGGGAACGGGCGCTGGGCGGGACGGCGGTCGCTGAAGCGGTTCCTGGGCCACCAGCAGGGCGCCAAGAGCGTGCAGATGGTGACCGAGACAGCATCGCGGATCGGGCTGCCGTGGCTGACACTCTACGCTTTTTCGCTCGAGAACAATCTGCGGCGGCCGCGGGCGGAAGTGAACTTCCTGATGCGCCTCTTGAGGACCTATCTTGAAAACAACGTGCAGCGCATGATGGACAACAATGTGCGCATTCTGTACATCGGGCGGACGCACGAACTGCCTCCGGAGGTGCAGGAGAAGATGAGCTGGGCGGCGGAGGCGACAGCGAAGAATACCGGGACCACGCTGACGCTGGCCTTGAATTACGGCGGACGGTCAGAGCTGGTGGACGCCTTTCGCGCGCTGGCCGGCGAGATGGAGCGCAAGCGCCTGAGCCCGGAGCGGATGACGGAAGAGGACATTCACCGGCATCTGTATACGGCGCACATGCCGGACCCGGATCTGCTGATTCGCACCTCGGGCGAGATGCGGATTTCAAACTATCTGCTGTGGCAGATTGCGTACGCGGAGATTTACGTGACCGAGCGGCTGTGGCCGGATTTTCGCGGCGTGAACCTGCTGGAGGCGATTGCGGATTTCCAGCGGCGCGAACGCAGATTCGGCGGCATCGGCGAGGGCTGCGGCGAGGTGGAAGAAGACCTGGAGCGGTTGCGCATCGCGGCGGGGTGAAGGCGGCAAGCTGCCGGGCGATTGGCCGAGAGCATGGCCTGGCAGTGTATGCTCAACGCTGAATGAGACGGATTGTAACGGCTGCGATTCTGGCGCCGGTGGTTCTGGCGCTGGTGTTCGTGGGGCCCAAGTGGCTGATCTCACTGGCGGTGGCCGCGGTGGCGGTGCTGGCTGCGTGGGAGTATCTGGGGCTGGCGGAGCGGTGCGGGGCGCGACCGCCTCGGGTGGCGGCTTCGGCGGCGATTGGGCTCCTGTTTGCGGGCAACTTCGAGTGGCCAGACCTGACATTTTCAATTTTCGGCGCGCTGTGTCTTGCGCTGGTGGTGTACTGCGTCTTCCGGTCACCGGCGGAGCGGGTGCTGGCCGATGCGTCGGCGGCGGTGTTCGCGATGCTGTACGTGGGGCTGACGCTGCTTGCGCTGCCGATGCTGCGGGAGCTGTCGAACGGGCCGTCGCTGGTGGTGTTTCTGCTGTGCGCGGTGTGGTCGGGGGACATTGCGGCGCTTTATGTGGGGCGGATGTGGGGCCGGCACAAGATGGCGCCTAAGCTGAGCCCGAAGAAGACCTGGGAGGGTGCGGTGGCATCTGTGCTGGGCAGCATGCTGGTGACTGGCGGACTGCTGGAACTGAGCGTGCAACTGGCGCGATGGAATTTCACACGGCTGAGTTTTACGGACTCGGTGTGGGGTTGGTGGCTGGGGATGGCGGCGGCGGTGAACGTGGCGGCGCAGGTGGGCGATCTGGCCGAGTCGGCGCTGAAGCGGTCGGCAGGTGTGAAGGATTCCGGGACGCTGCTGCCGGGGCACGGAGGGATGCTGGACCGCATTGACGCGCTGCTGCTGGCGGCTCCGCTGCTATGGTACGCTCAGGTTATCCGCTAGCGGCGCGCGGGGGCTGAGCAGGAGCGCGTCCAGAACGGGTTTCCAGACCGGCATAAGGGCCGGGCCACTGCCCCGGAAGCGAAGCAAATCACTTGAGCCAGATCCTTGAAACGACTCGCCATTCTCGGTTCGACCGGCTCCATCGGACAAAGCACCCTTTCCATCGTTGAGCAATTTCCTGAGCGTTACGGCGTAGCCGCGCTGGCGGCCGGCCGCAACGTGGAAGAGGCCCTTTCGCAGTCGGCGCGCTGGCGACCAAAGATGGTGTCGATGGCGAGCGAGAAGCTGGCCAGCGAGCTGGCGGCGCGGCTGAAGCTGGCGGGCGTGACGGGCGTGGAAGTGGCATGGGGCACGGCGGGCACGGTGGCCTGCGCGACGCTGGCCGAGGCGGATTTTGTGGTGTCGGCCATTGTGGGCGTGGCGGGGCTGGAAGCGACGCACGCGGCGATTTTGGCGGGCAAGCCGGTGGGCCTGGCGAACAAGGAATGCATGGTGGCGGCAGGCGAGATTCTGACCGCGGCGGCGCGTGCGCGCAACGTGCCGATTCTGCCCATCGACAGCGAGCACAACGCGGTGCACCAGTGTTTGCGCGTGGGCGCGCACGGCGAGGTGAAGGCCATCTGGCTGACGGCCTCGGGCGGGCCGTTTCGCAAGCTGCCTCTCAAAGAATTCGCGGCGATTACGCCGGAACAGGCGCTGAAGCATCCGACGTGGGTGATGGGGCGGCGGATCACGATTGATTCGGCAACGATGCTGAACAAGGGTCTTGAGATTATCGAGGCGTGCCGGCTGTTTGAGGTGGTGCCGAGTCAGGTGCGCGTGACGGTGCATCCGCAATCGACGGTGCACTCGCTGGTGGAGTTTGTGGATGGGTCAATCATGGCGCAGATTTCGGTGACGGATATGCGGCTGCCGATTCTGTATGCGCTGGCGTATCCGGAGCGGCCGGCCTCGACGCTGAGCTTCGACCTGGCAGCGCTGAAGCAACTGGACTTTGAGCCGCCGGATTTCGAGCGGTTCCCGTGTCTGCGGCTGGCCTATGAGGCGGCGGCGAAGGGTGGGGCGCACTGCATCGCGCTGAACGCGGCGGATGAGGTTGCGGTGGAGGCGTTTCTGGAGCGGCGCATCCCGTTCATGGGCATTCCGCGTACAATTGAAGCAGTGCTTGCATTCACTCCGGAGGCGCATCCGGCGACGATTGCCGAGGTGCTGGCGGCGGACCGGGCTGCGCGGGAAAAAGCCCGTGAGCTGTCGGCCGCGGCGGTGGCCGGCGAAGTCCGGTGAAGAGATGCGGTCGATAAGGATAGAAGCCCAAAAGTATGCATGATTTTCTGGTTTCCGCAGCCGCCTTCCTCGTTCTGATTTCGTTGCTGGTGGTGGTACACGAGTTCGGACACTTTGCGGTGGCAAAGCTGTGCGGGGTGCGCGTCGAGGCCTTCTCATTGGGCATTGGGCCGCGGCTGTTCGGCGTGAAGTACGGCGATACGGACTACAAGGTATCTCTGCTGCCGGTGGGCGGCTTTGTGAAGATGACCGGCGAGATTCCAGGCGAAGAACAGCATGCCGACGACCCCAGCGCGTTCACATCGCATCCGCGCTGGCAGCGGATGCTGATTGGAGCGGCTGGGCCGGTGGCGAATTTCGTGCTGGCCTTGGTGTTGATGGTGTTTTACTTCGGCTGGATCAACGAGATTCCAAACCTTCCGCAATCGACCGTCGAGTATGTGACGCTGAATTCGCCCGCGGCACGGGCGGGGATTGAGCCGGGCGATATTTTCCGGAGCTTTGGATCGGAGACGACTCCCGACCTGGAGACGCTGCTGGAGACGGCGAAGAAGGATGCGGGGCAGACGGTTCCGGTGACGCTGGAGCGGGGTGGCAAATTGGTGACGACCGCTCTGAGCCTGCCCGCCAATGCGGGCCAGGACGGGAGCCTGAATCTGCCGGCAATCGGGCTGGACCTGCACTATGCGAATGGGCCGATCGGCGTGAACGCGGTGACATCGGGGTCGCCCGCGGAGAAAGCCGGGCTGCGCGCGAATGATTCGATTGCGGCAGTGGATGGGCACACCTTCCATTCGCTGGACCCGTTCATCGACTTTCTGCAGGACGGGAAGGGCAAGACCGTGACGCTGACGGTGGAGCGCAATGGCCGGACGCTGCCGCCGATGGTGGTGCAACCCGAGGATCAGGGAAATCGCTGGATTCTGGGCTTTGAGGGCAAGGCGCCAGCGCTCCCGCCGATTGAGTGGCGGCCAATGCAGTTTGTCGACGCAGTGACGGCCTCAAAAGATTTCTGCGCGACGAGCTTGACATTGACCTTCGACGTGCTGGGGCGGCTGTTGAAGCACCAAGCGTCGATCAAGCAACTTTCCGGGCCGGTAGGTATCGCGCAGATCGCCGGGCAAGTGGCGGAGACCAAGTACTGGGCGCCAAAGTTCGAAGTAGCCGCGGAACTCAGCGTGCAACTGGGCATTCTGAATCTGTTGCCGTTTCCGATTCTCGATGGTGGAATGATTCTGTTCCTGCTGATCGAGAGCGCGCTGCGGCAGGACATCCGCATGGAGATCAAGGAGCGCATCTACCAGGCGGCGGTGGTGGTGATCGTGGTGTTCTTTGTTTACGTGAGCTACAACGACGTGACGAGGCTGTCGATTTTTATGCGCGGAAAACCATGAGCCCGCTTTGAGCCGGGGATGAGAGAAGCGATGGCGGCGAATGTGCACCAGGTGAGGGTTCGCTACGCGGAAACCGACCAGATGGGCATCGTGTACTACGCGAATTATCTGGTGTGGTTCGAACTGGGTCGCGTGGAGCTGCTGCGCTCGCTGGGACTGGCCTACAGCCAACTGGAAAAAGAGCACGAGTGCATTCTGCCGGTGGTGGAGGCCACATGCCGCTATCGCGCGCCAGCGCGCTACGACGATGAAATTCTGATTGAGACCCGGCCCTTGCTCATGCGCGGATCGGTGATCAAGTTTGCCTATCAGATCTGGCGCAAGGCGTCCCAGGAGGGTGGAGAGCGGAAGCTGCTGGCCGAGGGCGAAACGGTGCACGTGGTATGCGACGACCAGTTGAATCGCAAGCCACTGCCGGAGCACTATGCCGAGGCGCTGCGGGCGACGATGACGGAGCCAGCAGGGAAGTGATCCGGAGCTACTCGACGACAACAGAGAGAGCGAAGCCGTCGTAACCCTTGATGCCCACAGTCTGCAAAACGGTGGACGAGAGGCGCGGCTCGGCGGCCAGGCGCTGAGTGAAGCGGAGCACGCCCTGGACATCGGCGTCGTTACTGGCTGCGTCAAGAATCTTGCCTTCGCGGACGACGTTGTCGGCAACGATTACAGTGCCGGGGCGCGCGAGTTTGAGCGACCAATCCAGATAGTCCGGCAGACCAGCCTTGTCAGCATCGAGAAAGATGAGGTCGAAGGGCGCGACGCGGGCCTGGACGAGATCGCGCAGAGCGTCCGCGGCAGGACCCAGACGCAGATCAACCCGGTTGAGGGCCCCGGCCTGCTGCAGGTTGGCGCGGGCGACGCGGGCGTGGTCCGGATTGCGCTCAAGCGTGACGATAAGGCCATCGTCGGGAAGGGCGCGGGCGAGCCAGAGAGTGCTGTAGCCACCGAGCGTGCCGACTTCGAGGATGCGGCGCGCGCCGCAGATGCGAGCCAGCAGATGGAGAAATTTTCCCTGCAGCGGTGTCAGGTCGATGGCGGGCAGGCCGGCTTCGCGGTTGGCATGCAGCACTGCTTCGAAGGCAGGGTCAGCCGAGAGGAGATGGTCGCCGAAGTAGTGATCGACCTGGGTCCAGGTTTCCTGCAATTGTCCTCCGAAGAGCTATTTTTCGCGGGCGACGACGAAGTCGGGCACCCAAAGCAGGGCGCGGCGAAAGTCGGAATCAGGGAAGCCGGCCAGAGCCTGGCGGGCCTGCTCGGAGTAGTGGTCTGCCAGGCTCATGGCATACACCACCGACCCGTTGCGCGCAAGGATCTCCTGGATCTGATCGCGGCTGACGTTCTCAAAGCTGCGGTCGTCGAGGACGCGCTGGATGACCTGGCGGTCGCGCGCGCTGCCGTGGTCAAAGGAGTGAATGACGGGCAGCGTGGTTTTGCCTTCGCGCAGATCGCTGGCGACTGGCTTGCCGAGAACTTCTTCCGTGGCGGTCAGGTCGAGCACGTCATCGACAATCTGAAAGGCAAGGCCGACCGAGCGGCCGTAAGCGGCGAGCTGGGCTTCTTGCGTTCCGGTGGCACCGGCGAGCACGGAGCCCAGGCGCATGGAAACCGAGAAGAGGCATGCGGTTTTGCGGAAGATGAGGTCGTAATATTCGGCCTCAGAGACGGCCTTGCCGAGCTTTTGGATTTGCAGGAGCTCGCCCTCGACCATTTGCTGGGTGAGGCCGATGAGCAGCTCGAGGACGCGGAGGCTTTTCTCTTCGAGGGCGACCTTGAAGGCCTGCATGTAAAGCCAGTCACCGGCGAGGACGCATTTTTCGTTGCCCCAGGTGGTGTTGGGCGAGGGGCGGCCGCGGCGGGTGTTGGCGCCGTCGATGATGTCGTCATGGACGAGCGTGGCGGTGTGGACCATCTCAACGACCGCGCCCAGGCGGATGGCTCCGGGGCCAATGTAGCCGAGCATGTGCGCGGTGAGCAGCAGCAGCGAGGGGCGAATGCGCTTGCCGCCGCTCTCACGCAGGTATTCGGCAATCTCCGTGATGGTGCTGACGCTGGATGCGGCGTCGCGGCCCAGCTCCTGCTCGATTGCGACGAGGTCTTCCCGCAGGAGATCGAAGACTTCTCTCGCCGACGCGATGGCCAAAGTGCTCAAAGGTGCTCGATTCCCTTTTGGTTGCGCGGACCCGGGCAAGCGCCGTTCAGTTGGTCCGGTAGTTGGTGAACTGCAGATCCACGCCTAGGTCCTTGCCGCGCAGCAGTGCGATGATGCCCTGCAGGTCGTCGCGGTCCTTGCCGGATATTCTCACAGTATCGCCCTGAATGCTGGCCTGCACCTTCTTTTTTGAGTCCTTGACCAGGCGAACGATCTCCTTGGCCTTTTCAGTGGGAATGCCTTGCTGGAGGGTGATTTTCTGGCGGACGGACTGGCCGGCGGCGGGCTCGAGCTTGCCGTAAGTGAGGTGCTTGAGGGAGACGCCGCGCTTGACGAGCTTCTGGCCGAGAATTTCCTTGATGGCTTCGAGCTTGTACTCGTTGGCGGAGGCGAGCTGGATGGCATCCGCGTCTTCGAAGGTGATTTCCGAGTGGGAGTCCTTCAGGTCAAAGCGCTGGCGAATCTCCTTGAGCGCTTGATCGATGGCGTTGCGGACCTCCTGAAGGTCCAGCTTGCTGACGATGTCGAATGAGTTGTCTTGTGCCATGGTTTTGGAACCTCGATGGGGCCGGCGCGCTGCCGGCGCGACAATATCAGTTTCCCATGCCGGGCGGCAGATGGAACAGACGGCAGAAGTTTTCCGTGGTGGCCTGGGCAATGCGGTCTTCGTCGACCGAGAGCAGGCCGGCGAGGGTTTGCGCGGTGCGGGCAACGAAGGCCGGCTCATTGCGCTTGCCGCGGTCCGGCGCGGGCGCAAGCCACGGAGCATCGGTTTCGACCAGCACGGAGTCGAGCGGAAGGCGCGCGGCCACGTCGCGCAGGGGCTGGGCCTTGGGATAAGTGAGATTGCCGGCGAAGGAAATGAGGAAGCCGAGGTCGAGCGAGCGCGCGGCCTGCGGCCATCCGCCGCCGAAGCAGTGCATGATGCCGCCGAGGCCGGTGTGCCGCCAGTAGGTGTCGAGCGTGAGGAAGAGATGGTCCCAGGCGTCGGTGCCCTCGTTGGTGCCGCGGCAGTGGATGAGGATGGGACGCTTGCGATGGGCGGCCACTTCAAGCTGGCGGATGAGCCCGGCGCGCTGCACGTCGTGGGGTGCGCCCTCGTGATAGTAGTCGAGGCCGATTTCGCCGCAGGCGATGACCTCAGGCTCGGCGAGCAGGCCGTCGAGCTTGGCGAGGACGGCGTCGTCGATTTCGGGAGTCGAGTGCGGGTAAACTCCGGCGCTGGCGAAGAGGCGCGGTGTGTCAGGCCGGCCATTGTATTGGCGGCAGAGGTTGAGGGCCTGATGCATTTCGCCGGGCCCTTCGCCGATGCCGATGGAGAGTACCGCGCCCACGCCGGCCGCATGCGCGCGAGCGAGCAGGTCTTCGCGGTCGTCTGCGTAGCGCGGACTGTCGAGATGGGCGTGGGAGTCGATGAGCAAGCTGGCGCTCCGGGTTGCAGGCTCGGCGCGGAATTACTTGAGCCGAGCGCCGAGGGGGACTTCCTCGAGAAAGCCGGCGAGGACGGGCGCGCCGTCGGGGAGCGAGGCGGCAAGCAACATGCCGTTCGACTCCAGGCCGCGCATTTTGCGCGGGGCCAGGTTGGCGACGATGACGATTTTGCGGCCGACGAGCTTCTCCGGCTCGTAATATTGCGCGATGCCGGCGAGAATCTGGCGCTTTTCGTAGCCGAGATCGACTTCAAGGCGGAGGAGTTTGTCGGCCTTGGGGATGCGCTCGGCGACGAGGATCTGGGCGACGCGCAGCTCGACCTTGGTGAAGTCGTCGATGGAAATCACCTGCGGTGAGGCTGACTGCGGCTCCGCCGCCTGGGGTTCAACCGGTACCGCCGCCGGAATGGGTGCGGGCGGAATGGTGGTGGAAGCGCGGACGGGCGGATTGCGAGGCGTGGGCGCTGGCTCGGCCACAACGTGCGTGGGAATGGGCGCCGGAGGTATGGCGGAGGCGGGCAGCGCGGCTGGAGCTTCAGGCTCGGCGGGCTTTGCGGGCTTCTTGGCCTCGGCGTCAGTGGCGGACGAGTTGTTCTGGTCTTCGAGGTTCTGCATACGGTCGATGGCGTCCTTTTCTGCGCGGGGGAAGAGCGGCGCGGGCTCAAGGAAACGGGTTCCTGTGGGCAGCCCGGCCCACGCGAGGGTGGCAAGGAAGGATTTCTTCGCGGCGTCGGCGAGGGAGCCTAGGCCGAGCTGGCTCCAGACTTTGGCCGTGGCGTCAGGCAGGACGGGATAAGCGAGCGCGGTAATGATGCGAATGGATTCGGCGGCGGTCGAGAGCACGCGGGCCTGCAGCGCGGCGTGGTCGGCGTCGCTGCGGCCGGCGGGCTGTTTCCAGGGCGCGTGGGCGGTCAGGTAGCCGTCGGTTTCGGCCACGAGGGTCCAGAGGTCCTTGAGCGCGTCAGAAAAATTCAGATCGTCAAAGTGCCGCGCAAATTCCAGGGCGGTGCGCTCGCCGCTGGCGCGCAGGTTGACCTCGGCGGGCGTGAGATCGCCGGGGGCGGGAGCCACGCCGCCGAAGTATTTGTGCACCATGTTGACGACGCGGCTGACCAGGTTGCCGTAGCCGTTGGCGAGGTCGCCGTTGTAGCGCTGCACCAGCGCGTCAAAGCTGAAGGTCCCGTCCTGGCCGAAGGGAATCTCGCGCAGCAGAAAGTAGCGCAATGCGTCAGAGCCCAGGACCGCGTGCACGGTTTCCGCGCGGACGATGTTGCCGCGGGATTTAGACATCTTGCCCTGGTCAAAAAGCAGCCAGCCGTTGGCGCGAACCGAGCGGGGCAGGGGAATGCCGGCGGCCATGAGGAACGCGGGCCAGTAGACGCAATGGAAGCGGCTGATTTCCTTGCCGATGAGGTGAATATCCGCCGGCCAGAACTTCTTGAAGAGATGTTCGTCTTCCGTGCCCCACCCAAGCGCGGTGATGTAGTTGGCCAGCGCGTCGAGCCAGACGTAGACGACGTGTTTCTCGTCACCGGGAACAGGAATGCCCCAGGAGAAGCTGGTGCGGCTGACGGAGAGGTCCTTGAGGCCGCCGCGGACGAAGGAGAGAACCTCGCGGCGCGTGGACTCGGGGCCCATGAAGTTGGGGTTGGCCTCGTAGAACTCGAGCAGCTTGCGCTCAAAGGCGGAGAGCTTGAAGAAGTAGTTCTCCTCGCTCACGGTTTCGGTCATGCGACCGCAGTCGGGGCAGGGCGTGCCGGGAGGCCCATCGACGTAGAGCTCGTCAAAGACGCAGTACTGGCCGGTGTACGAGCCTTTGTAGATGAAGCCGCGGTCGCGCAGGGTGGCGAAGAGGTGCTGGACGCCGCGCTTGTGGCGCTCGGAAGTGGTGCGGATGAAGTCGTCGTAGGTGAGGCCGAGGAGGTCCCAGAGCCCGCGGAACTCGGCGCTGATGGCGTCGGCGAACTCTTGCGGGGTACGGCCGGTTTGAGCCGCGGAGCGCTCAATCTTCTGGCCGTGCTCGTCGGTGCCGGTGAGGAACCAGGTGTCGATGCCGAGGGCGCGCTTGCGGCGGGCGATGGCGTCGCAGACGATGGTGGAGTAGGCGTGGCCCAGGTGCGGACGCGCATTCACGTAGTAGATGGGCGTGGTGAGGTAAAAACGGGCAGGAGTGGGTGTGGAATCGGTCATGGACGGACGTTGGCTTTCGAGGTTTTCCTGACTGCTAACTCTGGGTGCGGGCGCAAAAGCGTAAGTCGAATCTACTCTTCCATCTTAGGGGTCGGGTTGGAGTGCGTCAAACTTGATGCGGTCCGGGTGCGAGGGCGCACTCTGTTAGAATCGCCTTTGAAAATCAAGGATTTTTGAGGCTTTTCGACTGTGTATCTGGAACTGAAGAAGAGGCTGGAGGCGCGGATTCGGGCCGTGCTGAAGGCGCAGTATGCGTTGGAGCCGTTGGCGATTCCGCTGGAGATGCCGCCGACGCTCGAGTTCGGCGAGCTGGCCACGCCGCTGGCCTTTGAGCTGGCGCGGAAGCTGCGCAAAGCGCCGAAGGTGATTGCACAGGAGATTGTTGCCGCGCTCGGGCCTGTTCCCGGTTTTGCGGCGTTTGAGGTTGCGGGCGCCGGATACATCAACGCGCGGCTGGACCGCGGCGAAGCCGTGCGGATGGCAGCAGCAGGCGAGGGGCTCGAGACGCCGGCGAGCGGGCTGCACGCGCTGGTGGAGCACACCAGCATCAATCCCAACAAGGCCGCGCACATTGGCCACCTGAGGAATGCGATTCTGGGCGACACGTTTGTGCGGCTGCTGCGGGCTGCCGGGCAAAAGGTGGATGTGCAGAACTACATCGACAACACGGGCGTGCAGGTGGCGGACGTGGTGGTTGGGTTCTTGCATTTGGAGGGCAAGAGCGTTGCACAGGTGCGGGCGCTGCTGGAGGAATTGACGGCACGCGGCGAGCGGATTGATTACTACTGCTGGGAGTTGTATGCGCGGACTTCGCAATGGTATGCGAGCGGAACCGATGCGGAAAATGAAGCGCGGAAGAAGCTGCGTTACGAGACGCTGCATGCGATTGAGCACGGCGGCAATGAGACGGCGGAAATTGCCGAGCTGATTTCTACCAAGGTGCTGCGGCGGCATTTGGAAACGATGCTGCGGCTGGATATTGAGTACGATTTTTTGCCGCGCGAAAGCGAGATTCTGCACCTGAGATTCTGGGAGCTGGCCTTTGAGCAGTTGAAGCAGAAGGGCGTGCTCTACAAAGAGAACGAAGGTAAGAACAAGGGCTGCTGGGTAATGACGCGGCCGGGCGCCGCGACCGCAGAGGGCGAGACGGACGAGGACGCGAAGGTGATTGTGCGCTCGAACGGCACGGTGACCTATGTGGGCAAGGATATTGCCTATCACCTGTGGAAGTTCGGGCTTCTGGGACGCGATTTTGGCTATAAGCCATTCTTCGCGTATGCGGACCGCGAGTGCTGGATTTCGTGCGAAGTGGGCGAGCGCGAGCATCCACATTTTGGAGGAGCTCAGGCGATTTACAACGTGATTGACGCGCGGCAGAGCGACCCGCAGGCGAATGTGATTCAGGCGCTGCGCGGCATGGGTTACACGGAGCAGGCCGACCGCTACACGCACTTCAGTTACGAAATGGTGGCGCTGACACCGCGCTGCGCCGAGGAGTTGGGTTACGACGTGCCGGAAGAGGACCGCGGTCGCGCGTATATCGAAGTGAGCGGGCGGAAGGGCTTCGGCGTGAAGGCCGACGACCTGATCGACAAGCTGATTAGGGCGACGCGGGCCGAGGTGGACGCGCGGCAGACGGCGCGCGACGCGGTCGAGCGGCAGAGGATTGCGGAGCAGATTGCGATTGGCGCGCTGCGCTACTTCATGCTGAAGGTCACGCGGAATTCGGTGATCGCCTTCGACTTCAAGGACGCGCTGAGCTTCGAGGGCGAGACGGGGCCGTACATCCAGTACGCCGTGGTGCGGGCGCGGAATATCTTTCGCAAGGGCGGCAAGACGGCCGAGGCGGCGCTGGAGGAATTTCTTAGCGCGAACGAGAACGCGGGCGCGCAATTGAGCGAGGCCGGGAACGAGGACATCTGGTCACTGTGGCTGCGTGCCGGGCGCAGGCGCACGGTACTGGAGCAGTGCATTGCGACCTCAGAACCGGCGCACCTGGCCAAGCACGCTTTTCAATTGGCGCAGGAGTTCAACAACTTTTACCACAAGCACCACAT
This sequence comes from Occallatibacter sp., assembly GCA_049678625.1. Taxonomy (GTDB): domain Bacteria; phylum Acidobacteriota; class Terriglobia; order Terriglobales; family Acidobacteriaceae; genus Telmatobacter. The sequence continues at coordinate 78,859 of JBAUEO010000041.1, read as the reverse complement.
TCTGACCGAGGAGGACCCGGCGCGGCGCAGGCTGCTGCTGGCCACGGCGGCCGTGGCGCTGCGCGAGCTGGTGACGGTGCTGGGCTGGCTGGGCATCGAGAGCCCCGAAGCGATGTAGGTGCGATGCAAGGCGCGGGCGAGCTCGTCGCCCACACGCGCATGCAATCAGGCGGAGTAGCTGCGCACCCACTCGAAGATGGAACGGACAGCGAAGCCGCTGGGGCCTTTGGCGATGTAGGGCCGCGCGTCCTCAATCCAGGCCATGCCGGCGATGTCGAGGTGAATCCAGGGCGTGTCGCCGGCGAAGACGCGGAGGAACTCGGCGGCGGTGATGGCTCCGCCGTGGCGGCCGCCGGTGTTCTTGATGTCGGCAATGTCGGACTTGATCATTTCGGCGTACTCGTCGCTGACCGGCAGACGCCAGAATTTTTCGCCGCTGGTGTCAAGCGCGGATGCGAACTTCGCGTAGGTTTCGTCGTGGTTTGAGAAGGCTCCGCCGTTGAGCGTGCCGAGGGCGACGACGCAAGCGCCGGTGAGGGTGGCCGCGTCGATGAGGTGCGTTGCGCCGAGCTGTTGGGCGTAATGGAGGCCGTCGGCGAGGACGAGGCGGCCTTCGGCGTCCGTATTGATGACCTCGATGGTGGTGCCGGACATGGCGGTCTGCACATCGCCGGGTTTCTGGGCCTTACCGTCGGGCATGTTTTCCGCGGCGCAAACGATGCTGACCACGCGCACGGACGGCTTGAGCAGCGCGATGGCGCGCATGGCGCCGAGCATGGCCGCGCCGCCGGCCATGTCGTACTTCATCAATTCCATCTTGTCGGCGGGCTTGATGGAGATGCCGCCGGTGTCAAACGTGATGCCCTTGCCGACGAGGCCGAGGACGGGGCCATCGGGCGCGGCTTTCGGCTCATAGCGCAGGACGATGAGCGCGGGCGGTTCCTCCGAGCCTTGCGAGACGCTCCAGAATGCTCCCATTTTGAGCTCATGGAGCTTTTCGGTGGACCAGACCTCGCAATGCAGGCCCACTTCAGCGGCCATGGCGGCGGCACGCTGGCCCAGGATGGTGGGCGTGAGCTTGTTGCCGGGCTCGTTGACCAGCGAGCGGGTGAAGTTCTGGCTCTCGCCTATGGTGCGGCCTTCGGCGAGGGCGGCTTCAAGGGCGGATTTGTCGGCAGCGGCGGGCGCGGCGAGGGTGAAGGAGCGGACGGCGAGGTCTTTGCGGTCGCTGCGGTATGTGTCCGCATCGAAGTCGCCGAGGAATGCGCCTTCGACCGCAGCGCGAGCCATTGCATGGAGCGGAACATCGGAGAGGCTTTCCGGCAAGACAAGCGCAAGCTCGCGCAGGCCGCGGGGCTTGCAGGCGCGGAGGGCGGTTCCGGCGGCGTTGCGCACAGAGTGAGCTGTTGCTTTGGCCTGCCTGCCCAGGCCAACGAGGAGCAGGCGGCGGGCTTTGAGGCCGGCAGGGGCGTGGAGCAGCAGGGTTTCATTCGCGCCGGCCTTGAACTCGCCACTGGCAAGGGCGGCGGCCACGGCGGCTTGAAGGGCAGCGTCCTGGGTGAGCAGCACGGGCGCGGGTTTGGCTTCCGGGCCTCTGGCAGTCTGGGAGTCCGCGGCAAGAACCGCAAGCATTTCGGTTTCAATTTGAGCGGGAGTGGCAAAGGAAAGCTGGGCGTTCATCGGTTCCTCAATTGGATTCGCGAATTGGATTCGTGAATCAGGCTCGCGAATTGAACTCGCGGTTGCATGGTTTCGGGGTGCGGGGCTGCTATCGGCCCGTGCGGTGCTTGCTGGAGTTGATGGCGGCGCGGGCTTCGCGGTCGGCCTCGCGGCGGCGTTCGGTTTCGCGCTTGTCCCAGTCCTGCTTGCCTTTGGCCACGGCCAACTCGCACTTTACGCGCCCCTTGCGGAAGTAAAGCCGGGTGGGGATGAGCGTATGGCCCTTGATCTGCGTCTTTGCCTGTAGCTTGCGGACTTCCTCGCGATGGAGGAGGAGTTTTCGCGTGCGGGTTTCATCGTGGTTGGCGAGGTTGCCGTGGGAATAAGGACCGATATGGACGTTGAGCAGGAAGGCTTCGCCGTCCTTGATGAGGCCGTAGGAGTCGCGGAGATTCGCTTTCCCTTCGCGTACGGATTTGACCTCAGTTCCGCGCAGGGCGATGCCGGCCTCGAATTTCTCAAGCAGGAAATAGTTGTGGCTGGCCGCGCGGTTCTGCGCGGCATCGCGCTCGCCGGAGGCCACGGCGTTGCGCGGACGGGCGGGCTTGCGGGGCGCGGAGCCGTCTTTGGGCACGATGATATGTGTGGTTTGGCGAGCCATGGGGAGATTGCCTCAAACCTTCATCGTAGCATTGGGGATGGAGCGGCCGCAGGGTCTGGAACCAGGGCGGCAAAGGGCAGCAGGCGAGCGCAGTGTTTTCCTGAAATGCGCAAAGGGCTTTGCTAGAATGGGTCATCGTTGGATGGGAATTTCCAGAATGAAAAGTTGCGCTGAGGGCGGCCCAGGCAGCCTGGTGAGACCGGACGCGGATGAAGGACCGTCAAGCGGGCGGGCTCTCCGGCAAATCGCCCCGACGGCGTTCAGGCGAGCGTTTTGGCTGATGCTTTGCCTTGTGCTGGCAGCTGGTCCGGCCTGCATGAGTCTGCATGCCGAGTCGGCCAAGTCCTACTACAAGGCGGGCGCGCAGGCTGAGGCGGCGCAGGATTACGACGCGGCCTATCAGGATTACCAGAAAGCTTACTCGATGGACCCGAGCGACCTGAGTTTTCGCACGGCGCTATATCGCGTGCGCGAGACGGCCGCGGCGATTCATGTGACGAAAGGCCGCAAGCTGCTGGAAGCCGGCGACCAGGAGGCCGCGCTGGTGGAACTGTTGCGCGCCGCGGAGATTGATCCGGGCAACGAAGCCGCGCAGCAGGAGATTGCGATCATCAAGCAGCGCGACGGGCACATGACGCCAATGAGCGAAGCAGGACTGCCGGAGACCCCCGGGGAGCAGGCCGCGATTGACTCAATGGCGATGCCGCCGCAACTGAAGCCGCTCTCCAGCGAGCCGCTGATGACGCTGCACATGGTGCAAGACAGCAAGGTGGTGTACCAGGCGGTGGGCGAAGCCGCCGGCATCAACGTTCTGTTCGATCCGGAGTATGTGGGGCGCAGAGTTCAGGTGGACCTGACCAACGTGTCGCTGCTGGACGCGCTGCGCATCGTGGGCACAATCTCCGGCACCTTCTGGCGGCCGGTGACGAGCAACACGATTTTTGTGGCGGCGGATACGCTCAACAAGCGCCACGAGCTGAGCGAGCAGGCGGTGCAGACCTTCTACCTGACCAATGCCTGGCAGCCGAACGACCTGAACGACGTGAATACAACGCTGCGCAACATGATGCCGAATGCAAGATGTTTCGCCGTGTTGAGCCAGAACGCGATTGTGATGCGCGGGACGCCGGACGAGCTGCTGCTGGCGCAGAAGCTGATCAACGACCTGGACAAGGCGCGGCCGGAGGTGGTGATCGACATCGCCGTGCTGGAGGTGAGCAAGAACTGGGAGCGGAACCTGGGCATTGCATGGCCGAGCAGTGCCAGCGTGGCGCTGCAGACATCGAGCACCAGCAGTTCGACCTCGTCGACTTCGACTTCAACGACCAGCACGACCCCAACGATCTATGACCTTGCGCACTTGAAAGCGTCAGACTTTGCAGTGACGGTGAGCGCGGCGACGGCTAATTTTCTGCTGACGAACTCGACAACGAAGATTCTGCAGAACCCGCAATTGCGCTCTACGGACGACCAGAAGGCGACGATGAAAATCGGCTCGCGCATTCCGATTGCGACAGGTTCCTTCCAGTCCGGAGCGGCCACGGCGCTGGTGAGCTCGCTGGTGAACACGCAGTTTACCTATCTGGACGTGGGCGTGGACATCGATGTGACCCCCACCGTCCACTTTGACAATGACGTAACGCTGAAGATCAAGATTGCGGTGACCTCGCAAAGCGGTGCGACGACCATCAGCGGCGTGACCGAGCCGATTATTGCGCAGAAGACCAGCGAGCAGGTGGTGCGGCTGCATGAGGGCGAAGCGAACATCATCAGCGGCATTATGAACCAGCAGAACCAGGAAAGCTGGTCGGGGATTCCCGGGCTGAGCTCGATTCCGATTCTGAAGTACCTGTTCGGCGCGAAGGATTACACGAAGACCGACGACGAGATTGTCTTTCTGATGATTCCGCATATTGTGCGCGAGCCGGATATGACGCCGGTGAATTTGCGGCCCATCGACACGGGGACGGGCCAGACGATTGAGCTGCGGCGCATGGTAATCCCCGCGCAGGGCGGCTCGACTGGTTCCATGCAGATGCCGGTGCAGCCGGTGCAATCCGCTCCGCAGTCCGCCGTGGGCACCACACCGCTTTCGGGTGCAACGGCGCAGGCTGCCGGAGACCAGGCGCTCGAGCAGATGCGCACGGCTGCGGAAGGCGCTCCATCGCCGCCCACACCCGCCGCCGCACAGCCGCCGGGCGAGGCAATGAGTTTCAATCTGGTTCCGCCGCAAAACATCGCGCCGGGAGCGACTTTCCAGGTACCGGTGGTGATTGCAGGAGCGAAGGATATTGCGTCGGTTCCGTTGCAAATCCAGTACGACCCGGCGAAGCTCGCGCTGGTGAATGTGAGCAACGGCGATTTTCTGGAGCGCGGCGGGCAGGCCGTGGCGCTGGTGCATCGCGACGACGGCCCGGGAACGATTGTGCTGAATGCTTCGCGTCCGCCGGGAGCCACAGGAGTGAACGGAGCGGGCGTGGTGTGCGTGTTGAGCTTCCAGGCAAAGGTTGCAGGAGAAAGCACAGTCACGATTTTGCACCCCTCGGCCCTGAACAGCGCGCAGCAGCCGGTCGCGGCCAGTGGCACGCAGGCCCGCGTCCTGGTGAAGTAGGGACGGAGCGCCGATGAGGAGGATTGAATCCACGCGACGGCGTAGCGAACGCGGACTGACGCTCATTGAGCTGATTGTGACCACCGCGATCCTGGGGATACTTGCCTCGGCGGCGATTCCGGTGGCGCGCTTCGAGCTGAAGCGGGAGAAGGAACGCGAGCTGCGCTATGACCTGTGGCAGATGCGCGCCGCCATCGACCACTACAAGGACGCGGCGGACCGCGGAGCCTTTCAGACAAAGGTGGACAGTCAGGGGTATCCTCCCGATTTGCAGACGCTGGTGGACGGCGTGGACGTGCAGGGCAAGAAGCTGAGATTCCTGCGCAAGATTCCCGTGGATCCAATGACAGGCAGCACGGACTGGGGGTTGCGCTCGATGGAGGACGATCCGGATTCGGACTCCTTCGGCGGACAAAATGTGTTTGACGTGCATTCGAAGTCGCAGGGAACGGCGCTGAACGGCACGAGTTATTCGACGTGGTAGGAATGGCGATGCGCAAAGTTTGCAAACAGGACGCGGGATTCACGCTGCTGGAGCTGATCGTGGTGATGTCGATCATCGGCATTCTGGCAACGCTGGCCGTGCCTCGTTTCACGGCTGCGGTACGCTCCGCGCGGGAGGCCGTGCTGCGCGAAGACCTGCACGTGATGCGAGCCGCAATCGACTCTTATACGATGGACAAGCAAAAGGCGCCGCAGTCGCTGGATGATCTGGTCCAGAGCGGTTATCTGCGCTCGCTTCCCGAGGACCCGATGACGCACAGCCGCGACACGTGGGTGACGGACACGAGCGACGCAATGTATTCGCTGGACCAAACCGAGCCGGGCATTGACGATGTGCACTCGGGCTCGCAGGAGACCGGCTCCGACGACCAGCCCTATTCGTCCTGGTAACGGAAAGGATGCGGATGATGCGACGTTGGCGGATTGCGCTGGCAAGTGGTGTGTGGCTCTGGGCCCTGTGCGCAATCGCGCAGGCAGGCGCTCCCAGAACCCAGACCATCACCGTGCGCGTGCTGGACGGGAGGACGGGCACGGCGGTGTCGCCGACGAATCTGCTGGTGCGCATTGACAAGCAGAAGCCAATCCATTCGGACTGGGTGCGCCAGAACGACGACGCGACGGGCTTTATGGCATTGCCGGCGACGGCGAAGCTGGTTTCAGTGGAAGCAGCCTACGATGAGTCCATGGAAATCTATGTGAACTGCGATACGGCTCCCGAAGCGTATCCCGGCGCGCGGCACTGGTATTCGATCGAGACCATTCTGCGCACGGGACTGGTGGTGCCGGATGGTTGCGAAAGGCCGAAGAAGCATCGCGTCATCATGGCAATGCCGAAGCCGGGCGAGCTCATCTTCTACGTGCGCGGCCGTAAACGCGGCGACCCGGCGGTGAACTGAATGGGCGGCGGCGGGAGTGCCGAGGTCCCGTGCGGCGAGCGGTCGAGCACCGCGCCATTTGCAGGCCGAGAGCAAACCATCGGGCAACTTGCCGTGGTCGAGGGATTCTTCTGGTCGCTGATGGGGCATGCGGACCGCAGCGAAAGATCTGCGGAGAGTTCCGAGCCAGGCCTTGGCGGCAAACTGCTTTACATCGGAGAGCTTGACGAGACGGGCCGCGCGCTTGCGACAGCGGGCAATGTGGCCGGCGCCGCAACGCTGGCGGCAACGGCCGATGCATCCGCGCAGAAGCGGGCCATCCGCGACGGCGTGGTGGATTTTCTGGTGAACTCGCTCGATGAAGCGCTGCGCATTTTGAAGAATGAGATTCGCAAACGGGAACCTGCGGCTGTGTGCGTGGGCCGGGAGCCGGAGCGGATGGAACGCGAGATGCGCGAACGCGGCGTGCAGCCGGACCTGCTGACGGAAGTGTGCGGCGAGCTGCGCGGAGCGGAATTAAGCAACCGTGAGACGCGCATTGTGCGCGCGGCGCCGATGGATGCAACGCAGTCCTGGCTTGCATGGGGCGTGGCAGAAAGGCCCGCGCAATGGATGCCGAAGCTGGATGCGCTGGTATTGGATTGCGTGGGTGAATCAGAGCGGGCGACGCTACGCTGGCTGCGTCACGCTCCCGCCTACATGGGGCGAGGGACTCGCGACGTGCGCGTGCTGCGTTGCACGCCCGAGGCCGCGCGGACGATCCTCAAGAGGATGCGGGATGCGGTTGAGTCCGGATCGATTGGCGTGCCGCTCAGGATGGAGCGGCTCATGGGCGTGGCGCGAGAGGAACACGCAATCAATCCGCCCTCGATTTCCGAACGCGCACACTAAGAATTATTCCTGTGCGGCCGCCGAGGATTCAATGCGCGTCCAAAGCTCTTTGATGCCGAGCCCGGTTTTCGCTGAGACGGCGAGCACGTTGTCGAGCTCCAATTCCTTTTTGAGCGCGGCCAGGTTGCGGGTGCGCTCGTTGCCGCTTAGCCGGTCAACCTTGGTGGCGACGACTAAAAAATCGCGGCCGGCGTGGCGCAGCCAATCGAATAGCTGGCGGTCGCTGTTCTGCGATGGAATGTTGGAGTCGACAAGGCAGACGCAAAAGCGCAGAGTTTCGCGTTCGGCCAGGTAAGGATCAATAAAGGCCGGCCATCCGGCGGAGATGGATTTGGAAATCTTCGCGTAGCCGTAGCCGGGCAGGTCGGCGAAGAGAAGACGAGGCTGCTGACGCGCATCCAGCAAAGCGAAGAAGTTGATGGCGCGCGTACGGCCCGGCGTCTGCGAAACCTTGGCGGCCTTGTCGCCGACGAGCGCATTCAGCAGGCTGGATTTGCCCACGTTGGAGCGGCCCAGGAACGCAATCTCCGGCACGGTGGGCGCAGGGAATTGCGCGGCTGCAAGGGCCGAGAGCAGAAATTGAGTGGAATAGCGCATGGTGTGATTGTGCGGGCAGGCGCTACTGCCGCGCCACCGGTCCGCTGCTCACTTCGTTCGTGACAGCGCTCAACACCTCGGGGTTGCCGGGGACGGGCGCGGGCAGCGGGCTTTCAAGAGCCAGCGCGAGCACCTCATCCATGGTGTCCACGAAGTGGAACTTCATGGAGTTCTTGATGTTGTCGGGCAGTTCGGCAACGTCCTTTTCGTTGGCGCGGGGCAGAATGGTCTCAAAGAGTCCGGCGCGCAGGGCGGCGAGGAGCTTCTCCTTGAGTCCGCCGATGGCCAGCACTTTGCCGCGCAGGGTAATCTCGCCGGTCATGGCGATGTCGCGGCGGACGGGAATTTTAGCGAGCGCGCTGGCCAAGGCGGTGGCCATGGTGATTCCGGCCGACGGGCCGTCCTTGGGGATTGCGCCCTCCGGAACGTGCAGGTGAAGGTCCATGTTGCGATAAAATTCGCGACTGAGGCCAAGCAACTGCGCCTTGCCGCGAATGTAGCTGAGCGCGGCCTGCGCCGACTCCTGCATCACGTCACCGAGTTGGCCGGTGATGGTGAGTTTGCCTTTGCCGTCGAGCACCTGCACTTCCGTGGTGAGTATGCTGCCGCCGGCTTCAGTCCAGGCCAGGCCAGTGACCAGGCCGACTTCATTCTTCTCGTGCACTTCGGACTCGCGGAAGCGCGCCACGCCGAGAAACTCGCTGATGTTTGCAGCCGTGATCTCTTCCTTAAGCTTCGTCCCCTTCTTCACCACGCGTCGCGCCACCTTGCGGCAGACGTTGCCGATTTCGCGCTCCAGGTTGCGCACGCCGGCCTCGCGCGTGTACTTGCGGATGATTTCAAGGATGGCATCGTCGGCGAATACGATGTTCTTCTCCTTCAGGCCCGTCTGTTCCCGCTGCTTTTTCACCAGGTACTGGCGCGCGATTTCCAGCTTCTCGTGCTCGGTGTAACCCTGCAGGCGCAGAACCTCCATGCGGTCCTGCAGCGCGGGCGGGATGGTGTGGAGCACGTTGGCCGTGGCGACAAAGAGCACCTGCGAGAGGTCGTAATCGACGTCGAGGTAGTGGTCCTGGAAGGTGGTGTTCTGTTCCGGGTCCAGCACTTCGAGCAGCGCCGAAGCGGGATCGCCGCGGAAGTCGGAGGCCATCTTGTCCACTTCGTCGAGCAGGAAGACAGGATTCTTGGTTCCGGCGCGCTTCATGTGCTGGATAATCTGGCCGGGCATGGCGCCGATATAGGTGCGGCGATGGCCGCGAACCTCGGCCTCGTCGCGCACGCCGCCCAGGGAGAGGCGAACGAATTTGCGGCCTGTGGCCTTGGCAATGGACATGCCGAGCGAGGTTTTGCCCACGCCCGGAGGCCCGACAAAGCAGAGGATTGAGCCTTTTGGATTCTTGACGAGCTGACGGACGGCGAGGAATTCGAGGATGCGCTCCTTGATTTTTTCCAGGCCGTAGTGGTCATTGTTGAGCACCTTCTCAGCGAAATCGATGGAGCGGGTTTCCTTGGAGCGCTTCTTCCAGGGCACGGCCAGCAGCCAGTCAATGTAATTGCGGCTCACGGTGGATTCGGCGGACATGGGCGGCATGGCCTCGAGCTTTTTCAGCTCCTGGACGGCCTTGTCGAGCACATCCTTGGGCATGCCGGCGGTCTCAATCTTCTTGCGCAGTTCGTCGAACTCGCCCTTCTCTCCGCGGCCCAGCTCCTTCTGGATGGCCTTGATCTTCTCGTTGAGGTAGTACTCCTTTTGCGCGCGCTCCATCTGTCGCTTGACGCGGGACTGGATGCTGCGGTCAAGGTCGAGCTTTTCGATTTCGACATCGAGCACGTCGGCGATGCGCGCCAGGCGTGAGGGAGGGTCGAAGATGGCCAGCAGCTCCTGCTTCTCCTCGATGCCGATCTGCAGATTCGCGGCGATGGTGTCAGAAAGCTTGGCCGGCTCATCCATGCGGGCCGAAGCGATGATGGTCTCGTAGTTGAGCGATTGCTGCAGCTTGACGTATTGCTCGAAGAGGGATGTGACGCGCTGCATGAGCTGATCGACGGCGGAGGTGGCTTCAAAGTCGGACTTGCCGGTGCGCACAGTGGCGATGAAGAAGCCGTCGCGGTCATTCACCTCAATGGATTTGGCGCGCTCAACGCCTTCGACAAGCACCTTGATGTTGCCGTCGGGCATCTTTACGCTCTGCACGATGTTGCAGATGCAGCCGACCTGGTAAATCTCCTTCGCTCTGGGCTCGTCAATGGATGCGTCATGCTGGGTGGCGAGAAAGATGCGCCGGTCGGCGGTGAGCGCCTCTTCAAGCGCGCGCACGCTCGACTGCCGGCCCACCACAAAGGGCGTCATCATATAGGGGAAGATGACCATGTCCCGGATGGGCATCATGGGCAGTTTGCGCGGCTCGGGCTTTTCGCGGGATGAGGTCATAAGATTACCTTACAGCTTAGACGCGGGAATGCGGCTCAGGCATCAAGAGCGCCGCATCACTTGTGAGGATTGTACAGCGGAACTTGGACGCCGACGACAAATTGCGGCGCGCGGATTTGCCGCGTGGTGGAAAGCGGAGGATGCGGCAGCAGAAACGGGAAGGTCAGCCGGCCTTTTCCAGCAGACAGAGCGAAAGATCGCGGCGCTCCACCATTTCGCGCGTGATTTCCAGATCGCGCACGCGCTTGCTCGACGGCAGGTGATACATCAGGTCGAGCATCAGCTCCTCCAGAATCATGCGCAGACCACGGGCGCCCACCTTGCGCGCAAGGGCCTCGCGCGCGATGGCTCCGGTGGCGTCCTGGGTGAAGTGGAGGCGCACGTTCTCATATTCGAGCAAGCGCTGATACTGCTTGAGGATGGCGTTGCGCGGCTTGGAGAGAATGTCGATGAGCGCGGCTTCGTCGAGCTCGTCGAGCACGCCCATCACAGGCAGGCGGCCGACGAATTCGGGAATCAAACCGTACTTGATGAGGTCCTGCGGTTCGGTCTTGCGCAGCAGCTCGGTGTCGCGATGCGAGCGCATGGCAGCGCCTTCGGCCTCGGCCTCGGCAGCCTTGAAGCCAAGGGCTTTTTTGCCGATGCGCCGGCCGACAACGCGCTCAAGCCCGACAAATGCGCCGCCGCAGATGAAGAGAATGTTGGTGGTGTCGACCGCGGTGAACTCCTGATGCGGATGCTTGCGGCCGCCCTGCGGCGGCACGTTGGCCACGGTGCCCTCGAGAATCTTGAGCAGGGCCTGCTGCACGCCCTCGCCGCTCACGTCGCGGGTGATGGAGGGGTTCTCGTCCTTGCGGCCAATCTTGTCAATCTCGTCGATGTAAATGATGCCCTGCTGGGCGCGCGTCACGTCGCCGTCGGCGGCCTGTAGCAGCTTGAGGATGATGTTTTCGACATCTTCGCCGACGTAGCCGGCCTCAGTGAGCGTGGTGGCATCCACGATGGCAAAGGGCACGTCAAGCATCTTGGCCAGGGTGTGGGCCAGCAGCGTTTTGCCGGAGCCGGTGGGGCCGATGAGCAGGATGTTGGACTTGCTGAGCTCAACCTCGTTGTTGCGCATGCGGTTCATCTGGATGCGCTTGTAATGGTTGTAGACGGCCACGGCGAGTTTTTTCTTGGTCTGGTCCTGGCCGATGACGAAATCGTCGAGGAAGCTTTTCACCTCCTGCGGCTTGGGCAGGTGGCCGGCGGCCGCGGCCGGATGCGCCTCGCCGCGGTCGTCCTCAAGGATGGAGTTGCACACCGCAACGCACTCATCGCAGATGTACGCGCGAGGATAGTCGCTGGGCGAGGAGATGAGTTTGGCCACCGCATCCTGCGACTTGTGGCAGAACGAGCAGCGCAGCGCTTCTTCGGGTCCCGTTCGCGTCTTCATTTGTACTACCCCCTGAAAATGCCTTCCAATTCCACTCTTGTTTTTGTTCGAACTCTTTCCCAGCTTAGGTCGTTCCCAAATGCATGGCGGCCGCTAGGTGCGCGGCCGGTCAATGATTTCGTCGATGATGCCGTATTCCTTGGCCTGTTGCGCGTTCATGATGAAGTCGCGCTCCACGTCGCGCTCAATGCGATCCAGGGGCTGGCCGGTATGCGTGGCCATCACGTTGTTGGTGATTTCGCGGATGCGCAGGATCTCGCGCGCATGAATGTCAATGTCCGTGGCTTGGCCGCTGAGGCCGCCCATGGACGGCTGATGGATGAGAATGCGCGAGTTGGGCAGGGCGAAGCGCTTGCCCTTGGTGCCGGCCAGCAGCAGAAAGGCGCCCATGCTGGCGGCCTGCCCAATGCAGTAAGTGACCACGTTGTTCTTGATGAACTGCATGGTGTCGTAGATTGCAAGTCCGGCGGTGATGGAGCCGCCCGGCGAGTTGATGTAAAGCTGCACGTCCTTTTCCGGGTCCTCGCCGGAGAGGAAGAGCATTTGGGCAACGATGAGATTGGCCACCTGATCGTCAATGGGTGTGCCGAGAAAGATGATGTTGTCGCGCAGCAGACGGGAATAGATGTCGTAGGCGCGCTCGCCCCGGCTCGTCTGCTCAACCACCATGGGAACCAATGCCATTGAGTCTTCTTCTCGCTCTTCCGTCGGGGGAACGTAGTTTCCCGTTTCTTGTGGAGGTCCGTGCGGCTCCGGAGGATCAAAAACCGGTTCCGCGCGGCGCGTTGTGCCGCCCGAATTGCTAGGCGGGAAGCCTTTCGTACAGCAAATTTGCGGTCTTTTCGCGCTTCATTTGTTCCCGGATTCTAGCGAGGCCGCCGTCCTTCGTCAAACGCTCGCGCAGGGCCTCAGGGGTTTCGCCAGACTGCAGGGCGGCAAGTTGCACTTCCTGGTCCACTTCCTCGTCGCTGACGGCAATGCCTTCCGCCTCGGCGATGCGATCCATCAAGATGAACGCCTTTACCTCGGCCATGGCGCTGTCCCGCTGCGCGGCACGCAGGCGGCTGAAATCAAGCTTGCGCATCTGCTCGGCTTCCATGCCCTGCGCGGCCAGAGCGCGCAGTCCGCGCTCCAGGCGATGGTCAACCTGGTCCTGCACCATCGACTCGGGCACGGGGAATTGGAACCTGTCAGTGAGCGCGGCGAAGAGCCGGTCCTTGGTTTCAGCCTCCACGCTGCGGCGCTTGCGGTTGGCCATGTGCTCCCGGACGCGGTTCTCAAGATCGGCGAGCGACTCGTAGTTGCCCATCTCTTTTGCGAACTCGTCATTCAGTTCGGGCACGGTGCGCTTCTTGATGGCCTTTACGGTCACGTCGTAGGCCACGGTTTTGCCGGCCAGCCGCGCCTCAGGATATTCGGCGGGATACACGACCTCGGCGGTGAGCTCCTGGCCGGGTTTGGCGCCACGCAGCACGGTGTTGAAGGCATCCATGGTGTTCTTGCCGCCGACTTCGACGAGCGTGTCCTCACTTGCGATGGGACTGGCCACAGGCTCGGCCTCTTGGCCGGCAATCGCGCCACGGTAAGCAATCTGGGCCCAGTCGCCATCGGCCAGGGGGCGGTCCTCTTCCACGGGTTCGACGGTGGCGCGGGATTCGCGCAGCTCCTCGAGCTCGCGATGGAACTCTTCGTCGGTGATTTCGACGGAGGGCTTCTCGACGACGACGTTTTCATAGCCCTCAATGGAGATCGAGGGAACGTACTCGAAAACAGCCTTCACGTGCAGGGGCTCGCCATCTTCGACGGTGAGCTCGGTAACCTGGGGCTGGCCCACGGGGCGGATGCCCAGCTCATTCACTCCCTGGTTGAAGCGCTCGGGAAGGAGACTGTCGATGACCTCCTTGCGAATCTCGGAGGCGAAGCGCCGGCGGACCACCGCATCGGGAGCCTTGCCGGGGCGGAAGCCGGGAAAGCGCGCATATTTCTGATAGCCGCGAGCGACGCGCCGAAAGGCCTTGCCCACCTCGTCGGCCGGAACATCAATCACCAGCTCTCGGGTGCAATCGGGATTCAGGACGGGACCGTGGGAGTGCTCCTGCTCATGGTCGTGGTCGTGGTCGTGCTCGTGACCCTGATGGACTACCGGGATCTCCGCCGCTTCCGGCTGGGGATTGGTTTCGAGGGTGTCGATTGAACTCAAAAGATTTCGCCTTCCGGGCGCGATGGGCGCTGCACTGAAAATCAATTCCGGAACAGCGGCCCTGGCTGGGCGCAGCTCGACCGGTGAAACCACTCATTTCATGGTAAGAGGGATTGCAGGCAGGGTCAAACGAGCCGGGGGCCAGCGGCCCGCCGCAGCACACCAAAAGGCACGTTACTCCTCGGAGTCCAGGGGCTTACGCACGTAGAGCAGAAAGCGGCGGTCGGAGGCCCCAAAAAGCAGATAGTTGTCGCGGGCCTCGCTCAGGCTGAGCGAGCCGTTCACGGTACGACGGATTTCGCCGGCGTCGGCGTCGTCCTGGCCATCGTCCTCCCACCAGCAAACAGGGCAAAGCGCAAGCGTTCCGGGCGCTTCGAGCGTTTTGCGTCCGCAGCAGGGGCATCGATACCGGACCTGGACCATCTCCACATGCAGATGGACGGGGAATCGCGGCTAGCCGATGACAGCGCCGGGGTCAGCAGTGCGCAAAAACGGGACAGATATTTTCGGTTAAAGATTAGAACCGAAAAACGAGTCCTGTGGAAAAACGGGCATCCGTACCGCCGCGAGGGGCAATGGAGGGTGCGCTGATGCGGTCGCCCTGGATGCGCCAGGCAAAAAACGGGGCGAAGGGGAAATTCGCGCCGCCGCCGAGCGCGTGTCGTGCGGCCCGAAGATGGCAAAGGCCGGGGCGGACCCCGGCCCTGCCTGCGAGCGATGGGGAGCTACGGGACGTAGACTTCCAGCCGGACATGCCATTTGGTGCTCTGGCCGGGCTGGAGGGTCACCATGCCGGTGTCCATCTTGCCCCACTCCTTGCCGAAGGGATCGGCGAAGTTGTACTGGTCCTCGACGGCGACGAACTTGACGCCAGGAGGCGAATAGGCCTGAATGGTCTTGATTTCGGGCGAGAGACCAAGAATCTTTACGCCGTAGTGCGCGGCCGGATCAATCACCTTCACTGTGACCGCACCGTTTTTCCAATCGAGGTGGCTCCAGTTGTCGTCGTAGTAGTGGTCGTCCAGCGGCTCGCCGTTGGGGGCGCGCAGATCGTATTGGCCCTTGACGGGGACGAGTGTGCCGGTTGGGAAAACGCTGTCGTAGTTGTTCACCTGCGCCTGCATGCTGGCCGGCACGTGTAGCCGCGCCTGGGCACGATCGCCCGAAGGCAGATTGAAGTAAGGATGCCAGCCGATGGCGATGGGCTCGGCTTCCTTGCCCACGTTCCTGGCCACGATGGTCACGTCCAGCGCGTCGGCGCGGAGCGCGATGGTGTAATGCAGGTCGGTCTTGGAGAGCCAGTGGCCGCCGAAGTCGCCTGCGTGAATCACGCCGGTCACTTCCTGTCCGCCGGAAATATCGTGCACGCGCACGTCGTCGGTTTTGGCCTTCAGAATCAGGCCGTGCATCGCGTGGCGTCTTGCGCCGGGCAGTTTGCCCACGTTGTTGGCCGGGAGTGTGATGGCGTGGCCCTCCCAGTGGGCGGTCACAGTCTTTTCGTCCGGTGAAAGCGTGCCGATGATGCGGTTGGGGTAGGGGCACAGGAAAGCCGCGCCCAGCCGGTAGCCCAGATCGCCAAATGCGTCGTCCTTTACGTCGAGCATCTCTTTGGCTCCGGCGATGCCTGGCGTGTAAAGCACGTTCACGTTACCCTTGCCGGGGAAGTTGGCGGTGAGCTGGATCAGCTCCATGCCGCGGCCCGGGGCCAGGGTGAGGCTGGTGAACTGCGGTTGGGTCTTGCTGGTGACGGCGCGCTTGAGCGTGACAATTCTCTGGCCGCCGATTTCGGTGGCGGATTGCGCGCGGCTGCCGGCGGCGAGCAGGCCGGCGGCAACAACCGGCAGCGCAACGGCGGCGAGGGTGCGAAAGCATGGTTTCATTTGACCATCCCTGAAGGTGTGTTCGGATTCTCCGGAAGGCGGTGGCCGCGGCAAGTATGCGGGCCTGTGAAAGCGTATTCCGGACGCGGCCACATTCTACGCCAACAGGCCGGCGTGGAGCATCCGCCGAGCGGCTGCGGCTGCCTCCGCTCTGCTTGCGCCCATCGCAGCCAGCCACTACACTCGTCGGGTGCAGCCGCCGGCGGGGTTTGCTCCTTCATCCAGCTTCACGTTTTTAGCGGAGGTCAGAATCCATGCGAGTCGGATTGTTCACGCGCGAGTATCCTCCGCAAGTGTATGGCGGCGCGGGAGTTCACGTGGATTACCTGAGCCGCGAGCTGGCCAAAGCCATCGAAGTGGAGGTGCACTGCTGGGGCGCGCAAGAGCTGGATCAGGGCAACCTGCATGTGCGTGGCCAGGAGCCGTGGGCTGAGATTTCCAACGGCACGGAAGGCAAATTCAAAGGGGCGCTGGAGGCCTTCAGCCTGAACCTGACGCAGGTGAAGGCGCTGGCCGGAATCGACGTGGTGCACACGCATACCTGGTATGTCTCGATGGCCGGCTATCTGGCGAAAAAGCTCTACGGTGTGCCGTTCGTGCTGACCACGCACTCGCTGGAGCCGTTGCGTGCGTGGAAAGCCGAGCAGCTCGGCAGCGGCTACGTAATGAGCTCGTGGATGGAGCGCACGGCGATACTGGACGCCGACGCGATTATCGCCGTCTCTGAGGGCACGCGGGCCGACATTCTGCGCGCGTATCCCGAAGTGCAGCCGGAGCGCATTCACGTCATCTACAACGGCATTGACCTGGACGAGTACCAGAAGACCGAGGACACGACCGCGCTGCGCGAGTATGGCGTGGCCCCGGCCGTTCCCTATGTGCTTTTCGTCGGGCGCATCACGCGGCAGAAAGGCGTGACGCATCTGGTGGACGCAATCCGCCATCTGCCCAGTGAGACGCAGGTGGTGCTCTGCGCCGGCGCACCGGACACACCGGAAATCGCCGCCGAAATGCGCGCCAAGGTGGAGGCCGCGCGCGCCGCGCATCCGCGCATTGTATGGATTGAAAAGATGGTCACTCGGCAGGAGACCATCCAGCTTTACAGCCACGCGCGAGTCTTCTGCTGCCCGTCGGTCTATGAGCCCTTCGGCATCATCAATCTTGAGGCGATGGCCTGCCGCGCGCCGGTGGTGGCCAGCGCGACCGGCGGCATCAAGGAAGTGGTGGTGGAGGGCGCGACCGGTTATCTGGTGCCGTTCGAGCAGCACCCGGTGACAGGTTTTCCGAGCGACCCGGAAAAGTTTGCGCGCGATCTGGCGGCGCGCATCGGCGAGCTGATGGCCGACCCGGAGAAGTGCAAGCGCTTTGGCGACGCGGGAAGAAGGCGCGTGGAGGAGATTTTCAGTTGGAACGCAATCGCGCAGCAGACCATCGCGCTCTACGCGCGGCTGGTTGAAGAGGGCCGCGCAAAGCACTAGGATGACGGTGAATGGCTATGGACGGACGCAGACGCGTTGTGATTGAAGGCATTTCGCCAGTTGTGGACAGCGGGCTCTTCCCAGCCAAGCGCACGGTCGGCGACTTGGTGCTGGTGGAAGCCGACATCTTTGCCGACGGGCACGATGCCATCGCCGCCGTGCTGCGCGCGCATCGCGAGGGCTCCGACAAATGGCTTGAGATTCCGATGCGCCCGCTGGTGAACGATCGCTGGGAGGCCGGTTTTCGCGTGAGCGAGCTGGGACGCTACGGATTCAAAGTAGAGGCGTGGGTCGAACCTTTTGAAACGTGGCGCCGCGATTTGCTCAAGCGCATCCAGGCCGAGACGGACACTTTGGCGGATTACCAGATTGGCGCGGAGTTGGTGGAAGCGGCGGCCGGACGAGCCAGCGGCGCGGATGCCGTGTGGCTGCGCGAGCGGGCCAAGGTTCTGCGCGGCGGGTCGAAAGTGAAGATGATGCGCACGCACGCCATCGACCCCATGCTGCACGAGCTCGCGCTACGCTATCCTGACCGCCGATTTACCACCGAGTCCGATCGCGAGTACACAATCGTCGTCGATCCGGTGCTCGCGCGCTTCAGCTCCTGGTACGAGTTTTTTCCGCGCTCCACGGCGACGGAGGTCGGCAAGCACGGCAGCTTCTCCGACTGCGAGCGCATGCTGCTGTACGTGGCGGAGTTGGGATTCAATGTGGTTTATCTGCCGCCGATTCATCCCATCGGCGCGAATTTTCGCAAGGGCCGCAACAATTCGCCCACGACCGAGCCGGGAGACAGCGGAAGCCCGTGGGCCATTGGCGCGGCGGATGGAGGCCACAAGTCGATTCACAGCGAGCTGGGTACGGTGAAAGACTTTAAGCGCTTGATCGCGAAGGCAAAGGCGCTCAATTTGACTCTCGCGCTCGACATCGCCTTCCAGGTTGCGCCCGACCATCCTTATGTACGCGAGCATGAAGCGTGGTTTCGCAAACGGCCGGACGGCAGGATTCAGTACGCCGAGAATCCGCCGAAGAAATACCAGGACATTTATCCCTTCGATTTCGAGAGCGAGGATTGGCGCGGGCTCTGGGACGAGCTGAAGAGCGTCTTCGACTACTGGATTGGTCTTGGCGTGACCATCTTTCGCGTGGACAATCCGCACACCAAGGCTTTTCTTTTTTGGGAGTGGCTGATTCCAGCGATCAAGCGCGAGCACCCGGAGGTGCTGTTTCTCGCCGAAGCCTTCACGCGACCCAGAGTGATGTACAGGCTTGCCAAGCTTGGCTTCAGCCAGTCGTACACCTATTTCCCGTGGCGCAACGGGAAACAGGAGATTGAGAAATATCTGAGCGAGCTTGCGCAAACGCCAGTGCGCGAGTTCTTTCGGCCCAACCAGTGGACCAACACGCCGGATATTCTGACCGAATTTCTGCAAACGGGCGGGCGCGCGGCGTTTGTCATCCGATTTCTGCTGGCGGCCACGCTCGGCGCCAACTATGGCATTTACGGCCCGGCATTCGAACTGCAAGAGAATCGCCCGGTGCGCCACGGCAGCGAGGAATATCTGGACTCAGAGAAATACGAGATTCGCCATTGGGATTTGGAGCGCGCCGACAGCCTGCGGTCGCTGATCGCGCGCGTGAATGCGATTCGCAACGAGAACTCCGCCCTGCAGAGCGACTGGTCACTGCGCTTCCAAGCCACCGATAACGATCAGCTCATCTGCTACAGCAAGGAATCTGAGGATCGCACGAACCTGATTGTCACGGTGGTCAACCTGGACCCGCGTCACACGCAGATGGGCCACGTGACGCTGCCGCTTGACGAGCTTGCGATTTCCGAGGACCGCGCCTACGAGGCCGAGGACCTGCTGACCGGCGAGCGCTTCCTATGGCATGGCCCTCGCAATTATGTGGAGCTGCGTCCGGAGCGTCTTTCCGGACACATTCTGCGCATCCATCGAAGACTGAAAGTGGAAACAGACTTCGAATATTTTCCATAGTGCGGATGCGGGCTTTCCCGCACCGCTCCACAACGTGAAGCGTTTCATTCGCCCGAGGAGTGCGGGAAGTTGCGGCTCTCCGGCGGATGCGGCGCGGGGACGCACAGCCAACGCGGCAGCAGCAGGCGCGCATCCAAATCGCAGGGAGACCGCAAGAGTGAAAAGGCTGGCAAGCGCACCGGATCCACTCTGGTACAAGGACGCAATCCTCTACGAGCTCCATGTGCGGGCCTTCTGCGACTCGAACGGCGACGGCATCGGTGATTTTCCGGGGCTGCTGTCGAAGCTGGATTATCTGCAGGAGCTCGGCGTCACATGCATCTGGCTGCTGCCGTTCTTTCCTTCACCGTTGCGCGACGATGGATACGACATTGCCAACTACGAGGAAGTGAACCCGGCCTACGGCACGCTGGACGATTTCAAGGACGTTCTGCGCACGGCGCACGAACGCAACATGCAGGTGATGATTGAGCTGGTGATCAATCACACCAGCGACCAGCACCCGTGGTTCAAGGCCGCGCGGCTTGCGCCGCCGGGCTCGCCGGAGCGCGAGATGTACGTCTGGTCGCAGACCGACCAGCTTTACAAGGACGCGCGCATCATCTTTACAGACACTGAAAAATCCAACTGGACATGGGACGAGACGGCGAAGGCCTACTATTGGCATCGCTTCTTTTCGCACCAGCCCGACTTGAATTTCGACAATCCTCGCGTGGTGGAGGAAGTGCTGAAGGCGATGCGTTTCTGGCTCGACATGGGCGTGGACGGGCTGCGCATGGACGCGATTCCTTACCTGGTGGAGCGCGACGGAACCACCTGCGAGAACCTGAGCGAGACGCACGACGTGATTCGCTCGATCCGCGCCGCAATCGACGCCGACTACGCCAATCGCCTGATACTTGCCGAGGCCAACCAGTGGCCGGCCGATGTGCGGCCCTACTTTGGCGAGGGCGACGAGTGCCACATGGCCTTCCATTTCCCGCTGATGCCGCGCATTTACATGGCGCTGCGCCAGGAGGACAGGCTGCCCATCACCGACATCATGGCGCAGACGCCGCCCATTCCCGAGAGCTGCCAATGGGGCCTTTTCCTGCGCAATCACGACGAGCTGACGCTGGAGATGGTGACCGACGACGAGCGCGACTACATGTACTTTGCCTACTCGGCGGACCCGCGCATGCGCGTGAACGTGGGCATTCGCCGCAGGCTTGCGCCGCTGCTGGACAACAGCCGCCGGCGCATCGAGCTGCTGAATTCGTTGCTGCTCAGCTTTCCGGGCACGCCGATTCTTTACTACGGCGACGAGCTGGGCATGGGCGACAACATCTATCTTGGCGACCGCAATGGTGTGCGCACGCCGATGCAGTGGACCTCCGATCGCAATGCAGGATTCTCGCGCTGCGATCCGGCGCGGCTCTACTTCCCGGTGATTATGGATCCGATTTACGGCTACCAGGTGGTGAATGTGGAGGCGCAGCTTTCAGATCCTTCCAGCCTGCTGCACTGGACGCGCAACATGATTGCGCTGCGCAAGCTCTTCCAGGTCTTCGGGCGCGGCACGCTTACGTTTCTCAACTCCGCCAATCGCAAGATTCTCGCTTATCTGCGCGATCTGGACCGCGGAGACGGCACGCATGAGACGGTATTGTGCGTGGCGAACCTGAGCCGATTTTCGCAGCCGGTCTCGCTCGACCTTGCGGCTTACGCGGGCATGGAGCCGGTGGAGATGCTTGGCTATGTGCCGTTCCCCGCCATCACGGAAGCTCCTTACGCGCTTTCGCTCGCGCCGTATGCGTTCCTGTGGCTGGAGCTGCAGCCGGCGAGCACGAAGTGGGTCGGAGATGCACCGGCGCAGGAAATGGAAGCCGCAACGGAGATGGCGTCGAGCGAGGGGATTGCCGCCGAGACGCTGGGCCGTGGATGGGCCGGGCTGCTGGCCACGCACTGCCGCGATTCGCTTGAAAGCGCGCTGCCCGCATGGATGCCAAGGCAGCGCTGGTTCGGATCCAAAGCGCGCAAAATTCTCTCCGCGCGCGTACTCGATCGCGTTGAGCTTTCGCCGAAGAGTGCCGCGGAGGATTTGCGGGACGGCGCGATTGCACCGGCAATTTTCTTCGTCCAGGTGGAATTCGAGGATGGGCTGCCGGAGACCTACCAAGTTCCTCTCGCCATCAGCACGGGCGCGGACGGGGATGATGTTGCTGCCGCATATCCACAAAGCGTGCTGACCACCTTCGCGTTTCCTCTGGGGCCGGCGATGGTCCATGACGCGATGATTCTCGACGATGTGCGCCAGGCGCTGCGCGCGCTCATCGCATCCGATTCCAAGCTGGCGCTCGCCGCTGCAGGAGTGGATTTCTTCCCCGCATTGCGAGGTGAGAGCGCGGCCGATGCCGGCGAAACACCTGCGCACGAGGGGCAATTGGAGGCGCGCGCATCCGTGGCGTGGACAGCCGAGGAGAGGGCCGAGGAACTGCCTTCGCGCGTAGGCTCTGCCGAGCAATCGAACACGTCCGTGCTCTTTGGCGGCCAACTGATCTTCAAGCTCTTCCGGCACATTCAACCGGGTGAAAATCCTGACGTGGAGATGGGCCGCTTTCTCACCGAGGAGGCGCACTTCGCGCACATCGCGGAGTACCTGGGAGCAATCTCGATTGCGCGACCCGGAGGCGAGCCCAGCACGGCGGCCATGCTGCAAAGGCTGGTGGCCAACGAAGGCGACGGCTGGCAGTGGTTCCTGGGCCGTCTGGCGGAATGGTTCGAGCGGGTCCATCCGCTGCCCGCCCCGGCGCGGTCTTCGGCGGCGCTGGTGTTTGCTCAAGTGGACGCGGAGGAGATGCAGCTTCCGCTTGCCGATGAAACGCTGGAAGCTGCGTCGCTGCTGGGCCGGCGCACTGCCGAGATGCATCTGGCGCTCGCCAGACCCACTTCGAACGGCGCGTTTGCCGCCGAAGCCTTCACTACGGAGGAACTGGGCCACGATGCCCGGCAGATAGAGGAACAGGTGCGCACCACGCTGCGCATCTGGAAGGACAAGCTGCCCGCACTGGACGATGCAATTGCGGATCGCGCCGCGACGCTGCTTGCGCGCCGGACGGAGTTGCAGAGCCGCGCCGCGGCCGTGGCAACGCTGCCCGCCGGGGGGCTCCGCATTCGCATCCACGGCGACTATCACCTGGGCCAGACACTGCGCACGCGCAGCGGAGAGGGGCCGGGCGCGGCAGAAGACTTTGTGTTGATCGATTTCGAGGGTGAGCCGGCGCGGCCGCTCGCGGTGCGGCGCCGCAAGCAATCGCCACTGAAGGACGTGGCGGGCATGCTGCGCTCGTTTTCTTATGCCGCGCACGCGGGGCTTGAGGCTTTCCGCGCGGCAAACGAGAGTGCGCAAAAGGAGGCGGCAGAAGCGTGGGCAAATGCATGGCGGCAGGCCGCGTCCGCGTGCTTTCTCCGCAGCTATCGCGAGGCGGTTGCGGCGAATCCGCTCCTGCTGCCTGGGCCGGCGGAGACGCAGGCTCTGCTTGACGCGTACTTGCTCGAAAAGGCCTTGTATGAGCTTCTGTATGAGTTGAACAATCGCCCGGCATGGATTTCCATTCCTCTTGCCGGCATCCTAACCTTGTAGGGGCATGCCCAAAGACAGCGCATCATGGCGACTTCGACTTCCATCCCCGATGCAGTCAAGGCCCGCACCAGCGGCGGCCTGCTGGTTCTGCTGACGGCGCTGCCGAATGAGCAGATTGAGAACGTGCTCGAGAAGCTTACGGCTTCATTCCCCGCCGAACAGCTCATCATCGCCGCCCCAGAAGAGTCCGCCTCGGAGGCTCATCCGGATTTGCTCTTTGTGCCCGCGCCGGCCACGGGGTCTTCCTGGTCGCTGACCGCGGAGGACTTTGCGCGGGCGCACGAGCTTGCATCCAAGCATCAGGCGGGCGCAGTTCTCATGCTGGGGCCGGAGTCCGGTTCGCTTGAATCGGCGGTGTTGCGCGACCTTTCCGCGGCGGTTCTTGATGCGAATGCTGACCTTGCGGTTCCGCGGTATAACCTGTCGCCTCGCGCGGGACTTGTCAATTCGGCGATCGTTCATCCGCTTACACGTTCGCTTTTTGCCACGCGCGTGCGCTATCCGCTTGCCATTGATCTCGGCCTTTCGCCGCGCATGGCAGAGAGGCTTGCCATGGTGGCGCATCGCTACACAAATCACCATCAGCCGGGCGCGCTGGTGTGGCCGGTGAGCGAGGCCTGCGTGGCGGGCTTTGCGATTGCCGAAGTGGAGGGAGGACCTCGTGTGCTGCCGCAACCGGCCCAGCCGGATCTGAATTCAATTCTTCCGCTTGTCACCGGCTCGCTCTTTGCCGAAGTGGAGCAGAAGGCTGCATACTGGCAGCGCGCGCGGCAACTGCCCTTGGCGCGCACGCCCTTGCCGCTGGCACATGCGGCCGCGGCGGATCCGGCCGATGTGGCTTCAATGATTCAGGGATTTCGCCTGGCCTACACCAATCTGCTGGAGATCTGGTCGCTGGTGCTTCCGCCCAACGCGCTGCTCGGACTCAAGCGGCTGTCGCTTACAGAGGCTTCAGAGTTCCGCATGCCGGACTCGCTTTGGGCGCGCATCGTTTTTGATTTCGCGCTGGCTTACCGGCTGCGCACCATCAACCGCGGCCACCTGCTCGGCGCGCTGATTCCACTTTATCTCGCGTGGGCCGCCAGCCACATCAACCTGACCGCCGCCGGGGCCGACCCGGAGCAGCACGTGGACGCAGTCGCCGCGGCCTTCGAGGCGGAAAAGCCCTATCTGCTGTCGCGCTGGCGCTGGCCAGACAGGTTCAACCCATGACTCATCGCCTTCCAACGACCCAGTATTCCCGGCCGCGCAATCCTTCGCGGCGCGGGCCGATGCCATTGTTCAGGGGGCCGTGTCACCAGCCTCACGCTGCCAGAGCCTGCGGCTTGCAGCGCGAGCGCCGAACCAAGGAGTAAGTCCCATGCCAATCTTCCTTGCCACACTGCTTCAGGCCGCGCCGATGAGCGGGCAATCCCTCAGCGCGGATAACGCGACCGTCTGGAACCACATGTCCGAAGCGCTGCATCAGTCGCTGGACCGAGTGCTCTCGTTGCTGATCGCCATACTGCCGGGAATTCTCGCGTTCTTTGTCGCGCTGGCGGTCTTTGCGCTCATAGGCGTCGCTCTCTCGGCGGGCACGCGCCGCTTCCTTTCGCTCATCCAGTTCGACGATCGCATTGCGCGCCGGCAGGGCAGCGGTGGCTGGTCGCCGGTCACTTCGCCCACTGAGATGACAGCGCGAGTGGCCTTCTGGGGCTTTCTGCTGCTGGGCCTCGTCATCGGCGTTTCTGCGTTTGACACTTCGTACGCCTCGGCGGCTGCGCTTCCCATATCACTGCTGCCTTATCTCACGCACGCTGTTGGCGCGATTCTGTTGCTGCTCGCCGGAACTCTCATTGCACGCTTTCTCGCCCGCTCAGTGCTCATCGGCGCGGTGAATGCACAATTGCAGTACGCGCGGTTCCTGGCGCTCGGCGTCAAGTGGCTGGTGCTGGTGCTGGCGGCGGCCATGGCGCTGGAGCATCTGGAAATCGGCGGGGTGGTGGTGGACCTGGCCTTCGGCATTCTCTTTGGCGGAATAGTGCTCACACTGGCTCTGGCCGTGGGCCTGGGCTCGCGCGAACTGGTGAGCCGCTCGCTGGAGAGCCATGTGGAGCGCACGGTCGAACGGACCGCGGAGCCGGATTCCACTCCCAGTGAAAGCGCGAGCGAGTCCATCCGGCATTTTTAACGTGCCACCCCGCATTGTCCTGCGCAGATTGCCAATAGCCGGGCGCTGCGCGATACTCTTCCTGGACACAGCGCGGTGCACCCGGCCTCAAAAGAGGCCCGCGCGCAAGGCGCAGCGCAGCCCACGCGTCCCATTGAGCGGGAGTAGTTCAGTGGCAGAACGTCAGCTTCACCACTGATTCCTCAAAGACTTCCTCAGCTAAGCTCCTAAAGATCAAAGTAAACCCATAAAAATAAAACCCATACGAGTATTCGTCAGACCCTTGTCAGCAGTCGCCAAGTGTGGCAAAGATTGCACACTTTTTTGTGATTTTTGGCCTGGCTAGTAAAAATGGCTAGTAAATAATCAGTGGTCTTTTGCTCAAGATTGACCAAGGAATGCACATTCGGCCACTGAAGGAAAGGGAGGGTGCCAGACGAAACGCGCCGAACCTTCCTTGGCATGTATTCTCTGCTTCAAAAGTATGATAAAGTACGCAAAGGCTAAGGAGTTCGGGAGAGATCATATGGCAACCATCGAACGCTTGACGATCACGCTACCCGCCGACATGGCCGGAGTGATCAAGGGAGCCGTTAACGGCGGGGATTATGCTTCCACTAGCGAGGTGATCCGCGAAGCAGTGCGCGACTGGAAGCTGAAACGCGAGCTTCGCTTGGGTCAGCTTGCCGAATTGAAGGCGGATATTGACCGCGGCTTGAAAGACGTTGCCGAAGGGCGCGTCGCCAAATTTGACGCCCAACGCATTATTGCGCGCGGGAGGAAGCTGTTAGCAGATCGCTCAAACTCCGGCTCACCGAGACGGCGGAGGCGGGCCTAGCAGAGACTTGAAGCTACCTGGCCAAAGAAGCATCCGAATCAATCGCAACCGAATTTCTTTCCGAGATCCAGGCTCGATTCAGTCAGACCTCTTCGCTTCCGCTCTCCGGTGCTCCACGCCCTCATCTGGCTACCGATTTGCGCGTGATCTTTCACGGGAAATACCCAATCTATTACCTTCCGCACATCGGCGAAATCATCATTGTCCGCGTCCTGCACGGCTCCCGCGATATTGCACATATCGTCGAGGAGGGCGAATTTGCAATTTAACCCTTCCGCAGTAGTCGTTGGTGTCCATTTGCTCAAGTGTCGCCAGTTGGCCTTTTGGCCTACTTCGCTTTCAGCGCAGCAAATCCACCCCTACCGACATGAATCACTTGGCCTTGACCAAACCACGAAATTAAAAGTGATAACGGAATCGGCGAAAGCTGTTGAGTGAAGAGCAGAGCCAAGTTTGTCATGGGACGTGAACAGCAAACGTAGAATAAATTTCTATTTCTCTCGAAAGCTCTCTGTTTGTCCGGGATGACACTGCCGGGACTGGCCATCCATTGAAGGAACTGGTCAAAGTTGTATCGGTTCCATCCTCGCCCCGGAACCATGAGGACATTTTCGAATTCGTCGACCTCTGTATTGTGCTTGGTGGTGAGGGGAGTATGTTCGTCGAGATATCCGACAAGCGCGATCACCTCTGTGTATGGCACCGCGCGAAGGTTCTTCACGATCGTTACGGCCGACGGCACCGGTTCGATTTGAGAGTCCACCCAATCTCTTGCGTTCTTTTCTCGCTTGAGCACTTTTTAGGGTAGTCGCGGATGCTTGAACTTGAGCAGATGGTCAACGACATCGCCCACCGACTCTTTCGTTCGCAGGTCAATGAGCGTATTCATCGATTCTGACCAGCTGCGTTTTTCTACCTGAGATGAAAGGCGCGGGGCGTCTTCACCATGAATCCCGAACATCCGACCATAGCGCCGTTCAAGATAGGCGTCGCCCGCCGGCTGCAGTTTATCGGCGAAAAACGCGAAGTGCTCGTCGGTTTTATTGATGAACATATCGCGATAAGGAAATGCCCTGGCAAGCTGCACGTATCCCTGTTCCGCTGCGAGCCCGCTGCCGCAGTCTGCGATGCGCGAGCCAGATGCCGGTCAACGGAGCATCTTACAGCATCTACAGATGGACGAGCCCACGCTGTAGCGCGGTGACGACCGCCTGGGTCCGGTCATTTACATTGAGCCTCATCAAGATCACGCTGACATGACACTTCACCGTGGACTCTGTGATGCCCAAATCGGTCGCAATCTCCTTGTTGCTTTTGCCTCTGACGATCAGGTCGAGCACCTCGCGTTCGCGGACGCTCAGGTCGCAGTTGGGGATGCGGGAAGACAGAGCGCGCGACACGGGCGGGGGAAGAAAACGTCCGCCTGCATGGACACGGCGCAGGGCGCCGACCAGAGCGTCGTGGGGCATTCCTTTAATGATGTAGCTGCGCGCCCCGGCTGCCAGCGCCTGGTGAATATCCTCATCGCCTTCATACGTGGTGAGCACAACGAACTTGGCGTTGCGATGGCGGGCCATCACGGTGCGAATGGTCTGGACACCGCTCATTCCCGGCAAGCGCAGGTCCATCAGCGTAATATCGGGCAGGTACTTTTCAAAGAGCTCGACGGCCTCCTCGCCGCTTCCCGCCTGGGCGACGGTTGTCATGTCCGGTGTGGCCTGAACGATGGCTGCGATGCCGATGCGCATGATGGGGTGATCGTCCACAACAAGGACGCGAATCTTGCCGTGTTCCTTTAATTCTGTTGGCGCATCTATTGCTTTCATCGATTCATAATCGATCTCTTTTGCGATCGATGGCAAGTGGCGATTGTTTGAAATCCCCCCGCGCGTTTTCTGGGCCGCGCGCACTTCGGCACTATTGGACGCCGTCCTCAATCGTCAACTGGTACTCGGGGATGAGATGGATGCTGCTCAGGCTCACGGCCTGGCCGTGCGCATGGAGGTCCTGCTGCCGGGGCAACTCGAAATAGACCGGGGCGTCGCTGCGGAGCGGAAGAATGCTCAGAGTAAAGCTACCGGCGCCATGCGGATCTAGAAAACGTCCGAGGCCGATCGTCCATGGCTGACCGTTGTAGAAGTTGTCTGCCAGGAGCCGGTGCGCCGAGTAGAAACGCGCCACGTCACCACGATAGTCCATTTGAAGATAGAGACTGCTGAGCTCGCGCATTGATCCCGCCGGAATGGTGATGGACCACCTGGCGGCTTCAGGCAATTCGGATGCGGGAGGTGCCTCCGCGACTCCGTCCGGACGCCCTTTTGGATGGGGGCCTATCTTAACGGGAGGGGCAAGGCCGGCGGTGTGAATCTGCCTGCAGACGAGATTCACGACGCGTTGTTTGGCTTCAGCCTCAAAGCTGGCCGTTCGCGCCGTAGAGGCCGTCTGGGTTAGTGGCAGGTTCGCCCTAGGCGGGACAGCGAGCGACGGCGTAATGGTGAAGGCGAATTGCGGGGTGGCGCGGGAATGAAGCCAGATGCGCGCAGGACGAGCGTCTGAATCGGCGATGAGGTCCTGTTTGGTAATGAGCAGATGTTCTTCGCCGCCAATGCGAACTCTCCATGCATCCTGAGCCTGGGCGGCTGTAAGCACGACGAGATGGACGGCTTTACCTTGGGTTGAAACCAGATCGATGGAGGAATCTGGGCCCGGTTTGAGCGCGCCCAGATAGATAGCGCCAGATGCGACCGATCTCGTTCCGCTCGATGCACGCACCGAACGGACACTTGCCGCTTCAATCGCGAACTCCACAGGAATTCCGGGTATGGCTTCAAAGTAAAGCGTGGTTGCGCCGCCTGTCCTGACGCATGTAAATACTTGCGCAGTGCTGTAGCGGATGGTGGCGCCGCCGATGTGCAGATTGAGCGGCCAGATGAAATAAGAGCCGGCGGGAATTTCAATGGGACGGCGTGGAACCGCAAGCACGCCATCCGGCAAGCGCACCTGAAATTGCGTCGCCGGCCAGTCGGGCGTTGAGTAGCCGCGCACAAAGTCATTGAAAAAGATAAAGCCTGTGTCCCCTTTGGACCGAACCGATGCGCGGGGAACGGTAAAGTCGGAGGGGCTTGCCGGCAGCACCGTTGGCGCATAAACCATCATCGGAGCCAGCTCCGATCCGAAATCATCCACGAAATACTGAAAAACTTTGAGCTTGCGAAGTGAGGCGCGTTCCCGACCGAACTCGCCGATGGGCGCTTGAAAGTCGTATGACTTGATGGGCAGGTCGTTGGGATAACCAGTTGCCTGGGACTCCTGAAGCGTGGTAAGTTTTCCGTCCGGATTCTCACCGCCATGAAACATGTAAGTCCCGTATAAGTTGACTCCGGAACCGAGCATCACCGGAAACATGGCGGCTATGTCGTCGGAGTGAATGATGGGGCGTCGATGATAGGTGTCTTCAATGCCGCCGCCGATCTCCGCGGTGAGGTAGGGCAACTGGTATGACACAACCGGGCCAGCATCAGGCGCGCTGTTTCCAACGTCAGCGTTGACATTGGCCGAGACCCTGCTCTTGAAACGGAACGAGTAGACCTCAGGCGGAGGCAACTTGTGAATTGAGCGGCTCCAGGGCGCTGCGGGATAACCGCCGCCGTAGACGGGAATCACGGCGCGGCGCGGAACGACGGCATTGTCCCAACCGGTGACCAGGTAGAGCGGAACGTCAAGGCCGCTGGCCATTGCAATCTTCTTAAGCTTGAGGATGTGCGCGTCGCCGGCGCCAGGTCCTCGCTTCGAGTACTCGTTTTCAAGCTGAATGCCGATCACCGGACCGCCGTTTTTGAACAGAAGCCCCTTCAGTTGCTCGCCAATCTGGCCGTACCAGGTACGAACCGACGCGAGATAGACGGGATCATTCACGCGGGTCGGCCCCTGCTTGACGACCCAATCGGGCAATCCGCCGTTGCGTACTTCGGCGTGGTCCCACGGGCCAATGCGAGGCACTAAGTACAAGCCGTGTTTGGCGCACAGCTCGGCAAAGGCGCGCAGGTCACGCTGGCCACGCCAGTCGAAGTGCCCCTCGATCTCCTCGTGATGAATCCAGATGACGTAGGTTGCCACGATGTTGACACCGGCAGTCTTCATCTTGAGAAGTTCCTCTTCCCACTGCGCCCTCGGGTAGCGCGAGAAGTGGAACTCTCCCATAACCGGGAGCCATGGCTTTCCGTCGAGCGTAAGGTAGCGGCTATTCACGCCCAAAGTGGCGCCGGAAGGCGAGGTTGCAGATCCTTCCTCGTAGAGCGCGGGTCCGGGTTCGGTGAATGGCTGGCTGGCGTCGATGCGAATGATGGTATGCGGCTGGGCATGGGAGGGAGCCGCCGCGCAGATGCACGCCAGCAGCAGGGCTGCAGACAACAGACCCGAGCTTTTGCGCCCCAGGGCCAGATCCTTGAGGGCCCAGAGTAGTGGGAAAGAAGACATTGAAGATCGGCTCCGAGCGTGCCGGCCCCTTGATGGGCGCATTTCTGCTCCCTCCGGCGGAAAGCAATACTGTAAGCTCGAACTCCGGACTTTGAATCCGCCGAAAGTCCGACTGGTGCGATTTTGGAGCTTCGAGGCCCAAGCGGCTTCGCGGTATACTGGGCGCCGCAATGCGAAGACTTTGCACGTTGACTGCTTGGCTGCTGCTTTTCGCAGCCGGCTGCGGGGCGATGTGGGCCGATGCTCTTACCGGATACACACGCCACGTGTGGCAGGCCTCGGACGGCCTACCCGAGCAAACAGTTCAGGCATTTGCGCAGACTCCGGACGGCTATCTGTGGATCGGCACTACGGGTGGCCTAGTGCGCTTCGACGGCGTGCACTTCACAGTTTTCGATCGCCACAACACGCCGTCCTTGCATGAAAACAGCGTGTTTTCCTTGATGGTATCGCGCGACGGCGCGCTCTGGATCGGGACCGAAGGGGGCGGGCTCGCCCGCTACGCCCGCGGCCAATTCCGGTCATGGACCACAAGCGACGGACTCAGTAACGGCTTTGTCAGGTCGCTGGTCCAGGATGACCAGGGCAAAATCTGGGCCGGAACCGACAACGGTCTTCTAGAACTCGAAGGGCAGCGATTTGTGCGCGTGGACGGCAGCTCCCGCATTCCCGCTCTGGCGGTGCACGCCATTTACGCGGACCGGTCTGGCCGCCTGTGGGTGGGAGGCTCAAGACTCCTTTGCCTGCGAGGCGCAAATGCCAAGGAGTACAAGCTTCCTGGTGAGGCAAGCAAGAACCGCGTCAAATCCATTATTCAAACGTCCGATGGAACGGTGTGGGTAGGCACGGTGTCCGGCCTGAATCGGATGCTCCCCGGCCAAAGGAACTTTCAGCGTGTTGCTGGAATCGCGGGCACGGTGCGGGTTCTGCGCCTGACCGCCGACGGTGTGTTGTGGATCGGCACCATCGGACAGGGCGCATTCCAGTACCATCGCGGCAAATTTGCCCATATCTCCGCGCCGGAATCGCTGCCCAGCAACACAGTGTTGAATTTTTTTGAAGACAGCGAGAAGAATTTCTGGATCGGCACGCAATCGGGGATGCTTCGTCTCACGCGCACGCGGGTCTCCACCGTTCCTCTGCCCAAGGCCAACGACTCCGATTTCGAAACCATTTATATGGACCGCGACGGGAGCTTCTGGATCGGCTCGACGCTTCTGTTCCGGATGCGCAACGGGGTGCTGGTGCAACAGAACCTGCAGGGTCTGAACGGTGCGCACGTACGCAGCGTCTATCGCGACCGCTCCGGAGCGCTATGGGTGGGAACAGACGGCGACGGCGTTTATCGTCTCGCGGCGGGGCGCGTGACGCACCTGACCACGCGCGACGGGCTGTCAAACAATTTTGTCCGCGCCATGGCGCAGGATCGCGACGGAACGATGTGGTTGGCCGCCGACGAAGGGCTCAGTCACATTTTGAGCACCGACGCCGAGCCTCGGATTGTCAGCTACGAGATGCGAGACGGGTTGGCATATTTCAGCACACGCGTATTGCTCGAAGACCGAACTGGAGATCTCTGGATTGGCACCGATCGCGGATTGAGCCACATGCATCGCGGCAAGTTTGTGGCCGATGCGGCCACCGCCGAACTGGCGGAATTGAAGGTGTGGGCCATTCACGAAGACCCTGACGGCGGCCTGTGGTTCGGAACGCGCAACTCTGGACTATTTCGTTTCCGCGACGGCAAGATTGCTCACTACTCCCCAATCGACGGGCTGGCCGGAAACGCCATCTACCAGATTCTCGAGGATTCCGCCGGACATCTCTGGCTGAGTGGGCCTAATGGAATCTCGGTGCTGAACCGCCACGAACTGGATGCTCAGGCATATAGTTTCCCGCGTCATTTTGCGCTGACTTTCTATTCCACCTCGGACATGGCGGCGAATACCGAGATTTACGGCGGAACTCAGCCTTCCGGCTGCATAACTGCGGCGGGCGATGTGTGGTTTCCTGGCAATATGGGACCGATTCACGTGCTCCCGTTTCGGCGCTCTAACCTGCCGCCGCCACCCCTGCGCATTCAGTCGGTGCTTGCCGACGGCGTGCCCGCTCCGTTGACCGATTCGGTCGTATTACAACCTGGTAACCGCCGTCTGCAGTTTTCCTTCGCAGCCATTCAACTCCGTTCTCAGGATGACGTTCGCTTCCGCTACATGCTGGATGGGTTTGAGAAGACGTGGAGTGCGCCGACCTCAGCGCGCACCGCCGACTACACCAACCTGCCGCCGGGCCCCTACCGCTTTCTTCTTCGCGCTTTCGAGGTCAGCAGTCCTGACGCGCTTACTCAGACGTCGATTGCGGTAAGGCAGTTGCCGTTCTTCTATCGCACCTGGTGGTTCTTAGCCGGGTGCGGGCTGCTGACGATTCTATCGATTTATGCGGTCTATCAATATCGCATGAGGCAGGTGCGGACGAGGGCCGAGGCGGTGCTGGAGGAGCGCAGCCGGGTTGCGCGCGAGATGCACGACACCGTAATTCAAGGCTGTACCGGGGTTTCAGCGCTTCTGGAGGCGTTGGCGATGGAGGCCGCAAAGGGTGGCGAATACGGCGGGCTGATTGACTTTGCACGCTTGCAAATGCGCTCAATCATCAATGAAGCTCGCGATGCGATCTGGAATCTCCGCAATTCGGAAGACGATGCCGACCGCCTCGGCGAGAGCCTTCAAAGTATGGCTCTCCAGGTTGGCGACGAGTTCCACCTTCCAGTCTCCTGGTCGATGAGCGGAGCGCCCTTTGCAGTCGGTCCCCCTGTGGCTCACGACCTGCTGATGGTGGCGCGCGAAGCGGTGTACAACGCCGTGCTGCACGGACATCCAGCACGTGTCGATGTCGCACTTGCTTACAAAAACCGCGAGTTGATCCTTTCGCTGGCTGACGATGGATGCGGCTTCGACACGAGAGCAGTTGAAGCCTCCAATGGCCGCCATTTCGGGTTGAAGGGAATGAGAGAAAGGATCGAGCGCTCGGGAGGCAGATTTCGCCTGACAACCGCGATCGGCAAAGGCGTCAACATCGAGGTGCGGCTGCCGAGGCACCGATGACGGCAGTGATCACTTACCAGCGATCCATGATCAGGGGCAGATCGCCTGGCACGCAAAAGGCATCAATTCACAGTTACGGCAATCTTGACGGTTTGCGAGATGTTTCCCGTCGATCCCGCCGCTGTAATGGTCAGTGTGCCGGTCTCCGGTTGAGGCCCGGTGGTGCTTCCGCCACTGCCTCCGCTACCGCATGCGGAAAAACCCGCCATCAAGGCAAGCACGCCGAGCAGCATAAGGAATCGGTGCAGGCGGGCGCGACGGGGAATCCTCTTGCGGGTTACGCCGGTGATCAGGAGAACGACTCCGGCAGGCAGCCAGCAGAGGGCTGCGGACGCGGTGCTTCGCGGAGGCCGGTCGTGGAGCGGCTGCAGAGAGGCAATTGTGGAAGGCGCGGTGACGGTGACGGTCCCGGTGACTGCGTTGTTGGAGCCATCGAGCGTCAAGCTGGTGGGACTAAAGCTGCAGTTGACGCCGGAGAGCGTGGAGCCGCAACCGAGAGAGACTGTACCCTGATATCCACCGCTCGGAGTAACCGTGAGTGTCAGTTTGCCGCTCGCTCCGGTGGAGAGCGTTATGCTGCCCTGGCTTGCAGTGAACGTGTAAGTGGGTGTGGGCGGTTGTACCGATCCGGCCTCAGTGATGTAAGCGGGAACGACCTGCCACAACTGTGTGCTGCTTGCGGGCACGATCCAGTCGAGGGTTGAGGCGGAGGGAGCTTGCTGCTGGATGGCCCCGGAACTCGTGGCTGCGAGAACCAACCCACTCGCCTTGTTGACGAGAGTGTAATTGCCACTGCCGGCGGTAACCAGATTCCATTCCTGGGAAGCATCGCCGGACGACGCAGCGTCGAGCACAACGGCGCTGTTAGCGGAGGTTGAGCCTGTGTTGTCGAGGACCTGCGCCGTCTCGCCTGTGTTCACATTCAGATTGGCAATCTGGAGATAGCCGTCGCCGTTGCTGGCAATGGACCATTGCTGGCTCAGGCTGGCGCCACCATCGCCGTCCGCCGTTCCAAGGGGCGTGCCGGCAGGTCCGGCGGAGCCGGCGGTGCCGAGAATCTGCCCGCTGCCGACGTTGATCAGCAAGTAAGAGAGCGAGGCGTCAAGCCTGCCGCCGAGGGCGTCGGCGCCGCTGAGAATGGCGGAATAGTTCGTTGCTGTCGACTGCGACGCGCCGGAAGTGTCTGCGTTATCGAAGAGAGTGAGGCCGTTCCAGACATAGGTGGCGTCGGTGCTGCCATCGCCGTTCGTGAATCCGCCGCCGGTGCCGGCGGTGTTGACGCCTTCTGGGTCCCAGTACTCCATTCCCATGCCGAGATGGTTTGGCAGATTCTTGAGAACGCCGTTTACGTCGATGAGGAATTGGCGTTGGCCCGCGACGGTCGCCGGATACCAGGGATCGTTGGCATCGAAGCCATCTTCATAGTGCTCGCCAACTTCGATAAGAAAGATCGGCACTCCCAGGGAGTTGGCCGCATCGGTCAGCACCGTTTGCTCGACAGGCTGATTGTCCGGATTGGACGTTGCTGCCTGTGCCGCAGTAAGCGGGCCGTGAAAGAAGGGGTAGTAGCTCTGGCAAATGGCGTCGAAGGGAATCGAGCTGCTCTTTGCTTCGGTGAAGAAACTGGTCAGGTTCCACGCGGGCGTAATGTGAATGCATCGCAGCGGTGGTGGAATCGCAGGTCCAAGCGATGTGTCGGACGAGGCATCGAGAACGGCCTGCATGGCCTGCTGCTCGACGGCCGCGAAGCTGCTGAAGCTGTCGCCGGGTGAGGCGAGGGAGCCGAACAGTCCGGTGTCAACTTCATTACCGATGGAAACCATGTCTGGCATTACGCCCGCGGCACGATAGGACTCCACCTCGGACTTGACGTAGCTATAGACGGCGCTCTGAAGCTCAGTGAGGTTGTCGGCCTGCCATGCGCCGGGAACAGCCTGAGAGGAAGCGCCGTCGTAGAAGAGCGTGAGCTCGACAGACATGCCGAGTTGCTTGGCACGCTTGGCGAGATTCAGATCGGCCGCGTCGGTTTCGACGTAGCAGCCGTTGCCTGTGCAAGTGGCTGGAATCGCACTTGACCCATTCAGAGTGAGGGTCTGGTACGGCGGCGTTGAAGTGGGCCGGACGCGGACCATATTAACGCCGTGGCTCTTAAGCATCGCGAGCACATCGGACGGCTGACCTGCATCCTGCCACCATGGAAGACTGGCAGAGACCCGGTCGGCCTCCTGCTTTTCAAGCAGGGCGCCGTCCACGCCGCGGAAGAATGCCGGCCGCAGAAGCCACTGCTGGCTTTGCGTGGCTGCTCCTGCGAGGGCGGTTTGGTTCAACGACGCGCCGGCGGACGAAGCGCCGCCGGAGACATCGAGAACAAGGCCCGTGCCGCGATTAGCGAGCGTGCAATAGCCGTTGCTGGCGGCCGCAGGAGTCCACTGCTGGGTAGCGGAAGAGAGCGAGCAGGTGTTCTCGACCGTAGTGGTTGACCCGTCGCCAACAGCGCTGTCGAGGCAGAGGCCGTCCGAGATGTTGCTGATGGCCCAATCGCCGCCGGGGAGGTGCGTGAGCGCCCAGCGCTGCGTGAGGCTGGTGAAACTGCGGCTCTCGATGACCACGGGCTGGCCGGGAGTCGTGGAGCCGCCGTCCAGATCGGCCTGGAGACCGGAACGCTGATTGATTAGATAATAGGTCTCGCCGTTGATGGGATTGATGTTGGCCGGCTCGGTGGGTTGCTGGGCGCGTCCGGCGACGGTGGCGAGAGCGGCGGTACACACGAAGAGAAACAGCGTTGGAAAACGACGGGAAGGGAGCGTCATTCGCTCTTCATTGTCTATTCCCATTCTCGAAAACCTCTTGGCAAACCTACTGCGTGAGATTGAAAGCGACAGACTCGGATTCCACTGAATTCGATGCGGCGCCGGGACCACCAGGAGGCGCTCTTGACTATCACAGCGAGCATACTGACAGGCAAGGTCAGTGGCATCCGACGAAAGACCGACTGGAGCTGCCATCCGACGGCGCTCCGGCGCCGCGATGCGCTGCGGCCGGGGATCAAAATAGCTCGGACAGGCTGGAGAAGAGGCTCTCCAGCACCGGATCGATCAATTTCGAAGACATTGAAACAGAAGGGGTTAATAGGAACACCTCTAATCTGGTGAGCAATCCGACTTTGGTCGGATGCATGTGCCTTGCGCGGAGCGTACCCTCCTCGGCGTGTTGAATTTCCTTGGGGGAGGAGCTTTGAGCGTGAAAACGAATACAATCAGACGATTCGCCGTCCTGGTGCTGGCCGTGGCTGTTTCCGGCGCATTGGGCGCGTACGCGCAGAACGCAAACTCAGGAGAGATTAAGGGACAGATCACGGACTCCACTGGAGCCGTGATTCCTGGCACCAGGGTGACTTTGGTGAACACTGCAACCGGAGTCACAACCAAAACGCAAACCAACGGAGCGGGGATCTACGATGTGCCCTCGCTGCCCATCGGCCCGTACACAATCACATTCAGCAAGGCGCGCTTCCGCGATGAGGTGCACAACGGCATCGTCCTGCAAGTCGGCACCATCGGCATCGATGGTGTGCTTCAAGTCGGCGAGACTACGCAGCAGGTGGTTGTGACTGCGGCTGCCCCCTTGCTCGAAACCCAGGACTCGGCGCAGCATCTCGATATCGACTCCCAGGCTGTTCAGAATGCTCCTACCGTTGGAGGGGTTTGGTACAACGAGTTGACCAACGAAATGCCTGGCGTTAACGGTGGCGGCGGCCAGGATGCCTCGGGCCAAGGCGTGGGTGTGAACGGCACCGAAGGTTACTCGGGCACCTTTTTGATAGAGGGCGCGTTGGCGCAGGAACCCAGGGACGCCAACGCCAGCGATAACTATCCGCCGACTGACGCCATAGCAGAAGTCAGCGTTCAGACGAGCAACTTTGGCGCGCAGTACGGCAATGGAGTCGCCGATTTCAACGTACTCGTCAAGAGCGGCACCAACAAGTTTCATGGCTCGCTGTTTGAGTTCAACCAGAACAACGATTACAACGCCAGGAACTACTTCAATCGCGCACCGCAGCCGGTTGCTCCCTTGCACTGGAACGAATTCGGCGGTAGCATCGGCGGTCCAATCTTGAAAAACAAGCTGTTCTTCTTCTTCACCTACCAAAGGAATCCCAACACCTCGTCCGGCGTTTACACCACCACAGTACCAACGACGGGCCAGAACGGAACTACAAACATGGTGGCAGGCTGTTTCCCGGTGGCAATTAATGATCCCAGCACCGGGACCCCCTACCCCAATAACTGCATCAACACCGCATTGGACCCCGTAGCACTCGCGATCCAGAAATATTTTCCAGCTCCCAATCTTGTTGGTTCCAATCCTTACGTGAATAACTACAGCGTGGTTCAGTCCACGCCCACCATTTCAACCTGGTACGTAGCCAAAGTGGATTACGACATCAGCGCGAACAATCGCTTATCTGGTTCCTATCTCGACTATCCCATTGGGCCTCTGACCTACAACGTCGATGCCTTCTGCTCGCTGGGCTTCGATTGCACCTATGGCAACAACTATAATATGGACGGGCAGATCACCGACACCTGGACCATCAACACGCACATGGTGAACGAGGCTCACATAGGCGGAGTGCGCGAGTTCGACAAGTACATTCCTCCCACTTACAACAAGGGCTATCCCGCGACGATCGGCCTTGAGCCCACCTATGGAGATAACGCGCCTGCCAATATTTTCCCCAGTGTCGCAGTCAACAGCAGCTCGGCCATCGGCGGCGTGGGGATCAACGGCGGTGTTCACGCATTGCTGGCCGACGGCGCGCTCGAAGAATCGGATGTATTTACCCTGATCGTGGGAAGACACACCATCAAAATGGGCGGCGAATTCGACAAGAGCTATCAGAACTACACCAACTGGGGCGACGTCAGCTCAGGCAACTTTGTGTTCGACGGAGTCGCAACCGGGCAACCGTACGCCGACTTCCTGCTCGGCGAAGTGTACGGATGGTATGTGTACGACTACGCAGAAACCGGCGCCCGCATGTGGAACATGGGCGCGTTTGTCCAGGACGACTTCGAGCTCAATTCCAAACTCACGCTGAACCTGGGCATGCGCTATCAATATCAAGGCGGCTGGGGCGTAGTGAACAATTTGTGGGGTACCTTTAGCCCCACCGTTGAGAATACGGGGCCCTATGCACCGGCCGGGACGCTCGGAGCCATGACTTACGGAGGACAGGGCGGCCGCACCAAGATTCAGGATGGCGGCAATGAGTGGGTTCCCAGGGTGGGATTCTCCTGGTCGCCCGCGCCCAAGTGGGCTATTCGTGCCAGCTATGGAATCTCCGACCAACCATGGTCCGTCGATCCCTACACGGCAGCCTTGGGCATCGGCCTCAACCCGCACGGCAGCCAGGGGTATGGAAGCTCGCCTGCCTTCCTGCTACAGAATGGACCTGGGCCGAACGCGGTTGCCTACCCGAGCCTTTCCAGTCTGACCAACTATCAGTACAACTACGACGACGTTAGCTACTACCCGGTCCATCGGCCCATCACTTACTATCAGGAGACTCTGCTCTCCATTCAGCATCAATTGCCCTTCCAGACTTTGCTGGATGCGAGTTATGTCCATACCAAGGGCGAGCATCTTGGATTTACCCGCGATATCGATCAGAATCCTGAGAGTCAGATGACCGGGAGCACATCCTGCTATTCCGGAATCAGCGAGTACCCGCTTTTCTGTTCCATTGCCGCGGTGTACTTCGACGGTTACTCGAATTACAACGCGCTGCAGCTAAGAGCGGAAAAGCGCACCTCCTATGGATTGTATGGGCTGTTCAACTATTCATGGTCGAAGGAGCTGGATACTGGCACTGGGTCCGGAAATAACGCAACCGCCGACGTGTGGCAAGATGCGTTCAACATCCGGAACAACTACGGCCTTTCCAAACTGGACATGGCAAACTCGATCTCCGGGTCCGTCTCTTACGAACTGCCATTTGGGGCGGGCAAGCGCTTTAAGCTGCATGGAGCTGCGGATCAAGCTCTTGGAGGCTGGAGAGCGACGAGCATCTTCCAGCTCCATAGCGGCATTCCTTACACCGTGACAGCTTCCGCCAATGGTCAGGATTTGAGCGGTTCGGGCGCCAACCAGTGCGGCTGCGGATATTCCTGGCTGCCCAATGTGGTCGCGAGTCCATCAGTTTCGAACCCCGGAGTGAATGGTTGGTTCAACACGGCAGCATTCGAAACTCCGAATCCCGGCACGTTCGGCAACGAGCATAGGAACTCGCTGATTGGCCCCAACTGGCGCGATCTTGACCTGAGCCTCGGAAAGACCTTCCTCCTGACGGAGAGAATCCGGTTTGAAATGCGCGCCGATATGTACGATGCCTTCAATCATCCCAACTTCTCGCAGCCGAACGCCTCGCAAGGAGCGGGCGAAGCGCAGATTACGAGCACGAACGGAGAACGAAACATTCAGCTTGGAGGGAGACTGACCTTCTAGGAGATTGACCTTCCAGAAGGGAAGAACCTGCTTCAAAATACGGACCGGGATTCTGGAACGCCGGAATCCCGGTTTGCTGTCCATGTGGGCAGGCGTCCGGGGTGCGTCTTACAATCGGTTGCACAGGTTTTCCTTATGCCCAATCGCTGCGAATCAGGGATCGCGCGCCACACTCTCCTGTTTCTTCCGCTCATCCTCACCTTCGCATTTCCCATCCAGTCCTTGACGCAGGCAGGTTCCACGAAGAGCGCGCTGACTGAGGATTTAGAGCGCGGTCAGATAGCTCTCAAGGCCAACGACCAGGCGGCTGCGACCGACGAGTTCCGCGCAGCGCTTAAGATCGACCCTGCGAATGTGGAGGCACACGCTAACCTTGGAGCCATCGCGTTTTTTCACGGTGACTGCACTGGCGCGATGCGCGAATTACACAGCGCTCTGGCCGCGGCGCCAACGCTCGAAAATGCACGCGGACTGATCGCCATCTGCGAAAAGCGCATGGGCAATCCGGACGCGCGCGCCGATCTTGAAAGCTCATTTGCAAAACTCAACGATCCCCATCTGCGCGTTCAAGTGGGCGTTGAGCTGGCCAATCTCTACTACCAGAATGGAGACCTGGACCACACGCTGCCTGTGGTGCACGAGCTGGTGACGCTGGAGCCGGACAACCTGGACCTGCTGTTTTTTGCGCAGCGGATATATTCCGAGCTGGCCGACGACACCATGAACAAGTTGGCGCTGCTGGCCCCAGACTCCGCGCGCATGCAGCAGCTCATCGCGGAGCGGCTAATCAACGCAGGCGATTTGAATGGAGCCATTGAGCACTACCGCAAGGCGCTGGCCATCGATCCGCGCCTGCCGGGAATGCATTTCGAGCTTGCGGAAGCGATTCTGGAAGGCTCGAACGAGCCCGCTGCTCAGGCCGCCGCGCTCAATGAACTCGACGCCGCGGTAAAAAGCGAAGGCGATAACGTGCGGATTGAATGCAGCTACGGCCGCATCGCGGCGCTCCAGGGGAAATTCGATGTAGCGCTGGCGCACTATCGGCGCGCGCATGAGATGGATCCCGCCAATGGCGAGGCACAACTGGGTCTTGGGAACGTGCTTGCCGAAGAGAGCAAGCCCGAGGAGGCATTAAAATATCTGCGCATGGCGGTGCAGACGGACCCCATGAACGCATCCGCCCATTACCTGCTGGCGCGGGCGTACAAGGCGCTCCATCTCGACGAAAAAGCCCGGAAGGAGATGAAGCTCTTTAAGGACATTCGCACGGCAAAGGACCGGGTAGCTCAGTTGTACCGCCAAATGAATCGCAGACCAGAGCCGGGGGATGATGCGCCGACGGAAAGACAACCGTGAACGCGATGCCCTCCCTGCGCGCGGGCTGCGGGTTAGGCGGTCTCAAGGGTGACGACCGCGGTGGCCAGGCCGGGTGAGGTTGCCGTGATTTTGACCCGCCCCGCCGTGGCCGTGGATTGAACGATGGCCAGGCATAGGCCATTGAATGCACGGCGGTGATTAGTCTTGTACTCCTCGTGGCTGAGCGGGTCGCCGTTATCCACGCCGATGACCTTGCCTTCGCCCTCCACGCTGAATGTGATCTCGTTCATTGCCGTGGGCACAATTTGCCCTTTAACATCGCGGACCTCCGCCACAATGTGGGCAGTATCGCGGCGATCAGCGGAGATACTGAGGCGATCGGCAGAAAGTGCCACAGCCGCGGGAGAGCCGGCGGTTGCCAGCTGGACGGTGACGGCCACGCTCCCGTCTTTTATTCCCACAGCCTTCAGGACTCCCGGCGCATAGGGCACATCCCACGTCAAGTGCAGGTCTGCCGTCGTCCTAAGTGCTCGTGCGCGCGCAGGATAGTTGCCGTAGGTGCCTTCCATTCCAAGGCGCGGAAACTCGTAGCCTTTTACGCCGAAGGATTCTCCGTTCAGAAATAGCTCCACTGTGTCGCAGTTTGTGTAGCAAGTAACGGGAATGATTTGACCTCCTTTTCCTTCCCAGTTCCAGTGCGGAAAGAGATGGAGCATGGACTTGGGGGTCCATTGGCTTTGGTAGAAATAGAAGCCGTCTTTCTTGAAACCACAGGTATCCAGAACCCCAGATGGAGAAATTCTCATGGGCCAGAAGGATTCGCCCTGGTAATCAATGCCAGTCCACATGAAGTCGCCGGCTACGTAATCGTAAGTGCTGACAAACTGCCATTGCAGCTCGACATCGAGGTTGCGGTTCTGCTGATAACGGAAGCGGCGCGCGGCGGGATTCTCAGACGAGAACAGGCCGCGATAATCGCCGCGAATGCCGCCCATTCCGCTGCTTTCCGTACCGATGACGCGCCGCTCGGGAAAGGTCGCGTGGTCGATGCTGTAGTACTTTTCAGCGCGATCGCGCCAGCGGTCCACGTAGTTGTAACCGACGATGTCGAGCTCGGCAAGAAACTCTGGCCTGACGGTGTTGGAAGGCGGTTCTGAGGCAATGCGGTCGCAGGCAGCGGTCACTAGCCGCGTGGGGTCTTCGCGATGGAATTCGCGGAGAAGTTCGCGCAGGGTCTCTGTTCCATCCGGAGTGGACTGGTCGCCAACCTCGTTGCCTGCGCTCCACAAAACGATCGACGGGTGATTGCGATCACGATGGAGAAAGTTCAGAAGATCGCGTTCGTGCCATTCGTCGAAGTAAAGGCTGTAGCCGTAGCGAATCTGCCCTTTTGGAACTTTCCATTCATCGAAGGCTTCCGCCATCACCAGAAACC
The DNA here is from genome assembly GCA_049678625.1 of Occallatibacter sp. GTDB lineage: Bacteria > Acidobacteriota > Terriglobia > Terriglobales > Acidobacteriaceae > Telmatobacter. The sequence continues at coordinate 36,192 of JBAUEO010000041.1, read as the reverse complement.
CCATGCGGTCGCAGAGGTCGAGAAACTCCGCCGCGAAGGGATTATGGCAGGCGCGGATGGCATTGCATCCCATCTCCTTGAGGATCTCGAGACGGCGCTCCCATACGCGTTCCGGCACTGCGCCGCCTACGCTGCCGGCCTCGGGGTGGACGCACGCGCCGTTCAGCTTGATGTGTTCTCCGTTCAGCAGGAAGCCGTGCTCGGCGTCGAACACAGCCTCACGGATGCCGAAGGGCGTGTCGTACACATCTGCCACGCTTTCCCCATCGCGCAGCGTGCTCCGCACCGAGTAGAGATAAGGATGGTCCGGCGACCAGAGATTGGGAGTGGAGACAGTAACCTGTTGCACGAATTCGGTGCTGTCGCCCGAAGCAACCGATTGCGATGTCTCGATGGCAGTAACCGTGTCGCCGCTCGAGTCGAGGATCTCTGTGTTGAGTCTGCACGGAGACGCAGCCTTACGCGCGCTCACAACCTTGGTTCTCACTTCAATGATGGTCAAATCGGTTTGAATTCGCGGGCAAATGACAAAAGTTCCCCATTGCGCGATATGAACGGGATTAAGCACGTGCAGCCAGGTGTGCCGGTAGATGCCTGAACCGGAGTACCAGCGGCAGTTCGTCTGTTTGGAGTTATCCACGCGAACAGCCACCACATTCTCCGTGCTGAATCTCAGCTGGTCCGTAAGCTCGTAATAAAATGGAACGAAGCCGTACGGTCTGTGGCCCAGATGGTGACCGTTGATCCAGACGTCGCTGTTCTGATAGACCCCGTCAAACTCCAGTGTGACCACTTTGCCGCGATACGATTCCGGAATGTTGAATCTCTTTCTGTACCATCCGATGCCCGTCGGCATGTAGCCGCCCGGCCCGGCGGAAGGCGCGTGCTCATCGATCGGCCCTTCGATGCTCCAGTCATGAGGAAGATTGAGCGAGCGCCATCCAGCATCGCTGAATCCAGGCTGCTCCGCGCCGGATGGATCGCTCCTCGCAAACTTCCACTCGAAATCGAAGCTCTCCGTAATACGCGGCAAGAAATCGTCCGTGGCCTTCGATGACTCCAGCGCACTCAGATAAGGAGCCGCGGAAAAGGCCGCGGCGCCGCGCGCAGCCTGCGCCAGCAATTCGCGCCGGGTAAGTTGCGGTTTAGTCCACCCAAGTTCATCGGCCATTGACAACTCTCCAATAAACAACATTCACCAGACAGAATGGAGTAACCGGCACGGTGCGCTGTAAATCGCCGCGCTCAAGCATTCAAACACGGCTTGTACACCCTTAAATCCGACTTTGGTTGGATTCCAGGCCCTCCTCAATGGCATATATTGGCAGGGTCCTGCAGAGCGGGAATTGTCGATCCGTCTGCAGAACTCCACCCGCGGAACGTGGCCGCCCAAATGCCCTGCGAGAGAAAAGTCATGCGCCTCTGTCTGGTTGCAACCATTGCCGCAGCCCTGGTTTTTGTGCCCAGCCGCACTCATGCACAGAGCACGCCAAACCTGGTCCCATTCGCGCTCGACCACCGCCGCGCGATGGAAGCGCACTCGCCCGTGGACGTCTCGTTTCTTCTCGACGCGCCGGCGGGAAAGCACGGCTTCATTCAGGTGTTGAACGGCCATCTGGCAACCGGAGACGGCGAGCGCATTCGCCTGTGGGGCGTGAACATTACCGACTGGAGCAATGGGTCGCGGCAGATTCCGTCGAAGCGGGATGCCCCGCTCTGGGCCGCCACGCTGGCGAGGTTCGGCGTGAACTGCGTGCGCTTCCAATTCCTCGATCTCGAGGCGCCGCGCGGACTCGTCGCGGCCGGACGCCCGGATACCCGCAGCCTGGACCACGATCAGTTCGATCGCGAGGATTACTTCATTGCGCAGCTGGAAAAACGCGGAATCTATATCGACTTCAACATGCTTGTCGGGCGGCACTTCAAAGCGGGCGACGGCGTGGAAAACGTGAACCAGTTGGGACAAGGCGCGAAAGGAACCTCGCTTTTCGACGCGCGCCTGATTGAGCTCCAAAAAGAGTATGCCCGCGAACTGCTCGCGCATCGCAACCTTTACACTGGCCTCGAATACACTCGCGATCCCGCCGTTGCGCTCATTGAAATCAACAATGAGAATGCGCTCAATATCGGATACCGCCCGCCCTCGCCCTTCTATTCGCAGGAACTCACCGGCTTGTACAACAAGTGGCTGGCTGCGCACCGCACCCCGGAGCAGATTGTCGCTCTGCGACAGATAACAGGCGTAAAAGGAGACGATGCCGAGGTACCGCTCATGTTCTGGCGCGGCCAGGCGGCCACGGCGCCGCCGGAGCGCTTTTACGCCGAGGCGGAGTTCTACAACGACACCCAGCGCGATTACTTTTCCGGCATTGAGGACTATCTAAAGCACACGCTGGGGTCGAAGTCACTCGTGATCGCAACCGCCGATCACAGTCACTCCGGTAGCGGCTATCCAATCTTGATGGCAACCGTGGGGAGCGATGGGATCGACGGACACGACTACTGGGAACATTCCGAGATGTATGTGCGCAAGTCGCCGATGGTCGATGATCCGTTCAATTCTACGGTTGTCGATCTTTCCCGCTCTGCGATTGCAGGCAAACCTTACACAGTGAGCGAGGTGAACGAGCCGTTTCCCAACGACTACGCCGGCGAAGGCATTCCAATTCTGGCCGCATACGGAGCCATGCAGGATTGGGACGCAATCATGTGGTACACCTTCGAGCCTAAGCAGGATCCTGATTGGAAGCCGTACGTTGGCGATCCCTTCGATATTTCGCTCGACCCGGTGAAGATGCCCGAGCTCGCGGCGGGTGCGTTGTTATTTCTTCGCGGCGACGTTGCCGCATCCCGTCAGGCTGTGGACCGCTCTTACACCGCGCAGCAGGTTTACGACAGCATGTTGCTGCCTAGCACAGAGCGCCCGTACTTCACACCCGGCTTTCCCCTTCAGCTTCCGCTGGAGCATGAGATGCGCATTTCGTCCTTCAAAGGACCGCCGACCCAGGCCTTCACTCAGAGCCTGGCGCCAAATCCCATTCGCTCCGACAAAGGTCAACTGGCCTGGTATCACTCCGCGCCGCAAACCGGCCTGGTGACAGTAAATTCACCGCGGACTCAGGCTCTGATCGGCTTTATCCGTGCGCACACGGCGTCTGACAGCAATCTCGCAGCTGAAGTAATAAAGAACACTTTCTGTACCATTCAACTCAGTTCTCTCGACGAGGAGCCAATCTCCCGCTCCTCAAAACTGCTGCTCGTCGCCGGAGGACGCGTGGAAAATACCGGCCAGCGCTGGAACACCGCGGGAACCAATGTGACCAATTGGGGAGAATCGCCGACACTCATTGAGCCGGTGCAGGGCACGCTGTTGCTGAACCACCTGGAACCCGCGCGCGCTGTTGAACTACAGGCGATCGACGGTGCAGGACAGCCGATGGGCGCTCCCGTCGCGGCCATCAGAGTCGGCGCGGACTGGAAGATTCCACTCGGGACCACGGCAACCACGTGGTACGAGCTCACCGTTAAGAGGTGAGCCACAGAAGACCGCGATTCTGGATCAGAATTGTGTAACGCTTCGCGTGCGCTCTCGAGTCTCGCTTCTTTCAACTTGTTCCGCCGCATTTCGGCCGTAGTCGGCGTATCGTCTCTACGACTGGGCATCATCCAAAGGCATTCTGCTTTTCGAGTAAAATGCACTGTTCATCGGCATCAGCGCATGCCAAGCCCCGGCAGACTTCACCCAGGCTAACCAGCCCAACTTCCTTGCCAGCATGAAGAGCGAAACAGGTTTCGCCAAGGTGGCAGGCTTTGAACTGACCCTGCTCGACTGCGCAGGGTACTTCCACAAATCGGCGGGCATCAACGGGCTGGCCCAGATCGTCAAAGACCTCGGAACCAAAGCCGACGCCGGCAAACTCGCCAGAGCTGCTGAGGTCTACGGGAACGCCGCAGTTCGCGGGCTCGGGTATTTGCTTGAGCACGCCGGATACGCACCACAAGCCCACGCACTCGCAACGTTTGCCAACCGTGCAAAAACTTCGCTTCTTCTTGACCCATCCGTCAAGCCGTTCCTCGCCTCACTCGCTGCCGCGACTCCGCGCGCTGCCAAGTGGGAGCTCATCCTTAATGAACCGGTGGAGGTCGACTTTTGATTCCCGCAGCCTTGATTCAGGAATGGAGCATGAAAGCTCATTGGCAGTGCGGTATTGCGCATGCGCCCTTGCAAAATGGTATTCATGCCAATTTGCGGTCTGCCCCACTCTCTTCCCAACCAGCATCGACGGCATCATCACGGCGAGCTGATGAACAACTTGCCGGCGACTAGGTTTCGATTAACAGTCTATTCCGACCGGCCGGGTGCGACGCACGCCGTTCTCGCGCCATTGCAGGTAGAACGTGCCGGTTGTTCCCCGGCAGCCAGCACCGGCTCAGTTGCGTGCATGAAGGGATATGGATTCACTGGAGTGCCGTTAATGCGCACTTCGTAAAGCAGGTGGGGGCCGGTCGAGCGGCACGTGTTACCCACATATCCGAGAACCTCGCCGATACGAACCCGCTCGCCCTCGGCTATCGCCACGCCCGAAAGGTGCGCAAATATGGTCACAATACCGTGGCCGTTGTTTACCATAACGAAGCGGCCGTACCCGGATTCGTTGCCAAGCACAATGACGGTACCGTTTGCTGTCGCGTGAACAGGAGTGCCAACATCCGCGGCAATATCGATGCCGGGGTGGAACTCGGTTGCCGAGCTATTGAAGGGATTCTCCCGTTCACCGAAGGGGCTGGTCACGCGACCCGTAATCGGCCAGAGCGAGGGAGCATTCGCGAAGTTAGCCCAGTTACCGCCGTCGTGATTCTCCAGAATGCTCACCTCAGACGTGTCCGCGCCGCCGCCTACCAGTGCCATACTGCGCAGCGAGGTCAGCTCGTTGAGCGACTGCACGTAGGCGTCCTGCGTAAAGCCGGTGCCGGAGTTGCCCGGAGGTGGAGCCGTTGCGGTGATGGCGGCGGCTTTGGTGACGTGGGGCTGGCGCAAGCCGTAGAGCGCGGCTACTTGACTGGCGAGCGAGCCAAGGCTGGCTGCCTGGACTTCCTTCTCGTGGGCAACGTTCTGGAGCCGCTGGTAGTCCTTGCGGAGGGCGACCTGCTGCGAGCGAACTTCGTTAAAGCGGGCGGTCATGAGTAGCATGCGGGTGTAGGAGCCCACCATACAGGTGATGGTGAATGCGCCCACCGCGGCGGCTGCCACAAAGATACAGGCGTACTGCATGGGAATGGGAACCTTGCGCAGGTGCCCATCCTGCTCCCGGGCAACAAAAATGATGTAAAAGTGCTTCTTCAACCTTCCGCCTGCCAGAACATCAGAAATAAAGGCCTCGATAAAGAGCCTCCAAATTTCCGAAACAATTCAGAGACACGGGTACCCCGCCGCACCGGGCATCTTTTGAGAAACTAACAGCCAGAAAACGGGTGGTCATTGGGAGAATCCACAGGGCAGTGCATCGGCCGCGGTATGTTGCAGCTTAGCCGATAGCGTTTAGGGCACTCCAGCGCCGCTACTTTTCCTGCGCAATCGGCAGAGTGACGTAGGTCTCGTGGTCGCGGCTACGGAAAATCCGCTGAGTCGCCTCCTTGTAGTCGGCGGGCGTGGCATTGAAGATATTCGGGACGAAGGTCTGCGGGTTGCGGTCGTAGAGCGGGAACCAGCTGGACTGGATCTGCACCATGATCCGGTGGCCCGACAGAAACACGTGATCCGTCGCCGGCAAAAAGAAGGTGTAGGAAAGCGGCTTGTTCGGGGTCAGCGGAGTAGGGTGCGAGAAGCTCTGGCGATAACGGCCGCGGAAAATATCCATGGAGACGGCCAGTTCGTAGCCGCCCATGTCTGGTTCCTTGACGTCCTGCTGCGGATAAACGTCGATCACCTTGACGACCCAGTCAGAGTCGGTGCCGCTGGTCGAGGCGATCAGGTGCAGCTCGGGACGGCCGGTCACTGTCACCGCATTTTGCAGGACAGGCGTCTCGTACGTCTCGACATCCGGGCGCGCCGAAGCTGGGCGCTGATCTCCCACCAGCCAATCGTGCCAGGTAGGTGTTTCGGCGGCCGGCACGGGGCGCGGGCGGTAGGGAACGGGCGTTGCCGGATTGGAGACATACTGGTCGTAGCCGGTGCCGCTGGAGGACTGCAGCGGGTCGAAGCCCAGCCCATGGCCGGCGCGCAGATAGAGCGGCTTCTCCTCGATGGAGCAGTTGCCCGGGCACGACGGCCAGCTCGACAGCTGTTCCCAGTGATTGGCTCCGGTCAGAAATGCGTTCACGTGCGCCAGATGCGCGTCCGTCCCCTGCTCCTGGAGATGCTGGGCCAGGAAGGGCAGCAGAATTTGATGGACGAAATACGCCGAAGTATCCGAGCCAAAGTTGATTGCGCCCAGATGCGTGCCCTGTGTGGCCTCCTGCCCATGGAACCACGGCCCCAGCGCCAGATACAGGTTCTCGCGATTCGAGGGCTCAGCGTAGAGCGCGCGGTACACAGCCAGCGCTCCGTAGATATCTTCCTGGTCCCATTCGCCGGCCACCAGCAGAGTGGGCACGGTCAACGGTTCCTTCGCGAGGACTTTGTCGACCGCCTGGTCCTGCCAGAATTCGTCGTAAGAGGGATGCTCGACAATTTTGTTCCAGAATCCGAGCTGCCCCATGCCGTACTCGGCCGCCAGCACACTGGGATTGCCGGCGTCGAGATACATGGTGTAGTCGTCGTGGTAATTGCTCCACCAGTCATCGGTGTTAGCACGGGTCGCTTCCTGCGAATAGATGTAGGGCATCATCTGTTCGCGGAAGGCGCCATAGTGGAACCAGTCATCGCCCATCCAGCCATCCACCATGGGATTCTCCGGCACCGCCGCCTTCAGCGCCGGATTGGGATGAACCAGACCCATCAGGGCTTCGAAGCCGTCGTAGGATATCCCCATGATGGCGACGCGTCCATTGCTCTGCGGTACGTTTTTAACCAGCCAGCCGATGGTGTCTGAAGCATCGGTAGCGTCAGAGACGGGCGTGGGATTCAGCGGACCGCGGACGTAGCGGTTCATGATGTAGTCACCCTTGGATCCGTACTTGCCGCGTACGTCCTGAAACACGTGGATGTAACCCGCTTTGAGGGCCCAATCCCGAGCCTCGCGCGCACGCGTGCTGAAACGGTCAGCATTGTAGGGCGTACGCTCCAGAATAATTCCGGCGCGCTTTACGTCTTTCGGCATCACGATTACGGTGTTCAGCTTGATGCCGTCACGCATAGGAATCTGTACCACCGTGCGGATGTAAGTCAGTTCCTGGGTCGCCGGCTTGAAGTGTTCCGGAGTCTCGCTCGGCAGACTTGGATAGTGCGAGGTCGATTGCGACTGCGGTGATTGAGAAGGCTGCTGTTGCGCGGCACCGGTCTCAGCACTGGTTACGAAGAACGCCGAGAAGAGCAGGATGGGCAGCGCGCGAAGGGAAAGTGAGCGAAAGTGGGTCATCATGGATGGTTTTCATGATACGCCCACGGAGTATCCACCGCGCCGCCGATGGTAGTGGCCTAATAGTTCGTTGATGGACCGTCAGTGGCCCTGGCCTCGTCGAGGCATGCAGGCAGGGCAAAAACAATTGTCATTATTTTGATTTAGCACGGCCATCTCGCTCCCGAACGCAGAGGTCGCGGGAGTGGTCCGCTCAGGCGCGAGGGCAACGGCGAGGGCGGCCACCCTCGGCTGACTTAGTCGTCAATGGTTTCGCGGTACTGAATACTCCTTGCCCGGCTCGAGCGTAGTCACATAGGGACCATTCCAGTCCCAGTCGAAAATTTCGGTCAGGGTCTTCGCCGGTTCAGACCCGTGTACGAATACCGAGGCATCGACCGTGGTGTTGAAGTAGCTCCACTCCCAGTTGCCAGTGCCAATGTGGAGGCTGTTATTGTCGGCCACCGCGTACTTGGCATGCTCCACCCGCGTATAGGGAATGAAGCCCTGCGGCGACGGGGTCACCTGTGATCTTTGAAGAGGTTGTTGTCCATTCGATCTGAACCGGAGGAGCTGATTGTGACGAGCAATCGGTACCTTCGGAGGGATCGAATGGATATACATAAGAATGCCCGACTGAGCTATCGCAGTCGAGAGGCCCTGGCCAGATTGGTTGTGGAGCAGGGAGCCACGCGGAAGGCTGCCGCGGCTGTTGTTTGCGCGGCTCCGCTGCCTGCACAGGAAACCATCGTAGCCAGGCGCAGAGCCGGGTGTTACTTCATCATCTGGCGCAGGAGCTCGATGGAGCGCTTTTCGTCGATGTTGTGGCGGCGGCCGTCGGGGCTGGTGGTTGCGCCTTCTTCGATCAGCTTGATCGTCTCCTCAGGGTGAGCTTCGGGTCGAGCGCGATGAGCTTGGCGGCGAGATTGACGGTGTTCGGCGAGGCCATCGAGGTGCCGGACATGCGCACCTTCGCGCCGCCGGGGACGACGGACTGGACCTCGTAGCCGTCGGCGTCCACTTTGACGGTGGGGCCGTAGCTGGTGAAGCTGGCCTCGTCGCCAGCCTCGTCCACGGCACCCACGGTGAGCAGGTTGGGCAGGTCGAAGGACGAGGGGATCATCTGGCTGAAGGTGGCGTTGTTGTCGGAGTTGCCTGCGGCGCAGACGAAGAGGATGTTGGGCGCGTTTTTGATGGCGTCATAGAGGCTTTGCGCTCGATGGCGAAGAGCTTCGCCGCGATGGTCTTGCGGTCGGCGGCGTTCTTGCCCATGCCGTTCTTTTCTAGGGCGACTTCATCGTCCTGGGGGCCGCCGCCCCAACTCATGTTGACGACGCGGATGTGGCTGGCTTTGAACCACTCGACGTAGGCCTGATCGTCCTTGGCATCGCGCTCGGACATAGCCACGGTGGGCGGCAGAGGGATGTTATGCCAGTCGAAGGTGACGCGGCCGACGGCGAGGCGGATGGCGGGATTGCCCTGCGCGGCGATGCCGGCGACGTGGGTTCCGTGGGAGATAGTGGCGTAGAACTCCAGGTTCTGGAGGAAGCCGGGGACCTGGCCGGGCTTCATGGAGGTGAGCTGTTTGCGCAGGGCGGCGGCATCTGGGCTGTCGATGGACTCCTGGAGATCGGCCAGGCCCTGGAGGTCATCGATCATCTTCGGGAATTCGGCTTTTTCCTCCGGGGTGAGCGGGTAGAGATAGCCGTGAGCGGGGAAGCCTTTGAGGTCGAAGGCGATGTAGTGAGGGTCTTCGCCGGGCTTCGGTTGCGGGACGGTGTAGACGCGGTCGGAAAAGAGCGAGAGGTCGGTGCCGGAGTCGCCAGATGGCGACGCGAACGGGCGTGAGGTGATCGGCGGGCGTGAGGACAACATTGCGTGCGGCCCAGATGTCGGGTTTCTTTACGTTGTTGGCGGCGACCTTCTCGGTAAGGTCGGCAAGCATGGCCTTCTCTGGAGAGGCAAAACCCGTTTGAGGGTGACGCGCGCGCTGATGAGCCCCCAGGCGAGATCGTTGGAGAGCTGGTGGGTTCTCGCGACGGCCGGTTCCAGTCCCGCCTGGACGGAGCCGAGGATCAGAGCCGGGGTGATGATCTCCATACTGCTCTTCGCCTGCTTCACGCCCGCAGAGACAACGGCCCAGGGAAGGGGCTTCAGCTCGGCGGAGTAATCCTTCTGGAAGGCCGCCTCGTAGGCCGCGCCGGTGGTCTGGCCGGTCTGTTTCTGGGCGTCGATCATGGCGGTCATCACGAGGCCGGTCATCAGCTTCGCGTCAGGCTTGTCCTGGACGGCGCGAAGTTGGGCGATGGTGGCGAGGGCCTGCTGATTCTGGCCGGCGAGAATCTCCAGATCGAGCTTGACGCCGAGGAGGCCGCGCGTCGTCGCGTGGTCCTAGATGTCGTAGTTCTTAAGGACGGAGTCGACGTCGTGACGTACCTTTCCGGCAAAGGCGTTGAAGGTGGCGTCGTCGGAAGTGAGGAGCCGTGTGGCTGTGCCAGGGATGGGATAGTTGAAGCGGGGCAGGTCGGCTTCGCCGTGGACGACTCTTTTCTGGGTCTGGGCGTGCGTGGCGAGGGTGGCGACCGCGAGGAGCGGAAGGGCGGCGAAGACGGAGAGGGGACGGAGGATGCGAGTCATAGGCACGATCTCACTGGGTGATTTCGAAGACGATGCCCTTGTAGCGGCTGGTGGGGAAAAAGGGCTTGAGAAATCGAGCGGACCGCAACGGTGCGAAGCGGAAAGATGAGGCGAAGCACCCTCAAGGAGCGGAGAACGCAAGGTTAGGGGCGGTCCAATGCCGATGCAAGTGGCGGCGCGGTAGAAGCGTCTCTCCATAAAGTGGATACCGCATCGACCACGCGCTCCCCGCGCCCAGAGACGGCCGAGATGCAGAATATACTCGGAGAAGCAGTGGATGCGGGACCTTCCAGTCTTTTCGCCTATCAAGCTTTGGAGGGGTATGTCAAAGATTTTCGGTGCGGTGTTTCTTCTGCTGTCGGCTGGCTGGTTGTTCGCGCAAACCCCCGATACCGCCGCGCTGCGCGGGACTGTGAAGGGGCCCAACGGCATAACGCTCGCGGGAGCGCGCATTGTTGTGGAGAATGCGCGGCATCACATTATCCGGACGATGCAGACGAATGCGCACGGCACGTTTGCAGCCGACGGGCTGCCCGTGGCGCAGTCGATGGCAGTTCGGGTGAGCTACCAAGGGCTGGCGGACGCGACAACGGGCCCGCTGATCCTGGCCTCGGGCACGACCGCGAATTTGCAACTTCAGATGCAGCTTCCGAGTGTGCATACAGAAGTGATGGTGATTGGCGCGGCGGGCGAGGTGCGCACGGATGAGCCACAACTCGGTGATCGGCTTGCGGCGAACCAGATGCAGGCGATGCCGCTGTTGAACCGGCGCATCACCTATTTGCCACTATTGAATGCAGCGAACCGGCCGGCGATTAACCAGGGCGACATTTTCATGAACCAGGATTTGTTTACCGCGAACGGAGCGGGGCGGCGGCAGACGTGGTTCGAAGTGGACGGCGCGAACGGTAACGACATGTGGGGGAGGCAGACAATATTTACCAACGTACCTTTGAATGCCGTGGCGGAGATGACGGTTCTGGAGAACGCATTCGCGGCAGATTATGGATTCGGCGAAGGCGCGGTAGTGAACATCGTGACGCGCTCGGGGAGCAGCCAGTTCCACGGGGATGTGCTGGGATTATGGCGGCCATCAGGGCCGGAGGCAGAACTGTCGGGATTTTCAACAACGACTGCGACGAGCGGCAACGACATCACTCGGGACACACTCGATCAGGGGGCCGTGACGGCAGGTGGACCTCTTGGACGGAACACCTTTTTTCTGGGTTCGGGCGAGTACAGCTACCAGGACCGTGCCTCTCCGGTCGTCTCGCCGGTGGCGCCAGGAAATTACATCGGGCACTACCGCGACTGGATGGGATTCCTTCGGGTCGATCACACGATCAGCAAGGCACAGCGCGTATTCCTGCGTCTGGGGGAGGACGGATTTTTCGACACCAATCCGAACGGGATTGTGGGCGGCAACACGCTGCCTACTGTGGCGCGCGTGTTTCATCGTAAGACATACACAGCGGAGTTGGGTGACACGGCGGTCCTGAGGCCGACGACGGTGAACGAGATTCGTGCGCAATTCCAGTTGGCGTCCCCGATCACGCAGTTCTCGCCGGTGATTTACGGAACGGAGTATTCCGTCCCTATTTCGTCTGGTGGCACATTCACGTCGGGAACATCGCAGTCGGCGTTGCTGATGAACCAGCAGTTCGAGGTCGTCGACAGTCTGGCGAAGACGCTGCACAAGAGCGAATTGCGGTTAGGATTCGATGTAATCCATGCGCGCAATGGCGGGAACAGCAAGGAGTTCGGCGGGCCGATTTACGACGGAGAGCTGATCTATAAAAGCTGTACAGAGGCGACGGCGTATTGCGAAAGCTCTGCATATCTCGGCAACATCGCGAACGTCCAGAGCTACACGCAGAGCTACGGTAATGCGAATTATGTCGTGGATGACGTCCTTGCGGGAGTGTTTGCGCAATGGGACGTGCATCCGACGAGCGACCTGACGCTGAATGCGGGATTGCGCTACGAATTGCAAACGTTCACGGACGCGCGGAAGAACTTTGCGCCGCGCGTAGGTTTTGCGTACAACCTGAACGGGCGGGGTAAGACAACGATCCGGGGCGGGTTTGGGACTTACTACTCGCAGATCGTGGACAACTCGGAGGCAAGCTACGCGCTGACGGGGCCGACGGGAGTGTTCAATTATACGGCGCAGGTGGGACAGGTGGGTTTCCCAACGAGCGTCAGCGCGGTACCGTTTCCGGCGTTTCCTTTAGACGCGGTAATGCCGCTGCGGAGCCTGTATATCCGGCCGGGACGAGCGAGCTATTACAACCAGTTCTTTCCGACGAGCGAATTGCTGGGGTATCCGGACACGCTGAAGAATCCTTACAACGAGCAGTGGACGCTGGGTGTGGAGCGGCAGTTGGCACCGGCGTGGGTGCTGGCGACGGATTATGTCGGATCGCACACACTTGGGATTCAACGGCCGCTGGATGTGGATCCGCCAACGTCGTTCGTCCGGACCCAGCCGGGAGAAGTGCGCACCGCGCAGGCGGCGAACTGCACGCGGCCCTACTGGATCGCTTGGTATGCGCAAAACGACAAGACGTGCGATCCGGTGAATAATGCAGGCGACACGCCGCCGTATAGTGTCATCGAGAGCGACGTGAACGATGGGATGGGGTGGTATTACGCGCTGGACGTGAACCTAAGCCATCATGCCCATAACGGGTCTGCCTTGCTGGCCAGCTACACATGGTCACACGCGATGGATACAGTCGATCCGGATATTCCGAGCCAGAACCCTAACGATCCGCGAATGACAAGCAAAGCGGAAATGGGGAACGCGATCTTCGACCAGCGAAACCGGCTGGTGCTGAGCGGGGTCTATGCCGCGCCCCGGGGATTCACGATAGGTGGGATCGCCACCATGGCCGGCGGTCTGCCGTACAACATCGTTACGGGCGTGACGAATAGCGGTGATACGGGCGCGACGACGGACCGGCCGGTGATCAACGGCGCGGTTGCGGGAAGGAATACGGGGCGGGGCACCCCGATCTACGATGTGGAACCGTTTGTGGGGAAGCGGATTGCTATCCTGCGGGAGCATATCTATGCGAATTTGCGCGCGGAGGCATTCAACGCGCTGAATCATCGAAACGTGATGGGCTTCAGCGGTACCTACGGCAATGGCGCGACGCCGGGAGCCGGGTTCGGGCAGCCGCTGGCTGGCGTAACGAACCAGTTGCCAGCGCGCGAGCTGCAGTTCTCAGCGCAAATCGAATTCTGAAATCAAGAGGCCCGGGACGCGTCGAATTGAGCTTCTTCAATGGGCTTCGCGCTCTCGCGGAACCCAGCGAAGAACCCTGGCTCATCGGCGTCGAGCTCTCCAACGAACTGAATGACATTTGCCCACTTTACTGCGCCGCTTTCTCTGCCTCCGTGATCAGCGATGCCAACCTTTGCCGGGCGGCCTTCACCTGGCCATTGAGTTCGCGAAATACCGCGTACTGTGCCGCTGTTGGTCGGGCGTAGGCCCAGTCCACATCCGTTGCCAGGAATGCAAGGTCTCCGCGCAGCTTCGTTTCATGCAACAGGTCGCCTTCGCTCGATCGAATGGCCATCTGTGCAACACTGTCGATCTCATGGTTCAACGCGTCGACGATCGTTGCCACCTGCGCCTGCGTCACTTTGTGGTCGGTGACGGCCTTTTCGAGTTGATCGCGCGCGGCAATTGACTTGTTCGCGTCCGCATCCAGCGCGTCCAGATCATCATGGATTTGCATGTCCAACGTTAAGCGGGCATCCAGGTCCTGCTGAGTGGCATGAAGACGGGGATCCAAAGCCACCGCAAAGCTCTGCCGGGTTGTCTTGTCACCATATTTCAGGACCACGGAATACGTGCCGGGCGTCACCGTAGGTCCCTCCACCGAATCGTCCAGCCCGCCTGCCGCCTCCGGGACGTGCAACCCCGTCACCTCAATCGCGTGCGGGTATCGCAAATTCCACTGGAACCGGTTCATCCCCGGCTCTATCGCCGTCAGCTTCGCTTCGGCTTCTTCCATTTGTTGAATGGCACTCTCCCCGCTGTGATCCGGCTTGGGAGTGGGTTCTCCCTCCGTCTGGCCGTTCTCCACGGCTTTCTCCTTTTTCTGCTCTTCCGTTGCCATGTGCAGGGTGTAGCTGTGAATTACCTTCCCCTGGGCATCGAGAAACCCAAGCGTCGCCGGAGTCTTTCCCTCGTAATCTTCGGGGATATGGAAGTAAACCGTCGCGCCGAAGGGCGGGTTCACCCCTGAATTCGGCTCAATATCTTCATCGGAAACGGGAACGCCGTAATCATGTGTCAGCCACGCTTTCTCAGGAGCGAACAGGTAACTGCTGTCGGCTGCGATGCTGGGCTGTTTAGTCAACTGTTCCAGCAGCGCCAGGTTGTCAAGCACCCAGAATGCGCGCCCGTGAGTGGCCACGACGACGTCGCCCTGGCGCGTGTTGATTGCGATGTCGCGGACTTCCGCAGTCGGCAGGTTCAACTTAAGCGGCTGCCAGTGCGAGCCACCGTCCAGACTGACATAAACTGAGCCGAACGTACCCAGGAACAGCAACTTCGCATCGTTGGGATCCTGCCGGACGGCAAAGGTGAATTCATTGTCCGGCAGGCCCGTCGTAATTTCGGTCCAGTGCTTGCCCAGGTCCCTGGTTTCGAAGACGTACGGGCGGAAATCGTCCCACATATACCGCCACGCTGTCAGGTACGCGGTTTGCTTGTCGGTATGTGACGGCTCAATGGAGCTGATCGCGCACTCGGGCAGCCCCGCCGGAGTCACGTTCTGCCAAGCCTTCCCACCATCCGTCGTTACATGCACCAGGCCGTCGTCCGACCCAGCCCACAGCAGGTTGCCATCCAGCGGCGAAACCGCCAAAGAATAAACCTCGGGATAAACTTCGGCTCCTGACTGATCCAGATCGATCGGACCGCCGCTGGGGATTTCCGTCATAGGCCGGTTGCGCGTCAGGTCGGGAGAGATTTGCGTCCAGGTCTTGCCGTAGTCATCGCTCTTGAACACGTACTGTGAAGAAGTCAGAAGCTCTTTCGGATTTGCAGGCGAAAACAGAATCGGATGCGTCCAGCCGAAGCGGTCCTTCATTTCCGCCGAGGATTCGCCGCTTCGATATAAAGGCCATGGGCTCACGCTCTCGAATTGGCCGGTTCGCAGGTTGTACTTCACGAAGATGCTGAAGTAGCCGCTTCCGTAAGTGATGTCCGGATCGCCCGGCTGCGGCACCGTGAACGTGCTTTCCCCGTAGGCAACTGACTTCCACGAGCCCAGTAGGATCACGCGCTGATCGCTGGCGCTCGGCCCCTCAAAGGCGCCCTCGTCCTGCTGCGCACCATAGATGTGATATGGAAACTGGTTGTCCAGATTCACGTGATAGAACTGCCCAGTCGGCTGATTGTGATCTCCGCTCCACGTTTTTCCTCCATCGGTCGACACCGTAGCCCCGCCGTCGTTGCCTTCCAGCAAGATCTTCGTATCGTCCGGGTTGATCCACACCACGTGATTGTCGCCATGCGGCGTGTGCAACTTTTTGAAGGTCTTGCCACCATCGTGCGAAACCCAGAGTGCGTCTACCTGGGGCACGTACAAGGTCTCTGGGTCCTTGGGGTCCGCATAAACCGCCATGTAGTAGAATGCGCGCTGCCTCAGCTTCATATCGTCGTTTACAAGCTTCCACGTCGCCCCTGCGTCGTCCGAGCGGAATAGGCCTCCGTCTTTCGCCTGGAAGATTGCATACACAGTGTCAGGGTGATTGGCCACGAGGGAAACGCCGATGCGCCCCAGGACTCCCTTCGGCAATCCCGGGTTGCGCGTGATATTGGTCCAGTGCTCCCCGCTATCGGCCGTCTTGTAGAGCCCGCTTCCCGGCCCGCCGCTGATGAGCCCCCACGGCATCCGCTGTGCCTGCCACATGGTGGCGTACAACAGGTCGGGATGGTTCGGATCCATCACGAGGTCGATGGCACCAGTCTTGTCATCCACGAACAGAATTTTCTTCCAGCTCTTGCCGCCGTCCGTGGATTTGAATACACCCCGATCCGGATCCGGAACGAACACGTGTCCCATCGACGAAGCGTACACCACGTTGGGATCTTTGGGGCTCACTAGGATCTCGCTGATCGAGTGCGTCTCGCGCAGGCCCGCGTACTGCCATGTTTTTCCAGCATCGGTGGATTTATAGATTCCGTCACCTGGAATCATGTCATTGCGAATATCGTCTTCTCCGGTGCCGACATACAGCACGCTGGGATTGGAAGGCGCCACCGCAATCGTGCCAATGCTGGAGCTAGGTCCCGGCAACTTGCCATCAGTGATATTCACCCACTTCACGCCTTCGTCGGTGCTCTTCCACACTCCACCACCAACCGCCCCCGCGTAAAACAGGTTGGCGTTGCCGGGAACTCCGGTCACGGTGATCACCCGCCCGCCGATGTACGGACCCACAGATCGCCATTTGAGCTGGCTCATCAGCGCCTGCTGAGTGAGGGGCTCGCTCTTTTGCGATTGAGCCGACATGGGAAGCAGCGCGGCTATGATACAAGCCAAGTACACACGGACAGTTCCGTAATCAAACATGCTTTTCATGGGTCGCTGGCGCCTTTTTCGCGAGAGTCCGCGCAACGAGCTTGCGCGATCGAGGCCGGACCCGAGGACGGGTTTCAATCGAAGAGTTTCGCAAAGCATATGCTTCTCCTTGAACCGGGAGATTTCTCAGAAGAAGGAGTAAAGCAAAAATGAGTCCACTCGTTGCTGCGAGTATGATAGCAATAAAGTTTCGGCCACCCATGCACGACGTCGAAAGGAAGTCTACGAAACCGGAATGACGATTGAGCCTTCCCATCTTCCGGGTCGTCTTTGCGGCATTGCTCTGCAGCGTCGATCGAGCCTCCTCGCGGCCTTCAGTGGATATTCGCAAAGTGCTCGATGGAACGATGTTGCCTGGAGAAGAGGTCGCGACCTTTGAAAGGAGCGACACACTCTACCTGTCCAGGGCGCTTATCCAGAGGTAGTGGGTCAGTTTGAAATCCGCCCAACGGAAGCAGGCGCTATTCTTTGAAAAGCGGGATGTGTCCCCCAGAATGGCGCGGGTTTGGCCATCCACTTTGACGTTAAGCCGCCATGTCGAACTTGTGGACTGGATTACTACTGGGAGTCGGCATCGCGCCAGCTTTCCTAGATATAATGGGCAGACGTTCGGAATTGAAATCTCAGAACGTCAGCGGGAAAAATCCCAATCCGTTTAGCATTTAAGTTGTTGATTAATAAAGGGCGGGAGTAGTTCAGTGGCAGAACGTCAGCTTCCCAAGCTGAATGTCGCCGGTTCGATCCCGGTCTCCCGCTCCAAATAAAAGAGCAGCATGGGAATTCCGACCAAGAGACGTACTCCATCTGTGCGCCGATCACCTGATGAGTAGTTTCTTTTCAAGCTGATTAACCGCCGGTAATCTGCTGGCAACTGAGGACTGGAGATAGACGTTCCGGCTCACATCCAGAGTGTGCCCACAATGGTTGGCACTGACTTTCCATCGACACCCGTTTCTCCCACCTCAAAGTGGAATGCGTCGGACGCATGACGAGGAAATTCGCCCAGTCATGGCTGCCACAAACGCGTAGAGCGCCATGTGAAAGTTCATGCTCAATTGCGAGGCGTGAGAGAACCTGCCAAATGCGGCCAGTGGTCTCTTTCTTGCAGGGAGTGCTTGCATGCTGCTAATCCTTAACAGTGTGAGCGAGCAGCGGGAGAGATACTGGCCGGCGCACATCCGCGCAGCGATGGTGGTACTGCTTTGTCTGCTCGCCACGTTCGCGAGCCTGGCTAGTCGCCGGCGCACACAATCCGGGAAATCCGCGGACGCGGCTCACCTGCCGTTGCCCGTGATTCCCGGTCATTTTGTGGATATCACAGCACGGTCAGGGGTGCACTTTCTACACCGCTCCGCCCACACGCCGCTCAAATATCTGATTGAAACGATGGGCTCGGGAGTGGCGCTGTTCGACTGCGACAATGACGGCCGGCTTGATATCTACTTTGTGAATGGAGCGCCGATTACAGATCCTGAAGCCAAAGGAGCCATTCCGCAAAAAACCGGGCCCGAGTATTGGAACCGGCTTTATCATCAGAAGCCGGACGGAACCTTTGAAGACATCACTGAGAAGGCGGGACTGCAGGGCGCGGGATTCGGCATGGGCGTGGCCGTGGGCGACTACGACAACGATGGCAACGAGGATCTTTTCGTCACCGGCTACGGCGGCAATCATCTTTACCACAACGACGGCCATTGCGCATTTACCGACGTGACCAAGCAGGCCGGCGTGGGCGGCAGCGGATGGTCCACCTCCGCAGCGTGGGTGGACCTGGATAACGACGGACGGCTTGATCTGGTTGTGGGGCGCTACGTGAAGTGGGATTGGGACGATGTGTGGTGCGGAGAACACCGTCCAGGTTATCGCTCCTATTGCCATCCGGATATTTTTCCGCCTGTTTCAATGCTGGTCTACCACAACGACGGAGATGGACACTTCACTGAAGTTTCGCACCAACTGGGACTGGACAAGCCCGGAAGAGCGCTGGGCCTGGCAATAGCGGATTACGACCGCGACGGCCGCATTAATTTGATTGTTGCCAACGATTCGATGCCCGAATTTCTCTATCACCAGAAGAAGGATGGAACCTTCGAGGAAGTTGGCATGGACTCGGCGATCGCGGTGGATGGAGATGGGCAGACCTTTGCGGGAATGGGCGTTGATTTTGCCGACTATGACAATGACGGCTGGCCGGACATCGTGATCACCGACCTTGCGAACCAGAAGTACGCGCTCTACCACAACAACGGCGACGGTACTTTCGATTACGCCACCAACACCAGCGGAGTGGGAAAGATTTCACTGTTCCATTCGGGGTGGAGCGCGCGCTTTCTTGACTACGACAACGACGGATGGAAGGACCTGCTCATCGCGCAGGGACACGACCTGGACAACATAGAGCTTGAAAATCCGTTGCTGCATTACCGCGAACCCATGTTGCTGCTGCGCAACATTGGCCACGGCTTCGCGGACGTTTCCGGCGCGTCCGGGGCGGTCTTCAAGCAGGACTGGGCCGCGCGGGGCATGGCGATCGGCGACCTGGACAATGACGGCCGCATCGACGCCGTGGTGACGACCAATGACGGAGAAGCACACATTCTTCGCAATGAAACGAGCACGCGGAACCACTGGATCACCCTGCGTCTGATTGGCCACACGAGCAATCGCGATGGAATTGGCGCGGTGGTGAAGGTGACAGGCCCTGAGGGTCCGCAGTGGGCCACGGTGACGACGGCGAGCGGGTATCTCTCATCGAGTGACCCGCGGGTTCACTTCGGGCTGGGCGCGAAGCCCGGCAGCGTGACGGTGGAGATTCGTTGGCCCAGCGGAATTGTGCAGACGCTGAGCGACGTGAAGGTGGACAGACCGATCACGATGAATGAGCCCACTGCAGGCGCAGGGATTCACCAAATCCGCCGTTAAGCGGCTCAGCTTTTTGCTCTTTCCAGTGCGAGCCGCCTAAGCGATGACGTTGCGCAAATACACCGAGTAGCGCTCGTCCTTAATCTGATTCAGCGGCACGAGCGTGTGAACCGGCTCGCGGCCCTTGGTGTGGAAGAGCAGCGGATAGTGGCGCGTGCCTTCCGCACGCTCAAACCAGACTTCCTTCGGGTCCGGCGCGGGAGTTTGGATGGGCTTGCCGTCCGGGCCGCGCCGCATGTGCGGGCGCATGTCCACGGTGGGCATTGGATAGCCTTCTCCCCATGGGCCGGAATCGCCGTAGATCATGACGTCGGTCAGCGCCTCAGTCCCCTGCAGCGCCGCAAGCACCAGCGGGCCATACATCGCCGCTTGCACCTGCTTGTCATCGGGCGTGACGGAGACGTGCAGTGTGAGCGGCATTTCAATGGTGATCACGTCGCCAGCTTTCCACGCATGGTCGAGCGTGACGTAGGTGGAGGGCGTTGCGGTCACGTCCTGTTGTTGCCCATTCACCGTGTAGAGGACGCCGTGCGTGGCCCAGTAGGGGACGCGAATCCTGAGCGTCGTGGGTGCGGAAGGCGTGCCTTCAACCGTGAGTGTGATGCGGTCGTCCGCCGGGAGCTCGGTTGCCTGGCGCAGCTTGAATCCGCGCTCTTTCCAGTCTAGCGTGGAGGGGATGAAGAGATTCACGTAGACGGATCGGTCGTCGTGAAAGTAGATGGAGTTGTTGAGCTTGGAATACTCTTCCGAGCCTGTCCCGGTGCAACACCAGAACGAATCGAACTCGGTGCCAAAGGTCTTGTAAAGTCCGGGATGCAGCGAGACGTAATACATCAGCATCCCGTTGCGGTCCTGCGTGCCGGAACGCACGTTGTAAAGCAGGCGTTCGTAGTAATCGAAGAAGCGCGCGTCGGGGTTCTGCCCGAAGAGGTGACGCGTGAGCTTGAGCATGTTGTAAGAGCAGCAGCACTCTTCGGCCGCGGGGCCAAGCTGCGAAGCGATGGCATCCGGTGCGTGCCAGAACTCGCCGTTGCTGGTTCCGCCGGTGCAATAGATGTGATGGCCGGTCACCATCTCATAGAAGTTCTGGCTAACATGGCGGTAGCGCTCGTCTCCGGTCAGCTCGTAGCCGCGCGCCGCGCCAATCACCTTGGGAATGTTGGTGTTCGCGTGGTTGCCGGCCAGGATGTCCTTGTCGTCGGCGAGGGGATCGAAGATTTTGTGATGCTCGAAGCGGAAACCCAGATCGCGATATTTGGGATTTTCCGTAAGCGCATACAGGTTGAAGGAAGCCTCATTCATGCCGCCCTGCTCCACCAGCAGCACGCGCTGCCAGTCGTCGGCGGTGAAGCTTTCCGCATAGGTGTAGGCCCAGTCGGCCATGCGCGTGGCCATTTCGAGGGCCTTCTTGTTGCCCGCGTGCTGATACATGTCGATGAGGCCGGCCATGATCTTGTGATAGGTGTAGAATGGAGCCCACACGCGCTCATGCTTGCGCAGCCGGTCGTAAAACGTGGTGGGATACGCGCCCAGGTATCCGTCCTTTGCCTGGCACTCGGCCAGCATGCTCACCAGTTCGTTGGCCTTCGTGGCGATGAACTCGTCGCCGGTGCTGGCGTGCATCAGCGCGCACGAGGACATGTAATGGCCCACGTAGTGGCCGCGCAATTCGCAGGTCGGAGCTTCCCAACCGCCCAGCGGATCGGCGTCGGTAGGAATGCCGGCTGTGACACGGAAGTTATACGCGAGCCGCTCGTTGGGCAGCGAGTAGAGGAAGCTGCGGTCGAGCTCCATAGTGTCCTTCCAGAAGCTGGGCAGCAGCTGGACTTCGGGCATCGCAAAAGGCTTCGCCTTCCACTGAACCTTGGACACCGCGGCGTCCACCAGGGCATGGTTTGCGATGTCCTCGCCGGCGGCCACACGGGCCCCGAGGCCGCCGCGCCCTAACGCAGCGGCATGTTTCGGCAACAATGCGGCGGCCCCGGTGATTGCGGCGCTGCCAAGGAACTTTCTACGACTCACGTTTCGCTTCATGGTGTACTCCCTCATGCGAACAGATTCATTATCAACTGCGGTGTTCAGCGCCGGCATGCGTTCCCGGCTTCCCCTACCGAAATATCCCATCGTGATTCATTCAACTCGTTGCCGCGACCACTCGGAAATTCCGCTTCCCCTTTGCCGCGAAGAGCGCTGCGTCGCGGTTGCGCCCGGCTAACTGCACGCTCTCACCGTTTACGCTCAGGCTCTCTAAAGTTTGATTTTCCGGCAGACGAAAGGTCACCTGAAGCTCGCGGGGAACGGGCCGACCTGCTGCGAGACTGACGGTAGCGACCAGTTGGTTTTGGCTATGGGGCTCCACGCGATAGTTCACGCGGCCCCAGCGCGTTGGCGCCTGTTCAATACCAATGGGTTTGCCCTGGGCCAGCCAGCGGCGCGGAATGGCGCGGCCAAGGTAGAGTCTGTCGGCGTCGGGGTCTTCAAATACAAGCATCCAGCGCATTAGCAAGGGAATGGTTTGCTGCGCGGGAATGCAAAACAGCGCTCCGTCGCCCGTGATGCCGGAGACTTCTCCCGCTGTCCAACTGCCGCGCGAGTGGCCATGGTAGCGATGGGAGTAAAGGAAGAGCAGATACTCCTCAATGCGATCGAGCTGGAGCAGAGCCAGCGCATAACCGTAGGAGATGAAGCCGAGGATGCTGCGGCCGCTCGGGTGCGGGCGCTCGACATTGGCCACCACGCCGAGGGTCGTTGCGCCGTAAGCGCGCATGCAATCGATGACGATGCCTGACTGTTGCGGCGTGAGCACGGACGATTGCAGCAGCTCGGCATAGCAGCGGTGGACCCATTGCTGCGGGCTGGGATGCTCCTGCTGCATGGATTCGCGAAAGGTGAGGGAAGCGCCGGGCATGGGGCCAATATAAGGTGGGTGCATTTCGCGGCGGATGCTGGCATTCACGCTGTTCATCAGGCGCAGGTGAAGCTGCTGCGCGCGGCGCTCCCATGCGGATGCCCTGCTTGCGTCCAAACTTGCTTCGCCCCAAACCGCGGCAATATCGCGCCATCCGCGCACGGCAAAGGCGCTGTTGCCAAAGTAGGGACGCCACCAGACTGCGGGGTCGCGCGCGAGGCACGAATCCGATTCGGCCCATCCGTGGATGAGGCCGTATCCAGGCTCGCTTTGTGCAAGCTTGAGAGACTCATCGTGCAGCTCTTCAAGCAGCGACGCAATCGCCTCAATCTTCTCCCGGAAGCCGCGCAGCGGCGTGGCATCGCCTGTGTAGCGGAAGTAGCGCGCAAGCAGTGACAGCGTGAGGCCATATTGCGCCGTCTCCGGCCCGCGCATGTTCACCAGGCCCTCGCGGTTCACAAAGTGCGTGAAGTACTGGTCAAGCACCGCACGAGCCTGCGTAAAGCGCCCGCACTCCAGGTTGGCATAGAGCGACATGGTGAACGTGTCTTGGAAGCCGTCATACTCCGGGCCGTAATAGTCGCGATCCACGGCGCCATATTTCGGATACACGCCGCCGGGCCGCACCACAAGCTCGCGCGCAAAGGCGTGCTGCGCCATATTGCTCCAGCTGGCGTCCGGCAAGTCAACGCGGGCGACATCGTGCAACTGGCGGTCCCAGTACTCGGCAAACTCAAGCAGCGCGCGATAAAACTCCGTTGCCTTTGGATCCTGCCTGCGGCGGGAGTACGCCGGGTAGCTGTAGCCATACGCGACCTTCGCGATCGCCCCGTTTCGAATCTGCACAGTTCGGTGCCAGGTCTGGACAATGAATCGGTCACGCGCCAACACGTCGCCAAAGGTGATGGTCTCAAGATAGGAGCCGTCGTCGCCCGGCATCACTTTGCGCACCGCCGGCATCCATCCGCCCACCAGGCCTTCGTAGCGCTTGCGCGCACGCTCGAAGGTGAGCTCAGGAAAATACTGGATGGGATGATAAGTGCGGGTGTTGCCGGCGGGATAGACAGGCATGGTGTCGTCGCATTCGCGCGTGCCGACGATCGTGTTCCAGCGCGGCCGGTAATAACGCCCATGGGGAGCTGCGGAGTCCATGGGAGGCGCGGCCCGGCGCACCTCGCTTTCGTCCGGGTCGCCTTGTGCAAGCAGTTTGTCGGCCAGCAGGTCTGGCGCGGACATTCCAATCTGGCTTAGCTCGAGTCCGAGATAGCCGGGCCCGGGCTCCGGGAAGACCGCCTCGGTGTTCCGCGCCATTATGCGGGCAATACCTGACGACGAGAGAAAAGTGAATGCGCCGTCGCGGGTGCGCAGATCTTCGTAGACGGTCCATTTTTCGCTGCCCCTGGTGAAAGTACACAGCCGAAGATGGTCTTCTATGGAAGCGGAGGTGCCGGCGCCGCGAAGCTGGTCATGCGAAATGGGAGGAGTGGATTGCGCATCCGCCGCCGTGGCGAGAGAGCGCATGGCTGCGGTGCCAGCTACCACGGTTTGGAGAAAACGTCTTCTGTCCATCTCGCGACTCGATGTCCTGGTGATGCGCGCCCGCCGTCGTGCTTTGGAGCCCGGATTGACAATCCCCTGCGTCGGCTCCGAGGGCGAACGCATGGGCTGAGTTATACATCATTCCAGCGATGTATACAACATCGTATGCACAATGAACGCCCATTTTTGATTCGCGATTTTGATAGAATGGCGCATGCTCCGCCTGCCGATGGCCGTCTTCGCTTCCGCAGCGCTTTTTTGCCAGGCCGCTGGCGCTCAGCTTCCCGCCCGGCACACGGCGGCGTCGGGTGCAACTTTGACGGGCTCGGCGGCAAATCCACAGTCAGAACGAGCGGGCAGCGCACAGTCGGAACTGCAAACGGGAAGCGCGCTGACGGGAGAGGGGTTTCTTACGCAGGCCATTCCGCACCTGTTGGCCGCTCGCAGTCAAGGCGTCGCGCCTTACGCGACCGGGGTCAATCTTGCCATCTGCTACTTGGGCACCAATCAATATAAGGAGGCCGTTTCGGCCTTGCGTGAACTGGTCGCT
The DNA here is from genome assembly GCA_049678625.1 of Occallatibacter sp. Taxonomy (GTDB): domain Bacteria; phylum Acidobacteriota; class Terriglobia; order Terriglobales; family Acidobacteriaceae; genus Telmatobacter. Next base: position 11,535 of record JBAUEO010000041.1, on the reverse strand, counting down.
CAAGGTCGCGCAACGGCAATCGTATACAACCTGCTCGCGCAGGCCTACCTTGGGAGTCATCAGAGGCAACAGGCCTGGCAGAGCTTTTCGCTGGCCGCAGCGGCAACGCCCAGGGACGAAAGGCTCTACGACTATCTGGCAGACGCATGCACGGATCAAGGCGATGATTCGCTGGGGCTGGAGATTGTGAATCGCGGCCTAAAGGAACTGCCTGAGTCGGCGCGGTTGCACTATGAGCGAGCAGTGTTTCTGGCGCGATTGGGCAATCTTGAGCAGGCGCGGCCGGAGTTTGAACGGGCCGCGGGACTAGCTCCCGACAGCGATACTGGTTACTTGGCCGAGGTGCAGCAGGCGCTCTATGACGATCAGTATCCCAAGGCCGAAGCCGTTCTGCATCAGGCGAATCAGGCCGGCCACAGCGACTTCAGGATGCTTTCTCTGCTGGGCACGGTGTTGTTGCACGAAGGAGCTTCGCCGGGCGACCCGAAGTTCGCCGAGGCGAAGACCGCGCTGGAAAAGTCGGCGCAGGAGCACCCGAACTACTCCGCGACGCAGATTGCGCTGGGGAAGGTGTATCTGATGGAAGGCCGGCCGCGACTCGCCGTTGAGCATCTTGAGGCTGGGCGCAGACTTGAACCGGAGAACCCCGCGGTGTATGCGAGTTTGGCGGCCGCGTGGGAGAAGCTGGGCGACCGGGAGAAAGCCGCCACCATGCGCAGGCAGATTGGCAGACTCATCGCGCAAAAGGCGGCCAACGGGAGACTCGTGAAGCCTTGATCGGGGCGTGGCCATAAGGCAGGTGGGAGTGCAATATGGACGCCCTGTTAAAATCCTGTTCTTGACAATGCATACAATTTGACATACAACTTGAAACACAAAGTCGGCCGGGCACAAATCCCCATTTTGATAGGTCTTGTCCGGCGTAGTGGGCTACTAGCGATCGACCAGGGAATCAACTTCACAGAAGCAGAATCGCCGAGCATTCCCTGCGGAAAACGTTTCACCACTCAGGAGGACAGAGAGATGAATAGGCATGGTTTGCAGCGGACGTTCCTTGTCGCGCTTGCGATCGGCTCCGTCTTGGCATTTGCCAGTCATCGTGCCATGGCCCAGGCCGGCACCGAGGGAAGAGTCGTGGTCACAGCGGAAGACGCTTCAGGCGCCGTCGTACCCGGCGCGACCCTCACGCTCGTCAACCATCAGACCAATGACACCTATACGGCCAGCACCAACGGCACCGGCTCCTACACGTTCGTGAACCTGCCCATCGGCACATATGGGCTCACCATCAGCCGTACCGGATATGCCACCAGGATCTATTCCGCGGTCATTGTCGAAGCGGCCCAGGTCACCAATCTCACGGCGCAACTTTCCGTCGGCAAGACCACCCAGACGATCCGCGTTGCGGACGAGGGCTCCGTGCTCCAGACCACCTCCAACGCGATTGGCAATGTAATCGATGTGAAGCAGATCCAGGACCTGCCCCTCGACGGACGCAATGTCAACGATCTGATATCGAGCACGCCCGGATACAGCGGCCAGGGCGGCAGCGGCACGTTCAATGGCCTGCCTCTAACGGACCAGGGCAGCAACATGGACGGCATGGTCGGCAACACGAGCCGCATGAAGTTCGATGCCAACGGGCCAGCAGTCGAGCCCCGCCTGGAAAACATCGAGCAGATGAGTGTGCAGACCGACCAGCTGAATTTGAACTCCGGTTTCGGTCAGGCCACTACCCAGGTTAATTTCGTCTCCAAGCGCGGCAGCAATCACTTCCACGGGCTCGTCTACGAGGATTTTCGCAACGACGGACTGAATGCCAATAGCTGGGTCAACAATGCTCTGGGAAATCCCAAGGGCAAGCAAATCGAGAATGACTTCGGCGGCAGCATCGGTGGTCCCATCCTGCACAACAAGTTCTTCTTTTTCGGTACGTTTACCATGCGCAGGATACCGGGCAGCTATCTCGCTACCAACGATGTCTTCACGAATGCCGCTCAGAGCGGAAACTTCACCTACGTCGATTCGAATGGCGTGACCCAAACCGCCAACCTTCTGACCATCGCGCAAAATAGCGGTCTGAATATCCCGTCCACCGTCAATTCGGAGGTCGCCAGCCAATTCACGGCGATTGACTCCAGCCTCAGTTCCGGGCACCTTGCCGGGACGCCCGATCCCAATTACCAGGAGCTTGCCTGGAATAACCCTTCGCCGGAGAAGGATTACTATCCGGTTGCGCGCCTGGACTACAATCCCTCGCGGAAGGCCAGGATGTATCTCTCCTGGATGATGACGCAGACCAGTACGCCTGGCACTTCAGCCCCTACCTTTCCCGGCAGCGGTTTTGCCGATCAGGTGGCCGGCAACCAGACAAAGAACTTTACTACTTCCTATGGCCTCAATTACATCTTTTCGCCGCACTTGATTAACCAGTTCAAGGCCGGTTATCTCTACGATGCCACTGCCTTCGCATACAACTCGGCGCCGCTCTATGTGACCGAGCCAACCGTGGCCTGGAACTATCCGGGCGCAACTGGCAACATGTCCGGACAGAACTACCAGTTGCCAATCGACACCTATTACCCCATCTGGGACTTTTCCGACTCCATGACGCTGCAGCGCGGAAAGCACACGTTCGACTACGGTGTTTCCTGGTACAAGGAACAGGATCACTACTGGAATGCCCCAGGCGGGTTCTATCAGTACGGCTTTGGCCTGGCGACCGGCGATCCCGCGATCAACGCATTCACGAACTCGGGAGCCAATCCAACACTGCCCAACGCCACCAATGCCGAGCTGACGAAGGCAGATGCGCTGTATGCGATCCTGACCGGCAGGCTCAATAGCGTCAATGGAGAAAACTCCTATAACATCAAGGATCAGAAATACGCCGCTACCGGGACGATGAGCGAATATCCGCTGGACGAGGTGTCTTCGGCGTGGAGCTTCTTCGCAGAAGATTCCTGGCAGGTGACTCCAACTCTGACCTTCAATTACGGCCTGCGCTGGGATATATTCGGTGCCGAGAAGGATCTCACCGGTTTCTACCATTCCGCGGATGAGGCTTCCATTTACGGCCCGACCGCTGTTGGCGACCTGTTCGATCCCGGCTCACTTAAGGGAAATTTGAATCCGACTCTTTCAGTTCACGCCGAGCCCTACGCGCCATGGAGGATCACGCCGCAGCCCGCCTTCGGCTTTGCGTGGAATCCGCGGCCGAGCGACGGCGTGTGGAAGACCCTGCTGGGAGGCAGCAATACAGTGATTCGCGGCGGCTATGCGCTGCGCCGCTTCACCGAGCCGTACCAGTACTTCTGGGACGCTGCCACCGACTTCGGACAGTTCTACTACCAGCAGTTTTATATTCTCCCGAACAACAGCGGACAGCCGGGAACGTTCGCTCCCGGCAGCCTTGCAATCGGCGACACGCTGCCAACGTTCTCTCTCTCGCCTTCGACCTATGAGGCGTCGGCGCCGGAGTCCGAGTTTACTTTTGCGGCTCCGACCCCGACTTACGGCATTGAGCCGAACCTCCGCGAACCCTATTCCGAATCCTGGAATTTGGGCATTCAGCGGGGGCTCGGCTCTTCCAGAGTGCTGGAAGTCCGCTACATGGGCAATCGCACACTCCATCAATGGATAATGATCGATCCTAACGAAGTGAATGTCTTCGAAAACGGATTTCTAAAGGACTTCAAGAACGCGCAGGCTAACCTGGCTGCCTCAGGAGGCAACTCCTTCTCCAGCAGTTACGGTAACCCGACACCGATTCTCGATGCAGCCTTCGGTGGGTCCGGTGCATCCGATTACACCAACACTCAATTCATCAATTATCTGAATACGGGCCAGGTAGGATCGCTGGCCAACGTGATTCAAAGCAATCAGGGCACCGTACAATATTTCTGCAACCTCGTAGGCGCCGGTTTCTCTCCCTGCGCCACGAACCAGGGCTATACAGGCGCAGGTGCGGGTTACCCGATTAACATGTTTGTTGCCAACCCCTATGCAGCCTATACCGGTTACTACTACGGTCCGGAGAACAGCACGGGCGAACTGAGTTCAGCAGGATACTCCAATTACAACGGCCTGCAGGTCGATCTTCGCCAGGCATCCTGGCACGGCCTGCAGTATGACGCGAACTACACGTGGAGCAAGAGCCTTGGCCTTGAGTCCGGCAATCAGTGGACCGGCGCCTATAACGCGTTCACCCTGCGCAATCTGAGGCGGAGCTACGGGCCCACCTTGTTCGATATCCGTAACGTCCTTCATACCAGCGGCACATACGATATCCCGGTTGGCCGCGGACGGACCTATCTGTCGCACAGTCGAGTGCTGGATGCTGTTCTGGGCGGATACACGGTGGGATCGATTGTTACGTGGCAGGGCGGGGCACCGGCGCTGCTCGGCGGCGGGTACAACACTTACAATGACTACGCGGACGGGGGCGTCCAGCTGCAAGGTGTTACAACCAGTCAGCTGCAGAGCTCCATGGGTGTCCGCCAGGTAGCGGGCCAGCCATACGCCAATTTTCTCGACCCGAAATATTTGGTCAGCCCATCAGGCGGCGGCGCTAACGCGAGTTACATTGCGCCGAACATCACTCCTGGAACTTTCGGTCAGCTAGTCTACCTGCACGGGCCACGACAGTTCTTCCAGGACATGGAGTTGACCAAGACTATCCCCATCCACGAGACCATGAACTTTACCCTCCAGGCGTCCTTCATCAATGTCTGGAATCATCCGGTCTTCGGGAATACAGATGGCTACGGGCCGTATGTGCCCGGTGTATCTGCATCTTCTCCGTCATTCGATTCCGGGGTTCAGGATTACAACTTCGGCGAGGGAAGTCCCACGAATGAGGGTGCCGGTTTCGGACGACAAATCGAACTTCGCGGAAACTTCAGGTTTTAACCCCTCCCTTGCCGGACGGCCACAAACCGTTCGGCCGGGTTTTCATAGCGGCCGCGAATTCATTCGCGGCCGGTTTTTCGTTAGATGCAGCGAGACAAATTTGCGAGTGTTGATGTGCTCGTGGGAGATTGTATTGGTCGGGATCAAGACACAGAGAAGGATGAAGGGTCGGACAAACGACCGCATTCTGCGTTACGTTGTTGTGTTTGTTCTTGCGGCTGTCTTTGTGGGCGCTCCCAGCGCCGCATCTGGACAGCAGGGTAAGCCCCACAAGTATCCAACGTCCGGACCGATGCTGAGCGCAGGCATCGAGACGCTGAACACGCCGCAGTTCACCTTAAAGCTGGTTCGCTCATCGCAAACGGTCGCGGGGCTGCTGCCGAACGGCGCACACGGATTCGACTTTACGCCGGGCGACCGACTCGTCGAGCGCTCCACAAACGGCTACTACCATCTGGGTGATATTGACCTGAGAGTGCGAACGGGCGATTCAGGCCGGTGGACAGGCATTTCCACGGCGCTTGACCGGCAACCGGTGATCGCACTGCCTGCCGGCGGAGACGATCTGGCCGTGGCTGATCTCACGCCCACCCTCCCCGCGGATTCTCCTCTGCACGTTGTGCGCGCATGGATTCTCGACCACGGGCAACTGGTCCTGCGATTCACGCTGACGAACAAATCGACACAGCCGGTGGAAATCGGTTCGCTCGGCATTCCGATGATCTTCAACAACATTCTCACTGACCGCACGCTGGCGCAGGCGCACGCGGCCTGCAGTTTCTACGATCCATACATCGGCGAGGATGCAGGCTACCTGCAAGTGACGCGCTTGAGCGGCCACGGCCCAGTACTGCTGGTTGTGCCCGACGGACACACGCCTTTTGAGGCTTACAATCCCATCCTGAGCGAGCGGCCGGGAATGCTCAAGATGGCGCACGACCCCACGCGGCGTGGCATCACCTTTGAGGGCTTTTACGAGTGGATGGTGCACAGCGCGGCCTATCAGGAAAACGAGTGGAAGAAGGCGCGGCCGTGGAATTTGCCCACCAGCGTTACCCTGCAGCCGGGGCAGTCGCGCGTATATGCGCTTCGCTTCCTGCTTGCCGACTCCGTTCAGGCCATTAACAAGACACTCGCCGCCAATCATCGTCCTGTGGCCTTAGGCGTGCCTGGCTACGTGCTGCCGCAGGATATGTTGGGCCATCTCTTCCTCGATTACTCTGTGCCGGTGGCATCCATGAAGGAGGACCCGGCCGGAGCCATCACGATTGAGAAGACGCACCGAACGCCCGGCGGCTGGCGCGATTACGTTGTGCGCGGCAAGACCTGGGGACGCGTGCGGCTCACGATTACCTATCGCAACGGAATGCGGCAGACGGTCAGCTATCGCGTCATTAAGCCTGAGGCCGAAGCGGTTGCCGACCTGGGCCGCTTCCTCACCACGAAGCAATGGTTCACGGATGCGCACGACCCCTTTCACCGCGCGCCATCGGCCATCACCTATGACGACGAAGCCGGACGCCAGGTGACGCAGGAAGGCCGCGTGTGGATCGCCGGGCTCAGCGACGAAGCCGGCTCCGGCTCCTGGCTCGCACTGGTGATGAAGGAGTATATCGAGTCCGACCAGCAGGAGGTCGATAAGCTCGAGCAGTTCGTGGACGGCGTCCTGTGGGGCGGAATCCAGTACAAGAACGGACCCGAGAAATTTGGTGTGAGGAAAAGTCTCTTCTACTACCAGCCCGACGCTTTTCCACCCGGATTCTATTCGAGCAGCGAAAACTGGAAGACCTGGGCAAGTTGGAACAAGAAGCAGTCAGAGGCTGTCGATCGCTCCTTCAACTATCCGCATGTAGCTTCGGCCTATTGGGTCCTCTATCGGCTCGCACGGAACCATCCCGGCCTGGTGACGGACCATTCGTGGCAGTGGTATTTGAATCACGCTTATGAGACGAGCATGGCCATGATGCGGCTTGCGCCTTATTACGTGCAATTCGGCCAGATGGAAGGCGACATATTCCTCGACATTCTTACCGACCTCCAGCGTGAGGGAATGTCCACGCAGGCGGATCAGTTGAAGGCAGCCATGCGCGCGCGCGCTGAGCATTGGCGCACGGAAGAGTATCCCTTTGCCAGCGAAATGCCCTGGGACTCGACCGGGCAGGAAGAGGTCTACGCTTGGACGCACTACTTCGGCTTCGACGCCAAGGCACAGACCACAATTGATGCGATCCTCGGCTACGATCCTGCGATTCCCAGTTGGGGATACAACGGCAGCGCGCGGCGATACTGGGATTTTCTTTACGCGGGCAAGATTCGCCGGCTTGAACGCCAGTTGCATCATTACGGCTCCGGCATCAACGCCATTCCGCTCCTCGCGGAATACCGCGGCCACCCGCAGGACCTTTACCTTTTGCGCGTGGGCTATGGCGGGACAATGGGCGAGCTGACCGATATCAACCAGAACGGCTTTGCCACGGCAGCCTTCCACGGATTCCCTGACATGCTGGCGCCCGATCCTTACTCGGGTGACTACGGGCCCGGCTTCTGGGGCTTTGCCATGAACACCGCAACATACGTCGTGGATGATCCCACGCTTGGTTGGCTCTGCTTCGGCGGCAACCTCAAGAAACAGGGCGGCCGCATCCGCATTGTGCCGCGCGATGCGGCGCGCATGCGGCTTTACATTGCGCCGGCAGGGCTCTGGCTGACTCTGGAGGCGGGCCGTATTCGCGAGGCCGTTTACAATCTCAGTACGGGCGTAGTCCGTCTTCGGCTGGATCCGGCAACCGATGAAACCCCGGTGGCGCGGCTCCGCATTGCGCAGCCGGCAAAAATCCAGGGTCTCGGCCCTTACGAGCCATCGCGGTCGCTGCGCAGCGAGCGGGGCGCATGGCTTGTCCCGCTGGGCTCTGGACCGGCTGGGGTTGAGTTGCGGGCTGGCTCGGAAAAGAGCAATTGACCGCTGGAGAGAGGTGTATTCATCATGACAGGCAGCCGCACAGGGATGGGGCTCGCGTTGGCCGGCGCGGCCGCTTTGTGGAGCGCTGCGGCATTGCAGGCTCAGCAGCATTCCGTCGCGGTTTCGCCCACGGCAGAAATGCATCGCGGCGTTGAGCTTGTGGAAACCGGCCATTGCTCGCAGGCTCTTCCCATCCTTGAGCGCAATCTGCCGCGCGTCACGGAGAGAGCGCTGCGTGATCAGGGGCAGATGGCCGCGGTTCGCTGCGCCATGGCCGTTGGCGAGGAGCGCGTGGCTGCGGACTATCTTTTCGAGTTGCAGCAGGATTCGCCCGGCAATCCTGAAATTCTCTTTGTGCAAACGCACCTCTTTTCTGCGATGGCGATGCGCGCCGCTCGCGAGTTACAGGCAAAGCACCCTGACTCGTATCAGGCGCAGCGGCTGCAGGCGGAGAGCCTGGAGTCGCAGGGCAAGAACGACCAGGCCGCCACACTCTATCGGAAGATTCTGAAGAACCACCCCAACGTTCCCGGAATTCACTATCACCTTGGTCAAATCGCTCTGGCCGAGGCGGGTGATGCAGGGTCAACAGATGCGGCGCAGCAGGAATTTGAAAAGGAGCTTGCCGTAGACCCTACGGACGCTTCGGCGGCGTTCATCCTGGGCGAACTGGCGCGCCGCAAGGGCGACTGGAGCCGGGCCGTCGAGTATTTCACGCGCGCCACGCACCTCGATGTCGGCTTCTCTGAGGCGTATCTGGCGCTGGGAATGTCGCTCGCCGGAGAGGGAAAATTCTCTTTGGCCAAGCCGGCGCTCGAGCACTACGTGAAGCTCGAGCCGAATGACCCTGCCGGACACTATCAGCTTGCAGTGGCTGATGCGCGTACCGGTGACCAGGCAGGAGCGCAGCGCGAGATGGCCCTGCAGGCGCAGGCGGCGGCCGGCAACAAAGCCACGGATACAACGCAGGGGCACGCGATTCAGCCATGAGATGCATAGTTCAGCAAAGGCAGTCGGCCGCGTCGGGTCGGGCCTGATGGCCGCGAATCGCCGCGACATGGCAGAGCGTCTCACCCGCAGAGGCTTTCTTGCCTCGGCCGCGGCGGGCACAATGGGCCTTGCCGCGCCGCGCGTGGCCGGCGCGCTCGGTGCATCAGCGGCTCCGCCCTACTTTCGCGCCATTCCCGCGGCGCAAAGCGGAATTCACTGGACCCACACGGCCGGACTTTCGCCCAGCATGTACTTGCCGGAGACCGTCGGCGCTGGCTGCGCATTCCTTGACTACGACAACGACGGCTGGATGGACATCTATCTGGTCAACAGCGGCCCGTGCGATTTTTATCAGCCGGCGAAACCACTCCGCAACGCGCTCTACAAGAACAATCGCGACGGCACGTTTACTGATGTGACGCTGAAAGCCGGCGTGCTCGGTAGCGCTTACGGCATGGGCGTGGCCGTGGGCGACTTTGACGGTGACGGTCTTCCCGATATTTATCTCACCGAATATCCGCGCAGCATTCTCTATCACAACAACGGCGACGGCACGTTCACTGACGTAACTGCCAAAGCGGGCGTGGAAGCCGCAGGATGGGCGACGAGCGCTGTCTGGTTCGACTACGACAACGACGGCCGGCTGGACCTGTTCGTGTGCCGCTTCGCAGATTTCAGCAAGGAGAGGAACGTCCGGTGCGGTGCGCCCGGCGACTACTACTATTGCAAGCCGAATGTCTACAAACCCACGGCAAACTGGCTCTTTCACAACAACGGCAACGGCACGTTCACGGATGTGAGCCGCGAGTCGGGCATCGCCGCAACTTTCAGCAAGGCCTGGGGCGTGGTGGCGGCGGACCTGAACAACGATGGCCGCATGGATATTTTCGTGGGCAGCGACACAGCGCCGAATCCGCTCTTCATCAATCAGCCCGGCGGCCGTTTCGTCAATAACGGTCTGCTGGCGGGAGTTGCGTACAATCCCTTCGGCGTGGCGCGCTCCGGCATGGGCGTGGATTCTGCTGACTACGACCAGGACGGCTGGATGGACCTCTTCGTCGCCAACGTGGATCACGAGGTCTACTCGCTATATCGGAATGATCATCACGGCGCGTTTGTCGATGAGTCCATGTACACCCCGATAGGACCCACGACCCGGATGATGAGCGGCTGGGGGCTGAAGTTTTTCGACTTCAACAACGATGGCGACCTCGACCTGATCATCGCCAACGGCCATCCCGATCTGGAGATCCACAGGAATCATCCTGATCTCGAATACCTGCAGCCCATGCTGCTGTTTGAACAAAGCGGCGGCCAATGGCGAAATGTGAGCGGGGGCGCTGGACCGGCGTTCGCGCAGCCCATTGCCGGGCGCGGCCTTGCGCTGGGCGACTTTGACAACGACGGCGCAGTGGACGTGCTGGTCACCGCGAACAATGGAGCGCCACTGCTGCTCCAGAACCTTGCCGGCCGTGAGAACCACTGGCTTGGAGTGCGGCTCATCGGCACCACGTCAAACATCGACGCCATTGGCGCCAAGGTGCGCTGGCAGAGCGGGGATTTGCTGCGCCATCGCACCAAGGTTGGCGGAGGCAGCTATCTTTCCTCGCACGACCCGCGCATGGTGCTTGGCCTGGGCCCGCACAAAACCATCGACTGGCTGGAAGTAGAGTGGCCGCAGCCCGGCGGCGCCACGCAGCGCTTCAAGAATCTTCCCTTTGATCGCTACATCACGATTTTGGAAGGCCATCCAAACTGGAAGTGATGGGATTGTCTCCCGGCGGAGCAAGCTCCGACAGCGTCGCCGCGCGGATTGTGCTCACGTTGAACGTTCCGCGCTCCGGGGTCTGAGTCCACGGCCACGCAGGCGAAAGCGAATCGCAGTGGCGGACACGATGAGCAGGGCGCAAATCTCCACGAAAACCTTTCCTCCATCCAAAAGGTCCGGGTGGCTGTCCTTCAGCAGCGGGTCAGTGAGAATGCTGTGCAGGAAAAGCAGAATCGCTGAGGGGTATACCAGATAGTGCAGGCTTCTCCACACGCGCCGCGGCATGCGCAGCCGCAGCAGGGAAGTGCCGATCACAAGCGCCAGCAAATAGAGCGCGCCGGCCCCTGCAAGGTTAATCTTCGGCTGCAGCGGCGAGTGCGTGGGCCAGAGCACATCGATGACGCGGAAGCGAGGCGTTTGAAGGAAGAGCAGAACGGCGGGGTGCGTCAGCATAAAGACCGCGACGCCGTACGCAGTCCACCGGTGCAGGGCAAACAAATTGATGTGCAGGTGCGGCCAGTTGCGCACGGGACTGTAACGAAGTGAAATGAGCATGCCCAACAGCAGATTCAGGGTGACCAGTGCGGTTGCGGCGAGCCCGAGATAGGAGCAAAGGTCAAGTAAGCTCATTTGAATTCTGGTTCTCTGTGTCTGCTCTTTATCGACCCCCAACGGCAGTTGAGTTGAGCTTTTGCCACGCGCGCCGGCGTGGTCTTGCGCTAGGAACGCGAGTTGGTCTGCGGGCCGACGGCAGCGACAGTCGGCTTTCGCTGCCGCATGCGAATCAGAAAATACACGGGCACACCCAGGGCAACAATCGCCAGGCCGGGCCAGGTTGTGGTGGGCTGGAAGAGAAACAGGACCACCAGGATTGTGGCGGCGCCCACCATGTACACCGCGGGAACCA
>JBAUEO010000040.1:0-28785 GCA_049678625.1 Occallatibacter sp. | reverse complement strand
GGGCGACAACGTGCAGTTGGTGGTGGAGCTGATTACTCCGGTGGCGATGGACAAGGGCCTGAGGTTCGCCATCCGCGAAGGCGGACGCACCGTGGGCGCAGGCACCATCTCGGAGATTATCAAGTAGACGCTGGCCGCGTCGGGCGGAGCGCCCTTCGGGCGGGATGCTTCGGCGCGGCAAGCAGTGCCTGATCCGGTGAAACGAATCAGGAACGACTGGAAAGAAGAGCCATGGTAGGACAGAGAATTCGCATCCGGTTGAAGGCATACGACTATCGCGTGCTGGACGCCTCGACCGGCGAGATTGTGGAGACGGCCAAGCGCACCGGGGCAACGGTGGCGGGGCCGATTCCCTTGCCGACGATCAAGAACAAGTACTGCGTGCTGCGTTCACCGCACGTGGACAAGAAGTCGCGCGAGGCGTTTGAGATTCGCACGCACAAGCGGCTGATCGACATTCTGGAACCGACGCAGCAGACGGTGGATGCGCTGATGAAGCTGGATCTGCCGGCGGGCGTCGATGTGGAGATCAAGGCGTTTGAAAAGTAAGCTTTCAGCCGTCCGCTTTCAGCTCTCAGTTTCATCTGTGAGATGCGAGCGGCGGAACCGGTTGAAAGCTGAGAGCTGAAGGCTGATAGCGGACGGCTTAACAAACATTCCGGCAGTGCGGGGCGCGAAAGCCGCGCATGATGAGGTGAGGACGAGATGGCAGTCAGAGGAATTCTGGGAAAAAAGATCGGCATGACGCAGGTCTTCGACGAGAAGGGCGATGTGCACCCGATTACGGTGCTGCAGGCCGGCCCCTGCGTGGTGACGCAACTGAAGACCGCAGCCAGGGACGGCTATGAGGCGGCGCAGATCGGGCTGGTGGAGTTCGTGAAGGCTTCGCGGATTACCAAGCCCATGAGCGGACACTTTGCCAAGACCGAAGCGCCTCCGGTGAAGCTGCTGAAGGAAGTGGACGTGGAGGCGGCGGTTGAAGGCGAGAGCGAGACCAAGGCCGGAGACCGCGTTCTGGTGGATATTTTTGAGAACGTAAAGTTCGTGGACGTGATTGGAACCTCGAAAGGGCGCGGGTTTGCGGGCGTGGTTCGCCGGCACGGTTTCGCCGGCGGTCCCAAGTCGCACGGGCACATGTTCCAGGTGCAGGGTTCAATCGGCGCATCGAGTTTTCCGTCGCGCGTGTTTCCGGGGCAGCGGATGCCGGGCCACTTTGGCGTGGACCAGGTAACGGTGCGCAATCTGCGGATTCGCGGAATTGACCTGGACGAGAATCTGCTGATGGTGGAGGGCGCGGTGCCGGGACCGCGGGACGGCTATGTGCTGATCTCGAAGGCCAATGCTCCGCCGCGCGAGCGCCGCGGTTTTGCAGGGTCGGGCACGGTGGATCCGCTGAAGGCTTCAAAGAAGGCCGGCGGCAAGCGCAAGTAAGCACCTGCGGTGCGGCTGACGGCGCCCTGAGGGGCGCGTGAAAGATTGAAAGCCTGCGGGCAAGAGCACAGGCGGAAGAAGAAGACGATGGCAAAAGTGGATGTTGTGAATCTGAACGGGGAGAAGGTGGGCTCGGTTGAGCTGTCGGACGCGGTGTTTGCGCCCGAGCAGGTGAACGAGGCTCTGCTGTGGGAGGCGGTGAAGCAGTACCGCGCCTCATTGCGCCAGGGCACGGCCGCCACCAAGAACCGCAAGCTGGTGGCCGGATCGGGCAAGAAGCTGTGGAAGCAGAAGGGCACGGGCCGGGCGCGCGTTGGCTCGGTGCGTTCGCCCCTGTGGCGCCACGGCGGCACAGTGCACGGGCCGCAGCCGCGCAGCTATGACTACGCCTTCCCGCGCAAGAAGCTGCAGGGCGCGTTGCGCTCGGCGCTGGCGGCCAAGCTGGCCGACGGCAAACTGACGGTGGTTGATTCGCTCGAGATCAAGGACGCGAAGACCAAGCTCTATCGCGAGGCGCTGAACAAGCTGGAGGCCAGGCGGACGGTGCTGCTGGTCGAAAACGGCAAGACGCTGTCACAGGCGCTGGTGCTGGGCTCGCGCAACCTGAAGGGCGTGGAACTGGTGCTGAACAACGAGGTGCATCCCTACGATCTGCTGCGCTATGAACGGGCCATTTTCTCAAAGGCCGCGATTGAGCAGTTGGCCGAAGCACTTTTGAAGAGCGTGTCGAAGCGCAAGCTCGCCGCCCGAACGGAGGCTGCATAAGATGCCGACACTGTACACGACGATTCGCCGGCCGCTGATTACCGAAAAAGGGCTGGGCGTGAAGGAAACCGAGGGCACGCTGGTGTTTGACGTGGCTCCGGATGCGACCAAGACGGAAGTGAAGCAGGCCGTGGAGGCGCTCTTCAAGGTGAAGGTGGCCGCGGTCAGGACCGCCAACGTGGTGGGCAAGGAACGCCGCCGCGGACGATTTACCGGCTACAAGCCGGACTGGAAGAAGGCCTACGTGCGGCTGAAGGCGGGCGAAAAGCTGCCCGAGTATGTGAGCAACCTGTAAGACAGCTAACAGCCGTCAGCCAGCGATAGGGGCAGGCGAGGCGAGCGGCGAGGTTGAGACGGAAGTTGGATGAGCAGGACGAGCGAGAAGCCGGCAGCTAACGGCTGGAAGCTCGTCAAGGACAGAGACGATGGCAATCAAGACATACAGACCGGTAACTCCAACGCGGCGCTTCCAGACCACACTGGTGAACGAGGAGCTGACGACGGATACGCCGCACAAGCCGTTGCTGGCGACGCGCAAGCGCACGGGCGGACGGCGCAATTCAGGCGACCTGACCATCCGCCACCACGGCGGCGGGCACAAGCAGAAGCTTCGCCTGATCGACTTCAAGCGCGACAAGGCCGGCGTGCCGGGGCGCGTGGCGACGATTGAATACGATCCGGGCCGCTCGGCGCGCATTGCGCTGGTGCACTATGCCGACGGGGAGAAGCGCTACATTCTGCAGCCGGTGGGGCTGAAGGTGGGAGCGACGGTGACCTCGGGCGCTGAGGCCGACATCCTGGTGGGCAACGCGCTGCCGCTCAAGAACATTCCCGCCGGCACCACGGTGCACGCGATTGAGCTGAGGCCGGGCAAGGGTGCGCAGATGGCGCGTTCGGCCGGGGCGCAGGCACAGCTGGTGGCCAAGGAAGGCGAGTACGCGCTGCTGAAGCTGCCTTCCGGCGAGACCCGCAAAGTGCTGGCCGATTGCATGGCCACGATTGGGCAGGTGGGAAACACCGACCACGAGAACGTGGCCATCGGCAAGGCGGGGCGAAACCGTTGGAAGGGCATCCGGCCGACCAACCGCGGCGTGGCGATGAACCCTGTGGACCATCCGCATGGCGGCGGCGAGGGCAAGACCTCGGGCGGACGCCATCCGGTGACGCCGTGGGGCCAGCCGACGCGGGGCTACAAGACACGCAACAACAAGCGGACCGACGCCTTTATCGTCAGCCGCCGGACGAAGTAGAGGAGCAGAAGGGTTATGGGACGTTCGACCAAGAAGGGGCCGTTCATTGACGCGCACCTGAGCGTGAAGATCGAAGTGCTGAACAAGGCCAACGACAAGAAGGTTGTGAAGACCTGGTCGCGGCGCTCGACGATCTTCCCTGAGTTTGTGGGTCACACGATTGCGGTGCACAACGGCAAAAAGTTTGTGCCGGTATATGTGACCGAGAACATGGTGGGCCACAAGCTGGGCGAGTTTGCGCCGACCCGGACCTTCAAGGGGCATACGGGCGGCGGAGGCAAGGCTGAGGCCGCGGCCAAGCCGCGGTAGATCATGAGATTCGCCGCGCGGGCTCGGCGAGAGCCCAAGCGGAGAGATTGAGGAAGGCAGAGCAATGGCAGTCGAGACGAACGAATACCGGGCCGAGGCGAGGTTTCAGAGGGTGTCTCCGCAGAAGGCGCGGCTGGTGCTGGACCTGATTCGCGGCCTGGGTGTCGAGCAGGCGCTGGAGACGGCGGCCTACACGAAGAAGCGCATTGCGCCGGTGATCCACAAGCTGCTGCGTTCGGCGGTGGACAACGCCAAGTATGTCTCCGAGGAGCGGGGGCTGGACCTGGACGTGGACAACCTGTATGTGAAGCAGGCTGTGGCCAACGACGGTCCCCGGATGAAGCGGATTCGTCCCGCGCCGATGGGCCGGGCCTACCGCTATCAGCGCAGGCTGGCGCACATTGTGGTTTCAGTGGCGGAGCGGCAAACGGCGGGGAAGTTTGCGACCAAGGTGGAAGAGCCGGCGGCGGAAGCCAAGCCGGCAGCCAAGAAGGCAACGAAAAAGGCCGGGGAGGCTGCACTGAAGCAGGCCGGCTCCAAGTCCAAGGCGGCGGCGAAGAAGCCGGCGGCTAAGAAGGCAACGAAAAAGGCCGGGAAGTAAGGCCTGAGAGGTTTGAGGGAAGAACTATGGGACAGAAAGTCCATCCTTACGGATTTCGGCTGGGCGTGAACAAGCCGTGGCGTTCGCGCTGGTTCTCTGAGCGCGATTACGACAAGCTGCTGATTGAGGACGTGAAGCTGAAGGCTGAGCTGCGCGAGAAGCTGAAAGCGGCGGGTGTGAGCTCGGTGGAGATTGAACGGCCGGGCAACAAGCTGCGGTTCCTTATTCGCACGGCGCGTCCGGGCATCGTGATTGGCCGCAAGGGCGCCGAGATCGAGAAGCTGAAGGCGGAGCTGGGCAAGCGGACCAGCCGCGACGTGTTCATCGACATTATTGAGGTGAACAAGCCGGAGCTGGACGCGCAACTGGTGGCCGAGAACATCGCGCTGCAACTGGAGAAGCGCGTGAGCTTCCGCCGGGCGATGCGCAAGAGTGTGGACTCGGCGCTGCGCTTTGGCTGCAAGGGCATCAAGGTGCGGGTTTCAGGCCGGCTGAACGGCAACGAAATCGCGCGGTCGGAGTGGTATCTGCAGGGCCGTCTGCCGCTGCACACGCTCCGGGCCGACATCGACTATGGATTTGCCGAGGCGCACACCACCTACGGCGTGATTGGCGTGAAGACGTGGATCTATCGCGGCGACATTTACGAGCAGAAGCGCCGTCAGGCTCCGCAGATCGGCACGTCGGTGTTTTAAGGCAGCGGACAGCCTCCAGCTACCAGCTGCCAGCGAGTGCATGGAGAAACGGCTGCGGTAGCGAGGGTCAAGCGAAAGGCTAGTAGCTAGAAGCCAACAGCTACTCTTGAGGATTTCATTATGTTGATGCCGAAGAAGGTGAAGTTTCGCAAGCAGCAGAAGGGCAAACGGCGCGGCAAGGCGTGGCGCGGCTCCTCCCTGTCGTTTGGCGAATACGGCTTGAAAGTGCTGGAGTGCGGCTACATTACGGACCGGCAGATTGAGGCCAGCCGTATTGCGATGACGCGCTTCATCAAGCGCGGCGGCAAGATCTGGCTGCGGCTGTTTCCGGACAAGCCGATTACCAAGAAGCCTGCCGAAGTCCGCATGGGTTCGGGCAAGGGCGCGCTGGACCACTGGGTTGCAGTGGTGAAGCCGGGCAAGATCCTCTTCGAGATGGAGGGAGTTGCTCCGAACATTGCCGAGGAGGCGATGCGACTGGCCGCCAACAAGCTGCCGCTGAAGACGAAATTTGTGCAGCGGCCGGGCGCCGAGAAGACGACGGCTGCGGCGGCCGAGTAAACAGGCCGCAGAGGATTGGACGCGACGCCAGTTCCTGAAGAGGACAAGGGCGGACGCGGGAGAGAGACGATGGAACTGACCAAGATTCGCAGTTTGAGCGACCCCGAGCTGGCGCACCAGGAGAAGACGGCCGGTGAGCAGCTTTTCCGGCTCCGCTTTCAGGTCTCCATGGGGCAGAACGACGGAGTGAAGAAGCTCCGCCAACTGCGCAGGGAGATTGCACAGATCAAGACGGTGGCGCGGGAACGCGAGATGGGCATTCGCGGCGCTTCCAAGGACAAGGATGGCGCAGTGGCCGTGGCGAAGCCCAGGGCCGCAGCCAAGCCCAAGGCCGCAGCCAAGCCCAAGGCAGCAGCCAAGCCGAAGACCGCGGCGAAGGCCAGGAAGGGAGCCGCAGAATGACGGCGACAGAGACCAAGCAGGCGCCGGCCAGCAGGCGCAACGAGAAGGTGGGCAACGTGGTTTCGACCAAGATGCAGAAGACCATCGTGGTCGAGGTGGAGATGCGCAAGGCGCACCGGAAGTACAAGCGGACTGTGCGCAGTTCAAAGAAGTTCTATGCGCACGACGAGCAGAATTCGGCGCGAGTGGGCGATGTGGTCAGGATTCGCGAGACGCGCCCGCTGAGCAAGCTGAAGCGGTGGTCGCTTGAAGAGATTGTGCGGCGGTCGTCGTTGAGCCAGATTGAAGATACGGCGGCCAAGGCCGACGCAGCGGCGGCAAACTAAGGCGCGAGGCAAGGAGACGAACCATGGCAGTACAGATGAGAACGATGCTCGCGGTGGCCGACAACTCCGGCGCGCGGAAGCTGCAGGTGATTCTTCCCCTGGGCGGCGGGCTGGGCAAAAAGGCCGGGCTGGGCGACGTGGTCACGGCAGCGGTAAAGGAGTCCTCGCCCGACGGCACGGTGAAGAAGGGCAAAGTGGTGAAGGCGGTGATTGTGCGCACGCGCAAGGAGCACAGGCGGCGCGACGGCACCTACATCCGGTTTGACGAAAACGCGGCGGTGGTGATCAACGACGCGAACGAGCCGGTGGGCACGCGCGTTTTCGGGCCGGTGGCCCGCGAGCTGCGCGAGAAGAAGTTCATGAAGATTGTTTCGCTGGCGCCCGAGGTGATTTAGAAGCAGCTATCAGCTATCAGCTATCAGCTATCAGCTATCAGCTAAAAGCTCTTAGCGACCAGCTTGCAGAGGAAGTGGAGAAGTTCATGGCGAGTTTGAGCATTCAACGCAACGATGTGGTGAAGGTGCTGACCGGCGCCGACCGGGGCAAGACGGGCCGGGTGCTGCGCGCGATTCCCGACAACGGGACGCTGCTGGTGGAGCACATTCGCGTGGTGAAGAAGACGGTTTCGAGCAAGCAGGGGCAGAACACGCGCGGCGGCATCGCCGAGCATGAGTCGCCGATTCATGTGTCGAACGTGGCCCTGCTGTGCGCCAACTGCGGCACGGCGAAGATTGGCTTCAAACATGAGGGCGGCGTGCGGACGCGGATTTGCAAGAAGTGCGGGCACGAGCTGCCCACGAAGAAGTGATGGGGAAGTAGCGGGATCCAAAGCCGGAGCGAGCGCACGTCGCACGAGCCGGCCAACCCCTTCCGCAACGGTATACGGGACGCCCGGAATCAAAGAAATGGGGCGGCTCACTCCGGCCACCGGAAGAAAGAGAGCAGAGCGAGATGGCGGCAAGACTGAAAGAGAAATACAACGCGGAGATCAAGCAGGCGCTGAAGAAGGAGCTGGGCATCGAGAACTCGATGGCGGTGCCACGCCTGGAAAAGGTCGTGATCAACATGGGCCTGGGCGAGGCGACGCAGAACTCGAAGCTGCTGGACCCGCTGGTGGCCGACCTGGCGACGATTACCGGGCAGAAGCCGGTGACGACGCGGGCCAAGAAGTCGATTGCGGCCTTCAAAGTGCGCGAGGGGATGCCGATTGGGGCGATGGTGACCTTGCGCAACGAAAAGGCCTATGAGTTCCTGGACCGGCTGATTTCGACGGCGCTTCCGCGGGTGCGCGATTTTCGCGGAGTTTCGACGAAGAGTTTTGACGGGCGCGGCAACTATACGCTGGGGCTGCGCGATCAGCTGATCTTTCCCGAGGTGGATTACTCCAAAGTGGAAAAGATGAAGGGCATGAACATCACGATTGTGACCACGGCCAAAGACGACAACGGAGCGCGCGCGCTGCTGCGCCACTTCGGAATGCCGTTCCGACAGGGCGCCTGAGCGCGGGCCGGCACGGGACAACGAGGAATAAGAGGAATATGGCAACGACAGCAAAAAGGGTGAAGGACGCGCGGAAGCCGAAGTTCAGCTGCCGCAAGCACAACCGGTGCAAGCTCTGCGGACGGCCGCGGGGATACCTGCGGAAGTTCGGCCTATGCCGTTTGTGCTTCCGCGGACTGGCCCTGAAGGGCGAGATTCCCGGCGTGGTGAAGTCGAGCTGGTAGCAAATGCAGTTGTCAGTCTTCAGTCTTCAGTATTCAGTTTGCGTGTGTGATTGCGAATGGACAGAACTGAAGCGAAAAGCGGCCGGATGGCCGAACTGAAAACCGACAACTGATGACTGAGAACTGTTTGAGCCATTCCCGCTGGTTTCCGCCGGGGCGGACGAACGGGGAATGAAGGAGAAGGAATGAGTCTGACCGACCCAGTAGCAGATTTTCTGGCACGAATCCGGAACGCAATCCGTGCGCGCCACCAGAAGCTGGATGTGCCGGCTTCCAAGTTGAAGACCGAGATTGCCCGCATTTTGAAGGAAGAGGGCTACATCTCGAACTACAAGACGCAGGAAGAGGACGGCAAGCCGGTTCTGCGCGTTTACCTGAAGTACGGCGGCAGCGAAGCGGCCATCCGGGACCTGGCGCGGATTTCGCGCCCCGGCTGCCGCGTGTACGTGGGCCGCGACGAGATCAAGCGGGTGCAGGGCGGCTTGGGCATCTCGATCATGACCACGCCGAGGGGCGTGATGACGGGCCGGCAGGCACGCCGCGAAGGCGTGGGCGGCGAAGTGCTCTGCGAGGTCTGGTAGGCGCTCCGTGCTTTTGAGTTTTGGATGAGCTGATGGGCCGAGCGGCCCGAGGCTGCAGTGGAACGGTGGGGTGATGAGCCCGGCCGGGACTCGCAAGCCAAGAAGGATTGAGACGATGTCGCGTATCGGAAAGAAGCCAATCCCGCTGCCGGCGGGCGTGAAGTACACGGTTGAAGGCAACACGGTGCTGGTGGAGGGCCCCAAGGGCAAGGTGTCGGCGCTGGTGGCCGAGGGCATCCGGCTCGAGACCAAGGATGGGCATCTGGTGCTGGATCGCGCGGGCGACAAGTACGCCGCGGTGCACGGGCTGACGAGGGCGCTGGTGTTCAACGCCGTGGAAGGCGTGACCAAGGGGTGGACCCGCGAGCTGGACATTGTGGGCATCGGGTACCGCGCGGAGTTGAAGGGCAAGGGCACGGTGGTGTTCACGCTGGGCTACTCGCACCCCATCGAGTTTCCGCTGCCGGCGGGGATAGGTGTTGCGATTGACCCCAAGCAGACGCACCTGACGATCACGGGCATCGACCGGCAGAAGGTGGGCCAGGTGGCGGCAGACATGCGTTCGCTGCGCAAGCCGGACCCTTACAAGAACAAGGGTGTGCGCTACTCGGACGAGAAGCTGAAGAAGAAGGCCGGCAAGACCGGATCGAAGTAAGCGAGTTTTCAGTAGACAGTTTTCAGTTGTCAGCCCAAAGCGATTTGAGGCGAGCGGATGTCGAGGGCTGAAACGGGAGCAAGAACAAACCGAACGGGGCCGCGGGGCGGTTCCGCTGATAGGGACGAGAGACGATGATTACGCAGACGAAGAGAAATTCGATTCGCCAAAGGATTCACGCACGGATCCGGCGGAAGCTGTCGGGCACGGGCGAGCGGCCGCGGCTGAATGTTTTCCGGTCACTGAATCACATTTACGCACAGGTGATCGATGACCAGAAGGGTGAGACGCTGGCGGCAGCCTCAACGCTGACGCTGAAGTTGAAGACCGGCGGCAATGTGGCGGCGGCGAAAGAGATCGGCAAATCAATTGCCGAGCAGGCCAAGGCAAAGGGGATCAAGCAGGTGGTCTTTGACCGCGGCGGGTTCCTCTATCACGGTCGCATCAAGGCGCTGGCCGATGCGGCGCGCGAGGCGGGCCTTGAATTCTGAGCTCCGCTCTTTCGCGTTTTGGATTGGGTTTTTTGCTGAAGAGGCTTTTCCAGGGAAGCGCGACGCGGCCCGGAAGGACAGAAGAGAATGACGATGTTGAAGAAGAAGATCGATGCCAACCAGTACAACCTGAAGGACCAGGTGGTGTCCATCAACCGCGTGACCAAGGTGGTGAAGGGCGGCAAGAACATGTCGTTTGCCGCATTGGTGGTGGTGGGCGACGCCGCTTCGGGCGTGGTGGGCTACGGTTCGGGCAAGGCCAAAGAGGTTCCGCAGGCGATTCGGAAGGGCATCGAATCGGCGAAGAAGAACCTGGTGAGGGTGAACCTGGCCCAGACGACGATTCCGCATCAGGTGCTGGGCCGGTTTGGCTCGGGGCAGGTGCTGCTGAAGCCTGCGCCGGAAGGCACGGGCGTGATTGCCGGCGGCGCGGTGCGCGCGGTGATGACCTCAGCCGGGGTGCAGAACGTGCTGACCAAGAGCCTGGGGTCGGCGAATCCGCACAATGTGATCAAGGCGACCTTTGACGCTCTGGTGCAGCTGCGCGACCGAAGTGAAGTGGCCCAAATGCGCGGTAAGCAGCTGGAGGATCTCTCGTGACGGCGACCAAGATGAAGAAGATTCGCATTCAGTACTACCGGTCGGCGATTGCGACGCCGGTGAAGCACAAGCTGGTGGTGAAGGGTCTGGGCTTTACGCGGCTAAATCAGGTTGTGGAGCGCGAGGACTCGGTTTCGATTCGCGGGATGGTGAAGACGATTCCGCACCTGGTGCGCATTCTGGAAGGCTAAGGCTTTCGAGCAGCAGACAGCCGACAGCAGACGGTTTGATTGAATGCTGGCGCGAAAGACAACGCGAGTCGGAGAGGGCCTGAACGGCCGGTCCCCGGCGTTATGAGCGAGGAGAATATGGCAAAGAATCTATCCAATCTGCGCGCGCCGAAGAAGGCGAATACGGGGCGCAAGCGTGTGGGCCGGGGCATGGGCTCGGGCATGGGCAAGACCTCAACCCGCGGCCACAAGGGCCAGCGGTCGCGCTCGGGTTCGAGCATGATGCGCGGCTTTGAGGGCGGCCAGATGCCGTTGCACCGCCGGCTGCCGAAGCGCGGCTTTACGAACATCTTCCGCACCGAATACACGGTGGTGAATCTGGACCGGATTGCCGGGCTGGATGTGAAGGAGATCGCGCTCGAGGACTATCGCAAGCTGGGTCTTGCGTCGAGCCGGAAGGCGCTGATCAAGATTCTGGGCTCGGGCGAGCTCGAGAAGGCCATCACCATCCATGCGCACAAGTTTTCAAAGTCGGCGGTGGAGAAGATTGAGAAGGCCGGCGGCAAGGCCGTGGTGGACGGAGCCGAAGCGGCGGCCTGAGGGCCGGGCGGGTCGAGCCGGAAGCCGCGAATTGACTTAAAATGGAAGCAGCAAACCACAGGACCGGCGGCCAACGCCTGAAGCGGATAAGCCAACATGCTTGAGAAGTTCCTCAATATTTTCCGGATTCCCGACCTGCGCAACCGCGTGCTGTTCACCCTGGGCGTTCTGGCTGTTTACCGGCTGGGGGCGTGGATTCCGACGCCGGGCGTGAACACGCACCAGCTTTCGATTCTGTTCAACCAGCAGAACGGCTCGGCGCTGGGCCTGATGGACCTTTTCGGCGGCGGCAACCTGCGCCGCATGACCATCTTCGCGCTGGGCATCATGCCGTACATTACGGCGTCGATTATCTTCCAACTGCTGACCGTGGTGTATGAGCCGCTGGCACGGGTGCAGAAGGAAGGCGAGATTGGGCAGCGGAAGATTACGCAGTGGACCCGCTACATGACCATCGTGCTGGGGCTTCTGCAGTCGATTGGGATTGCGGCGATTCTGACCAAACAGGGACTGGCGCTGCATCCGGGCATCGGCTTCGACCTGATGACGGTGATGACGCTGACGGCGGGCACGACGTTCATCATGTGGCTGGGAGAACAGATTACCGACCGCGGCATCGGCAACGGCATGAGCCTGCTGATCTTCGCGGGCATTGTGGCAGGACTGCCGAATGGCGTGGGCGAACTGATCCAGAAAGTGCAGACCGACGCCTGGGGCTCGTTCACGGTTTTCGCCGTGATCATTATGCTGGTGGGCATGATTGCGGTGGTGGCGTTCATCTGTTTTGTGGAGCGCGCCGAGCGGCGGATTCCCATCCAGAGCGCGCGCCGGATTGTGGGCCGGAAGATGATGGGCGGAGCTTCAAGCCACCTGCCGCTGCGAGTGAACTCGGGCGGCGTGATGCCGATCATCTTTGCGAGTTCGATTCTTTCCGCGCCGCTGCTGTTCGGCCAGATGGACTTTGTGCAGAACAATCGACTGATTCAGCCCATCATGGAAGCGCTGACGCCGGGTTATCCGTGGTATGTGTTCCTGAACATGATCATGATCGTGTTCTTCGCATATTTCTATGTCTCGATCATCATGAAGCCGGACGATATCGCCGATAACTTCCGCAAGTCGGGCTCGTTTATTCCGGGCATCCGGCCGGGGAAGCGGACTTCAGACTTCATCAACGACATTCTGACGCGCATCACGCTGGTAGGCGCTCTCTATCTTATTGTGATTCAGCTGGTTCCGACGTTCTTGATTTCGGGCATTCGGTTTGACAAGCTTTGGCTTGTGGGCAAGTTTTTCGAGACGCTGCCCAACTGGGCGACACACGGTTTGGGAGTCAACTTCTACTTTGGCGGCACCTCGCTGCTGATTGTGGTGGGAGTGGCAATGGACACCATCAACCAGGTGGAATCGCAACTGATCATGCGTCACTATGATGGCTTTTCGCCGCGCTCCGGTCGCATACGCGGAAGGAAAACCTGGTAATGTCTTCGCCGGCAATAGGCGTGGAGAGGGATTGGGAGAGGAAGTTGAACTCGATTCCGGGCCCGGTGTTGCTGCTGGGCGCTCCGGGCGTGGGCAAAGGGACCCAGGCCAAGGAGTTGGTGAAGCTGTGGGGAATCCCGCAGATTTCCACCGGCGACCTGCTGCGGGCGCATGTGGCGCGGTCGACGGAGCTGGGCAAGCTGGCCCGGGAGACGATCGAACGGGGCGATCTGGTGCCGGATGTGCTGGTGAACGAGATGGTGGCGCAGAGGCTGGCCGAACCGGACACGGAGCGGGGGTACATTCTGGACGGATTTCCGCGGACGCTGCCCCAGGCGCGCTGGTTGGATGAGCGGCTGAGCACGATTCCGGGCAGTCTTCCGGCGGTTGCCGTCAACCTGCATGTGGATTATAATCAGTTATTGTGCCGTATTACGGGGCGCAGGACCTGTCCAGTCTGCCAGAGCATTTACAACGTCTACTCGAATCCGCCCCAGCGGGCCGGATTTTGTGACCTGGAAGGCGCCGCTCTGGCCCAGCGAGCCGACGACACGGAAGAGGTATTTGCCGAGCGGATGCGAGCCTATTCGGCGCAGACCGCACCGGTGGTGGAACACTACCGGGCCGTGGGCCGGTTTGTGGAAGTGAAGGCGGACGGTCCGATTGCCGCAATCGCGGCAGAAATTGTTTCCGCCGTCGCGCGGTTGCGGAAGTAAGTCATCCGGCGGGCGGGTTTTTGTGTGCCACGACGCTTGTCGCGGATGGATGGCGCGGGGCTCTGAAGGGCGCCGGAGGAACTTCGGCGGGAGAGTTGCGGCGGGAGAGGTTCGGTTGGCAGTGGTTCTGAAGTCATCCAGCGAGATCGAGACAATGCGCCGCGCGGGCAAGGTGGTTCGCGAGGTGCTGGAGCTGGTGCGCAGCCGCGTGAAGCCGGGTGCGACGACCTACGATCTGGAACGGGTGGCCGAGGCGCGGATTGCTGAACTGGGCGCGAAGCCGGCGTTCAAGGGATATCACGGATATCCGTGCGTGCTGTGCACCTCAGTAAACAGCGAAGTGGTGCACGGGATTCCTTCAAAGAAGCGGGTGCTGAAGGAGGGCGACATTGTCTCAGTGGATTGCGGAGCGGTGATCGACGGCTACTTTGGCGACGCGGCCATTACGATTCCGGTGGGCGCGAAGATTGCGCCGCAGACTTCCGAGCTGCTGCGCGTGACCGAAGCCAGCCTGCGCGCGGGGATTGCCGCGGTGAAGCCCGGCGCGACGTTGGGCGACATTGGCGCGGCGGTACAGAAGGTTGTGGAGTCGCACGGTTTCAGCGTGGTGCGGGATTTTGTGGGGCACGGAATCGGCTCGAATATGCACGAAGAGCCGCAGGTGCCGAATTTCGGCGAAGAAGGGCGCGGCATGAAGTTGCGCACCGGAATGGTGATTGCCATTGAGCCGATGGTGAACGTGGGCAAGCCCGAGGTGAGGGTGCTGAAGGACGGCTGGACGGCAGTGACCGACGATGGGAGCATGAGTGCTCATTTTGAGCACACGGTGGCGGTGACCGACACCGGAGCAAGAATTCTGACCGAGTAGAGCGCTCGGCGTAACGGCCGGGGCCGCGAGGAGCGGGCCGGCAGAAGCGGGAAACGGATTGTCGAAGGAAGACGCGATTGAGGTGATGGCGGTGGTGATTGAGACGCTGCCAAACGCCATGTTCAAGGTAAAGCTGGAAAACGACCACGAGGTGCTGACGCATGTTTCGGGAAGGATGCGGAAAAACTTCATCCGCATTTTGCCCGGCGACCGGGTGGCCGTGGAGCTGAGCCCTTACGACCTGAACCGCGGACGGATCGTTTACCGCTACAAATGAGAACGAGCTGTCAGCTTCCAGCTTCCAGCTTTCAGCTAGATGCGCGATAGATCAAAGGTCGCAGTTGTCGTGATAATAGCTAGAGGCTAGAAGCTAGCCGCTAACATTGAGAAGGACAGAGATGAAAGTTCGAGCGTCAGTAAAAAAGATTTGCGCCAAGTGCAAGGTCATTCACCGCCGCGGTGTGGTGCGGGTGATCTGCGAGAACGCAAAGCACAAGCAGCGCCAGGGCTAATCAAAGCCCAGGTAAAAGCGGAACCTCCCGGACAAGGGGCGAGTTAGCTGGAGTCAGGGCTTGCGAGGAACCCCGGAGCGACCGCATAACCCGTGCGAACCGGTTAAGGCCGGAGGCACACAACCGAAAGCAGCAGAGGAACAGGAATGGCACGTATTGCAGGCGTGGATCTGCCCCGCAACAAGCAGGCCCGGATCGCGCTCACGTACATTTTCGGGATCGGCAATCCTCGTGCGCTGAAGATTCTGGACAAGGCGAACGTGGACGCGTTCAAGAAGGTCCAGGACCTGGGCGAGGACGAGGTGAACCGCATCCGTCAGGTGATTGAGGACGAGGGAGACGTCGAGGGCGATCTGCGCAAGGACACCTCGATGCACATCAAGCGCCTGATCGACATCCAGAGCTATCGCGGCAACCGTCACCGGCGGTCGCTGCCCGTGCGCGGACAGCGTACGCACACCAACGCCCGCACCCGAAAGGGTCCGCGGAAGGGCACCGTTGCGGGCAAGAAGAAAGCGACGGCGAAGACCTAAATGGCGAAAGCACAGGGCGGAGCCGGGAAGACCGGCAAGACGAAGAAGTTCAAGAAGCGCGAGCGCAAGAATGTGCCGTATGGGATTGCACATATTCAGGCCTCGTTCAACAACACGATTGTGACGATCACCGACCAGGTGGGCAACACGCTGAGCTGGAAAAGCTCTGGCTCGCTTGGATTCCGCGGTTCGCGCAAGGGCACGCCCTTTGCGGCGCAGCAGGCTGCGTCCAGCGCTGCGAGCATGGCGCGGGATCACGGTCTGCGCGCCGTGGACGTGCGCGTGGCCGGTCCTGGCTCAGGGCGCGAATCGGCGATTCGCGCGTTGGCCGCGGCGGGAATTGAGGTACGCACTATCCGCGACGTGACGCCGGTTCCGCACAACGGCTGCCGGCCGCCGAAGCGGCGGAGAGTGTAAGAGATAGTTATCAGTTTTCAGTTATCAGTCTTCAGTCTGGATGTTCGCGACTGAAGAAGATGAAGCTGGGGACTTAAACAGGGCCGGGAGGAAGCGCAGATGCGCGTAAACCGGCCGACATCCGAAGTCAGGAGAAGAGATGGCACGTTATACGGGAGCAGTTTGCCGGCTTTGCCGGCGCGAAGGCACCAAGCTGTTTTTGAAGGGCACCAAGTGCACCTCAGAGCGCTGCCCGCTGGAGAAGCGGAATTTTCCGCCGGGTCAGCACGGCAAGGATCGCAAGGCGAAGATTGTGGGCTACGGTCTGCAACTGCACGAAAAGCAGAAGGCCAAGCGCATCTACTTCACGCTCGAGGGACAGTTCCGCGAATACTATGAGAAGGCCAACCGCGCGCAGGGCGTGACGGGCGAGCTGCTGATCCAGCAGCTTGAACGGCGGCTGGATAACGTGGCCTACCGGTTAGGCTTTGCGCTTTCGCGGCGCCAGGCGAGGCAGGTAGTGCGGCACGGGCACGTGGCGGTGAACGGGCGGAAGGTGAACATTCCCAGCTTCCAGGTGAATGTGGGCGACGAGATTGCCATTCGCGAGGGCGCGAAGAAGATGGTGATCGTGGAGCAGGCGGCGCAATATGCGGCGCAGAACCCGGTGCCGGCATGGCTGGAAGTGAATTTTGAGGGCTTGTCGGGGCGGATCTTGAGCCTGCCGACGCGCAAGGACGTGAACCTGCCGGTGAACGAGCAGTTGATCGTCGAACTGTATAGCAAGTAACAGCCGCCAGCTATTAGCCGCCAGCTTCCAGCTCATTCAGTGGGTCGATAAGTTATCGGTTCACGAGATGGAGTTAGGAGCTAAAGGCTGGAAGCTAGAAGCTGCATTTCAACCGAAGGAGAACTTGCGCGGCCGCCGCAAAATGCATCGCGACGCACACGCCGCGCGGGAAACGAGAGAGAGCTATGTTGTGGAGAGGATTTCAAAAGCCGAAGCGGTTGGCCGTGGACGCGGAGTCGCTGACCGAAACGTATGGCAAGTTCAGCGCGCAGCCCTTTGAGCGCGGATTCGGAACGACGATCGGCAATGCTCTGCGCCGCACGCTGCTGAGCTCGATTGAAGGCGCGGCGGTGACCGCGATTCGCATCGAGGGCGTGCTGCACGAGTTCCAGTCGATTGCAGGCGTGGTGGAAGACGCGACCGACATCATCTTGAACCTGAAGCAGGTTCCCTTCAAGCTGAACGGCGAGGGCCCGAAGGCGCTGTATCTGCGCGCGGACCAGCCGGGCATTGTGACCTCCGGCATGATTGAGGCCGACGGCGACGTGGAGATTCTGGACAAGGAAGTGTACATCGCCACGGTGTCAGAAGGCGGTCGGCTGGACATGGAGATGCGGTTGAAGCGGGGACGTGGCTATGTTTCCGCGGACAAGAATTTCGACGCCGACCTGGGACTGGGCTTCATTCCCGTGGACTCGGTGCACTCGCCGGTGCGGCGCGTGAACTACGTGGTGGAAGCGGCGCGTCTGGGGCAGATTACAGACTACGACAAGCTGACCATGGAAGTGTGGTCGAACGGCGCGGTGCTGCCTGCCGACGCGGTCGGCTTGGCGGCGAAACTGCTGAAGGACCACATGAACATCTTCATCAATTTTGAGGAAGAGATTGAAGCCGAGTCGCGCGGGGAAGAGAGCCGCGTGATGCTGCGCAACGACAATCTGAACCGGTCGGTTGAGGAACTGGAGCTTTCCGTACGCAGCTACAACTGCCTGAAAAACGCGAATATCCAGACAATCGGCGAGCTGGTGCAGAAGACCGAAGCTGAGATGCTGAAGACCAAGAATTTCGGCCGCAAGAGCCTGAACGAGATCAAGGAGATTCTTGCGCAGATGGGTCTTTCGCTGGGCATGAAGATTGACGAGAGCGGCAACGCCGTTCCGGGACCGACGAGCATTCCGCCTTCAGCGGCGCTGGCTGCAAGCTACAGCCGCTTTGACGAAGAGGATGAACCGCTGGATTCAGTGGAACTGCAACTGCCGACGGAGACGGAGAATTTCTAACTCAAGCTGCCAGCTTCCAGCCTTTTTGCGAATGTTCGTCAAGACGAGTAACGACGGACAAGCAAAGAAGAGTTGGAAGCCAACGGCCGGAAGCTGAAAGCTGAATTTCGAAAGAGAGTTGCATCATGCGCCATCGCAATGCAGGATTCAAACTGGGACGCAACACCAGCCACCGTCGCGCTCTGCTGCGGAATCTGGTGACGTCCGTTCTTGTGGAAGACCGCGTGGAGACGACAGTGGCCAAGGCCAAAGCCGTCCGTCCGCATATCGAAAAAATGATTACCCTGGGCAAGAGGGGCGATCTTCACGCGCGCCGTCAAGCGCTGAGCTTTCTGCAGACGGACAAGGCCGTGGCACGGCTGTTCGATACGGTTGCGCCGCGGTACGGCGACCGGCAGGGTGGCTATCTGCGCATCGTTCGCACGGGATTCCAGAAGGGCGACGGCGCGGAAAAGGCGTTCATCGAGCTGCTGGACGCCGAGGCGACGCTTGAGGTGAAGCGGCAGAAGCGCGCCGACGTGAAGGCCAAGAAACGGGCCGAGCTGGAGAAGCAACTGGAAGAGACCAAGAAGGAAGAGGGCGGCGAAGAGGCCGCCTGACGCGGCGGAGATTCACCAGTTCCACCTTTAACCTGACGATCACGACGGGCACCTGCTTTTGCGGGTGCCCGCCTTTTTGTACCCGGACTTGTGCGTCTTCAGGGTCCTTACTGGCAGCAAGTCTCGTGATGGAACATTCGGCGCGGAAGATTTGGAGGATCAATCCGGGGGTGCGCCGCCCCAGCTCGTGTAACGTACCCATGGGGCTTTGGCGATCAGCTCGGATAGCTTTGCGTTCGGAAACCGGCGCACGTAGGGAATCGCCCAGCCTACGTCCGAGCCGGCGTAAGGCTTTGAGACGACCTGCTTGATACCGGTCCGCCTGGCAAAAATCGCCGGATCCTCGAGCCCGGCGGTGCAGAGATGAACCAGGCGATGTATGGCGCCGTCGTCGTAGCCATAGAGGTCGATTCCATTCGCCTCGCCCAGCTCCGCCAGCATGATGAGTGGTCCAAGCGCGTAGAGGTGATAATGCATCGCCATCTGGCCGCGATTCATCTCGGCAGTAAGTGAGCCGTCGGGCTGGATCGCATCGACGCCCATGCGATAGGCTGTGATGCCCCAGTCGAATGCTTCCTGATCGTGGTCAGCAATTCCGGCAGCCGCCACGGCCAATCCAGCCCAGTAGAGGTGATTGTTTTCTCCATCGCTGCCGCCCCGTATCACCTGCGTGTTGAAATACTCCTCCACCCGAACAGCAAGGTGAGCAAACCACCTTTGAATCTCTGCCTCTTGCCGCGCAGATTCCACTCCGCTGCCGCGAACCTTCAGATACGACATGGCCGTTGCGCTCAAAAGCCAGTTCTGCAGATACACACCCGAAAAGCCGGACATCTTCCCTGCCCATGCATCCGCCTTCGCAGCTCCATCAAGCAGTTCATAGACGCAGCGCGCCGCCGGCCGGCTGCCTTTTGCCAGATACGCATCAGCCGCCAACGCAACATACTGGCTCAAATGGGTTGAGGGCTCAGACGCCCTCTGGTATGCATCGAATTTCTTCGGGTCGATCACCGAGGCGCGTGCGTCGATGTAGTACGAGCCGATTTCGACAGTCCGCGCATAGGGCGGAGCGGCAGGGCAGGAGTAGGGAGCATCCGTTTGCCGGATCGGTGGACCATCCCACGGGGAACGAAGTTTTCTGTCGGCAGCGCTGAGCACAAGCGCATGCAACAGAAGTGTGGTCATCACACTTGAACAAAACACGCGAAGCCAACTGCATCTCACAGGCGCAGTGTAACCCAGACGCCAGGGGCTCTGGACGTCAATCAGGCAGAGCGATCAAGCTGTTTGGGGCGGAAGATGCGCAGATAAATGTAGACGATGAGCTGCACGGTCAGCGCGCCGCTACAGTCGAGCAGAACGTCCCAAACAGATCCGGTGCGGCTGGGAATGAAGTGCTGATGGAATTCGTCGGCGCTGGCGACCAGTCCCGCGCCAAGGACGGCGAGGGTTGCATCCTGCAGGAAGCGGGCGCGGGGCAGAGAGAGCCACCAGCCGCGCAGCCAGCAGAGACCGAAGACGGCGTAGCCAACGAAGTGGCAACTCTTGCGCATGTAAAAGTGGACGCGGCCCCAATGGTTGTTGTTCACGCGGCCGAAGATGTGCTCGTAGATCCAGCGAAAGGGAGCGTTGGTTTCCTGGCCGCTGAAGTACTTGGACGACGAGATGGCGATGAGCGCGGTTCCGATGAGCACGGGGAGCCAGGTGCGAAGCCAGGCGTTGCGCTTGTGCTGCCGCGTGGTTTCAGCAACCATCTGATGCGGTCCTTCGCTTGGTTGTGCGCCGGTAAGAGTTATTCGACGTGGTAGTTGGGCGCTTCGCGCGTGATGATGACGTCGTGGACGTGGCTTTCGCGGAGGCCCGCGCCGGAGATGCGCACAAAGCGGGCGTTCTGCTGAAGGCTGGGTATGGTGGCGCAGCCGAGATAACCCATGCCGGAGCGCAGGCCGCCGACGAGCTGGTAGATCATGGACTCAAGCGGTCCACGGTAGGGCACGCGGCCCTCGATGCCCTCGGGGACGAACTTGGCGAGGCGGTTCTGACCATTGCGCTCGCGCTGCACGACGCCTTCCGAACCGGTGGAGACGCTTACGAGGTCAGAACCGGACTGGAAGTAGCGCTCTCCTGAGCCGTGGCTCATCGCTGTCAGCGAGCCCATGCCGCGGTAGGTTTTGAAGCTGCGGCCCTGGAAGAGAACAATCTCGCCGGGACTCTCGTCAACGCCGGCGAAGAGCGAGCCAATCATGACGGTGCTTGCGCCGGCGGCGATGGCTTTGGTGATTTCGCCGGAATACTTGATGCCGCCGTCGGCGATGACGGGAACTTCGTGCTCGGCTGCTGCGCGATAGGCCTCGGCAATGGCGGTAATTTGCGGCATTCCCGCGCCGGTGACGATGCGGGTGGTGCAGATGGAGCCGGGCCCGAATCCCACCTTGACGGCGTCGGCGCCAGCGTCGATCAGCGCCTTTGTGCCGTCGTAAGTGCCCACATTGCCGGCGAGAAGCGCGACCTGCGGGAAGGCCTTCTTCACGGCGCGGGCGGCCTCAAGCACGCGCGAGGAGTGGCCATGCGCGGAATCGATGACGAGAACATCCGCGCGATTGCGGACGAGCTCGGCGGCGCGCTCAAGGAAATCGCCGGTGGCGCCGATGGCTCCGCCCACGCGAAGACGGCCCTGCTCATCCTTGCTGGCGTTGGGGTATTTGAGCTTCTTCTGGATGTCCTTGACGGTGATGAGGCCCTTGAGCTCGTGCTGGTCATTGACGACGAGAAGCTTTTCAACGCGGTGCTTGTGGAGGATCTGCTCGGCTTCCTCGAGCGTGGTGCCGACGGGGACAGTGATGAGGTTTTCCCTGGTCATCACGTCGCCGATGGGAATGTCGGCGCGGGTTTCAAAGCGCAGATCGCGATTGGTGAGGATGCCGACGAGTTTTTTGTCGCGCGTGACGGGGACGCCGGAGATCTTGTAGCGGCGCATGACTTCGAGGGCGTCGGCGATGAGCTGATCGGGGCCGATGGTAACGGGGTCGACGATCATGCCGCTCTCAGAGCGCTTGACCTTGTCGATTTCGCCGGCCTGGTCGGCGATGGAGAGATTGCGATGGACGACGCCGATGCCGCCAAGCTGGGCCATGGCGATGGCCATGCGCGATTCGGTGACGGTGTCCATGGCGGAGGAAATGAGCGGCGTGTCGAGCGTGATTTCTCGCGTGAGCCGGGTTTTCGTGCTGACCTGCGCGGGCACCACGTCACTGTATGCGGGGACGAGGAGAACATCGTCGAAAGTGAGAGCTTCAGGCAGAGATTTCAAGAGCATGATGCTTGGATGCGCCCGGGGAGCGAGGGATTCGAGTCCCTGCTCGGCAGGCGCTTTTATCTATTGTATCGGAGGCGGCAAGGGTGGGTCGGAGAACAGCGCGGCGGACTGTGGAGGGCCATTGAGGAGACCCAGGCCGATGGCCATGCGCTGGGAGATGCGGAGGGGGATTTGCTCTTCGTTGCCGAGGGTGAGGACAACGTAATTAAAGAAGAAGCGGCGGGTGCGGGAGAACTGGATCTCGCCCCAGGGGATGCGAAGCGGCGGGTGGCCGGGGCGAAAGGGGAGGAGGACGGAGAGATAGAGGCCGTCGGATGCGGAAACGAGGCGGACAATGCCGCTGTAATGGGCCCAGTAGCGGAAATAGACGGTGTAAAAGAATGGTGTGATGGTGCGGATTTCGCCATTGGGCTCCAGATCGCTGCGGAAGTGGTTGGCGAGCGTGAAC
Organism: Occallatibacter sp.; assembly: GCA_049678625.1. Taxonomy (GTDB): domain Bacteria; phylum Acidobacteriota; class Terriglobia; order Terriglobales; family Acidobacteriaceae; genus Telmatobacter. Next base: position 6,684 of record JBAUEO010000040.1, on the reverse strand, counting down.
CAGCCGCTGACGACCGAAGCGAAGCTGAGGGAAAGAATCCAGACGGCAACGAAAAAAATCGGCAGGATGAAGTAAAGCGGGACGGGAAAGGGGTTGGGGCTTGCCTGCATCGGGTTCTCGCTTTGCGACGCCGGGCTGAAGGATTGAGTTGCGGTTGCGGAGGGCGCGAAGCGGACTGGGGCTCAGACGCCGACCGGGAAGGGTTTGGGGCTGGACTCCTCAGAGCTGGATTTGCCGGAGCGCCAGCGCTCAAAGCGGCCCTGCAGCAGGCTCATGAGGCCGGTGTACCAGTAGCCGAAGACGAAGAGGATAAGGAAAGGTGCGGTGAAGTACTGCTGGTTGGCAAAGGTATACAGAATGGCGAGGAAAAACCAGCCGCCGAGGAGGAGCTCAATCCAGGGGGTGAGCTTGAGGCGCTTGCGGTATTTGGCGGCCTGGGACTTCTGGCCTTTCTGGTCGACACGATATTTGGGCGTGCGGACAAAGGCGCTCTTGATGCCGAAGATGGCTTCCATGACGGCCTTGGTGTTGGTGACGGTGAGGCCGATGCCGAGCGCCATGAGGAGAGGCAGATAAAGAAAGGTCTTCTTCCAGGCTTTGGGGAAGAGGACGCGCTGGCTTTCGATGTAAAAGACGGCGATGGAGAACGAGGATGCCGCGAAGATGGGGAAATCGATGAGCAGCATTTGGAACCAGCCCTGATAGAAGCGAACAATCATGGCCGGGATGAGAAGAGCCGTCATGACGACCATGAGCGGATAACTGAGGTTGGCAGTGAGGTGGTAAACGGATTCCTTCTTGATGCGGAAGGGGACTTTGGATTTGAAGATGACGGGAAGGATCTTGATGCTGGTCTGTATGAGGCCCTTGGCCCAGCGCGCCTGCTGGGTTTTGAAAGCCGTCATCTCGATGGGAAGCTCAGAGGGGCACTCGACGTGAGGGAGGTATTTGAACTTCCAGCCGGCGAGCTGCGAGCGGTAGCTGAGATCGGTGTCCTCAGTGAGTGTGTCGTGCTGCCAGCCGCCGCCGTCTTGGATGGCCTGGATGCGCCACATTCCGGCGGTTCCATTGAAGTTGAAGAAATCGTTGGTGCGGACACGCGCGCCATGCTCGAGGACGAAGTGGCCGTCGAGGAGGATGGCCTCAATTTGCGTGAGGATGCTGTAGTCGCGGTTGAGGTAGGTCCAGCGGGTTTGGACCATGCCGATGCCAGGCTCGGCAAAGTGGTGGATGACGCGCATGAGCCAGTCGGGTGGAGGGACAAAGTCGGCGTCAAAGATGGCGACAAGGTCGCCTTTGGCCACTTTGAGGCCTGCGTCGAGCGCTCCGGCCTTGTAGCCGTGCCGGTTGGTGCGATGGATGTAAACGATGGGATGGCCCATGGCCGCATAACGCGCGACGATGCCGGCGGCGACCTCCTGGGTCTCGTCGGTGGAGTCGTCGAGCACCTGGATGTCGAGCCGGTCGCGCGGGTATTCGATGGCGCAAACAGCTTCAATAAGGCGGTCGATGACGAACTGCTCATTGAAGATGGGAAGCTGGATGGTGACGCGGGGAAGTTCGGAAAATTTCTGGGGCGGGTCGGGCTTGTAGTTCTTCCTGTACTTGTAATAGAGGTAGACGAGGGTGTAACGGTGCATGCCGTAGATGGAGAGGGCGATCATCACGGCGAAGTAGGGCAGCAGGATGGCCGCGTCAAACCAGTTCCAGTGGTAGAGGCCTTTGAAGGTCTGGTCAGCGAACTGCGATTGCAGGTAATGGCGGAAGCCGGATTGCGGCGCATAGGCAAAGAGCGCGGCGAGGCGCGGCCCGAGCCCGCCGGGCGGGATGAGGGAGTGATTGAGGCAGGCGGAAATCGAGTCGAACAGGGCGGGGCCTCCACGACAGGAATAGTGAAATTGTACGCGATTGGAGGCGCGAAACGGGGGGAAGGCGGCAAGGGAGCGACGGGAGAGAGGATTTGCATGACGATGAGCAACTGGGATAGGTTGGCCTGAGCCGGAGAGTGCCGAATGGCGCAGGAAAAACGAGCTTCGATTGTGGCCGCGGCGGGCGGCAGTTTTCTGATTGAAACCCGCGAGCCGGCAGAGGTGTTTACGCCGGAGGATGCGAGCGAGGAGCACCGTCAGTTTGCCGAGACGGCAGCAGCCTTTGCGCGCGAGGAGATTCTGCCGCGCGCGGCGGAGATTGAAGCCAAGAAGCCGGGCGCGATGCAGGCGCTGCTGCGCAGGGCCGGCGAGCTGGGACTGATGGCGGTGGAGATTCCCGAGGAGTACGGCGGGATGGGGCTGGACAAGGTGAGCGCGACAATGATCACCGACCACCTTTCCGTTCTGGCGAGCTTTTCGACGGCCTATGGCGCGCACGTGGGCATCGGTACGCTGCCGCTGGTGTGGTATGGGACCGAGGAGCAGAAGAGGCGGTTTCTGCCCCAGCTGGCGACTGCGGAGTGTGTGGCTGCGTATGGACTTTCCGAGGCCAGCTCGGGTTCGGACGCGATGAACATTCGCGCGCGGGCGACGCTTTCCGCCGATGGAAGCGAGTACGTGCTGAATGGCGAGAAGATGTGGATCACCAACGGCGGCACTGCGGGGCTCTACACGGTCTTCGCGAAGATCGACGGCGAGAGGTTTTCGGCGTTCCTGGTGGAGAGCGACCGGCCGGGCGCGGCGCATGGAGCCGAGGAACACAAGATGGGCATTCGCGGATCGTCCACGTGCCCGCTGGTGCTGGAGGATTGCAGGATTCCTGCGGGGAACCTGCTGGGCGAGCCGGGCAAAGGGCACCACATTGCGTTCAACGTGCTGAACATGGGGCGGTTCAAGCTGGGCGTGGCGTGCGTGGGCGGTGCGCGGAATGCGCTGGGCGAGATGATTCGCTATGCGAAGGAGCGCAAGGCTTTCGGGAAAGCGATTGCGGAGTTCGGGCTGATCCAGCGAAAGATTGCAACGGCGGCGACGCGGCTGTTCGCGGCCGAGAGCATGGTGTATCGCACGGCGGGGCTGATGGATGCGGCGATGGAGACGTTGACGCCGGAGGAGCGGCGGGAGCCGAGGGAGATTCAGCGGCGGATTGAAGAGTATGCGGTGGAGTGCTCCATCCTGAAGGTGTATGGCTCAGAGATGCTGGCGGTGGTGGCCGATGAGCTGGTGGCCACGATGGGCGGCTATGGGTACGTGGAGGAGTATCCGGCGGAGCGCACCTATCGCGATGCGCGGATTAACCGGATTTTTGAAGGGACGAATGAGATCAACCGGCTGATTATTACCGGCTGGATGATGAAACGCGCGATGAAGGGGCAACTGGCGCTGCTGCCGGCCATCAAGCATGTGATGGACGAGGTGATGGAGCCGCCCGCGCTGGAGAGTGCTGGGACCGATGCGGAGCTGGCGCGGGAGACGGCGGTGCTGGCGGCGGTGAAGAAGGCCGCGCTGTTTGCCGCGGGCGTGGCGAGTCAGCGGTTTATGACGGCGCTTGAAGATGAGCAGGAAGTGATGGCTGATTTGGCGGACATGATTGCGCAGGTGTATGCACTGGAGTCAGCGGTGGTGCGGGCGCAAAAGATGGGCGCGACGGGCAAGGGCGCGGCGGCCGCGGCGATGTGCGGGCTGCTGGCGGATGAAAGCCTGGCTGTTGCGGAGCAGGCGGCGCGGAGGGTGCTGGCCGCGTGTGCGGAGGGCGATGCGCTGCGGACGCAGTTGGCGATTCTTCGCAGACTGACCCGTGCGACGCCGGCCAACGGCGTGGAGCTGAGCCGGGCGGTGGCGCGGCGCTGCCTGGAACTCGGCAAGTATCCGTACTGAATTGTGCTGAAAAAGCCGGGCGACGATTCAGTAGAGAAAAGGGATGAGGCGTGCCGTGCGCTTTGCGTAGTCGTCAAAGGCTGTACCGTAATGCTCGCGCAGGTGCGCGTCGAGAACAGGGACGTTGACGAAGACGAAGCCGGAAAGCATGATCACGGGGATGATGGCCGTGATCCAGCAGCCGGCGATGAGGCAGAGACCGGTGAAGGAGAGCAGGTCGCCGAAATAGTTGGGATGGCGCGTGAGGCGAAAGAGTCCGCGCGTGTAGAGTTTGCCCTTGTTCTCCGGCTGTTGTTTCCAGCTGTGGCGCTGGAACTCCGACCAGGTGTTCATCCACGAGCCAAAGACGAAGAGAGCCGCGCCGATGATGCAGACGAGGCCGACAGGGGAAGTGTTGAAGCCTCCGGTGATGTCGAGAAAAAGAAAGATGCAAAGCACCCAGGGGGCGATGGTGAAGACCTCAGTCCAGCCCATGCCACGCTTGAGAAAAACGAAGACGGTGAAGAGGAAGCGGACGAAGTAAATGGTGAAGGCCGAGCCGAGCAGCGCGCGGCGCAGCGCCGGGCCCGGCGTCCACTCGAGAAGGAACCGGCGGCTGACAAGCTGAAGGCCGCCGCCAAAGAGCAGACCCCAGGCGAGCACAACCCACGCGGCCAGAAGAGCGACGAGAACGACACGCTGCGCGCGCGAAGAGCTGGTGAGCTGGTACATCTGGTGCTGGAGATTCGGTCTGGGCATCGGCAGCGCTCCAGACCATTCTAGCTTCGGGGCTCTCGAACCTTGTTACATCTTCCATGGATGCGCGCAGAAGCGCTTCAGCCCGCCCAGGAAACAAGCAAGCGGGCCGAAGGTTGAGCGGCAGGCGAAGATTACGCCTTGGCGGAAGTGAGTGCGCCGAGGTCCGCGGCGAGCTTCTCGGTGGAGAAGGCCTCGAAAACGTCGCCTTCCTTGATGTCGGTGTAGTTGACGATGCCGATGCCGCACTCCATGCCGTTGGTGACTTCGCGGGCGTCGTCCTTGAATCGCTTGAGAGAGCCGATTTTGCCCTTGAATATCTGTTCGCCGCCGCGGAGGATCTTGACCTCGGAGTCGCGGCGGATGACGCCATCCTGCACGCGGCAGCCGGCGATGGTGCCGACCTTGGGAATGCGGAAGACGTTGAGCACCTCGGCGCGGCCGACGTAGTTCTCTTTGAACGCAGGTTCGAGCAGGCCCATCATGGCGAGGCGCATCTCATCCTGCAGCTCGTAGATGATGGAGTGGAGGCGGATTTCGACGCCTTCCTGCTGGGCCAGCTCCGCGGCCTTGCGCTCCGGGCGCACGTTGAAGCCGATGATGATGGCGTTCGATGCGGTGGCAAGGAGCACGTCGCTCTCCGTGATGGAGCCGACACCGGAGTGGATGACCTTGACGCGCACCTTCTCCGTGGACATTTTGACGAGCGAGTCGGCAAGGACTTCGACCGAGCCGGTGACGTCGCCCTTGATGATGAGGGCGAGATCTTTGACGCCGGCCTGGCGAATCTGCTCGGCGAGTCCTTCGAGGGAGACGCGGGAGCTCTTGGCGAGCTGGGCTTCGCGCTCTTTCATCTTGCGGTACTGCGCAATGCCCTTGGCCTTGTCGCGATCGGCAACGACCAGGAAGGTATCGCCGGAGTCAGGCATGGCCTCCAAGCCGAGGACCTCGACCGGCGTGGAGGGTCCCGCTTCGGTGATGGCGCGGCCGCGATCGTCGAACATGGCGCGAACCTTGCCGAAAGTGTTGCCGACGATGAAGCTGTCGTTGGCGTGGAGGGTGCCGTCCTGCACGAGGACGGTGGCGACAGCGCCGCGGCCGCGATCGAGCTTGGCCTCAAGCACTGAGCCGACAGCCTTGCGGCCGGGAGTGGCCTTGGGGGCCTTGATGTCCGAGACGAGGCAGATCATTTCCAGCAGCAGGTCGAGGTTGAGGTGCTTCTTGGCGGAGACCTCCACGAAGACGGTGCCGCTTTCGCCGCTGCCTGCCCACTCCTCGGGAATGAGGCCGCGGTCGGCGAGCTGCTTTTTGACGCGGTCGGGGTTGGCCTCGGGCTTGTCGATTTTGTTGACGGCGACAATGATGGGAACATCGGCCGCCTTGGCGTGATCGATGGCCTCGAGGGTTTGCGGCATCACGCCGTCGTCGGCCGCGACAACGATGACGACAATGTCGGTGACCTTTGCGCCGCGTGCGCGCATGCGGGTGAAGGCCTCGTGGCCCGGCGTGTCGAGGAAGACGATTTCGCGGCCTGAAGCAGGCGAGCCTTCCTTGGAGAAGCGGACCTTGTAGGCGCCGATGTGCTGGGTGATGCCGCCGGCCTCGCCCGCGGCTACGTCGGTTTCGCGGATGGCGTCGAGCAGCGAGGTCTTGCCGTGGTCCACGTGGCCCATGACGGTGACGACGGGCGCGCGGGGAACCTCCAGCTCTCCGGTGTTCTCCGCTTCCAGAACCTCTTCAATGGCCTGATTGGCGAGCTCTTCCTCGTAGCTGATGACGTTGGCGCCGGCGCCGAAGCGTGCGGCCACGTCCTTGACCATCTCTGCGTCGAGGGATTGGTTGACGGTGACGAAGACGCCGCGCATGAGCAGAGTGGCGATAAGATCCTTGGCGCGAATTTCGAGCTTTTCGGCCAGGTCCTTCACGCTGATGCCCTCAGTGACGGTGATTTCGCGGGTGATAGGCACCGGCTCATCGCTTAGGTTTGCCCCACCGAAACGCGGCGGCGGGACAAAGCCCTTCATTGGGCCTTCCTTGGTCTTGGGATACTGCTGGCGGCCGCCTCTGCCTCTGGGCGGCGTGCGCTGGCCTCGTGGCGCATCCGCGGACAGGGGGGGCGCCGCGCCGCCGGGACCGGGGCGTGGTC
>JBAUEO010000039.1:0-11852 GCA_049678625.1 Occallatibacter sp. | reverse complement strand
GGGCGACAACGTGCAGTTGGTGGTGGAGCTGATTACTCCGGTGGCGATGGACAAGGGCCTGAGGTTCGCCATCCGCGAAGGCGGACGCACCGTGGGCGCAGGCACCATCTCGGAGATTATCAAGTAGGGTTGGAAGAATTTTTATTTGAGGTCCGGCGCGCGGCGTGCCGGGTTCCGGACCGGTGAGGAACAAAAGAATGAGGGAAATCGTTACATTGCAGTGCACGGTGTGCAAGGAGCGCAATTACACCACGACGAAGAACAAGAAGACGACCACCGGCCGGCTCGAGTTCTCGAAGTTCTGTAACCGCTGCCGCAAGCACCAGGCGCACAAGGAATCGAAGTAAAAGCAGCTCTCAGCCGTCAGCTTTCAGCTCTCAGCTTTTGCATGGTGGGCCATCACAAGTGACCTCCGATTTTCAAGGGCTGAAAGTTGATCGCTGAAAGCTGATGTTAGGGGCGTAAGCTCAATGGCTAAACTGTCGGTCTCCAAAACCGAACTTGGGGGTTCGAATCCCTCCGCCCCTGCCAGATTGAGAATGAATGCGGCCGGCACAGACTCTGGTCGCGAAGGATTGGAAGTATGGCGAGCAAGGCAGCAATGGAAAAGGGCGAGCAACGCTCGTCGAAGCTGCAGGATCCGGGAGCGCTCAAAAGCATGTCGGGCGGCGTGATGGGCGCGTGGGACAACATGACGCGCTTCCTCAGCGACGTGCGCGCGGAGATGCGCAAGGTCGTTGCGCCCACGCGCAAGGAAGTGGAGTCCACCACGACGGTGGTCATCATCACCGTGTTCCTCTTCGGCGCGTTTTTCTGGCTCGTCGACCTGATCTTCAAGTACGCCTTGCAGGGCGTTATTCAGAAGTTTACCGCCGGGCAGTAATCCGTCCGGGCACGAATCGAGAGTCGCATGACCGAAGAAATGGAACAACCCGCCGAGCAGCCGGAGCCGCAGCCGGAGCCGCAGCCAGTGCGCAATGAGAACTTCAGGTGGTACATCCTGCACGCCTATTCCGGCTTTGAGCGCAAGGTGCGCGAGTCGATTGCGAGCCGCGTGACGGCCTTCGGCCTGCAGGACAGGGTCGGCCGGGTGATGATTCCCACCGAGCCGGTCACCGAAATCGTCAACGGCAAAAAGCGGACCGTTGAGCGCGTCTTCCTGCCCGGCTACGTGCTGGTGGAAATGGAGCTGGATAACAACCTTTGGCACGTGCTGAAGGAGACGCCGAAAGTCACAGGCTTTCTGGGCACCGGCGACAAGCCCGTCGCCCTCAGCGAAGAGGAAGTCAGCGGCATCCTCTTCCGCTCAGAGATTGCCAAGGACAAGCCGCGGCTCAAGATCAAGTTTGAGAAGAGTGAGTCCGTCCGCATCACCGACGGACCTTTTGCCAACTTCAACGGCGTGGTGGACGAGATCAACGAAGATCGCGAAACGCTCAAGGTCATGGTGACCATCTTCGGCCGCTCCACCCCGGTCGAGCTCGAGTTCAGCAAGGTCGAAAAGATTGAGTAGTTGGTCGAGCTTCCAGCCACTAGCTTCGAGCTTCTAGCCAGGTTGTCTTCCTAGCAGACCCCTGGTTCAAGCGAACGCTGAAGCGCCAACACCAAAATTCGCAGAAGGAATGACCAGCCGATAGCCAGAAGCTAGGAGCCAGCGGCTGGTTCTGAAGGAAACCAAACAATGGCACCTCCGAAGAAAGTCTCCACTTACGTCAAGCTGCAGATTGAGGCCGCCAAGGCCACGCCCGCGCCGCCGGTGGGCCCCGCTCTGGGCCAGGCGCAGGTCAACATCATGGAGTTCTGCAAGCAGTTCAACGCGCGCACGCAGAACAAGGAGATGGCCGGGCTCATCATTCCGGTCGTCATCACCGTTTACGCGGACCGCAGCTTCACCTTCATCACCAAGACGCCGCCCGCTTCAGTGCTGCTGAAGAAGGCCGCTGGCCTGGCCAAGGGCTCCGGCACGCCCAACAAGGAAAAGGTGGGCAAGGTCACCGAAAAGCAGGTGCGCGAAATCGCCACCGAGAAGATGCCCGATTTGAATGCGGCCTCAGTTGACGCCGCGGTGAAAAGCATCAAGGGCACGGCCCGCTCCATGGGCATTGAAGTGGTGGGCTAATCCGTTTCCGGCCAGCAAACCTGAAAGGCCTTCCCGCGGGAAGGCCTTTCTGCCGCATGCATGCGGCAACTCCGCGCGCAACGGCCCTGCAAGCCTGCGCCGCGCGTACCTTGCCGCCAGAAAAACGCAAAAAACAGAAACCGCTCGCAGCCTTAGACCGGATTAGGAATTCACGTGGTGTCTTCAACAGTGTGCAAGGTGCCGTTTTCTTAAGGAAAACGGCACTGAAACACATCCACTCCCCTTACACCCATTCCTAATCCGGTGTAGGCGGGCCGGGCGGCTTCGTTTCCTCTTACTTGGGTGGAGGCGACGGAAAGATCTCGTGTTTTCTGCCCGGTTCCGGTTTGGGTTTCGGCTTGGGAGCCTTCTTGGTTTCCTTGCGGCCTTTGTCTTTGTTTCCCATGCTGCCAAGCATGACACAAAAACCGACTGCGCGGGAATGGCCGCTCGGGAATCGCTGCGCTTGACTGGCCCGGTAGCCGGAATGGCCGCCGGGCCTCCTTTGCGCTTACTCCTTCACCGCCGGCTCGTGCACCGCCGGCTCGCGGTCCAGCCGGTCGTGGTTCAGAATCGCGTTGAAGACTAGCCCGTAAGTCCCGATGGTCTCGCCGCGATAAACCGGGTTGTTGCCGAAGAGCAGCACGTTGCCCTTGCCCAGGTGCGCGTCCACCACGATTGCGTGTTCTGCAATCGCGCCGGGCTTGCTGAGCAGCCCGTCCAGCAGCATGTTCTTGGCGTCGGCAAAACGCAGAATCACGTCCGGCCTGAGCGCATCGGGAATCAGCTGCAAATTGTTGCGCATCTGGTCTTCATTCAGCAGCCGCGGCTCCCAGGGCTCCTGCTTCTTCAAGGGCTCGGCCGCAACCATTTTGCGTCCCTCCGGCTCGTCGTTTTCCTGCAGGCTACCGCGTCCGGTTGGCCGCTCGGCATAGGGGTCCATCAGGTTGCGTCCGCGCCCGCGGCCCAGGGTGTTGCTCACGTTAAAGACCATGCCATTGGCGCTCATGACCGGAACGCTTTCGGCGTAGCCGTTCGCCACCGGGCTCTCGCGGTCCACAAACACCGTGTTCAGCACCGTGCCCACCACACGCGCGTCGCCGTGCGGCGCCACGCTCACGCCCGGCGCCAGGCCCATGTCGATGGCGAACTGCGCGGTGTCTTCGCAGGTGATCAGCAGGCCGCCGTCCTCCACGAATTTTTTGAGGTGCGCCACGCCGTCAAAGCCCAGTCCCGGCCGGATGTCCGGGGTCGAGTCCACTCGTCCCAGGTTCGGCGTGAGCGCGGTCTTCTCCCACGGCATCGGGTTGTTCCAGCGCGGCAGTCCATCGATGATCTCCTCCGGCGTGGTGTGCCCCACCGGCGCAAAGATGATGACGTCGTACTTCGCGCGCAGGTCCGCTTCCTTCTCGGCGGTCTGCGTGCTGATGTAGGCGTAGGGCACGCCCACCGCATCAAAGGCATAGCGCCACCAGCCCTCGGTCTGCGTATCCAGCCAGGTGTGCATAATGGCCACGCGCGGCGCTGTGACCGCATGCTTGGCCACCAGCGGTTCCACGCCGAGCCGCGTGCCGTCCAGCGAGAGCTTTTGCAGCGCAGCAGTCAGATCCGCGTCGCTCACGCCGGAGATGAGCAGCGACCCCTTGTCAAAGTGCTTGTCGCCCGCGTCAAAGGGCTTGTCCACGGCTTCAATCTTCGCGCCCTTCAGCGTGTAAACGAGCGAGAGAAGTGAAACCTGGCCATCGTTGGGCACGGCCACCACCGCGCCGGTTCCCTCCAGTTTTCCGGCCAGCGTCTGCGGATCAGTGAACGGCGTCATCTCCGCCTTCAGTATTGAAGCATCGGTCACGCGCGCCACATTCACATTGAACAGGTCGCGGAAAGACCAGCCGGTGTCGTCATAAGGATGCTTCTGGGGATCGTCCGGGGCCCAGAACTGGCGGTCCAGCAGCGCGTCGGCGATGCGCGAGTAGGGCTGATCCATGCGCACCACCAGCGTGCCCGCCGGGAAGGTTTCGACCTTTGGCTTGTCGCCGCGCTTTGCGCCGGGCACCATGCAGGTGGCGGCCTTCGTCAGCGTCTGCACCTCCACATGTTGGCGCTGCATCACCTTCATCAGCTGCACCACGCGGTTGTTGTCCGCCGGCGTGGGCGGAATCAGATAGGCCGCCGGGCCTGCCAGATCCGGCTTTTCCACGGAGCGCTTGCTCTTGATGTAGTAGTTATCGAGGAAGTGCTCGGTGTGGTGCGAGAAGTAGGAGATGGTCGTCAGCAACGCTGTCTCTTCGTAGTTGTTGTTGTCGCGCTGCGACCACAGCACCTGAGGATACGGCGGATTCTGCCGGTACCAGGTGCGCGAGTATTCCTCGGGCGAAAGAATGCGCTTCTCGGTGTCCGCGCCGCCGTTGCCAAAGGTCTCATAGAGCCGGCTGATGCCGTTGTGCATCGCGGCCAGAAACATCAGGTAGCCGGGGCTCCAGGTGTCGAAGTCACCATGGGTGAAGACGCCGGGCATGCCGAAGCTCTGCATCTGCGCCACGTTGTTCCAGCCCAGCTCGGCCCATTCGTCGGCCAGCGCAGGGTCCACCCACGCATTGTAGGGCCCGTCGCCCACCGTGTTGTCGTAGAGAAACGGCACCGACTCGTGGAGGTCATGCAGCACCTGCGCATGCCAATGCAGATAGGTGTCAAGCACGTTGCGTGTCAGGTCCAGCGACATGCCCATGGCGTCGCGGTTGTTGTCGTGCGCCACGTAGTGTCCCCAATACATCAGGTGCGGCGACTTTTCATCCAGGTGCGCGCGATGCCACTTGTAAAGGTCCACCATGCGGTCGCGCCCGTCCACCTCCACCACCGGCGTAATCAGCACAATCATGTGCGAGCGGATGTACTGGATGTAGGGCGAATTGTCCACCGCCAGCCGGTAGGCCATCTCCATCAGCGCCGTCGGCGCGCCCGTCTCCGTGGAGTGAATGGTCCCGGTGATGTAGTACACCGGGTAGGATTTCGCAATCAGCTCCCTGGCCTTCGCATCGTCCATGCCAATCTTGCGCGGGTCGCCCAACTCGGCCAGCCGGGCGTCATTTTCCTGGGCCTGGTCCAGAATGTCTTTGTTGGCAATGGCCACCGCGATCATCTCGCGGCCCTCCTCGCTGTGCCCGATGGTGAAGACCCTCACCCGCGGGCTGGCCGCCTGCAGCATGCGGAAGTATTTGTACACGTCCTCGGCATAAGGCAGCATGTCCGGCGCGCCGGAGACGTCGCCCAGCACCTTCTCCGGCGTGGGCACGGTCTTTGAGGCGGGAAGGTAATCCACCAGCGGCGAAAGGAAGGACTTGCTGGTGGTGTACTTCAGAATATGGTCGGTGTACGCCTGGTCAATCGGCTGGCTGGGGTCCCGCGCGTAACGCGCGTCAAGCTGCTGCGCGGCAAGAGAGCTGAGGGCGAAGGTGGCGGCCAAACCCAGGGCAACACAAGAGAGCAAAACTACCGTAAGGGAGCGTCTCATAGTCCTCATTTCAAGTGGTCCAAATGGAATCGCGGCGGGATCGAGCGTCTCGGAAGACTCCTGACCGGTATCAACAAGCTACATGTCGGTGCGCCAGTCCTACAACCTCCGGCGCGCGGAGAAATCCGGCTGCGGTCCTGCGCCCTTTGCCTTGTGGGACGCGCAAGAGGGCCGTGAGGTTTCATCGTGCAAGGCCGCGCTGCCCCGTGATGCGGCGTCGCCGCAGTGAGCCGCAGTGAAAGCAGGGCCCGTCTCTTCATGGACCCTTTGCACCCCGGGTCGTGATCGCCTTAAGAGGAGTATGCTGTTCCTGGGAGACTGCACATGGGAGCGGCCAGATTTGTAGCCATGCTCGTTTCGTTAATGACGGCCATATTTATAGCCACTTTCTTTTCGTTCATTCTGTCGGGAAAGCAAGGGAAAGCAGCGGAGGACAGGGCGCGCGCGCGCCGCATGGCGGAGCATAGGATGAACGCAAGACTCCTGGGACTCAACCTTTGATGCGTTCCTAAAGGCCCTCCTCAACGCCTCGCAAAGGGTGCCTTAGGGGCAGGGAATTGAGACGCTTCGAGCCTCCCGCACGTCCCCGAAGGCGTCTTTGCCTCTCCCATTACTCGCCGCTGCCGTTCGTCACGTACACCTGCTGCGGCGCAACCACCTTGGCCGCCGGTCCGCCGACATGCAGCGCCATCTGCTTTACCGCGGGCTTGCCATTCAGGCTTGAGGCAAAGCTCAGCCGGTACTGGTTTTTCAGCCGCCATGCAATGTCCTGAAAATAGGGCTGGACCGAGACCGGATTCGACAAGCCGGTAAAGTAACTGGCGCCGCCGGTGGCCTCAGTCACCTGCGCCATCAGGTCTTGACCGTAGCTTGAACCAAGGCCGCCGCCGTTCCGCCCGCGATCGCTCCAGTAGATCGAATACACCACCAGTCCGGACTTCACCGCGTCGTGAATCGAAGCAAGCACGTAGGGGTCCTGCATGTCTCCCGGCTCTCCGTACTCGTCCACGCCGTTGGTGATCATCACCACCTCGCGCCGCGCCGCGCGGTCAGTGGAGGGCCAGTTCCGCGCCAGGTCAGACAGGCAGAAATAGGGGCTGGCATTCGAGCCCGGAATTCCAATGGGGATGTGCAGTTCTTGTGCCACGGCCGCGTGATTGGTGGAAAGCGGCCCGGCCATCACTGCGCGCCCGTTCCGCATATAGGCCAACCCGGCCTTCGCCTCCGGCGACAATCCTTTCAGGAACGCTGCAATCTCACTCAACTGATTGCCAAGGACCGGGCTCGCACTGTCGTCAATCAGCACCACCACTTCCAGGTCGCCGTCGGCTCCGCGCAGCGGCGTCCAGCCGGTCACGCTGGAAAGCCCTCCATTCACCTTCACCTCCAGGTCCCGGGCCTCAATGCGCACCGGCGTCTCGCGGTTCTGCTTGGGCAGAATCGTCACCACTGCCTGGCCTTCTCCGCCCGTTGCCGCCGCCTTGGCAAAGACCGGAACAGCCAGTGCGAGCGCGGCAATAAGGCTCAAAATCAATCCCACTTTACTTCCCTGCTTTCTCCCTGACATTCTCATGGTCTCGCTCCCTCTCTCCCGCCGATGGCTGCCGCCAAAAATTGGGGCTGCTTCCGCGCGGATTCACTTTAGTTAGATGATTGCTGCGGCAAATGGTCTCTAATGCAGGATTTTCCGCGCGTCGCCAGACCATCGCGCAAGGGCTTCTGGCTCCACGGCTTGCCCGCTCTTAGCCGCCGGAGTCACAATGCGAGTAGACGACCGGCGGCAATCCAACCCGCCGCACTCCGCCTCGCTCCACCTTTCAGGCACAAGGATTCCGCACGCATGCACACCTTCCGCCTCGCCGCGCTGCCATTCCTCTTCGCCGCGCTCAGCCTTGCAGCTCAGCCTCCTAGCCCGTCCCCTCATCCGTCCCCGCATCTGGCCCCGCGTCAGGTTCCCTACACCTGGAAGAACGTCGCCATCGTCGGCGGAGGATTTGTGGACGGCGTCATTTTTCACCCCACCGCTCGCGGTGTTGCCTATGCCCGCACCGACATGGGCGGCGCTTATCGCTGGGACCCCGTTGCGCATCGCTGGCAGCCCATCCTCGACTGGGTTCCACTCAAGGACCTGAACCTGATGGGAGTCGCGTCCATCGCCCTTGATCCCTCTGATCCCAATCGCGTCTACCTCGCCTGCGGCACCTACACCAATCCCCGCGCGCCCGACGGCGCAATCCTCCGCTCCGATGATCGCGGCCGCACCTTCCAGCGCACCGATGTGCCCTTCAAGTTCGGCGCGAATGAAGACGGGCGGGGCAACGGTGAACGACTCGTCGTCGATCCGCGCGACGGCAATGTCCTTTTCCTCGGCACCCGCCACGACGGACTGTGGCGCTCAGCGGACCGCGGCAAAACCTGGACCCGCATCGCCGGATTTCCCGACGTGACCGAACCTGCCCCACACCTGCCGCCGCCCATCCCCGGCGAAAGCCCCTGGCAGCGCTTGCGGCGCATGCCCGCGCGCGGCGACGGCATCGTCTTTGTTAAATTCCAGCCCGCGAGTCCGTCGTCAGGCACGCGCAGCCACTCGCACGGGCCTACACAAACTCTCTATGCCGGCGCGTCGCTGATGCATCGGCCCAACTTCTTCGTCTCGCACGACGGCGGCGCAACCTGGCAGCCGATTCCCGGCGAGCCGGAGGATTACCGGCCCACGCGCGCGGCGCTTGCCCCCGACGGCACGCTCTACATCACCTACGGCACCGCGCCCGGCCCCTCGCGCATGACCAACGGAGCGCTGTGGAAGCTCAACACCCGCACTGGCGCATGGACCGACATCACGCCCGACCGTCCCGTGCCGGGAAGGCGCGCATTCGGCTACGCCGCAGTCTCCGTCGACGCGCATCATCCTCGCACGCTCATCGCAAGCACCTTCGGACGCCCCGGCGGCGACGACATCTTCCGCTCCACGGACGGCGGCGCAACCTGGCGGCCCATCTTTACCGGCGACAGCCCCGGCACCTACGACTACAGCCTCGCGCCCTACGTTGAAAAGACGCCCATCCACTGGCTCTTCGACATCGAAATCGACCCCACCAACCCGAACCACGCCGTCTTCACCACTGGCTACGGAGGCTGGCAGACCTTCGACCTCGACGACGCCGACCGCGGCCGGACCACGCACTGGAGCATCCTTGCGCGCGGCATCGAGGAGACTGTGGCGCTCGCCCTGCTCAGCCCGGCTCGCGGCGCGCACCTCATCTCCGCCATCGGCGATTACGGAGGCTTCGTCCATTGGAACCTTACGGCGCCCGCGCCTGCGGGCTCTTCGTCCCCGCCGCGCTTTGGCAACACCACCGGCCTCGCTCTGGCCCCGCTCAATCCCCTCGATGTGGTGCGCGTCGGCATCAGCGCCCGCCACCGGCCCGGCCAGAACATCAGCTACACGCTCGACGGCGGCCACACCTGGCAAGGAACCGCCTCCGCGCCCACGCTGCGCAGCCTGTCTGGTTCCGTGGCCGTCTCAGCCGACGGCGCAACCCGGGTCGCAACCTGGATCTGGACCCCCATGTTTGAGCAGCCCTTCCTCACCCGCGACCGCGGCGCGACGTGGACGCCCGTTGCAGGGCTCGCCGTCAATTCTCGCGTCCTGGCTGACCCAGTCAATCCGAATGTCTTCTACGCTCTTTCGCTCGCGGATCGTGTGCTCTTCCGCAGCACGGACGGCGGAGCCCATTTCACGCCGACGCCTCTCACTCTTGAAGACGCCCCTGCCGGCTTCAATCCCCGCCAGCGCGGAGATAGCCGAGGCGGTCAGGACCAGCTTTACGCCGCGCCCGGCCGCACCGGCGACCTATGGATTGCCGCCTACGACGGGCTCTATCACGCCGCAAATCCGGTCGCGCCTTCCGGCCCTGCGCCCCAACTTCTCCGCGAGCCCGGCGTCGAACAAATCCAGGCCTTCGGCTTCGGCAATGCCGCTCGTGGCGAAAAATATCCCGCGCTTTACATGGCCGGAACCGTCGATGGCCAGCCCGGCGTCTTCCGCTCCGTGGACACGGCCCGCACCTGGGTCCGCATCAACGACGATCGCCATCAGTGGGGGCTCATCCTGCAAATCACCGGCGATCCGCGCATCTTCGGCCGGGTTTACGTGGGCACGCATGGCCGCGGCGTGCAGGTCGGCGACGCGGTGCGACGAGCCTCAATCCGGAATGCCCGTTAGGCCGCCTGGAAGGCCCACGAAAACACCCTTGCGTGCCTTGCATTCGGGTCGGCCTTTCGGTATCATCAATAGATACGCCCGTAAGTATATGCGGGCAGTCACTATCACCACGGCTTTTGAGCCCGTTCGAGGCCGGCGCCGGTGCGGTAAGCGATTCAGGCCGCACTGGGGCGCTCCGGGTTCCCTGCAAACGCAGGGCTGGCAAAAGCGGTGGGAGACGAGGGAAGCATGGCCAGAAATGCCAGCAAGAATATTGTGAAGGCGCGCGCGGCGGTCAACAAGCCGGAGTACGCGCTGCCGGACGCTGTCGATCTGCTCAAGCAGGTCAAGTACGCCAAGTTCGATGAAACCGTCGACCTGACCATGCGGCTTGGCGTGGATACACGCCACGCTGACCAAATGGTGCGCGGAACCGTGGTTCTGCCGCATGGCCTGGGCAAAACCAAGACCGTGGCCGTCATCGCCACCGGCGACCGCCAGAAGGAAGCGCAGGAAGCGGGCGCGGACTTTGTGGGCGGCGAGGAGATGGTTGAGAAGATCCAGAAGGAGAACTGGACGGCCTTTGACGCGCTCATCGCCACGCCAGACATGATGAAGGCGGTGGGTCGGCTGGGCAAGGTTCTGGGTCCCAAGGGTCTGATGCCGAATCCCAAAACCGGCACGGTAACGCTGGATGTGGCCGCGGCAGTGAAAGAGATCAAGGCCGGCAAGGTGGAGTTCCGCGCCGACAAGACCAGCCTGGTGCACGTGCCCGTGGGCAAGCTGAGCTTTGCGCCGGAAAAGCTGGTGGAGAATGCGACCACCGTCATCACCTCCATCGTGCGGGCCAAGCCTTCGGCGGCCAAAGGCAAGTACATCAAGAGCGTCACGCTCAGCTCCACCATGGGCCCCGGGGTTCCGCTGGATTCCGCGGTGGCCGACGCGGCGGGCAAGCACTAGGGGCGCAAGCCGGGCATTGCGCAGGGAGAATTTCCGCTCGACGCTGCAAATTGAGATTGACCGGGTGAGATTCGTCGGGCGTCTGTGGACGCCGACCCCCCGAGGGGAGCAGGAAAATGGCGATTTCGAGAGCAAGAAAAGCGGAGAGGGTTCAGTGGCTGTCCACGCAGCTGGAGTCCGCGACCACCGCAATCATTGGCACGTTCAGCAAGCTCACCGTGGCGCAGGATTTTGCGCTGCGCAAGATCGTTCGCGAGTCGGGCGGCAAATACCGCGTGGTCAAGAACAAGCTGGCGGCGATTGCCAGCCGGGGCACGGAGTTGGAGTCGGCCTTGCAGGGGCTGAAGGGCGTGAGCGCGGTTGCGTTCACCTCCGGCGACCCGGTCATGCTGGCCAAGGGATTTGCGAAGTGGGTCGGCGAAAACGCGGAGTTCCAGTTCAAGCTGGGCGTTGTGGACGGCAGGCTGCTCACGGTCGAAGAGATCAAGGAACTGGCCACCATGCCGGGCAAGGAGGAGCTCTTCTCAAAACTGCTCTTCCTCATCAGTGCGCCGGCGCAGCGGCTGGCCACCGTGCTCAATGCCACGGGACGCGACATGGCGGTGGTTCTGGGCCAGGGCGTCGAGAAGGAAAAGTTTGCCGGAGCAGCCTAGGGGCTGCCGCGGACGCATCCCGCGGGGTGCCAAGGATTTCAAGGGTTAGGGTCGCAAAGGCAATCAGGAAGTGCGCGGGTCTGGCGCATCGGAAACTTTCAGATTGGCCGGGCGGCCGGCAACAAAGAATTCAAATGGTTCGGATTGGAGAACAGACATGGCAGACATCGCGCAGTTGGAAGAACAGATTGTGAGCCTCAGCCTTCTGGAGGCGGCGGCTCTGGTGAAAAAGCTCGAAGAGCGGCTCGGCGTTTCCGCGGCCGCGGCGGCCCCGGTGATGGTTGCCGGCGGCGCGGCGGGTGCGGCGGCTCCGGCGGTTGAGGAGAAGACCGAATTCCAGGTCATCCTGAAAGATGCCGGCGCCAACAAGATCAACACCATCAAGGCAGTGCGGGAAGTCACCTCGCT
>JBAUEO010000038.1:0-3218 GCA_049678625.1 Occallatibacter sp. | reverse complement strand
CCCTCTGCGGAGCCCGGCGGAACCGCGGCCCCGCAATCCTCCGCCGCTTCGGCCGGCAGCAAGCCAGCGTCCGCGTCACGGCCCTGATTCGTCTTGATTCGCTAGCTCCGCGCCCCTTCAAAATGCGCTTCAATTTCCTCCAGGGTCTTGCCCTTGGTCTCCGGCAGCAGGAAGGCGGCGGTGAGGAAGTAGACCACCGTGAAGCCGGCGAAGAGGAAGAAGATGGACGAGTAGCCGTACTTGCTGACGAAGGGCAGAAAAATGGCCGCCAGCGTGGTGGACACAAGCTGGTTGATAACCAGCGCAACGCTCATGCCGTTGGACCGGATGCGCGTCGGCATCAGCTCGCTCAGCGCCAGCCACACGCACACGCCCGGCCCCATCGCGTAAAACGACACAAACGCATAGAGCCCCAGCGCGATGAGCCATCCGTGCTGCACGTCGGGCACCGGCCCCATGATGGCCTTCACAATGTGCAGCGGCGCGGTGCGCGCGACTGCCAGGTTCGCGAAAGGATTCTGGAACACGGCCTCCACCGCGTTGGCCGGCACGGTGCTCTCTCGCGTAATGCGCAAGGGCGCCGCGCCCGGATCGTCTGAGCGCACGTAGCTCGTCGTCGCCGTGAATCCGCCGTAGGAGTAAATCACCGCGAACGACGCGCGCCCCGCCTCAATCGCGCTGCCCGTGTAGCCGGATTCCGAGAGCAGCTTCTGCGCTTCTTTCGGTGTAAAGTGCAGGGTCAGCGACTGATCCTTCGTGACTGACTGCTGAATCAATCCGTGGCAGTCGATGCTGGCGTGCTCGCTGCTCAGGAACATCCCGCCCACCGCGACCAGCGAGACGATGATACCCGACGTGCCCAGCACCAGCAGGAATTTTCGCCCCTTGCGGTCCACCAGCATCACGCCGATCATCGTCATCAGAAAGTTGAAGGCCGTGAAGATTACGTAGCCCCAGTGCGACTGCAGATCGTTCAGTCCGCTCTGCAGCAGGATGGACGTGTTGAAGCCGATGAGCGAGTTGATGCCGGTGGCTGTGTTGCAGAACAGGATGACGCAGGCCAGCAGGAAGGGAATGATGTACTTGCGCCGCAGCAGCGGGTCTTCCACCACTTCGCCCATGCTCCGCCGCACCCGCGTCTCGCGCACGGCGTCCTCCATCTCGAGCATCTCCTTGGCGGCCTGCTCCGGCGTGCGCGAGCGCAGCAGCGCTGCATGGGCTTTCTCCCGCTGCCCCCGCCGGAAGAGCCAGCGCGGCGATTCGCCCACCATCAGGCTGCCGATAACAAACAGCACGCCCGGCGGCAGCGAGACCCAGAAAATCCGCCGCCACGCCTGGTTCTGGAAATCAAACAGAGCCTTCGCATCGCCCAGCCGCGTCACGTCGGCCACGCGATAGCTGTAGTAAATGCCCACAATCGCCGCCGCAAAAATTCCCAGCGTCAGCAGCCACTGGAAGATGCCCGTACCTTTGCCGCGCTTGTCCGCCGCCAGGCACTCGGCCAGATAGAGCGGAACCACCACGCCGATGAATCCCGCGCTGGTGCCCTGCAGCAGCCGCCCGAAAAACAAGGGCGCGTAGCCCTGCGAGAGCGCGATGACCGGAATGCTGAGGACGAACGCCACGCCGCTGATCACCATGAAGGGCTTGCGGCCAATCCAGTCGGCGATCATGCCCGCAAAAAGCGTGGAAATCACGCTGCCCAGCAGCACCGCCGCCACAATGATCGAGAGCTGCGCGTTGGTCAGGTGCGAAGTGGCCTGTAGGTAAGGCAGCGCCCCGCCGATGATGCCCACGTCCACGCCGTAGAGCAGGCCGCCAAGCCCCGCCACCGCCAGTAGAAACAGGTTGTAGCCGCGCTTGCTGGCGGGCGCCGGGCTCTCCGGCATCTTCATGCTTCCTTCGGTGGAGGTGCTCATCGTGGCTGGTCCTTGCCCATGCCGCTTTCACCTTTCGGAACCCCATTCCGCGGGTTCCGCTCACGTCCTTCGCGCCTTTTCGGCCCAATTGGCCTGCGGCAGAGCACAACCAGTCTACATGGCCTGTTGCCGCCCCCGCCGCCGCCATCGTGGGGGGCGCAAGCGTCAGCCTCTATTCCTTGGTTCACAGCAACGCCGCGCTGAGATAGTCTGTAAGCCTCATCCCCCACAATCCGGAACTCCGCAAGAAGGAGCATCCCAATGACCGTCGAACGCGCTCTCCGTCTATTGGCTGGCTTCGTCGTGCTGGTCTCGCTCGCACTGGCCCACTATGTATCTCCCTACTGGCTGTGGCTCACGGCCTTCGTGGGCCTCAACCTCTTTCAGTCCGCCTTGACCAACTGGTGCCCGGCCATGACCGTCTTCCGCACCATGGGCCTGAAGGATCCAAGTTGCGCAGTCAGGTGAAACTCGCATGCCAGGCGAAACCCGCATGAAAGAACGCCGATTCCACGCCTCCCAAGCGCATCGCCTTGAAGCGCCCGAGCGGCTTGAGTGGCTGCCCCCCGAGGAGATTGTTGCGGCGGCGGGCGCATGCCCCGGCGACATCATCGCCGACATCGGCGCGGGAACCGGTTACTTCGCGCTGCCCCTGGCTCGCGCGGCGGGTCCGCGGGGAATGGTCTATGCCGTCGACGCACAGGAGGAGATGCTCGATCTCCTAAAGCAGAAGCTCCCCTTCTCCGGCAGCGGCAACATCCGCCTCGTCGGTGCCGAGGCTGTCGCGACAACTCTGCCCCATGCATCCTGCAGCCTTGCCTTTCTCGCCAACGTGTGGCATGAGTTCGACGATCGCGCCCGGGTTCTGCGCGAAGCTCGGCGCATTCTTCGTCCCCGCGGCCGCATCGCCATCCTGGATTGGCGGCCCGACGTGGAACGCGTAGCGGGCCCGCCGCTCGAGCACCGCCTCACAGCAGAGCTGACCATGCGCGAGCTCGCCTCCGCCGGCTTTGCGACGCTCTCCGACGCCCACGCCGGCAAGTTTCACTGGCTGGTGCTCGGGGAGTCCACGGCATAGGTCCGCGCTATCTCTCCCGTCTGCATCGCCCGGATTGAGGCCGCTTCTTCGCTCCGCTCCACGCGCATCCGCCGGCCTGCGCATACACAGCAAAGCGCCCGGCTCGCATGGAACCGGGCGCTCCCTATTTTCGTTCAGGCCTTTTCGTTCAGATCTTGTCGTTCAGCTTTTGTCGTCCAGCGGGTTTCGCCGCTTACCGGCGATCGCCGTTGTAGAAATGC
>JBAUEO010000037.1:0-70939 GCA_049678625.1 Occallatibacter sp. | reverse complement strand
ATGTTGATGAGGATGCGGAAGCCGCGATTGACCAGGGCGTGGGCCACGGCGGCGTAGCGCTCGACGGGCCAGCGCTTGGCGCCCCAGCCCGCGCCGGGGTTGAGGAGAATCGCGGGACGCTCCGGGCTCCGGGCGAAAAGCTCTTCGGCGAAGGCTTCTGCTTCGGGGTCAAAAGGGAGCAAGGGCGAAACGGCTCTCAGCTCATCGCCGGCGACGGCGGAGGCAAGCTCAAGGTCCTGCTCGATGACATGCGCGCCTGTGGTGGCGATGCGATCGGTGTAGAACCGGCGTGCGGCGCGCTCGCGTGGCTCGGCTTCGCCGATACGGCGAAGGGAACCGGTGAGGCGGGCGATCACGGCCGAGCGCAATGCGCCCTGCAGGTCGAGCACGGCGTCGTAACGCGCCTTGCGCAGGTCGCGACGCAGCGCGCCAAGCTCGCGGAGGGTCGAGGAGCCAAAGGGAGCGCGACGCCAGTCCTTGGTGCGCGCAAAGAGAAGACGATCGACCAGCGGCTGGCGTGGATGGGGCCCCGACGTCTCACGTCCGCGGGCTCCAACGGCAGCCAGCAGCGGGCTCCAGCGGGGCTCGACGACCCAGTCAATCTGCCAGTCTGGATGCGCCCGCCGCAGCGCCGTAACCGCGGGCAGGGCATGCAGAATGTCGCCCATGGCCCCCAGACGGACCACCAGGAGACGAAACTTGGACTGCGTGTGCAAGCTCTGATTTTCTCACATGGGTTGTGCGCATGCGGCCGCGGCAAGCCGCGCGGCAAGCCAGTCGAGCGCGGCAGATTCCTCTTCGAGCGCGACCTCAAGATGCACCGCATCGAGCGTCAGATGGTCGCGCAGCACGCCCCCCAGCGACCCAAGGCGCACAAGGTCCTTTTCCGTGGTCAGGAAGCCCGTGGCTCCGGTGGCGCGCGCCGAGTCAATAAGGCGGTAGCAGTTGGCCACGTTGTAGGGGAAGTGATCGCGAAAGGCGGTTTGCGCGGCGAGGGTGAGGCCCGCGGCGCGCAGGCCTTTGAAGAACTGCGCTGGCCGCGCAATCCCGCAAAAGGCGACCAGCGGTCCTTCGACGGCGGGAACCCGCATCTTTCTGCGGAGCCGCCAGACCGGCCCCTGCCAACCCCATTTGCGCAAGACAGATTCGAGCTCGGGTTCCTCCGAGGGAATCACGAGAACGTGTGCGCGGCGCAGGGCTGAGAGGAATTCACGCCGGTTGCCTGCCGGCAGCAGCGCGTCCTGCCAGTCCTCAAGGTTCAGCATGACAATATCCACGGCGCGGGCGAGCCGGCGATGCTGAAAGCCGTCGTCGAGCAGGTGGACGCAGGGCCGGCCGGCATCTTCCTGCGGAATGTAGCCCTCGGCCAGCAGCCCTGCGGCGTAGCGCTCGGAATCCACAAAGACGGGAAGGCCGGTCTCGCGGGCCAGCAGCAGCGGCTCGTCGCCAAAATCCTCGGAAACGCCCGCTGGCCGGACGCGCGCGGCGATTGAAGTGCGGCGGCCGTAGCCGCGGGAGAGGATGTCCACATAGAAGCCGCGGGTGGTGAGCAGGCGGGCAAGCTCAATGGCAAGCGGCGTTTTGCCGGCGCCGCCGGTGGAGAGATTGCCGATGCAGACGACGGGGAGATCCAGCCGCCTCACCGGCTCCCAGCCCATTTTGACCAGCAGGTTGTGCCAGGCGAGGCCCGCGGCATAGAGAGGCACAAAGGGGAGCATCCAGGGACGCTTCATCGGGTGGCCTCCTTGGTGGCAAGCAGCGCTTGAAGTGCGCGGAGGGAACGCGCGGTTGCGCCCGATTGCTGCTCGAAGACTTTGCGGGCGCGCTCGCCCATGGCGCGCGAACCCTCTGAATCGGCCAGCAGGCCCGCAAGCGATTGCGCGAGCTGCTCCCTGGGCGCGATGCGGAGGGCGTGGTGGGCGTAAAGATCGTCCACGATGGCGCGGAAGTTGGCGTAATGCGGTCCCATCACGATGGGCACGCCGAATTGCGCGGGCTCCAGCGGGTTGTGGCCACCGGTGGGAAACAGGCTGCCGCCGACAAACGCAACCGCCGCGAGCGAATAAACCGAAGCGAGTTCGCCGATGGAGTCCAGCAGGACGATTTGGCCGGGCCGGAGAGGAGCGAGCGAATCGGACAAGTCTGCCGGCCACTCCGAACGGCGCGTAAATTGCAGGCCGGAAGCGCGGAGCAGCTCGGCAACCGAGGCGAATCGCTCCGGGTGGCGCGGAGCCAGGACGAGGATAAGGTCGGGCTCGGCCTTTTGCAGCGCGGGCCAGGCTTCAAGCAGTGCGGTCTCTTCGCCCTCCAGCGTGCTGCCCGCAACAATAAATCGCTGCGTGGGCGCGAGCGCGCGGAGGGTTTGCGCAATCCCGGCCCGTTGGGCCGCGCGCACATCGAATTTGAGATTGCCGGAGACTGCAACACGTTCCCCACGGCAGCCCAGGGCGCGCAGGCGTTCGGCGTCCAGCGGGCTCTGAGCCTGCACGCAACTGAGGCGCGCCAGAAGCGGCCGCCAAAACCAGCGCAGGCGGCCATAGCGTGGCCAGGAACGGTCAGAGATGCGCGCGTTGACCACGGCAACTGGAATCTTTTGGCGGAAGCAGGCCGTCAGCAGGTTGGGCCAGAATTCGGTCTCGGCCAGGATGAGCATGCGCGGGCGCAGCACGCGGAGATAGGCGCGCACGGCCCACGGCAGGTCGAGCGGGAAAAAGAAAACACGCTCCGCGCCAAAGCGCAGGCGGGCAAGCTGCTGGCCGGTGCGCGTGGTGGTGGAGATAAGGACGCGATAGTCAGGAAGGGCGCGGTCGAGCTCGCTCACCAGCCGGCTCACGGCCAGCACTTCGCCCACCGAAACCGCATGCAGCCAGAGAACGGGCCGAGCGCCGGCAGCCGGACGCAGTGAGGAGGGAATGCGGCCGAGCCGTGCCGCAAGGCCTTCGCGATATTTCTGCGTGGTGACCATGCGCCAGATCCACCAGGGGGCCCCCAGAAGCAGAACCGCCAGTAACGCGAGATTGTAGACGAAGATTCTCATCCTGCGTGACGGAAATTCCCTGCCGCCGGTCTAAACCCTAAATGATACAGTCGAGCAGAACCATGAGGGCTTGGAAAGCATTACCGCTGATGGTGGCCTGCGCGGCCCTGCCCGCGCTGGCGCGCACCCACAAAGCGCCGCCAGCGGAGTCGGCCACAACCTACGCGGATGTGGAGGTGCATCCCAGGGAGAAGGTGGCGATTGCCGCCGAACCCTATGACACGCGGGAAAAGGAATCCATCTTCCGCGTGGACTACCTGAGCCACGGCGTCATGCCCATCCGGCTCATCGTGACCAATCTCGGAGACCGGCCCATCAGCCTGCGCGACGCCCGCATCCTCTTCGAGACGCCGGCCGGCGACGAGATTCAGGCCGCCGAGCCCGAGGACGTGGAGCGGATGATGACCCGCAAGGAGCGCATGGGCAGCAAGATACCCATGCCAGCGCCGATTCCCTCCATCCACCTCAAGCCGAAGGGCAGCAATAAGGAAATCGAGGCGGACTTTGACCAGTTCGAGTACCAGGCGATGGTCGTCGAGCCCCACACCACGCGTGCCGGCTTCCTGTGGTACGACGTCTCGCAGCTCGACAACCCGCTGCCGCACTCCAAGCTGTACCTGCACGAGTTGCGCAATGCCGACGGGCGGCAGCTTTTCTACTTTGAAATTCCTTTTGACAAGTACCTCGAGTCGAAGTCGAACCAGATGAAATAGCGGATTGGCGCGGCCACTTGCCCGCGGCTACTCGAAATAGGTTGCCGTGGTCGAGTCCGTCTCCCAGATGGTGCAGTCCTTCACGCGGACTTGGCCCCCGGTCATGCTTTCGAGCTGGCGATTGGTTTCGTCGAAAAAAAACTTGGCGATGTTCTCGGCCGAAGGGTTCAGCACCGTGAAGGGCTCAAGGTCGTTCAGCATCTGGTGGTCGATGCGGTCAATCACCGGGCGCAGCACCTGCTTCAGCAGCTTGAAGTCCAGCAGCAGGCCGGCCTCGTCCAGCGCGGCGCCGCGCAGCGTCACGCGCACCTTGTAATTGTGTCCGTGGGGATTCTCGCATTTGCCGTGGTAGTTGCGGAGGTAGTGTCCGGAGGAAAATCCGGCCTCCACCGTGACTTCGTACATGGGCGTCTGCTCGTTTCTAAAGGGAATCGTCCCCCTTCTCATTTTAGGGCCTGCGCGGGGTGGGAGATTGCGGCGCGTGCTGGCGCGATTCAGTGTCCGGGGCCGTCGCGGCGCTTGCGGCGCGCAGCCAGCCGAGCCTCCTCGCTGCGGCGATCGACTTGTTCAAACAGGTTGCTGAAGACGCCGATGAGCGCCGAGCCCAGCGAAGCCAGCAGCATCACCAGCGCAATCATGCGCCACAGCGAACCGTTGGCGGGCAGGCCGGGCTGAAAGCTGGAGGGCATCAGCATCATGCCACCGGCGAAGAGGGCGAAGAAGCCAAGCGTGGCGGCGAGAATGTAAAAGTTGCGGGACATGGCCGTGCGAGCGGCGCACGCAGGCCCGCTCTGAAGCGATTCTACGTCTTTCGCGACTTCAGCGGCAGGTGTGACGGCCAGAAGCTGCACGGCTTCAAATCTGTGCGGATTCGATGAGCTCAACGCCGGCTTGGGCAAATTCGGCCTCCATGCGGGCTGCCGAGCCGCCGAGGTCAATGGCGCGGCAGGCATCACGAACAATGACGGCGGGAAAGCCGAGGCGGCGGGCGTCGAGCGCCGAGTAGCCTACGCAATAGTCATAGGCCAGCCCGGCCAGAAAGACGCGCGTCAGGCCGCGCTCGCGCAGATAGCCGGCAAGGCCGGTGGGCGTGGTGCGGTCGTTCTCAAAAAACGCCGAGTAGGAGTCGATTTCCGGGCGGAATCCCTTGCGCAGAATCAGCTCAGCCTGCGAGATGTGCAAATCGGGATGGAACTCCGCGCCTTTGCTTCCCTGAATGCAATGGTCGGGCCATAAAGTCTGCGGACCATAGCTCAACTCAATCTGCTCGTAAAGCTGCTTGCCGGAATGGCCATGGGCGTGAGTGGACGCAAACGACGAGTGGCCTGCGGGGTGCCAGTCCTGCGTGAGGATCACATGCTCAAAAAGCGGCGCAATACGACAGATGGGAGCGACAACGGCCTCGCCATCAGGCACTGCCAGCCGCCCGCCGGGGCAGAAATCGTTCTGCACGTCGATGATGAGGAGCACGTCGTGGGGAGTCATTGTCCGCGATTCCTATGAATTCAACGTTCAGGTATACGCCAGCCGAAATCTTTCACGTATAAGTGATTATCGCTAGTATGCTCGCGAGTGTAATGGCTGATGAAGAAAAAATCGGAAAGCCGTGGCGAGATGATGAGCTCGACGCAATCATCACTGACTATTTCGCTATGCTCGCTGCCGATTTGGCTTCAAAGCCGTACGTCAAGTCTAGGCACAGCGCGGCTCTCATGGCAGAGGTTGGCCGCACACATCGTTCAATCGAATTTAAGCACCAGAATATCTCCGCTGTGCTTGATGAGCTTGGGCTCCCTTGGATACCCGGCTACATCCCGAAGCGGAATTATCAGAACGCTATCTTCGACGCAATCGACCGATATCTAACTCTGCACCCGGGAATCTTGGACGCTTCCCCGGCCAGCCCTCAAGAATCGACTCTATCATCGGCCATTTTTGTTAAGGCTCCCTCGCCGGCAACCGCAGAGCGACCCATCCCTGAGTGTTTGAAGCGGCTGGTAAGGAAGTTCGATCCTGTAGAACGAGATCACCGCAACCGTTCCCTTGGAAAGGCGGGAGAGGCCTTCGTTTTGGAGGTTGAGCGCAGTCAACTCATTAAGGCTGATCGCGAAGACTTGTCGAGAAGAGTTCGCTGGGTAGCTGCAGAAGATGGAGACGGCGCGGGCTACGATGTGTTTTCGTTTGATCCGCATGGCCACGAGCGCTTGATTGAGGTGAAAACTACAAACGGCGCAGCACGGACGCCATTCTTTCTAAGTCGCAATGAATGTGAACTTGCGGTGGAGAGGCCTGCTGACTGGTGCATTTACCGGGTACATCTCTTTGCCAGACAGCCGCGCATTTTTACGATCGCTCCGCCACTTGATCGGAGCTTGCGACTGAGGCCAGAAACGTTCCGGGCCTTCTTCTAACGATTCACTGCGCCTGCTGATCTTTTTCACTTTGGTGCGATTCTAGGTGGCTAACCCATAGCCACGCGGAGACCCACGCGCCACCCTCTGCAACGCTCACAGCGGGATCGTCGTCGATTTCGATCTCGGTCGAGGATGTTGCAAATTCTCGACGCGCCAGAGCAATGTAGGCCGCGTTGACATTTTCTTTCCCTTTCAACGGTTTGAGGGAAGGGTGACCTGTAGAGTTCTGCTTATTGCTCATCGGGGGTTCAACCTCGCTTCCATAGAATGGCCATCAAGGAATCCTACAGTGCGCTTACTCCTTCCTCAGCCGTTGAGCTTGAATATGAGCTTCGTTCACTAAATTCACTTCGCGAAAAAACCTCCCCACCTCCACAATCCCCGTCGTCATCCTATACGGCGGCTGGCTTTTGAGGAATCTCCGGCCGAATCGCTGGCTCCTGATGCGGGGCTCGAGAAGCACCAGCACGCCGCGGACCTTGAGCGATCGTATGAGCCGGCCGGGGCAGTGCTTGAGGGTGAGCACGGCGGCGGGGGCTGGAAGCGGCTTCGGAGACAGTGGACTGATGGCGCCGGCGCGGTACACTGGTCGCCTATGATGCACAGTGGAAAGAGCCGGAAGCTGCCTTTCGACGCGGCCGAGGCGGTGGAGCATTTGCGGGCCGCGGACGCGAAGCTGGCCGTGCTGATGGAGTGCGCGGGGGAGTTTGCGCTGCGGCTGGACGCCTCGCCTTCGCCCTTCGAATCGCTGATCGAGTCCATTCTTTATCAACAACTGCACGGCAAGGCAGCGGCCACGATTCACCGGCGCGTGCGGGAGTATTTCGGGGGCGACCCGACGCCGAGGCAAATGCTGGACACACCGGACGAGCCGCTGCGCGCGGCCGGAGTCTCCGGCAACAAGATCAAGGCGCTGCGCGACCTGGCAGCGAAGACGCTGGACGGCACGGTGCCCACGCATGCGGCCATCCAGCGGATGCCGGACGCCGAAATTGTGAAGCGGCTGACGGCGGTGTGCGGCATTGGACCGTGGACGGTGGAGATGCTGTTGATCTTTCGCATGGGGCGTCCGGACGTGCTGCCGGTCACCGACTACGGCGTTCGCAAGGGCTTTCTGCTCACCTTTCAGCGCGCGCCGAAGTCGCGGCCGATTGAGGCAGCGGATCTGCCGACGGCGGAAGTGATGCTGCGCCGCGGCAAGAAGTGGACGCCGTATCGCTCGGTGGCGAGCTGGTACTTGTGGCGCGCCTGCGATCTGGCCAAGGGCAAGCCGGCGGCCGGGCGGTCGGCCCTACAATAGGCGAAACGCCGGCAAACGCGCGGGGCGATTAGGAAGCGGATGGCATCGAGCAAACGATTTATTTGCATTCATGGGCACTTTTACCAGCCGCCCAGGGAGAACCCCTGGCTGGAGGCGGTGGAGACGCAGGACTCCGCGGCGCCCTATCACGACTGGAACGAGCGCATCTGCGCGGAGTGCTACGCGAGCAATGGAGCGGCGCGCATCCAGAACCGCGAAAACCGGATTACGCGGATCATGAACAACTATGCGCGGATCAGCTTCGACTTCGGGCCCACGCTGCTGAGCTGGCTGAAGGAGAATGCGCCGCGCACTTACGCGATGATTCTGGACGGGGAGCGGAGGAGCCGAAAGAGTTTCAAAGGCCACAGCTCGGCAATGGCGCAGGTCTACAACCACATCATCATGCCGCTGGCGAACCGGCGGGATCGCGTGACCGAGATTCGCTGGGGCATTGCCGACTATGAGCAGCACTACGGCAGGCCGCCGGAGGGGATGTGGCTGGCGGAGACGGCAGCGGACACTGAGACGCTGGAGCTGCTGGCCGAGCATGGAATCAAATTCACGGTGCTTGCGCCGCACCAGTGCAGGCGCGTGCGGGCGCTGAAGGAGGGAGCGGTGTGGTCGCCGACTCCGAGCGCGACGGTGGAGACGCGGCGGCCTTACGCGATGCGGTTCCAGTCCGGAGCGTCGTTGGCTGTCTACTTTTATGACGGTCCGGCCTCGCGCGCGATTGCCTTTGAGGGGCTGCTGAACTCTGGCGATGGGTTTGCGGCGCGGCTGATGGAGGAGTTCAAGGACGAAGCGCAGGCGCAGCTTATGCATGTGGCGACGGACGGGGAATCCTACGGGCACCATCATCGCTACGGCGAAATGGCGCTGGCCTACGCGCTGCGGTTGCTGGAGCGGGACGAGACGGTGCGGCTGACGAACTACGCAAGTTTTCTGGCGCAGTTTCCGCCCGAGGAGGAGTGCGAGATCGAGGACAACACCTCGTGGAGCTGCGCGCACGGCGTGGAGCGGTGGCGCAGTGACTGCGGGTGCAGCGGCGGCGTACCGGGGTGGAACCAGAAATGGCGCACGCCGCTGCGCGAAGGGCTGGATGAACTGCGCGACGCGTTGATTCCGCTCACGGAGGAAGAGGGCGCCAAGCTCTTCCGCGACGTGTGGCAGGCGCGCGATGGCTACATTGACGTGATTCTGCATCGCGGGCGCGAGCCGGAAGATCGGTTCTTTGAGGCGCACCAGAGCCGCGCGCTGAGCGAGGATGAGCGGGTGCGCGCGCAAATGCTGATGGAGATGCAGCGCAACGCACTGCTGATGTACACAAGCTGCGGCTGGTTCTTTGACGACATCTCCGGCATTGAAACGGTGCAGGTGATCGCGTACGCGGCACGCGTCCTGCAATTGGCTCGCTTGCTGTTTGGCGAGCGGGCAGCGGGGCTGGAGCATGCGTTTCTGGCGCGGCTGAAGGATGCGCGGTCAAACGTGGCCGCGGCCGGAGACGGCGCGCGCATCTACAAAGAAAAGATTCACAGCATGGGTTTGGGCATGGAGCAACTGGCCGCGCACTATGCGATCAGCAGCATGTTCTCGTCCTACGGCCAGGAGATGGATCTGTTCTGCTTTCACGTGCGGAGGATTTCCTATGAGATTTACACGTCGGGGCGCGGAAAACTGGCGCTGGGACGCGCCGGGATTGCGAGCACGATTACTGGCATGAAGCGGGAGTTCTCCTTTGCCGTGCTGCACTTTGGCGACCAGAATATTACGGCGGCAGTGAAGGTGTATGAAGAGGCAGACGCTGAAGTGTTTGAGACTTTTGCGGCACAGGTCGCCGGGCAGGTGCAGCAGGCGAACTTTCCTGAAGTGATTCGGCTGCTCGACGGCTACTACGGGCGGGCGGATTACTCGCTTACATCGCTGTTCACCGATGAGCAGCGAAGAATTGTGCAACTGATTCTGAACTCGACAGTGGGGGACATTGAGAGCTCGCTGACGACGATCTATCGCGATCACGCAAGCCTGCTGCACTTTCTTGCGCAGTCCGGTTTGCCCAAGCCTCCGGCGCTGACGCTGGCGGCGGGGTTCGCCATCAATGCGGGACTGCGGCGGGCGCTGGAGGCGGACCCGATTGACCAGGTGCAGTTGCGCTCCTATCTGCATCTGGCGAAGGAAGACGATGTGGTGCTGGATGCATTGACGCTGAGCTACCTTGCAGACGCGCGGATGAAGCAGGCGATGGTGGAGCTGCAGAAGTCGGATGCATCCCTCGAGATGCTGGAGCGCGCGCTGACGCTGGCGCGCCTGCTGGTGGAGCTGCCGTTTGAGCAGAACCTGTGGCAGGCGCAGAACATCTGGTACGGGATTTTGCGCACGCTGAATGAAACTGAGCAGTCCGTTCCGGACGAAGACCGCCCGCGCTGGGAGCAGTGCTTTGAAGAACTGGGCACCTGCCTGGGGATGGACTACGCGGCGATGAAGGCCGCCGGGCCCGCGCTGGAGACGGCAGGTGATTGAGGGTAAGAGCCGATGTCGTCCGAATGTCTCGTTCGCTTGCAGTGCGATGGGTCGGGCTCATTCTCTATGTCGTCTCTTACTTTCTGCCTGCGGTACGTACTGTTGATTTTGGTACCAGCAACGGTGGTTTTCTTCCTGGCTACTTCTGTGCATTCATTTCGATGGTTTGGGGCGTCGCTGGATTCATTCCTGGCGTCGGTCTGACTGCCGAAGGGCAGCGATTTTTTCGCATGCTCCTTCTTCCGGGACTTACAAATCCACTACTGCTTGTGTATTTCTGTTTGCCCGTCTCTAAGCGAGTAGCTCGCGTTCGTCGATGGATCGGCGGTCTCGTCCTCGTTTGCATGGCGTGGTCATGGATTTTCTTTTTAGTCTACAGAGACTATATTCCCGCGGTTGGCCACTATCTTTGGGTCATCGGTCTAGTGATGATTGTTGGACCGGACCTGTTGCAAGCTCTGGCTGAACGGAAGGGCGGCGTCGCACGCAGCAAAGAGGCGGTCGCGCCGGAGCAGTCCGAATAGCAACGCACGGCGATTGGAGACGGCAGGGGACTAGCTCTTCAGCGCCACGCGGATGTGAAGCTCCTTGAGCTGCTCGTCGGTGACGGTGGTGGGCGCGTCGGCCATCAGGTCAATAGCCTTGGCTGTTTTTGGGAAGGCGATGACCTCGCGCAGGCTGGTGGCGCCGGTGAGCAGCATCACGATGCGGTCCAGGCCCAGTGCGATGCCGCCGTGGGGCGGTGTGCCGTATTCGAGCGCATCCAGGAAAAAGCCGAAGCGCTTGTGAGCCTCTTCGTCGCTGATGCCGAGCGACTGGAAGATGACCTGCTGCACATCCTTGCGATGAATTCGGATGGAGCCGGAGCCGAGTTCGAGGCCGTTCATGGCGAGGTCATAGCAGTTGGCGCGCACGCTCGCCGGATCAGAGACGAGGTTCGCCATGTCCGCCTCATGCGGCGCGGTGAAGGGATGGTGCGCGGGGACCCAGCGCTGCGTGGCCAGGTCGTACTCGAACATCGGGAAGTCGACGAGCCAGATGGGATGGAAGGCGGCGGAACCATCGAGTGACGCGCTGCTCCGCAGTCCGGCGTTTTGGAGAAGTTTGTCCGTTGCGTGAAAAGCGCCGTGGCGTTCGGCGTATTTCTTCGCCAGCTCGGTGCGGAAGTTACCGGCGGCGGCGTAGACGTTGATTTCGCGCTCGGAGAGGCGGCCTTCAAACTTGGTGTCGCTGGCCTTGATGTGGTGCGTGGGGTCGCCGGCAACGATGATCACGAAATCCGCGTCGGATGCGCCGACAAGCTCGCGGACTTTTACTGCCGAGTCAGGGAAGCTCTTGGCCAGGCGCTTAAAATCGTCAATAAATTTTGCGCCCTTCTTCTTGTCGAAGAGGGGATGGTTGTCTTCGCGCTCCTTGCGGCTGAGCTCGCCGACCGAAGGGATGCGGAAGGCGACGACGGGCAGCGCGGGATCGATTGCGAGCGTGGCGAGGGCCTCGTTAGAAAATGCGGAGCGCACGTCGGCGAGGCCGGGCAGGCGCAGATCGGGCTTGTCCGTGCCGTACTGCTGCATGGACTGGTCGTACGTGATGCGCGGGAACGGAGTGGGCAGCGCAATGCCGGCGGCGGCAAAGGCCGCTGCGAGAAAGTCTTCAACAACGGCGAAGACCGACTCCTGGCGCGGGAAGCTCATCTCGAGATCGACCTGCGTGAACTCAAGCTGGCGGTCGGCGCGCAGGTCCTCGTCGCGGAAGCAGCGGGCAATTTGAAAGTAGCGGTCGAAGCCGGAGATCATCAAAATCTGCTTGAAGATCTGCGGCGATTGCGGCAGAGCAAAGAACTCGCCGGGATGCACGCGGCTGGGGACGAGAAAATCGCGCGCGCCCTCGGGCGTGGACTTGGTGAGGATGGGGGTTTCGATTTCAAGGAAGCCCTGGCGTGAAAGGCTTTCGCGAATGGCGCGGGTAATGTCATGGCGCAGGCGGAAGTTGCGCTGCATCTCGGCGCGGCGCAGGTCCACGTAGCGATGCTTGAGGCGGACTTCCTCGTTTTGGATGGCTTCCTCAGAGGGCGAGAAGGGCGCGAGGCGCGTGTCGTTGAGGACGCGCAGTTCGGTGGCCTCGATTTCGATTTCGCCGGTGGGCATTTTGGGATTGATGGCGTCCTGGTCGCGTAGGCAAACCTTGCCGACGGCGGCGACCACGTACTCGGGACGGACATGCTCGGCTTTCAAGTGGCCCTCAGGCGCGAGCTCCTTGTCGAGGACGATCTGCGCGATGCCGGTGCGGTCGCGCAGGTCAAGAAAGATGAGGTTGCCGTGGTCGCGGCGGCGGTTGACCCAGCCCATGACGACCACATCTTGCCCGGCGTCAGCCGCGCGCAGTTCGCCGCACATGTGCGTGCGTTCCAGGTTGCCTAAGAAGTCGAGCACTACTATCAGTCCTTATTTTTGGCCTTATGTTCGGCCTTATTTCGGGCCTAAATCCCGGCCTTATTCTTTGCCCGCGAGATGCGAGGCCAGCTCGGCGAGCGGAACCTTGGTCTGGTTGCCGGTGGAGAAGTCCTTCACTGTGAGGATACCGGATTGGAGCTCGTCCTCGCCGAGGATGACGATGCGGCGGGCAAGCTTGTCGGCAGCCTCGAAGGATTTTTTCAGGCGAAAGCTGCCGTCGCCGAGCTCGACCGTGAGGCCGGCGCGGCGCAGCTTGCGGGCGAGGGCGAGGGCGTGGGGGTTCATCGCTTCGCCCAGCGGGGCGATGTACGCGTGGGCCACCTGCGGTGGGGCCAACTCCTGCGACTGAAGTGTCAAAACAAGACGGTCCTCGCCCATGGCGAAGCCGATGCCCGGTGCGCGCGGTCCGCCGAGAGCCTCGCTGAGGCCGTCATAACGGCCGCCGCCCAGCAGCGCGTTTTGCGCACCCAATCCGCCGTGGGTGAACTCGAAGGTGGTGCGGGTGTAGTAGTCCAGGCCGCGGACGAGGCGGTGATTGCGCGTGTAAGGCACGCCGGCCTTGTCCAGCGCGGCGGTGACCTGGGCGAAGTGGGCGCGCGCGTCCTCGCCGAGCGAGTCGGCGATTTTGGGCAGCGCGGAGAGAATCGGCTGGTCCTCGGGAACTTTGCAGTCGAGGACGCGCAGGGGGTTGGTGACGGCGCGGCGCTGGCAGTCGATGCACATCCGGGACGCCACAGGGAGTAATGCGGCACGGAGTGCCTCGTTGTAACGCGCGCGGTCTTCGGCGGAGCCGACGGAGTTCAGGTGCAGCGTCCAGCCGGTGATGCCGAGCTCGTTGAGCAGCGTGGCGAGCATCTCCAGGATTTCGGCGTCGCGCAGGGGGCTCTCGCTGCCGGCCGAGGGCGGGCCGATGACCTCGGCGCCAATCTGCGAGAACTGGCGGTAGCGGCCCTTCTGCGGGCGCTCGCGGCGGAACTGCGGACCGATGTAATAGAGCTTCTGGAGCTGGCCGGAGTCGCCGAGCTTGTGCTCGATGTAGGCGCGAACTACCCCGGCGGTGTTTTCCGGGCGGAGGGTGAGGGACTGCGGCTTCTCTGACTGGGCGCGGGCGCGGTCCTCCCACGTGTACATTTCTTTCGAGACGATGTCGGTTTCCTCGCCCACGCCGCGGGCGAAGAGGGCGGTGTCCTCAAAGACGGGGGTGCGGATTTCGCCGAAGTTGTAGCGCGCGAAGACGCTGCGTGTTGTGGCCTCGATGCGGTTCCAGAGTGCGGTTTCAGGCGGCAGCAGGTCGCGAGTGCCGCGCACGGCTTTCAGGGTGGACATGGCCTTTCCAGTTTAACTGGAGAGTGCTCACAGGCTTGAGACCGGTGGGGGAAAGTGTGGCGAAACACATCATAAGGGCGGAGCTGTTTGGGGTATAAATGGGTATGCGCGACGTGGCCCGCGCTGGAGTTCGCCGATGATGTTTCACGTGGTCCTGAAAAAAGACGAGGAAGGGTGGATCGTGGCCGAGTGCCCGGCATTGCCCGGATGTGTCTCTCAAGGCAAGACGGAGCAGGAAGCGCTGGCGAACATCAAAGAGGCGATCACTGCATGGCTCTGGGCCGAGGATGTGAAGGCCGCATAGAAGCTGCTCGGAGTGCCTTTACGCCCGCTTCTTGATTGACTTGAGCAGGGTGGTGTCGATTCGGGTTTGCCAGCCGGGGCCTGTGCCCTTGAAGTGGTCAACGACCTCCGGCGAGAGGCGCAGCGAGACCAGCCTCTTGGTGGGAGCTTTCTGCGGGCCGCGCTTGCCGCGGCGAACGAGTTTGCCCTTGCGCGTGACATCCGCTTGCTGGAGCCATGCGCGCGCCGCCGCAGCGTCATTGGGATCGTAGGGGCCATCCTCCGGCGCAAAAGGGATGCGATCGCCCTCCTGATGAGCCAGCACGCGCTTCCAGTCCGTTTTAGAGGCTGTCTTTTTCATATTGCTTGCGCTCCTCTCGGCTCGCCGGGCGGAATGAGATGACTCGAATATCGTCCCCTCGCCGCGTGTAGATCAATGTCAACAGCCGGCCGTGAATCACGGCCATGGCGATATCCATCCAACGGGACTCGTCCGGACGATGGCTTTCATAAGTGCACTTGTCAGGGTTGTCGTAGACGAGGCAGGCATCCTGAAAGTCGAGCCCGTGCTTGCTGAGGTTGGCCTTTCGTTTTGCCTCATTCCAGACGAGCACGATTTAATTGTATCTACAATTAAATGGAATTGCAAGCGGCGATTGGCGTGGGCCGCGCCGCTATCCGATGATGCGGTTGGCGATGTGCATCCACCAGGCGGGGGCCGTGATCATTGTGTAAGTGATGAAGGTTTGCGCGAAGGCCAGGATGGGCAGGGTGACGAGATAGACCTTGTGGACGCGGCGGTTGACCAGCAGATCGCGCACGACGCCGAGGAGGATGACACCGTCGAGGCAGGGCAGATAGAGGTGGTGGTTGAAGAGGAAGCCGAAGCGGCCGAAGGCGGCATCGAGCAGGCAGCAGGTGGCGATGAAGAGCAGGCGGCGATGGAGCTCGGGCTTGCCGCGACCGAGGATGGCAAGGGTGAACAGGGTTCCGAAGGCCACCATGTCATAGAAGGGCAGGATGAGGAACTGCGCCTGACCGGGCTCGTGGAGGATATGGGTATCAAAGCGGCTCATGATGACGGCGATGGTGATGCCGAGGGGGACCATGCACGCGCCTAGCGCGACGCCGAACCAGCCGAGGGTGCGATGGATGCGGACATTGTGGGTGCGGACGAGAGCGGACTGGAAGATGTAGAACGCGACCCAGCTTGAAAAGGCCGCGCCGTGAAACCAGAGCAGAAGCGGCCGGGCCGGCGCGGCATGGATGAGGTTTTGGTCGACCGTGCGGCTGAAACCGGCGATGACAAGGCCGGCGATGAGCAACGACATGACGAAGTAAAAGTACTTGTCGACGAGGCCGTTGCGGCCGGTGAAGGCGGGGATGGAGGGCGCGGTGAGTCCCTGCGTGCCAGAAGCCATGGAGACCTCAAATCAGTGAATCAGGGAATTGAATCAGGGAATTTTTTGCCGGGGAATTCTTGTCCGAGAACGAGAAGCACAGAATGCGAAAAGGGGGAGAAGATGGCAAAGTCTAGCACGGGTTGGAAAGGGCGGACAACGGAAATGCGTGGCTGAAGGAGGATGGACCGGTGCTAGTAGCCGTGGCTGTGGCGGTGAAAGACATAGCGGCCAATCATCCAGCCGAGGGCGCTGCCGACGAGCACGTCCGAGGGGAAGTGCTCGCGGCCTACGACGCGGGCGACGCTGACGCCGGTCGCCAGGCCGTATGCGGTGATTTTGGTGAGAATGCCGGGGTACTCCGAGGCGATGACGGAAGCCGTCGACCAGGCAAGGATGGCGTGGTTGGACGGGAACGAGGAATTAAAGCCCACGACGGTCTGGAAGAAGCGGCCGCGGGCGTTGTCCACCGTTGGCCGCTCGCGCAGGGAGACGATTTTCAGCACTTCATTCACAGCGAGACTGTCGCCGATGGCCTCGCCGGCGAGGATGCCGGTCTCGGCGGCGTGGTCGTCATGATGGATGCGGCCCAGGCCATAAAAGACGGCGGGCGCGGCGAGGAATCCGCCGATGAGGCCGTTGGAGGCGGTGACTGCGTGCTGGTTGAGCGAAGGATTGTTGAGGAGCGCGGAGGACATCACCTGGTGATCCGTGGTGATGAGCAGCGTGGTGCCCAGAACGAGCGCGGCGGGGCCGGCGATGTTTGAACCGCGCAGGCGGGCGGGGCTGGTCCAGAGGTCCGCCTGGTCATGGAGGAGATTGTGCGGCAGGTCGCGCAGGGTGACGTGGGGCTCGGGGGCGTTGGGCGGGACGCTTGAGGCGGCCTGAGGGTTTGCAGGCTGAGAAGTTGGAGACTGCGCAAGGGCGGGGTGTGCGGCGGCGGAGAGTCCGAGGAGGAGAACGAAAGCAGTAGTTGCGAAGGCGCGCGGGAGCCGGAGGGGTCTGATCTGCATCTACTGGCCAGCCTCCGCGAGGTAGATTTTCACGTAATCGAGATAGTTCTGGGCGTATTCGAGGATAAGGGCGCGGTCAGTGGGGCCGAGTTCGCGGCGCTGTTTGGCGGGTACGCCGGCCCAGAGGGTGCGCGGGGGCACGACGGTGTGCTCCGGAAGCACGGCTCCGGCGGCGACGATGGAGCCCGCGCCGATGCGGCAGTCGTTGAGCACGGTTACGCCCATGCCGATGAGCACCTCGTCTTCAACAATGCAGCCGTGGACGGTGGCGTTGTGGCCGATGGTCACCCAGTCGCCGACTTGGACCGGGTAAAGGTCGCGCTGGCCGTGGAGGACCGAGCAATCCTGCACGTTGGAGTTTGCGCCCACGCGGATGGAGTGGACATCGCCGCGGAGGACGGCGTTCATCCAGACCGAGGAGTTCTCGCCGAGGACCACGTCGCCGAGGAGCTGGGCGGAGAGGTCGACGTAGCAGGAGGCCGGGATGGTGGGGGTAATGCCCCGGTAGGTGCGGATCATGGCGCGCGCCTCAAGGTAGAAGTTTAGTACACCTGTTGTGGCACGGACGGGCGGAAGAACGGCGCGGGCGCGGGGAGAGTTCAGGAATGACCTGCATAGTCGCCGTATTCCCAGTCGTAAGGGACGCCTGTGGAGCCCAGGATGAAGTGGACGAGATTCGCAAAGCCTGCCTCGGCACGCACGTCATTGGAAAGGATGACGACGCAGCGGCGGCTGGCCTTGAGGCAGACCATGGTGTTGGCCGTCTGGCTGTCATGGCCGCCTTTATAGAAGCCGTGGCCCTGCGGGCCATTGAAGACGATGACGCCGAGGCCGGCGTAGAGATCCTTGCGCTGGCGGCTGGGCGGCAGCTCCGGCAGCAGAATGGGAAACTGGTGCGCGGTGGTGATGTGAACCTGCGGTCCGGTCATTGCCGCAAAGGAGGCGCGGCTGAGCCCCCGGCCGCTGACCAGGGCCGCGGCGAAACGCGCCATGTCAGAAATGGTGGTGTCCATGGAGCCGGCGGCGCGCACCTTGCTGTTGCGGTTGTGCGGATACGGCTTGCCGTGGTCGTCCCATCCGCCGGCATTGTTGGCGGTAAAATCGGCGCGCCAAACAAGGCTTGAGCGGGTCATGCCAAGGCGGCCAAACATAGCGTTGGTCAGGTTGCCCACGTCGAGGCCGAGGCCCTGAGCCTTGCGGCCGTGCTCGATGGCGAATTGCAGCAATACGAAGCCATCGCCGGAGTAACTGAAGCGCGAGCCGGGCGTGAAGTGGATGTGCAGCTTGTGGTCCGGCTCAAGAAACCAGAAATTGCCAAAACCCGTGGCGTGGGTGAGGCACATGCGCGGGGTAATCTGCCGCCAGCGCGAATCGCCCGCCAGGTCCTGGTAAGGCGCGTACTTGTGGCGAATGGCAGGGTCGGTGTAGCTGGGCAACGGATGGTCAAGGTCGTCGCGGAGGGGTGTGTCGAGGCTGAGCGTGTGCCGGTCCACAAGCCGCATCACGGTGTAGGCAAAGACTGTCTTGGTGAGCGATGCGCCGTACATCACGGTGTGGGTGGTCAGCGGGCCACCCTGCGCGTTGCGGATGCCAAAGGCGTGTAGATAACGGACTCTGCCGTGGTCCACGACGGCGACGGCGATGCCGTTGGCGTGGGTGCGGGCCATGAGGGTGCGAACCTGTGCATCGATGGCCGGCGGGGCGGGAACGGGCGGTGGCTGCACGGCTCGGGCGGGCTGGGAGTGGGCAGGCTGGGAAAAGCCGCGCTGGGATACGCCAAGGATCGGCAGAAGCAGAAGAGCGGGAACAACGAATCGGAGTGCGATGCGCATGGGGAGGCCTCTTTGTGGGGGTACGCGGCACAACCCTTGGGAGTTCCGCAAGATGGGCGGTTTGCCCGTTGCACCTGGGGCCGGTTTGGAGGCGCGGCGGGGGAGGCGAGCGGAGGAAAAAATCAGAGCTGGAAAAGCGCGGAAAAGCGCGAATTCCAGTATGATTAAGTAGCTTACAAGCATGTTTGGAGGTGGAATCTCTTGGCAGAGGTTCGCGTACAAGAAGGCGAACCGCTGGAAAACGCGCTACGCCGGTTCAAGCGGAAGGTACAGACGGAGGACATCATCAAGGAAGTGAAGCGTCACTCCTATTACCTGAAGCCGGGCGAAAAGCGCCGCGTGAAAGCGGCATTGGCGCGCAAGCGGAATCGCAAAAAGGCTCGCAAAGAGCAGGATTAAGCAGCAGGGCAGCAAAACCGAATCGTGGCATGCACCGCCCCTCCCCGGCAGGCAGCAAGAGCGCAGGCAGGGCAGAAACGGCCAGACAAGCGTGGGGCGGTCTGTCGCGATTCTTTCTTTCCCCCTCGTTCTCGTCGATAGGCGCAAGTCAAGACGAGAATGCAACGGTGCTCCGACGCGCGGAGCGAAATGAACCAGAACTGCCGCCGAATTTTGGCGGCACCGGGGCCCTTGGTTTTGAAAGCACGAAGATAGGGAAACCGGACCGGCGCTGCTGAGAGTCAAGGCCGATATCTGAGAATTCCCTTCTTTCGGGAAGCCGGCCATGGAATTTACTGATCGCGTTCTGAAGTGCATCGACTGCGGCGCGGAGTTCGTCTTCACCGCGGGCGAGCAGCTTTTCTTCCACGACAAACAATTCACCAACGACCCCAAGCGCTGCAAGCAGTGCAAGGCCAAGCGCGCCAGCGGCAGTTCGCGGGTGCGGTCGGAAACGCGGACCACGTGCTCGGATTGCGGCACCTCGACGACGGTGCCGTTCAAGCCGACCCAGGGGCGTCCGGTGCTGTGCCGCTCGTGCTTCCAGAAGCACCAGGGCGCGACGCCGGTGGGCGCTTAAGACAGCGGGCGCGGCGCGGGCCAGTCAAGGGGCAAAGCCGCGCGAAGGTGCGCGTGTGCTCGACAATTGCGGCCACGTGCCGAGGCGCGAACTTCTCCTGAAAAACCAGCCGCGCGGAAAAGCTTAGCGCTGCTTGGCCAGGGCGCGGTGACCGATGTCGCGGCGGTAGTAGATCCCGTCAAAAGAGATTTCAACCATGGCCTGATAGGCGCGGGCGAGCGCCTGCGGCAGCGTGTCGCCAAGCGCGGAGACGCCCAGCACGCGGCCGCCGGCGGTAAGGGTCTGGCCACCCACGCGGGCCGTGCCGGAGTGGAAGACCTGCACGCCGGGAATCTGCGCCGCGGGCCCCAGGCCGCTGATGGGCAGGCCGGTCTGGTAGCTGCCCGGATAGCCCGATGAGCTGGCGATGACGCAGGCAGAGGCGCCGGGGCTCCAGCGCAGCCCGGTTCCGGCCAGGCGGCCGTCCACGCAGGCTTCCAGGGCTTCAATCAAATCGGATTCAAGCCGCAGCAGAATGGCCTGGGTCTCGGGATCGCCGAAGCGGGCGTTGAATTCCAGCACCTGCGGGCCGCGCGGAGTCATCATCAGGCCGCAATAAAGCACGCCCACAAACGGCGCACCCTCCTCCGCCATGCCGCGGATGGTGGGCTGGGCGATGTGGTGCAGAATCCACTCGACCATGTGCGGCTCCAACATGTCGTTGGTGGAATAAACGCCCATGCCGCCTGTATTGGGGCCGGTGTCGCCCTCGCCGATGCGCTTGTGGTCCTGCGCGGGCGCAAGCGGAACGACGTGCGTGCCGTCTGAGAGGCAAAGGAAGCTGATCTCCTCGCCTTCGAGACATTCTTCGAGGACAATTTGTTGCTCGGCGGTGCCGAGAAGCGTGCCGGTGAAGAGCCCGTGCGCAGCCTCAAGCGCGGCGTTGCGCGAGGGGCAGATGAGCACGCCCTTGCCGGCGGCCAGGCCGTCCGCCTTGACCACGACCGGAGGGTGAAAGTATTCGATGGCCTTCTCGAACTCGGTGAGCGTGGTGCAGACGGCGTAATTCGCCGTGGGAATCTTCTTGCGTTTCATGAACTGCTTGGCGAAGGCTTTGCTGCTTTCAAGCATCGCCGCCTGGCGCGAAGGGCCGAATGCGCGCAGGCCAAGGCGCTGCAACTCGTCCACGATGCCGAGCGAGAGCGGCAGCTCCGGGCCCACGATGGTCAGGCCGGGCTGCTCGGCCTGGGCCAGGCGCAGCATGGAGGCCGGGTCTTTCAGGTCCGCGGGCACGCAGCGGGCAATCTGCGCCATGCCGCCGTTGCCGGGCGCGCAAACCACCTCAGTGACGCGCGGACTGCGCTTTGCCGCCCAGGCCAGCGCGTGTTCGCGGCCCCCCGAACCAAGGATGAGAACTTTCATTTGAGGTGAGCTGCCCCCCGACAGGCTATGGTCCGCAATGGGGGCCGGGGAAGTCAAACCGCCGTGGGCGGATTTTACTTCTCCTATACTGAGGCGTGGAACGTAGGCCGCGGTATGCGCGGGCCGGGATTTGAGAGACGCCATGGTGGACCGCCGAATTACGCCGTACAACGAGCAGAAGGCCGCCGAAGAAGCGCGCGAGGCGCAGCGGCGGGTGACGGTGCGCAACCAGGCGGTGGGCATGGTGATGCTGGCGGCCGTGGCGGTGGCGTGGTGGCTGGCGCATACCAATCCAAAGTGGATTTTTCCGGCCGGGTGGTGGCATTGGTGAGAACAGCTAACAGCCGTCAGCTTTCAGTTGTCAGTGATGCGGTGTTGACGGGCGGCGCGGAGCCGCTTTTTGAACGGAGAGCCGGAGTGGACGGAGTGGGCAGCCGATGACGTTTGCGGGGGGGCGCGAGCCGCTTGCGGTGTTGCTGCTGGGGCCCACGGGCAGCGGGAAAACGGCGCTGTCTCTGGCGCTGGGCGAGCGCTTCGCGGGCGAGGTGGTGAGCTGCGACTCGGTGGCCGTCTATCGCGGGATGGATGTGGGCAGCGCAAAGCCGACGCGGGAAGAGCGGGCGCGGCTGCCGCATCATTTGATCGATGTGGCTAATCCCGATGAGCCGTTCACCGCGGGCGCCTACAGCCGTGCGGCGCGGGCTGCGCTCAAGGAGATTTCAGCGCGGGACCGGCTGCCGATTGTGACCGGCGGAACCGGGCTTTATCTGCGCGCGCTCACGGAGGGACTGTTTGCCGGCCCGGCGCGACAGGCCGATTTGCGCGAGCGAATGAAGCGGTCGGCGCAAAAGCGCGGAGCACCTTGGCTGCATCGCGTGCTCCGGCGGCTGGATGCGGCGCGTGCAGCGGAGATTCACGCGAACGACACGGCGAAGGTGATGCGCGCGATTGAGGTGTGCCTGGCGGGGCGCAGACCAATGAGCGACGTGCTGGCGAAGCCGGACGAGGCGCGGAACCCGCTGACGGGTTTTCGGCTGCTGCGGATTGGGTTGA
Source organism: Occallatibacter sp. (assembly GCA_049678625.1). Taxonomy (GTDB): domain Bacteria; phylum Acidobacteriota; class Terriglobia; order Terriglobales; family Acidobacteriaceae; genus Telmatobacter. The sequence continues at coordinate 49,180 of JBAUEO010000037.1, read as the reverse complement.
ACCCGCCGCGCGCGGAGCTGTATGAGCGATTGAACCGGCGATGCGAGCAGATGTTTGCCGCAGGGCTGGTGGAGGAGACGCGTGGGTTGCTGGCGCGCTATGGGCCGGTGAAGGCGCTGGATGCGCTGGGCTATCGGCAGGCTCTGAGCGTGGTGCGCGGCGAGTGGAGCGAGGCGGAAGCGATTGCCGCGGCGCAGCAGGGGCACAGGAATTATGCGAAGCGACAGAGGACTTGGTTCAGGCGGGAACCGGAGGTCAAGTGGATTGCGGCCTTCGGAGATGAAGCGGAGACACTTCGCGCGGTCCTTGATCTGGCCGGGGCACATCTCTAACTCAGTTGCGCACTCGGGTCTTGCGACCGGGAAATGGGCGCATCCATTTAGACTGATGTGTGGCAAGACCGCGCTGTCTGCACAGGCCGGGCGCGGGGAACGAGGTGCGCGTTGGCGGAGACGACGGTGTTTGATGTGGCGATTGTGGGCAGCGGGCCGGCGGGGTATACGGCGGCGATTCGCGGCGGGCAGCTTGGGCTGAAGGTGGCGCTGATTGAGTCTGCGCCGGTGCTGGGCGGCACGTGCCTGCACGTGGGCTGCATTCCCACCAAGGCTCTTTTATTCAATGCCGAGCTGTGGGACCACTTGAAGCTTGCGGCCGAGTACGGCATTGACGGCGTGGAGGGGCGCGCGCTGAACTGGGCCGCGGTGCAGACGCGCAAGGAAGCGATTGTAACCAGGCACACCAAGGGCCTGGATTTCCTGATGAAGAAGAACAAGGTGACGGTGATTGCGGGCTACGGCAAGTTGACCGGGTCCGCAAAGGACGGCGTGCATACGGTGGCGCTGACCCAGACACCGGAGGGCGCGGCAACCGAGGTGAAAGCGAAGCACGTGATTGTGGCCACGGGGTCAGAAGCGAAGATGATGTTCGGGCTCAAGCCGGACGACTGCATCCTGACGAACATTGAAATGCTGGCGGTGAGCGAGCCGCCGAAGCGGCTGATTGTGATTGGCGCGGGCGCGGTGGGCGTGGAGTTCGGCTCGATTTTTCAGAGTTTCGGTTCGGAGGTCACGTTGGTGGAGTTTTTGCCGCGCATTGTGCCGGTGGAGGACGAGGAAGTGTCAAAGGAGCTGACGCGGCTCTTCAAGAAGCGCGGCATGGACGTGAACACCGGCGCGAAGGTGGAGAAGATTGAGAAGACCAGGGCTGGGGTGAAGGTGACCTGGACGGCGGCCAACGGCAAAACGGTGGAGAAAGAGGCCGAGAAGGTTCTGGTGGCCGTGGGCCGTGCGCCGCGCACGGCCGACGTGGGCCTGGAAAAGACCCGCGCGGAGCTGGACCGCGGATTTGTGAAGGTGAATGAGGCGCAGGAGACGGCCGAGCCGGGCGTGTTTGCCATTGGCGACATTGTGGCCGGGCTGCCGCAACTGGCGCACGTGGGCGCGATGAGCGGCATTGTGGCGGTGACAAAGATTGCGGGCAAAAAGTTCAGGCCGGTGCGGAAGGACAGGATTCCCGCGGCGACCTATTGCGAGCCGCAGATTGGCAGCGTGGGGCTGACCGAGGCGCAGGCGCGCGAAAAAGGCTACGAGGTGAAGGTGGGCAAGTTTCCCTTCGCGGGCAACTCCAAGGCGACGATTGTGGGCAGCCATGACGGCTTTGTGAAGATTGTGGCGGACGCGAAGTATGGGGAGATTCTGGGCGTGCATATTCTTGGCCCGCAGGCCACGGAGCTGGTCAGCGAGGCGGTGACGGTGATGGAGCTGGAGGGCACGGTGGAGGAGATGATCTTCCAGATTCACGCGCACCCCACGCTGGCCGAGGCCATGCTGGATGCGTATGCGGCGGTGGATGGAATGGCGATCAACGCGTAACCACCTGCGGTGGGGCAGAGGCCGCTTGCGCGGCAGAAAAACTGTCCAGATTTCTGCGGGAGTGATGATCGCGGGCTGCTCCAAGCAGGGGCGGCCTGTTTTTATTGCGGCTTCAGCGGAAGGTCGATAACCTTGGAGCCCTTCTGCAGAGTGAGCGGGGGTAAATGGATGGCGTGGATGGGCAAGTCGGCGTGGGGCATCGCGAGAGACGTGGGTGCCAGGAGGTAGGCGTCGCAGCCGGCCCAGGGCGAGCAGATGATGCGGACTTCGCGCAGCAGGCGGGCTTTGGAACCCAGGGGAAGCTGCGGCGGGAAGTGGTGGGCCTTGAGGGCGGATTCGAGCGAGCGGAAGCTTTTGTCTCCGCCCAGGAGTGCAACTTGCGTGGGCTTGCCTTCTTGAAAGGCGAGGGCAAAAAGCGCGGAGCCGGTGAGTTTGGTGGTGCGGATGAAGCGGTGAATCTCCTCCATGCTGTCAAGCTGAGCGCGCAGGCTGCCGTCGTAGGCGCCGTGGTTGAGGTCGCCGCCTTTGAGAGCGTGGCCGGTGAGGGCGCGATAGGCCGCGGCGATGCGCGGGCTTAAGCCGTATTCGGTGTATCGGTAATCGCGGAAGGGGATGCGCGGGTCAGCGGCGTAGGCGAGCTCAAACTGGTGAGCGGCTTCGGCCTTTTTGCCGAGCGCGACAAGAAGGCGTCCGTACTGGTATCCGGTGAGTTGGTCCTGGTTGAGTTGCCACGCGCCGCGAAGATAGGTTTCGGCGGTCGGCAGATCATGCGCGTCGAGCGCAGCCCATCCTCGGGTGCACCATGCCCAGGCGAGTATTTCCATGGGGTAAAGCGAATGCGGATCGTCCGTGGCGAGCGTTAAAGTGCGGTCTTCGGCTGCGTGAACAGCCTGCGTGGCGAGATCGACCGCATGGGCCACATCTGCGGCCGGAGGCGCGGGGTCTGCCATCAGGATTCGACCTGCGGCGACTGCGGGCCTTACATCCTGAGCGAAGCTGCGCATCATGGCCGCGAATGCGGGATCAAGGTTGCCATAGAATGAGCCCGAGCCGAATGCAGAGTTGCCGCCCGGCGGAAGGATGGTGGGCATCCAGTTCTCGTCCTCGTAGATGGCGTGGCGGAAGTCGAGGTACTTGTCCCAGTCGGCGAGGGGCACCTTGTCCTTCTTGATGTCCACGCGGCGCTCGGCGGTGTAAGTGCCGTCCTTGAAGGTGTAAGTGGAGTGGTACTCGGCCCAGGGCTGGACGAGGTCGATGCCTTTGCGTGGGTCCATGGTCCAGCCGGACGGCAACTGCACGGTGGCGCGGAAGTCCTGCGTGCCGGGTGAGCCGGTGTCGATGTCGTCGCCGGGCTTGATCTGGTGTGCGCCGGGCACGGTTTCCCAGCCGCTGGACGGGAAGGGCGGCGAGATGCGGTGCTCGTCCCACTGGCCGAATTTGTCGCGCGTGTAGTCGTAAGAAAACTGGAAGGGCTGGCTGGTCTGCTCGACGGGCGAGACCGTGGGAGTGGTGACCACTCCGCCGAAGCCGGTGGCGTTGGAGTAAGCCTGCACAAGCTGCTTCCACTGCGACTGGGGCGTGGCGCGAAAGACGATGCGCAACAGCGTGCCCACGTCGCCGTGGAAGGTCTGCACAAAGTGGCCGGTAAACTGGCCCTGGTCACTGAGCTTGCCGGTGACCGTGAAGTCGAAGGTCTGCGCGTAGGGCAGGTCGGCGGGGGTGCGGATGAGGTAGGCGGGCTTGTCCGGCGGAATGGCGAGGGCCTGCTTGTCACGCAGTGTGCCGGCCAGCGTGCCGATGGGCGCAACCTCTTCAGTCGAATCCATCCAGAGCAGTTTGCCGTTGAGCGGGACGAGCGTGATGACGTGGTCAAATTGCGCGGGTGAGGGTGTGGCGGGGTCCAGCTCGCGGCTGCTGTTGATGAGCACGGGCCAGGCCTGGATGCCTGCGGCCTTGAGCATGGTGGCCAGCAGCGTGTGCTTGTCCTTGCAGTCACCGTACTCGTTGGCCAGCACATCGTCGGCGTTGTGCGGCTGGTAGCGGCCGATGCCGAACTCGAGGCCGACGTAATGGATGTGCAGGGCCACGTCGCGGAAGATTGCGTGGAGCTTGTCTTCGGGCGTGGCCAGGCCGCGGATGAGCGTGTCCACGTGGGCCTGGAGGTCAGGCGTGATGGTGAGTGCCTGCTGCTGCAGCGACTGATACCACGCGCCAATCTGCTGCCAGCTTGTGAAGGTGGTCACCTGCACGGAAGGCTTCCAGTACTTGGTGGACTTGGGATGCTCGGGGTCAGGCCGGGCGAGGTTGGAGCTGGCCCAGTGGTAAAGCCTGCGACCGTTGGCGACGGTGACGGTGGGCTGCGCGTCGGCGCTGGCCACGGTGACGGGTTTGTCGGCAGGCAGATCGAGATCTAGCTGCTCGTCGAGGATGATGAGGTTCTTGTCGAAGGTGTATTCGAACCAGAATTGGCCGGGAACTTCGGGCTTGAGAATGTGGAGGGTCACCTGGTATTCGAGCGTGTCACCCACTCCCAGGCCGCGCACGGCCACGTGTTTCTGGTGGATGTCGGAGTACATGGGCGCTGCGCGCGTCACGTCGGCGGGCAGGTCCTGCACGTTGTAGGGCGGCGTGACGACGATGGAGCCGTCGGGCTTGACGACGCGGACGTAGCCGATGTCGACTTCTTCATTCGAGGCCGTATACGTGAAGGTGAGCACCGCCATGGCCTTCACGCCGGCGTCGGCCAAGATGCGGATGCGCGCCGTGGTTTCGCGGGTGCCGGTGCCGTCGGCCTCCATGCGGATGCGCGTGTAGAGACGGTCAAAGACCAGGGCTTCCTGGGAGAAGTCGGGCGGCTTGGGCGCGGCGGGCTTGGAGGGTGAAGCTGCGGAGTTCGTTGCAGGCGGGGCCGGCTTGGGCTGGCCGGCAGGGACCGACGCAGGTGTCGTCGCGGCAGGTGCGGATTTCGCAGCCGCGGTCGTTGGCGCCGGCGTGGATGGGGGATTTTGCGCGTGCAGCAGCGTGCACGATGCCGCGAGAAGAAGGCTTGCGGCGGCAGTGGAGCCGCAACGTGAGCCGAAGCGCAACAGCAGAGAGATGAGGCGGCGCATGAGCGTGGGTTTTCCCGGTAGCAGGAACGATAGCAGAGTTCAAGCGCGTGCGGAAACGGGAAAGAGTGGGAAGGGAGCGCGAAGGTCACGTGCACGTGCATGTGGAGTGGACGCCAGAAACTGATTGTTAGAGTTCCGTCGACTGGCTCGCGACGAGCGCCTTGGCCTTCTCGATGAAATCCGCCAGCGGCATGGAGCCCTCGTCGCCTTTGCCGCGGGTGCGCACGCTGACCGTGCCGGCCTGCTCCTCCTTGTCGCCGAAGACCAGGATGTAGGGCGTCTTCTGGTTGGCGAAGTCGCGGATCTTCGCGTTCATCTTCTCGTTGCGCGCGTCCACTTCCACTCTTAAGCCCGCAGACCGCAGCTCTGCCGCGACTTTTTCGGCATATCCAGCATGCCGCTCGCTGATGGGAACCAGGCCCACCTGCACGGGCGCGAGCCACAGCGGGAATGCGCCGGCGTAGTGCTCAATGAGCACGCCGAAGAAGCGCTCCACCGAGCCGAAGAGCGCGCGATGGACCATGACCGGCTGATGGCGCGCGCCGTCCTCGCCCACGTACTCGAGCTCAAAGCGCGCGGGCAGGTTGAAGTCGAATTGCACCGTCGACAACTGCCACAGGCGGCCGAGAACATCGACCAGTTTCACGTCGATTTTGGGGCCGTAGAAGGCGGCTTCGCCGGGGATGGTCTTGTAGGCGATGCCCTTGGCCTTGAGCACGTTGTCGAGTGAGCGGATGGCGAGGTTCCAGTTGTCGTCTGAGCCGGCGTAGTGCGCGCGGTCGTTGGGGTCCCATGTGGAAAGCTCCACCTTGTACTCGGAGAAGCCGAAGGTTTTCAGTACAGCCTCGGCAAAATCGATGCAGGCGGCCACCTCGCTCTCAATCTGCGAGGGCATGCAGAAGATGTGCGCGTCGTCCTGCGTAAAGCCGCGCACGCGCAGCAGGCCATGCATGGCGCCGGAGCGCTCATAGCGGTAGACGTTGCCCAGCTCGGCGTAGCGCACGGGCAGGTCGCGGTAGCTCTTCGGCGAGTTCTTGTAAATGAGAATGTGGAACGGGCAGTTCATCGGCTTCATGCGATAGTTCGCATCGTCCAGTTCCATGGGCGTAAACATGTTGGATGCGTAGAAGCCCTCGTGGCCGCTGGTCTGCCACAGGTTCACGCGGGCCACGTGCGGCGTGTACACCAGCTCGTAGCCGCGGCGCAGGCACTCCTCGCGCATCCAGTCTTCCATAATCTTGCGGATGATGGCGCCTTTGGGATGCCAGAAGATGAGCCCCGCTCCGGCCAGCTCCTGAATGCTGAAGAGGTCAAGCTGCTTGCCCAGCACGCGATGGTCGCGGCGAGCGGCTTCTTCAAGGCGCGCGAAGTGAGCGTCGAGATCTTTTTGGGAGAAGAAGGCCGTGCCGTAGATGCGCTGGAGCTGCGGATTCTTTTCGTCGCCCAGCCAGTAGGCGCCGGCCAGGCTGGTGACCTTGACGGCCTTGACGCGGCCGGTGGAGGGCACGTGGGGCCCGCGGCAGAAATCGACGAAGCGGCCGTTGCGATAAAAGCTGACCTGCGCGCCGGGCTGGGTGAAGCGCGTGACGAAGTGGGTCTTCATGAAGTCGCCGTCATGCTCGAATTCGGCCAGCGCTCTTTCGCGCGGCTCGTACTCGTGGACGAAAGGCTCATCGCGCGCAACGACCTCGGCCATCTTGGATTCGATCGCAGCAAGGTCTTCCGGCGTGAAGGGCTTTTCGCGATAAAAATCGTAAAAGAACCCCGAGTCGGTGGCGGGGCCGTGGCCGAGCTTGGTTTCAGGAAAAAGTTCGAGAACGGCGGTGGCCAGCACGTGCGCGGCGGAGTGGCGCACGACCTTCAGCGCCTCGGGATCGTTCTCTTTCACCAGCTCAAGGCGCGTGTCCTCATTGAGCGGCGCGGAGAGATCGACAAGGCGCGGCGCGGCGGCATCCTCTGCGGCATACATGGCGTGCTCGGAGGGGTGGTCGTTTTCTGAGCCAGTTTCTGTTGCCGCACCGGAGCCGGTTGCTGCGCCCGAAGCGGAGCCGGAAGGAGAGCCGGCGGCGACGGGCGTAAGGCGCGCGACGACGGAGGCCGCGGCCAGGCGCGGCGAGATGGAGTTGGCGATTTCAAGCGGCGTGGTGCCCGCGGGCACTTCGCGGACAGAGCCGTCAGGCAGGTGGACGGAGATGGTTTGCTTGCTCATGAGGTGTGTGTGCGGCCGAATTGCTATGCGGGGCAAACTGCATCCGCAAAGCCTCGCGGCAACACTTCAGGATATACCGGAGGGCGGGCGAGCCTCGTGTATCATCCCGCCGAGCAAGATGTACCGACCTCCCAGGTCTCGGGCCGCTCGTTCGTCCACTGACTCTGGGTGCCCCACATCTCGATTTTGAGATGTGGGAAAGCAAAATCCTCACCCCGGCAGAGAGAACAGGCAGGCCCAACCCTCTGCCGGTTGCAGCCCAGCCGGGAGAGTGAGACCATGAACCGCAGGAGGAGAGCATCCTCATGAGCGAGGTGGAGACAGCGAGAAAGCCGATGGTCATCCCTCCTGATGAGGGACGCGTGTATGAGATGGGGCGGATGCATGCCATCTTCAAGGCAGACTGCGGCGAGTCGGACGGCCGCTACTCGGTTTCAGAGTGGTGGATGGAGCCGCGCACGCGCGGGCCGGGCGTGCATTTTCACGACGAGGACCACGTCTTCCATGTGATTGCCGGAACCTTGAGCGTGTATGTGAAAGATGAGTGGCGGCACCTGGCAAAGGGCGGCTATGTGGTGATTCCGGGAGGGACGCCGCATGACTTTCAGAATCAGGGAGAGGAACGCGCGGGGTTCATCTCGTTCACCACGCCGGGCGGGTTTGAAGAGAGAATGCCGGAGATTGCGGCGGCGATGGCAGCCGAGGATCTGCGATTGTAGCGGGCCGCCGGGCCCACTCACCGCGATACGGCCAAGAGGAATGGGTGACCCGGCCTGATTGAGGTTTGTGGTCTCCCACTCATGCGCAGCGGACGCGCATGAATGGGGCACCCGGCAGTTTGGGCGAGCGGGCCAACCGCCCAAGCTCTTGGCGAGTGACCATGTAACCTTTGCGGGAGCCTGCGCGTCAGATGAGAGCCGAGTGGCTGGAGGTAGCCGTATGCAGCTTCGCCCCATCTTCGCAGTTTCGCTTGCTCTCCTGGCCATCCATCAAGACTCGCATGCCGTTCCTCCGCAGGGCGCTTCCAGTGATAAGCCTTCTTCCGTGGCGATTGTGGAGTTGTTCACCTCGGAGGGATGTTCCAGTTGCCCGCCGGCCGATGCCCTGCTGCGCCGGGTGAACCTGAAGCAGACCAACGACGGTCAATTGATTGTGGGCATCAGTGAGCACGTGACCTACTGGAACAATCTTGGCTGGAAAGACCCCTATTCCAAGTCGGTGTTTACCGAGAGGCAGAGTGAGTACGCCTCGCGACTCTCTCCTGAAGGCCCTTACACGCCCCAGATGGTGGTGAACGGACGGGACCAGTTTGTAGGCAGTGACGGCGGGGCTCTTGGGCGCGCTCTCCGAGAAGACGCCCGGCAAGACCATCTCGCCCTGCGCATTGTTTCCTCCACGGCCACCGCGTCTGGAGTGGATGTGCGGTTTACGGTCGCTGGCCGTCTGCCGACCCCGCTCGATATTGTTGCCGTTCTTACGGATGACGCGGACCAATCAAATGTTCAGCGCGGAGAAAACAACGGCAGACTGCTCCAGCATGTTTCCGTGGCGCGCGGGTTGACGCGCGTGACAACAATCAAGCAGGACGGGGAGGAGTCCGTTCATGTTCCCCTGCCGGACGGCTTTCAGCCTGGAGGCGCTGCAGGGCACCACCTGATCCTGTTCGCTCAGGAGCCCCATCAGGGGGCAATTCTGGGCGCCGTTACGATGCCTTTCTGAATTTGCTGATTGGCCGCAAGCGGCCGCCGACCTGCCGCCCACTCATCGCGAGGAAGCCAGGAGGAATGGGGCACATGCCACCTGCTTTCGGTGGGGCCAGCGGGCCCCGGGACTTGCCAGAATTCGCGCTTCGGGTCTAGGCTGGATGCATGCGTCGATGTCGCTAACGCCCGCCTGGTGTCTGCCGCGATGCAGGGTTGCGCTCCTTGAGCGCACCGGTTTCCCCATCCGATACGCCGCAGTTCGCGGACCCCATTCCCTGAAATTCAAGAGCACAGCGTCCCCAACCATTTTTGCGGGCGCAAAGAGCAAAATGGAGGAGAGGAAGATGGCGCGAATTGCCGCGAATGTAACAGAACTGATTGGAAAGACCCCGCTGGTGCGACTGAACCGCGTGTCGGCCGGTTTGCCGGCGACGGTGGTGGCGAAGCTCGAGAGTCAGAATCCGCTATCCAGCGTGAAGGACCGCATTGGCAACGCGATGATTGAGGACGCCGAGCGGCGGGGCAAGATCAAGCCGGGCGAAACCGTGCTGATTGAGCCGACCAGCGGCAACACCGGCATTGCGCTGGCGTTTGTGGCGGCGGTCAAGGGCTATCGCATCATCCTGACCATGCCGGAGACCATGAGCCTGGAACGGCGCGTGCTGCTGAAGGCGCTGGGCGCGGAGATTGTGCTGACGCCGGGACCGGGCGGGATGAAGGGCGCCATGGCCAAGGCCGACGAGATCAAGGCGCACACGGCCAATGGCCATATTCTGGGCCAGTTCGACAATCCTGCGAACCCGGCCATCCACTACTACACCACGGGCCCGGAGATTTGGAACGACACGGACGGCAAGGCAGACATTCTCATCTCCGGCGTGGGAACCGGCGGCACGCTGACCGGCGTGGCCAGGTACATCAAGGAGAAGAAGCCGGAGTTCAAGGCGGTGGCCGTGGAGCCGACCGACAGTGCGGTGCTGAGCGGCGGCAAGCCAGGCCCGCACAAGATACAAGGCCTGGGCGCGGGTTTTATCCCGTCCATCCTGGACACCCACCTGATCGACGAGGTGGTGCAGGTGACCAACGACGAGTCCATCGCCATGGCGCGGCGGCTGCCGCTGGAGGAAGGCCTGTTTGTGGGCATCAGCTCCGGCGCGGCGGTGGCGGCAGCGCTGAAGGTGGCCGCGCGGCCGGAGAACAAGGACAAGCTGATTGTTGTCGTGCTGCCCAGCTTTGGCGAGCGCTACCTTTCGAGCGCATTGTTTGATGTGCTGCGCCACGGTGCGCTGGCGATGCAGCCGGAGGCAGTGGCCGTGTAGGTTGCGGGCGAAGACCCGCGGGACGGGATTCCGTCCGTCGTTTGTCCATGAACAAAGGTCCATATGGCACTTTTCGAACGGATTCGCGAAGATGTGGCCTCAGTGCTGGAGCGGGACCCCGCGGCCCGCTCGTGGTTTGAGGTCCTGTTGTGCTATCCGGGGCTGTGGGCGGTGTGGATTCACCGCGTCAGCCACCGGATGTGGCGCATGCGGCTGCGGCTGCCGGCGCGGATTCTGTCGCAATTTGCGCGCTTCCTCACCGGCGTGGACATTCATCCGGGCGCGCTGCTGGGGCGCAGGCTGTTTATCGATCATGCGGCCGGGGTGGTTATCGGCGAAACCGCGATTGTGGGCAGCGACGTGACCATCTACCAGGGTGTGACGCTGGGCGGCACGGGCAAGGGACACGGCAAGCGCCACCCCACCATCTGCGACTGCGTCTTCATCGGCAACAATGCAAACGTGCTGGGAAACGTCACGGTGGGCCAGAACTCGCGCGTGGGCGCAGGGTCAGTGGTGCTGACAGACGTGCCGCCGAACTCGACTGTAGTGGGCGTGCCGGCGCACATTGTTTATCGCAACGGAGAGCGCGTGCTCATCACAGACCCGCACGACATCAAGGACCCATTGAGCGACGTTCTTATCGCGCTGGCCGCACGCGTGGACCGGCTGGAGGGAAGCGTCGTTCCAGTGGGCGGACCTTCTGAGCCCTTCGCGGTCGAGGAGGCCGATCGCCGGGCCTATCGCGAGGAGCTGGACCGGCTGAGCGATTACGTGTCCATGGGCGAAGGAATCTAGGGCAGCAATGGAATCTGAGGGTTCGCGCGCAGCCTGCGCGGCCATCTACTTCGGCAGTTGGGTCACGTCCCATCCGCCGCCCAGGGCGCGGACCAGGCCGACGCTGGCCGCATGGCGCCGCGTCTCAATATCGGTGAGGGTGCGCTGGTTCTGGAGCAGCGTGTTCTCCGCGGTGAGCACTTCGAGATAGCTCGTCACTCCGCCCTGGTAGCGCTGGTTGGAGAGCGCGAGCGAGCGCTGCGCGTCCGCAACGGCGAGGCGCTCGGCGGCGGACTCCTGCCCGAGAATGCGCAAATCGCTGAGCCGGTCTTCGACCTCATTGAATGCGGCGAGCACGGTGGCCTTGTACGTTGCAGCCTGCGCCTCGTAGAGGTGTTTCGCCTGGCTGGTCAGCGCGCGGCGTTGTCCGGCGTCGAAAAGGAGCTCCGTTGCCTGCGCCCCCAGGCTCCACAGCGCACTTGGACCCTGAATCCACGTGCCGCCATGGGTGCTTTCAAACCCGCCCGCGCCGCCGAGGGTGATGTCGGGATAGAAGGCGCTGACGGCGATGCCGATCCCAGCGTTGGCCTGGGCGACGCGGCGCTCGGCGGCGGCCACGTCCGGCCTTCGTTCAACCAGCTGCGAGGGCACGCCGAGGGGGATTTGCGGCAGCGGATGCGCAGTCAATGACGGGCTGGGAGCGGGTGGCAATGCAAGCTGGCCCGCCCGGAGATTGACCAGCGTGGCGAGCCCGTGGCGAAGCTGCGCGCGCGCCTGGCTGATGTCGATGAGCTGGGCGCGGAGGGTCTGGAGCTGCGTGCGCGCCTGAGCCACGTCCACATCTGTTCCGATGCCGTTGGCGAGGAGTTTCTGCGTCAGATCGAGCTGGCTCTCGTAGTCGGTGACAGTGGACTGGAGCAGTTGGCTCTGCGCATCCAGGCCGCGCAGCTCGAAGTAGTCCTGGGCAAGCTCGGCGTGGAAGGCGAGGTCGAGGGTGGCGGCGTCGGCTGCGCTGGCTTGCGCGTTGGCGCTGGCGGCCTCCACGGTACGGCGGATGCGGCCCCAGAAATCAGGCTCCCAGCTTGCCTGGCCGGAGAGAACGAGGTCGTTGTAGTTGACCGATGTGGACGAAGTGCTGAGCGGGCGATGCGCGGAGAGTTTGTTGTGCGAGACTGAGGGACCGGCGGAAAGCGTGGGATAAAGCTGGGCGCGGGCGGCGGCGACGGCGTCGTGCGCCGCGAGATAAAGCTGCATGGCGGCGCGCAGATTCTGGTTGTTCGGCGTAACCAGAGCTTCAAGTCGATCGAGCTCGGGATCGTTGTAGACCTTCCACCACGCGCCGCGCAGCATGCCGTCGGAGGGTGAAGCCGGCTGCCATGCGCCGCCGTTGGGATTGGGCGGAGGCTCAAAAACGTCTGCGCCGCCGGATTCACCATAAGCCGCGGGCGCGGTGACCTGCGGCCGCGAATAATTCGGGCCAACAGGCTTGCAGCCGGCAAAGCACGCCGCCGCGGCAAGAGCGGCAAGCGATGCGGCGCGGCGCGGGAGACGCATGGCTAATTGCCTCCGTCGGCGGTCTGGCTGGGCTGCTCGGGCCGCACAGTTTCGCCTTCGATGAGCGAGTCGGGCGGATCCTGGATGACCTTGTCGGTTGCAGCAAGTCCGGTGACAATCTGCGCGGTCGCGCCGTCGTCCTGCCCGATGGTGACGGGGACGAGATGCGCCGTATTGTCCGCATTCAGAATCGCGAGTTGCATGCCCTGGCGGCGGAAGATGAGCGCGGCAACGGGCACGACATAAGTGGTCTGCAAGGCGGGCGCTTTGAAGTGGACTTGCGCGAGCGAGCCGGGCAGCAATTCGCCGTGGCGGTTGTTAACATCGATTTCGACGAGGAGGGTGCGGCTGGCGGGATCGATGGCGTCGGCAGTGCGGACAAGCGTGCCCACAAAGGTTTTGCCCTGGTGCTCAGGAAAGGTGAGGTTGAGCTTGAGGCCGCGCTTTGCCGTGTCCGCGTAGAGCTGCGGTACGTTGGTGTAGACGCGCAGGGTCTGGATGGCCTGCATGTGAAAGAGTTCTTTGTTGGCGCCGGCGTCAATGAGCTGGCCGGTGTCCACATTGCGCGCGGTGACCGCGCCCGAGAAGGGCGCATAGACTTTTTCGAACGATTGCAGCTCGCGCAGTCGGTCCATGTTGGCCTGTGCGGAGCGCACGGTTGCTGCTGCTGCTGCCGCCTGGCTCACGTAGGTGTCGGTGTCCTGCACGGAGACGGCGTGAGACTTGACGAGTTCCGAGTAACGCTGTGCCTGAGTGCGCGCGTTGCTGGCGTTGGCCTCGGCGGTGGCGAGGTCAGCGCGGGCCTGAGCCAGTTGCTGGTCCACTTCGGGGCTGGAGATCGTCGCCAGCAGCGCGCCTTTCTCGACGTGCGCGCCGATGTCAAAATACCAGCGGGTCAGGTAGCCGGAGGTGCGCGCGTAGATGGGCGAATCGGTCCACGCGGTCACGTTGCCGGGCAGAACAAAGCTATCCATGGGCGCGCCCGGCTTGGCTTCGAGCGCGATGACCGTGGGTGGCGCGTTGGCCGTGGTGGTGCTTGCCAGAACCTTTTCGCTGTGCAAACGGCCAAGGATGCCCACGGCGGCGAGCACGGCGAAGACGACAAGAGCCACCACAACGCCGAAGAGGGCTTTGCGCGGCGAGATGGCCGCGGCTTCGGGCGCGGAATCGTGTGCGGCGTCGTGTTGCCGTGCTTGCGGCGATGGATTCGGATTGGGCGGATTGGTTCTTGATTCGGTCATGGGTGATGCTCCAAATCTTGCGGCTTAATCGAACTCGTCCATTTCTGCGCCTGGGTCGGTTCCGGCTCGCACAACGCGGCGGTGTTCCAGCCAGCCGTGTACGAGACAGAAGAATGCGGGAACGAAGAAGAGTGTGGCCACGGTTGCCAGCAGCAGGCCGCCGATGACGGCGCGGCCCAGGGGCGCGTTCTGCTCGCCGCCGTCGCCCAGCCCGAGGGCCATGGGCACCATGCCGATAATCATGGCCAGAGCGGTCATCAGCACGGGACGCAGGCGGACGAATCCCGCGTTCAGCGCGGCGCGTCGTGCGTCGCCCACCAGAGTCTCCATCTGTTCGCGCGCGAAGCTGACCACAAGAATCGAATTCGCGGTGGCCACGCCCATGCACATGATGGCGCCGGTGAGCGCGGGCACGCTCAGGTGGGTTCCGGTCAGGAAAAGAATCCAGACAATGCCGGCCAGCGCTGCCGGAAGCGCGGAGATGATGAGGAAAGGATCAATCCAGGACTGGAAGTTGACCACGATGAGCAGGTAAACGAGAAGAATGCTGAAGGCCAGCCCGGCCAGCAGGCCGCGATAGGAGCGCGCCATGGTTTCGCTTTGGCCGCGGAGAACGAAGTGCGAGCCGCGCGGCAGCTCGCTCTTGTGCGCGGCCAAAATGCGCTGCATCGCGCGCGTCACACTGCCCAGGTCCGTGTCCTCAACGTTGGTGTAAACGTCAATGACCGGCTGAATGTCGTAGTGGCTGACGGCTCCAATCTCCGCGCCGGGTACCACTCGGGCCACGTTGCCCAGCACCTCAATGGGCGGCTGCGCGCCCGGCGCGCCGGTTTGCGCAGCGGCTCCGGTGGGCGCGTTGCCGACGCTTTGCGTTGAAGGGCTCGACCCGGAGATGGGCAGGCTCTTGAGCTCGGCCAGCGAATCGACGCGGTACTGCGGGGACATGACTTCAACGTCGTAGGTGACTCCGTTGCGCGGATCGAGATAGTAGCTGGGCGCGGTCTGGAAGCTGCCGCTCAACGCGACCAGCAGATTCTGCGCCACGTTGTCCTGGGTCAGGCCGATGGCGGCGGCGCGGGTGCGGTCCACGTCGACGGTCAGGTTGGGATAGTTGAAGGGCTGCTGAATGCGCGCGTCCACTGCGCCGGGTACGATGCGCACATCGCTGAGAATTTTTTCGGCCAGCGCGCGATTGGCGTAGACCTTGGGGCCGACAATCTGCAGGTCAATGGGCGCCGACAGCCCGAAGTTGAGAATCTGCGTGACGATGTCGACGGGCAGCGCGTAGAAAGTGACGCCCGGATACTGCCGCGCGAGCGCCGTGCGCAAGCGCTCCACATATTCCGCAGTGGGGTGGTGATGCGGCGCGAGTTGCACCTGGATGTCAGCGTCCGAGGGGCCGATGGGGGCCGAGGTGGAATAGCTGAGGTTGAGGCCGGAGTAGGGCAGGCCGATGTTGTCGACGATGGTGACAAGCTCGTCGCTGGGAATCTGGCTGCGAATGGTCGCATCAATGTGGTCGCAGAGCGCGGCGGTTTCCTCAATGCGCATGCCGGTGTGGGCGCGGACGTGAATCTTGAATTGGCCGGAATCGACGGTGGGGAAAAAGTCCTGCCCAAGCCACGGCAACAGGCCGGCAACCGAAATGGCCGTGAAGGCAAAGAAAAAGATCAAAAAGACCGCCGCGTGATCCACGCACAGCGTGAGCAGGCCGAGATAGAAGTTGCGGAATCGCTCGAAGCCCGCTTCAAAGGCGGCCTGGAAGCGGACGAGCGGGTTGCGGCTGGTGCGGCGGCCGATGGTGCGGGCGTCGTCGTGCTCCTCCAGCAGATATTTCGCCATGGTGGGCACCACGGTGCGCGAGAGCAGGTAGCTGGCGAGCATGGCGAAGACCACAGCCTCGGCCATGGGTACGAAAAGATAATGCGCCACGCCGCTCAGGAAGAACATGGGCACAAAGACGATGCAGATGGCGAGCGTGGAGACCAGCGCGGGCACGGCGATTTGCGCGGAGCCGTCGAGGATGGCCTGCTCCAGCTCCTTGCCGGCTTCAAGATTTCGATTGATGTTTTCAATCGCGACGGTGGCGTCGTCGACGAGGATGCCGACGGCGAGGGCCATGCCGCCCAGCGTCATGATGTTGATGGTCTCGTGCAGCGCGGCCAGCGCGGCCAGCGAGCAGAGGATGGAAAGCGGAATGGAGATGGCGATGATGACCGTGGAGCGCCAGCTGCCGAGGAAGATGAGGATCATGATGGCCGTGAGGCAGGCGGCGATGATGGCCTCGCGCATGACCCCATCGATGGCGCTGCGCACGAAGATGGACTGGTCGCTGAGCGCGTCGATTTTGAGCTGGGGAGGAAGCTGGCTTTTGACGGCGGCCAGCCGCTCGCGCACGCCGCGAATGATGTCCAGCGTGGAGGCGGAGCCGGTCTTGAGCACGTTCATCAGGATGGCGCGCTTGCCGTCTACGCGGACGATATTGGTCTGGGGCGGGTTCCCATCGCGCACGTGGGCCACATCGCGGATGTAAATCACGGCGCCGTTCACGGTCTTGATGGGCAGGTTGTTGAGCTGCTCCACCAGCTCCGGCGCGGAGTTGGTTTCCACGGCGTACTCGAAGCGGTGAATCTTGATGGTGCCCGAGGGCGCGATGATGTTCTGCACGCTGATGGCGTTCACCACGTCGGCCGGCGTCAGGCCCCTGGCCTGCAGCGCGGGCAGGTTCAGGTCAACGGAGATTGTGCGTTGCTTGCCGCCATAGGGGTAGGGCGTTTGCGCGCCTTCCACGGTGGCCAGTTGCGTCCGGATCTGGTTTTGCGTCAGGTCGTTCAGTTGCTGCTCATTCAGCCCCTGGCCGGAGATGCCCAGTTGCAGCACGGGCACGCTGGAGGCGTTGTACTGGATGATGAAGGGCGGCGTGGTTCCGGGCGGCAGGGAACGAACCTCGGCGGTGCTGATGGCGTTGACCTGCGACACTGCTTCAGCAACGTTTACGTGCGGCTGAAAGAAAATTTTGATGATGCCCACGCCGTTGTAGGACTGCGACTCGATATGCTCGATGTCGTTGACCGTGATGGTCATGCCGCGTTCGCTGTTGAAGACGATGCGGTCGGCCATCTGCTGGGCCGAAAGACCGCTGAAGTGCCAGACCACCGTGACGACCGGGATATCGATATTCGGAAAAATATCGGTCGGCATCGTCAGGATGCTGTAAGCGCCAAGGATGAGGACGAGAAGCGCGGCGACGATAAAGGTATAAGGCCGCCGAAGGGCAAGCCGGACAATCCACATGGGTGGCACTCACAACTGGGGCCGCGCGGCGAGCGATTCAGGAGGCAGCTCGGCCGCCATGCGGCGGGATGACGTGAAACCTATGGTAGACGATGAAACTGCTCAGAGGCCCGAACCGCGACGGTCCGGCACAGGAGCATGCTGATGAGACGTCGCCGGAGGGCGGGAAGATGCGCGAAGCGCACGGCCGCGTTCCTGCAAATGAGCCGGTTTGAGTGGGTTCGAACGCGATGGCGCGGCGGTCCGCACGCAGATGGAGAGGTCCGGGAGGCCCGCTGCGGCTGGCTCGTCCGGTTTACGAAGCGAAGACAGCCAGCGCCACCACGCAAACGCCCACGGCCAGGCTCATGGGATCACGCAGGGCGAAAACGACCGGGTCGTCGTCGAGTTCGCCTCGGGAGGCGACCAGCCAGACGCGATGCAGCCAGTAAAGCAGCAGGGGCACAATGAGCCAGAGCCGGCCAGGATGGCGATAGAGTTCGGCGACGTCGGGCCGCGCGATATAGAGCAGGAAGACGACGACCGCCGCATAGGCGCTGGCGGTGCCAAAGGAGCGAATCTGCTCAAGGTCTGAGACCAGGTAGCCTCGGCCATGGCTGGCTGCGGCGCCGCGCTCGCGCAGGTTTTCAAGTTCGCTGAATCGCTTCACCATGGCGAGGGAAAGGAACAGAAAGGTGGAGAAGGCAGCGAGCCATTGGGAGATGGGCGTGTTGGTGGCCGCGCCGCCGGCCAGCAGGCGCAGCGTGTAGAGGCCGGAGAGCAGCAGCACGTCCATAATGGGAATTCGCTTGAGGGCAAGCGAGTAAAGCATGGTGGCCACGATGTAAAGCCCCAGCCAGAGGGCGAATCTGGCTGGCAAGAACGGCAGAAGGGCGGCGGAGGCCAGCGCCATGGCCGCGGCCAGCGCCACGCCGGTGCTGACGGCCAGATAGCCGGCGGCAAAGGGGCGCTGGCGCTTGGAGGGGTGGCGGCGGTCGCTCTCCATGTCGAGCATGTCGTTGACCAGGTAGTTGGCCGAGGCCATGAAGCTGAAGCAGAAGAAGGCGGCGACGGCGGCGGCCAGCGCGTGCGTCGTGACGCGGTGCGACAGCAGCAGCGGGGCGATGAGGAGAATGTTTTTGGACCACTGATGGACACGGAGGGCCTGGAAGAGCGAGGGGAGGATGGGACGGCGATCCACAAACCGGCGGGCAATGGCGATGCGCCGGGTGCGGAGGGCCAGACGCAGGCCCAGCGTGGGGTTGGCGACCATGGCCTCGCGCGCGTGGGCCAGCAGGACCAGGTCGGCGCGGGAGTTGCCCACATAGTCGAATGCGCCGAAGCGCTCCTGCAGGCGGCGGAGCTTGCGCTCGCGGGTCAGGTTGGTCCTGGAATCGGTGGCCAGCACGCCCTGAAAGATGCCTAGGTGGGCGGCGACGCGGGCGGCCAGCTCGCCGTCGGCCCCGGTGGCCAGGTAAAGCGCGCGTCCCTGGCGGTGCTGGGCGCGGAGAAACCGCAGCAGCTCGGTGTTGTAAGGCAGATGGACCGGGTCCAGAGGGGCCCGCCGCGCCGCTTCGCGCTTGACCCCGGCGCGACCGCCCCGCAGCCAGAGCAGGGCACCCAGCAGGGCCAGCGGATCCCGTCGCAAGAGCTGGAAAAGCGCGTCCAGCAGGGTGTCAGACTTGACCAGGGTGCCGTCCAGGTCGACGCAGAGAGGCCGGTCGGAGGGCTCGGCAATGGCATCCAGATTGGCATCCGGATTGGCATCCAGGGTCATGCAGTCCCTCGCGGAGTGGGCAGTCACGCTTCAGTATAGAGGCAGGCTGCCTCCCGGCTGCCGGGCGCCGCTCCCGGAAAAAAGTGGGTTTGCCGGCCAAAGAAAGGCTGCCCGAAAGCGGCCCCGCGAATCTAAACTTTTGCGCAGACGATTCCGTCCAACCAAACGGAGTTCATTCCCCGGATTCCCGGATTTTTGCATTCACCGCACGGGCTTTTACACTTTTCTCCGCAACCCGTGCCGTAAAAAGAAGACAACGAAAAGAAAGTCAAAAAGAGAAATTTCCTTATGCCCACCGAACCCAGCAGCAAACCCCTCTCTCCTTCGCTCGACGACACGCAGCCAACCCGCCCGCGCAGAGCCTGGGTGCGCGTAGTGGTCTACCTGGTCCTGATCGGTGTGCTCGGGCTCATCGGCTGGAGGATTTACCAGAACCAGCAGAAGGCCGCCGCGGCCAAGGCCAAGCAGGCCGACGCGCTGATGAACCGCCCGGTGCCCGTGCAGGTGACGCCGGTGGAGCAGAAGGCGATGCCCATCTACCTGACGGCGCTGGGCACTGTGACCCCGAATATGAGCGTGACGGTGAAGGCGCGCGTGAGCGGCCAACTGCTGCCGGTCCGCTTTGTGGAGGGTCAGGAGGTGCGGAAGGGCCAGACCATTCTCGAGATCGACCCCAGCTCCTACAGGGCCGCGCTGGACCAGGCCAAAGGGACGCTGGCCCACGACCAGGCTCTGCTGATCAACGCCAAGGCCGAGTATGCCCGCTACAAGGCGCTCTATGACGCAGGTGTGGTCTCCAAGGAAGTCATGCAAACTGACGAGTCCACCATGGGCCAGTACCAGGGCGCCATTGAGTCCGACCAGGCGGCGGTGGAGAACGCCGCGTTGCAGTTGAGCTGGTGCAACATCCAGTCGCCGATTGACGGGCGCATCGGCCTGCGCCTGGTGGACCCCGGCAATCTGGTGACGGCAAACACCACCAATCTTGTGGTCATCAACCAGTTCCGGCCCATTGCCGTCTACTTCACTCTGCCGGAAAATAACCTGCAGCCGGTGCTCACAAAGTTGGCCGCGGACCATCTCATGCCGGCCGACGCCTACGACCGCAGCGACGTGAACAAGCTGGCCACCGGCACCCTGCTGACCGCCGACAACCAGATTGACACCACCACCGGGACAGACAAGCTGAAGGCGATCTTCGCCAACCAGAACGAGGTTCTCTTTCCCAACCAGTTTGTGAACATCCATCTGGTGCTGGAGAACCGTCCCAACGCGCTGGTGGTGCCCACGGCAGCCATCCAGAGCGGCGTGGGCGGATCATTTGTGTGGGTGATTGCGAAGAACAACGACGGCAAGCCGGTGGCGCGGATGCAAAACGTGAAGGTGGCGACGGCCGAGGGCCAGAACACCATTCTCGACAGCGGCCCCGCGGCCGGCGCGCAGGTGGTCATTGACGGCGCGGACCGGCTGCAGCCCGAGCAATTGGTTGAAGTGAGCGCGCCGCAGAGGCATAGCAAAGTTCAGGCCCCGGCCGCGGCTGGCGATACGCCCTTTGCGGCCTCCGGCGCACAGGGCAGCAGGAGCCAGGCGAAGGCGGCGGGCAGCCCGGCCCAGAGGGGCGCGCGGTGAATCCCTCCCAGCCGTTTATTCTGCGCCCCATCGCCACATCGCTGTTGATGGCGGCGGTGTTTCTGGCGGGCCTCGTGGGGTACACCCAGCTGCCTGTCTCCGCGCTGCCCGAAGTGGATTATCCCATCATCCAGGTGCAGACGTTTTATCCCGGCGCGGGCCCTGAAGTAATGGCCTCGTCCGTCACCTCGCCGCTGGAGAGGCAATTCGGCCAGATGCCCGGCCTGAAGCAGATGACCTCGGTCAGCTCGGGCGGCGGCTCGGTCATCACACTCGAGTTCAATCTGGATGAGAGCATCGACGTGGCCGAGCAGGAGGTGCAGGCGGCCATCAATGCGGCGCAGAGCTTTCTGCCCACCGATCTTCCCAATCCGCCCATCTACAGCAAAGTGAACCCGGCGGATGCGCCCGTTCTGACGCTGGCGCTGACCTCGGACACATTGCCCCTGGACAAGATTGAAGACGCGGCCGATACCAACCTGGCGCAGAAGATTTCGCAGGTGATGGGCGTGGGACTGGTTTCGATTGCAGGCGGGCAGAAGCCGGCCGTGCGCATCCAGGCCAACCCCACGCAGCTTGCCGCTTACAACCTGAGCCTGGAGGACCTGCGCACCGCACTGGCCGCGGCCAATGTGGACCAGGCCAAGGGCACGCTGAACGGGGCGCGGCTCTCTTACACCATCGGCGCGAATGACCAGCTTGTCTCCAGTGCCGACTACCAGCCCGTCATCGTGGCCTATCGCAACGGCGCGGCGGTGCGCGCCAGCGACGTGGCCACCATTGTGGACTCCGCCGAGAACACCCAGCAGGCCGCGTGGATGAACCAGACACCGGCGGTGATTGTGAACATCCAGCGGCAGCCCGGCGCAAACATCATTGCCGTGGTGGACCGCATCAACACGCTTCTGCCGCAGTTGCAGACCAGCCTGCCGGCCAGCATCCACGTGCGCGTGCTCACCGATCGCACCGTGACCATCCGCGCCTCAGTGATGGACGCGGTGCTTGAGCTGCTGCTCACCGTCTGCCTTGTGGTGGTGGTGATTTTCCTCTTCCTGCGCAACCTGCCGGCGACGATCATTCCATCGGTGGCCGTGCCGCTCTCGATTGTGGGCACCTTTGGCGCCATGTATCTGCTGGGCTACAGCCTGAACAACCTGACGCTGATGGCGCTTATCATTTCGACCGGCTTCGTGGTGGACGACGCCATCGTGATGATCGAAAACATCTCGCGCTTTATTGAAGACGGCAACAGCCCCATGCGCGCCGCGCTGGTGGGCAGCGCGCAGATTGGCTACACCATCATTTCGCTCACCGTCTCGCTCATTGCCGTGCTCATTCCGCTCCTGTTCATGAGCGACGTGGTGGGCCGGCTCTTCCGCGAGTTCGCCATCACCCTCGCCATCACCATTCTGGTTTCGGCGGTGGTCTCGCTCACCCTCACGCCCATGATGTGCTCGCGCATCCTCAAGGACAAGGCCCACGCCAGCCAGTCGCGCTTTTACGTTTGGTCAGAGGACATCTTCAACCGCATCATCGCGTTCTATGGCCGCACGCTGAAGGTTGTGCTGCGCCATCGCTTTACCACGCTGATGGTGACCATCTCCACCTTTGTGGCCACGGTTCTTCTCTTCCTTGTAATCCCCAAGGGCTTCTTCCCCGTGCAGGACACGGGCGTGATTCTGGGCACCAGCGAAGCGCCGCAGACGGTGAGCTTTGAGCGCATGGCAAAGCTGCAACAGAAGCTGGTGGACGTGGTGTTGCAGGACCCGGCGGTGGACAATGTTTCCTCGTTCATCGGCGTGGACGGCACCAACACCACTTTGAACTCCGGACGCATCCAGATCACGCTGAAGCCGCTGAACGTGCGTAAAATCTCCGCCACGCAGGTCATCGAGCGCCTGCAGCCCATGCTGGCCAAGGTCGGGAACATCCAGCTTTTCCTCCAGCCTCTCCAGGACCTGACGGTGGCCGACAGCGTGAGCCGCACCCAGTTCCAGTACTCGCTGGAAGACCCGGACCCGAATGAGCTGGCCACCTATACCCGCAAAATGGTGAACGAGCTCGGCAAGGAAAAGGTTCTGACCGACGTGGCCAGCGACCTGCAGGACCAGGGCCTGGGCGCGGAGCTGGTGATTGACCGCGACACTGCCGCGCGGCTTGGCATTTCCATGACTGACGTGGACAACACGCTCTACGATGCCTTCGGGCAGCGCCAGGTCTCCACCATCTTTACGCAGCTCAACCAGTACCACGTGGTGATGGAGGTGGGTCCGCAGTTCCAGACCGACCCCTCCACGCTGAACGATCTCTATGTGAAGTCCGGCAACGGCACGCAGGTGCCGCTGAGCATGCTGGCGCACTGGCAGCAGACCCGCGCGCAGCTTGCCATTGGCCACCAGGGCCAGTTCCCTTCCACCATCATCAGCTTCAACCTGGCGCCGGGCCACTCGCTGGGCGACGCCGTGAACGCGGTGAATCAGGTGGAGAAGCAGATCCAGTTGCCGGCCGCCATCAACGCCAGCTTCCAGGGCACGGCAGCGGCCTTCCAAACGTCGCTGGCCAACGAGCCGCTGCTGATTCTGGCCGCGCTGGTGACGGTGTATATCGTGCTGGGCGTGCTCTATGAGAGCTACATCCACCCCATCACCATCATCTCCACGCTGCCCTCGGCGGGCGTGGGCGCGCTGCTTGCTCTTCTCATCATGCACGAGGAGTTCAGCGTGATTGCGCTCATCGGCATCATTCTGCTCATCGGCATTGTGCAGAAGAACGCCATCATGATGATTGATTTTGCGCTGGACGACGAGCGGCGCATGGGCCACGATGCCGAGGATGCCATCTTCAAAGCCTGTCTGCTGCGCTTCCGGCCGATTCTGATGACCACAATGGCCGCGCTGCTGGGCGGGCTGCCTCTTTGGCTGGGCGGCGGCGTGGGCGCGGAGCTTCGCCGGCCGCTGGGCATCTCCATTGTCGGCGGGCTCATCTTCTCGCAACTCCTCACGCTCTATACCACGCCGGTGGTTTACCTCTACTTTGACAAGCTGGCGCACCGGCTGGGCATCGCCGTGCTGCAGCCAGGCCTGCGCGAGCAAATGACGGCGGGAGACTGACCATGCATCTCTCCGCGCCCTTCATCCGGCGTCCGGTGGCCACTTCGCTGCTGAGCCTGGCCCTGTTGCTGGCCGGGGCGGTGGCCTACTCCGTGCTTCCTGTGGCCTCGCTGCCGGATGTGGATTATCCGGTGATCGGCGTCAGCGCGGGCCTTCCCGGCGCCAGCCCCGAGACGATGGCCTCGGCCGTGGCCACGCCGCTCGAGCGCCAATTCGGCCGCATTGCCGGCGTGAACGAGATGACCTCGACCAGCACGCTGGGCTCAGCCAGCGTGGTGCTGCAGTTCGACATGAGCCGCAACATCGACGATGCAGCGCGCGATGTGCAGGCGGCCATCAATTCCGCGCGCGGACAGCTCCCGTCCTACCTGCCTCAGAACCCCAGCTACCGCAAGGCCAACCCCTCCGACGCGCCCATTCTGATTCTGACACTCACCTCGGACGTGGTGCCCAAGCCCCAGATTTACGACATGGCAGACTCCATCCTGGCGCAGCGCATCTCGGAAATTGACGGCGTGGGCCAGGTCTTTGTGGGCGGCAGCGCCAGCCCCGCGGTGCGCGTGGAGCTGAACCCGCTGCAGCTTGCCAACGCGGGCATCGGCCTGGAGGCCATTCGCACGGCGCTTTCCAACGCCAACGCCAACCGGCCCAAGGGCAGCTTTCAGGACGCGGCGCACCGCTGGATGATCACCGACAACGATCAGATCTTCAAGGCCAGTGATTATGCCCCCATCATCGCCGGCTACAACCAGACCACGGGCGCGCCGGTTCGAGTTGAGGATGTGGGCACGGTCACTGATTCTGTCGCCGACATTCACACCGACGGCGTCTCCGGCATCAATCCCGACAAGGGTCCTCCGGCCAAGCTGCGCGGCGCGGTGCTCATCATCGTTTACAAGATTCCCGGCGCCAACGTCATCTCCACGGTGGACAACGTGATGAAGGAGCTGCCGCAGTTGCAGGGTGCCATCCCGCCCACCATCAAGATTAGCGTGGCGCAGGACCGCACCACGACCATCCGCTCCGGCGTGCGCGACGTGGAAATTTCGCTCGCCATCAGCGTCCTGCTTGTTGTGCTGGTGGTCTTCCTCTTCCTGCGCGAGGTGTGGGCCACCATCATTCCCTCGGTGGCCGTGCCGCTCTCGCTGGTGGGCACCTTCGGCGTGATGTACCTGCTGGGCTACTCGGTGGACAATCTGTCGCTGATGGCGCTCACCATCTCCACCGGCTTTGTGGTGGACGACGCCATCGTGGTGATCGAAAACATTACGCGCTACCTGGAAATGGGGATGAAGCCCTTCGATGCCGCGATGAAGGGCTCGAAAGAAATCGGCTTCACCGTAATCTCCATGAGCACGTCGCTGATTGCCGTCTTCATTCCGATTCTGCTGATGGGCGGCATTGTCGGCAAGCTCTTCCGCGAGTTCGCGGTGACCCTGTCGGTGGCCATCGCGGTTTCGCTGCTGGTCTCGCTCACCACCACGCCCATGCTTTGCGCCAAATTCCTGCGCCCCCACGGCGAGATTGCCCATGGCCACGCTTATCGCATGAGCGAGCGCGCCTTTGAGTGGCTCCATGAGGAATACGCGACGGGCCTGCGCTGGGTGCTGCGCCACCAGTGGCTGATGCTGGGCGTGCTGCTGGGCACCATGGCGCTCAACGTCTACCTCTACAAAATCGTGCCCAAAGGCTTCTTCCCGGAGCAGGATACGGGACGCATTGGCGGCCAGACCATCGCCGCGCAGAACATCAGCTTTACCGCCATGCGCGTCAAGCAGCGCGAGCTTGGGCAGATGGTGCTGGATGATCCGGCCATCAGCTCCGTCACCGCTTTTGCCGGTGGCGGACGCAACAGTAACAACGTCGGCTTCATGTTCGTCAGCTTGAAGGATGTGAACAAGCGACCCGGACGCGTCTCCTCGGACGACGTGGTGAACCGGCTCAGGCGCAAGCTCTCCAGCGTTCCCGGCGCGCAGCTCTTTCTGCATTCCTTCCAGGACATTCACATCGGCGGCCACGGCGGCGCGGCGGAGTACACTTACACGCTTTCCGATCCGAACCTGGAGGAGCTGAACCACTGGGCGCCGCTGCTGCAGGCGCGCATGCGCGGGATTCCGGAGCTGCGCGACGTCTCCACCGACGAGCAGGACCAGGGCCTGGCCGAGCAGCTTGTCATCAACCGCGACACTGCCTCGCGCCTGGGCGTGACCGCCTCGGCCATTGATCAGACGCTCTACGACGCCTTTGGCCAGCGCGAGGTGTCCACGATGTATACCGGGCTGAACCAGTACTACGTCGTGATGGAGGTCGATCCGAAGTACCAGCAGGACCCCGACGCGCTGAACGGCATCTACATCAAGTCGTCCACCGGGCAGATGGTGCCGCTCTCGACCATTGCGCATTTTGAATCGCAGCGCACTTCGCTCACCGTCAACCACCAGGGGCAATACCCTTCCGTCTCGCTCTCCTTCAACCTTGCTCCCAGCGTCTCGCTGGGCCAGGCGGTCACGGCCATTGAGCGCGCGGAGATGCAGATGGGCATGCCCAGCGCGCTGCGGGCCTCGTTCTCCGGCACGGCGCAGGCCTTCCAGCAGTCGCTCAGCAGTGAGCCTTATCTGGTTCTTGCCGCCGTGGTGGCAGTGTTCATTGTGCTCGGCATCTTGTATGAGAGCCTCATCCATCCGCTGACGATTCTCTCCACGCTGCCGCCGGCCGGCGTGGGCGCCTTCCTGGCGCTGCTGATCACAGGCACCAGCTTTACCATCATCTCCATGATTGGCATCCTGCTGCTGATCGGCATTGTGAAAAAGAACGCAATCCTGATGATCGATTTCGCGCTACAGGCCGAGCGCGACATGGGTTTGGCGCCGGTGGAGGCCATTTATAAGGCCTGTTTGCTGCGCTTCAGGCCCATCATGATGACCACCATGGCGGCGATGTTCGGCGGCTTGCCGCTGGCCATCGGCCTGGGCGTGGGCTCGGAGCTGCGCAAGCCCCTCGGCATCACCATCGTCGGCGGCCTCATCGTCTCGCAGATGCTCACCCTGTTCACCACGCCGGTGGTCTACCTCTTCTTTGACCGCCTGCAGTGGCGCTTCATGAAGCTGCATCGCATTGGCGCGGAGCTCGAAGGCCAGCACGGCGATTGAAGGGCGTTCTGTTTCGCGGCATCGCAGAAACAAAGCTGAAAATCGGGGCTATACTCGCAACGGCGTTCCACCCATGTGGTGAACCGTCGTGGATATGCTCGATTTAAAGCGGCGATGGAAGCCGCTCTTCCAACCCGCGGGCCGAGTGACGGCGGCGAATAATTCCCCGTTTCACGGATAAAGTGCGGGGGCATGCAGGGACGGCAAGGGGCCATGGAGATGCAAAGGTTCGGGATTCTGTTACTCGTGGCCGCGCTCGCGGCGCCATTGCATGGCAGGGAGAAGGTGACGGCGCAGCAACTGGAGCAAGCAGTATACGAAGCGCGCGGCAAGCAGGACAAGGATGCGGCCAGGCAACTGCAGGAGCTGAAGCTGACCGAGCGTCTGAGCAATGCGCGGCTGGCGAGGTTGCAGGCCGAACTGCCCGGCGAGAAGTCGAGGCAGGCGCTGCTGGCAGTGGCCGACGATTCGATGTTTTTGGGGCTGCCCGCGGCGGATCGTCTTTCCATCGCCGAGCCGGACACTGCAACGCAGGGACGCATCCTGAGAAGCGCGGTGGAATTTGTGGCGGCGACGCTCTCGAAGATGCCGGATTTCTTTGCAACGCAGACGACGACTCGCTTCCAGAACATGAACATCGAGAGCTTATCGTCAGGGGCGCCAGGGCCGGTGATTGTGGCGAACCATGCGTTTCTTCTTTTGGACAAGTCGACCGCCACAGTGACCTACGTGAACGGCAGGGAAGTGCAGGAGATAGGGAAGAAAAGGAAGGTGCTGAATGCAGCCGAAAACCAACAAGGGCTGACCAACTGGGGCATCTTTGGGCCGATGCTGGGCGTGGTCATGTCGGATGTGTTGCACGGCAAGGCGGGATGGAGCCACTGGGAGCAGGGGCCGACTGGGCCGCTGGCGGTCTTTCGCTACGTGGTGCCGGAGGATACTTCGCACTACACGGTGAGCTATTGCTGCGTCTGGATGTCCGGCGGACGCACTCGACCGTTTCAGACCACGCCTGCGTATCACGGGGAGATTGCCGTCGATCCCAAGACCGGTGACGTTCTTCGGCTGGTGGTGGAGACCGACCTGAAGCGGGGTTTGCCAATTTCTGAAGCCGACGTTGCGGTGGACTATGGGCCTGTAGAGATTGGGGGCAAGACGTATATCTGCCCCGTGAAGAGCGTTTCCATCTCCAAGACCAGAGCGCTCGGGCCCAATATGTACATAGTCTACGATCCGAAGGCTGCGCCGCCGAAGGCCCTTGCGGGGAAGAAACCTAAAGAACCTCAAGAGAGCGCGAGACTTCCTTTAGTGACTGCGGTCAACGACATTACGTTCGCGGACTACCACGTATTTCGCTCGGAGATTCGCATTTTGCCCGCTGACGGCGCGGAACCGTCAGCGACTCCGCAGCAGTAAGGGTCGGGCGGTGTGGCTTCGAACCCGCGCGATACAGCCCGCTCAGTCCGCGTACACCGGCTCTTCCACGTGCGCGGCTTCAACCAGCTTCACCGGATAGTAGGCATTGCGCGTGTACTGCGCCACCATGCGATTGGTGTTGAAGTAGGAGCCGTTGTAGGCCAGCGCGCCGCGCATCACGCGCGTCCAGTTCTCCGGCTGGTCGCGATAGAGCGGCACCACCACATTCTCCAGCTTGCGATAGAGGTTGGCGGCCTCGTCCCCATCGTCGGCGCCGTCTTCAATCGCCCAACCGGTCACGCCCTCGATGCAGCCCTCAATCCACCAGCCATCCAGAATCGACAGGCTGGGCACGCCGTTCAGCGCGGCCTTCATGCCGCTGGTGCCGCTGGCTTCGTATGGCCGCCGCGGCGTGTTCACCCACAGGTCCACGCCCGCGGTGAGCAGCGCGCCCAGGTCCCACGCGTAATTTTCGAGATAGACGATGCGCAGATGGTCGTTGGAGAAGCGGTGCGCGGCCTCAATGACGGAATGAATCAGTGCCTTGCCGGGCTCGTCCTGCGGATGCGCCTTGCCGGCGTAGAGAATCTGCAATCCGCCGGCCGCCGTGGCAATTTCCAGCAGCTTGTCCGGATCGGTGAACAGGAGCGAGGCGCGCTTGTAGGTTGCCACGCGGCGTGCGAAGCCCAGTGTGAGCGCATCCGGCCGCAGCGACTGGCCGGTGCGCGTGGCCACCTCGTCCAGCAGCGCCTGCTTGGCGCGGCGATGCGCGGCGGCCAGCTCCTCGCCGGGCAGCTCCACCAGGGCGTTGCGCAGGCTCAGATTGTCGCGCCGCCACGCGGGAATGTGCCGGTCCAGCATCTGCTGGATGGGCTCCGAGACCCAGGTGGGCGCGTGCACGCCGTTGGTGATGGCGTGAATGGGAAACTCGGGAAACATTTCGCGCGAAACGCGGGCGTGCTGCAGCGCCACGCCGTTGGCGAAGCGCGAGAAGCGGAGCGCCAGCAGGGTCATGTTCAGCATCCCCTCCTGAAAGCAGCCCAGTTTCTCGAGACGCGCCGTGCGTTCCGCGCCCAGGATGCGCGTTGACTGGTCGCGCAGGAAGCGGTCGTGGCCCGCGGGTACGGGTGTGTGCGTGGTGAAGACGCACTTCTGGCGGACGCGCGCGATGTCAGCCTCAGTGGGCGCGCCCAACGGGCCGCCGCCCAGCTCGCTCTCAAGCAGCGCCTGGGTCAGCAGCGCCGCGTGGCCCTCATTCATGTGGTAAACGTTGACCTCGAGCCCCAGCGCGTGGGCCATGCGCGCCCCGCCCATGCCCAGCACAATCTCCTGCTCCAGCCGGTAGCTGGAGTCGCCGCCGTAAAGGTGATCGGTAAGCCCGCGGTCCCAGCCGGAGTTCTCCTCGAGGTCCGTATCGAGCAGGTAAATCGGAACCACGTGTCCAAAGCGCCCGGCCAGGTCGTAGCGCCAGGCGCGAATCGTCACCACGCGGTCTTCCACGCTCACCGTCACGCGCGCCGCTTCTTCCGTGCAGAAGTCGGAGGGGTTCCAGGGCTGCACGTCTTCAGTCTGCTCGCCGGTGGTGTCCAGGTGCTGCTGGAAGTATCCCTTGCGGTGGGCCAGAGTGAAGGCAACCAGTGGCACGCCCAGGTCCGCCGCGGAGCGCAGCGTGTCGCCTGCCAGCACGCCCAGGCCGCCCGAATAGGTGGGCATGGCCGGTTGAATCGCAATCTCCATGGAGAAGTAGGCGACCAGGCCGGAGTTTAGGCCGGATGCGAGGCCTGATGCGGGGCCTGATGCGGGGCCTGATGCGGGAAAGGATGCGGAGGAGGATGCGTTGGAAAAAGGCTCTTCGAAGTTCGGCTCCATGCGGCTCATTTCTATTTCAAGTTTGTTGCAGCTTTCTTCGCGGCATCGCGCCGCCTTCATCGGCGGTCGCGGCGAACTCCGCTGAAAATATGCGCGCCGGGCCAGCGGTCCTTCTGCCCGGTCTGATTGGAAACTGGGAACGATTTTATCAAGGAAGCGCGGCTGCGCCTGTTGCCGAAAGGTTGCAGACCGGGAACACACGTAACCTCGAATGTACCCTCGCGTACTCCGGTGAGGAGTGAAATCCAGTTGCGGGAATCGAGCGCCGCGCGCAGTGCGGTTCCTGCTCACGACAGCCTGTGCGCGCCTTGCGAGGCGTGGCAGATGTGAATCTCGGGCACAATGCCGGTCTCCGTGGCATAGCGCGCGCCGAGCGCCTCGGCAAACTCTTGGGCCTGGCCGCTTTCCACCAGGTTCACCGTGCAGCCGCCGAATCCGCCGCCGGTGAGCCGCGCGCCGATGAGGCCGGGCAAATCCTGCGCGAGCGCCACCATGGCGTCCGCCTCCACGCAACTGGCCTCGAAGTCGCGGCTGTAGCTCGCGTGCGCCTCGGCCATCAGGCGGCCCAGCTCCGCCATATTGTGACGCAGCAGCGCCTCCGCCGCGGCCACCGTGCGCGTGTTCTCGGTAATGACATGCCGTGCGCGCTTGAAGGCGTTGGGGCTCATTTCCCCACCCCATTTTTCCAGGTCGTCCACCGTGGCGTCGCGCAAAAAGCGTACGTCGGGCCGGTGCCGCGCGATAACCGCGCAGGCCTCTTCCACCTCCGCGCGGCGGGTGGTGTATTCGCCGCCGGCCACCGAGTGCTTCACCATGGTGTTGGCAATCACCAGCGCCACCGAGTGCGGAATGGGCGCGAGCTTGAAACTCAGGTCGCGGCAATCGAGCAGCAGCGCGTGGTCCGCCTCGCCGTTGGCGGAAATGAACTGGTCCATGATGCCGCTGCTTGCGCCCACAAACTCGTTTTCCGCGCGCTGGCAGAGTTTGGCCAGCACGGGGCCGGGATAGGAGACGCCGAGGAGCGAGGTGACGCCGAGAGCAGTGGCAACCTCCAGCGCGGCGGAGCTCGACAGCCCCGAGCCGAGCGGCACATCGCCCCAGATGCTCAGGCTGAAGCCGGAGATGGTGTGGCCCTCGCCGGCAAGAATCGACACCACGCCGAGCGGATAGTCGGTCCAGTTTCCGGTGCGGACGGGCGCGGAGGCGGCATCAAAGGAGCACTCCTCGCCGTTGTTCTCAGAGAAGAGCACGATTTTGCCATCCGCGCGCGGGGAAATGGCGGCGAGCGTGGCGAAGTCGATGGCCGCCGGCATCACGAAGCCCTCGGCATAGTCGGTGTGCTCGCCAATCAGGTTGACGCGGCCGGGCGCGACGAAGAGATCCGGGTCGGCATGGAACCGGCTGCGATGCAAGGCGCGCAGGGAAGCAGGGTCATGCATGGGTCTGCTCACTTTCTCCTGAGCTGCGATTCAGAGTTTCCAGTTCCACATCCATCGGCCAGCGGAAGGATTCTCCGGGCGCGAGCGTGCGTGACCACGGGCCGGTTGCGGCCAGCGAATCAACAGGCGCGGTTGAGGGTTCCGGCGCAATGCACACCTGTTTGGGTCCGGAACCGGGTCCGTGTTTTGAATCGGGCCGCTCGGGCCATCCGCCGTAACAAATCCACAGGCCGAGATAGGGCGTGCAGGCGGGGTCGAAACGCATGCGGATGCGGACGCCGGCGCGGGGGCGAAGAATCTCGCACCAGTTCTCGCTGGGCGCGAGCGGCCCGGCAAAGAGCTTGTCGCCAACGCCCGCATCGGCAGGCAGCGCCAGGCTCAGGTCGGTTTCCCTGCCGTCGGCGAGACGCGCGATGGGCCAGGAGACCGTATCGCCGTTTACGCCAAGCCGGTTTCCGCCTGAACCCTCCAGCCGCAGGGTTGAAATCGATGCGGGCAGGCGCAGCGTGTCGCCCGGCTCTGAGGCAAACAGGGGATGCGCGGCCCAGGTCCAGGGCACGGCGTGCGCGCCCGTGTTGGTGACTTTGTAACGCAGCGCAATCCGGCAGCCAGATTCCGTCTCAGTCAGTTCCAGCCTGCGTTCCAACCGCAGCGGCAGAGAGAAACATTCTCCGCGGAGTGTGGCGGAGCGCTCGTCCGCGTGCTTCACCTGCCAGGCCACGCGCCACAGGTCGCCGTGATCGGGAATCTCCGCCGGTCCCGCGGCCGTTTCCACGCGGCATGCGGCGACGGAAGGAAGGCATTCGTCCCATCCGCTTGCGTCTCCCTGGTCAAAGCTCATGGTGCGTGTGCGTGGGGCAGGCGTGGCGAGGGGCGCTTGCAGCAATTCCTCGTTGCCGAAGCGCAGAGATGAGATTTTTCCGCCGAGATAAGGGAGCAGGACGAGGGAGCAATTCCCAGCGTGGATGAGAACGTTTTCTTTCGTCCCCGCCTTATGCTCGACGCTCAGCATCAACGCGCCCCTCCCACCACTTCCGCGTAGGCAGACCCCAGTCTATCCCAAAGCTCAGGGAGCCACGCGGCATGCTCGGGCTTCATCAGCACGGAGCGCAGGCACGTTCCGTGCTCCGCAGCGGCTGTATGCGCCGACCCATCCTGAAACCAAGATTGGGGCAATTGTACAAGGGCCAGATGCAGATGGCGCGCCGCGCATGCAGCGAAAATCGTTTCAGCCCGGATCGAGGCCTCTTCGGTTGTCTCCGCGGCCGCGCGCCAGACCACAATGTCCAACTCCGGCTCGCCCGCAGCCCTCGAAACGAACCGCTCGTCGGCACGCAAGCGGCTATCAAGCTCAAGCGCCGCGCCCCGGCCCTGCGCCAGCCCACGCGCAAACTCCCCGCCGGTCTTGAGCGGCAGCAGCCGCTGCGTGGCCCACAGCGCAACGGCCGCCGCGCCGGCCCGCGAGCACTCGAGCGAAATCTCGCCCAGATGCAGTTCCTTCGACGTGAAATAGGTGTAAGGCGAATCGTGCTTGTAAAAACGGCCCACCGCCGCATCGCGAAAGAGCACGCAGCCGCAGCCGTAGGGTTGCAGGCCGTGTTTGTGCGGGTCCACCACAATGGAGTCGGCCTGGTCGATGGCCTCGTAAGCGCGGCGCGCGGGCTCGGCCAGCGAATCGCGAATCAGCCGGAAATAGCCGCCGTAGGCCGCGTCCACATGAATGCAGCAGCCGTAGCGCCGGCCTAGCTCCACAATCTCCGGCAGCGGGTCCACCGCGCCGATGGCCGTCGAGCCCAGCGTGGCCACCACCGTGCCCGCGTCGCCCTTGCGCAGCTCGTCCTCCAGGGCATCCAGCCGCATGCGGCCTGCGTTGTCGGCTGAAATCGCAGTGAAAGGCAGTTGCAGCACACCGGAGATGCGCCGGTGGGTGTAGTGGGACTGCCCAGAGGCCAGAATCCGTCGTCCCGGAGCCAGCCGGCCCGCCACCCATAGAGCTTCAAGGTTGGCGAGGGTGCCGCTCGAAGTCAGATGGCCCAGAAAGGGAGCCGACCAGCCGAACATCCGCGCAAGTTGTTCCACCGCCTCCATTTCCATCGCGGAGCTGGCGCGGCCGCCGTCCAGGGCATGGTTGTTCGGGTTGATCTTCATCGCCAGGGCATAGGCCGCCCGCGCCACCGGATGCGGCGGCTTGAGCATCTGTCCGGCATACAGAGGATGGAAATAGGGGTAGTTTTCGCCCAGCCGCTGCGCCGTTTCCTCAAGCACCACCCGCATGGCGTCCTCGTCCACGGCCGAAGGGTGCGCGGGGGCAAACTCCGGCAGGGCGGCAAAGCCGGAATCCAGCACGCGCGTGGCCTGGGCAAGCAGCTCCGGTACGGGGTCGACAGGCATTCGAGACCTTCCACCGGAGCACGCGCGCCAAAGCGCTAACGCACAGATTTTGAGGCAGTTTCCCCATCCTGGAAGGCTGCCGGCCCGTCGCGGGCCAACTTTCGTGTCCGGCTTTTTCCAGACCAATGCTACACTAGCCGCAGCGTTGGAACCGAACCGGGCATGAGCAGTTCTCGCCCAACCGAGCAAGATTCTGCCAGTGATCGCTCCGATTCATCCAGCGCAATTCAATCCAGGAAATACAAGCACAATGGAACAAGGTACCGTGAAGTGGTTCAATGACGCGAAGGGCTTCGGCTTCATCTCGCGTCAGAACGGGGAAGATGTCTTCGTGCATTACTCTGCAATCAACTCGTCCGGTTTCAAGAGCCTGCAGGAAGGCCAAGCCGTGCAGTTCAACGTGGTGAAGGGGCCCAAGGGCTGGCAGGCGGCCGACGTTCAGCCGCTCTAAACCCATCGAAAGGCCGGATTCCGGCAGAATTTGAGAACCCAAGCGAGGACCGGGAGACATCCGGTCCTTGTTTTGCGCCTTTGCGCGTCCAGGCCCTTGAGCGTGGAGGTGAAAGTCTGGCGCTCCGGGGCGCAGCTGCCCAGACTGAGCGCAACCCGCACTGGCAGAGGGACCTCTCGTCGCATACAATCAACGGCACACAAAATCAAGCTCTGATTCCCCACGGAGAATGAGACCATGAACGATCAAAATCGCAACAGAATGTTCAGCCTGTCCCTGCTCGCGCTGCTCCCATTGTGGGTTGTCTCCGTTTCCGCTTCGCACTGCTTCGCCCAGGCCGCGGCCAAAAGAGTGGTGAAAACCGAGGCTGATCTTCCTCGATTCAACTACCAGGTGAGCGGCACGGCGACAGGGCTGCTCCAGTCCGACGATGCCACCTTTAACGTGTTTGCCGCCAAGGTGAAGGCGGATGTGGATTCGGTGCTGGAGAACTATGACATCCAGGACCATGCCGCGATGCGCGAACTGCTGGGCGTGCGACTGGATCTGCAGTTGCTGGCCGGCGACAACAAGGATGCGCTGGAGACCATTGCCAGAGTGCGCGAGATACAGGACAAGCCCGACGCCAAACTGATGACCGGGCTTGAAATCACCGCGATGATCGAGGCGCAAGATGCCACGGGGAAGACCTCGGGCCCGGACTACGAGCAGGCCTTCCTGAAAGCCTACGCGGCGGAGATCGCGCCGCTTCCGTGGGCCGTGGTGGCCGACAGCATCAAGCAAGGGAAGAGCCGCGCGGAGATTTTGTCATCGGCGCTGGTGCTGGGCAGCGTGCAGGCCAGCGTGGAGCCGGCGGTGGCCAAGACACACCAGTTGAGCAACGACCTGGCCTGGGGACTGATTTCTGCCCGGCTCCTGCTGAAACGCGAGCTGCCCCTGATGCCGGCTGTGGACGCAGTCCTCAGCAAGGAAGTGGCGGCGAACAACGTGGTGAAACCGGACATTTGGGCGGCGCGCGACGTCACCCTTACGGCGGCGGACAAGTTGACTCCGGTGCGCGTGGCCATCTGGGACTCGGGAACCGATCTTTCCCTGTTTCCGGGTCGCATCTACACGGTTCCCCATTCGGCGGCGGGCGCCGATCCGCATGACATTGCCTTTGATCTGAAAGGCCTTCCCGCGCACGGATATCTTTACCCGCTCACTGCCGAGCAGCAGAAGCAGTTTCCAGGCACAATCAGCGAGCTGAAGGGATTCTCCGATCTGCAGCTCTCCATCGACAGCCCTGAAGCGACGGCGCTGAAGAAGAAGCTTGCCCACTTGCCGGCGTCGGAGGTGCCGAATTTTATTGAGCAGCTCGAGTTGTTCGCCATCTACTCGCATGGAACCCATGTGGCGGGGATTGCGTTGCGCGGAAATCCGGCCATCAGGCTGGCCGTTGGAAGAATCACTTTTGACTGGCACAATGTTCCCCTGGCGCCCAGCGAGGAGCTCTCGCGACGCGATGCCAGCGACGATCAGGAGTATGTGGACTGGTTCAAGGCCAACCGCATCCGGGTGGTGAATATGAGCTGGGGCGGCGGCCCGCAGGACGCCGAGGTGGCGCTGGAAAAGAACGGAATGGGCAAAGATGCGGCAGATCGCAAGGCCATCGCCGCCAAACTGTTCGCCATTGAAAGGGAGGGCCTCTACACCGCGATGAAGAGTGCTCCCGGAATTCTCTTTATCTGTGCGGCCGGCAACTCGAACAGCGACAGCACCTTCATTCAGGACATGCCTTCGTCGTTCGACCTTCCCAACATGCTGGCTGTGGGAGCGGTGGACCAGGCGGGCGACGAGGCCAGCTTCACCAGCTATGGACCCACGGTAAAGGTGGATGCGAACGGCTACCAGGTGCAGTCGGAAGTGCCCGGTGGAGAAAAGCTGCGCATGTCGGGCACGTCCATGGCGTCGCCGAACACGGTGAACCTGGCGGCAAAGCTGATTGCGCTCGACCCCAAGCTGACCCCGAAGCAAACCATCCACCTGATTGTTGCCGGAGCAACGGCCAGCCAGGATGGACGCCGGCACAACATCGACGAGAAACGATCTGTGGAGTTGCTGAAACAGATGGAGAGCAGCTCAGCCAGGGCGGCGCAGTAGGAGGACGGGCGCGAATTCCGCCGCCCGCGCGCAAATGCCACGCCGCCCAAACGGCCTGTGGACGAAGCGCAGCGCGCGCAGGGTCTCCCCCGGTCGCACGCGGTCAACGCATTTTTCCTATTGGTGTATCGCGAAACGACGCGGCTGAGTGGTCGCGGCCATCAGCAAGCGACAACCTTGCACCACTTTGGCGGCTCCGCAGAAATCGGGAAAATTCCTTGAAATGCAGATTTCAAGGTGGATTTGACGGCCCGCATCCGGAATGCGGACAGGAATGGGCCGGGTCTTATTCCGGCCGTTCAGGGAAGCGCATCACAGGAGAAAAATCTCCTGAGGGCATTCCGCTGTTCTGGCCGGTCTGCGCGCGCGGCTCCACCACGCCGAGCAGGTGCTTCAGCCCATCGGTGGCCTTTTCCAGTCGCTCCTTGCGTACAAACAGATTCTCCATCTGTTCAGAAAGCTGGCTCAGTTCCGAGACCGCCATGTCGATCGCAGTGCGGTAGGTATCCTCGCGGGCAATAGCAGGCATAATTGTCTCCCTCAGGGGCATTAAACCTCGGGTGCGCTTTCGCGCGGAATCACACATTGGATGTAGTCGGCACTTTTGGAGGTGCCATTGGTACTCTGTGCGCTGGTTGCGAGACGGGATGCAGGTGCGACAGTGTGTGAGTGGCGAAGATGCAAGATTGACCGCGCTGCCGTGGCAGTCGGTCAGGCGAGAGCCGCCGCTTAGAGGTTGGCTGCCGATCCAAGAGCGCTGTAAATCCGCTGCTGCAGGGGATCTGTGCTCTCGTTTGACCGCTGCTGAATGCTACTCGCGTGGCGAGACTCACCCGAAGGGGCTCCTTCGCCGGCCGGAAATTCAACCACGCGGGGTTCGGTTGCAGGCGACGGGGAATGCGGACGCAGCTCCACCTGGAAGGACTGTTCCGGACTGGCCAGAAGAGCCTTCAGGCCGTCGGATGCCATCTGGAGACTTCCCTTCCGGCGTTGCAGCAACTCAAGCTCAGCCGCAATCTGGTTGAGCTCCATGACCGCCGTATTCAATGCGGCGTTGTACGAGTCGTTGCGGGGCCCTTGAGACATGATTCTCTCCGTCTCCAGCATTAGACGCTGAAGCGGCGCTCATTGGTATTGCACGATGTGTGTAAGTTGTATGCCTTGGAAGGGGCATTCGGCGCACTCTCCACGGCGCCAGAGCCGGGCAAAGGCATTGGGGGCCGCGGAGCCGATCCGGTATACTCCGGGCACGAAAGAGTTTCCCCGCAGGAGGTCATTCGCACAGATGAGGAAGCGCATCGCACGATCCGGATTGTTTTTGCTGGCAGCGGGCCTGGTGGCCGCGCCGCTGGCTGTGGCGCAGAGCAGCACGCATGCAAAGCCCGATGCCGCCCAAGCGGCCCCCACGGAAATTCCCCCCGA
The DNA here is from genome assembly GCA_049678625.1 of Occallatibacter sp. Lineage (GTDB taxonomy): Bacteria > Acidobacteriota > Terriglobia > Terriglobales > Acidobacteriaceae > Telmatobacter. Next base: position 11,328 of record JBAUEO010000037.1, on the reverse strand, counting down.
CTCCGTCACTGAAGGCTCGGTGACTGTGGAGGGCAAACCCATCGCATACCGCGCCATCGCCGGCACGCTCACCGTCGGCTCCAGTGAAGAGCAGGACGCCATGATTGGCCTGGACGGCCACTATCTTTCCGACGCAACTATCAACACCCATGCAAAACCGGAAGCTCAGCCAGCCACCGCGCGCATCTTTTACGTGGCCTACTTTCAGAAGAACCCGCCGGCGCACCGGCCCATCACCTTCCTCTATAACGGCGGTCCCGGCAGTTCCACGATGTATCTCCACATGGGCGCATTCGGCCCGGAGCGTATCGTGGTGCCCCAGGACGTCACCCATCAGGAGGGCGCGCCCTACACCATCGAACACAATTCCAACAGCCTGCTCGATGTCAGCGACCTGGTCTTCATTGATGCGCCGGGAACAGGTTTCAGCCGCGTCTACGGCAAGGACGCGGGCAAGGACTTCTTTGGCGTGGACCAGGATGCGCACGCCTTCGACCGCTTCATCCGCCGCTTCCTCTCCAAGTACGACCGCTGGAACTCGCCCAAGTATCTCTTCGGCGAGAGCTACGGCACCACGCGCACCGCGGTGCTCACCAATCTGCTGGAGCGGCACCTGGACCTGAACGGCTCCATCTTCCTTTCGCAGATTTTGAGCTTCGACGACAACGCCGACGACCCCCAAGGCAATCCGGGCACCGACAACGGCTACTTCCTCGCGTTGCCCTCCATGGCGGCCACGGCCTGGTATCACCACCATGTGCCCAACCAGCCCGCCCAGTTGCAGCCCTGGTTGAAGTCCGTGGAACAGTTCGCCCTCGGTCCCTACGCCAGCGCGCTCTTGCAGGGCTCGAACCTCTCCGAGGCCGACAAAAAGCAGATTGCCGACAAGCTGGAGAGCTTCACCGGCCTTCCCGCGGCCTACTGGTTGAAAGCCGACCTGCGCGTGAGCGGCGGCGAGTTTTCCAAGGAGCTGCAATCGGAGATGGGCATCACCACCGGCCGGCTGGACACGCGCTATGAGGGTCCCGATATCGATCCCTTGAGCGAGCAAGCGCAGTACGACCCATTTGGCGACGCGCTCACCTCGCCCTACAACACAGCCATCAATCAATACGTGCGCGATACGCTGAAGTACGGCGAAAACGAAACCTACAAGCCCAGCGCCTACGGGCCGGACTTCCACTGGGACATGCGCCACTCGCCGCCGGGGCTGCGCGGATGGGACTCGAGCACCAACGTCATGCCCGACCTGGCCAATGCCATGAAGCGCAACCCGCGGCTGCACATTCTGCTGATGGGCGGCTACTTTGACCTTGGCTGCACTTACTTTGGCGCGACCTACGAGGACAAGCACCTGCAAATCCCCGCCTCGCTCGACAAAAACATCACCTACCACTTCTTTCAGACCGGCCACATGGTTTACGTGACCACCACGGCCCTCAAAGAACTCCACCAGCAGACCGCCGACTTCATCCGCGACACGGAGAACCCCGGCCAGTAAGCGCACATGCAATGCGAAACAACAAGGGCCGGGAGCGCGCATGCAGCCGCTTCCGGCTCTTTGTCGGCTATGCGCGATGCCGAGTCCATTGCCGCAGATCGTGTGCTATTCTTCCGGCGTGTCCACCGCAGTCCCAAGCCTGAAATCAAAGATCCCCCAGCACGCAGCGCTGGTGCGCGTGACCCACTGGCTCACCGTCCTCGCCTTTCTTGCCCTGCTGTTCAGTGGAGGGGAGATCATCTTCCCCCATCCGCGTTTTTACTGGGGAGAAGTGGGCAACGTGAACACCAAGCCGCTCTTCACGCTGCCTATCCCATCCTCGCGGGACACGGTTCCCACCGGCTACGGCTACGTGTTGCCCGACGAGAACGGCTGGGGCCGCGCTCTCCATTTTGAAGCAGCATGGGTCGTGGTGCTCACCGGCGTAGTGTACGTACTCTGGGGCTTGTTCCGCGGCCATTTCCGCCGCCGCATGTTGCCGGAGCGCGGCCAGGGCTTTCTGCCCGCCCTGCGCCAGTCCTTTGCCAAGTCGCTGCGCCGCGCCCCGCCCGGCGCGGCTGACACGCTCTCCTACAACCTGCTGCAACGGATTGCGTATCTCGTCGTCATCTTCGTCCTGTTTCCGCTGGTCATCTGGACGGGCCTGGCCATGTCCCCCTCCTTCACGGCCAGCTTTCCTGCAACCGTGACCCTGCTGGGCGGCCGGCAGACCGCGCGCACGCTCCATCTGTTCACTACCATTGCGCTCGTTCTCTTTCTCACCGTTCATCTTGCCATGATCTCGCTGGCAGGTTTCTGGCGGCGCACCCGCGCCATGATTACCGGCAGCGCCGCAGCGCAGACCTCGGCGCACAAGGAGGACGCATGAGCCCAATCTCGCGTCGCAAATTCCTCACCGGCAGCGTGGCCGCGGTGGCTGGAGTCTCCGGCCTTGCCGTGGCGCACAATCTGGCAGGGCGTTATGGACTTCTGCCTCCTGATGGCGGCGGCATCTGGGGTCCCGGCGAAACCCTCACCTACGCGGCGCAGCACTTGCTGGGCGCGCATGCTCCCGCGCACCAGTTTCCCCGCAGCATGATCTCGAAAGCACCCTTCGCCAACGAAGTTGCGCCGCTGGGCGCGCACTTTGAGCACTTGCAGGCCGGCGGCTTCAAGGACTGGAAGCTCTCGGTCGATGGCCTGGTGGCGCATCCGACAACGTTCTCGCTCGCGGACCTGAAAGCGATGCCTGTGCACAGCCAGATTACCGAGGTCGCCTGCGAGGAGGGCTGGTCGTATGTCGCCGAATGGATTGGAGCGCCGCTGCATGGAGTGCTGGCTGAGGTTGGAGTGTTGCCGCAGACGCGCTACATCGTCTACCGCTCTTTCCAGACATCTTTATGGGAGAGCATTGACATGGCCGACGCCCTGCATCCGCAGACGTTTCTCACCATGGGCATGAATGGCGGCGATCTTCCCGTGGGCTTCGGCGGCCCGCTGCGCCTGCGCCTGCCGCGCCAGCTCGGCTACAAGAGTCTGAAGTACATTACGCACATTACGGCGCTGGATTCCGTGAAGCACTACGGCAATGGCCTCGGCTCCGTCGATCCGGATTACGGATATGCGTGGTACGCCGGCATCTGAATTTGTGAGCAGATTGTCTGGCCTTCGCGCTCAGCCCGTGTTGCGCAGCCCCGCGCTGATGCCGCTGATGGTCGCCGCGATGGCGCGGTTCACTTCCGGCGTGTCTTCGCCGGCGCGCTTGCGGCGCAGCATGTCCACCTGGATCAGGTGCATCGGGTCCACGTAAGGATTGCGCAGCCGGATGGAGCGCGCCAGCACCTGGTTCTTTTCAAGCAGCGCGCTTTGTCCCGTAATTGCCAGCACCGCGCGCACCGTGCGATGAAACTCGGCCTCCAGCATGTCGTAGACTCGTTCGCGCAGCTTCGCATCCCCGACCAGTGAGGAGTAAAGCCGCGCGGTGCCCAGGTCCGCCTTGCCCAGGGCCATCTCCACGTTGCGCAGCAGGTCAATGAAGAGCGGAAACTCCCGCGCCATGGTTTGCAGCAACTCCAGCCCGCCTGGTTTTTCCAGATGGGCGTCGAACGCGAAGCCCACGCCGAACCACGCCGGAACCAGCAACCGCGATTGCGTCCAGCCAAAGACCCACGGAATGGCGCGCAGGTCGCTGATGTGCGGCGAAGCCTTGCGCCGCGAGGGCCGCGAGCCGATCTTGGCGTGTTCCAGCTCGCCCACGGGCGTCGATTGCTCAAAATACGCAATCACGTCGGGGTTGTCGAGGATGTGCGTGCGATAGAACTCGAAGGAAATTTGCGAGAGCTCGTCGAGCGCGGCCTCCCACTGGGGCTTGAGCACTCCGGTAAAGTGGCCCTCGGGGTCGCGCGCGTTGGGCCGGGCAAGGGCGTCGAGCGAGGCGGCGATCATGAGCTCGAGATTGCGTTCGGCCAGCACCTCGTCAGCATATTTGAAGTTGAGCACCTCGCCCTGCTCGGTGATGCGGAATTGGCCTTCGAAAGCGTCCATGGGCTGCGCGAAGATGGCGCGATGCGTGGGCCCGCCGCCGCGTCCCACCGTGCCGCCGCGCCCGTGAAAGAGGCGCAGCTTGACGCCGCATTCGCGTGCGACGATGTGCAGATCGCGATGCGCGCGGAAGATCTCCCACGTACTGGTCAGCATGCCGCCGTCTTTGTTTGAGTCCGAGTAGCCCAGCATCACTTCCTGCCAGTTGTCCCAGCTTGCCAGCAGCTTGCGATAGTCCGGCCTGGTCCACAGTGCGCGGCAAACCTCGGGAGCGCGGCGCAAGTCCTCAATCGACTCAAAGAGCGGCACCGGCATGAGTCCGGGGTCCTTCTCCGTGCAGGTTTGGCCCGCCTCGCTGCCGTTGCCTTCCACGCGCACGCCGCCCAGCCGCGCCAGCCGCACCAGGGCCAGCACATCGTCCACTGTGGCCGCGCCGCTGATGACATATTGTCGAATCGCCTCCGGCGAGCAGCCGGCCTTCACCTCACTGACCACGCGAAAGGTCTCCAGCACACTTGCTGTCTCGGTGGAAAGCCCCGCGGCCAAGCTGGGTGCGATGGTGTCGTCGATGGTCTCCTTCAGCGCCGCGGCCAGCACCCGCGCATGCTGGCGAATGTCGAGCGTGTGCAGGTGCAGTCCCAGGGCGCGCACTTGCAAAATGAGCGGATCCAGCAGCGTTCGCGCGATGCGCAGCCCGTCATGTCCGGCCAGAGAGGCGCGCATCGTCTCGAGGTCATCGAGGAACTCCTCCACGCTGTTGTAGGGCGGCAACACCTGCGAAAGTTGTTCCTGACCCTGCGCCTGACTCTGCGCCGGAGCGAAGGTCATCACCGGCACCAGCGCGCTGCCGGCCTGTTGCGCGCGGTTCATGGACTGCAGCGTGCGCTGCAGCCGCGCCTTGATGCAGGTGACAAATCTCCGGTAAATTTCAAACTCATATTGCGCGCCGAAGACCTGCGCCTCCGGTGCGTGCACGCGCGTCACGTAGGCCTGCAGCCGCTCCCGCAGTTCGCTGCTCACCGGCCGCTGCTGCGCGCTTGTGGTCAGCAGTTCCATCATGGAGTTCAGCCGCCGCTGGTAGTAAAGCAGCAAATGCCCGCGTGCCAGGCGGATGGCATCGCGCGTGACCTCGGGCGTGACAAAGGGGTTTCCGTCGCGGTCGCCGCCAATCCACGAGCCGAAACGCAGCACCTGCGGCAGAGCGTGGGCTTCAATTTCCAGTCCGTAGGCGGCGCGCAGTGCCTCGGCAATTTCGCGATAGAGCGAAGGCAGCGTGGCAAAGATGGAGACGTCATAGTAGTCGAGCCCCATCTTGATTTCGTCGTAAACCGTAGGCCGGCGCGAGCGGACCTCGTCGGTCTGCCACAGGCTGGTGATTTCCGCGCGGACCTGCTCTTCAAGCCGCGCAAGGTCTTCGTCGGGAATCGGAATCCGGTCCAGCGACGCAAGAAACTCACCGATGCGGCGCCGCTTGAACATGACCGAGCGGCGCGCCACCTCAGTGGGGTGCGCGGTAAAGACCGGCACGATGAGCACCTTGCGCAGCCAGTCCATGGCCTCGTCAGGGCCAATGCCCACGCGGCGCATCTCAGCCAGCGTGCCGGCCAGCGAGCCGCGCTGACGGCCGGCCTCTCCGCCGACCTGCAAAGCCAGCCGGCGCCGCTTGCGGTGATTCGTCTCCGCCAGGTTGATGAGCTCGAAGTAGAAGGCGAAGGCCCGCGTCAGCAGCAGCGCCTGCTGCACGGGCAGCGAATGCACCAGCTTCAGCGCCTGTTCGGCATGGCGCGCGGCTTCGTCGCTGCGTCCGCCGGCCTCGGCGTCACGGCGGCGAATGGTGCCCTGGCGCAGCGCCTCCACCTGCGCAAACAGCTCGTCGCCGGCCTGCTCGCGCAGCACCTCGCCCAGCAGAGTGCCCAATGAGCGCACGTCGCGCCTGAGCGGAGCTTCCTTCAGCTCGCCGTTGCGCGCCTCCAGCTCCGCCAGTCGCTGCGACCAGCTTTCGGGCTTCCATAGTAAAGTCATCGTTCCTTTGATTATGCCTGATGCGATGTGGCGGATGTCTCAGTCCTTGTTGTGCGCCCTGGCCCGGCCGCAACCCCGCGGCGGCGCGGTGTACGATGAAGGCTTGATTTCCTGCGCCATCCGCGGCGCGCCATCCACCCGCACGCCGGTCGGAGCCGCATGACGAATCCTCTTCAACGAGAAGCCTACATACGCGGCCGTCTGCTGCTTCTCGTCTTTGCCGAGGCCACAATTCTTATGCCCCTGGCACTGGCCTTTGCGCACGGGATGGTTTCGCCGCGCATGCTCGGCTGGCTCACCATCGCGTCCTCCATGTGCCTTGGCGCGGCATGGTTCTGGATTCTTCGCCGCGCGCAAGAGAAATTTCCCGCAACGAAAGCGGGTCTGGCGGCACCGCTGGACGCCACCACAAAGAAGCGCCTTCGCCGGACCATTCTGCTGTTTGAAATCGGCGTGGTCTTCTTCGCGCTCAACCTTATCTATGGCCTCTATGAATCTCGCGGCGATCCGTGGTCCACCATCGCCCTCGGCGCAGGGGTGAATCTGCTCATCCAGGGCGTCTTCATTCGGATCATCTTCGGACTGCGGCGAAGGCTCAAACGGGGAACCGGCTGAATGCAGCACTCCACGCGCCGGCCTGCGCTCGCGCGACCTTCCCGCTGCCAGCTTATGCCTCTCTCGCACGCGCGGGTTTTCTTTCCAGCGCGCGCAACCGGATGTTAGTGTGGAGGTCAATCGTCAGGGGTTCTGTTTGCATGATCTTCCGCCGCATCGCCATGCGTCTTCTCAGCCGGCTGTTTCTCCTCCTCACCGCCCTTCTCGCGCTGGGCACGGCGGCGCATGCCCAGAACTTTGACGCCACCCACCTGCACGGCCCGATGGACCTGGGCGTCACCTGGCTGGTCCACGCCGGCGACGACCCCGCCTACGCCCAACCCGGTTTTGACGACTCGCAGTGGCTGCGCTTCAACCCCTCCGCCTCGCTCAAGAATGTAATCAAGAACGGCCATCCCAGCGTCATCTGGTACCGGCTGCACGTCAAGGTCGATCCGAGCCAGACCGGCCTGTCTCTTCTAGAGTGGGGTATCTCACCCGCTTTTGAGATCTATGTCAACGGTCAGCGGCTGATGACGTGCGGCCGGGTGGACCCGTTTGAACCCCATACCGAAAGCGCCAGACTCCTTCGGCGAATTCCTGACCAACAGATCGCCACCGGGCGCCTCGTCATCGCCCTCCGGGTATATATCTCCAAATTCGCTTGGGCAAATGCGGCTCCGGGCCTTTATGCCGCGAACCTCACCATCGGGCAGGAGACTTCTCTGCGGGAACATGCCTGGCTCGCTGTCATCGGAGACAACCTGTTTCACTGGGTCAACTGGTTCGCCGGCCTAGGTCTGGGTATTGTGGCCCTCGCGCTTTTCGCCGCGCAGCGCAGGCAAAAGGAATATCTCTGGATCTTTCTCCAGTTTGCCTGCGTGGCCGCGAGCATACCGTTGCTCGCGTATGAATTCTTCCACACCGTACCGTCCGCCTGGGACGTGCTTACGGGGACGCTGGGACTCCTCCAGCTATTCTTCTACGTACTCACGTTCTTTGCGATCTTAAACATACGATTCAAAGGATGGTTCCGCATCTTCTTTGCGGCGGCTGCCATCGGAATGGCCTTCTCCATGGTTGCCCAGGTGAATGAGAGCTTGCCTGGTTCTATCGTGCTCATGGCCGGCGCTCCCATGGCGATTCTGCTCGGTGGCGTCCTTCCCATTCTCCTCGTTATCCATTGGCGGCGCGGAAATCCCGAGGCCGGCATCCTGCTCATTCCGGCCATCGTCTCAAGTCTCCTGCTCTATGTGGAAGTTGCTTTGGAGGCGTTGTTCCTCATACCGGCAATGTCGAACGTGGGGATTCGTGCTGATGGTTTGATCTACCATTTTCAGGTTGGGCCGATTGTCTTGGACTGGAATTCAATGGCTCAACTGCTCTACGTTCTTTCTCTTGCCATTATCATCATTCTCCGCTCCACGCGCATCAGCCGCCAGCAGGCCCAGCTTGAGGCCGAGGTCGCCGCGGCGCAGGAGGTGCAACAGGTGATTCTGCCCGAACAGGTGGACACCGTTCCAGGCCTTCTGGTGGAAACCGTCTACAAGCCCGCGCAGCAGGTGGGCGGCGACTTCTTCCAGATCATTCCCGGCAAGGCGGACGGAAGCCTGCTGATTGTCGCCGGCGATGTGACCGGCAAGGGCCTGAAGGCCGGCATGCTGGTGGCGCTGCTGGTGGGCGCCATTCGCAGCACCGCGGAAACGACAAGAGACCCTCTTGCCATGCTGGAAGCGCTCAACCGGCGGCTGCTGGGCCGGGGCGACGCGCAGGCCACCTGTCTGGCACTTCGCATCGCAAAGGATGGCGCTGCCACCCTGGCGAACGCAGGCCACCTTCCGCCTTACAAGAATGGCGAGCCTCTCGCGATGGAGGGCGCGCTGCCACTGGGCATGATGGACGGCGCGGCCTTCAGCGTCGCGCAGTTCCAGTTCAGTTCCGGTGACCGCCTCGTGCTCATCTCTGACGGTGTGGTGGAAGCCACAGACACGCATGGCGCGCTCTTCGGCTTTGACCGCGTGCATGAGCTGCTGCGCACCACGGGCAGCGCCGAACAGGTGGCCAGCGCCGCCCAGGTTTTCGGCCAGGAAGACGACATCAGCGTCATCTCCATCACTTGCGGTGAAAGCCTGGCGGCCGCACTCGCCTGAAGGTTCGCCGCGCCGCCTCACGCGCCTTCAAGCTGCAGCATCAGCTCTTCCCACTCTGCCGTGAGCGCAGTGGCCTCCTCGCGCAGGTTCGCGGCGAGTTGCGTCAGACGTTCAGTCTCCGCAGCCGACACATACACGCCTAACTCCTGCTCGGTAAGGACGAGCGCCGCCTCCACGCGCGGGATTTCCTCTTCAAGAAACGCGCAGCGCTCTTCCATCTTCCGCTGCCGAATGGGATTCAGCCGCCGCGCGCGCGGCGCGGAGTCGTTCGCCTCATTGAGTGCGTCCCATTGCGCTTCTGTATCGGTCGCGGCTGGCTCGAGTTCTCTCTTGAGCACGGTTTTTGCCACGGACTTTGCCTCGATCTGCGGCGCAACCGCGCTTGCGGCCAGCGCCTGCGCGGCCTTCCAGCGCTGATAGTCCTCGTAATTGCCCTCATACGTGGTAATCGCGCCGTCCTCCACCTCGAGCACGCGCGTCGCCAGCCGGTCAATAAAGTATCGGTCGTGCGAAACAAAAATCACCGTGCCGCTGAAGGCCGCGAGCGCGTCGAGCAGAACGTCCTTGGCGCGCATGTCCAGGTGGTTGGTCGGTTCGTCCAGCAACAGAAAATTCGACGGCGAAACCAAAATCCGCGCCAGCGCGTAGCGGTTGCGCTCGCCGCCGGAGAGCACGCCCAGCGGCTTGAAAACGTCGTCGCCGGAAAACAGGAAGCAGCCCAGCAGCGAACGCAGCTCGCCCTCCGGAACCTTGCGCGCCGCGCGGCTCATGTCGTCCAGCATGCGCGCTTCAGGGTCCAGAACCTTGTACTGGTCCTGCGCAAAATATTCGCTCGCCACATTGTGGCCCAGCCGCACCGCGCCCCCGGTGGGCTGTTCCGCGCCGGTCAGCAGGCGAATCAGCGTGGACTTGCCCGCGCCGTTCACGCCGACAAGCGCCACGCGGTCGCCGCGCTCGATGGTGAATCGTCCGCCGGAGAAGACCTGCTTTGGTCCGTAGCTTTTGGCCAGCCCTTCGGCCTCCGCCACCATGCGCCCGGAGGGCGGCGGCTGCGGAAAGCTGAAGTGAATTACGGGCTCCTGCTCGGGAATCTCGATGCGCTCGATCTTTTCCAGTTCCTTGATGCGCGACTGGACTTGTTTGGCTTTCGTCGCCTGATAGCGGAAGCGGTTGATGAAGGCTTCCAGATGCTCAATCTGCTCGTGCTGGTTGCGATAGGCCGCGATTAGCTGTGCGCGCCGTTCTTCTTTCTGGCTCAGATACTTTGTGTAATTTCCGTGATAAATGGTCAGCCGCTTGTTCCAGATCTCCACCGTGCGGTCGATGGTTACGTCAAGAAAGTAGCGATCGTGCGAGATGAGAATGTAGCCGAAGGGGTAGTTCCTCAAATAGCCCTCGAGCCAGTTGCGGGTTTCCAGGTCGAGGTGGTTCGTCGGCTCATCCAGAAGCAGCAGGTTGGGCCGTGCCAGCAGCAGCTTGGCCAGCGCGATGCGCATCTGCCAGCCGCCGCTGAACTCGTCGGTCAGCCGCGGCCAGTCCTCTTTGCCAAAGCCAAGGCCGGTAAGCACGCTGCCCACCTGCGCATCCAGCGCGTAGCCGTCCAGTGCGTGAAAACGGTCCTGCAGCATGGAGTAGCGCTCCGCCGCCGTTTCATACTCGGCGCTCGCGTGGTCCAGTTCGGAGAGCCGCGCCGCCTGTTGCTCGATTTCGCGCTCCATGCCGCGCAGCTCGTCAAAGACACTCAGGCATTCTTGAAAAACCGAGCGGCCGGTGAGGCGCAGGCCCTCCTGCGGCAGGTAGCCGATGCTCATGCCGCGCGTCTGCTCGAGTGCGCCGTAATCCAGCGGCTCAAGCCCGGCGAGAATCTTCATCAGCGTGGATTTGCCGGTGCCGTTGGCGCCCACCAGCGCCGTCTTTTCCCTGCCGCGAATCAGCCAGTCGGCCTCAAGAAAAAGAATGCGCGGACCAAAGCGCTTGCCGGCTTGTCCAAGAGAAAGCATGCCCCTCCATTTTCGCAGAGGGGCATGAGGATTCGGATTGCGCACGCACTTGGATCATGCGGGGCCTTCGCGCACTGAAGCGCGCGCGGGCAAATTGCCGCAACTATTCCTCGGCGGCCTCAAAGCAGCGGCGCGCCGGCGTGCATTGCGAGAGATGCACGAAGTGCTCGTCGGGTCCGGCCGGGCCCATGGTGCGCAGGCACCAATACGATGAGCTGGACGCGATGCCGGGAAGCCAGGATTGGGCGTCCTGCGGCGTGGTGCCGTAAGGGTTCTTGGTGCGCAGGCACTGGCAGGGTTGCGTGGTGCGTTCCGTGGCGAGACTCATGAGCAATTCCTTTCTGCGCTGCAAGTGCGCGGCGCGGCCAACCTGGCTCAGCCGGCGGCGCTGGGGTCGCGGCCCATCTGTCCGGCGGCCAGCAGAATGGTGCGCGCAATGGCAACCGGAAAGAGTTGCACCTTGTATCCGTTCATTGAGAGCGGCATCGCGCCGCTCATCGCGGCGTTGCCGGCCTCGCGCGCGCGCTCCGGCGTAATCGCC
>JBAUEO010000036.1:0-5511 GCA_049678625.1 Occallatibacter sp. | reverse complement strand
TCCCTCAGCACATCCTCAAGCAAAAGACTGTCTCCTTGATAATACCCGATTTCCGTTTCGCCTGTGGAGATGGCTCGCTCCGCCTGCCCCGCATCCGCCCCCAAAGGCCTGAAAATCAGGTCGTACTCGGCCTCCAGCGGCACCTCTACCGGCTCCACGCACCGCGCGCACGGCACCTCAAATCGCCCCGCAAACCGCCCCTTCAGCCGGATATCGGCAACAATGTTCTTCGGCCCCCGGTGCTCGTGGATCACCTCCGCCCGGCCGGAAGCCGCAAGCGCTCCCGACTGCTCCGCCTCATCGCCAAACTCCACCACCCCCGGCCCCAGTTCCACATCGAACTCGGCCGGTTCCTGCTCCAGCGCGCTTACCTTGAACTCCATATCTAAAAGCCTACCGCAATTCCACCCCGCCCCGCAGCCCCAACCCCGCTCCCGTTCCCGCCTCGTCATCCTGCCGCCAAGGTCGCCATTCCTCCCACCACCTCTGTCATCCTGAGCAACCGGAGCGTGAGCGAAGGGAGTCGAAGGACCTGCATTTACTTCTTCGTCTTGTCATCCTGAGCGACCGGAGCGCCAGCGAAGGGAGTCGAAGGACCTGCATTTCCGATCTTCCTTAATCCGCTCTTTCAAGACCCATCATTTCCGCTAATGAACCCACCCTGCCTGAATGGAGTGGCCCTCGCCACCCGCAAGGACCTCCACCTTAGGCGGGTCGTAAGAAACTACATCGATAAGGTGGTCACTGCAGATAAGTTTGAAATGGCAAATCTCCTGGATGTGCCCGCCGGTATCACGCATGACATGGTCGAGGAAGTGTGACTTTGTGTAGGCCCGCAGAATCTTCCCCGCGTAAACTTCGTCGGTATAGCCACCCGGCGCATTCGACCCGACAAGCTCCTCTGTGACCAGATAAGCCAGGTAGCTTTTCCACGAGAGCTGAAACTTCTTGCATCCATCAACAGATTCGATCGTGTGGGCTCCGGATAATATATTCGCGAGTTCGGGCCAATCACTCACCACCGTTGCCGCCTCATTGAGGACAGCCTCTTCCACAATGATTTTTAGGGAGTTGAACGTTCGCTTATCCAATTCGAAAATCTCACGCATGTAAACATATCGGACAGAGTTCAACCGCTCAATTGCATCCGCTCGAGTTGTTTCCACAGGATCCTCTGACATCTCAACTTCCATCTTATTCAGTCTGGCGGGTGGTCCGGTTGTCCGGGGTGCCACAGGTCCAGCTTTCGAGCGCAAGCGAGAAAGGTGGACCTGAGCAATCTATACCGTTCCCTTCAACCAACGTTGTCCTCGCCCCGCCCGCAACCCCTCATTCCACTCCCCCAATTCCGCGCTCGCTTGCCGGAGATTACGCGACCGTCCTCGCTTTATCTTCGCCTTCAGTTCTCGCTGACTTGCTGACTTGCTGCTTCTCAAGTTCTCCGCCCGCCGCGCCTCCCGCCTCCAGGCCATCACCGTTTTCAGCTCCGCCATCGCCTCCATGAATCAGGCCTTCGCCGCCGATGCCAGGATCGGCGCCAAAGCAGTGCCTATGCTCGTACAATCGCGCGCCACCGCGCTCGTCGGTCCCGGCAAGCCTGTTCTGCGTTACTCCCGCGGGATCGCCCACGCCTGAGCGATCGCCTCATGCAAAATCCTCCTTGCACCGGCGGCAAATCCAATGCCGCCGGATTTTTGCAGCAATCTCCGCAGCGCCTCCGCGCGGCTGTCTTCCCACCCTCGCCGGGGCGTCTCTCCGTCCCATTCCGTACATGCTGTCTTCACCTCCGTGTGTTAGCCTCGCGATGTAGCATTTTTCCTGTTGGTCTATGGCAAATCGATACGGCTGAGTTGGCACAAGCCCTTGTGTGCGGCAACCTTCAACCACCTGAACGACTCTACTTGAACAGGGAAAATGCCCTTGGGTCGCGGCCGTTGCCTCGCCCGCTCCTCTGCGGCCACAACCCCCTCACACGCTACGGGAGAACCGCACATGAGCGCCGTCGAATACGACCTCACCATCATCGGTTCCGGACCCTCCGGTCAGCGCGCCGCCGTGGCCGCCTCAAAGGCAAAAAAACGCGTTGCCGTCATTGAGGCCCGCTCTGTCGTTGGCGGTGTCTGCATCAACACCGGCACCATTCCTTCCAAGACCATGCGCGAGGCTGTCCTCCATCTCTCCGGGTACAACTACCGCTCGGTCTACGGCATGAATTACCGCGTCAAGGAAAAGATCACCATGGCCGACCTCGCCTTCCGCGTCCAGGCCGTCATCAAGACCGAGGTCGACGTCACCGAGGCTCAGCTTTCCCGCAACGGCATTGACGTCCTCCATGGCATCGCCCGCTTCGTTGACGCCAACCACCTCCACGTTGAAGGCCCGCAGACCGACACCACCATCCAGTCTGACCGCATTATCATTGCCGTCGGCACGCGCCCCTCCTCCTCGCCCACCGTCCCCATCAACGGCACAACCATCGTCAACAGCGATCAGATACTTGACCTGCCCAACCTGCCGCGCACCCTCATCGTCGTCGGCGGCGGCGTTGTCGGCGTCGAGTACGCCTGCATGTTCGCCATCCTTGGCGTTCGAGTCACGATTATTGAAAAGCGCGCCAAGCTCCTCGAATTCGCCGACCAGGAAATCGTCGAGGCCCTCAGCTACCATCTCCGCGACAGCCGCGTCACCCTCCGCCTCGGCGAAGGGGTGGATTCGGTCGAGGAACTCCCCGACGGCACCGTCGTGGCCAGCCTGCAAAGCAAAAAGCGCGTCTCCGGCGATGCGCTTCTCTACGCCGTCGGCCGCCAGGGCAATGTCGACGATCTCAATCTCGCCGCCGCAGGACTCGAAGCCGACGCGCGCGGCCGCATTTCCGTCGACGAGCACTACCAGACCAAAGTCCCCCACATCTTTGCCGTCGGCGATGTCGTCGGCTTCCCCTCGCTCGCTTCGGTCTCCATGGAGCAGGGCCGCATCGCCGCCGCGCGCGCCTTTGACGACCAGGCCACCTCCTCCAATCCCAGCTTCTATCCCTATGGCATTTACACCATTCCTGAAATCAGCTTCATCGGAAAAACCGAGGAGCAGCTCACCGACGAGGATGTTCCCTACGAGGTCGGCATGGCCTACTACCGCGAGTCCGCGCGCGGCCAGATCCGCGGCGACACCACTGGCCGCCTCAAGCTCATCTTCCACCGCGACACACGCAAGGTTCTCGGCGTTCACATCATCGGCGAAGGCGCCAGCGAGCTGGTCCACATCGGCCAGGCCGTCATGACGCTCGACGGAAATATCGACTACTTCATCGATACTGTCTTCAATTACCCCACGCTCGCCGAGTGCTACAAGGTCGCCGCCTTCAACGGACTCGGCCGCCTTAACCGCTATCAACAGGAGCAGCCCTCATGAGACGGTCTTCGGCGGCGCGCATCCGACAAATGGGAGTTTTCGAAAAAGGGTCCTCGGCTGGCCCCGTTCCCAGGGGAGAGTCTGAATGACCACAGCCATCGGCGTCGTCATCACTGAACACATTGTTGCAGGCAAGCTCGTCGATCAGCGGCTCGCCGGCAAACCCGTTCGCTTCCCGCTCGATACCAATGAGTCCGACGCCCTCGTCGCCCTCCCCGGCGGCGAACTCGTGGACATCGTCGCCGCGCAAATCGTTCAACTCGCCGCCGGCCCTGTCGACGCCATCGGCGTCGCCGTCCCCGGCGTCGTACGCCATGGCATCGTCGAGGACTCGCCCAATCTCGCCCAGCTCAAAGGCATGCACATGGCCGATGAGCTCAGCCGCGTTCTCGCTGAAAAGGGAATCGTCACGCCGGTCCACATTGCGAACGATGCGGACGCCATCGCCGCCGGTGTCGCTGCCATCCACGGCCAGCTCAACAAGCTCACCCGCGTCTGGACCATCGGCAACGGCATCGGCTACGGCCGCTGGCCTTACGTCGAAGGCGTCTGGGAGGGCGGCCACATCACCGTCTCGCTCGACCCCAAAGAGCGCTTCTGCGGCTGCGGCGGCGTCGGCCATCTTGAAGGCATCATGGGTTACCGCGCCATGCGCATGCGCTTCCTCGACCTCGAACCCGAGGAAGTCTTCGCGCTCGCAAAAAAGGGCGACCAGCGCTGCCGAGAGTTCGTCGAACTCTGGCACCGCGCCCTTGCCGCCGCCACCGCCTCCTTCATCCACCTCGCCGGCCCCGGACGCTTTTACTTCACCGGCCACAACGTCGGCTTCCTTGACCTTCCCGTCCTCCGCGGCCACCTGGAAGCCATGGTCAAGATGAGTCCGCTGCTCAGCTACTCGCTTGAAGTCCTCCAGCCCGACGACGAAACCGCTCTGCTCGGCGCCGGCGTCAGCGCCATCCGCGCCCTCGCAAACTAAAGAGGCCGCCCTTCCGGCAGCCTCTTGTCTTTCTCTTCGAATCCGGAACAGGCTCTCAGCGCGCCTGCAAATAAGTCCGCGATAGCCGGTCGTGCCAGCTCAACCCGTCCTCGTCAAACACCGCCCACATCAGCCCCAAGCCCACCGGCAGCATTGAAACCGCCATCGCCAGCACCCGTCCGCGCAACTGCAATCGGCTCGGCTGCTCGTTCTCAAAGTCCCTCAGTCGCACCTGCGCGTACTTCATCCCCGGCGTGCATCCGGCCAGCAGCAGAAACAGCGCATAGTAGGCCGCGCCCAGGCCCACCATCAATCCCGCCGCGCCCATCTCCGCCACCCGCATCGTCGGCATCGCGTGCAAATGTCCCGCGGCCAGGTACGCCGCGCCACACGCCACCGTCGCCACCAGCGACACATCCACCAGTGCCGCCAGCACGCGCAGACCCACCGGCGCAAGCTCCAGCGCCGGCTCCTCGGCCATTGCGGCCAGCTCTTCGGCGGACTCACGCACCGGATGAGCGTCCAGTTGAATGCTCGACCACTCCGGCCCATTCCATTTCGTTGCCGAAGCCGCCTCTTCGGTCGCCATCATGGCCGCCGTCATGGCCGCCATCGTCGCCGCCTCAATCGAAATCGTCGTCGGATCCACTTCAAAAATGCTCAACTGCCCAAACAGCTCCCCGGTCGCATTCGGGTCCGCGCCGGAAATCCTCGGCCGCATCCGCCGCGTGGCCACCAGCTCGCGCGGAAACTCGATCAAATTCGCGGTAATCGTCTGCGGCGGCTCCACTGGCTCCAGCGCCCGTTCCATCCCATACGCATTGCTCGACCAAACCTCCGGCCCCGCTTCCACACTTCCTCGATCTTCGCGCCTTGCATACGCCGCCGGCGGCGCAACGGGCGGCGGAGGCGTATCCGGCTCCCAGCGGATCTCCAACCCTTCCACCGGAGTCTGCGCAATCGGAACCTCGGCCATCTCCATCGCCGGCTCCTCAATCGAATCCACAATCGAATTCAGGTGCGTTTCGCCGGCCGCGAACTCGTCCCGCTCTTCCCTCTCCGCGGCCTCATCCGCCGCGGCACTCTCCCACTGGAACAGCGCCTCTTGTGCGGCGGCCTGGGCCTCC
>JBAUEO010000035.1:0-41644 GCA_049678625.1 Occallatibacter sp. | reverse complement strand
GTGCAGGCCTTTGTGAATGAGCGCCTGGGCATGTTCCTGGAGCAGAATCCGCCGATCGCCAAGCGCAGCATCAACAATGCCATTGAGGCCGCCCGCGCCCGCGAGGCCGCCCGCAAGGCCCGCGACCTGACGCGCCGCAAAGGCGCGCTGGATGGCGGCGGCCTGCCCGGCAAGCTGGCCGACTGCAGCGAGCGCAATCCGGAGCGTTGCGAACTTTATCTCGTCGAGGGCGAATCGGCCGGCGGCACCGCCAAGCAGGGCCGCGACCGCCGCTTCCAGGCCATCCTTCCGCTCAAGGGCAAGATCCTGAACGTGGAAAAAGCGCGCTACGACAAAATGCTGGGCCACGAGGAGATCCGCGCCATGATTACCGCGCTCGGCACCGGTATCGGCAAGGACGACTTCGACCCCACAAAGCTGCGCTATAGCAAAATCATCCTGATGACCGACGCCGACGTGGACGGCTCGCACATTCGCACGCTGTTGCTCACCTTCTTTTTCCGCCACATGACCGATCTCATCAAGCGCGACAACGTCTACATTGCGCAGCCGCCGCTTTACAAGATCAAGAAGGGCCGCTTTGAGCAGTACATCAAGGACGATCGCGAGTTTGTGAAAGTCATGGTCAAGCGGGCCGCCGAGGAAGGCACCATCATTCGCCACGGCGAGGCCGCCAGCCGCATTGAAGGCCCGGATCGCGTCCGCTTCATGAGCACCCTCGGCGAGTATCTCGGTTTCGTGGAGAAGGTGGACAAGCGCATCCGCAACGAGGCCCTCACGGAAATGCTGGCCCGCGCCGAGCTCACCCATCGCGCCGACTTCACCTCGGAGACCGGAAGCAAGATTCCTGCCAAGCTTGCCGCGCTGCAGGCCCAGCTTTCTGAGCGAGCCGCTGAGTTTCAGTTGAAGATCGCCAAACCTGTTGAGGACGAAGAACACCACACGTGGTCCATCTGCTTCACGGATTCGCAGGGCGCAGAACGCCGCGTCGACTGGACGCTGGCCTCAAGCCCGGAGTTCCGGCAGATGATGGCGAAGTACTCACAGATCAAGGATTATCTTGAGCCTCCCTTCCTCATTGAGTACGCGGGCAAGTCCGCTTCGGCCGATTCCGGCCCTGACGAAGAAGGTGAGGAGGCCGAAGCGCAGGCCGAGTCCAAACCCGCGCGCCGCGCCAGCCGCATTCCCCGCGAGCCGGTGGAGAAACAGACCGCGCGTGAGCTCTTCACCTACATCGTGGAGCAGGGCAAGAAGGACTATCAGGTGCAGCGCTACAAGGGCCTGGGCGAGATGACTTCGTCGCAGCTTTGGGAAACCACCATGGACCCCGAACGCCGCACACTCCTGCAGGTCAAGCTCGAGGACATTGCCGAAACCGAGACCATCTTCACCACACTCATGGGCGAGGACGTGGAGTCGCGCCGAAAGTTCATTGAGGACAACGCGCTGGACGTGAAAAACCTCGACATTTGAATCGGACACGAATCGAAGCCATCGCCGCCCGGAACTCGTAATGAGCTTCGGGCGGTTTGTTTTGCGCGTTCTGCGCTCGATTGTGCCTGCGCCCGCTCAGCCCGTCTGCACCACGGCCCGTTGGACGCGTTCATGCTCGGCGTCCATCTTCAGCGCCACAGTCCGTTCTCGAAGTCACGTTCTGCGCGCTGCACGCTTGAAGTCTTGCCCAGATCGCGCCAGTAGGCCGGCTCCGCTTCGAACGCTGCAATCGGCTCACCCTGCGCGGCCAACCGAAGATAGGCCGGCACAATCGGGAACGCGCCTTCTTCGCTCAACAGGCCAAAGATGCGCGGCGAAAGCACATGGATTCCGCAGAAAGCGCGTGTACGCGTCTCTCCGGCGGGCCGCACCAGTTCCGGCGTTCCTTCGCGCCCGGCCTTCCGCCCGCATAACTCTCCCGCTCCGTCGAACAGCAGCAGGCGCGAGCTCGCGCGATCCATCACCGCAAGCGTGGCCAACGCGCCGCTCTGCGCGTGTTGGCGCGCCATATCCGCGAGATCAATGGTGCTGAGGACGTCCACGTTGTGCAGCACGAAGGGCTCGTCCGGCGCGTCCTGAAAGAACCACGCAGCCTGCTTTAATCCGCCGCCGGTGTCTAACAAATTTTCTTCGCGCGAAATCTCAATCCTCATACCGAAATTGCCGCGCGCGCGAAGATGCTCCGCAATTTTCTCTGCGTGATGGTGCGTATTCACCACCACTTCTTGCACGCCGAAGGCGCGCAGGCGCTCAAGCACAATCTCCAGCATCGTCCGCCCAGCCACTTCCACCAGGGCCTTGGGCCGGTCATCGGTCAGCGGGCGCAGCCGCGTGCCCAGCCCCGCCGCCAGCACCATGGCTCTCATCAGACCAGCGTTTCCGCATCCGGGTTGTGGATCTCCGGCTTTTGCTCCGCGCCTTTCATCGCCCACGTTTCGGCTTCCATGTGCCGCACCATCACGTCCACGCCGCCGCGCCCGCGCAGGTGCTTGGCAAGTTGCTCAGCCAGATACACTGACCGGTGCTGCCCGCCCGTGCAACCAAACGAGACCATGAGGTGCTTGAATCCGCGCTTCTGATACACGCTGACGCTCGCATCCACAAGGGATTGCACATTGGCCAGAAACTGATGCACGCTCTCCTGCTGATTCAGGTAGTCGATTACCGGCTCGTCCATTCCGGTCAGCGGCTTGAAGCGCTCTTCCCTGCCCGGATTCGGCAGGCTCCGCGCATCAAAGACAAACCCTCCGCCGTTGCCCGATTCATCCACCGGCCTCTCGCGATGGAACGAGAAGCTGAAGATGCGCACTGTCAGCGTGTCGGCTTCGGCCGAAAGATTCGTCAGCTTCTCTGACCGCAGCATCCCCTCGAAGGCATCCATCAGCGCCGGCAGCGCCACAGGCAGCTTTGCGTGATGCGCCAGCCATCGCAGATTTTTGAGCGCATAGGGCACGCTCTGCAGGAAATGCGGCTTGCGCTCATAGAATCCGCGAAACCCGTACGCGCCCAGCGCCTGCAGAATGCGCACGTACACATACGCGTAGTAGTGCTCCAGAAACCTCTCGCGCTTCACCGGCACATGGTTCGACAGGCACGCGAGGTAGTGCTCCAGAAGTTCCTCGCGCAGCGCCGGAGGCAGGTCCGCCTTGCCGTCAAAGAGCAGCGACGCAATGTCATACTGCAGCGCGCCCTTGCGCCCGCCCTGGTAATCCAGAAACCACGGCTCGCCCTCGCGCAGCATCACGTTGCGCGACTGAAAATCGCGATAAAGAAAATAATCGTGGTCCGCGGACAGAAGCAGCTTTGTGAGCCGCGTGAAGTCGTGCTCCAGCGCCTGCTCATTGAAGGCCACGCTGGACAGGCGCAAGAAGTAATACTTGAAATAATTCAGGTCCCACGCAATCGACTGCCGGTCAAAGCTCGCGCGCGGATGGCAGACCTTGTAATTCAGGTCGCGCCCGGCCTCCACCTGGAAGCGCGGCAGCGCGGCCACCACCTTGCGATAGGCCGCCACGGTCTCCGGCGCAATGGTCTCGCCGCTGCGATGCGTGCTGAGGAACTCAAAGAGTGTCGTGTCGCCCAGATCCTCTTCGAGGTACGCGCCCTGCCGCAAGTCCTCGCCGTAAATCTCCGGCACCGGCAGCCCATGCCGCCGGAAGTGCCGTGAGAACTCAAGAAACGCCACGTTCTCCTCGTGCACCGGGTAGAGAATCCCAATCGCCTTGCGCTCGCCCGCGCGCAGCCGCACAATCACGCGGCCTGAGCCGCCCAGTTGCCCCTGCAACGGCTGCACAGTCTCCGCCGGCGTGCCGAAGTGCTTTTCAAACAGCGTTCGTAAAACGTCCATGCATCGCTTCCCGCAACAGCCCTGCGTTGCTAAGCAAAGATACCCATCCGCATGTGCTTGCTGCAAGGCGGACGGGCGGCGCGGCGCGTCCCTCGCGCCTGCCCTCGCGCAAAGCTGCCCGGCAGGCAGCCATCGCTACACGGTGGCCGGCTTTTTCTGCGCAAACAGCGGCGGCTCATCTCCGCTAGGCCCCCAGCTGGCCGGCACTGGAAGTTCGAGCATGCGCAGATAGACGCTGAGCTGTCCGCGATGCTGGTAGATGTGGCTCAGCATCACGTCGCGAAGGAAGTCGCCGCGCGGCTGCTCCAGCACCGTTGTTTCTCCAGACTGTAGTCTCCAGATTTCGCGCATCGCTTCGTCGGGAAACTTCGGCAGCTCGCTCCGCACCGCGGCCAGGCATTCGTCGAACGCAATCAGAATCTCCTTAAGGCTGGCTGGCTGCGCTGCCACAAACGACTTGGGCACCTGGCCCGGATTCGCCTGCACAAACCCGACAATCCGGCCGGGCACTGAGGCGATGTGAAGGGCAAGCTGTCCCGCGGTCATCGACTTCTCGTGCGGCTTCCACGTCAGCTTGTCTTCCGGCAGCCGCTCCAGATAGCGGCGCGTAATCGGCGCCTGCGTTTCAAACTCCTTCAGATAGGCCTGCGCGATGGTTCCCACATCAACAGACTCCGCAACTGGCATGGGTTTTCTCCTTGGGTTGAATCGTGTCGGGCGTTCGCGAGCAGGCGTTCACCGCGTCTGCTCGGCGCGCTTCTTCGCCTGCTCCAGAATGTATTTCCAGCCGGTCGCCACACCCTTGCGGTGCGCTTCCTCAATCAGGCCCAGGCCCAGGTGGTGAAACTCAATCACCGTTCCGCTTCCATCCGCTCGCAGCCTGTACTGCACATTGTTCGCGACCGGGTAGGACATGAACAGCGGGCCGGAAAGCTCCAGCAGCGCGGGCCGCTTGATGGCCTGCACCACGGCCCAGAAGTGTCCGTTGCGGTCGCCCAGATCGCGATACCAGCGCCCGCCCGGCCACGCCTCCAGCTTCATCGGCATCGGCTCGCCGTTCGGCCGCTCATTGCCCGAGCCAAGCTGCTCAAGCAATGCGTCGAAGGTCACATCGATCGGCGCATCCACTCGAATCTCCTGCGCCACATTCAGTTTCAGATCCTCAATCTCAGAAATTGCGGTGGTCATTCTCTCTCCTTCGCGGTTGAATCGGGCTTGGGTTTCGTCTTCATCTCCGCGCGCTCTTTCACGCGGTTCAACTGGTGGCTCCAGTAGCGCTCAAAGGTCTCGGTCCACTCATGCAGCGGCCGTATTCCCTCAGCATTCGTGCAGTAAAACTTGTGCCTTCCGTTTCGCCGCACGCGCACCAGGCCCACGTCGCGCAGCACCCGCAGGTGCTTGGACACCGACGGCTGGTCAATCCCCAGCGTGGCCACCAGCGCCCCCACCGGTAGCTCCCTGACCACCAGCAGGGCCAGAATTTCGCGCCGCCGCGGCTCGGCCACGGCGTTGAAGGCATCGGAAGTGGTCGCGGCCCTTGCCATGAAAGAAAATATATACCTATATCGGAATATGTCAAGCGGAAATTTTCTCCTCGCTCCTGTTCGGCGCGTAAGCGTTTACACTGCGCTGCCGCTTCGGTTACGATTCGGCCCTATGGAAATTCGCGCCCGACTGCTCGCTCTGCTTCTGCTGGCCGCACCATTTGCTGTCGCACAATCCACCGCCAAACCAGTTGCGGCCGGCTCGGACCCGCTCGCGCCCACCCGCGGCGTCGTATCCGCACGGCAAATTGATCAGGAGTGGCAGAAGTCCGTCGCCAAGTATGACGGCGAGCGCAATCGCCTGTTGGCCGAAGCCAGCAAGCAGGCGCACGACGGCCCTTTCCGTCCCGACTGGGCCACGCTCGTCAAATACCAGCAGCCGCAGTGGTACAAGGACGCAAAATTCGGCATCTTCATCCACTGGGGCGTCTACTCCGTGCCCGCCGCCGAAAACGAGTGGTATCCGCGCAACATGTACATCCCCAGCCAGGGCGCGTACAAGGACTTCCGCGCGCGCTTTGCCCAGGGCGATCCCGCGCGCGGCTACAAAGATCTGATCCCGCTCTTCAAGGCGCAGAATTTCGATCCAGCGGCCTGGGCCAGGCTCTTCAAGGAAGCCGGCGCGCGCTACGTCATCCCTGTAGCCGAACACCACGACGGCTTCTCCATGTATGACTCCGGCCTCTCCGACTGGACGGTGGTGAAGATGGGCCCCAGGCGCGACACCCTCGCCGAGCTTGAGAAGGCTGTGCGCGCCGATGGCCTCCATTTCGGCCTCAGCTCGCACCGCGCGGAGCACGATTTCTTCTTCGAGGGCGGCCGCGCCATCCGCTCCGATGTGAACGACCCCCGATACGCTTCGCTCTACGGTCCCGCTCACCAGTGGTTCGCGGCGCCCGGCGACGCGCACGGCCTTGAGGACGACTGGACCTATGTGAGCCACGCCTACACCAACGACTGGCTGGCCCGCGATACCGAGCTTGTCGAGAAATACCACCCCGATGTCGTCTACTTCGACTGGTGGATCGGCCAGCCCAACTTCCGCCCAGCGGTCACCGAGTTCGCGGCCTTTTACTACAACTACGCGGTCGCCCATGGCTACACCGGCGTCATCGATTTCAAGGATTACTCGATGAACTGGAAGACCGGCGTGCGCGACTTCGAGCGCGGCCAGACTGACCACATCATCCCCGAGCACTGGCAGACCGACACCTCCATCAGCAACGCAAGCTGGGGTTACGTCGAGCACGATACCTACAAATCGTCGACCGCGCTCATCCACGAGCTTATTGACATCGTGAGCAAGAACGGCAACCTGCTGCTCAACATAGGCCCGCGCTCGGACGGCACCATCCCCGAGGCGGAGCAGAGCCGCTTGCTCGACATGGGCGCATGGCTCAAGGTCAACGGCGACGCCATCTACGGCACCACGCCCTGGAAGACCTTCGGCGAAGGCCCCACCAAGGTCGTCGGCGGCGCATTCCATGACACGGACACCAAGGCTTACACGTCCGAGGATTTCCGCTTCACCGCCAAGGGAAGCAATGTTTACGCCATCGGTATGGCCTGCCCCACGGACGGCAAGGCCACCATCTATTCGCTCGGCTGGGCGCATGAGGGCGCGTCCATTCCCATCGGCAACATTCAATTGCTCGGCTCTTCGCAAAAGGTCGCGTGGCAGCAGGACGCCGATGCGCTGCGCGTCACTCTGCCCGCCGATGCGGACTGCAAATATGCGTACGCGCTCAAGCTCACGCCCGCGGCCAAATAACGCGGCCTATCTTGCCCAACCGCATGACCGCCTGATTCGCCGCCCTGTCGTGGAGCGCGCTTTACCGGCTGACCCGCCGCGCTCGGCTATATTCCTTGCAAAGGGATTTCACGTCCAAAAGGATTCCGCCATGCATCTTGATCGCCGCCTCTTTCTCACTGCCTGCACCCGCGCCGGCATCGCCTCGCCGCTTCTGCCCGGCGTTCTTTACACCTTGGCCGCGCAGGCGCAGGACTCCGCCGCCACGGACCAGTCCAAGCCGCCCGCCGTCACGCCGGAGATGATTGACCAGGCTTCCGCCCTCGCCGGCGTGGGCCCGTTCACCGACGAGCAGAAGAAGATGATGATCGATGGCCTCATCGATACGAACGGCTCCATCAAGGCCATCCGCAAGCTCGACCTGCCCAACCCCGTCGCGCCCGCCTTCGTCTTCCATCCTCTGCCTGCAGCGAAAGAAAAGCAGCCGAGCGCAACCGTCGAACACGACGCCTTTGCCGGCTGGAGTCCCGATACTTCCGCCGTCGCGCCTGCACGCATCCCCGCACGCATCGAGGACCTCGCTTTCGCGTCCATTCGCACGCTCGCCAGCCTGCTGCAGGCCCGCAAAATCACCTCGCTCGCCCTCACCGAGATGTATATCGCCCGCCTCAAGCGCTACGATCCGCTTCTCCACTTCGTCATCAACCTCACCGAGGAGCGCGCGCTGGCACAGGCCAAAGCCGCCGACCAAGAAATCGCAGCCGGAAAATATCGCGGCCCGCTCCACGGCATTCCCTGGGGCGCGAAAGACCTGCTCGCCGTCAAAGGCTATCCCACCACCTGGGGCGCGGGCGGATTCGAGCATCAGAGGATCGATGAAGACGCAACGGTCGTGCAGCGGCTCGATGCGGCTGGCGCAATCCTCGTCGCCAAGCTCACACTCGGCGCGCTGGCCATGGGCGATGTCTGGTTTGGCGGCCGCACGCGCAATCCCTGGAACCCCGCACAGGGCTCCAGCGGCTCCTCCGCCGGACCGGCCTCCGCCGTCTCCGCAGGCTGCGTCGGTTTCGCCATCGGGTCAGAGACGCTCGGCTCCATCTCCTCGCCCTCCACGCGCTGCGGCGTCACTGGCCTGCGCCCCACATTCGGCTTTGTGCCGCGCACCGGCGCCATGGCCCTGAGCTGGACGATGGACAAGCTCGGCCCCATCTCCCGCTCCGCCGAGGATTGCGCGCTGGTCCTCAACGCGATTTACGGCACCGACGGCAAGGACACCTCCGTCGCCTCTGAGCCATTTCATTGGGGCGCAACCGACTGGCGCTCGCTGCGCATCGGCTACTTGAAATCCGCCTTTGATCCCATTGGCCCCCTCAAGCCCGAGCCCGCGCCCGCTGGTGAAACGGCTGAGCAGAAAGCCGCGCGCGAAAAGCGCGAGACGCAGCGTCGCCAGTTCCACGCCCGTCGCGTCTACGACCAGCGTTACGACCTTGCCGCGCTCGATGCGCTGCGCAAAATGGGCGTCGCCCTCATCGCCGTCGAGCTGCCCAAGCTGCATTACGGCGCCATGACGCCGCTGCTCAACGCTGAAGCCGCCGCCGCATTCGACGAGCTCACGCTCACCGGTCGCGACCGCCTGCTCACCGCGCAAGGCCCCAACGACTGGCCGAACATCTTCCGCACCGCGCGCTTCTATCCCGCGGTCGATTACATCCAGGCCAATCGCGCCCGCACGCAAGTCATCCAGCAGCTTTCTGCGCTCTTCGACGATGTGGATATCATCGTGACGCCCACCATGGACACACAACTTGTCGCCACCAATCTCTCCGGCCATCCTGCGCTGATTGTGCCCAACGGCCTGCGCGGCGCCGACGCGCCCAGGCCGCCCAAGGTGGACACCGGCGACTACGACAACATCGGCGGCCCAGGCACACCCGTCTCACTCACATTCCTCGCCGGCCACTATCAGGACGCAAAGCTCGCTGCCTTCGGCCATGCTTACCAGCAGGCCGCCGGCTTCCTCAATTTGCATCCCAAACTCGACTGATCCTCAATCGCTCTGGCAAAGCATCGACCATGCCGTCAGTGCATCGTCAAGCGAGTTGTGGCCGATCTCCGCTTTCTGCGTTGTCCCGTTCATGCGCACCGGCTGGTTGCGCACTTTTCCCTGCAGCCAAAGTGTGGCCAGCCCCTGGATTTTGAGCACGTCTTCCTGCTCCACTGCATCCATCCCCATGTTGACCAGCGCCTCAAACTCCTCCGCGGCCATCCCCGCCGGCAGCACCCACGCACCGTCCGTGTCGCGCACCGGCGCAACAAGCGGACTCATGCGCACCACGCGGCTGTCCACCGGCATGGGCAAAGACGGCTTTCCTCCAGTCATCACGTGCGCCAGAAAACTTGCCGCATCCGGCGGGTCGTCCAGAATCGCACCGGCCAGCTTCTCCAGGTCATGCACAATTCCCGGCGTCTCCAGCGGCGCGTAAAGGTATGCGAGCTGCGAGCTCTCCGGTCCTGGCGGCAGCGCCACGGTTCCCGTTCCCAGCGCCAGCGCCACAATCGATTCCGGCCGATTCCCCAGCACCACCGCTTCCGTCACACCCGCCAGCACCGGGTTGTTGCATCCGCTCACCCCTCCGTCCCAATAACGCTTGCCCGGCTCGCTCGCGAACTCCGCCGGCTTGTCAAAGTAGAGCACCGGCGCATTCGTCGAGGCGTGAATCGCCTCTGCCATCTTCACCTCCGCCGCGTCGCCGTCGCCCCACTCCGAACCGCGCGCCGGCGCCGAACGGAAAAAACGCCCACGCTGCCGGTCGTAGTCAAAGCTCGTAATCAGCAGGTGCACCGGCCTGCCCGTGTTCGCACTCACAATCTCCGCAGCCGCATCGTCCATCTGCATTCCGCCGTACAGCGGAAAGGCCGCGACGAGCCCCTCCAGCTTCTCTTCCGTTTTGTATTTCGGCGTGTCGGGAAGATGAATCGCCTTCTCCACAAAGATGCTCTTGCGCCGCTCCTCGCTCATGAAAAATGCAAGAAGGTCGGCCAGCGACATATTCTCCACCAGCCCGCCCAGCACAATGCTTCCGCCTGAATTCGCGGCCGCCAGGTCGTACTCCCGCAGCACCTCATGCCCCGTCGCATTTGCGCCGTGTATCCGCATCAAAGCGATCACCTGGATCAACGCCCACGTTCCGCCTCCGTCCAGTGACAACACCCGAAACTGCGCCATCCTGCCTCCTCGCTCCACACTTCCTCTTCGCGTTCACGCTCGAATTTTCCTGACTCATCAGACCGCATGTCTGCCTTCAATTCCGTCTCTGCCGCGCGTCCTTCGCCAGCATGCGTTAGCATCGCCACATGGCGCTCGTCCGGCTCCACGAGGTCTCCAAAAGCTATCCCCTCCGCGCAGGCCTGCGCACCGGGTGGCAGACCGTCGTCGATTGCGTCTCCTTTTCCATTGAGCCCGGCGAAACCCTCGGCCTGGTCGGCGAATCCGGCTCCGGCAAATCCACCCTTGCCCGCATCATCCTCGGCCTCATCCCGCCCACCGGCGGCACGGTTCTCGTCGACGGCGTCGATCTTGCCCGCGCTTCCAAGGCCGACATGCACCGCATCCGCCGCCAGATGCAGCCCGTCTTCCAGGACCCCTATGCCGCGCTCAATCCGCGGATGCGTGTTCTCGATATTGTCACCGAACCCTGGCTCATCCACGGATTCGAGGACTCGGGCGCGCCTGCAACCAATCGCCGCGCCGCTCTCCGCGCACGCGCCGCCGCGCTGCTGGCCTCGGTCGGTCTCGACGACTCCGCGCTCGCGCGCCATCCGCATGAATTTTCCGGCGGCCAGCGCCAGCGCATCAACATTGCCCGCGCGCTCGCGCTTCGCCCGCGCCTGCTCATCCTCGACGAGCCCGTCTCCGCGCTTGACGTCAGCGTCGGCGCGCAGATCGTCAATCTTCTGCGCCGGCTCCAGCACGAACACGGCCTCACCTATCTCTTCATCTCCCATTCCATGCCGCTCGTGCGCTACCTCGCCACGCGCATCGCTGTCCTTGAGCGCGGTCGCATGGTCGAAATCGGCGAGGCCGACGCTCTCTGCGCCCATCCGCAGCAACCCTACACCCGCCAGCTTGTCGCCGCCACTCCTGAACTGCCTGCCGGCGCGGCCTGAGCCGCTGCACCGCGAAGCCCGCGGCAAAATCTTCCTCGGGATTCCCACCCTCGACCGTTACAGTGGGGTCGGAATCCCTTCGCTCGTTTGCATCTTCGCTCACCGCGTGCAGTGGACCTTCTGTCTGGAGCTGGCGCTGCTCGCCGGCGCAGGCGGCTACTTCGGCGCGCACTTGGCCCGCCGCGTCAATCTGCGCGTCATGCGCTGGACCATCACCGCCATCGGCTTCCTCACCGCCGGCTACTTTTTTCTCCTGAACGCTGTCAGCCATCCCTGACGCGCGCGGCTCTCAACGCGCCAGCATCCCCGCCAGCATCGCCGTCCGCGGCGCAAGGTGCTCCAGCACAATTGACTCATGGTTCGCGTGCGCGCCTTCGCCCACCGCGCCCATCCCATCCAGCGTCGCCACGCCCAGCGCCGACGTAAAATTCCCGTCCGATGCGCCGCCCGTTGCCGCCTCTTCCAGCGCGAGCCCAAGCTCCGCGGCAAGCCCGCGCGCTTTCTTATAAAGCGCCACCGTCCCGCGCGTCCGTTCCATCGGCGGCCGGTTGATGCCGCCGGTCACCGTCAGCGCGCAGCGCCGGTCCTGCGCCTTCAGCCCCGCGAATCGCCGCTCCATCCGCGCTCCATCGGCCTTGCGCGCAATCCGCACATCCACTTCCGCCCACGCGCTGGCCGGAATCACATTCGTCTTCGATCCGCCGCCCGCCAGGCCCACGCTCACCGTCAGTCCGCGCTTCAGATCCGTCCACCCGCTCACCGTCTCCACCACGCGCGCCAGCTCCCGCAAAGCGCTCGCACCTTTGGCAAAATCCACGCCTGCATGCGCCGCCACTCCCGCAATCTCCACGCGCCAGTCGCCGGTGCCCTTGCGCGCCGTCTTGTAAGCCAGCCCCTGCGCCGGCTCCAGCACAAACACCGCCTCGCATTCGGCCGCAAGCTTTTCCGTAATCGGCCTTGAAATCGGACTGCCCACTTCCTCGTCGCTGTTCAGCAGCAGCACCGCTTCACGCTCCAGCAGGCTCGCTTCCAGCAGCATCTCCACCGCGGTCAGTGCCATGGCCACGCCCGCCTTCATGTCCAGCGTTCCCGGACCCCACAATCGCCCGTCGCGCACGCGGCACGGCATCTTCTTCAGCGTTCCCAGCGGCCACACCGTGTCCAGATGTCCCAGCAAAAGCACGCTTCTCTTCGCCGCCTTGCCTCTCGGCCCAAAACGCGCCTCCACCACATCGCCAAAATTCTTCTGCCGATGCACCTTCACGCGCCCCCCAAGCGCCCTGGCATGCTCGACGGCCAGCGCCGCGCACGCGTCCACCGCGGCCTTCTCGTCTGTCGGCGACTCGGCCTCCACCAGCCGCCGCGTCAGCCCGAGCAGCACGCCTTCCTTGCGCCGGGCCCCGGCCAGCAGCGCCCGCATGGGTACGGGAATCTCACTTAAACCGCCCATCTTCCGTCCTTTCCCATTCCCGCTCCAACCTTCCGGAGCTTCTCTGATTCTACGAGGTTTACGCCGATCGCCCGCAGTCAATCCAGCCTTGGCGCTTCGAACTGTTCGCCCAGTGTGTGGCAAAAATGCCACATGGACTTTCCCTACTTCCCGTCTAATCTAGCGGTTGCACGGGCAGTTCATGCCGGGGATATATGTTTTGACACCATCCGCGCATCTGGAACAGACCATCGCAGAGCCTCTGGAATTCACCGGGGTCGGCCTCCATTCCGGTGCATCGGTCACCATGCGGCTGCTCCCCGCCCCCGCCGGCTCCGGCATCGTCTTCCGCCGCACCGATCTCGACAACTTTGAAATCCCCGCCAACGGCCGCAATGTCGCCAAGGTCAGTTACGCCACCAGCCTCATGCGCCAGGGCGTGCTCATCTCCACTACGGAGCACCTGCTCTCTGCGCTCATCGGCCTCGGCATCGACAATCTCATCGTCGAGCTCGACAACCTTGAGCTGCCCATCCTCGACGGCAGCGCCCTGCCTTATGTGGAAGCCGTCGAGCGCGCCGGCATCCGCACCCAGCGCCGCCGCCGCGAGACCATTCGCGTGCTGCAGCCCGTGGAAGTCCGCGAGGGCAACAAGTTCATCGGCGTCTATCCCGGCTCCGGCTACCGCATCGATTACACCATCGACTTTCCCGCGCCCATCGGCCGCCAGCAAACCAGCATCGATCTCGCCGCCGAAACCTACGGCGCTTTCATCGCTCCGGCGCGCACCTTTGGCTACAAAGCCGACGAGCGCCGCCTGCGCGACATGGGCCTCATCCGCGGCGCAGGCCCGCAGAACGCCATCGTCCTGGGTCCGAACGGCCCGGAAAACGGCCCGCTCCGCTTCGCAGACGAATATGTCCGCCACAAGGTCCTCGACCTCATCGGCGATCTCGCGCTGGCGGGCCGCCGCATGGAAGGCCACGTGGTGGCTGAACGCGCCGGCCATGCCATGCACACCGCGCTGGTCTCGCGCTTGTTGAAGGATCGCTCCGCATGGGAGCTGGCCCGCATTCCCGTTCCCGCCGCCAGACAGGAATCCGCCAAAAAGCACGGATCGCTGCGCAAGCCCGCACTCATCGGCGCCTGATTCACTTCCTGCACTCGTTTTAGACAAACGCGATGCACATCGGCGTCGCCGCTGCCACGCTCCTGCCCTCGTTGGCCAGCAGGCCCGTCTCCGAGTCGCGCGCAAACACGCTCAGCAGGCTTGAATCCTGGTTCGCCACCAGCATCCATCTCTCCGTCGGGTCCAGCGTAAAGTTTCTCGGCGTCTTTCCGCCGCAGCTTGACCGCACCATCGGCGTCAGCATGCCCGTCTTCCGGTTGGCCTTGAAGCTGTAAAGAAAATTATCGTCGCGATTAGCAAAGTAGACGAACCGCCCATCGCGGGTGATCACCGTGTCGCAGCCGCGATGCGGCCCGCTGTAGCCCTCCGGCAGCAGATCAATTCGCGTGATGAGCGAGAAATGCCCGTTCCGCGCATGCCAGTGCAGCACATCCACAGTGGACGCAATCTCGTTCATGCAATAGGCCGTCGTTCCGTTGGGATGGAAGTGCAGCGTGCGCGCTCCGGAGCCTGGCGCGCCGTGATACTCTCCCGCGTGGGTCAGCTCCGCCGTCTCCGCATGCAGATGATAGATGTGAATCCTGTCGCCGCCCAGGTCGTTCACATACGCAAACCGGTTGTCCGGCGAAAACGAGCAGTAGTGCGCGTGCGCCGTCTGCTGCCGGTTGCGGTTCGGCCCGTGCTTGGTGAAGTGCTCGGTCCACACCAGCTCGCTCAGCTTGCCGTTTGCGATTTGAAAGCTCGACGCCGAGCCTCCGCCGTAATCGGCTGAGAGCATCACCTGTCCCGTCTTGTCCACCGCCACCTGGCATGTCCCCTTGCTGGCCGAGTTGCGCGTCGAGAGCGGATACAGGTCGCCATCCATCACGTGAAAGCTCGCCACCTCGCCCGTCG
The DNA here is from genome assembly GCA_049678625.1 of Occallatibacter sp. GTDB lineage: Bacteria > Acidobacteriota > Terriglobia > Terriglobales > Acidobacteriaceae > Telmatobacter. The sequence continues at coordinate 26,890 of JBAUEO010000035.1, read as the reverse complement.
GCTTGCCGTTGAAGCTGTCCAGCTCGCACGCCGCGTACAGATATTTGCGATCCGGTGAAAAGGTGATCCAGTCCACCATGTTGATCTTCGCCGCCACACCCGCGGCTGTCAGCGTGCCTGTCTCGCCGTTCCAGCCGTAGGCCAAAATTCCATTCGGCGAGTTCGACGCAATCAGCACGCGCTGGGTCTTCGGTGCCGCCCATCCGCGCAGTGCGGCGGCGGCAACGGTGGCGGCGGAGGCGGACTTGAGAAATGCGCGGCGGGATAAATTCATCATGGCACCAGCGATTGTCGCCGATTCCACGCGCCGCGCGCCACCCCGCGCCCGCTCACTCAAGCCGGAACTCCACCTGCACCGTCGTCTCCACCTCCACCGGCTTGCCATTCAGCACATAGGGCCGATAGATCCACGTCTTCACCGCGTCCAGCGCCGCCTGCCGCAGCAAGTCAGGCCCGCTCACCACGCGCAGATTCTCAATCGTTCCCGCCGTTGAGATTTTCGCCTGCAACACCACCGTCCCTTGCGTGCGTAATGTCCGCGCAATCGCCGGATACGCCGGCAGCGTCTTGCGCACGAGCAGACCTTCCACCAGACTCGACGAAAGCCGCATCGCGCCGCGTGGCGCCGCCCGCACGACCGGCATCGTCGCGCCGCGTCGAAAGACGCCGTTCGCATCACCTGGCAGGCCTGACCCTTCGTTCATCGGGTCGACGATACTCACGCCCGGTGGCGTCGCGTCAGACCTCATGTCAATCCGCGAAGGAACCAATCGCGGCGGCTGCATTTCCCGGTCAATTGCCGTTGAAGTTGCCGGCTCGCTCGCGTTCGCCGGCTGCACGCGCGCCGGCTGCGGCTGCTCCGGAATTGTCAACGGCATCCAACGTATCTCTCGTTGCAGCGCCTCAGGATGCAGCAGCGGAAACAGCACCAGCGCGGCCAGCACTCCTCCGTTCAACGCAAACGTCGCCAGCATCCAGCTCCGGCTCCGCGTGTGAATCCTCCCCATGCTCTCGTAGGTCGCATCTTCAAACATGCCTGCCTCCCGTCTCGTGATCGAGGACTGCTTGGTGCGCGGATGAGCCTTTGCCGCCGCGCGCACATCGCCGCGGGCGCGCCGTTCAAGGCCCTGCGCGCATTGCAGCCATCACCACTCTGCTTCAATAGACACCGCATTCCTTCCCAGTGTTCCCGCGGCCACTGCGATAGCGCGCGTCATCGCATCCTTTCCTGCGATACACTCCAAGGCGACCACGGTCCATGCCACCGGGAGTCCGCAAACAATGAAATTGATTCGCTTGTTTCCACTTGCATTTGCCGCAATCGCAATTGCTCAGCCGCAACTCCAAACCCAACCCGCAACCACAGCTCCGGCAAAGCCCGACTCCGCCGCCACGCTCGCCTACATCCACGCCACATGGGCCTCGCTCACCCGCTCCATGACCGAGTGCCATTCCCTGGGCGACATCAAAATCTCCGCGCATCCGGTGCTTTACATGCCTGCGGAAGTGCCCGCGCCGCCCGAGGTCGTGGCACTCGAGCAGAAGTGCAATGTGCGCGTTCTCCCGCTGCCGCGCCGCACGGAAAAACTCGGCGACATAGACCCGCGCCAGCTTCCCGCGCAGGGCCTTCTCTACCTTCCGCATCCCTACGTCGTGCCCGGCGGCCGCTTCAACGAGATGTATGGCTGGGACAGCTACTTCATCATCCTCGGCCTCGAGGCCGACCATCACGAAGTGCTCGCCAAGGACATGGTCGACAACTTCTACTTTGAAATTGAGTACTACGGCGGCGTCCTGAACGCCAACCGCACCTACTACCTCACGCGCTCGCAGCCGCCCTTTCTCACCTCCATGATGCGCGCCGTCTATGAGAATCCACGCAGCTTTCCCGCCACGCCGGAAGGCCGCGACGCCGCCCACGCATGGCTTGAGAAAGGCTACGATCTGGCCGGGAAGGACTACTCCACATGGACGCGCCCCGAGCATCGCGCCGGCGTCACCGGCCTGGCGCGCTACTTCGATTACGGCTCCGGCCCCGTGCCTGAAATGGCCGATGACGACGCCTACTACATCGATGTCCTTCACTGGCTCGTCGACCATCCCCACGCAGGCGGCGCGTCGTTTCTCATCAAAGCCCCCGAACATCCTGACTCTGCCCAGGCCGCGCGCCTGCGCGAAACCAGTTGCGACGTGAACCGCAGCGTTGTCTGCATGCGCGCCTGGTATCGCGGCTATCGCCTCACCAGCGATTTCTACAAGGGCGACCGTGCCATGCGCGAGTCAGGCTTCGATCCAGCCTTTCGCTGGGGACCCTTCGACGGCGCAACCCATCATTACGCGCCCGTTGGCCTCAACTGCCTGCTCTACCGCTACGAGCGCGACCTCCAGCACTTCGCCTTGCTGCTGGGAAAACCTGCCGACGCTAAAAAGTGGGAGCGCCGCGCGCAGCGCCGCGATAACGCCCTCCAGCGTTATCTGTGGCAGCCGAAAAACGGCGTCTTCGGCGACTATGATTTCATCCGCCACAAGCCGTCCACCTACGCTTACGTCACTTCGCTTTACCCGCTCTGGGCCGGAGTCGCCACGCGCTCTCAGGCGCGTCAGATTGTCGCCAAACTCAGCCTCTTTGAGCGCCCCGGCGGCCTTTCCATGAGCAACTATGACAGCGGCTTGCAGTGGGACGAACCCTTCGGCTGGGCGCCCACCAACTGGATCGGCGTCGACGGCCTCGACGATGCCGGCTTCCGCGCCGATGCCAAACGCCTGGCGCGCAAATGGAACTCGACCGTGGACAACGGCTTCGCCCACGACGGCACCATTCGCGAGAAGTACAACGTCGTCACCGGCAACGCCAACGTCCATGTCAGCGCCGGCTACGCCGCCAACCAAATCGGCTTCGGCTGGACCAACGCCGTCTACCTGAAAATGCGCCAGATTCTCAAGGAGCCCGCGCAGCTTCCGGCTCCGTAAATTCGCCACGCAGAACAGGGCACCCACGCAAACTGGGCGCACTCCTCAACGGGAATGCGCCCAGCTTTACTTCTTCCCACTTCAGATTGCTCTCGGCCAAATCATCGCCGCAAAGAATCCAGATTTTCGCGCCGGCCTAAAGGCCGCTCTCAAAAAAATCCTTCAACCCCGCGCGCTCAGCGTGCGCCGCCATCTCCGCCTGGATTGCCAGCGCCAGCGCCAGAGCCTCGCGCCCCTGCCTTGCCGTCACGCTCGGCTCACGCCGCGTCCGCACTGCATCCAGAAACGACTCAATCTCCAGCCGCAGCGGCTCGCCCGGCGTCACCGGCAGCTTGGCAAATTTCAATCCCGGACCCGGCCCATCCGCCAATTCCACTTGGCCCGCCGCCAGTTGCGCCAGCAGCGCCGGGTCCACGTGGCCCGCGGCAATCGCCGCCGGCACGCCGCCCTCCAGCCGAATCACCAGCAGATCCTGCCGCGCATAATCGATCGACACATACTGCCGCGGCTCAAAAAAGCGCAGCTTGCGCACGCGCTCCGTTGACACTCGCGACGCCGTGAAGTTCGCCACGCAGCCTGACTCGAACTCCACCCGCACATTCGCAATGTCCACGCGCGGCGACAGGATCGGCAGACCCACCGCGCGCACCTCGCGCACCGCCGACCGCGCAAACGTGAGCACAATGTCCAGGTCGTGGATCATCAGGTCCAGCACCACGTCCACGTCCAGCGCACGCGGCGTGAACACCGAAAGCCGGTGCGCCTCAAAGAACATCGGCCGCCGCAGCCTCGATTGCACCGCCAGCACCGCCGGGTTGAACCGCTCCAGATGCCCCGGCTGCAATATTTTGTTCTTCTTTTCAGCCAGCGACAGCAGCGCATCAGCCTCGGACAGCGTGGCCGCGAGCGGCTTCTCCACCAGCAGGTCCAGTCCCGCTTCAAGCAGCTCGCTCGCCACGGCCGCATGCGCCACGGTCGGCACCGCCACCGTCGCCGCGTCCAGGCGCAGATCCGCAGCCAGCATCGCCTCCACATTGGAGAACACCGGAATGCCGAATTTTTCTTGGACAGCCGCCGCGCGCCCCGCATCCGGCTCCACCGCCGCCGCCAGCTTCACGCCCTCGCCCGCCGCTTCCAGCTCGCGATAGACGCGCAGATGATTGCGGCCGAAGGCTCCCGCCCCGGCCACCGCAACCCGCAGCATCGCCTCGCCCGCCGTCGCCCTACTTCCCTTCGCCCTGCACGGCCTTCAGGCAGCGGCCGTAGAGCTCCAGCAGCTCCTGCACATGCTCCTCGGGCTTCGGCGCAGACGTGCCTGAAAACCCCGTCGACGGCGCAGTCGGCCTGCCCACGCCCGTCATTCCAGCCACAAACTTCAGCAAATCCAGCGCAATATCCTCGTTCCGGCGGACGCCGAGCACTGCATTGTTCATCGAATCCATGCGCAAATCGTCTCCAAAAGGGATGCTACCAGAAACCCTCCGCCGCGCGTCTCACCCGCGCCCTGTCCCTTCGCGATACTCTGAAAGAAATGCGCACCGCATACATCGGCCTCGGCGCCAATCTCCCCGGTCCGGGCGGCACTCCCCAGGCCACTTTCGCCGGCGCGCTCAAGTCGCTCGCCTCGCTTGGGCCCCTCTGCGCCCGCTCTTCGCTGTACTCCACCGCGCCCATCGGCATTCCAGATCAGCCCCGCTTCGTCAACGCCGTCATCGCTCTGCGCACCAGTCTCGCGCCGCGCACCTTGCTCGGCCGCCTGCTCGCAATCGAGTCGCACAACGGCCGCAACCGCGCCCGCAGCCTGCCCAACGGCCCGCGCACTCTCGATCTCGATCTGCTCCTGCTCGGCGACCTCTGCCTCAGCGAGTCCGGCCTCGAGCTGCCCCATCCCCGCCTCGCTGAGCGCGCCTTCGTCCTCGTTCCACTGGCTGAAATCGCGCCCTGCCTCGTCGATCCGCGCAGCCGCCGCACCGTCGCGCAGCTCCTCGACGACCTGCTGCGGCAATCTCCCGCCGACACCGACTCCGTCACCCGCATCGACTCCGAGCACTGGACCCCGCTCGCTACAATCGTTTCGTGAGCCTCCGCTTTGACGTCCTTCGCACCACCGCCGCCGGCGGCCGCCGCGGCCGCATGCACCTGCCCCACCAGACCGTCGAAACGCCCGTCTTCATGCCCGTCGGCACCGCCGGCTCTGTCAAAGCAGTCGCGCAGGACGTCGTCGAATCCCTCGGCGCCGAAATCATCCTCGGCAACACGTACCATCTCTACCTGCGCCCCGGCCATGAAGCCATTCGACACATGGGCGGCCTGCATCGCTTCATCAGTTGGCCCCGCGCCCTGCTCACGGACTCCGGCGGCTTCCAGGTCTTTTCCCTCAGCGGCCTGCGCAAAGTCACGGACGAAGGCGTCTCCTTCCGCTCGCACCTCGACGGGAGTTTGCACTCCTTTACTCCGGAACACTCCATGGACGTACAAATCGCTCTCGGCGCCGACATCGCCATGGCCTTCGACGAGTGCACCGAGTATCCCGCCGACCGCAGCCGCGCCCGCGAAAGCCTGCGCCTCACCATGGACTGGGCCCACCGCTCGCTCAACCACTTCCGCGCCAACCAGAACCGCGTTCCCTGGCACGATGAGTTGGAGGGACGAACGCAGAGCCTCTTCGGCATCGTGCAGGGTGGAACGTATGTCGATTTACGGCGCGAAAGCGCGGAGCGCCTCGTCGAAATGGACTTCGACGGCTACGCAATCGGCGGCCTCAGTGTGGGCGAGCCGCGCGCGCTCACGTTGGAGATGATTGCCGAAGTCCTGCCGCTGTTGCCCGCCGACAAGCCGCGCTATCTGATGGGCGTCGGCTACCCCGACGAGATTGAGCAGTTCGCGCGCATGGGCGTGGATATGATGGATTGCGTGCTGCCTACCCGCGCCGCGCGCCACGGCCTGCTCTTCACCAGCGAAGGCCGCATGAACATCAAGAACAAACAATACGCCGAAGACCAGAACCCGCCCGACTCCGCCTGCCACTGCCCCACCTGCCGCCGCTACTCACGCGCCTACCTGCGCCACCTTGTGCACTGCGGTGAGCCGCTGGCCGCCACGCTCAACTCCATCCACAACCTCGCGCATTACCTCGGCATTATGCACCGTGTCCGCGCGGAACTCCAGGCTGGGTCATAACCAGCAGCGCTCACCCCACCATCGCCCCGCCCAGCAGCGTCTTCAGCGCCTGCACATATTCCGTCAGCGCCGCGCGTCCCGTCTCCGTCATGCGATAGAGCGTCTGCGGCTTGCGCTGCACAAAGCGCTTGGTCACCGCCACGTAGCCTGCCTCTTCCAGCTTCGCCAACTGCGCGCCCAGGTTGCCGTCGGTCGAGCCGGTCTTGGCACGCAGCCACGTGAACTCCGCCTCCTCCGCGCCGGAAAGCAGCGAAAGCACCGCCAGCCGCAGCTTGCCGTGAATCACCGGGTTCAATTCCGGCAGTTCAGGCATGTGCAAGACCTCCGCGCCCGCGCCGCGCCTCCAGCACCATCACGTACACGCCGAAGACAATCTGGCACAGGAACACCGCCGCCAAAAGCACCGCCGAGGCCTGCGCCTCTGTGCCGAAACATGCCGCCGCGGCTGCCGCCCACCACACCACCGCGCACGCCAGTTGCAGCCTCCAGCGCAGAATCAGCCCCGAGCCCGCATTCGCCGCGCCCAGCATGGCCGCCACCAGCGCCACAAAGCTGTGCGCGCCCAGCCGCCCGCTGAAACCCAACGCCGGAAACACCACCAGCATCGAAATTCCAATACCCGCCCATACGGACGTGACCGCGCGACCCAGCAGCGTCCCCGTCTTCCTGCCTCCGTGCCGCATCCCGATCACCATGGTCAACGCTGCCGCCGTGAACATCGTCACCGGCCAGGCCACGTCGCTGTGCGTCCCGTTCAGCAGCGACCCTCCCCGTTGTCCCGCGCCCCAGCTCGACCATGCAATCGCCACCAGATAAGCCACTCCCCACAGCACAAACACCCATCCCCAGCTCTCGGTCGAGCGCCGCCCTTCGACAATCATGCCCTCAATCAGCGCAAACCGCTCCTTCAGATCCCGCTCACTCATCTCTTCCTGCATCGCCTCTCTCCTTTCGTGCCCGGCGGCTTGTCGTTCGCCGCGCTTCAGCGCTCACACTGCCTTCATTTCTGCCGTGTCAGCGTCATCTCCACGGCCTGGAACGCCGGCCGGTTAGGCACCGTCACCTGCGTCTCTTCCTTCCATTGCCCATCGCTCGTCAGGTGCATCGTGTTCTCAACCTGCGCGGCGCCCGCCGCAAAACCCCATGCGAAACCGTCGGCATGAGCCGTCAGATCTGTGTCCACATAATGCCCCGCGTGATACGCGCGAATCCGGTAGCTGTGCGTCTGGTCGTCATACGCAATCGTCGCCAGCGCCTCAAACTCCACCTTCCCCGCCGCGTCGGTGCTCTTGCCCTCAATCAGCAGCACCAGCCCGTCCAGCTTGTACTCGACCGTCTCAGTCTGCGTCAGGTGTAGCGGCTCGCCCGGCCCCATCTGGACGGTAATCGGCCCGGACCAGTGCCCGGCCAGAAACGCCAGCTTCTGCATCGCCTCTTTCTGCGCGGCCTGCTCGGCAGCTCCCGGCATCTGCGCAACAGCCAGCCCTGCGCATGCCAACAGAGCCGCCCCAGCCACGCTCAACCGCATCACTCTCTGCATTTCCCTCATTGCTTTGCTCCCTCCCGGTTGCGGTTAATCCGCAATCGTTCCATGTAGAGTACTCTATTTCATAGAGTATCAAACGTCAAGTGAATTTTGTCGCCCTTTCCGGCTTCTGCTCTCGATTAGCGGATCAAGTTCCCCGCCATGCCCTCAACTTGCTCTTTTTGTGAAACTTGCTCCGCAGCGAGCCCCGCCCGCTCCCGCCTCAAACGCTGCATCGCGCCTGCTGCAAGGCCCCGCCTCAAGCCGACTCCCACCGTCGCGCGACCCGCCGCGCAATCAGGAAAAGCACAATCCCCACGGCCAGCAGCATGCTCACCTGCTGCCACAAGTCCTGCACCGGCAAATCGCGCCAGAACACCTTCGTAAACCCATCAATCGCCCACGCATTGATGGTGAACAGTCCAGCCTTCTGCATCGCCGCCGGCATCAGAAATCGCGGGAACATGCTTCCGCCCACTGCCGACATCGTCAAAATCAATAGCGTTGAGAGCGCCCCGAGTTGCGCCCGAGTCTGGCACGCGCTGGCCAGCAGCATGCCAAACGCCGCCACCGCAAAGGCCGAGCAGAGACCCATCACAATGAATCCCGGAATGTGGGTGAACAGGTCGAGCTTGAACACCGCCCACGCCCACAAAAACATCACCGTCAGTTGCATAAAGGCCAGCAGCGTATTGAACATGAGCTTGCCTCCCAGGAGCTTCGTCATGGTCACCCGCGAGCTCAGCACCCGCTCCAGCGTGCCGCTGTCGGCCTCGTCCAGCAGCGACCCCGCCGAATTGCTGGCCGTGAACAGCAGAAACATCACGCCAATCGCCGCCGTATAAAATGAGACCATTGGGTTGCGCTTGTTTTCGCCCACCACCGCGCGCGACTTCACCGGAATCAATCCGCCGAACCCTCCGCCGCTGTCTCTTGCAGTGGCCCCGGCTGCCTGCAGCCCTCGCAGTTTATCCAGGTTCGCGTCCATCTCCTTGCGCTGCTCCGGCGTCAGCCCTCCAATGTACTTATCCGTGTACTTCATTCCCTGTTCTGCCATCTGCAGCGGCATTGCCGTCATCGCAACCTTCTGCAGCAGCCCCATCACCATCTGCGGCGCAATTCTGTCGCTCGCGTCGTTCAGCAGTTGAATCGCATGCCCTCTCGCTCCCGGACCGAACGAAATCGGATTCGCCCCAAATCCGCTTGGAATGATGAGCGCCACAGGCGCGTCGCCCGCCTGCACTGCCGCCTGCGCCGTCGCAGCCGTGTACTCCGGCAGCTCCGCTCCCTTCGTCTTTGAAGACGGACGCGTGCTCACCACGAGCGAGCTCTCTCGCTCCAGTCCTTTCACCAGCGCCTTCGATGCCTGGCTCTGGTCCTGGTCCACCACAATCACGCTGATCTTCGGTGTCGAATTGCGTTGCCCACCGAAAATCGCTGCAAAGATAGAGAAGAACACGACCGGCAGAATGAAGCTCAACGCCAGCGCCGCGCGGTCGCGCCTCAGGGAAATCAATGCGGTCCTTGCAATATTGAAGATCAATCGCGTAACTCCCTTCCAGTCAGCTTCAGAAACACCGACTCCAGATTCGGCCGCCGCAACGACACATCCTTCAGCTCCAACCCGGCCTTCGCCGCATCCTCCAGCAATCCGGCAATCTCCGTCGAGCGCTCAATCGTGAACTCCGCCGTCGAATCCACCAGCCGCCCCCGGTGCCGCTCCACCCACGCGTTCAGCGCGTCCGCCGCGCCGTCAAATCGCGCAACCACCTGGTTGCACGACGCGAACTCGTCCTCAACCAATTCATGGTTCGTGCCCGATGCGATAATCCGCCCGTGGTCGATAATCGCCACGCGATCGCAGAGACGTTCCGCCTCTTCCATGTAATGGGTCGTGTAGATAATTGCCGCGCCTTCGGCCCTCAGCGCCTCAATCATTTCAAAAATCCGATTGCGCGATTGCGGGTCCACGCCCACCGTCGGCTCGTCCATCAGCACCAGCCGCGGTTTGTGAATAATGCCCGCCGCCATGTTGAGCCGCCGCTTCATCCCGCCGGAAAGGTTCCTCGCCAGCTCGCCGGCGCGGTCCTCCAGCGCCGCCCATCCCAGACACCACGTCACCGCCTCCTCCAGCTTCCGGCTGCGCATCCCGTGGTATCGCCCAAACGCCGCCAGATTCTCCTTGCACGTCAGCCGCGGATATACCGCCAGCTCCTGCGGAACCCAGCCCAACGCCATCCGCGCCTCAGCCGATTCTGACGCAAACCCGAAAACCGCCACGCGCCCCGCCGTCGGAACCACACGCCCCACCACGCTCCGGATCAGCGTGCTCTTCCCTGCCCCGTTCGGCCCCAGCAGTCCCAGGCATTCCCCTTCGCTCACCTCGAGCGATACGCCGTCCACCGCCGTCAAATCCCCGAATCGCTTCACCAGCGAATCGATCTTCAACGGCAGCGGCGACTTCGCGGGCTCCGTAGCTCCGTGACCTGGCGGCATCGCTAAAACACTCATGCAAACTCCTCGTTTTACTTACAGAGTACTCTATTATTTAGAGCATCCAACGTCAAGAGAATTCTTCGCCCCTTCCGGCTTCCACTCGCGATGAGCCGCTCCCCGCCTTCGCAGGGACCATAACTTCTTCATTCTGATTCACTTGCCCCGCGCACAGTGCGCACAGCTCAGCCCGCGCCAGCGCCACGCTGTACTCCGCGCTGCGCATTCTCCTTCGCGCGTTTACATCGCACGCTCCCGCACCCGCGCCGCGCTACTTGCCCAGTTCCTTCAGGAAGAAATCCGCCATCATGTGGTTGGCTTCAATCGCTTCGGGCAGGTTCTGGTCATACCAGAAGGCGTGCGGCAGCCCGTCAAAGAGCACCATCCTCGCATCCACGCCCGCATGCAGAAACGCCCGCTCCAGATTCGCCGTTCCGCTCAGCAGAAGGTCGCGGCTGCTGGTCACAAACAGGGTCGGCGGCAGCCCGCGCAAGTCCGCGAAATCCGGCGACAGCACCGGGTCCCGCAGGTCAGTCTTGCCCACGTACTCCAAATCGTGCACGCTCGCGTTCGGCGGATCCAGATGCCCTGAGAGCCCGTTCAGCGCATACATCGCAATCGAGTCATCAGTCCGCGCAAAATCCCCCATCCCGCTGAAGATGCCCAGTGCCGCCGGCATCGGCAGCCCTTCCTTCTTCAGCTCCACCGCAACTTCGCCGGTCAGAATCGCCCCCGCCGAAGTCCCGTAAATCACAATGTGCTCCGGCTTGTATTTCTTCAGCAGCGCCTTGTACACCGCCACTGAATCCTCCACCGCCGCCGGAAACTTGTACTCCGGCGCGAGCCTGTAAAGCACCGCCACCGCCCGCATCTTCGTGTAGCCCGCAATCGGAATCGTCTCTGTATACGAGCCTGAATCCGAGTTGAAGCCGCCGCCGTGCAGATTCAGCAGCACCTTGTCCTCGTTCGCCTTCGGCATCCCTTCCGGCGTCACAATCCGCACCGGCACACCGGCAATCTGGGTATTCACCAGAGTATTCGGGCACAACTTGCTCCACGCCGCCGCCGCGCGCAACGCCCAGGCATCCGTTCCCGCCCGGCGCTGGGCAAGCGTCTCCGGTGGCCCCGCATCGGGAATCCTCCGGCTCAGAAACGCACGCGCCGGCGGGCTCAGGTCCTCCGGAATCGGCATCACCCGCGTCACATGCGCCGTTCCCTGCGCATCAATGTAGCTCGTGTCCTGCGTCGGCGCTTCAGCCGCAGTGGTTGGCTTCTGCGCGGCCGCCGCCATTGCCAGTGCCAGCCCTCCCGCCGCAACCCAAACTCCAAATCCTATCCGCATGGATATTTCCTCTCCGCCCCGGCGCTCCTTGCTACCGTTCCCGGTTCCCTTAAAGGCCCCTCCACCATACCAAAGCACGCGCCGCCTTGCCCTTTTGCTGTGCGCGCGCGCCCGCCCTGCGTTAAAGTGGGAGTCCTATGTACAACCGTCCTTCCTCCCAAGTGCGCAATTTCATCAGTGGCCGCTGGCTGGCACCCACCAGCTCCGCCGGAATTGAACTGCTGAACCCCGCCACCGGCGAGCCTCTGGGCAACGCCCCTGCCGGCTCGGCCGACGAAGTTGATTCCGCGGTCCGCGCCGCCCACACAGCTTTTCCGGCCTGGCGCGCCACGCCTGTCGGCGACCGCATCCAATTCCTCTTCAAGCTTAAAAACCTTCTCGAAGACCACTTCGAAAATCTCGCCGGACTCGTCACCATCGAAAACGGCAAAACCCTCACCGAATCCCGCGCCGAACTCCGCCGAGGCATTGAGAATGTCGAGGTCGCCTGCGGCATCCCTGTCCTCATGCAGGGCTATACGCTCGAGGACATCGCCTCCGGCATCGACGAGTTCATGGTCCGCCAGCCACTCGGCGTCTGCGCCGTCATCACGCCCTTCAATTTCCCGTTGATGATTCCCCTCTGGTTTCTGCCTTACGCCATCGCCTGCGGCAACACCGTCGTGCTCAAGCCCAGCGACCGCGTTCCCTTCTCCGCCGCGCTGCTCGTCGATCTCATTCAGGAAACCGGCCTGCCCGCCGGCGTCGTCAATCTCGTCAACGGTGGCAAGCCCGCCGTCGACGCGCTGCTGGACCATCCCCTCGTCCGCGCCGTCAGCTTCGTCGGCTCGTCGCCCGTCGCGCGCTACGTCTACGCGCGCGGCTCGGCCTCCGGCAAGCGCGTCCAGTGCCAGGGCGGCGCGAAAAACCACGTCGTCGTACTGCCCGATGCCGACCCTGAAACCACCACGCGCATCATCGCAGACTCGGCCTTCGGATGCGCCGGCCAGCGCTGCCTCGCCGTCAGCGTCACCGTCGCCGTGGGTGAGGCAAAAAGCTGGTTCGGCGACTCCATCGCCGCCGCCGCCTCCTCGCTCAAGGTCGGCGACGGCCTCGAATCCGGCACGCAGATGGGCCCCGTCATCACCCGCGCCAGCCGCGACCGCATCGTCTCGCTCATCGGTCAGGGCGCAGGCGAAGGCGCAAAACCCATCGTCGATGGCCGCTCGCTGGCCGCCTCGAACACAGGCTCCTTCGTCGGCCCCACCGTGCTCGACGGCCTTCCCTCCGACAGCCCGCTGCTCGAAACCGAAATCTTCGGCCCAGTGCTCTCCGTCGTCCACGCGGACTCCGTGGAGCAGGCCATCGCGCAAATCGACCGCTCACCCTTCGGCAACGCCAGCTCCATCTTCACCACCTCCGGCGCAGAGGCGCGCAAATTCCGCAACCTCGTCTCCACCGGCAACGTCGGCGTCAACATCGGCGTCCCAGCGCCCATGGCCTACTTTCCGTTTTCAGGATGGAAGGGCAGCTTCTTCGGCGTGATGCACGCTCAGGGCCGCGACGCCGTCGAGTTCTTCACCGACAAGAAAGTCATCGTCGAGCGCTGGCCCCGCGAGTGGTCCCGCAAATTCTAGACCCGGCCGCAAGCCCCTTGCGGAAATGATTGAGCGGCAACGCCCTGACAACCTCTTATCTCGCAGAGACTTGATTCGCGGCTCGATGAGTGAATTGGCGATTATGCGCCAAGGCACACGCTATGGCTGCGATAGTTTTGCCACCCCGATAAAGATGTCTCCGAAGAGGGTTCGCCGAAGCGGGCCAGCAGGTTTCAATCCGTGACGAGCAGTTTCTGTCATGAATTCGGCTTCGCTGAAGCGGTTGTCGGCTGGATGATCGAGGAATCTGCGATATATCCAGCGTTGGAGGGCAGCTCGGGTCACTTCTTCGAAAAAGAACGTGCCGCCCGGCTTGAGAACCCGCCGAATTTCTGCAATGCTCTTTTGCCAGTCCGGCACATGGTGCAGTGCGCCGAAATCGAATACTGCGTCGAAGCTCGCATTCGCAAAGGGCAATTGTTCCGCATCCCCCTGCATCAAGGTGACGAGTCCGGGGTACTTGCCCTGAAGCCGCTTTCGCGCACGTTCGACCTGGAGTGGGTCCAGGTCAATACCGCAAACATGCGCCGCTTCGAACTGCCGCAGGATCACCTCAATCCCCGCGCCTCGTCCGCAGCCGATCTCCAGCACAGTGCCGCCCGGCACCGTTCCGCCCAGTCTTAGGAATAGGGGAGCTTCATAGAACACCTGCACGACCGCGCGTACGCGATTGTTGACCAGCAGCTGCTCAGCAAAATTGAGCTTCATCGCTCTGCCCTGCGCAGCACAAAACACTCCACAAATGGGGTCACAGGGCTCTCCTGCTCGACCACAAGGCCGGCATCCCGGATGGTTAGAAGCCAGTCTTTCCGGGAATGGAAATGGAGGACGCCAGGGCCGAAGGCAAGGAAGTTCTTCCAGTCCCGGAGATGTTCCACCAGCACTATGCACCCTTCCTGCCGCAGCACGCGTGCGGTTTCACGGAACAGGAGCGTGCGATGCTCAGTGGCGCGCACTTCATGTGCGGCAAAAAGAAGAAACACTGCGTCGCAGCCGTTTTCAGGCAGGGGCAAGGCATGGTATTTGCCTCGCCGGAATGGCTCTGCGGATGGGTGAATCCGCCGTGCTCGCGCAATCGAAGGCTCGGTCATTTCACCCGGGTCATAAATGTCCACGGCAGAGCCTTCCGTGCCTGGAAACAACCGCCGAAGCGTCGATGTAGATTCGTCCAAACCGGCGTGGATATTTGCCCAGCAATACGGAGAAGCAGCGATTCGGCGAGGCAGCCATTGCCATCGTGTCACGCCGGCGTGGTCATAGACATACCATGAGACCACAAGAGAACTCACCGTCCAGAACGCCACAATGGCGCCACCGCATAGAACCACCAGTTCGAGCCATGGCGGCAACTTCTTTGAAGCGATTAGAAGGCCTACGCCCGCCAACGCGGCGCCACTGAGAACGTAAAACTGCACGTTGAAGCGGATGATTTTGACGACGCCTGCGAACCGCCCCTGAGCGCTGGCTTCTGTCATGACAGAGGTTCCCGAACACCCTGCTTCCAGGAATATGGAACATTCTCAAGATAGAAAGCGTTGGCAAGTGTCGCTCCGGACGAACGAAACGTCTCGCGATCAAGAAATGTATTGCAGTGTACTTTTACGGAGACCGGGCGCGGATTCCACTCCCGGCGAACGCCTTCCACGCGGATGATCGAGTTCGTCTGTCGCTCGTAATCGAAGGTGAATGGGAGCGGTCCGGCAAATTTTCGGGCTTCGCGAAGGTCAGGAAAAAGAGAACCGGGCGGCGGTGATCCAGTCTCATTCGCAATATCCGCTTCCACCTGGAGATCTGCGTCGCCGTGCGGCGAGCAGATTTTTACCGCGTAGGTACCCTCCGCGCGCCGGACGTGACAGCGAGAGAGTTCATATCCATAGTGGGTGAGCAGGTTGCCAAACAGGCACATGGAGCGACGATCAGTATCGCTGCGCAGAATGCGCAATCCGCGAAGCGTCCGGCCAGCAGGAGTCCGATAGCGCGTAAAGATGCGATATCCGGCCAGGAAGAAGTTCAGGCCGAAAGCTGCCGGCAGGAACGAGGGTCGCAGGTCGCGTGTTTCCACCATCGCAATCGCTAGAAACCCGAAGCCGTCATATGTATCCAACTCGAGGCCGGGAGCCAAAAACGGTCTCAATATGTTCTGCGGGACGGAGTAGGCCAGCACCAGTGAAGCCGCCAAATGGGCTTTGATGGGTACTCCGTGTCGTTTGAGTAGGTGTAACAATCCCGAGCCCCAGTGAAGATAGAGACATTATAAGCAGCGCGGCAGTCCCGCTCTAAGATGTTGGTGCGCCAACTGGGAGTTAACTGTTGCCTACAGGCCAATGCACTCATTGAAGGTCATCGTCGAGCGCTGGCCGCGCGATTGGTCCCGCAAATTCTAGCGCCGCCACGCGGCTCAACGCACTAAGAGACTCGCCCGCACGAAAAAACGAGGGAGCGCATGCTTCGCGCTCCCTCCCTTTGTTGTCTTGCGATTCATTCGTGCGGCAGCACCAGAAGCCCGCTTTCCAGCAGCGTCTCGGTGCACCGGTCCAGCGCCTGCGGAAACTTGTAGCCCACTGCGCGGACGCTCATGCCCAGCAGCGCCGCTGTCTCCGTCTGCGTATATTCCTGCAGTACAATCCGGCTCAGCAGATACCGGTCCAGCACGCCCAGCTTCATCAGGCAGCGCTCCACGTCGAGAACAAAAATCACCGCGTCCTCGAAGGTCCTGACCGGCCGGCTCGATACCCATCCCCGCGAAACCGGGTCCCCCAGAATGGACGGCGCCCGGCCCACCTGAATCGAAGCATACAAATACCGCCTCAGCATGCTTTCCGTGTGCTTGCGATAGAAGGCCAGACTCGCCGCCGGCGCTTCGTGTGCTCGCGCCTGGTCCGGATTCTGCCTACCCGGGCTCCGCCTCGAGCCTTCATTCCCTTGGGTGCCCGGATTCGTCTCGTCCTTGCGTTGCGGCTCCTCCCATCCCCGCCGCAGGTTTGCTTCCCCGTAGATCACCTGCAACTGCAAAGCCGCGCTCATCGCGCACGCCCCGCGGCTTCAGCCACTCCCCAAATCTGCCTCAGCGGCTTTCGGCTCCGGCGTCCGCGCAGCTTGCGCGTCTCCGGTTTGGGAAAGTCTTTGAACTTTACCTCACATTCCCAGCAGTACACTCCGTCCTCGTATTGGGCGCGGTACCACAAGCAACCGCACCCCTCGCAAATCTTCAATTGCACGCGCAACTCCATGGCGACTTCTCCCCAGCAAAGCCTTTTCCCGCCGCTCGCGGATTCCCCTTCGCGTGCGGCGAGGCTTGGAGCGCAAACGCAGCTTGCTCGGGCTTCTTTGGTCCCGATGGTCCTTTGCTGCCTTTCCGCCCAGGTCCCTGGTCATCTCTTGGCCTCGTCCCGTCCAAGTCATGTCCCCACAACTCCTTTCGCTCCGGAGCTCCCCACTGTCATGTCGTTGCGTGGATCGCATCGTTCCGGCTCCTGGCTCACGCTCGATCGGTAACGCTTTCGCGCGCAGATTCTGGAAGTCTCTTCACAGTCCTGTGTGCCCGCGCTCGGTTGCGCTTGCTCGCGATTGCGGAATTCCCGGTCGCGTCTCTCTAGGTGGTACGCGCCACTGGTTACGGAGGTGGGAGCTTCTCCCACCCTCGTAGTGTTGCGCTGTGCCCGCATTTCTTTCAGAATTTCCACAGGGCTGTACGAGATTTAGTAAAGCAAATCTAGTGTCTCGTTTCTTTACAGTCAATACCTCCCCCTTCATCCACTCGCCGGCGCGCGTTAGGGTTCGGAGGTTCGCTCAAAAATGGCCGCAAATTCCGCCAGATCACATTGCTCACAGAAATGGTGCGCCCTGCGCACCTATTTCCTGCGGCGGATTTTCCTCTGATGAGTTTTGCTCAGATGCACGAGCGGCTACGCCTGGAGATGCTCCGGAGGATACAGCGCGGCTCTCTCAGCGTCTCCCTGCTCGCGCGCCAAACAGGCTTCGGCCAGTCCCATTTGTCCAACTTTCTGCATTGCCGCCGTCAGCTCTCGCTGGACGCCATGGACCGCATACTCTCCGCCCAGCAGCTTGCCGCCTCTGACCTCATGCCCGCGCTGCGCAACAACGCCCACCACCATTTTTCCAGCGAGGAGACCGCCTCAGTCCCGGTCATCTCTCACAATGCGGCTCTCTTTGAGCCCTTCGTCCGTGCCAGCTCGGTCCAGTCGGTCCTTTATCTCCCTGAGGCCATCCTTCGCGCCGCCCGCGCCCGCGCCACCGTCTCCCGGCGCACCTGGCAGCGCTTCATCGCCGTCCGCATCTCTTCGGCGGACGCCGAGCCCTTGGAGCCCCTGCTCATGCCCGAAGCACTGCTGGTTATCGACCGCCATTACAACTCGTTGGCCCAGTACCGGCCCCAGCGGCCCACGCTTTACGCCGTGCGCAACGGCCCCCGCCTCGCCATCCGCTACGTGGATTTCCTCTCCAACCGTCTCGTCCTTCGCCCCGGCAACGCCGCCTGCCCCGTCGAGCTGCTTGAAACTGAACCCGGCCAGGCCCCCAACGACCTGATCATCGGGCGCGTCGCCCTCATCCTCAACGAAATTTAGGCTCGGCTACAGCGGTTCCAGAGTAGCTGTACTCAGAAAGCTAGCTGTCCAGTGGCGTTTTCCTCAAGAAAACGCCACCTTTCACCACCGTGAGAAAGGGCACATGAACTCTGGAACCGCTCTAGAAGCCCGGCACCACATCGGCTGGGTTTGAGAAGCGCGTGAATCTCGAAATAAAGTTCAGTTCCACCGTGTCCGTGGGCCCGTTGCGCTGCTTGGCGATGATGATCTCGGACTTCGCCCGCTCCTCGTCGGTCATTTCGTCGCCGCGTTTGTAGTAGGAGTCGCGGTGGATGAACGCCACCACGTCCGCATCCTGCTCAATCGAGCCTGACTCGCGCAGGTCGCTCAGCAGCGGCCGCTTGTCCTCGCCGCGCCGCTCGCTGGCGCGCGAAAGCTGCGACAAGGCCAGCACCGGCACATTCAGCTCCTTGGCCAGCGCCTTCAGCCCGCGGCTGATGGCCGAAACCTCCTGCGTCCGGTTCTCATAGCGCTTGCCGCCCGCCGAGGGCAGCGTGGCCGACATCAACTGCAAGTAATCCACCACGATCAGGTCCAGGCTGCCCGCATTCTGCTTCAGCCGCCGCGCCTTGGCCCGCATCTCCGCCAGGGAAATGCCCGCCGTGTCGTCAATGAACAGCCGCGTTTCCACCAGTTGCTCCAGCGCGATTTGCAGCTTGACCTGGTCCTCGCGTGGAATAAAGCCGGTTTGCAACTTCCTCTGGTCCACCCACGCCTGCGAGGCCAGCATTCTGCGCAGCAGCGATTCCTTGCTCATCTCCAGGCTGAAGACGGCCACGGTCGCCTGATGGTTTATGGCTGCGTTCTGCGCAATATTGATGGCCAGCGCCGTCTTGCCCATCGACGGCCGCGCCGCCAGAATAATCAGTTCGGCCTTCTGCAGCCCGCTGGTCAGCCGGTCGAACTCCGTGAAATCCGTCGCCAGCCCGGTCACCTCGCGCGCCTGCTTGAACAGGTTGTCGATGGTCCCGAAGGAGTTGGCCACAATCTGGTCCAGCCTCTGGAAGCCCTGCGTCAGCCCCTTGTCGCTCACCTCCAGCAGTTGCATCTCCGCCGCGCCCAGCACCTCCAGCGCCGGCTCGCTCTGGTCCGCCGCACGCGCAATCGCCGCCGAGCAGATGGCCATCAGCCGCCGCAGCAGGCTCTTGTCCTTCACAATGCGGATGTACTCGTCAATCACCGGCCGCAGCGGCAAGCCCTCGGTCAGGGACGCCAGATAGGCCACCCCGCCCACCGTCTCAATCTCCTTGTTGCGCGCCAGCGCCTCGGCCAGCGTCACAATGTCCACCGCGCGCTGCCCGCTCACCAGCTCGCTCATCCGCAGGAAGATCCGCTGGTGCGAGTCCAGCGAGAAGTCGTCGGCCTCCAGCTTCTCCGCCGCCTCAGAGTGCGCCGCGTTGTCCAGCAGAATCGCGCCCAGAATCGTCCGCTCGGCGTCCAGGTTCGCGGGCAGGCCGTTGTCCAGGGAAAGGTTGGGAATCGTCGCCATACCTCAAAGTGTAGGCCGACTCGGCACGCAGGGGCACTGAGGATTTTCGCGCTCAAATGTGCGAAAGCCGGAGGCTTTGCGCCCCCGGCTTCCTGTTCCAGCTTGTTCCCGGCTCAGTTCGCTATCAGCATGCTCGACGTGCTCGTCAGGTTCACGTTGGCGTTGGCCCAGAAGGGAATGTTCATCGGCATGGAGTATCTCACCCGCACCGTCACCATGTTGCCCGACTGGTTGCATGGCTGGCCATTTCCTGTCGGCGCTGAAGGCTCGTTCAGCGTCGTACACGAAGCCGTCCACTGCGAGTACCCGTTCGAGTCCTGCGTCAGGTACCACCAAGTCGCCGTCACCGTCAGGTTGCTGGGGCTCGGCAGCGGATATCCCAGCCCCCGCGCATAGGTCTGCAGGGGATTGCCCGCCGTCGTCGGACCCAGGTCGCAATTCGGGAATGTCGCCAGGTCCGTGCACGAGTCGGACCCGCGCACACTGGCATAGCGCGCCGCCTCGCGCGCCGCTTCGTTCACAAACACCGACGAGTACATGACCAGGCAAACCTGCATGATGCCGACCATCACCGTCAGCATCACGCTGAGGGAAAGCGCGGTCTCCACCAGCGCGGCGCCCTCTGCACCCTGCCGAATCTCATCCGTCCCTCGGAGCAATTTCTTCATTCCACTCCGCCTCGTTCTGCTTTCACGGCCTCTCACGGAAGCACTTTCGACTGCGCGTAGCCGTAAAGTGTGATCTTGTGCCCGCCCCAGCCCGGCAGCGGAATGTAAATCAGCGGATCGAAGGTCGTCTTGGTCTGCACTTTAACCGTCGTCACGAGATGGGACGTCGCGCAGCCGCTCGGCACAGCGGGCGGCGTGCAGCTCGCCGTGCCCGTGCCGGAACAACTACAGGTATACGTCGGATAATTTGTCGCGAAGGTCACAGGCGTGTTCAGGAGCGTGTTCACGTCGTAGGCGTCCGCCTTCGCCGCGCGGAGCATCCCGGTATCGTCAAGGCCCGTCCCACTCCCCGTAAAATTTCCCCCGTTCAGGATTGCATACTGCGCGGCCGCATGCGCCGCATTTGTCACTTCAATCGCCGCGTAGCAAATTCGCGCCAATTCCACCCCGCCCAGCAGGATCAAAAGCAGCAGAGGCAGCGCAATCGCCAGCTCCACCAGCGCCTGCCCCGAACGGTCTCCACGGAATCTCTTCCAAACAAGCTTGATCATCCCGGCTCCCTTTACTCCACCAGCGCGATTGTCGAAAGCGGGGTGGTGCTCGGGTTGTAGTTGTTGTAGCTATCGGTGATCTTCAGGGACGAGTTGCTGTAAAAGTCGTCCGCGATAACCCCTGTGGCTTGCACGCCGCCCCCCTCGTCCTGCAGATACACGGTGGCAGCCGGAGCATAGATGAAACCCACAATATCCGACAGATTGCTGCTGCCAAACTGCGCTTGCAGGCAAGTCGACGTCACGATCGCGTGCTTGATGCTGGGGTCCTGGCAGGCCGCGGTCGTATTCGCGGCAGGCTGGTAGATTGCAATCCCGTTCAACGTCGTGGACGACCCGGACGGGGCAAAAACTGACAAGTTGCCGTTTGAGTTGTCGAATGTTCCGTTATAGATTTCCAGGGTGGCGCCGCTGTAATTGTCCTCGTTCGGCGAACTCTGCTGAGTTCCAAAACTCACGTTGGCGTTGCCAATCGTGACCCCGTTTTCAAACAGATAGATTCCCGGAGGCATCGCCAGCGTTCCGCTCCCGCCAATCGTCACGTCACTTGAGAAGCAGTAGACCTGGTCAGATGCGTTGCCGCTTGCCGCAGCCTTGGGCGTCGGCAAACTTGACGTGGCCGTGAGGGTCGTGCCCGCGAAAGTGTTGCCGGTGGCTCCTGTGGTGCAGGAATTCGCCGGAGTGGGTGTCACCAGGCTGGCGTAGGGGTTCTTGGAAGTTCCTGAACCGGGATAGACCGGCGCTCCCGCATTCTTGCCGCACATACCGGAGCTGCTCTGTTTTCCATTGACCTTCAGATAAGGCCCGTCAATGCCGGCGCTTCCCTGAACGCAGACAGCCGAGTTGCTATCCGAGTTCACATGGATGCCGCAGTTCGGCGTCTCGATGTTCGAGTTGCCCTTGATCACGAATGAATTGGCGCTGGATGGGTCAAGCGTGATGAGGCAGTCAGGGTTCGGCTCAATCCCTGCAATCGCGCTTGCCGACACCCGAACCTCCGAGATGCCGAACATTCCCATTAAGAATGACGGATTCGGCTGCACGGCGATCACCTGCACATAACCCGTCTGGGTGTGGTAGCCGGTGATGCCGCTCGTCTTCACGATGGCGCAGTTCGTCGTCGTGCTCGGGCAGCCCGAGTTCAGCGTCGGCGTGTAGGAAAGCGTCACGCCGTTGTTCGTCACAGACGCACCGGCCACGGAAGCCAAATTCGTCGTGCCGTTGTAATCGTACTCCAGCGCCCCCGCAATGGCGCCTGCGTCCGCCGCAGTCTGCACCTGGCGCTTGGCCCGGAATAACAGGCCCACGTCCACCGCCAGCGCCAAAAATCCCAGCAAAGCGGCCAGGCTCAGCGCCGTCAGCACCAGCATCTGCCCATTTTCATCCTGTCGGAATCTCATGGTCTCTCCTTGCGCATCCTTTGGCGCACCCGCTGCCGTCCCGCCATCCGGCGGCCCTCCGGCCCGGCCCGTAAAATCGCATACCTCGGGTGCATCATTATCCCTTTCATCCGCGGCGAAAGCAACAGAACCTTGGTCATGTGGCACCCGGTCACGAACGTGGGATTGGCCCTTCGCCTGCCTCCCGTCCGCGCTTAAGGGGTGCGGGACCGGACACATGAGTTGGACGGGCCCCACGCCAATCTGTCTCAGGCCGCAAATCCTTGCCGAAGAGCGGATTGGGCTGCCACCCCCCTCGGCAAATGCCGAACCCGGCCGTGCGAGGCGGTTCCGCTTCCTCCACTCTGCCGCCGGCTGACCCGCGAGGCGAGTGGGTTTGCACCATTTCGGTTACATTCTTCGCTCTTCTTTGCCGACAGCCTTCACTCCGGCTTCCACCGCAGCACCGGCTTGCGCGCCGCCGCCACCTCATCCAGCCGGCTTACCCGCGTGGAGTGCGGCGCCGTCTTCACCACCTCCGGCGTCTCCTCCACCTCGCGCGCAATGGCCCGCATGGCCTCAATAAACAGGTCCAGCTCCTCGCGGCTCTCGCTCTCTGTCGGCTCAATCATCAGCGCCCCCGGCACAATCAGCGGAAAGCTCACGGTATACGGATGAAATCCGTAATCGATCAGCCGCTTGGCAATGTCGCCCGTCTTCACGCCCAGGGCCGCCTGCCGCTTGTCGCTGAAGACCACTTCGTGCATGGACGGCGTCTTGTAGGGCAGCTCGTACACGTCTTCCAACTTTTTCCGGATGTAGTTCGCATTCAGCACCGCGTCCTCGGTCGTCTGCCGCAGCCCGTCCGGCCCGTTGGCCAGAATGTACCCCAGCGCCCGGATAAACATCCCCGTATTACCATAGAACGCCCGCACCCGGCCCACCGACTGCGGCCTGTCGTATTCCCAGTAGAGCGCGCCTTCGCCCGCGAGGTTGGGTGCCCCAGGTCTCGCGTTTGAGACCTGGGAAGCGTCCTTCACTCGCCTTGCCAACACCGGCGTGGGCAAAAACGGCTCAAGAAAGGCCTTGCACGCCACCGGACCCGAGCCCGGCCCGCCACCGCCATGCGGAGTCGAAAAAGTCTTATGCAGGTTCAGGTGCATCACATCCACGCCAAAATCGCCCGGACGCGCCTTGCCCACCAGCGCGTTCATGTTCGCGCCATCCATATAAAGCAGCGCACCCTTGGCGTGCAGAATGTCGGCAATGCGGTGGATCTGGCTCTCGAAAACGCCGATGGTCGAAGGGTTGGTCAGCATCAGCGCCGCCGTCTCCTCGTCCACCTGCCGCGCCAGCGCCTCCAGGTCAATTCCGCCCTCGCTGTTCGACTTCAGATTCTCCACCGCGTAGCCGCAGATCGCCGCCGTCGCCGGGTTGGTCCCGTGCGCCGAGTCCGGAATCAGCACCTTCTTCCGCGCGTTGCCTTGTGACTCATGCCAGGCCCGCACCAGCAGAATCCCGGTGAACTCCCCATGCGCGCCCGCCGCCGGCTGCAGCGTAATCGTGTCCATGCCCGTGATGTCAATCAGGCAGCGTTGCAAGAGGTCGATGACTTCAAGAATCCCCTGCGCCAGCGCGTCAGGACGATAGGGATGCGCCTCGGCCAGCCCCTCAATCCGCGCCACAAACTCGTTCACCCGGGGGTTGTACTTCATCGTGCACGAGCCCAGCGGATACATCCCCAGATCAATCGCGTAGTTCCACGTGGAAAGCCGCGTGAAGTGACGGATAATCTCAATCTCGCTCAGCTCCGGCAGCTCCGCGCACTCCGTGCGGTGCGCGCCGCCCAACAACTCGGCCGGATTAATCGCCGGAACATCGAGCGGCGGCAACTTGTAGCCCCGCTTGCCCGCGCGCGACTTCTCAAACACCAGCCCCTCATTCTGCGTCTGGTGCGCCCGAACCTTGCCGAGTGTTTTCATCGACCAAACCTTCTCTCTATTGAATTAAGGGTACGGGCTTTAGCCTGTTCATCCCCTGCACCACTAACTTTGGTCTGAAGGGTACGGGCTTCAGCGTGAAGGGTACGGGCTTCAGCCCGTACATCAGCAACCCCGCCTTCAGCTAGGGGCTTTAGCCCCTGAGGGAACTCAGATCCAGGAAAATCCATGTAAGGATAAACCTCTCCATCTTCCACCAGCCCGGCCTCCACCGGATTTCCGCGAATGTAAGCGAGATGTCTCTTCCAATCCTCCTCATCCCGAATCCGGTGGTCGCTGAAGCCCTGCTGCCAAATCTCAAACTTCCAGTCAAACGCCTTCTTCGCGCGGAAGGAGTACCCGCCCTTGATTAACTGCATCGACTTTTCGAGCGTGCTATCCGGCACAATCAATGCGTGAAAATGATCCGGCATAATCACGTATGCATGCAGCAAATACCCCTTCTCTGCATAATGCAGCAACGTCTCCCTCAAAAGCTCCGCCCACCGCTCGTGCCGGAAAAAAGGCCGCCGCTCCGCTGTCTGCGCCGTGACAAAATAGGCGGCCGACCTGTTCCGGAATACTTCTCGACCTGGACGCATCCCTATCCCTCAGGGGCTAAAGCCCCGAACTCTTCGGGGCAACATAACGTACGGGCTAAAGCCCGTACCCTTCAACGAAAACCCGGCAGGGCTGAAGTCATGCCCTGTTACAAAACCTCTGAGGTCCTACTGCCGTGTCAGCTTTGTGGCGTTTGGCCTCTTCGTTGTGGAAAGAGACGTTGTCGTCCGATCCTTCCACTCCGGCTTCTTCCTGATCTTCGTCCAATACTCCTCGCGAACGTCTTCGTCAATCTCGACCGGCTGGTTGCTCTTGTACAAACGATCGACTCCATCGCGGCGCGGTCCGGAGATCCAATATTGCACTCCCGTATCGTCCGCAAAATTCGCCTTAAAGCCGTATCCACCGAGCTTGCTGAATGTCCTTCCGCCGTAGTAAATCGTGGTGCCAGTGCGGCTAAATGTCACCCTCCCAATCCGCGCAGGCCCGTTCAGACTATCCCCCTTGCACTCGATGTACATGATTCGCGGTGGGTATGTTTGCTTGGTCATGTCGCGCCCTTACGCCTCCACCAGCCCTGCCGCCAGCACCTTTGCCGCCGCGTCGATAGGCTCGCGCGGCATCGTCTCGGTCGCGCACCACAGCGTCGCGTTCTTCAGCTCCGGATACCAGCGCGCCAGCTCCACGCCGCCCACAATCTTCTCGGCCAGCAGCCGCTCGTTCAACAGCGCCGGCGCCTCCTGCGTCTCCAGCACAAACTCATGGAAGCGCGGCGAGCCCGCAAACTTGAGCTTCACACCCGGCTGCTCGCCAATGATCTTCGCCGCGTAATGCGCCTTGGCCAGATTCTGCTCTGCCAGCTCGCGCATTCCTTCCTTGCCATACACGGTCAGGAAAATCGTCGCCATCAGCGCCACCAATGCCTGATTGGTGCAGATGTTCGACGTAGCCTTCTCGCGCCGGATGTGCTGCTCGCGTGTCGCGAGCGTCAGCACAAAGCCGCGGTTTCCATCCTTGTCCACCGTCTGCCCCGCGAGCCGCCCCGGCATCTGCCGCAGATACTTTTCTTTGGCCGCAATCACGCCGCAGAACGGCCCGCCATAGCTCAGCGCCACGCCGAACGACTGCGCCTCCATGCTCACAATGTCGGCCTCGCGCGGCGGCCGCACCACGCCCAGGCTCACCGCTTCGGCAATGGACACGGCCAGCAGCGCGCCCTTGCTGTGCGCAATCTCGGCAATCGCCGGAATGTCTTCAATCACGCCAAAAAAGTTCGGGCTCTGCACCAGCACGCAGGCCGTCTCTTCGGTCACTGCGGCGTCGAGAGCGGCCAGGTCCACGCGCCCCATCTCGCGGTCGTAATCCACTTCGGCCACCGGCATTTCGCGATGTTTCAGATAGGTCGCCAACACCTCGCGATACTCCGGATGCACCGTGCGCGCCGCCACAGCTTTATGTCGCCCGGTCACGCGCATCGCCATCAGCACCGCTTCAGCCGCGCCCGTCGAGCCGTCATACATGCTCGCGTTGGCCACGTCCATCCCGGTCAGCTCGGCAATCATCGTCTGGAACTCGAAGATGGCCTGCAGCGTTCCCTGCGTCATCTCCGCCTGGTAGGGCGTG
Organism: Occallatibacter sp.; assembly: GCA_049678625.1. Lineage (GTDB taxonomy): Bacteria > Acidobacteriota > Terriglobia > Terriglobales > Acidobacteriaceae > Telmatobacter. The sequence goes on along the minus strand of JBAUEO010000035.1, from coordinate 886 downwards.
TAGCTGGTCAGAAACTCGCCGCGCTGCACCAGCGCATCAATCACCACCGGCCGGTAATGCCGGTACGCGCCCGCGCCTAGAAAGCTTGCGAAGTCGGTCGCGTTCTTCTGCGCCGCCGCTTTGAAGTAGGCAATAATCTCGCTCTCGGCCTGCTGCCGCGGCACATTCAGGTCGCGCGCCAGCCGGTACTCGGCCGGAATCACGGCAAACAGATCGTCAATCGACCGCGCGCCGATCTCGGCAAGCATCTCTTCCCGCTCGGCGGGCGATTTGGGTAAATAGCGCATCGTTGAAGCCCCCGGCTAGCTGCCTGTTTCTTCTGAAACAAACGCCTCATACGCCGCCGCGTCCAGCAGCTTGCCCCACTCTGCCGGGTCAGCAAGCTCCACTTTGATAATCCAGGTCTCGTGCGCAGCCTCGTTAATCTTGTCCGGCGAGGTCTTCAGCTCCTCGTTCACCTCGGTCACCGTTCCGCTCACCGGCGAAAACAAATCGCTCACCGCCTTCACGCTCTCCACCGAGCCAAAGCTCTGGTTCGCTGTCACCGCGTCGCCCACCTTCGGCGCGTCCACATACACAATGTCGCCCAGCGAGTTCTGCGCATAATCGGTAATCCCGATTGTGCCAATCGTGCCGTCCAGCGCAATCCACTCGTGTTCACGCGTATAGCGGTAATTCGTGGGATAGGCCATCTGAAGCTCACTCTCCTCATTCAGGGTCGCGAAACCTCAGTGTACGACCTGCGGCCCCCGGCGCATGTGAGGAAAACCCCGCCCTTCGGCACGGTCAAAGCGGGCGATTCTGGATGGGCGATTTCGGGCCGGCGATTCAGGCCCACGCGATGAAGCCTTCACGCAACTGTGCGCTGTCGGCTGTTCCCGATTCC
>JBAUEO010000034.1:0-13365 GCA_049678625.1 Occallatibacter sp. | reverse complement strand
CCCATGAACATGCCCCCGTTCACGTCCAGCACCTGCCCGGTAATGTATCCCGCGCCCTCTGATGCCAGAAACGCCACCGCCTGCGCAATCTCCACATCCTTGCCCGCCCGCCCCGCCGGAATTCCCTGGAGCATCGCCGCGCGCAGCTTCTCGTCCAGCACCCCGGTCATCGCCGTCTCGATATACCCCGGCGCCACCGCGTTCACCGTAATCCCACGCGACGCCACCTCCCGCGCCAGCGACCGCGTCATCCCGATCAGCCCCGCCTTTGACGCCGCATAATTCACCTGGCCCGCCTGCCCCGTCCGTCCCACCACGCTCGAAATGTTGATAATCCGCCCCCAGCGGTTCTTCAGCATTGGCCGCAGCACCGCCTGGGTCAGCAGGAACGCGCCCGTCAGGTTCGTCCCCAGCACCTCGTCCCAGTCCGCGCGCTTCATCGCCATCGCCAGCCCGTCCCGCGTAATCCCCGCGTTATTCACCAGAATCTCCACCTTCCCGAACCGCTCCAGCACCGCCTTCGCCCCGGCCTTGATGGACTCCTCGCTCGCCACGTCCATCGCAAACGCCGCCGCCTGCCCGCCCGCCGCCGCAATCTCCGCTGCCGCTTCGGCCAGCTTCGCCTCGTTGCGCGCCGCCAGCGCCACCGTCGCTCCGGCCCGCGCCAGCTCCAGCGCGCACGCCCGCCCAATTCCCTGTGAAGCTCCGCTCACCAGCGCAATCCGACCCGCCAAATCCGCCATCGTTCCCTCGTTCCTTCCGCGCCGCCCGCATCTCCGCGCTCCGCGTCGAACCCCATTATAGGGACCGTCCTTCGGCCCTCGCGCCACTTCCCTGCCCGCGCATCTCTTCTCTTGCACTTCTTTAGCTCATGCGATATAGTTCATTTGAACTAATTATGACCACCGAACTCGGAATCTGGGAAATCGCCGTCCTCGCCCTTCTCCGCGAAGAGCCCATGCACCCCTACCAGATGCAGCGCCTCCTCCGCGAACGCCACAAGGACGAAATCCTCGCCCTCAAGCGTGGCTCCCTTTACCACGCCATCGGCCGCCTCCAGCGCGCCGGCCTCATCCTCGCCGCTTCCACCGGCCGCGAAGGCCGCCGCCCTGAGCGCACCACTTACCGCATCACTCTCCAGGGCCGCCACGAACTCCTTCGCAGCCTCCGCGCCATCATCGCCCGGCCTCGCCGCGAGCCCTCTGAGTTCATGGCCGCCATGAGCTTCCTCATCCACCTCACCCCCGCTCAGGCCATGCCGCGCCTTGAGGAGCGCGCCGCACTTCTCGAAACCGAAATCGCCCACCGCTCCGCCGGCCTGGCCGCCGCCTCCGCCCATGTCCTGCGCATCAACCTCGTCGAAAGCGAATACCTGCTCGCAATTCTTCGCACTGAGCTCGCCTGGGTCCGCGGCCTGCTCAATGACCTCCGCTCCGCGCGCCTCGACTGGAACCTCGAGCACATCTTCCGCGACATCCGTGCTGAAGCCCGCGTCGCCCGCCTGCCTTCGGCACAACACCCGGCCCAAAAGCCTCTTCGCGCAACGGCTCAAAAGCCCGCCCGAACCTCAGCGCAAAAACCGGCTAAAAACCCACAACAGGAGTAGCCCCATGTCCACCCACTCAGCGCCCCTCGCCGCCGTGCCCGCCCCGCTCAAACTCCGCCACCGTGCGCCCATCTGGACCCTGCTCGTCCTCGCGCCCTTCATCGCCGAGGTCCTCAGCGGCTCCACGCGCCTCAGCATTCTCTTTGTCTTCATTCCTGAAGTCATGGTCTGGGGATGCGGCGCGCTCCTCGCCCGCGAATTCGTTCGCCGCTGGCGTGCCGGAGGGCCCAGTCTGCTTCTCCTCGGTCTCGCGCTCTCGGTCGCCGAGGAGTTTATCATCCAGCAGACCTCCATCGCGCCCTTGCCCTTCGCCGGCGCCAACGCCGCTTACGGCCGCTTCCTCGGCGTCAACTGGGTCTACTTCCTCTTCACGCTCGGTTTTGAAAGCATCTGGGTCGTGGTCGTTCCCACTCAGATCACTGAGCTCTTCTTCCCCGCGCATCAGCGCAAACCCTGGCTGCGCACCCGCGGACTCATCCTCACCTGCTTCTTTTTCCTCCTCGGGAGCTTCATGGCCTGGTACGGCTGGACCCAGCAGGCCCGCAGGCGGCTCATGGCAGCGCCTTATTCGCCGCCGCTCTCCCATCTCGCCGCAGGTTTCGCCGCCATCGCCGTGCTCATCGCGCTCGCATGGATGCTCAGGAACACGGGCCACAGCGGTTGCAATCCCGCGCGGAGGCCATGGTCCCCATGGATTGCAGGCATCATCGTTTTCGTTCTGAGCGCGGCCTGGTGGAAGCTCATTGTGATGATCTTCGTTCCGGGGCACTACCCCTCTGCCGCGGTCACAGTCGCAGCGGGCACGCTTTGGGCCCTGCTCGCCTTCGCTATGGTTCAGTTTCTCTGCGCTCCGCAAGCGTGGGGCCCAATGCACCGCTGGGCCTGCTGCTTCGGCGCGATTCTTACCTGTGTCGTCGCCAGCGACCTCAGCGCCGCCGGCTGGACCCGCCCGGACCTCATCGCCAAGTTCGTCTTTCAGGCTTGCGGAGTGGCCGGCTGCCTTTGGCTCGCGCTACGGCTCCGGCGCGGCGCGGCACACTCACTGCCCGCCGAATCCTAAACCGACGGCATCGCTTGCGCCGGAACACCCTGCCGCCGCCGCATCGCCGGAACCAGCTCCGCCGGCCACACATACACCGCCAGCCGCCGCGAGTAGTGCAGCACCGGCGCCTCGTCCGGCAGCGTAATCCCGATTGCCGCGGCCAGATCGTTGTGCTCAATCTCCGCCTCGGCGTCCTCAAGAGGCCAAGGAACATGGTGCACATTCGCCCGCACCACCTGCCCCGCCGCGTTTTGGCTGAACAAACAATACCGCTCCGTCAAAAAGTACTCGATCGCCCCCGCCCGGCTTTCCGCAAGCCGTCGCGTCGGCCCCAGCCCCCGGTACCGCGCCTCAAAGACCACCGGACATTTGGTAAATCGCCTCCGGCTGGAATACCGGAACTCCCGCTCCGAGAGCTGCTCCATCCGCATCTCCGCCCAGTAGTACGGAAGGTGATAGAACATCCGCGCTCCCGCCACGGCCAGCAGGTTTCCCGCATCCAGTGAGAAAAAATACACGCCCGCCGTTCCCGTCCGCGCCTCTCGCACATACGTCCGCAGGTTCAGCTCCGGGAAGGTCCGCGCTCCGGGAATCGACGGCAGCCCTCTGAACTTGATCCGATCCATCCAGAACGGCACAACCCCCAGCCACGCCGAACCCTGAAAGGTGTCTATCTGCAATCCTTCCGGCAGCAACGATGCAATTTGCGGCGCCGGAATCCGCCAGTGCGCGAACAGCAGGTCATTCCACCTCTGGGCCATTGCCCAGCGTCCCGGTGGCAGCGGCCGCGGCCTTGCCGAAGTTCGCAACTTGATCTCCCGCATCGCGCCTTCCCCGCTCGAAGATTAGGTCGGACCCGCCGGCCTTCGGGATTCACTCCTGCTCCCGCCTCCCCCATGCCGTATTCTGTTCGCGAGCCTGAATCCATGTCCAGTGAATCTTTTGCTTCCGCAGCCGCTCGTAACCAGACTGAGGTCTTCGCCGTTCACGGTGCCGATCCGGAAGTCCTCGCCTACGCCATGGCCAAATACTCCCGCTCGGCCCTCTCCATGCGCGAGTCCCTCGCCGAAATCAGCACCCAGCGCGCCGAGCAGTTCCTCAACACCTTTTATTTCCAGTACGGCCACCGCTCCATTGCCGACCTGGCCCACGTCGCTTTTGCCGTCGAGCGCCTCTCGCTCCTCGCCGCCATCCTCCTCGTCGATGAGCAGCGCTGGGACGGCCAGGAGCGCTCCACACGCTACCAGAACTTCCTCAAGTCCGGCTGGTATCTGCCCGACCTCGGCTGCGACACCCCCAACGCCGAGCTCTTCACCCGGACCATCGAAACCCTCTTCGCCGCCTATCAGCGCATCTCCGTCCAGGTCCACGACGCGCTCCGCCGCCGCATCCCCTGCCCGGAGGGCATGAAGCCCGAGGCTTACGAGCGCACCCTCAAAGCACGCGCCTTTGACGTCGCACGTTACCTGCTGCCGTTGGCCACCAACACCTCCCTCGGCCAGATCGTCAACGCCCGCACCCTTGAAACCCAGCTCTCCCGACTGCTCTCCAGCCCCTTCGCTGAGGTGCGCGACCTCGGCCAGAAGCTCCGCGACGCCGCCACCGGCCCGGCCTTTGACGTCCGCGCCCGCGCCGGCCAGGCCTTTGTCGACAAACTCGCCGCTTTCGAAGAATCAGCTTCCTCGAAAATTGCGGAAAATGGCCTGAAGGGTACGGGCTTCAGCCCGTACGAAAATCAGCATGAAAGCGCGGGGGCTTTTGCCCCTGAGGGAAACTCCGCCGGAAGCCTCGCCGCCGAAGCCGCCGGCCTCCTCACCCGCGAAGTCCGCACCGCGCCCACCCTCGTTAAATATGCCGAGCCAAACCCCTACCTCATCCAGACACAGATCGGGCTCACCCAGGCGGCGGCCGAACTTCTCGCGCAAATCCCCATCGATCAAGCTCCATTGGTCGACCTCGTCGAGCAAACGGAATCTCTCGAGGTCGAGCTCGCCGCCTCGCTCATTTACTCTGTCTCCCACCACCCTTACCGCCAGATTCGCGACCTCGTCGCCGCGCTCCCCGCCGCGCGCGTCAACCAGCTTATCGAGCTCGGCATCGTCCACCGTGGACGCCACGACGAGGCCCTCCGCGCCTTCCACGCCGGAGCCGCCCTGCGCTTTGACATCCTCATGGACATCGGCGGCTTTCGCGACATGCACCGTCACCGCCGCTCCACGCAAATCCTCCAGGGATTCACCGCCCTCCACGGCTATGAAACCCCCTCCCACGGCGACCTCGGCCCCGACGTTGACCTCCTCGCCGAAGCCGGCGCGCTCGACGATTACCACGCCGCCATTCAGCAGGCCCACTCCGCCGGCATGCGCATCGCCGCCTCCGGCGCCTGCGACGCGCCCTACTCCGCGCTCTACCTGCTCCCCCTGGCCACCCGCGTCAGATGTCTTTTTAAGATGGACTTCGCCGAGGCCCAGTACATCTCCGAGCTCCGCTCCGCGCCCGCCGGCCACTTCTCTTACCGCCGTGTCGCCTGGGAAATGTACCTCGCACTCCAGCGCCAGCACCCCTCCCTCGCCCGCCACATCCGCGTCACTGACTTCACCCAGCCCATCGACATCCTTCAGCGCTGACCCACGCCGGCCGCCGCGATCGGCCCACCCAATGAATTGTCATCCTGAGCGACCGGAGCTTCAGCGAAGGGAGCCGAAGGACCTGCATTTCACACGTACTCACCCACCACGAACACGGGTGCCCCATTCATTCCGCGCTCTCTGCGGAATGAGTGGGAAAGCACACCGTTCACACCGCCACCAAGCCCTGTCCTCTTGAGCGAAGATCGTGTCAGCGACCGAAGTCGAAAGATCTGCGGTTGCGAATCCCTATCCCTTCCTCTTCCACATCAGCGGCAGAATCATTGCCGTCCGCCCGCGATAGCTCTTGTAACTCTCGCCGTGCGCCTTCATCAGGTCGTGCTCCTCAAACTGAATCGCCAGCAGAATGTATCCCGTCGTCGCGATCGCAAACAGCAGGTGTCCCCACGTCATCCGCGGCGCGGCCCAGAAGGCGAGCAGAAATCCCAGCATCATCGGGTGCCGGCACCACCTGTAGAGCATCGGCTCCTTGAACTCCGCGCCCTTGAATTCCTTGCCCCCTCCATAGGCAAACACCTGCCTCAGCCCGAACAACTCCCCATGGTCAATCAGGAACGTGCACACCAGCACCAGCAGCCATCCCAGCCAGAACAGCCCCTCCAGCGCCGCGCGTCCCGCCGCACCCTGCACATTCCACACCACCGCCGGCAACGGCCGCCACTGCCAGTAGAGAAGAATCAGGCACAGGTTCGACAGCAGCACATAAGTCGTCCGCTCCGTGTGCTTCGGAACTACCTTCGTCCACGCGCGCTTGAACCACGGCCGCGCCATCACGCTGTGCTGCACCGCAAAAATGCTCAGCAGAATCGCGTCCACCACCACGGCGAGTGTCAGCGAGCCCGCCACGCCTGAATCCAGCGTCTTCGGAACCAGCAGGTCGCCCACAAAGCCAATCGCGTACAGGAACGTTGCAAGGAACAGCAGGTAGACCACCACCCCGTAGACAACAGAAATCCCCTTGGCCATATCGTGTCCTTTCCACCTCAGGAAATACGTACGAATGCGGAATGTATCCCAGGAAAAGAAGCAGGCCCAGCCGAAAATCGGAAAGTCATAGGGAAATTGGCGCCCGCTGGACCGGCAGGATTGGACCACGTGACCCACGGCGCGCATCAATTGGAATCGCCCCGTTTATAACCCCGGAAAAATCAAATGTCAATCCTGCTTTTCCTACCCCTGCTTGATCTCGGTCGCGTGATTGTTCACAAACGTCACCGTCCACTTCTTGCCGTTCATGTCATAAGTCACCGTACGGTCGCCTTCGGTCTCGGAGCCGGTCTGCATCTTGTGCCCGATCGACATCCGCACCTCCAGCTCGCTCATCCCGGGCTTCACCTCGTGCGCGCCAATCGCCGCCCACACATCCTTGCCCCAGTAGTCATAGGTCTTGTGCGGGTCGTCATAATAGAAAAGTATGTCTGTGTAATACGCCTCTCCGTTCCCTTCCATAAATCCCACCGGCGTCGCATATAACTCCTTCGCTCCCGGCAGCGCAAACACCGCGAAGGCCTGATGGCTGCCGTGCTCAATCCCGTCGTCCACCTTCGTCGGCGTGGCCGCCTTCACAATCTTCTTCACTTCCATCTCCTGCGTCGCCGGAACCAGCCCGATTTTCTTTGCGAAGTCCACCCGCCCGCCCGCGTAGGCAAAGTACGGAATCGTGTATCCGTTCTGCATCCACACGGTCGTGCCTTCCAGCCGCTCAAGATCCTCATAGTGCTGCGGGAAGTACTGCCGCTGCACCACCAGGTCGTCCTTGCTCAGCGTCTCCTGCGCCGCCTTCTGCTCCGCCGCGCCGGGGCTCTGCCTGCTCTTGAACACCGAGTAAAGATAGATCCCTCCAATCGTAAGCGTAACCAGCGTCGTCACAACAAACACCTTCCAGGCCTTCATCGCATCTCCTCCGCAGTCGTCTTACCGCTAACTCGTCTAACTGCTCGCTCGAACTTACTCCACGAACTTGCCACTCCCTAACTTCCCGTCGCAGCCCCTTCCTCGTCCACCCGCTGACCGCGTAACTCCGCTGAGGTCATGCGGTCCGCGCGGCGAAGCTCCGGAAACCTTCCCGCCCACGCCGCCGCCACCGCCACTGACGCCACGCCGCCTGCCACCGTCGCCCGCACCGCGCCCCACCATTGCGCCGTCAATCCGCTCTCAAACTCGCCCAGCTCATTGGACGCGCCAATGAACAGCGAGCTCACCGCGCTCACCCGCCCGCGCATCGCCGCCGGCGTTGCCAATTGCAGCAGCGATCCGCGAATAATTACGCTGATCATGTCCGCCGCTCCGCTGATCGCCAACGCCACCAGGCTCAGCCAAAGGCTCCGCGACAGGCCAAAGATAACCGTCGCCACGCCGAAAATCGCCACCGAAACAAACATCCGCTTGCCCGCCCGCCGGCTAATCGGGAAGCGCGCCAGCACCAGCGACATCATCAGCGCGCCCAACGCCGGCGCCGCCCGCAGCAGCCCCAGCCCGCGCGGTCCCGTATGCAGAATGTCGCTTGCAAAAATCGGCATCAGCGCCACCGCCCCGCCCAGCAGCACCGCGAACAGATCCAGCGAAATCGCACCCAGCAGCAGCGACCGTCTCCACACATATTTGAAGCCCGCCAGCACCACTTCCATTGACGCGGCCTTGTGCTCCATCCGTCCCAGCCGCACCTTCAGGCTCCCCACCAGCGCCAGAAACCACACCAGCGACACCAGCGTGAACAGATACACAATCCCCGCGCCTTCCAGCCGCGTCCCCGGCCGCCACTCGGCCAGCGGCAGCGTGTACAGCAACCCGCCCAGCGCCGGTCCCGTAAAATTCGCCACCTGGAAAATCGCTCCGCCCCACGTCACCGCATTCACAAAGTGCTTTTCCGGCACCAGGTGCGGCACCAGCGCCGCGCTCGCCGGCCCGCTGAACGCGCGTCCCGTGCCGATAACAAACAGCACCCCGTAAATCGCCAGCACATTCTGCGTGCCCTTCACCGCCAGCAGCGCCAGCGTCCCCGTGCACAACATCTGCAGCCCGTAGCACACCAGAATCACTTGCCGCCGGTCGAACCGATCCGCCACGTGACCCGCGGGCAGCAGAAACACCAGCCCCGGCAGAAACAGCGCCAACCCCGTAAATCCCAGGTCCAGCGCGCTGTGCGTCATCGCATAGATCTGCCACGCCACCGCCACCGCCTGCGCCTCGGCGCCCAGAATCACCGCCACGCGCGCCATCTGGTAGCGTCGGAAATCCTGGTAGGCAAAAGCCTCCATGCCGCGCCGCGGCGGCGTTGGGGAAGCGGGGCACATGTACGCCTAGCTTATATCGCCCCGCTCCAACCCCGTCGGCTGGCAATGGCGCAATCTCCGGATGACAGCTGAATCGCTCACAGCGTGACTGGAGGATCAATTTTCTTTGAATTGGGTACCCGCCGAAAGAAATTCCAAAATGCCCGAAATCTCATCTTGTCGAGGAGCCGTTCGAGAAGGCAGTCGCCACGACAGTGAGCGTATTGGAAGTTGCTGTGACCTGTGCTTTGGGCTGTTGAATGCAGAAACTGCCGTCAGGAGACGCCCAACATGCGCTCGAGTAAAAGCGAAAGCGGAACTCGTATTTCCCCGCAGGATAGAGCGGCGAAGTATCAAAACGAGGCGCAAGCGCGCCCAGGATGAAATTTCCTTCTTCGGCCGCGCCCGGCAGAATCGGGGTTTCAAAATAGACGTTTGCAGTGCAGGCCATCAACTGGGAGTGAAGTTGCTTCCACTCCCCATCATTCGTGCGATACCCCGGGACAATGCTGAAGTCGCTACAGCTGAATCTGCCGTTCCGAATGGGACGTTCACCCAGATTACGAATTGCGAAGTGAAACACCGTACATTCAATGCTGGTTCCTGGGCCTGTTGCGCAGCCAGCGCTGTAGCGCTTTCTCGTCGGAGCTGCTTCGCGCTCAGCTGCGATAGAAATGGCGAAGTCAACCTTGAGGACGCCCAGGTCAGGCAGCATCGGCGAATGGACTTCAATTTCGTTCGAGACAACTTCGACCGGCGTTTGGATATCCACGTCGCCCGTCGGTGGTCCACCCCAGGAATTCGGTTTTGGGACTTGGAGCGGAGCAAGGCAATCAGTTCCTTCAGGATTCTCAGTGCAACCCCAAAGCATCCAGAGAGCGCGAACCGTGTACGCGCGAGGCTCGACCGGCGCAAGCATCTCCCCAGGCCGATTTCGGGAAACGAGCCGGGTCTCGTATTCGGTCGCTTCGCCGGGCCGAAGCCGAATGTTTTCGTAGACCCAGGGAGTGCATAGCGGCCTCTGGACCTGACTAATCGGCCACCAGCCGCTCGTCGAACCCGGCTGCTTCGTTTCGAAAGTGACAACCGGCTCCTGGCACGTGATTCGACTCAGATGCACCGTATGCACGCCGACATTTCTGAGCGTGACAATGAAAGCTCGACAAGCCAACGTGAGCTCAGCCTCGCCCCCGCACGCCGGACCTGTGGGAAGTGTGCTCGCCGGTTCTTCGCGGATTGTCAGCTCAAAGTTCACGGCATCGGGCAGCAGTTGCGGGAACGGAGTTGCCCGCACACTCGCTGGAAGTGTGAGCGCGATAAACCATGCAACGAACGCTCTGCGAAACACGCGCATTGAGCTTTCTCTCGTGCGGACTCGGGTTCGCTCTGAAGCTTAATCGATTGGAACAACCCGCTGTGAGCCTTGAAGTTTCTCTTCCCGCGATTCTCGCATCTCCAGCCATTTAGATGCTGTCTGAGCCGTTTAGTCGTCAATCCGTCGCCCGCGCCGCACCCACACCCCCTGCACTTTTCCGCGCTCGCGTATCCTGAATCCTTGAACTCACCCGCAGAAGCCGCCCAAGCACACTCCGACATCCAACCGCTCGAACCCCGTCCGCCCCTCGGCCTCGCCACCGCCGCCGTCGCCCTCTGCGGCGTCTGCGCCTTTCTTGAGCTCTACTGCACCCAGCCGCTTCTGCCCATGCTCGCCGGCATCTTCCACGCCTCCAAAACCGCCGTCGGCCTCACCGTCTCCGCCGCCACTGCCGGCGTCGCACTCTCCGCGCCCGTCTTCGGAGCGCTCACGGAGCGACTTCCCCGCAAGCGCGTCATCGTCTGTTCGCTTCTCGGCATCTCGCTGCCCACGCTCCTTGCCGCCACCGCCACCTCGCTTGCCCAGCTCGTCCTCTGGCGATTCCTTCAGGGCCTCACCGTGCCAGGCGTCATCGCCGTCCTCATCACTTATGTCGGCGAGGAGTGGCCCCCACAGAAAATCCCGCTCATCATGAGCTTCTACGTCTCCGGCACCGCGCTCGGCGGCTTCCTCGGCCGCATCGTCGCCGGCATTCTTGCTGACCGCTACTCCTGGCGCGTCAGCTTTGTCGTCCTCGGCATCGCCGCGCTTCTCGGCGCTTCCGCCGTGGCTTTCTGGCTTCCCCCCGGCCGTCCCCGCGGCGCTTCGCAGTCCAATGCCGGCAAACTCCCCGCCTTCCCGCATCAGGTGCAGGCGCTCTTTCGCCGCAAGCGCCTCGTCACCACCTTCGTTGTCGGCTTCAACAGCCTCTTCTCGCTCGTCGGCGTCTTCACCTGGATCACCTTCCACCTCGCCGTCTCGCCGTACAACCTCTCCACCACCGCGCTCAGCTCGCTCTTCTTCGTCTATCTCATCGGCCTCCTCGTCACGCCCGTCGGCGGATTCCTCATCACCCGCGTCGGCCTCCGCGCCGGCATCACTGGAGCCATCTGTCTCGCCATCTCCGGCATCCTGCTCACTCTCGCGCCCTCGCTTGCCGTCGTCATCACCGGCCTCGCTCTGCTCTGCTCCGGTATCTTCGTCTCACAAACCGTCAACAGCTCCAACCTTCGCCACGCCGCGCCCGCCGGTGCCCGCGTCACCGCCGCCGGCCTTTACATCACCTTCTATTACCTCGGCGGAACCGCCGCAGGCGTCGTCCCCGGCTTCTTCTGGAATCTCGGCAATTGGCCCGCCTGCGTGGCCTTCATCGTCGGCATGGAGCTCATCGCCCTCGCCGTCGCCCTCATCGGATGGCGAGGCGCCCCGGAGACCTCTTCGGCCCTCGAACCACACCCCATCAATCCCTGAACCCCCGCACCCGCTTCGCTCATCTATTTGCCATACAGCTTTTCCCGGTCCCGGCTCGAACCCGCGCCCGCACCGGAGCCGGAATTGCATTCCGTCCCGGCCAAAATTCCGAATCTTCAAAAAAACCGCGCTAAACTGCCCCTCAGGAGCACTTTTCTTGTCCAGTACGCAATCCCCGTCTCCGGGCCAGCCCTCCGCCGGCACAAAGACAATCGCCAATCCGAACCCCGACGCCCACGCTAATTGGAAGCCGCGCGTCAACCCGTGGCTCATCGCGGCCACCGTCGCCATTGCCGCCTTCATGGAGGTGCTTGACACTTCCATCGCCAACGTCGCCCTCCAGCACATCGCCGGCTCTCTCGGCGCAAGTCCCGATCAGGCCACCTGGGTCCTCACCTCCTATCTTGTTTCGAACGCCATTGTGCTTCCCCTCGGCGGATGGGCTTCCAGCATCCTGGGCCGCCGCAACTTCTTCGGCCTCTGCATCCTCATCTTCACCGCCTCCAGTTTCCTCTGCGGCGCGGCTCCTTCGCTCACCGCCCTGCTCTTCTTCCGCATTATCCAGGGCGCAGGTGGCGGCGGCATGCAGCCCATGGCCCAGGCCATCATGGCAGACTCCTTTGAGCCCCAGAAGCGCGGCCAGGCCTTCGCTCTTTACGGCATCGTCGCCGTCCTCGCCCCTTCCATCGGTCCCACCCTCGGCGGCTGGATTACCGACAACTACTCCTGGCGCTGGATCTTTTTCATCAACATCCCCGTCGGCATCCTCGCCTTCATTCTTCTCAACCGCCTCGTCGAAGATCCACCGTGGATCAAGGCCGATCCCAAGCGCATCCGCAACATGGATTACGTCGGCCTCGCCTTCCTCACCCTCGCCATGGGCGGCATGCAGATCATGCTTGACAAGGGCGAGGAGAACGACTGGTTCCACTCCGATTTCATCCGTATCTTTGGCTTCATTTTCGTCGCCGGAATCATCGGCCTCGTCGTCTGGGAGTGGCGACAAAAAAATCCGCTCATCAACCTCAAAATCTTCCGCTTTAAAAACTTCGCCATCTGCTGCGCTCTCATGCTGCTGGTCGGCGGCGTCCTCAACGCCAACACCGTCCTCCAGCCTGAGTTCCTGCAGCAACTGCTCGGCTATGACGCCACCACTGCCGGTCTCGCGCTCACCGCCGGCGGCATCGCGCTTCTCATTCTCATGCCCCTGGCCGGCATCGCCACCGGTAAGGTCGCCACGCGATGGCTCGCCGTCGCCGGCTTCGTCATGTTCGTCGTCACCTTCCGCATCGCCGCCGACGTCAGCAATCTGCAAATGACCTTCGCCCAGGCCTCCTGGCTCCGCGTCATCCAAATGGTGCCGCTGCCCTTCTGCTTCATCTCCATCACCAACGCCGCTTACGTCGGCATGCCCAAGGAGGAAAGCAACCAGGTCTCCGGACTCATCAACTTCGTCCGCAACATCGGCGGCTCGATCTTCATTGCCATCACCAACGCCCAGGTCACCCGCCGCTCCCTCTGGCACCAGCAGCATCTCCAATCCGCCATGCAGTCAGCCTCCATCGGCTTCCAGCAGCACCTCCAGGCCCTCACCGGCTTCTTTGACAGCAAATTTGGCGCAGCCAACGGCCACGGCATGGCCCTCGGCGCCATCTATCAGCAACTCAACCAGCAGGCCGCCATGCAGGGCTACCAGGACGTCTACATGCAGCTCTCCTGGATGTCTCTCGCCATGGTCTTCTTCGCCTTCATGCTCAGCAAGAAGCGCCCCGAAGGCGCCGCCAGCGCACCCATGCATTGATTCACAGCCCGCTTCCCCTTCTCGCTGTCATCCTGAGCGACCGAAGCGCGAGCGCAGGGAGTCGAAGGACCTGCATTTCATCATTGGAAGTTGTCCTCCGGAGCGGCCAGTGCGCGAGAACCTCTAACGTCTGTCATCCTGAGCGACCGAAGCGCGAGCGCAGGGAGTCGAA
>JBAUEO010000033.1:0-11199 GCA_049678625.1 Occallatibacter sp. | reverse complement strand
CCGCCAGCGCGCCCAGCAACGCCAGCGCGGCCAGCGCCCTCACCCACGCGCTCCGCCGCTTCCCATCCATTTGAATCGTTCGCTGTGAAGAAAGGAAATGCACAACAAGGCTGATTATAGGGGCTCCCGCCTCATCGTCCCGCCCGTGCGGCCCGCCCCGCATGCCCCGCGGCCTCATACTGCCGCTCGAACCGGATGAGCGCAATCCACATCCCCTCGTTCCGCTTCTCCCACACCAGCTTTCCGCCCAGTCGCTCGGCAATCGTCGCCGGAGGCAAATCATGGTGCAGGTCAAAGTAGCGTTCATCCAGCCGCTCTTCCTTCGGCCCCAGCCGCCACGGCAGCCCCGGCGGATCATACTTCGTCGAAAACACCAGCGCCGCCGAATACTTCCCCGGCTCCGCGGCCGCCTTGGCCACCTCCGCCGCCGAAAAATCGTCAATCGGCTCCACATCCCACGGCTTCGGCACATAACCCAGCTCCGGCTTCGTCAGATCGTCGGTCACCGGCCACGCCGTAAGCACCGTCGCATCCAGATACCGCGCCCGCAGCTCCGCAATCCCCGCCTCATCCATCCGCACCACGCGCGCATATTCCAGGTTGTCCTCCGGTGCAAACCTGTACGGCGGATTCTCGAGCAGCCCCAGCACAAACGCTCCCGCGCAAAACGCCGCCAGCGCCGGCCACAGCGGAACTCTCCGCCAGAATGTCGCCACTGCCAGCAGCAGAACCAGCGGATACATCGGCAGAAGATAGCGCGTCAGCAGCGCCCCGCCCAGCACGCTGAACAGCACCGCGCTCATCCCCAGCAACAGCAGCATCCGCCGCCTTGCCGCCGCGCAAATCGCCCCGCGCTCCCGCCCATCCTCGTGCTTTTTCGGGTCCAGCATCAACGCCGCCAGCATCATCAGCACCGGTACAAACAAGTTCATGTGCGCCGTCAGGTGCAGCACGCGGTAGCCCAGCGCTGCCGCGATCCTCACCGGCTCCAGCGTCGCCTCCGCGTTGTAGCGGAAGAACTGCGGATTCCCAAACCACCAGCCCGTCTTCGCGTGATACCACACATACCAGCCCGCCAGCGGCAGCGCCGGCGCGGTCAGCCAAAGCGCATCCCGGCCTCGCGCCCAATCACGCTTGCGAATCCACTCCCATGCGCTCACCGCCGCCAGCGTCAGCGGAATCGCCACCGCCGTCTCCTTGCACATTGCCGCCGCGGCAAACCACAGCGCCGCCGCCCAGGCCTTCGACGCGCCCATCCCGTCCTGCTCCGGCAGCGCATACACCAGCCCCCACAGCGCGCACGCCGCCGCAAATAGATCCGCCTGCGCCAGAGTGCTCTGTGCAAACCACACCGGATACAACCCCGTCAGCACCACCGTCCAGAACGCCACGCTCGCCGTCTGCGTCAGCCGCATCGCCAGCCGCCACACCGCCAGCAGACCCAGCGCCGCCACCAGCAGCACCGCCTCACGCGTCACCTCTACGGAAAATCCCGACAGCTTCCACCACAGCGCCAGATACAAGCTCTCCAGCGGCGGATGCGCATTGCTCAACGTGGTCGTCGGAATCAGCGAGCCGGTTCGAAAGAAATCCCAAGCCGCTGGAATGTAATACCCCGCCTCATCCCAGTAGTAGGGCAGCCGCAGCAGCGTGTAGTGGCTCGCATACAGCGCCGCAAAAATCACCGGAAAAATCATCCACAGCCGAAAAGGCCTGCCCATTGGCGGCCAAAGAATCTCGCGCATCCGCCTTTGCCGCCGCATCTGCGAGAC
The DNA here is from genome assembly GCA_049678625.1 of Occallatibacter sp. Taxonomy (GTDB): domain Bacteria; phylum Acidobacteriota; class Terriglobia; order Terriglobales; family Acidobacteriaceae; genus Telmatobacter. Next base: position 9,427 of record JBAUEO010000033.1, on the reverse strand, counting down.
CAACCGCGCCACTCCTCAGTTCACCGGTCCCTGCGGAAATGCGTGCCCCTGCGGCTCCAGGTTCAGCGTCCCAAAGGCTTGTTCGTACTGCGCCACATTCTGTCCCAGCACGTTGCACAGCGCCTTGGCCTGCTGCGGGCTCAGGAAAATCGCGTGGTGGTTCCGGACTGTCACGGACTCCGGTCCATCGCTCGTCGCCTGCCCAAAAACCAGTTGAAAATCCCACACGCTCACGCGCACCTGCACGCTGTTCGCATAGGTCTCCCGGTATTCGTCTGTCTGGATTAGTTCCACATGGGGTGCTGCCGGTGTCGGGCTCATGATTCCCCTAGCTTACTCCGCCCCACCCCAGCGCGTTTTCTGCCGCGCTCATGCCTGCCGTTCGCTGGTATCCTGAGTCTTAAGTTCGTATCCTTATTGAACTGTACTGAACTGTCATCTTCAGCGCAGTTTGGCCGTTTTTTTTGGCCCAATGGAGTCGAAAGATCTGCGGTTGCTCTTAGCGCTTCATGGAACGAACTTCGTATGCGCCGCGCTTACGCCCGCTTCTTCCGCCGAAATCCCCAAAAGCCCCGGCCCCGCGCATTCTCTTCCATCGCGCTCTCTTCGGACTCGCCCTGCGCAGCCGTCTCCTCCGTGGCGGGCTCAACGCTCGGCCGCACCATCGTCCCGCCACGCATCGGCAGTTCATGCACCACGGCCATCTTCCGATCGGGCTCCGTCGCGCTCGCGTCCGTCTTCTCAATTTCCGTCGCCTCGGCCGCCTGCGTTTCGAGCATCACTGCCGCCGGCACTTCCGCCCCACCCTCTGCCAAAGCCTCAACCACGTCCGGCGCAACTTCCGGCGCAACCTCCGCAACCGGCGCTGCGTTCGGGTCCTCGGCCCTCGCCTCTTCAGTCTTCGCCTCTTCCGCAACCGCGACCGGCTCTTCAACCGGCATTGCCGCGGCTTCAGAAATCGTTGGCGCCGCCTGCGCTTCCGCTTCCGCGCGCGCGGTTCCGCCCTCAGGAACCTCCACGTGGTTCAGCCAGAAGTGGACCTCCCGGTAATTCGCCGGCAAGCCCCCGCCTTTTCTCGTCAGAACTGCCATTTCTCGCCTCAACACCAGCGCGCACAACCACTTACCCGCGCACCAGCCTATACGCAGACCATAGCGTTTTCCACCCCTCCGGTCAACGGTACTTCAGAGCCGCTGTATTGCTAACTTTGGGTCCGCTGCGGGGCTAACTTTCGTCAGGCGCGTCTGATCCGCAATCCTCAAAATGTCCGCAAACTCTCTCATTGCCGCGCTTCCGGCCCCATGCTACGATTGCGGCCAACTTCAAAGTGAAACGAGGGAAGCAATGGACAATGTGATGATCATTCGCATCGTTGCGGGCTTCATGTTCCTAGGAGTACTGGCGGTCGGGATTGTCTATATCGCATACCTGTCGAGCGTACTTTCCAAATGCTCTCCACCATCACGGACAATGGAACCTGGAATGGTATGGCTCCTGCTCATCCCGCTTTTCAATATCATCTGGGGATTCCTCGTCGTGTTGGCACTCGCAAAATCGCTCGCAAACGAATTCAGGCTCCGCAACATCCCGCTCGACACACCCGAGCCCGGCAAGTCAGTCGGCTTGGCAATGTGCATATGCGGCGCTTTCGGAATTATCCCCTTTGTGAACATCGCGACCGGACTCGCGGGCTTCGTCCTTTGGATTCTCTATTGGGTCAAGATCGCCGGCTACTCCCACATGCTCGACTTGGCGCTCTTTGCCGCCCCGCCTCCAATGCCCCCGATGCCGCCCGCGCCCATCTCCTGATTCTTCACGGGCTCGCGATTGCACGCCAACCCTCAGGCGAGAAGGATGGCGCAAAAGGCTCGTGCAATGCCCTGGTGCGAAAGGAGAGACTCGAACTCTCATGGGTTGCCCCGCCAGATCCTAAGTCTGGTGCGTCTGCCAATTCCGCCACTTTCGCACTCCCCTCAATCTACCATCGCTCCGCCTCAGCCGCGCCTCGATTCAGCCCCTATTCCAATCCATAAAACCGCGCGCAGTTCCCCCCCAGTACCGCCGCCCGTTCCGTCTCCGTCAGCCGCTCCACATACCGCTTCACCACGCCCACCGTCTCCCCATACTCCCCGCTCAGCGTACACACCGGCCAGTCGGACCCGATCATCACCCTCCCCGCCCCAAACGCCTCCATCACCTCGTCCATATACGGCCAAAAATCCTCCTCGCGCCACGCCTTCCACTTCGCCTCCGTCACCATGCCGCTCAGCTTGCACATCGCATTCCCGCTCCGCGCCAGCTCCCGCACATCCGCCGCCCAAATCTCCATCCGGTCGTCTGTCGCGCCCTCGGCAATCGCCGGTTTGGCCATGTGGTCCAGCACAAACGCCTGCCCGTCAAACTCCCGCACCAGCTTCGTCGCCGCCTTCAGTTGCCGCGGAACCACCAGCACGTCATACGTCAGCCCAAACTCCTTCAGCCTCGCCACACCGCGCCGAAAATCCTTCCGCAGCACAAACTCATCGTCCGGCTCGTCCTGCACAATGTGCCGGACACCCACCAGCTTCCGCTCGCTCTTTAGCCCCGCCAGCACCTCCGGCAAATCCTTGCCGCGCAGGTCCACCCAGCCCACCACGCCCTTCACACACACGTTCTCCGCCGCCTGCTCCAGCAGCCATCGCGTCTCCTCCAGGCTCTGCCGCGCCTGCACCGCCACGCACCCATCAAACCCGTTCGCCTCCAGCAGCGGCTTCAGCTCCGCCGGCAAAAAATCCCGCTTCAGCCCCACCATCGCATCATCAATCCACGCATACTCCGCCGGGTTGTACTTCCAGAAATGCTGGTGCGCATCCACTCGCATCGTCATGCCCTCAGATTCTCGCAGCCCCACGCGCTCCTCGCAATCCGCTCCCCTTCGCTCCCCTCCGCGTTCTATAGTCTTCCTATGCGTTCCCGCTTCCTTTGGCCGCTTCTGGTCCTGCCTTTCTGCCTCGCTGCCGCCGCCTACGCCCAGTCCGCCAAACCCGCCATCACCCTCGACGAGTACCTCAACACCACCAGCATCACCTCCGCCCGCCTCTCGCCCGACGGCGCTTCCGCCGTCATCGCAACCGAATCGCCCGACTGGGCCAACAACGTCTTCCGCGACGACCTCTGGCTCTGGAACGCCGACACCGGCCTCCGTCCGCTCACCCACTCCGGCAGCGAGGAGAATCCCCGCTGGAGTCCCGACGGCAAATGGATCGCCTTCGTCTCTGACCGCGCCCTGCCCGGCGAGCCCGCCGCCACTGACGGCAGCCCACAAAGCGACTCCGCCCACGCCGCGCGCATCTGGGTCATCTCGCTCGCCGGCGGCGAGGCCCTCCCGCTCTACACTGAAAAGCTCGACGTCCACGCCTTCGCCTGGTCGCCCGACAGCAAATCCATTTTCTTCTCCGTCACCCAGCCCCTCACGCCCGCGCAAACCGCCGCAGACAAAGCCAAGTGGAAGGACGTCATCCGCTGGCGCGCAAAAGACCGCGGCGACGTTCTCCTTAGCGTCGCCGTCGAGCCCGCGCTCGAGCGCGACATCTCGGTCCCGCTCCCCAAAGCCGACTCAGCGCAACAGGGCGGCAAATCCTCCGCAAGCTCGACGGTCTCGGGATCAAAAGCAGATCAGCCTGCGCAGCTTCCCCCCGACGCCCAATCCATCACCACCAGCCCGCTCTCCATCACCCAAATCGCCCCCGCGCCCGACGGCCAAACCATCGCCTTCCTCACCGGCCCTCCCAGCCAGCGCGTCGAGAACCCCGCCGACTTCGAAATCTACTTCGTCTCGCCCTCCGGCGGAGCGGCCCGCCGCATCACGCGCAATCAGGGCCTCGAATCCCATCTCGCCTGGACCCGCGACAGCCACTGGCTCCACTTCCAGGTCCCGCCCGGCGCAGGCTGCATTGAAGGTCCCTACAAGGACGTGCAGGGCCGCCTTTATCGCATGGACGCCGCCACCGGCTCCATCCAGCGCCTTGGCGCGGACTTCACCGGCTCCCTCGACCACTTCACTCTGCTGCCAGACGGTCGCGAAATCGCCCTAGGCATGCTCGGCACCCAGACGCAGGTCTATCTCATCGACGGCGCAAAGGCCACTCTGCTCCCCGGCCTCGCCGGAACCTACTCCGACGTCGCTTCCGGCCTCGCCACCGGCGAAGTTCTGCTCAGCTACTCCACCATCAACAAGCCCACGCAGGTCTATCTCGCCGTCAATCCGCTCCACCCTGATCACCTCAAGGCCCTCACCGATTTCAACCCCGTCTTTGCCCAGCGCGCGCAGCCCGAGTGGCAAACCTTCTCCTGGAAATCCGGCGACGGCCACACCATCGAGGGCATCCTCATCTTTCCCCCGGGCGAAAAAGACGCCCGCCATCTCCGCATGCTCACCCTCATCCACGGCGGCCCTGAGGATGCCGACGGCGACCGCTTCGGCGCCGACTGGTATGACTGGGCAACCTACGCCGCCGACAACGGCTGGCTCGTCTTTCGGCCCAATTACACCGGCTCCACCGGCTACGGCGACCAGTTCATGCTGGATATCGAGCCCCACATCGTCTCCAAACCCGGCCGCGACATCCTCACCGGCGTCGACGCCCTCGTCAAAGCTGGTTACGCCGACCCTGACCGCCTCGCCATCGGCGGTTACAGCTACGGCGGCTACATGACCAACTGGCTCATCACCCAAACCACGCGCTTCAAGGCCGCCGTCACCGGCGCGGGAGCAATCGAGCACGCAGCCAACTGGGGCAATGACGATCTCACCTACGACGACGCCTGGTATCTCGGCGGCCGACCCTGGGAAAACCCCTCCATCTATCAGAGCGAGGCCGCCATCTTCCAGTTCAACAAGGTCAAGACTCCGGTCCATCTTGTCCAGGGCGGCGCGGACGTTCGCGTCAACTTCCTTGAGGGCGTGCTCCTTGAGCGCGCACTCCGATCCCTCAACATCCCGCACCAGTTCCTCGTCTTCCCCGGCGAGGGCCACGGCCTGGGCAAAAACCCCTGGCACGGTTACATCAAAGTCCGCGAGGAGCTGAAGTGGCTCAACAAATATGTTCCTGAATAACCGGTTCCCAATTCGCTCCGCGCCCTTTCCGTCAGGCCCGCGTCCCTCACTTCAGGGAACCCTTCGCCTCTTCTCGCGCATCTCTCTGTTAGACCGCTCCATGCACTTCACTCGCCCATGAACCCTGTCGACCAGGCCCGCCAGCACGCCTTCCAGCAGACGCTCTTGAGCGCCCGTCGCACCATGCTCTTCCGTGAGATTCTCAAGCTCGCCGTAGACAGCTTTCGTGCCGCCAAGCTCCGTTTCGCTCTCACCGCGCTTGGCATGGTCATCGGCACCATGTCCGTCATCCTCGTGGTCACCATCGGCCTCACCGGCAGGCAGTACGTCCTCGGGCTCATTCAGAAATTCGGCACCAACTCCGTTGAAGTCGAGTACTCCGGCGGCGGCGCCATCGGCGGCGAGCACGTCGTCTACAACGACTACCTCACCCGCGACGACGAGAATGCCGTCCTCGCCCAATTGCCCGGCATCCTGTACTCCTCGCCCGTCCTCGATATGCGCGCCCCCATCAACTTCGGCGGCGGCGTCACCAAGGACACTCTCGTCCTCGGCGTCAGCTCCCAATACCGCTACATCCACTCCCTCCTCGTCCCCAACGGCCGCTTCTTTGACGACACCGACGATCAGGCCCACATCAAGTGCGCCGTCGTCAGCGAGAAGTTCGCGCATGACCGCTTCGGCGGCGCCGACTCCGCCGTCGGCCAGACCTTTGAGATCCGCGGCCTCCCCTTCACCATCATCGGCGTCTTCCGCATGTCGGTGGACGACTTCGGCCAGTCGGAGATTGCCGACCAGACCATCCTCATTCCCTTCTCCGTCGCCCGCTACTTCACCGGAACCGAAAACGTGAAGCAGATCTACTTCTCCATGCGCAGCATGAGCGAAGTCCCCGACGCCGCCAAGGAGATTGTCCGCATCATCTCCTCGCGCCACCGTCCCGGCTCCATTTACAAGGCGCAAACCCTCAAAGAGCTCATGAACACCGCCTCTGAAAGCGCGGACGCCCTCACCGCCGTCCTCGTTCTCGTCGCCGCCGTCACCCTCGCCGTCGGCGGCGTCGGCATCATGAACATCATGCTCGCCAACGTCCGCTCCCGCATCCGCGAAATCGGCATCCGCAAGGCCCTCGGCGCAACCTACCGCGAAATCAAACTCCAGTTCCTTGCCGAGGCGGTCATCATCTCCCTCACCGGAGGTGTCATCGGCACCGCCATCGGCATCTCCGTCCCGCTCTCCATTCGCTTCTTCACCAATTACGACCTGCCCTTCTCCTGGCTCTCGGTCTTCATCGCACTCGCCTCCGCAGCCGCCGTCGGCATCGTCTTCGGCACCGTCCCCGCCACGCGCGCCGCCCAGCTGGACCCGGTCGAGGCCCTCAAATATGAGTGACCCCCGCCTGCCGGCGACTCCGCGCGAGAATCGATTGCTGACAATCGCTGGTTCTCGGCGATGAATCGTTCTAAGCTGAAAGCGATCCAAAATGATGAATGATTCCCAGCCCAACTCGACCCAGCTCCCGCCCGAACCCGCGCAACTCCCCGCTCCGAACGACGAAGATCCGCCTTCAAAGGGCCCATCCCTCGTCCTGCTTTACTCCATTCTCGCCGCCGTCCTGCTCATCTCCATGTTCCTCGCCGCCCTCATCGTTCGCCCCTTTTATCTGCGCCGCTAACCCCCATCCGCCTACCTCTCTGTCGAGACTCAATGGAGCGCATCATGTCCACGCAAGTCGAAAAAGCCGCTGCTTTTCAGGCCCTTCACCGCGGTCCCGGCATCTTCGTCGTCGGCAATCCATGGGATGCCGGCTCAGCGCGCATTCTCACCAGTCTTGGATACGCCGCGCTCTCCACCACCAGCGCGGGCCTCGCCTTCTCCCTCGGCCGCACCGACGGAACTGCCAGTGTCACCCGCGAAGAAGCCTTGGCCAACGCCCATTCCATCGTCCAGGCTACTCATCTGCCTGTCGCAGCTGACCTCGAAAATGGTTACGGCCACTCACCCGAAGCGGCAGCCGAAACCATCCGTCTCGCCGCTGAGGCCGGACTCGTCGGCGGCTCCATTGAAGATGCCACCGGCAACCCTGCCCAGCCTATCTACGAGTTATCCCATGCGGTCAAACGCATCAGAGCGGCAGCAGACATCGCGCATTCCCTTCCGTTTCCATTCATGCTCGTGGCACGGGCTGAAAACTACCTCCACGGTCGCCCCGACCTCAGCGACACCATCCGCCGCCTGCAAGCCTTTGAAGCCGCCGGAGCTGAGGTTCTCTACGCTCCCGGCATTACGAGCCCCCAGGAGATCGAAACCCTCTGCCGCTCCGTCAGCAAGCCTGTCAATGTGTTGATGGGCCTGAAAGGAGCGCCGCCGCTCTCCGTGTCGCAACTCGGTGCGCTCGGGGTGCGCCGTATCAGCATCGGATCCGGCTTCAGTCGCGCTGCCCTCACTGCCTTCCTGCATGCCGCCCGAGAGGTCCACGATCATGGCACGTTTCACTTCGCCGAGGAATCCCTCTGGATCTCCGAACTGACCGCGCTCTTCGGTCCCGAAGAGCGGTAAGCGCAGTCAGTGAGGCTCATTCCTGCGGCGTACCATCCGCCGCTTCCCCCCGTTCCGCAATCAGCACAGGAATCCCATCCACCACCGGATACAAGCGCCCGCACGCCGCGCACCGCACCCGCTCGGCTCCGCCCGCATCTTCGCGCCGCAGCGCGCCAAGACACGCCGGACACGCCAGCGCCTCGGCCCACGCCGCCCAATCCCTTCTGTTGTCTTTGATTTCGGCCATTCCGCTCAGCCGCTATTGAATCGTCGCGTCCGGCCCGTCCCCCGCGCCATTCGCATGTCCGCGCGCCGGCCTCTTCGCGAACTCGGCTTCAATCTGCTCGTTCGTTCCCGCCTTGGCGAACTCATACGCCACGCGAATCCCGTTAAAAATCGCGTTGTCATTCGACGAACCGTGCCCGATGATGCACACCCCGCGCACTCCCAGCAGCGGCGCTCCACCGTACTCGGTGTAATCCAGCCGCCGGCGAAACTCATTGAACGCCTTCCGTGACAGCAGCGCGCCCACCTGCGCCGTCACCGTCCGCGTCAGGCTCTCGCGCAGCGCATCCCGCACAAACCGCCCAATGCCCTCGCTCGTCTTCAGCGCCACATTCCCCACAAACCCGTCGCACACAATCACGTCCGCGTGTCCGTTGAAAATATCCCGCCCCTCCACATTCCCAATAAAGTGGATGGGCAGCGCCTTGAGCAGCGGCAGCGCCTCGCGCGTCAACTCGTTGCCCTTGGTCTCTTCCTCACCGATGGAGAGCAGGCCCACGCGCGGCTTGTGAATCTTCAGCACGCTCCGGGCATACATCTCGCCCATCACCGCAAACTGCTCCAGGTTATGCGCCTTGCAGTCCACGTTCGCGCCCACATCCAGCAGCACGCACGGATTGCCCTTCGAGGTCGGCATCGGCGTTGCCAGCGCCGGCCGGTCCACGCCCGGCAGCGCGCCCAGCACCATCTTCGCCGTCGCCATCGCCGCGCCCGTGTTCCCCGCCGTCACAAATCCCGCCGCCTTGCGCTCGCGCACCAGCTTCAGGCCCACGCGCAACGAACTGTCTTTTTTTGTCCGCACGGCATGCGCCGCCTTCTCGTCCATCCCAATCCGCTCCGTGGCGTGGTGGATGACGATCGGCAGGTCTTCGTTTTCCAGGTGCTCATCCAGAAGGTCCCGCAAATCCGGCTCCGGTCCCACCAGGTGCACTCGCACCGGCAGCGCCCGGCATGCCAGAATCGCTCCCCGAATCTCCGGCTCGGGAGCCTTGTCGCTCCCCACCGCATCCAGCGCGATATCGATGAGCATCGCCGCTCCTGCTTACTTCGCTGCTTCCTTCACGTCCACCGCGGCGCGGCCCTTGTACACGCCGCACTTCGGGCACACCCGGTGCGGAAGCTTCTTCTCGTGGCAGTTCGGGCACTCGCTCAACCCGGTCGCGGTCAAAAAATCATGCGCCCGGCGGTTTGCAGTTCGGCGCGTTGAGTGGCGCCTCTTCGGATTCGGCATTGCAAATTTCCTTTCGCATTCCGGCCCCTCCGCCCCGGCTCTCCCGCAGCCTGTCCTTGCCCGCTGCTCTGCCGTCCGGCCCGGCCCTGAATGCTCCCGCTCTCACGGGAACTGTTATTTCTTGGTCTTTATCCGCCCACTCAAATCCTCGAGCGCCTGCCAACGCGGGTCACTTTCTCCCTCGGCACAGTCGCACGGCTCCACGTTCCGATTCTTCCCGCAGCGCGGACAAAGTCCTTTGCAGTCAGCCTTGCACAGCGTCCTCGCGGGCAGGG
>JBAUEO010000032.1:0-91703 GCA_049678625.1 Occallatibacter sp. | reverse complement strand
CCAAAGGGATCGTCTGTCCCAGATCGATGACCTCATGCGATAGGAACGGCAAAGCGACTGTGATGCCGCTGGGGGCGGAAATGCGGTCCATCGTGTCCAGGTGGTTCTTGGTCGCGGTGGAGAGGCTAAGGCTGTACAAATTCGCGACCGAATCGGCGTCGGATGACAAGACCCTTGAACGCACTTCGGGGTTGGGGGCCACCTCGTGGTAGACGCCGGAAATCAGACGCGCCGGATCGGTGTGACTTTTTATTGCGAAGAGATTGAAAATGAACGACTCCGGGGTGTGGCGCAGAAGATTGGCCAGATAGTTGCCGCGTCCGGTGTGGGAGGCCAGAGCTAGTGCAGCCAGAATGTGCCGGACCGGAGCGGGGACCGGCTCAAGCCTGGAGTGCCTGTGTGCGAACAATTTCAACTTTTGCAGCGAACGTGGACCGAAAACCGTATCGGCGCCTTCGCCGTAGAGAACCAGGTCGACGCGAGAACTGAGCTTCTCGAAGATGGCCGAAAGCGGAAAGACATGATAGTGGCGGGAAGGCTCTTCCAGCCGCCACAACAGCGGCCTGAACGTTCGGGCGATGAAGTCGGAATCGATGTCGACGATCAGATGCTCCAGCTTCAGATGCTGCGCCGCTTCGGCTGCCGGCTCCAGTTCGGGATTGCGCCAGCCCGGATACCGCGCCGAAATAGTGACACATTCAGAGAAGCCGGCCTGGCTTGCCAGAGCCGACAGCAATGCGGAATCGACGCCGGCGCTGAGCGGTATGCCGACTCTCGGATACCGCCTGGCGAGACCGCGCAGATGGTTCAGCAGCAAGCTGCCTGCCTCGTCTACGAACTCGTTCAGAGCCCCGGAGGCGCGAGGTTCCAGCCGGGGTTTCCAGTAGCAGTGCGTCTCGCAGGAGCCGTTGGGTCCAAGAACGGCGACGTGGCCCGGCAGCACCTGCCGCACCGCGCTCAGCAGCGTTCGCGGGCCAGCCAGCCAACGGTAATGGAAGATCTCGGGCAGCGACTGCCGATCCAGCTCGGCGCCGATGAAGGGCTGAATGCACTTGATTTCGGAAGCCCAGCACCAGCCGCCGTCAACATTTGCGTAGAAGAGAGGCTTGCTGCCGAGGCGATCCTTCATCAAATAAGTGATCGAGCGTTTCCGATCGACAACGGCCAAAGCGAAAAATCCCGTGCGGGCATAAAGCGACTCGACGCCTCTTTCCCGAATGCACCGTAGAAGGTGCTCGGACGGACACGCTGCATCCTCTGCGGATGCAATGTCGTCCAGAAATCCGTCGAGCATTACCGTCCACGACTCGTCTTCGGCATATCCGGACTGATTGGAGCCACGCCAGGCGACGCGCGTGTCGGTGTTCTTGACAAGGTGAGCGTCGCGTCCGGAACGCGAGTTCATCCTTTCCAGCGCCTGCTGCCAGCGATCTTCGTCGACGCGATCGCGACCCGAAGTAAAACCAAGTAGCGCTGACATATGGGCAAGGATAACATTCCATTCGCCAAAGACGCGGCCAGATGCCGGGCGCGGGGAGCGGACGCTTTAGTCCTCCGTCACCTCGGCGGCGGATGGAAAAGGACCGGCAGACGTTGGTAGAATTCAGGTGTGAACCCCGACAATTTGACCGCGGCAGAAGCAAAAATCGATGTTGCTGTGCGCAAGGCGTCCGGCGAGGACCAGCAACAGCTCTTCGACTTCTGGCGACGGGAGTTGCCGGGCGGCGAGCGAGTCTGCGAACTTTTCACCTGGAGACAAGCAAGCGCTGCCGCAAGCGGCGGCAATGCTCCATATCTGGCGGAGTACGGCGGCGAAATCGTGGGAGTTTCCAATACGATTCCCCTGCTGGTCGGCTGCCGCGGCTCGCGCGTGTGCGCCGTGTGGCAGGTGGACGTGGTGGTTTCCTCCGCGATGCGCGGCCGGGGCATCGCCCGACAACTGATGCAACAACTGTCCTGCGCGCCGCTCGCGCTCGGCAAGAGTACGCAGTCCATGTACGAGGCGAAGAAGAAGTGCGGCTTCAGCGATGCGCCCAACTCGAATCTTTTGCTTTGCCCGCTAAAGCCCTTTTATCCTGAAGGCACGCTCGCGCGGCGGTTGAAATATGCCGCGGTCTGGGCTTCCAGCATGTGGCGCCGGGAGAGTTCGGGCCTCAACCCTGAACTGTGCTCATCCGAGGTGGTGGAGTTCGGCGCGGAGTTCGACGCCCTGGCAGAGAAGCTGATGGCCGGGGATGCATTGACGCCATGGAAGCCGGCCGCTTATCTGAACTGGCGTTATCGCGGTTGCCCTGATCGGAGCTATCGAGCGCTGCGCCTCGATGATGGCAGCGGGCTGCGCGGGACGGTTGTTCTTCGCGGACCCGAAGGAGCGGGGCGCGAGGCCTGGATCGTCGACGTGCTTGCCGAGCCAGCCGACGCAGAGACCCTATCCGCCCTGATCCACGCTGCACAAAACGACCTGAAAGCGCGCGGTGCCTCCGTCGTGTGGATACATGCGACCTCCCACCGAGTGCGAAGGCAGTTATACAATTCAGGCTTTATCGACACCGGCCGCACGGTCCGCTTTACATACAAGGCCAACGGCAAAATGCCGGCCGATCTGGCAACGACGGAGTGGAATTTCTTCCACGGTGACGGCGACGGCGAACTCTACTCAGATACCGAATAATCGCAAGTCGCGCACGATGCCTCGACTACCGGCGTGGGAATAAAACAATTGGGAGCGACCGGGCGTCGAGAAGTTGCATCCACTTTCGGAAAAATTGGGTGAAGTGCATGCATAGCCCCTCTCCGGATCTCCACAGACGGAGACACAGCGGCTGAAATGGAGTGCGAAACAGGGAACGCGTCAGGATGCCGGCAGGAGGAAGTAGGACTCCAGCGCGCGCATGACCGAGTCGCGGGTCAACTCGGGCTTCCGGCCTTCGTATTTTGCGGCCCAGCAGATCTGGTTGACGATATCGCGCGGGAAACAGGGTCGAAGCTCCTGCTTGAGTGTGTCCTTGATGAAGTCGATGAGCGCCACCGCCAGAGTCTGATCGTAATCCAGCTCGCGGTCCGCGAGCACACGGCGCAGGATTTCGCAGAACTGCTCGTCGGTGGCCGCGCCGACATAAATCTTTGTTTGAATGCGGCGCAGGAAGGCCGCGTCCATCAGCTCATTGGGGTCGAGGTTGGAGGCAAAGACCACCAGCATCTCGAAGGGGATTTCGATCTTGCGGCCGCCGGCGAGGGTGAGGAAGTCAATTTTGCGATCGAGGGGAACGACCCAGCGATTCAGCAGTTCGTCCGGGCGGACGCGCTGGCGGCCGAAGTCGTCGATGATCAGCACGCCGTTGTTGGCCTTCATCTGCACGGGGCCGGAGTAAAACTTGGTGGCCGGATTGTATTGAAGGTCGAGCATCTCCACGGTGAGCTCGCCGCCCACGATGACCGCCGGGCGCTTGCATCGCACCCAGCGCTCGTCACGGTTTACCAGATCATCGTCCGCGGCACGCTGGTGCAGAGTGGGGTCGTATACGGTGATAATCTGTCCATCGATTTCGACCGCGTAGGGCATCCAAATATCATCCTCAGCAAGCACCTCAGAGAGCGTCTCAGCAATGCTGGTCTTTCCAACGCCGGAAGGCCCGTGGAGAAAGATGGCAGCGCCCGAGTTCAGCGCGGTTCCCAACTGATAAAGCGTGCGGTCGTCGATCACCAACTTGGAGAACGCACGCGAAACGTCGCCCGGATGCACCTCAACATGGGAGACGCTCTGCTTTTCGATCTGCTCAACGTAACTGGAAAGCGGCACGGGAGCCGGTCCGGCGTACTGATTCTGGCTGAGGAGTTCCATTGCTCTCGCCCTGCCCTGCGTGGTCATGGCGAGGTTGGGGATGGTGCCGCTCATGCCGGTGACCTGGCAAAGCTGCTCGCTGCGGAGCCTCTTGATGAGTTCGCTGGCCACCTCAAAGCTGAGGCGCATGTGCCTGGAAAGATCCAGGACTGAGAACGGACCAGAAAGGTAAAGCGCCTTGAGCGCAAGCTCCTCAAGAACGGTCTGACGCAGGCCCACTTCAGCGACGGTTAATGGCTTGTGCGAGGGACCGGCTTCGGGCTCAGTCTTGAAAAACTCGCGCATATCCAGCGACGATGTCTTTACACTTTCCAACGGACTGTTCACTTTCCCTCCCGCATTGCGCGCCAGAAACGAACCATCCCGCGATCAGCCCGCTTTTTCATATGCGTGATGCCATCGCGTCGACCAATGATTGAAGCCGGCGAGTTTCGATGCAGCCGGGCTTCCGTTGTGGCCGAAATTATATATGTATGGACCCGATCCCTTTCGACTCCGGCATACGTCCTGCGTGCCTGCCGCGCGGGAAACCCTCGATAAAAGGTACCCTCTCGCGCGGTGGACTCGGACGCGCACAAGGTACAGGAATCCCTGGAAATTTTATGGCTCTGCTTGCTGGATCATCGCACATGTATCCACGCACGGCAAAGAGGAATGCTCCATTGAGGGACCACTGGTAATCGACACAAGAAGTGCAGCCGGGGAACACGAGGATGTCCGGGGCCGCTCTTCCAGCAAGGAGGCCGCGGCACAAGTGCGGGGAAAATGGCACGCCATTGCGTAGGAAAGAGTGAGGATTAGCGTGAATTTCCACGGGGTTACGCGTCAACGCAATAGAAAGCGTTGCGCACAGACCGATGCATCCGCGCGGGACCCTGTCGACCATCGGGGCAGCAATGGCCGCCCTAGTACTGCGGTAACGTCGCGACCGCGGTTTTTCATTGCGCGGCAGGCGGTGTTGCCGCCTTGCAGATGGAGGCGGAGGCAGAGCCACGCGCAAAGGTGATGCCCCCTGCGGCGCGCAGGATCCTAAAGGTTCAACACTCCGCAGGGGGCTTGAGGCCGCTGGGCAATCTGTTACCAGATAAGACGGCCGCCCACCTGAAGGACGCGCATGCCGCTAGCGCCGGAGATAACGCCGAAGGAGCTGGTGCTGCTCTTGGTCCCACCCGGAGGACTGAGATTGACAAAGTTAAAGACGTTTGTCGCCTCTCCGCGGAACTGGAACCGGACCCGGTCGAAGAGATTGAAGTCGCGGAAGAGCGAGGCGTCGAAGTCTTTGTACCCGGGTGAGTCGAGCGAGTCATAGGGCACGAGCCCATCCAGGCCGGAGGGTCCGGCGCCGTTCGTGCAGCCGCTGGTGCCCGGGACGCAGTAGACCGATGTGTCAAACCACTCGGCCTTCTCATCGGCCCGGGAGCGATGCGTGCCCAAAACTTGCTCGCTCATTCCCGGAAGCAGATTCGGCCGGTCATTGTTGTCGCCGTCCAAATTGGTATCACTTCCGGTGGAGATCGCAAAAGGCTTGCCGCTGTGCATGGAGATGCTGGCGGCGATCGACCATCCATCAAGCAGTGTGTTCAGGAACGGTCCGTGACCGGCGAAGTAGTTTGGCTTCCAGACACCGTAAATCACAGCCTGATTGCGCATGTCGTTGGACTCGCGCTGTTTTTCAAGATAGAGCGCGTCATAGTCCTCCGGCTCCGTGGCCGCACTGTTGCCAATGTTGCCCGTGGTTTGGAGATTTGCGCTGGAAAGCGCCTTACTCCAGATGTAGAAGCCGTGGACGCTTAGGCCGCGGCTGAGCCTCCTGGTAACGGAAATCTGCAGGCCGTGGTAGTTGGCTGTTTGTCCGTCGGTGATGACGTATCCGTTGCTCATGTACTCGGAGCCAGGCGCCGGATTGGCGCACTTGGTGGCGCTGGAAAAGGGCAAGGCGTCATAGGGCCGACGGCAGTTGACGTCGCCGGTGTTGTTCACCGAGGGAGTAGCGGTATCGTAGATGGGCGCGTTCTCGTCGATAAAGAGCGGAAGCTTGCGGGCAAAAACGCCCACATAGTTGATGGAGAACGCCAGATTGTTGGTCAACTGCTGCTCGACGCCGAAGTTGGCCTGGATGTTGTAAGGCCAGCGCATGCCTTGCTGCACAAACACGAGCGAAGCGGGCGAAACGTAGCTCGGATTCTGCTTGTTATAGATGTAGGGAAATGGGGACGTGCAGCCGGCAAAGTCCTGGCAGTCCGTGGAATAAATGTGCTGCAGGCTGACAACATGCGTGAAGGCGCTGGTTTCGCGCACGGCGAATGGCTGGAAGTTCTGTGACAGCATCCACTCGTTGCCGCCAATCGTGTCAAAGAAGAGGCCCGCGCCGCCATGCAGAATGGTTCGCCCCTTGCCGTAGGGATCGTATGCGAAGCCGACGCGGGGTGAGAAGTGATTGTAGTTGGTGCCGACGCCGCCGTCAGGAACGCCGGGATCGCCGGGAAACAACTGTCCGAGCATGGCGTTGGGAGAGACGGTGGATTGCACGCCCGGTTCAAAGACCGCGATGCGGCGCTGCGTATCAATGGGTGTCGTTTGCACGTCGTAGCGAAGGCCGAGGTTGACGGTGAACGTGGGCTTGACGCGCCAGTCGTCCTGCAGAAAGAAGCCGTAGTTCCAGTAGTTCTCGTTCGCGTCATCGGGCGAGTCCTGGCTCATGGCATTGGGATGCCCGATGAGAAAATCGGCCATGGCCACGCCGGTGCGCGTGTAGGTGGATTGCCCGCTGGCGGTTGTGGGAACGGCGGCGCTGGTGAATGCGAAGACGCCGTAGTTGTTGAGTAAGGTTTCCAGCCGGTCATGCTCGAGATAGGCTTCGCCGCCCATGTTCAGGGTGTGGTTGCCTTTCGTGATGCTGTAAACGTCGCGGAGGCCGTACACGTTGTCCCCGGCCAGCGGGCCGGTGATGGCGTTACCGAGCGTGAAGAAGTTGGAAACGCTGATTTGCGCGAGTGAGGGCGCTCCCTGCACGTTCAGATCGGAGCCATAGTCGGCCAGCGAGACGGCCGGACTGCTGACGCGGCCGGCGATCATGCGCGAGTAGCTGAACCACATCTGATTGACAGAGGTGGGCGAGACTGTCCACACGTCGCTGGCATTCGCATTCTGTTGCCGGTATTGATAATTCGAGAGCGCCCATCCCGGAAGGTTACTCCCTGAGGGCAACACAATTTGCGAGCCGATCGCCTGGAAGTACTCGAGGGTTTGGCGATGGTTCTTCATCAGTTGCATATCGCCTTTGATCAGGTACTCGTCCGTGGTGTTCGGCAGCCCCTCGTTGCCGATGAAGCGGTTGTCCGGCGTTGGCCGGTCCGGCGACGGCAGGGGCACGTTCTTGCTGAGGACTTGCGCGGCAACGGGATCGGACACAAAGTTCGTGTCGAGGTCGAGGCGGTTGCCGGGCACGGGCTGATGAGTGATCGGATCGCAGACAAAGAATTTGCCGCCATAGTTGGTATTGGACTTATCGGATGAGGAAAGCGACGTGGCGCAGGCGCCCAACCCCGTGACCGGCGGCGTGGTGGGCAGATTCTCTGAGAAGTCGCCCACGCGCTGCAGAGCGTCCGGCACCACGGTGTTGAAGTTTTGCGGGCTCACCTGGCGAAGCCCTCCATAGCTGCCGAAGAGGAAGATGCGGTCCCTGAGCGCGGGCCCGCCGAGCGTCGCGCCGAAGCGATTGATGTGCTCCGGGGTTCTGGAAGTCTGGAGATAGCTGTTGGCGTTGAAGTTTGTTTCCTGATGGAATTCGAAGATGGAGCCGTGCAGCGTATTGGTGCCGGATTTGGTGAGGACGGAGAGGACGCCTGCGCCGGTGCGGCCATACTCTGCGCTGAAGTTGTTCGTCTGCACGTTGAACTGGTCAATCGCATCCGGGTTTGGAATCACGTTGCCCGTGTCGCGGACGCCGGTCATGTTGTTGCCGCCGTCGAGATAGTAACTGACCTGGCCAACCATGTTATCCGTGGAGCCGTTGATAATAACGTGCTCCATCGGCAGTCCGATGGAGTTTTCATTCTGCACGTTCTGCACGCCCGGAGTGAGGTTGAGCAAGCCGTAGACGTCACGGCCGACGGAAGGAAGGTTTTCAATCTCGCGATTGTCTATTGTCTTGCTGAGGACTGAATTTCCGGCGTTGACAAGCGGCACCTGCCCGGTGACCTCAATGGCGGTGCTTTGCGTGCCAAGCTTTAAAGTGAAGCTGATCGCCGCCTGCTCTGCGCCGGAAAGCACGACGCCGGACTGGATGACCTTCTGGAATCCGCTCGCATCCACGGTGACCTTGTAGGGACCCACCGGCAGAAACTCGGCGCGAAAGTTCCCTTCTCCATTGGTTCGCGTGGTTCGCGTGAAGTTGGTCGCAGTCTGTGTGAACACCACGGTTGCGTCGGGGATCACGGCACCCGTCGTGTCATACACCGTGCCTAAGGCGGTGGCCGTGGTGACCTGCGCAAAAAGGGCGCCTGGAACGGCTGCGAGCACTGCCAAACAGAGAACGTTGCGAAGAATCTTTCCCATTCCAATCACTCCTAACGAACTTCGTTTCAATTCAAACAATCGGCCTGCCGCGAACCACGGGAAGCTCCGACCTTGCTTTGCGTGGCCCAAATCTACACTCTGGTTTTAATTCGAGCGCTGCAGCGTGCGCAGCCGCTCTCGAGTTCTTCTTTGAACTCTGGAGCGCGATGTTTCCAATTTGGAGTTTCGCCTGTCAAGAAGAATGCGCCACCTTGTCTCCGTATCCGGGACAATGGTGCCCCCCGCAATCCGCGCGCGCAGGCTCACCGATATTGAACATTTGTGCTTGAACGATTTATCGCCAGTTACCGGATGACGGAAGATTCCGCAGCCCTTTCCCGCATACAGAGACATCGAAACGCAAAGCTGCATACACAAAAGCGGCGACTCTGATACACAGGTACACACGCGACCGCAGGCAAGGTGCCTGCGCGTGTATGGTGAGTGCTGACTATGTACCGACTGCCTGATTCTGGAACCGCGAAAGGCCGAGGAAGCGCATCACAGTGCGCAATTGGCTGGCTTCTTGCCGGTCTTTGCCTTCTGGTTCCGACCTTACACGGCCAGTCGCTGCCTTGGTCGCAGCGCGCGGCTGACTCCGCGATGCGGCAGTGGCCGGACGGACAGATAGATGGAGCAAATGCTCCCGCGAAGTGGAGCTACGAGCTTGCAACCTTGCTGAATGGGATGAACACGGCCTGGTACGACACCGCGAGCGGAGACGATTTTCGCTATATTCAGTCATCCATGGATTCGCTTGTTGCCGAGGATGGTACGGTTCCCGCTTACGATGCAGCGCAGCATTCCCTGGACAACATTGCGCTTGGACGCACGCTGCTGCTGCTCTATCGCGTGACACAAAAAGATAAGTACTACAAGGCGGCGCGCCTGCTGCGAGCGCAGTTGGCGCGACAGCCGCGCACGCGTTCGGGCGGATTCTGGCATAAGCAGATCTATCCCAACCAAATGTGGCTGGACGGCCTCTACATGGCCGAGCCGTTTTATGCCGAGTACGCGGAAGAATTCCACGAGCCCGCCGATTTCGCCGACATTACGCGGCAGTTCACACTGATCGAACGGCATCTCCGCTCGCCGAAGACCGGTTTGCTCTATCACGCGTGGGATGAGTCGCGAAGCGAGCCATGGGCCAACAAGGGAACTGGGACTTCGCATATCTTCTGGGCACGCGGCATGGGGTGGACCATGATGGCGCTGGTGGATACTCTTCCCTATTATCCGAAGAACGATCCGGGACGCGCGACGCTGCTGGGCATTCTGAACCGCACGGCCGCGGCGGTGGCCCGCTACCAGGATGGGCAAACCGGGCTCTGGTATCAAGTGATGGACCGTCCTCACGCGCCGGGGAATTACTTTGAGTCCTCCGCGGCGTGCATGTTCACCTACGCGCTGCAGAAGGGCGTGCGGCTGGGTTATCTGCCTGAGCATTACTCAGCGAATGCTGAGCGGGCTTGGCGAGGCATTTTGAGCCATTTTGTGCGGACCGGTTCAGACGGCTCCGTGACGATATTCGGGACGGTGAAGTCCATCGGCCTGGGCGGCACCCCGTATCGCGACGGCAGCTACCACTACTACGTGAGCGCACCCGTTGTTGCGAACGATGCAAAGGGCGTGGGAGCCTTTCTGCTGGCAGCCAGCGAAATGGAACTGGCTCCGCAGGCAACCCTCGCGCGCGGCAAGACTGTCCTGCTGGATGCATGGTTCAACAGCCAGCAGCGCGCGAATGCGGCAGGCGAAAAGGAGTACTTCCACTACAAGTGGAATGACTTTTCGAACAGCGGCTATTCCCTGTTCGGCCACCTGTTCCGGAGCTACGGCGCCACGCTCGATACGCTCTACTCCGCGCCGACACTCATCCGTCTTCGCCGCGCGCAGTTGTACATGATCGTCTCACCCGACGCGCCGGTCTGGAATCCTCATCCTCATTATGTGCAGCCAAAGGATGCAAGTCAGGTGGCCGCGTGGGTCAAAGAGGGTGGCGTCCTGGTGATTCTTGAAAACGATCCTGCCAACGCCGATATCTCTCATCTCGATCTGATAGCCGATCGATTTGGAATTCACTTCAACAACGCGCTTCGCCACCACATCCTTGGGAAGCAATTCGGGCCAGGATACATTCCCGTTGCCGGTGGCGGATCAGTCTTCCACCATGCACACACTCTCTACATGAAGGACACATGCACCCTTTCGCTGAAGACTCCGGCGGTTTCATTGCTGAGCGACGGGGCCGGTGCGGTGATTGCCGAGGCGCACTATGGAAAGGGTACGGTCGTGGGCGTGATTGATCCGTGGTTGTACAACGAATATACAGACCATCGCAAGTCGCCGCCTCTTCAGCAGAACTTTGCAGCAGGCAAGGAGTTCGTAGTTTGGCTCCTTGCGCAGTCGCATGAACATTGAGATGTACACGCGCGCGATGCGCGTCGCGTCCAACGAGAAATGGAGTCACGACAGATCACGATGAAGATTTTTTCGATGGCGGACCCTGTGCGCTATCCGCGCATGACCACTTCAGAATTGCGAGAGACCTTTCTGCTTGATTCGCTTTGCGAGCCTGGCCACCTGAAGCTGGCTTATGTGGATCTGGATCGAGCAGTGGTCGGATTTGCCGCTCCTTTGGTGACCCCACTTACACTGGCCACGTATCCTGCACTGCGCGCTGATTTCTTTAATCAGCGGCGTGAACTCGGGGCTCTAAACCTGGCCGGGGCCGGAACAGTCCGCGTGGATGGCCAGAGCTTTGAACTCGAACAACTGGACTGTGTCTACGTCGGCTGCGGCTCAAAGGAGGTTGTCTTCGAGTCCAGGAATGCGCAAGACCCCGCGGTCTTTTATCTGCTGAGTTATCCGGCGCATGCATCGCATCCCACACGGCTGATCCAGAAGAGCGATGCGAGCGCGATGGAACTGGGAAGCAAGGAGACATGCAACCTGCGCACAATCTATAAATACATTCACCTGCAGGGTGCGCGAAGCTGCCAGCTCGTTATGGGAGTGACGCATATGCATCCGGGAAGCGCGTGGAATACAATGCCGCCGCACACGCACATGAGGCGGTCGGAAATCTACATGTACTTCAACCTGTCACCTGACGCCCGGGTCTTTCACCTGATGGGCCCGCCCGAGGAAACGCGACACATCGTGGTGAAAGACCGCGACGCGGTGGTTTCTCCCGGTTGGTCCATCCATGCGGGAATGGGCACGGAGGCCTACAGCTTTTGCTGGGGGATGGGCGGCGAAAATCAGGACTATGGCGACATGGACCCGGCACCGCTGGCCGATCTTCGCTGAAGACGAAACCCTTGAAGGAGCAGCAATGAAATTGATCCCCGTTCTGGCTGCAATTGCCCTTGCGGCCGCCTGCCAGGCACAAACCAGCCGTCATGCCGAGGTCTTTTCCGGCAAGAATGTCCACTCACAAACCGACTCCCTCATTGCGGCCGCAAAGGCCACTGGCAGCAGCGGCGCGACTCTGGGGGATTACTCCTCCCATGCGATCAAGCTCTCTATTCGCACGGCCTCAGGCGGCGCGGAGGTGCATGCGCACTACGATGACATTTTTTTGGTGACTGAAGGCAAGGCGACCCTGATCACCGGGGGAACGGTCATTGACCCGAAGACCGGCAAGAACGGAGAGACAAAGGGTCGAGGCATCCGGAACGGAGTCTCGCGAGCGATTGCCAAGGGCGACATCGTGCACATTCCCGCGGGGACGCCGCACCAGTTGGTTCTTGCGCCGGGAGCGGTGTATGCCTCGATTGTCATCAAGGTGCGAGAGCCCTGAGCCGGAATGCGCCGGAGTCAGTTGCCGTAGTGGCGGAGAAACGGCGACACGACATGAGCCTTCCTCTTTGTGTGCGTTCCCAGCGACCCCGAGATATCGCGCGCACAGCGCAGCACGTGCTCCGCGATGGCCGGCACGCTCTGGGCCGTAATGCGTGACGAAGGCCCGGAGACGCTGACCGCGGCAATTGCACGGCGATTCCCGTCGAAGATGGGGGCGCCGATGCATCGAACGCCCAGTTCAATCTCCTCATCATCGATTGCATATCCACGCCGGCGCACGCGCTCCAGCGCTTTGAACAGGGCCTCGCGAGTGCAGATGGTTTTTCGCGTAAAGCGCACGAAGCGGATTTTGGAAACAATCTGATCAATGATGTCCTCGGGTTGGAAGGCGAGCATGGCCTTGCCCATGGAGGTGCAGTAGACCGGATTGGACGTGCCTATCTTCGAGGTCATGCACACTCTGCGGTTGGGTTCCACCTTGTCAAGATAGACGACCGAGGTTTTATGCAGGACGCTCAGATGCACGGTTTCACCCACCTGAACGGAAAGGCGGCGAAAGAAGGGCTGCACCCTGGAGCGCAAATCGATTTGCTCCACCGCGCGGTTCCCCAGCTCATAGAGCTTGAGCCCGAGGCGAAACCTATTCTCCTGCGTGCGTTCAATCAAGGCGCTGCGTTCCAGCACCATCAGGGAACGATGAGCTGTGCTCTTGTGGAGGCTCATGCGCTGACAGATTTCTGCCAGGCTGAGAGGCTCGTCGCTTTCGCTCAACGCTTCCAACACCGATACGGCCCGATCCAGGCTGTGGAGCTGATACGGCCCTTCATGCTTTGCCGGCGCAACCGCAATCTGGCTTTCGACAGTGGAACTCCGTGCAGACGTCATGGGACGATTTCAACCTCCAGCGCATGGGATTCTGATTAGTCCGGCGGAAGTCCGCCGAGATACATGTAGCTCAATGAGCGCACATTCTCAAGAAGCTTTGAGATTGTCGGGGTCGGGAACCGGGCCACCCAGATCTTGGCCCAACTGATTTGCTCGGCAGCGAGCGGGCCATTGGGCAGGTCCTGGGGGATCCCCGTCGCCTTGTTGAAGAAGCTGTTATCCACCAGCCCATCCGCGGACAATTTGACGAGCTTTGTTAGCGCGTAATCGCGAGCGGCATAGAGATGCATCCCGTTGTCCTCGCCAAACTCCGCAAGATAAACCAGCGGAGCAAGAGCATAGAGGTGATAGTGAAGAGCGCGCTGCCCGCGTCGCATCTCGCGCGGCAGAGAGCCGTCGGGCTGAATCTGGTCAACGCCCACTGCATAGGTTTGAATGCCCCAGCGGAAGAGTTTGCGATTGTTGGTCGCAATGCCCGCCGCGGCCACCTCGACTCCGGCCCAGTAGAGATGGTTATTCCCCGCGTCGCCCGTGCCCTTTTTCTGTCGCGCGTCGTAATAGCGTATGGTTTGGCGCACAACTTCAACGATCCAGGGTTGAATGGCGCGGCTCTCGTTGTGCTTCATGAGGCCGCTGTCGCGAGTCTTCAGATAGGCGATTGAAATTGCGCCAATCACCCATCCCTGCACGTAGTAGGCCTGGTTTGAGGACATTTTTCCAGTGAAAACGCCATCTCGCGCGGCAGCCAGCATGTGGTCGATGGCACAGCGCGCGGCTTGCCGGCTTCCTGTTGCGCGATAGGCATCGGCCGCATCCACGACTTCCAGTCCCAGTTTTTTGTATGACCCGGCCGACTCAGCATAGGCCTTCCACTTGGCAGGATCAATGATCGATCCCTTCCTGTCCGAATAGAAGCCGTTCGTGGTCAGGTCCGGAGAAAGATGCGCGATGTCCGGGCAGGCGTAGGTTGCATCGGTAAGCTTTACGGCACGCACATCCCACGGAGAGCGAAGGGCAGCGCCAAAGGCCCCCAGTGGCAGAAGAAACGCGGCAAGAAGCAGCGCGGTTTGCCTCACACGCTTGCCTCCACATACTCCTGACGGAACGGCGTGAAAACGTCCAGCACTTCTGACTCCACCAGGGCGCGCGCTTCGTGCTCCGCGCCGCCGGGAACCACAAAGCTGTCGCCCGCATGAGCATCGAGCGTTTCGCCGCCTAATTTCGCACGAATATGTCCTCGAACCACATAGACAAGCTGCTCGTGCGGGTGGCTGTGCCGGATTCCCACCCAGCCTTGCTCCATCAGGTGCCGGACCAGCATCAGCTTGGGCGTGTAAGCAAGAACCTGACGGCATAAACCCGGTTCAGGAGAGCGCGTCGGACGGTCGGTCAACTTTACGAGCTTAAGGTCAATGCTGCCCATTACGCGCGGCCCCTCCCCCCTCTTTCACCCGGGCGCTGCCGTGGTGGCGGCGAAGGAGCGAGAAGTTGCACACTCACTTCGCCACCGGCCATGCCCACACTATGGATTGTTTTTGGTGGAAGATTGCTTTGTCAATCGTCCGCAGCGAAAATGCGGTGCCAAGTCCCGCAGAGCGGTACATGCTTGGCGGAGGCGAAATGCTGTGTATCCTTGAATCCTCCGTCTCCCATTTCTCTGTTTTCTGCTTCGGCGTCCCGCTTTGAGGGATACGCAAAGAGAGCCCTCTCAGCTTTGCGTCATCGAAGGATATATAACGAGCGTGAACCTTTCGCATATGACCTCCTCGCGAAGAGCATTTCTAAAATCGTCGGCGCTGCTGCTGGGAACAACGGCCCAGGTTCCTGCGATTTTTTTGTCCACGATTGCTCAGGCCGAGTCGCTTGCATCGGGCACTGTTGCCTTTCCTCAATCGCTCGTCACTGGCTGGGAGTTCAACCGTGAGAGCTTCGGAGGGCCGTGGGAAGTGTGGAATCTTCCCACCGCGTGCTGGAGCCCTATTCAAATTCCGCACTGTTTCAATGAGTACGACGCCTGCGATCCGGATACACCCGCCTATCGCGGTCAAGGATGGTACCGCACAACGATTACGCCTGCGAATCCGTTTCCAAATGGCCGAACGCTACTCCACTTCGGCGGAGCAGGCCAGCGCACGCGGGTGTACACGGGCGAAGCCCTGATGGGAAGCAATACGGGCGGCTACAACGAGTTCCTTGTGGACATCACGAATGCGCCGCAAATCGCCGGCGGCGAGATTCAACTCGCGATTCTCTGCGACAACTCGCGCGACCCGCATGCGATTCCGTCGGACGCGAGCGACTTCAATCTATACGGCGGAATCTATCGGCACCTTTGGCTGGTTTATGTTCCCGCGGTTTCGATTGAGCTGGTCTAGGTCGCCACTACCGTTGCGCACGCCAAGCCGGCGGAATGCTCGGTTCGAGTTCGCCTGCATAATCCAGATCTGCACGCCAGCGCCTTGAATTTCAAAGTATCGATTGCGGATCCGAAGGGCGCGCTCGTTCACTCTGCTGACCTGAAGCTCGAAGCATGGGCCGGTGTTCAGGAGATTCATGCCTTCACGCTGCCCTCGCCGCATCTCTGGTCGCCCGTTTCGCCGGCACTCTATCAATGCCATCTGCAAATCAAGTCTTCCTGGGGCGAACAGAATGTGTCCAGGAAGTTCGGCCTGCGGTACTTCAACTTTCAGGAACGCGGAGAATTCCTGCTGAACGGCGAGAAGCTGTTTTTGCGCGGAACGCACCGGCACGAAGACCATGCGGGCGTGGCGGCGGCCGTACCCGACAACGTGACGCGCCGCGAAATGACGATGATTCGGGCGATGGGCGCGAACTTTATTCACCTAGCGCATTATCCACAGGCGGAACTTGTGCTCAACTTCTGCGACGAGCTGGGGCTGATTGTGTGGGAAGAGCTGCCGTGGTGCCGCGCGGGCGTGGGCGATGTCGCGATGCGCGAGAATGCGCGCCACCTGCTCGCGCTGATGATCGAGCAGCACTATAACCACCCAGCGATTGCCTTCTGGAGTGTGGGAAACGAGGAGGACTGGCCGAAGATTGATCCCGGCGACGGGCAGATCACGGTGCCTGAGTTCGCGAGGGAGCTGAACGAGCTTGCCCATCGGCTTGATCCCTCGCGCTACACGAGCCTGCGCCGGTGCGTGACGGCCACGGGGATCACGGACGTCTACTCGCCTTCCATTTGGATGGGCTGGTACGGCGGGCGCTATCAGGATTACGAGAAAGCGCTCGAAGGGTATCGCGGGAAGATTGGACGCATGCTGCATATGGAGTGGGGCGCGGACTGCCACGCGAGACGACACTCGGAGGAGCCTTACGGCGAACCGTTTGCGCCCTTCGCCGATTTATCGAGCAATGCGGGCAAAGCGGTCGAGTATCCGCTGGTGAAACATGGAGACTGGTCAGAGACCTACGCTTGCGATCTTTACGACTGGTATCTGAAGACGCAGGAGGCGATGCCGTGGTTTGCCGGCTCCGCGCAATGGATCTTCAAGGATTTCAGCACGCCGGAACGCACTGAGAATTCTATTCCCCGCGTGAACCAGAAGGGACTGGTGGAGCGCGACCTGACGGTGAAGGAGGGCTACTTTGTCTTTCAGTCGTACTGGGCCTCCGAGCACATGGTGCACATTTACGGCCATCGCTGGCCGGTGCGCTGGGGCCGGCCAGGGCAACGCAGGTTGGTGCGAGTCTATTCCAATTGCCCTCAAGTGGAACTGTTCCTCAACGGCAAGTCCTGCGGCGTGAAGCGGCGTAACGCACAGGATTTTCCCTGCTCTGGATTGCGATGGGAAGTTCCATTCGCAGAAGGAAAGAATGAGTTGCGCGCCGTGGCTCACGCGAACGGAGCCTCTGCCACGGACCGGGTCCATCTGCTCTATCAGACAGCGGTCTGGAGCATCCCCGCCAAGCTTGAGCTGAGCGAGAAGTCCCGCTCGGGCGGCACAGTCACCGTCGAGGCGTACCTGCACGACGCGCGAGGAATTCTCTGCCTGGACGCGCGCAATCGCGTTCGCTTCTCGCTGGCGGGCGACGGAGAGCTACTGGACAATCTGGGCACCGCGACCGGCTCACGCGTCATCGAGCTCTACAACGGGTGCGCCGAGATCGCACTGAAGCGCGGAGCGGAGCCCTGCGTCGTTTCCGTTTCAAGCCCTGGAGTGGAAGAGGCCTTTGTCAAAGTCAAGTAGGCAGATTCTTCGTATGGGAAATGGCCGATCCGCGATCGGCGTCTCTCTGCTTCAGTCCCCCCCCGCAGTTACCCGCGAAGATTGAAGAAGCCACCATCCAAAGGAATATCAGCCCCGGTGATGAACGACGCCGCGTCCGAGCAAAGAAAGAGCGCCAGTGAAGCGACTTCTTCCGGCCTTCCCATTCGTCCCACGGGCTGGGAGTTCGAGAGCTTCTGAAACATTTCAGCCTCGTGGCCCGCATAGTGCTCCTTCAGAAAAGCGTCGACAAACGGGGTATGAATCCGCGCCGGTGAAATCGCATTGCAGCGAATGTTCTCCGCCATATAGTCTCTCGCGACAGAAAGCGTCATGGACAGCACGGCGCCTTTACTCATGGAGTATGCGAAGCGATCACTCAAGCCGGCGGTCGCGGCGATGGAAGCCAGATTCAGAATGACCCCACGGCCCTGTCTCTTCATGTGCTCCAGCGCCGCCTGCATGCAAAGGAAAACACCCTTCACGTTGACCTGAAAGATTCGGTTGAAGTCCTCTTCGCTGGTGGACTCCACACGGCCAATGTGCGAGACTCCCGCGCTGTTGACGAGAATGTCGATGGGTCCCCGTGCGGCGATTGAGGCAAACTCACGCCGCGTCGCATGCGCATCCGTCACGTCGAACTGCACGGCAACGGCATTCGCGCCACCGCTCTCCGCGATCATTCGCGCAGTTTCCTCCGCGGGCTCGAGTCGCAAATCCACCAGATAGACCTTCGCGCCGTTCGCGGCAAAGCATTGCGCAATTGCGCGTCCAATTCCACTTCCGGCGCCAGTGACGACGGCCACTTTGCCATCCAATCGAAACTCCTGATTCACCAGCAACTCCTCGGTTACTTGCTTGTCGAAGGCGTGCGATGGCGCTGGCCACTCCTCGATGAGTGGAATCGCAATTCCTTCCATTGCAACCGCTGCGAATTATAGCAAGGGCGGTGTATCAGCTGTTACGGGC
This sequence comes from Occallatibacter sp., assembly GCA_049678625.1. Lineage (GTDB taxonomy): Bacteria > Acidobacteriota > Terriglobia > Terriglobales > Acidobacteriaceae > Telmatobacter. The sequence goes on along the minus strand of JBAUEO010000032.1, from coordinate 73,418 downwards.
CCATATTGGCCACAACAAAGGATGATCGCGCCGTGCTCAACCGCATTGCGATGTGGCTGCATATTTCACTGATTCTGGATTGACGGCGCAAGCAAATCAAACAACCTGAGACGATTTTCAAAGATTTATTTGCCCAAGCGTGGCATCTTTACAATTGAATGAGTCTGCTGGCAACGTGAATGCGCGGCGGCGTGTGAATCCGGCGCGGGCCACGCAGCACGCCCGCGAAGTCAACCAACAAGGACCTCTGAAATGGATGGAGACAGAGTGCCGCAGCTTGAGGTTGTGGCGCTGAGTGATGTGGGATGCCAGCGCACCAACAATGAGGACAGCTACGGCATTGATGCTGATGCAGGACTCTTTGTCGTGTGTGACGGGATGGGCGGCATGGCTGCCGGCGAATTGGCCAGCAGCAAGGCCGTGAAGGCGCTGATGGAGCACTTCAGTCAGACCGCAAAGGAGCAGGCTGCCGAAGGGCGCCTACGCGCGTCGATCCTCCACGCCAACAGGCAGGTTTTCGAGCTCGCGCAGTCGCAGCAAGATCTGCGTGGAATGGGCACGACGATGGTGACCGCCCACGTGGAAGGCAGACGCCTGCTGGTTGGCAATGTGGGAGACAGCCGTGCCTATCTGCTGCGTGGCTGCGACTGTGTGCAGATCACGCAGGACCATTCCTTCGTGGCCGAGCAGGTGCGCATGGGCTCGATGAACCCTGAACAGGCTGACTCTTCGCCCTATCAATCGCTGATTACGCGCGCCGTGGGTTCGGCGAGGGAAGTGGAGCCGGATATCTTCACCAGTGGGCTCGAGCCGGGCGACATGCTTCTGCTCACCACCGATGGCCTAACCCGCTATGCCGACGGGCCCGCCATCGCAGCCATTCTCCAGGCCAGCGCCGATCTGGCTACAGCCTGCCAACGCCTGATTGACACAGCGAAGAGCCGGGGCGGCGCAGACAACGTGACCTGCCTGTTGATTCGGTTCAAAGAGTCCGGCGAAGAGGCCCGTACCCTGAAAGACGCGCCCGCCGCGTGAGCCGGTCCGTGTTTCGACCGGCAGAAGACAGCCAAACAAGGAATCAGCCTAGGTTATCGGTCTTCATTTGGCTGCCCCCCAGGGATTCGAACCCCGATATGCTGATCCAGAGTCAGCTGTCCTGCCGTTGAACGAGGGGGCAGAAAGTGGAAAATTCGCGGCGTGAAGCCGTGCGGGCCGGGGTCTTGGCAGATTGCCGGACGCGTCCAGCCAGCCCTCTCATCATACGAACATTCGGGCACTGGGTCAATTCGAGCGGGGGGGCAATTCCGAAGCGCATTCGGCAGGTTCCGGCTCCATTTTCCAAAGGCGAATGCTGCTCATTCAGTGCGTAATGCATCCCCAAAAATGCCTCCCTGCGCTTCAGCCGGATGCGCTATTCCTCACGGAGAACCTCCAGCGGGCGGAGGCCGAGGATGCGGTAGCTTGCAATCCATCCGGTTGCCGTGGCAAGCACGGCCGTGCCCGCCAGCGCCACGAGGGTCGCGAGCCAGTTCATGCGAAAGGCCACGTCCAGCTTGTGCAGAAGGATGCGGGTGAGAATATTCGCAAAGATTACGCCGACCAGGCCCGCCAGCAGGCCCAGCACGCTGAACTCCACGCTAAAGGTGCGGACGATGCGCATGCGCGTGGCGCCGAGCGTCTTCAGCACCACCGCTTCGCGCATGCGGCGGAATCGGGCGCTGGCAATGCTCGACGCAAGAATCATGAGCCCGGCCAGAATGGAAAAGCCAGCCAGGAAGCGGACCACGAAGGTGATCTGGTCCACCACACTCTCGATTCGGTCCAGCATGTCCGCGATGTTGATGATGGAAATCGTCGGGTACTTTTGAAAGAGGGCGCGCTCCATGGCGGGCAGCTGGTTCGCAACGAGATGCACGCCGCCGTACCATGTGGCCGGCTGATCCTGGAGTTGGCCGGAAGGGAGCATGAAGGAGATGCGCGCACCCAGGTGTTCGCCATCCGCGCGGTAAATGGCCACTACCTTAAGCGTGCGCGCCACTCCGCCAATCTCCAGCGAAACCTGGGAGCCGACCTTAAGATGCAGCCGGTTTGCCGCGCCCTCGCCAATTGCAATCGAGGCAGTTCCGGCGTCTGTCCACCACTTTCCCGCCGTCAGCTTGTCGCCGTCCGGCGCCTTGTCTGCCCAGCTCAGTTCGGCATTCTCCAACCAACGGCGCGGATAGTGCCGCCCCTTCAATTGCTCCACCGGTGTTCCGTTCAGGCTGTCAAAGCGGCCGGCCACCACGGGCATCAGCGCCAGGGGCTGAGTCACGCCCGGCTGATGTGCAAAGAATTCCCTCACGCCCGCCACCTCATCGGGCGTGATGTCGACGAGGAATACATTCGGCAGCTTGGGAGAAGCCGTTTCGCGCAGGTCGGTTAAGGTCGAGCGCTGCATCAGATAGACGGTGAGAATAAGCATGACGCCCGTTCCCAACGCGGCCATCACCGCCGCCGACTGGTTTCCCGGGCGGTAAAGATTGGCGAGTCCGTGACGCAGCGAGGAAGGCAGCCGCAGGCGAACGCGATTGAGTGCGAATCGTAACCCGCGCAACGCAATGGCCGCCAGCGCGAGCAACACCACCAGCGCGAGAAAGAGAAGCAGAGCGAACCAGCCGCCCACTTTCGCGGAATCCGAAAGTCCCCAGGCAATCCCGCCCAGCGCCAACAGCACCAGCGCCGCAATTCCAAGCTGGATTCTTCGATCCCACCACTGCGCCAGCCAGGCGCGAAAATTGGCGGGCCCGGCTTCCACCAGTCTGCGCAGAACCAGCACCGGCCGCACTTTGCGCACATCGAGCAAGGGCGGCAGACAAAAGAGAAGCGTCGTCAGCAAGCCTGTGCCCAGCCCGGCCATCGCTGACCGCCACGGCGTTTGCATGACCGTGTGGACGGGTAGCAATTTGCCAAAGACCACCGGCAGAAATTCCATCAGCGCGATGCCGGCGGCCACGCCCAGCACACCTCCGGCAAGCCCCAGCCCCAGCGTCTGCAGCAGAAAGATGCGCAACAGATCCGCGGAGCGCGCGCCGACGGCCTTCAAGATTGCGAGCATGTCCATGCGCTGCTCAAGGTGCGCGTGCATGGCCATGGCTACGCCGATTGCGCCCAGCACCATGGCCACCAGGCAAATCAGGCTCAGGATTGCCGTGGCGTGGTCGAGCCCATTGCTCAGCGCCGGATTGCCCTCCTCGAAATCCATCACCTGCGCATCCGGCAGTGCATCCTCCACCTGTTTGCGCACGGTTGTGTCCTGCATATTGCCGGTCAGTTTCATCAGCAGGCGCTGGCTCGCACGGCTTCCCGGCGCCACCAGCCCGGTTTCACCCAGGGACGCATTCGAGATCATCACGCGCGGGCCCAGGCCCATGCCGGACGACATGCGATCAGGCTCCTGCGTCAGGACGGCGGTGATTTTGAAGTCTCGACCGCCCAGGCGCAGGGTCTCCCCCACATGCGCATTCAGCCGAACCAGAAACTCGTCGGCCACAACCGCGGAATTTCCGGCCAAAGCCTGCTTAAGGCTCATCGCAGGCTGCAACTCCGCGGTGCCGTAATAGGGATACTGCGTGGGGTCCACGGCCTTCAACGAGACCAGCAGCGGCACCGGATCCGGCGCGACGGAGACCATCGAAACCGTCTCGGTAACCCATGTGGTTTGCGCTCCCGGAATGCTCTTTTGAATCGCGGCAATTTTCTCGAGCTCAGCCGGCGTCGGCTCGCGAAAGATGCGCGCGCTCACATCGCCGGCCATCAACGAGCGCGATTCCAGGGTGAGTGTGCGCCGAAAGCTGGTGCTGAATCCGCGAACGCCCACCAGCGCCGCCACGCCGACCGCGACGGAAAGAACCACGAAGGCGAATTTGCCCGGCGCAGACTTCAGATCGCGCCAGCCGATGGCCGTCGCGCGCCGCCAGCCCAAAGGATGCCTAGCCACGGCTGTCTGTCTCCAGGGCTGCGGCCATCGACGCTCTCGAAGATTGCATGGAATCCTCCACGACCATGCCGTCTTTCAGCACAATCCTGCGGTCCGCGCGGCCGGCAATCTCAGGATCGTGCGTAACCAGCACCAACGTGGCGCCGGCTTTTCGATTGCGGTCCAGCAGCAGGTCCAGCACCAGCCTGCCATTGCTCGAATCCAGATTGCCCGTGGGCTCGTCGGCCATCACAATTGGCGGATCTACCACGAAGGCGCGCGCCAGCGCCACACGCTGCTGTTCTCCGCCGGAGAGCTGCACGGGATAGTGCTCCATCCGGTCGCCCAGGCCCACTGCGCCCAGCAGTTCGCGCGCCCGCGTCAGGCCGCTTCCATCCACATTCAGCTCGAAAGGGAGAAGCACATTCTCAAGCGCCGTCAGTGTCGAAATCAACTGGTAAGACTGAAAGACAAAGCCGATCTTGCGCCCGCGCACGGCGGCCAACTCGGCCTCCGCCAGGTTGTGAATCGGCGTACCGTCCAGCCAGATCTCACCTTCACTCGGCGTATCCAGGCCTGCCAGCAACCCCAGGAGCGTACTTTTGCCGCTCCCGCTTGCCCCCACAATGGCCACGAACTGCCCCGCCGGAATGAGCAAGGAAATCCCTTTCAGGATGTCCACGCGCCGCGAGCCGTTTTGAATCCATTTCTTCACGTCACGGACATCAATCACTCGCCATCCTCCTCGGCGCGACCCTTGTTCCGGCCGCGCGGCCTCGCGCATACACTGTTACTGTGGACGTTCGTCGCACAATTCTTGTTTCCTTCCTGACTGTCCTGTTCCCCACCTGCGCGTTTGCCCAGGCCAAGCCGGTTCTCGTTTGCTTTGGAGACAGCATCACAGCCGGTTACGGACTCGCACCCGGCCAGTCGTACCCTGACGCGCTGCGGCGCGACCTGGACAAGCTCGGCTATCGCTATCAGGTCGTCAACCTTGGCACCAGCGGCGCCACCACCAAAGACGCCGTGGAGCGTCTTCCTACGGTCCTGCGCCTGCATCCGGCCGTGGTCATCGTCGAATTTGGCGGCAACGACGGCCTGCGCGGACTGCCGCTCTCGGCCACCGAACAGAATCTCGACAAAGTGCTTGCGGCTTTGCTGCATGTGCACATCCGCGTTCTGCTGGGCGGCATTACCCTTCCCCCGAATTACGGCCCCGATTACATTCATGCTTTTGACCAGGTCTTTCGCAAGGCGGCCGCGCGCACGCGCGTCGCCTTCGTTCCCATGATTTACAAGGACCTCATTCATCTTCCCGGCACCATCCAGCCAGACGGAATTCATCCCACCGCCAAGGGCTCAGAGATTTTGGCTCGCACTCTGCTGCCCGCGCTCGAACCGCTCCTTCGCAAGCCTCGCGTCACTTCGCGTTGATCCTTTGCGCATCCATACTGCTCGCTAGCCCATCACCACCACCGGCTGAAAAAGCGTGCCGGCCACGCGCGCCGCAATGCCCGCCAGCTCATGTTGTCCCGCAAAAACCTTCACCAGCGGAGCCTGCGAAAACTCAGGAAGATTGGCCTGTGCGCCATTGCGCAAGCGTCCCAATGACCTCGCATCGGCGCTGACCGCCGGCATCTCCGGCAGCAGGCTCCGCGGATGCACACACAGCTGCTCTAGCGCTCGGACATTGCCCGCAAGCGTTTCCAGTTCTTCAAGGCTGTGCGCCGTCTCAACCGTAAACGGACCTGACTGCACGCGCCGCAGGCTGCTCAAGTGCGCGCCGCATCCCAGGGCCTGCCCCAGCTCGTGCGCCACCGATCGCACATATCCGCCCGCGCTTACGCTCATGGAAAAGCCGGCCGTATCACCCTTCAGTTCGCCGATCTCAAAATGAGCAATACGAATCTTCGCGGGCTTCAGTTCAAGGGTCTTGCCCGCGCGGGCCAGCTTGTACGCCGGGGTTCCGGCAATCTTTTTTGCCGAATAGGGAGGTGGCATCTGCTCCAGCTCGCCGTGGAAGCGGCTTGCCGCGCGCGTCACCTGCTCCAGGGACAGCGCGGGCTCCATGCGAGGGCCCGTCTCCACGCCATCAGCGTCGTAGGTGTCGGTTGCAAACCCGAATCGGATGGTTCCTGTATAGCTCTTCTCCGCGGCGGAGAAATACTGCGCCAGGCGGGTAAATTTGCCCATCAGCAGCGGAAGAACGCCAGTGGCCATGGGGTCCAGCGTGCCCAGATGCCCCACCGAGCGCTCGCCGGAAATCCGGCGCAGCCGATTCACCACATCGTGGCTTGTCATGCCGGCAGGTTTGTCGATCACCAGCAGTCCGTTCACTCCATTACTTTAGATGAACGCACCGCTCCCGGTCACAGCCCGCCGGCGCCCTGCTGGCGCACCAATGACAGAAACTCCGCCCGCGTCTCCTTTTGCCGGAAGCAACCCACCATTGCTGAAGTCACTGTTGAGGAATTCTGCTTTTCAATGCCCCGCATCATCATGCACAGATGTCGCGCCTCGACGATCACCCCCACGCCCTGCGGCTGAATCGCCTCCTGAATCGAGTCGGCGATCTGCCGCGTGAGCCGTTCCTGCACCTGCAAGCGCCTCGCGAAGACGTCCACAAGTCGCGGAATCTTGCTGAGCCCAATAACCCTTCCCTTGGGAATGTAGGCCACGTGCACCTTGCCAAAGAACGGCAACATGTGATGCTCGCACAGCGAGAACATCTCAATGTCCCTGACGATGACCATCTCGTCGTAGTCCACTTGAAAGAGCGCGCCGCGCAGAATGCGCGCCGGATCCTGGTCATATCCCTTGGTTAAAAAGCTCAGGGACTTCGCCACGCGGACTGGAGTGGCCGCCAAACCATCGCGTTCCGGGTCCTCGCCCAGCCGGCCCAGGATCTCGCGATACATTTCCTCCATCGAGTAATCCTCAAGGCTCGTTTCCCGTTCCGCCCTGAGCACTCCCTTGCTCACCACAATCGGCTGCGACATCGATCCACTTCCTCCCGTCCGGCCCCGCCGGATTTCTCTCCGATCTCTTACCGCCGAACTATGCACTTCCCTGCCCGCTCACGCCCCGGAATTGCACTGGAAAAAATTGTTTTCCGTTTCCTCCACGCGCACATGCTCCAGTTGGCCTGCCGGCAGCCCATCTTGCAGCAATGCAAACAGCGCCCGGCAAAAGTTCTCCGTCGTCGGCACCTTCTTCGCAAACAGCGGATCCAGGTTCAGGTTCCGGTGATCGAAGCGGTCAACCACATCGCGCTGCACCGCCGCATCCAGTTCCGCAAGGTCGATCACCATTCCGGTTGCCGGAGAAACCTGTCCGCCCACCAGCACCTCTACCACGTAATTGTGCCCATGGCCGTGGGGGTTGTTGCATTTCCCATAGGCATCCCAGTTCTCCTTCGCAGAGAGGCTCTCCGCGTGCAGGCGATGGCTCGCGCTCAGCGTGTACCGCCTTCCAAAACTCGCTTTCACTCTCCACCTCTGTACTCGGCGAAGATTTCCGGCGTCTCGTAGACCCGCACACGCCGCAGTCTTGCCCCTCTTGCCGCTCCAATCGCGGGCTCCAGGCGCTTCCAGGCAGCGATGGCAAGGTTCTCGGTGGTGGGAATCGCCTTCGCAAACTCCGGCACCTCCAGGTTAAGGTGGCGATGGTCGTAGGCGGAAAGCACCTCACGCTCCATCACGTCTTTCAGCCACTTCAAATCAACCACGAAGCCGGTCACTGTATGCGGCTCGCCGGCCACTGTCACTTCCAATGTGTAATTGTGCCCGTGGCCATTCCGATTGGCACATCGGCCAAAGACACGCTCATTCTCCTCGACAGACCAGTCGTTGTTCCAGTAGTAGTGCGAAGCCGAAAAAGTCGCCCGCCGCGTAAGCTCGATCATCCATCCGCCTCAACTTAAAGATGCTGCATCGGTCTGCAAGGCTTCAATGCATCTGCCTGACTTTCCGTCCCATCAACGCCGCCCGCAGCCGCTTTTCACTTTACGCACGATTCATTCAGCCCCTACTCCGTGTATGTCCTGCCCTTCCAGCTTACGCGCTTGAAGACGCGGTGCTGAAACCAGCTCCGGTAGAGCAGCCAGATGAAGAGCGGAAGCCCCAGGGGTGCGAGCGCGCAATCCAGGAACGGGAAATTCGACTTGGCCACGCGCGCGTAAAACCGAAAAATCGTTCGCAACCAGAGAAGCAACAATACCCAACCCGCCCCCAGCCATTGCAGCGAGTGCACTGCAAACCGCGCATACCACAGCTCCACCGTCAAAACCGGCAGAGCCACCAGCAGCACCAGGTCCAGCGACTTCCACGCCGAGGTTGCCAGCGTGTTGCGAAACAGCAGAGCCAGGTTCTTCGTCCATCCTTCAATCATGGCTCCGGCCGTCCTGTACATCCGCGTCGAAAGCGCATCGCCGGCAAACCGGAAGCGCAGCCCCACATTGCGCCGCTTGGCCAGAAACGCCAGCTCCACATCCTCCAGAACCCGGTCGGCCACTGCGCGATGCCCGCCAATCCGTCGATACGCCTCGCGCTCCACCAGCACAAACTGCCCGTTCGCGGCAGCCACGCGCTGGTTCGGGTCAGAGACTTTCTCCGGCGGATAAGCCAGCGCCAATTCACTGAAGACCAGCGGCATCAACGCCCGCTGCCACAGCCCGCTCACCAACTGGCAGGGCGAGTAGCTCAGCATGCCCACCTGGTGCCGTTTCGCTTCCTGGATTGCCCGTTCAAGATTGCCCGGCTCGTGCACCGTGTCCGCATCGGTAAACAGCAGCCAGCGTCCGCGCGCCTTCCGCGCCGCGGTCCAGACGGCATTGGTCTTTCCCGTCCATCCGGGCTCGAGCTTTGCCGCCTCCACCACGGTGACGCCGGCAAATCCCCGCGCAATTTCCGCTGTGCGGTCCGTCGAGTGGTCATCCACAACCACCAACTCCCAATCCCGTCCAAGCGCAAACGTCTCCTCAGACTGCGCCACCAGCGATTGCAGACACGCGCCCAGGCTGGCTTCCTCGTTCCGCGCCGGTACAATCACCGTCAATTCCACAAGCGGCTTGGGCTCCGGTTGGTCGAAGACTGCTCCCGAAGCGGCGCGCGCCACAAGGGGATCAACTGGTTCGTCTGACAGTCCCAACATCGGCTTCCTTGTCGGTTGCTCTTCAACACCGCCTGTTTCCGGCCGTTCCTTCTCCATCGCGCCTCGCACTTTCATTTCCTCGCCATCGCTCCGTATTATAAGTACGTGCGGCTTTCTCGTTGGCTTCCCTTCCTCGGTTTGCTCCTGCTGGCTCTTGTGCCCGCCTGCAACCGCGGATCCCATCCCGCACAGCTCAACGAGCGCGCGCCGGACTTCACCGTCTCTGACGGCACATCGACCATCCATCTCGCTGACTACCGCGGCAAGATTGTGCTTTTGAATTTCTGGGCCACCTGGTGCCCGCCCTGCGTGGTAGAGATGCAGTCGCTCCTTCAGCTTCACCATGACGACCCCAAACTCGTCATCCTCGCCGTCAGCGTCGATCAGGACCCCGCCGCCTACTCGGAATTCATCGCCAGCCGTCACGTCGACCTGATTACCGTGCGCGATGCCAATGAAAAAGCCGCTGATCTCTACCACACCGACATGTGGCCGGAGACCTACGTCATCGACCGCAAAGGCATCATCCGTCGCAAGTTCGTCGGTTCCCAGGACTGGTCCGACCCGGAAATTCGCCAGTATCTTGGGAGTCTCTAGTTCCCTCCGATTGGTATGATGACTGTATGACGACGGTGGACATTCTGCTGCACTATGCCGTGCCGCCAAGCGAGTCCGTGATCCTGGCTCTGGCCAATGTGAGCGATGTGTACGGCATTCGCGGCCTTAAGGTGGACCGCGCCGCGCAGACCCTCCGCGTGGAGTACGACGCCACTCGGCTCGACGCCGCCACGGTCACTGGGCTGGTCCGCCAAGCCGGCCTTGACGTCGACGCGGAGCTCTCGCTCATCCCGCCGCAAACGGCTCAGGAACCGGCCCCAGCCGCTTGAATCCAACGGTTTGCGCCGCCCTGCAATCCCTGATAATCTGTCTTTGGTCCCGCAATAAGGCCCCTCGTGTGCGCCCGTAGCTCAGCTGGATAGAGCGACTGACTACGAATCAGTAGGTCGGGAGTTCGAATCTCTCCGGGCGCACCACTTAACTCACAACCTCTCAATCGCTTACAGAAACCCCTCCTGAATCGGTGTTCTCCTGCAATTCGGCAGTGTGCCTAAAATTGTGCCCACCCTCGAGCGAATTACGCCCAGCCGTCAGACTCTGAAACGCCCGCTCAATGGCGTCGGCCTGCGGGTGAACATAGCGCTGCGTAATCGAGATGCTACTGTGTCCGGTGATCCTTGACAGCGTGAATGCATCGGCTCCGGCTGCTGCCAGCGCGGTCAGAGCTGAGTGTCTCAGGCAATACGGTGGGAAGCGCGAAGCCACCCTGGACAGTTCCGGCGTGCCGCTGAAGGCACTCGGGAGCCAGCTTGGACGCTGCACTCACCACAGCCACCCAATCGCCGACAGAACCCTTCTTTACCCACCTTTGATAGGCAACCGACGCCGCTTCCAGCCTTATCACAGCGGCTCTGTGCATGTTTTTATGGAATGTTCCTCAGCGTGGCCGGACGCCGCTCCTGCGGGGAATACCCAACCCGACTTTGGACACTTCGCGGCTTCGTGGCGAGTCTTGAGGACCACGAAGACCTCGGGCGCCATCGGAAGAATGCGCTTTGCGTTCTCGGTTTTCACCTCGGCGATCTGGCCCAGACTGGTGGAAATAGAACCTTCGTCTCTTGCTGTTTAGGAGGCGGTACAACGGCCACGGTTGCTTCTGACAGTCTCATGCGGGCCGAGGGTTTCGCCGTGTAGCGGCGTTTCCCTATTTCCCCCAGAGGCAAAGGTCCCACTCTCTTGAGTGCGACGATGCTTGCCATTTGTTTCCCTTAAGCAGGATGACGAGCGAGAGCAGGCCAACAAGCGCGCCGCCGAGGTCGGGCACGAGGCCGATGAGTCCGTCGATGCCAAAGCGGAAGACGGTGCCGGGGATGCGGAAGGCTTTGTCGAGGAGGATTTCGAGAGCCTGAAGACTGCGGTCGCGGAAGAGCCATGGGCCGCGGTTCCAGCGGTCGGGTGCGTCGGCCCGCGGCAAAGAGATCTGCGGCGAATTCGGGTGCGGAAGGCGCATGTGCGAAGCCTGGCGGATGGGCCGCGAGGGCTTCTTCGATGCTACAACCGGAGGGGTAGATGGCGGCTATAGTTCAGCGGCAGTACGCCTGACTGTGGCTCAGGCTGTCGTGGGTTCGATCCCCACTAGCCGCCCTAAAAGAAGGTCGCTTCACCCCTTCGCCCTCCCTTCCTGAGTCGAATTTCAATCTGCACAAAGAGTGCCTGAGCCGTTGCTCAAGGTTCGAGCGCCGCGTGGGGCCATCCGTGGCGCCAGACGAGAGTGGAGACCTGGAGGGCGGGTTTGCCGGTGTGCGCATCGTAGGCGTGAAAGACGATCAGGTCGTGGCCGGAGGACTGCATGAGTACCGATTCGCCCCCGGGGCCTACCCAGCGGGAGTTGCCGGTGAGCAACTGCGTGCCCCCGCCATTCATCATGGGGATACCTTGCGCATCGAGGTATGGGCCGGTGATTTTTGCGGAGCGGCCGACCATGGTGCGATAGGTACTGTGGGTGCCGCGGCAACACAGGTCCCAGGAGACGAAGAGATAGTAATAGCCGCCGTGATGGACGATGAATGGCGCTTCGACGGCCTCCCAATTAGGCGGAAGTCCCGGCGGCGCAGGCGCAGCGTTGGCGGGGCGTCGGCGGGTGGCGAGCGAATAGAGCTTTGCGGCGCCGGCGAGGCCGGTTTTGTCATTTAACCGGCGCAGCTTGATGCCGCTCCAGAAGCTGCCGAAAGCGAGCCACGCGTGATGGCGGCGGTCGAGCGCGAAGTTGGGATCGATTGCGTTGTAGTCCTCCGCTGCGGTGGAGCGAAGGACGAGGCCGCGATCTGCCCATTTGTAATCGGGGCTGGAGCGATCAAGCGTTTTGTTGGTGGCCAGAGCGATTCCCGAGGTGTTTTTTCCGAAAAGCGAGAAGGCGTAATAGAGGCGGAACTCGCCGTTTTCATAGGAGATGTCCGGTGCCCAGAGATCACGAGTGCCGGGGCTTTCCTTGTGAATCCAGGCGGGGATGACATCGAAGACCTGGCCGCAGAACTTCCAGGAATGGAGATCATTGGAGCAGCGAATCTGAAACTGGCCGCCAGCAGCGGTGCGGCCGGTGGCGAAGACGTACCAGGTGTTGCCGGCTTTGATGATGGAGGGATCGTGGGTTCCCCAGAAGTCTCCGCTGAGGTGAAGGGCATTGGGCTGCTGCGCGCGCGCGAGGCCGATCACTGCAAAGCAGGCGACGAGAAGTCCGACGGCGGAAGAGACGCGCCGCGCGTGAGCCCGGAAGATTGTTCGCAAAGCGAAGGACATGATTCCTCCCAAAATGAGATGTGGCCGTTGGACCTTGCAGCATGCCGCGCGCAGATTCCGGCGCAGATGCCGGATGTGGAGGCTGAAGAACTCACTGAACATAAGGCCAGCCATCGACGGTCCAGACAAGGCTGTTGAGGCCCAACGCCGGATTACCGCCGTCGTTGCCGTCGTAGTAGTGGTAGACCAGCACAGGTCCGCTGGAGCCGGTGAGGACGGTTTCTCCGCCGGGTCCGTTGACGTTGCCGTGGGCGCTGAGCAGGATGGTTCCGCCGCCGCTGGTGAGGACAATGCCGCCGCGATCGGTGTAAGGGCCGGTGACGGAGGTGGATCGGCCAACGATGATACGGTAGGTGCTCGAAGTGCCTTGGCAGCAGTCGTCGATGGAGGCGAAGAGGTAGTAGTAGCCGCCGTACGGGTAGACGTAAGCGCCCTCAATGCCGGTGCCGGTGGGATGGAAGGCAATCTGCGTGCAGGCTGCGCCGGTGGGCACGCCGGTCGTGTTGTCGACGGGCACGATTTGAATTCCGTTTGACCAGGAACCGAAGACGAGCCAGCTGTTGCCTGAGGTGTCAGTGACCGAAGCGGGATCGATGGCGTTTGAGCCGGAGCAATCTGCCGAGGTGTAGACCGGCGCGCCGGAGTCCGCAAATGTACCGGGCGAGCCGCTTGAGCTGGTGGCCAGGCCGATGGCGGAGTTCGCGCTGCCGAAGGTGGAGGCGGCGTAGTAGAGCCAGTACTGGCCGTTGTGCGCAGAGATGTCCGGCGCCCAGAGATCGCCGCTGGAGCCGGTGTATGCGGCGGTCCAGGCCGGCAGGGAGGGAAGAGCGAAGCCGGCGTCGGCGAAGTTGCTCATGTCCTGCGATTGATGCTCGTGAATGAGGCCGTGCGTGGAAAAGAGATCATAGTTGGCACCGGCGAGCACCATGGAGGGATCGTGGATGCCGATGTTGGCCGAATCCGGCGTGGTGTAAGAGACAGTGACGGCATTGGGCGCGAGATAAGGCGGATTGCCGGTGGACGCGAGGTTCCACTCCTGGCAGGAGCAGCCGGTTCCAGTGGTGGCGCGGACGCCCTGATCGATGGTGGCCGCAGAGGTGGTTCCGGAGTTTGCGTCCTCAAGGTAGAGGCCGCTGTTGACGTTCTTGATGAGGTAGTTTCCGTCGGTGAGGAGATAGAAGGCCCACAGATGGTCATTGGTGCCGTTGTCAGCCCATTGCAGCACCTGGGCTCCGGCCGAGGTGGAGGCGCTGCTGACACCGATGACCTGATGGGTGAGCATGTTCTCCACGTTGTACCGGTTGTTGTTCATGGGCATCACGTGCCAGCCGTCATCGGTGTTGGAGTTGCCGGGGGGCTCCTGCGCGAGCGCGGCTCCGGCGATCTGGCTTTGACCGCTGATGCCGAGCACCATGCTGCTGGCGGCGTTGGTGAAGGTGTAAACGGCGCTGTCGTCCATGGCGGAGAGTGTGCCCATGTCCGGAGTTGAATTGTTGCCGCCGCCGCCCGCGCTAGAGCTCCCTCCTCCTCCGCATCCGGCCAGGCAGAGAAACGAAAGAGCCGCGAAAGCACAGAAGCGAAGTTTCACGGAGTCTTCTCCCAGAAGAGCGCAAGAGCGACGGTTCACCAGCGAGGTTTGGCCCATGCATGGCGCGGAGCATGTGCCGGTGCTGGGCGGGAGGGTCCGCGTGCGAAGGACGCATGCGGACCCATGCCAATTTGCGAGTGGATCAGTAGTTGATTCTCAAGACGAACTGGATGTTTCTTGGGCCGAGGAGAGTGCCGCCGACCTGGCCGAAGTTGGTATCCTGCACGCCGGAATCCGGTTTGTCGAAGACGTGGCGGTTGAAGGCGTTGAACATTTCGCCTCGGAACTCGGCGCTTATGCCTTCGCGGATGGGGAAAGTCTTGTTGATGCCGAGGTCCTCATCGTAGAAGGCGAAGGCGCGAATGTCGGACGAGTTGCGCGGCATGTTTCCAAAGACATAAGGAACGTTCACGCCAGGATTTGGATTGGGATCCGCGAAGGCGGAGCAATTCCAGTAGCCGGTGCTGCAGGCTCCGGAGGTGTGATCGTAGCCGGTATTGCCATCGTTGATGAAGTTAAAAGGGTTGAAATTGCCAGAGCGGTGCGTGGCCTGGTTTGCAACCCGGTTGGGGCGAATGCCGTTGTCGAATCCGGGAATGCCGTTGGCGCCAAAGAAGCTGATGGGCTGCCCGCCGAGATATCGCTGGACACCGCTGATGCGCCATCCGCCGATGAGGTAATCGTTCACCGGCTTGGGAACGTTGGCGAGGAACTTTTTGCCGCGTCCGACGGGCAGATCATAAAGGTAGCTGACGACGAAGTTGTTGGGGATGTCCTCATTGCTGACCGCCTTCTCCGCCTTGTGGTCATAGGGATTCTGCGTGCCTCCCTGGTTTTGCAGAGTGCTGTAGAAGGGTTGTATGGCGTCGGCGTCGGTTAATGTTTTTGAGAAAGTGTAGGAGGCGAGAATGTTGAAGCCGTTGTGGAACCTCCTCTCGAGCTTTGCCGTGAGCGCGTCATAACTGGACTGGCCGACGTTCTGCAGATAGCTGTCCATGTTGACGTAGCCATACTGCGGGTAAGGACGCAGAGCCTGCTCGACCGGTTCGCTGATGCCCCAGGTGCAACCGGAGGCACAGGAGAAGCCGACATAGGGCTGGATGGGCGGCGAGCTAAAGCCGCCGGGGCACGGCGCGACGGCCCACCACAAGAGGCAGGTGCCCATGGAAAGATCATTCAACGGAATGTCGTTGGGATAATCGACGAGCCCGTGAAGATGCGTTGCGTGGTTGCCGAGGTAGCCGAGCGAGAAGTAGGTGTAGGGGTTGATTTCAATCTGGTCTTCGAGGGTCCACGTGGAGACCATGGCGGGTCGGCCGTTGGTATTGGCCACGTAATCCACGCCCTGGCCGTTGGACTGAGTGGGATCGAGGTTCGGTGTGTCAGTGAGTACGGGAAGCCCTGCGTCAAGCTGGGGACCGGAGAGCGGGTCGCCGGAGAGCAGCGTCTGATTCTGCGTGAATCCCTGCATCGTTCCCTGGCCGAAGTCGGCATAGACAAGCGGGCCGTAATAGATGCCGCCGTTTCCGCGTAGGACCATTTTGTGATCGGGGTATGGATCCCATGCGAAGCCGACGCGGGGCGAGAAGTCCTTGAGGTAAGTACTGGCCCAGGTTTCGCCTGCGTTTCCGTTGCGGCCCGGTCCGGTGCCGGCAAAGACCAGCGCGCCGGACGTGCCCGCCGCTCCCGGATTGGGAGTGGTGGGGCTGAAGATGGCGGTGTCGCCGTCGGCCTCATGGCGGGGTGTGTCATAGCTCCAGCGCACGCCTAGGTTGAGGGTGAGGTTTGGCCGCACCTTCCAGTCGTCCTGCGCGAAGAGTGATGCGTAGTGGGCGATCCAGCGGGGTGCGTGAATCTGGTTGATGGCATTTGCGGTTCCAGCCTGGCCGATGAGGAATGCGGCGAAGGAGTTGCCGTCCTGGCCCCAATAGGTTGTGTCGGAAGCCGTTTGGTTGTCCCAGAAGGTGAAGCAGCCGGAAGTTCCGCTGCAGGTTCCGCCGATTTTGCTGACGAAGGAGTACTGGTGGTATTGCGCCTCGCCGCCGAACATAAAGCTGTGCGCGCCGTGCTGCCAGTGCACGATGTCATTGAGTGCGAGCGTATTATCGACATCCTGGCTATCGATGTTTTGGCCGAAGCCGGGATAGGGGCTGCCGATAAAGACGAAGCCGGGGAAGACGGGGCCGCTGCCGTTGGCGATGCCGAGCTGGCTGTCCCAGTCCGTGTTCAGGTTTGCTGCGCGGGAAAGGTTGTAGTTGTTTGAGCGGTTGGCACCGATGGTGAGCGAGTTGAGCCATGTGGGGCTCAGAATCCAGTCCCAGCCGAAGCGAAAGAGCTTGCCAAGCTGATTGACCGAACCGCCTCCGCCTGAAGTGAGGGGCGGAGGAAGATTGAGGCCGTTGCCCTGATCCGTGTTTTCGCGTGAGTTGTAGAAGGCCCAGATTCTGTTGCTTGCGCCGAGATTCTGATCGATGCGGAGACTGTAGACAGTCTGCGCCAGGGTGTCCTGCGTGGCGTAGACATAGTTATTGGTGCCCGCGCCGCTGAGGTTGGGCGCGGGCAGATACTTGAGCACCGCCTTGGCCACCTGGCTCTCGCTCGAGATGGGAATCTCATTCAGATTGCCGTTGTAGCTGAAGGGCGTGCGGCAGGAGACGCCGTTGCTTGTGGTTTCAGTGTTGGGGTCGAAGATTTCGCCGTAGTAGAGCGTGGAGTTGCAGGCGTCAGAGGCTCCGGGAATCACTCCACCCAAAGTGGAGGAGAAGTCAAAGTAAGAGCCATTGTTGCCGAGCTCGGCCGGAGTAGGAATGAGGCTGGTGACGGAGGAGCCCGTGTTGTAGCGCAACTGCTCCCAACTGAAGAAGAAGAAGCTCTTGTCGCGCCCGTTATAGATGTGGGGAATGCGGATGGGACCACCGAGCGAAACTCCGTAGTCGTTCTTGGTGTCCGCAGGCCGCTGCAGGCTGTTGCGCACGGCGACCTCTGAGGCCGGGGTCTCAGCCAGATATCCGTTGTTGAACCAGTTGTTGGCGTCGAACGCGGCGTTTTTGTAAAAGTCGTAAACCGAGCCGTGATACTGGTTGGTGCCGCTCTTGCTGTTGAAGTTGGCTAGGCCGCCGGTGGTTCTGCCCAGATTTGCAGGCAGGCCGGAGATGCTGACGTGGAACTCGTTCACGGCTTCCACCGACGGTGTAAGGATGTCCACCGAGCCGGAGCCGTTCTCCATGCGGTTCGTGGTGATGCCATCCACCAGGTAGTCTGTGCCTTCTTCCTGGCCGCCGTTGATCTTGGTCATCTGGAAGCCCGAGCCGCCGGAAGAGGTGCCGGGTCCTACGGTGCCGGGAACGAGGAATTCCATGGAAGTGATGGAACGAAGATTGCCGGTGACCTGGAGCGGAAGATCCTCCACCTGAGCAGGCAGGATGTTGTCGTCAATTTCTGATGTGGTGGTCTCAAGCCCGGCGGCGCCTGCCGTAACGCTGACAGTTTCGGTCTGCGATCCGACGGCAAGCTGGACATTCTGCGGAGTCTGCGCGCCGATGGAGACGTTCACTCCGGTGTGTACGGTGGTCTTGAATCCGCGCGCGCCGACTTTCACAACGTAAGAGCCGGTGCGCAGAGACGGGAAGACGAAGTAGCCGGTGGACGAGCTCTGCGTGGTGTAAGTGGTGTGGGTGGCCTGCTGGGTGGCCGTGATTGAGGCTCCCTGCACGACTCTTCCGGACGGATCCGTCACGACGCCGGTGATGGATCCCGTATCGAGTTGCGCCCGCGCGGGCACAGCGAACGCGGCCAGCACCAGCAACGGTACGAGAACTGCGTTCGCCACCGCATGCGCACATCCGCGTGTTCTCTCAAGCCCAGCTCTGATGTGGTTCAAAGTTCTGCGTGAAGCCATTTGTTTGCCTCCTGAGTGAAGCTGTTTCCGGCGGTGCGTGCCGTCTGTGATCCAGATGTCGCTGGTGTTGTTGCCAATTCGGTTGTGGGAACTTGCCGACCCGCGAAAAACTCTGGCGTGGGTGTGGCGCCCCCGTTCACGGTTGCGATTCGATCGATGTACGCTCCGAGTCCTGGACCGGAAGCGCATTGCGATCCCGAACAATCTGTGCCGATTCACGATTCTTTTGTGCGGCCGACTGGCTCTTGAGGTGAAGGAAGCTCTGCATCGCCTCCTGTGCGTCCTTGGTGTCGTGGAGCGTGCGATAGAGCATCGCCAGCTTGTAATAGCAACTGATGGCGCGTTTGTTGGAAGGGTCCGCGGCGATGGCCTGCTTGAACTCCTGAATGGCTTGCTGGTTGCTGCCGAGGCTCATCAGCCCGCTGCCGAGGTAGTAATGCGCATCGTTCAACGAGGGGTCAGTGCGCAGAGTGTCGCGCAAGAGCTTGACGCCCTCGGCAGGGTTGCGATTGATGACCAGAAGGCTGCCCAGCTTGTACATGGTAGTGGCTGAGTAGGGATCAATCCGGAGCTCCTGGCGGTAGTCGGCCTCCGCTTTGTCGAGAATGCCGGCGACCCAGTACTGATCGGCCAGCTCTTCGTGGAGTCCGGGTTGGCGGGGCGCCATCTTTACGGCAATCTCGAACTCGGAGATGGCCTGCTGATTGCGAAAGCTCTTGGCGTAGGCCTCTCCAAGCACCTGATGCACGCGCATGGAGTCGCGATTGAGCTTGAACATGGCGGCGTAAGAGGCGTTGGCAACCAGAAGATAAGCGTGGCCGCGGTGATAGAGGATGTCCGCGTCCGGGGGGTCGAGCGCATAGGCCTTGTCAAGCGGAGGAATCGCGGCCTGAGCGTTGTCCTGAGCCAGGTAGCAGACGCCGAGCCACATGAAGGCCTTGGCATCATGCGGATCGATCCGCGTTTCGCGCCGCAGCAATTCCTCGGCATCCTCATAGCGATTCTGGCGGTAAGCGATGAGGCCAAGAAAGAGGTTCGCGCCGCGGAGCCCCGGCTTGAGCTCGAGCGACTTGCGCAGGGCCCGGCTGGCGGCATCCAGTTTGCCGGCCTGCTGGAGCGCGAGGCCAAGATTGAAGTAGCCCTCCGCATACCGTGGCAGGGCATGGGTAACCCGGGTGTAGTCGGCGACTGCCTGTTCGAATTTACCGGCGGTCATGTCGGCGGCACCTTGTTGGAGTGCCTGGCGGGCATCGGCTTCCGGTTCAACCTGCGCGGGCATTGCCGCCAGGGCCGCCTGGCCGGCGATGAGGATCCCGAGAGCGGCGGCTGACAGTCTTCCGTGAATGCAGCGCCAGGGTGAGGGCTGAAGACTGTGAAGCCGCCTAGGGGAGAGGAAGAGATTCGGGCTTGTAGAAATGAACGGCCTCCCGTGAGCGCCGAGAATTTTAGATTGGCGCTGTATCCAATATCGCCCCTGGAGTTCGGTAAGCGTTTGCTGGGCTACAGCCAATTCCTTCTCCTACAAACTTCGTGGATATTCAGCACCAGCATATGAGCCTGTAAAGCGGTTAACAGTTTGGGTGCCCGTTAAGTTTGCGTAAGAGAAAGAAAAATGTAGAGTTGAGCGAGAGAGTAATTAGCCTGTGCGGGGGCAATTTTGGGACGTTAAGCGGGTCGGGTGAAGTTCACTGTGGAGTTTCCGGGGGTGGTATAGTTGGTGACCAGGGGAAAAACTGTATCGACTTCCAATGTCGTATGCTTCTCCATCTCCTCCTCATGTAGAGGAACTCCTGAGCCAGGATCAAGCCGCCGTGGTGCGTGAGCATCTGGAGAAAATTCTGGCCAGCCGGACCCTCGCGGGTTCAAAGCGGACGCAGGATTTTCTGCGACTGGTGGTGACGCACACACTGGGAGGCGAGACCGACAGCCTGCGCGAACGCATGATCGGTGCCGAGCTCTTCGGCCGTCCGGTGGGTTACGACACCGGCAACGACTCTGTTGTGAGGGTACGGGCGAACGACGCGCGCAAGAAGCTGGCGAAGTACTACCGCGGCGAAGCCAAGGACGAGAAACTGGCAGTCCGTATTGAGTTGCCCAGCGGCTCCTATATCCCAAAGTTCAACTTCGAGACGGCCGAGCCGAAGCAGAAGGCTGAGGATGCAACGCCGACTGCCGCCGCCGCGATTTCAGCAGGCCTGCCCAGGGGAGGGCCGGCCAGGACTTCGACCTCGCGGAGTCTTCGCAGGGCTGCCGCGGCGGAGAAGACGGCTACACCCTGGGCGCGCGTGGCGCTGCTTGTCGCGGCAGTGTGCGTTCTGGCCGTGATCGTCATTTTCGCCGTGATGCACAAGCGACTGGCGTCTCCGGCACCTCCGAAGGGAATCCATTCCATCGCCGTTCTTCCCTTTGATAATCTCTCCGGCGTTTCCACGCAGGACTATTTTGCGGATGGATTGACGGAGGAGTTGATCAACGACCTGGGCCAGGTGTCCACACTGAGGATCATTTCATTTACGTCGTCGATGAGCTTTAAGGGAACACAAAAGACGCTCCCGGAGATCGCGAAAGAGCTTTCAGTGGACGGCGTGGTGGAAGGCGGCGTGCTGCGGGATGGAAATCAGGTGCGTATCAGCGTGCAACTGATTGACGCGAGCACGGACCGGCCAGTGTGGGCCAGCACGTATGTGCAGGACATCACCAGCGTGTTTGCCTGGCAGGGCGAAGTGGCGCAGGCGATTGCCGAGGAGATCAGCACTAAGGTGACTCCGCAGGAGGAGGCGCGACTGGGGAGAAAGGAGGCGGTCGATCCCGATGCGCAGGACCTCTATCTGCATGGCCTGCTGCAACGCAACGCCGGCGATTGCGGGCGGGCGATCGACGACTTCCAGCAGGCCATTGCGAAGAGCCCGGATTACGCGAAGGCGCACTCGGCGCTGGCCACCTGCTATGGCATGCTGGGCGAGTCCGGCCAGATGCCCTATAAGGAGGCATTTGAGCAGCAGAAGGCCGAGGCGCTGAAGGCGATTGCGCTGGAAGACTCGTTTTCAGAGGCGCACGCGGAGCTGGGCAACACGGCGATGACGATGGACTGGAACTGGCCGGCGGCGGATGCGGAGTTTCGCGAGGCGATTTCGCTCAATCCGAGCTCTGCGACCAATCACGAGAAGTACGCTTTTTATCTGGTGCGGACGGGGCACTCAAACGAAGCCTTTGCACAGATTGAGCAGAGCGTGGACTTGGATCCGGTTTCAGGCAGCACCTTTCATGCCGAGGGATTTATCTACTACTTTGCGCACCGTTACAACCGGGCGCTGAGCGTGGCGCGAACCGCAGAAGGGTTGAATATCAACCTGCCCGACTGGAATTTTTTGCTTGGCGACATCTATGCCGCAAAGGGGATGTATGCCGAATCAATCAAGGCGTTTAAGAAGTCGGGTGACGGTCCGTACTCGCTGGGACACCTGGGGAATGTGTATGCGCGCGCGGGCCAGACCGATGCCGCGCACAAAGTGATTCAACGGCTGGAAAACGACGTGAAGGCCGATGGAGTGGGCCGGTATGAAATTGCGCTTGTCTACGCCGGGCTGGGAGAGAAGGATCCGACGTTCCGATGGCTGGAGGAGGCCTATCACGCGCACGACGTGGGCATGGTGTATCTGAAAGTAGATCCATGCCTCGATCCGCTGCGCAGCGATCCTCGTTTTGCCAATCTGCTTCGGCTCACAGGATTACAGCAATAGCAGAAGGTTGATGCAGGCCGCGATGCTTTTCCGTCGCGTGGGTAGCGCAGCGCACTGCTGAAGGCTGACGTACCATCTAATCTGTGGCTTGAGGATGGTCGGCAGGCGGAGGTTCGAACGCCGTTGAATGTGCTCAGACAGCCTGAATCGACGCCGCATCCCGATTGCCGAAGGCCCCAGTGATCCCAGAATCCAAGCAAAGTGTGACGGCGCAGAAGCCGCTTGAAGCGCGGTCGCTGCGGCCTTCCGAGTTCCTGCCGCGAACCGGACTGACGAACGGCCACCTGCAGACGATTGTGGGGAATTTTCTTTCGCGGCCGCCGCCACCTTGGCCACGTCTTTCGGCTGGTGGTGGCAGCGAGCCTGATACTGCTTGCGAAATCCTTCATCCAGCCGATGCACTGTCTGCGCTGCTTCCACCAGCAACTGGCGCAGAAATCGATTGCCTTGCTTGCTGATCGAGCCCAGCCGCTGCTTGCCGCCTGAACTGTGCTCACGCAGTATCAGTCCCACATAACTGGCCAGCTGATTGCTACGCTTGAACAGGCTCACATCGCCGATGATGAGCACAAACCCAAAGGCAAGAATCCCGGCTTGAAGAGTTACGGCTTGAAATCCTGGCTCGTGGTCACCTTCACCACCGCCTGCACGGGTAGCTTGTCGCTCGACCCGCCTGCCAGCACGCGCACCGGCTCCTTCTCCACGCGCCAAGCGTGGCCCGCCTTATCCCAGTAAGCCAGGTCGCGCACCTTCAGCTCGATGGTCACTTCCTGCTCTGCGCCGGCGGCAATGTGTACGCGCCGGAAGCCTTCAAGCTCAATCCGCGGCCGCGTCACTGCGGAGTCCAGGTGCTCGACATACATCTCCACAACCTCGTCGCTGTCGCGCGGGCCCGTGTTCTTCACTGTCACCGTCGCCTCCACCTTGCCGTCCGAATCCATCGTGGGCGCGCTCAGCTTCAGGCCTTCGTAGGCAAAGGTTGTGTAGCTCAGACCAAATCCGAAGGGATACAGCGGCTTCTCCTTGCTGTACATGTAGGTGCGCCCGTCCAGCAGGTTGTAGTCCATCATCGGCAGTAACTGCGCGTCGCCCGTCGGCCAGGTCTGCGTCAGCCGCCCCGCAGGCGAGTAGGCGCCGAACAGCACGTCGGCCAGCCCGTGGCCCTCTTCCTGGCTGTTGTGGACCATGTGCACAATCGCCGGCACATGCTCTTCACTCCACACAATCGCATAGGGAAAGCTCGAGCGCAGCACTTCGATGGTATGCGGATTCGCGGCGTAGACGGCCTTCACCAGCGACTCCTGCTCGAGTTCGATGGTCTTGCGATCCACGTCCTCCTTGCCGTTGGAAGGCGTTGGACACTGGTCCCAGCCCGCGTTGCACTCCGGATGGTTGCCCACCACCACAATCGCCACATCTGCTCTGCCGGCCAGTTCCGCCGCTTCTTTCTCGTCGGAACCGTCTTCAAACAGCACCTTCACGTTCCTGCCCACCGCCTGACGAATGCCGTCCAGAATGCTCACCGAGTAGGGCGGCGTGCCGCTGTACCAGTCCAGCAGCACCTGGCCAATCCACGGCCCAATCACCGCCACGGTCTTCAGCTTCGCCTTGTCCAGCGGCAGCGTGTGGTCCTCGTTCTTCAGCAGCACAATGGACTCATCCGTGGCCCGCCGCGCCAGCTCGCGGCTCGAGGGCCGCTCCCACGGCGGCAGCTTTCCATCTGATTCCCGGCCGATTTTCGCATAGGGATCCACGCCCTCCGGGTCCATCTCACCCAACCGCAGATACACCCGCAGCAGATTCTTCAGAACCGCATCAATCTGCGTCTCGCTCACCAGCCCATCCTTCACCGCCTTGGCCAGGTCCGGCTGGTAGAAGTCGAGAAAATGATTGATGCCCGCATTCACTGCGGCCGCCGCGCCCTGTTCCCGCGTGGGAAAGGTTTTGTGCGAAGTAATCAGCAGGCCCAGCGCGCCGCCATCGGTGCAGATGAGTCCGTCATTGCCCCACTCCTTGATCATCACGCTCTTCAGCACCGGATGAATCATCATGGGAATGCCGTTCCATGCGTTGTAGGATGCCATCACCGCGCGTGAGCCGCCCTGCTCAAAGCCCATACGAAACGGTACGGAGTAGTATTCGCGAAAGAGCCGCTCGCTGAAATCCGACGAGGAATGCGTGCGCCCGTCTTCGTTCTCGTTGGCCAGAAAGTGCTTCATCAGCGACGCCGCCTGCCAGTGCTTCGGGTCTGGGCCCTGCAGCCCATGAATGAAGGCCACCGTCATGGTGCCCACCAGGTAGGGGTCCTCGCCCATCGACTCCTCCGTGCGCCCCCAGCGCGGATCGCGGCTCAGATCCACATTCGGCGCCCGCACCACCACGCCACCGCGGTCAAAAACTGGATTCTGGTAGTCGTAGCGAGCCTCGTAGCCCTCCAGCGCGCCAATCTTCTCCTCAAGCGCCGGGTCCCACGTCGCGCCCAGCCCCTTTTCCTGCGGGAAAATTGTCGTCGGCAGCGGTTGGCGGCCTCGTCCGCCCCAGCCGGCTGGCCCGCCCAGCGCCAGCCCGTGCAGCCCTTCCACCTGGCCGGAAAAGACAATTCCCAGCCGGGGAATCTTGGGATGGTTTGACATCAGATAAATCTTCTCTTGCAAGGTCAGCCGGCTCAGCAGGTCGTCAATGCGCGCGTCATCGCTCAGCTTTGGATTCCGGAAGGGATAGTCCGTGGTTGCGCTCTGCTGCGCGCGCGCCGCACCCGCCAGCCCGAGCGCAAACACCACCGCGAGCAATCCCGCCAATCCTGTCCAAACTCGTAGCCGCATCGCAACCTCCAGCAAAAAAATTCCTGCGAAGAGTATCACAGCGGACCCGCGGCCGTAGCGGGATCAATCGATTGACTCATCGAACCAGAGGGCGCAAAAAAGCGGAGCAAAAATCGCTCCGCCTCGGATTCCATGGACTGCAAAGCTTAATAGAGGTGGAAGTTCACCTCGATGGTGATCATCACCGCGACCGGCGTTCGTCCGTCCTTCATGGCCGGCTTGAACTTGTATTTCCGCACGGCTTCCAGCGCCTTCTCGTCCAACCCCATGCCCAGCGTCCGAACGACCCGCGGATTCCTCGGGTTCCCCTGTGCGTCTACAATCACCGAGATCAGGCACAATCCCGAGTACTTGGCGCGCCGCGCCTCATCGCTGAATTCCGCCTCAGGCGCGTAAATGAGAGAAGGCGCGGAGACCCCGCCGCCCACCTGATACACGCCGTTGCCGGTGTTGCCGCCGGTGCCCGGCCCGAATCCGTTGCCTCTGCCGTTGCCCAGACCGCCGCCATAGCCCGAGCCCATTCCCGCGCCGCCGCCCTGCCCATTCGATTCCATTTTGACATTCGGCGACACCGCCACGCCCAGGTTCGGCATGTTCGGGTTATCCGGTAGCTGGATATTCGTCTGCACATTGATGGCCGCATCCACGGCCAGCTTGGGCTTGTCCAGCTTGGGCACCATGGGCGGCGCAAGCGGATCCTTGGCGCGGTCCGGCAGGTGTCCTTTGATAGGGTCAATCGTCGAGTGCGACCCGCCGCCCCCGCCGCCGCCCGCTGCCGTCCCGGCCTTGGGCGCCTTCAGCGCAAACTTCCCCACGTCGATGTTGGTCGCCTGCAACGCTGGCTTCACAATCTTGACCACGGCTTTGATGCCCAGCCAGATTGCAATCCCCAGAATGATCAGATTCAGCGTTGTCGAAATCCCGATGGCCCACGGATTCGGCTTCACGGCCATCCGGTCCGGCACCGGAATCGGCGTGCAGGTCAGTTCCAGCGGAGGCAGTTTGGGTGGAAAGAAAACATCGCGGATGCCCTCGTAGAGACCAGCCCAGATTGGCTTCTCCTCGAACGCCTTGCCCAGAAACGCATCAAGCTCGTGGCCCTGCGTTGTGGGCAGCGCGGCCCCTCGGTTTGTCTCGGGCTGGATGAGTACGTCGTTTCCCATATCTGCTGCTGGCCCCATCGCCTGCCCGGTCCCAACCGGGGAACGCGCCGTATCCAGGTCCATCATCTCATTATGCTTGATGTCGCCCGCTGTTGTCTCCACAACTGGCATGCTTCCCTCTCAGAACCGCATCCTCGCCGCCGGCAACTCACTCATAGAGACGAATTCCCTTCTTCAATAGACGGAAGGCCACCGCCGGGGTTACCGAAAATCTTCGCGCGCCGTTTACACTAGCCAAGGAACCATTCCGAAGTTGAACCAGGGAGTCCCGATGTCTCCAGCGCCGGAGTTGAAGGCGACTTTGACTTTGCCCCAAACTGCCTTCCCCATGAAGGCCAACCTGCCGCAAAATGAGCCACTTCGGCTTGAGCGCTGGGCCTCGATGCGCCTCTATGACGAGCTGCGCAAGGCGGGCCGCGGCCGCCCCGCTTATCTGCTCCACGACGGCCCTCCTTACGCCAACGGCCCCATCCACCTGGGCCATGCGCTCAACAAGGGCCTGAAAGATTTTGTTGTCAAATCGAAGACCATGGCCGGCTTTGACGCGCCGTATCTCCCCGGCTTCGACTGCCACGGCCTGCCCATCGAAATCAAAGTGGACGAGCAGTTGGGCCGCAAGAAGCTGGAAATGCCCGTCCCCGCCGTCTTGGAGGCCTGCCGCAACTACGCCCAGAAGTATGTTGACCTGCAGACCGCGCAGTTCGAGCGCATCGGCTGCTTCGGCCGCTGGCAGCAGCCCTACAAAACCATGGCCCGGGATTACGAGGCACGCACCCTCGAGGCATTCTACGGCTTCCTCGAGAAGGGCTTCATTTATCGTGGCCTCAAGCCCGTTTACTGGTGCATCCACGACCGCACCGCCCTGGCCGAGGCTGAAGTCGAGTACGAGAACCATACCAGCCCCTCGGTCTTTGTCCGCTATGCGATGCTGGACGACCACGCCACCGGGAACGAGCAAATCAACCGCCTGCTGGCAGGCCACCGCGTCTGGACCATCATCTGGACCACCACACCTTGGACCCTGCCCGCCTCGCTCGCCGTCGCGTTTCATCCCGATTTCGAGTATGTGGCGCTCGGGACAGCGGGCGGCCCAGAAAGTTCCCCCTTGATTGGGGGACCGGTGTACATCGTAGCCGCGGAGTTGGCCGCCAGCGT
This sequence comes from Occallatibacter sp., assembly GCA_049678625.1. Classification (GTDB taxonomy): domain Bacteria; phylum Acidobacteriota; class Terriglobia; order Terriglobales; family Acidobacteriaceae; genus Telmatobacter. Next base: position 46,592 of record JBAUEO010000032.1, on the reverse strand, counting down.
GATTGCCGCCTGCAAGCTCGAAGGCGCGCACGAGATCGCCCGCTTCAAAGGCGCCGCACTTGAGCACACCACATTCCAGCACCCGTTCCTCAACCGGACCATCCTCGGCGTCCTGGCCACGTACGTCACCGCTGACACCGGAACCGGCGCAGTCCACACCGCACCCTCCCACGGCTCGGACGACTTCTACACCGGCCAGCGCTACGGCCTGGACCCCGCCTGCCGCGTGGATGCCGCCGGCGTCATCCACTACGACCCCGCCGTCTGGCCCGAGGCCACGCCGCCCGCATTCGACGGCAAAACAGTCTGGGACGCAAACCCCCTCGTCATCGAGTTGCTCAAAACGCGTGGCGCGCTGCTGGCCATGGCCCCGCTCGAGCACTCCTACCCGCACTGCTGGCGCTGCCACAATCCTGTCATCTTCCGCGCCACCGAGCAGTGGTTCATCTCCCTTGAAGCGCCTATCAAGCGTACCGATGGCTCGCAAATCAGCTTCCGCCAGCTCGCGATTGAAGAGATTGACAAGGTGGTCTGGGACCCGGCATGGGGCAAGGAGCGCATCACCAACATGATTGCCACGCGCCCTGACTGGTGCATCAGCCGCCAGCGCATCTGGGGCGTGCCCATCGCCGTCTTCCTCTGCGAGGACTGCCAGAAGCCCATCCTCTCGCCCGAGTTGAATCGCACCATCGTCGATCTCTTTGACCGCGAAGGCGCCGAGGCGTGGCACACGTCGGATGTTTCGGCACTGCTGCCTCAAAACGCCGCGTGCGAAGACTGCGGCGGAACCAGATTCCGCAAGGAAACCGACATTCTCGACGTCTGGTTCGACTCCGGCGTAAGCTGGTTTGCCGTCTGCGAGTCCGACCCAGAACTCGAGCCGGCCTATACATCTTTCCAAAACGAGAAGGGCACCGAGTGCCTGTATCTGGAAGGCGGCGACCAACATCGCGGATGGTTTCACTCCTCGCTGCTCACTTCGGTCGCTCTGCGCGGCCGCGCGCCGTATTCGCACGTGGCCACCGTCGGCTGGACCCTCGACGAGCAGGGCCGCGCCATGTCAAAATCCCTCGGCAATGGAGTCGATCCGGTCGACATCGCCAACCGCATGGGCGGCGAAATCGTCCGCCTCTGGGTCGCCTCCATCGACTTCCGCGAAGACATGGCCGCCAGCGAAAACCTGATGGCCCGCTGCGCCGACCTCTATCGCAAGCTGCGCAACACCTTCCGCTTTCTGCTGGGCAACCTCAAAGGCTTCGACCCCGCCCGCGACCGCGTCGCCGAGCAAGATTTGATGCCGCTCGACCGCTACATGCTGGCCCGCACCCGCGACCTGACCGAAAAAATTCTCGCGTGGTATGAGGCCTTTGAATTCCACCGCGTCTATCAGGCAGTCAACGAGTTCGCCATTGTCGATCTCAGCGCCTTTTACCTTGACGTGCTCAAGGACCGCATGTACACCTTCGCGCCTTCGAGCCCGGCGCGCCGCTCCGCGCAGACTGTGCTCTGGCAAGTTACCGAGGCTCTGGTCCGGCTGGTCGCGCCCATCCTCAGCTTCACCGCCGACGAAGTCTGGGAATACCTGCCCGCCGTCGAGAACCGCGAATCCAGCGTCCATCTCGCGCTGTTCCCCAAACCGGAAGAAATTTTCTCCGAGAACCCCGCGCCTCTGCTCGACGAATGGAAGCAGCTTTTTGAAGTTCGCGATGAAGCCCTCCGAGTGCTTGAAGAGGAGCGTCAAGTCAAGCGCATCGGCAAGAGCCTGGAAGCGGATCTGCGCATCGCTGCCGGCGGCGATCTGCTCAAGCTCCTTGAGCGACACGCCGACGGACTGAAGGAAGTCATCAACGTCAGCGCGGTCACGGTCGTCGAAGGCCCCGCGCTCTCTGTCACTGCCCTTCCCGCCTCGGGCCACAAGTGCGCACGCTGCTGGAACTTCATGCCGGAAGTTTCGAGTTATGGCATCTGGCAGAACGTCTGCACGCGGTGCAAGTCCGCGCTGAAGGCCATGAACATTGCGCCGCCTCAAGATGGACCGCAAGAGGGAGCGGAAGGCTCCGAAGAGGCCACACAGTGAGCTTTCCCGCACCTCGCCGGCTTCCCTGGCTGCTCAGCCTGTCGGCTCTCGTCTTCGTCGCCGACCGCCTGACCAAAACCTGGGTCGCGGCGCACATTCGCATCGGCGGCGCAATTCCGGTCATTCCCCGCGTCCTGCGCATCACCCACTGGACCAACGACGGCGCGGCCTTCTCGCTCTTCGCGGACTCCGCCTCGCCGCACACCGTCCGCCTCGCGCTCATCGCATTCACTTTGCTCGCAGCCCTCGTGGTCATCGCAGCGCTGGTGCGCCTGGGCAGCCGCATCAGCCTCGCCACCGTCGCGCTTGCACTGGTGCTTGGCGGCGCGCTCGGCAACCTGCATGACCGCGTTCTCTACGGCTCGGTCGTCGACTTCATCGAGGTTCACATCTTCGCCTATCACTGGCCCGACTTCAACATCGCGGACTCCTCCATCGTCATTGGCGCCTTGCTGCTGCTGCTCGATTCCATCCTGCCCGCCAAGAGTCCTGACGCCGCTCATGAACCGCCCGCGCCCACTGAATAGGTACTCCGCGCCATGCGCCGCGGTTGCCCGCGACGACGCGAAACCTGCCCGTCCCTCGCCTGAATACTCCGCAGGCCGCTACAATGGGTGCGACGGAGGAAACCGTACTCCTGAATCCCCCGCGCCAGAACTCTCCGGTTCCCAAGCGCACCCGGCTCGCGCGCGAACCCTTGCATCCTGGCGTTCCGCACAAAAGGACCTCATGAAAACCGCATTTCGCTTCTCTTTGCTTCGTAGTCTTTGCTTCGCTTCCGCAGTCGCATTGCTCACGCTCGCTTGCCCCAGCGCCCTGCGCGCGGAGCGCCTCTCCACCAGCGTCATTCCCACGCATTACGCGCTGACGCTGGCGCCGGACCTGAAGACCGCGACCTTCACCGGCGTGGAAACCATCGATGTGGTGCTGACGAATCCCTCGAACACCATCACTGTCAACTCAGCCGAGCTCGCCTACCAGTCGGTCACCGTCATCGCCGACGGCAAGACGCAAACCGCCACTGTTGCGCTCCATCCAGACAAGGAACAGGTCACCTTCACGGTCCCGAATCCGCTCGCCGCCGGCAAAGCGACGCTCTCCATCCACTACTCCGGCATCCTGAACAACAAGCTTCGCGGTTTCTATCTCTCCAAAGGCGACCACCGCAATTACGCCGTCACGCAATTTGAGTCCACCGACGCGCGCCGCGCCTTTCCTTGTTTCGACGAACCGGCCTTCAAAGCGTCGTTCAGCATCAAGCTCGTCGTGGACAAGGGCGACACTGCGATCTCGAACGGCCCCATCGTCGGGGATACACCCGGCCCCGGCGCTGGCAAGCACACGCTCACCTTCCTCACCACGCCGCGCATGTCCACTTATCTGGTCGCCTTCCTCGTCGGCGATTTCCAGTGCTCCTCGGGCTCGGCCGACGGCACGCCCATTCGCGTCTGCGCCACGCCGGATAAGGTTCACCTCACGCCCTACGCCCTCAGCGTCGCCGAATTTGTCCTCCACTACTACGACAACTACTTCGGCATTCATTACCCCATGAAGAAGCTCGACCTCATCGCCATTCCTGACTTTGAAGCAGGCGCGATGGAAAACTTCGGCGCCATCACCTATCGCGAATCCGATCTGCTCCTTGATCCCGCCACGGCCACCGTCGGTGTAAAGGAAAATGTTGCGCTGGTCGTCGCGCACGAGATGGCGCACCAGTGGTTCGGCGACCTCGTCACCATGCAGTGGTGGAACAATATCTGGCTCAACGAGGGCTTTGCCACCTGGATGGAGAGCAAGGCCGTTGCCGCCATGCATCCTGAGTGGCACATCGCGCAGGACGTGGCTTCAAGCGAAGATGGCACGCTGAACCTGGACGCGGAACCCACCACCCGCGCCATTCGCGCCAAGGCCGACACGCGCGATGAGATCGAGCAGATGTTCGATGGCATCTCTTACGGCAAGGGCAGCGATGTTTTGCTCACTGTCGAAAACTATCTCGGCCCTGAGGTCTTCCGCCAGGGCGTGCACAGATATCTTGAGGCGCATCACTACGGCAACGCCACGGCGCAGGACTTCTGGAATGCCGAGACCGCCGTGAGTCACAAGCCCGTGGACAAGATCATGGATTCGCTTGTGGCGCAGCCCGGAGTGCCGCTGCTCACTTTCGGCACACCGCAGAACGGCATGGTCTCCGTCTCGCAGCGCCGCTTCTTTTTGAGCCCCAGCATCAAGGCCAACACGGCACAGAAGTGGACTCTGCCCGTCTGCTTCAAAACAGCAAGCGGCAGTCAGGATTGCGAAGTCCTGACTCCCTCGACCACTGAGCTCAAGGTTCCCGCTGACGGCTTCCTTTTTGCCGACGCGCGCGGCAAGGGCTACTACCGCAGCGAATATCCGTCGAGCGTTTACGAGCATCTCGTCGCGCGCGTGGAAACCGGTCTTGCGCCCGCGGAGCGCATCAAATTCATCGGCGACGAGTGGGCGCAGGTTCGCGCCGACCAAGCCTCAGTCGGCGACTATCTCAACCTGGTCGCCGCCGTTCGCAAGGATCCCAACGCAGCTGTGCTTGCGTCGGCCATTGGCGGAGTCGCGACCATTTACGAGCGCGTTGCAGCTTCTCCGGCGCAAAAGGCAGCGCTCTCTGCCTGGATTCGCGACAACTTCGCGCCAGCTTACGCGCAGTTGGGAGCGCCCACGTCAACTGACTCGCCCGACCGTCGCGAGCTGCGCGCCACGCTCTTGAGTGTGCTGGGCAACTACGGTGAAGATCCAGCCATCCTGGCCCAGGCGCGCGAAATTGCCGAGAAATATCTCGCCGATCCGGAGTCCGTGGAGCCCACGCTCGGACAGACCGCGCTGAGCCTTGCCGCCATTCACGGCGACGCCCATCTCTTTGACCAGCTCCAGAAGACTTACGAGACCTCCAGCAATCCCGAGATGCAGCAGCGCGCGCTGCGCTTGCTGGCATACTTCAAGAATCCCTCGCTCGCCGAGCGCGCACTCAATTTCGCCGTCTCCGGCCAGGTGCGCAAACAGGATGCCACCATCCAGCTCGCTATCGCACTAAGAGGCGACAAGACCCGCGACCTCGCCTGGAAGTTCATCCGGACCCACTGGGACGAGGTGCAAGCCGAGCTCACGCCGGAGATGGGCCAGTATCTCGTCGGCTCTACCGGCGGCTTCTGCTCTGATGCGGCTCGTGACCAGATTGGGCAATTCTTCGCCGTGCATAAGGTGGGCGTTGCCACCGTCGCGCTCCGCCACGCGAAGGAGCGCATCAATGGCTGCGTGGAATTTCGCGCGCTCCAGCAGCCAAAACTGCAAACCTGGATCTCAGCGAAGGCCAACGCTCAGGCTCAGATACCGGCTTCCGGCTCCGGGCCCGCACAATAGCGAGCGCACCGTCCAGCACCCCCAAGCGGGGCCCACGCAAAAGGGCCGCCCGGCGGCCCTTCCATCAGCTCTTGTCATCAAACCGTCAGCCAGTTCATTCCTGCGGGTTGGTAGGTGCCGGTGCCGGAGAGGATGCCGGAGAGGGTCCTGGGAGCCGGTGAGGGCACTGTCGCGGGTGCCGGTGTGGGCGCTGGAGCCGCTCCGGGCCTTGTCGCGGTCATCGTCGTCCCCCAGCTTCCATCCTCGGTACCAAAGGAAAAATCGATGTGGTCCGGCGCGACCTTTCCGCTGTAATCGAGCTTGTAGGTCTGCCCCTGGTAATCGGTATTGAGCCAGAACGTCAGCGTCTCCCCCGCCAGCTTTCCGTCGTGAATTTCTGTAGGCGAAGTGCCCAGCCCATCCACTGTTCCCGTCACCACGCCACTGGCGCTCTTCATATGAAGCGTGAGCGGTACGCTCGTGCCTTGGAAATCGAAGCTGCCCGACCAGTCGCCGCTCACGTCCGGCGCCGCCGCCACCTCCGCGCTGCGCTTGGCCGTCAGCTCGGCGTTCCAGGAGCCGTCCGGCGTGCCGAAGTTGAAGTCAATGGCGTCGCCGCTCACCTTGCCCTGGTACATAAGCTGGTAGGTCTGCCCCTGGTAGTCGGTATTCACGGCAAAAGTCAGCGTGTCGCCGCTCACCTTGCCGTCTTCGATCGGCGCAGGAGAAGTCGGCAGCCCGTCCACCGTGCCGGTCACCGCGTTGCCCGCGATCTTCAGGTGAAAAGTCAGCTCCACGCTGTTTCCCTGGAATTCAAAGCTCCCTTTCCAGTTTCCGCTCGCATCCGCCGCGTACGCGCACTGGAGCGCCATCGCCAGCGCACACACCGCTGCCATTCGAACCGCGACTCGCATACCGATTCCCTCCGGAAGAGGCGAGTCTACCACAGTTCTCGCAGACCCTTGTAGCCTTGCGCGCGGGCCTGCATGGTCCTGGTTGCTCCCAGGTTCGCGGATTGTCAACAAAATAGTTTTCACTCCTAATTTTCAATGATTTCCAGGCACAGCATCGTCGGAACTTCAACAAGATGCGAAAATTCTCCCGCGCCCCCAGCCCACACCTGCAACGCTGCCACAGCGCTTGCTCGCGCGTAATTCTCTTCCCCGTTTCGTTCCTTATTTCCTGTCCTGTTTTGCGTTCTGCGTCTCGCCCGTTTTCGCGCCCTGTTTCACGCTCTGGCCCGATTCACTACCATAGAGGCCATGCCCAGATTTCCGCGCGGTCAAACTCTGCTCATCGACGCTGACGACACCCTGTGGGAGAACAACCTCTACTTTGAGCGCGCCATCGCCGCCTTCATCGGCTACCTGGACCACCACACCTACACGTCCGCCCAGGTGCGCAATGTTCTCAATGAGGTGGAACGCGAAACCATTCTGGCGCACGGTTACGGACTCTCCAGCTTCACCCGCTCGCTGGTCGCCTGCTTTGAGCGCCTAAGCTCCGAGCCGATGACGCCGCAGAAGCGCAAGCGCGTCGAGAGCTTCGCCGAGTCCATTTCCGAACAGGAGATTGAGCTGCTGCCCGCCGTCGGCGAGACACTCGCCGAGCTGGCCATGCGCCATCGCCTGATCCTGATGACCAAGGGCAACCACGCTGAACAGGCCGACAAGCTTGCCCGCTCAGGCCTCGCGCCGCACTTCTTCGCCGTTGAAATTGTCCCGGAGAAGGACCCTTCCATTTACCGCAGCGTCGTCGAGCGCCACCAGCTCGCCCCGCAGGCAAGCTGGATGATTGGCAACAGCCCCAAAAGTGACATCAACCCCGCGCTGGCCGCCGGACTGCATGCCGTCTTTCTGTTTCACAAGGACACGTGGGTCCTGGAGCACGCCGAAGTTGCCGCGCCGGCTCACGGCCAGCACCTCATCGAGCTCGACGCCTTCGCCAAGCTGTCCACGGTCTTCTGACGCCCGGCAGTTGCGCGGCGCACATTACGACCATCAGTCACGCCCTTCGCGAGAAGAACTTCCGCTTCGATCGCATTCAGTAGCATCTGAGATTCGGGCGTCTCACTCGCCTCGCGTGAACTCCGTGTTCCCGATCGCTCCGTCTAGCTCCGCGGCCGCAGTCCGTTTCGCGGCAAGCCAGATAAGCCCCACCGCGCCGCCCAGAAAGATCGCATTCCCCACGCGCACGCTCGTACTCACCGCGCCCACGGCCGGATGCTGCAGGAATGCATGCCATCCGTAGGCCAGTGCCGCGCCCGCGCCAAGCGCAACCTGGTGGCGGAGTTGCATCCTCCCCCTGCGCGACCACGCAAGCACCACCGCCAGCATTCCCGCATCCAGGGCCAGAAGCGCGCCCGCGGATCCCCAACCCCAGCTCATCGGAATCAGCAACGCTGCAGAGGCGAAGGCGAGGGCCAACGCTCCCAGCAGCCACGCCGAAGGTGCACTCCCTGACCGCTCACTCGCCTGTTTGGGCCGCAGCGCAAACGCGCAACAAACCAGCAGCACAATTGCAATGGCCGCGCCCACAAACTGGCCCGTGGAGGCAACAAAATGATCCTGATGGTAGCCGATGAGCGTGGTGGAAACCACGCCAATGAGAAACACCAGCACGACCACTGCCATTCCCGCGCGACCCAGCCACGGAGTCCGCGCCCTGCCGGGTACACAGCCCTCAATCAACGCAATCGGCGTGGAGATGCTCCACACCGCGTGCACATTCAGCATCCACAACGTCCACCAACCACCAATGCCCAGAGCGGGAATGTAGCCCGGCGCAAGCAGCCCGAGATTCAGATGCAGATAATTCTGATTGAAGAGCGACTGCGTGGTGAAGGCCTCTTCCAGAATTGCATAGGCCATCCCCAGCAGCAGAATGCTCGGCCATCCGCGGCCCGTTCTGCGCACCGTTTCGCGGATCAGCAGCGCACCGCCGCCATACATCGGCGCAAGCACGATCAGCGCAGGAAGCAGCTTGAGAGGCAAATCGCCCAGCAAATACTCCGCGACCAGCGGCGCGGTGAAAACCAGGGCCACCGCCGGCCAAACGCCGCGCGGTTTCCCGGCCGTTCCCTGCGCGCCTTGCATCGTCGGCATCTCGGACAATTCCAGCCTCCCTCGTTTTGCTCAACTCACGTGCGTCCGCCAGCTTATCATCAGCTATACATCCTTGCTTCGCTCTTTGAATCCGCGCCGTCTGTGTTGACGAAGTGACTGCCCAATCTTGAACACGCGAGGAGACCGATGTATACGCCGCGCTTCAATCAGATCACGGACCGCGCCATGCTGCTTGAGGCCATGCGCGCCTACTCCTTTGCCATCCTCTTCGGCCCCGGCCCGGATGCGTCGCCGGTGGCCACGCACCTTCCCCTTGTTGTCCGCGATGAAGGCGAGCACGGCCTGATCGAAGGCCACTTTGCCCGCGCCAACTCGCACTGGCAGACGCTCGCCGGCCGCGAGACCCTCGTCGTCTTTCCCGGTCCGCACGCCTACGTTTCGCCCACCCTCTATGCCGAGCAGCTCTCCGTGCCCACCTGGAATTACATCGCCGTCCACGCCTACGGCACCCTCGAGCTCGTTGACGACGAACCCGGCAAACTGGCGCTCCTCGACGGCCTCATCCACAACCATGAGCCCGCTTACGCCGAGCAGTGGGCCAGCCTCCCTGAGGGCTTTCGCCGCACCATGCTCGGCAACATTGTCGGCTTCCGCATTCCCCTTGCGCGCATTGAAGGGAAATTCAAGCTCAGCCAGAACCGCCCGGAAGCCGACCGCTGCAGCGTCCGCGACGCGCACGCCGCCGGTTCAGCCAACGCACAAGCCCTCGCCGAATGGATGACGCGCCTTGGCATTTGAGGCTCATTTCGCACGCGCAAATTCGCTAGCGAAGGACGACTGCCGCCATGCGATCCCAGACCGGCGTCATCGCCAAATACATCGAGCCGGTGAACACGGCCACCCAGATGGCCAAGCCCGCCGCAAGCCAGGGGTCGAACCGGCGCATCATCGCCCAGCGCACAAGGAGAAGCAATAGGCCGATGCAAAATGTCGCGCCGAACAAGCCCATCCATCCGGCCGTCCCGAAGAGTGCGAGCAGAGGTGGAGTGCGGCCCGTCGCGCCGGGCAGAATTGACAGGCTCGCCATCAGCATCATGTTGCGGTGAATCCTCGGCTTCTTTCGCGTCAGCACGCCAGCCGCAACAAACCCCGCAAACATCGCCATCTCGGCCAACATCACCAGAAGGAAGCGCGAATAGAGCATGCCAAAGAAGTGGAACCGCGGATCCGTGATTCGCACGGACGTGATTGCCACAGCTATCCCGAGGCCGGCAACCGCAGGGCCAAGCACCACCGAGACCCATCCCAGCGTCATGTGCAGCTTGCGGTTGCGCGCCGCAATCAGCAGCGACTGCGCGAAGAACAGGCCGAACCAGAGGGCAATCGCCGTACCGTGCACGGCATCCAGCGCAAAAATGCGCGGATCAATCTGCCTGTCGGGGAAGCCGGTCCCATGCAGATAGAAGGCATGAAAGCCCACCAGCATAAGCACCAGGAAAAGGCCGGACGCCGTGCTGTAAAAATACCGGTCTAACTTCACTTGAACCTCTTTTACGTTTGAAATTGATGCGGCGGCGCCGACCCGGACCCGCGCACCGCCATAGAGACCCGCGTCCCGCAATCCTGAAAGGTCCCTAAGCAGAGTGAAAGGAGCTTTCGGGCATAGAGCAACTGATGCGCATCGTCCGTCAATTCGTTGGGGTGAGTGCATTCCATCCTAGCACTGATTTCAACCCGCCCTGCGAGCATTTCCATGCCCAATCCACGCCTCAATCCGCACCGCCGCCACGGCCTGCTTCCGAGGCCCGCCACGCACAATTACCCCCTTTTCTTTGGTATACTCAATAGGTTCGCCCCGTGCGGAGGTGGCGAAATTGGCAGACGCACCAGCTTGAGGTGCTGGCGCCCTAATCCGGCATAGGGGTTCAAGTCCCCTCCTCCGCACCAACTCGCTGCCCTGGGCCTCGCGGCCGGGCAATTCTTTTCAGAGAAAGCAGCTTTCGCAATGCAGATTTTCTTCTACGTCGTCATTGTCGTGCACGTCATCGTCAGCCTCTTCCTCATCGGGGTCATCCTGGTGCAGCAGGGCCGCTCGGCCGACCTCGCCGGCGCCTTCGGCGGACAGGGCTCCCAGACCGCCTTCGGTCCCCGCGCCGCCGCCAACATGCTCACCCGCCTCACCACCTGGTGCGCGGTGATCTTCATGTGCACCTCGCTTACGCTCACCATTCTTTATGAGCGCTCGACGCAGAATCATTCTGTGCTGGACAACTCCACGCCCGCTCCGGCGTCGGCACCCGCCAAGCCCGGTAAGTAGCCGCAGGGGCGCATCAAGATTCGCAAGGCAGGCCGGTGCGACCTGCCCTTGTCATTGCGCCGAAAATACACCCACCATCCCTTCTACAATGAAGCCATGTTTCTGGAGACCTTTCCCGTCGGTCCCCTTCAGTGCAACTGCACCGTCCTCGGCGACGAGGCCACCGGCGAGGCCATTGTCATCGATCCCGGCGACGAGATCGCCCGCATTCACCAGATCCTCGCCGCGCGCGGCCTGCGCCTTAAACAGATCCTCATCACCCACGCCCACATCGACCACATAGGCGGCGCGCTCGCCCTCAAGCGGCTCACCGGCGCGCCCATCCTGCTGAACGAAAACGACCTGCCCCTGCTCGCCATGATGGAGGAACAGGCCGACTGGCTCGGCGTGCCTACGCCGGAAACCGCCCCGCCCGACGAGAGCCTCGCCGAAGGCCGGATTGTCGGCCTCGTGGCCTACCCCGCCCAGGTCCTCCACACCCCCGGCCACACCCAGGGATCCATCTGCCTGCGTTTCGTCCCGCTCAATCTCCTCTTTGCCGGCGACACGCTCTTTGCCGGCTCCATCGGTCGAACGGACCTGCCCGGCGGCGACTTCGACCAGATCCTCCATTCCATCCACGCGCGGCTTCTTGCCCTGCCCGACGAAACCCAGGTCATTCCCGGTCACGGGCCGGTGACCACCATCGGCCAGGAGCGCCGAACCAATCCATTTTTGCGCAGGTAACAATCTCGGACTTGTGCACGCTTATCTTTATTTAAAACAATTATTTACCGAGTTTTCCAAAAGTTTCTATTTAAGCTATTTCCCTCTTTTGTTACTACCTTGATGCGTGCCCAAATACGCAATCATCGCGGTTACTCCAGTAAGAAATTCACGTGGCTCCCCAAGCAAACTCACCACCAGCCAGCCAGCATCCTCCATCCCGAAAAAGTAGCCGGGATGCGCCCACACGCCCCGCTGCAAAAGCTCCATCGCCGTCTGCTCGTCCGGCTGCACGGCCGGAATCCGCAGCACGGCATACCAGCCCCCCTCGACTTCGAGCCGCTGCGCCGCGGCAAGCCCGGCTAACTGCCGGTCGAGCTCCGCCAGGTTCGCCGCCACGCGCGCCCGAATCTGCTGCTGAATCCTTCCCCGCCCCGCCAACCACCTCCCCATCGCCCACTGCACCGGCGCGTTCATTGAGAGAAACGTATCCGCAATCACCTCCAGCCGCGTCAACGCCGCCGCGTGCTCCGGTCCCGTGGCCACAATCCACGCCACCTTCATCTGCGGCAGCCCGGCAATCTTGCTCAGTCCGCTCACCACAAACACCGGCACATCCTCGAGCCCCGCCGCAAAGCTCCGCGCATTTCCATCGAACGCATAATCCAGAAACACCTCATCCACAATCAGCGCGAGGTCATGTTCCCGGCAGATTCGCGCCAACTCGCGCGCCTCCCAGGGCTTGGTAAAGTGTCCCGTCGGGTTGTTTGGATGCACCAGCACAATCGCCCGCGTCTTGTCGGTGATGGCCTGCTGAAATCCCTCTGGCTCCATCTGCCATCCGCAGTCGTAAACTAGTGGCGCGCCCTTCAGCCGCACATCGTCCAGCCCCGCCAGAAAATCAAACAGCGGATAGCCTGGCTGCGGCACCAGCACTTCGCTTCCCGCATCACAGAGCAACCGAAACAGAAAGCTGTAGGCCTCGCTGGTGCTCGTCGTCAGCACCACCTGCTCCGGGCTCACTGCCGCACCGTGCGAAGCATAGTACGCGCACACCGCTTCCCGCGCCGTCGCCAATCCCTGCGGCTGCGGATCGTAATCCATCGCGCGCGCATCGCTCAGCGCCGCCAGCGTCGCCTCGTCGTAGACAAAGCCGCACCGCGTCGGATTCGCCGCCGTCAGGTCCGCCAGCGGCAGCCCCGCCGCCACGCGCTCCCGGTACGCCCGCGCCAGCGCGTTCTCTTCCGTATTCCAGTTCGTCCGCTCGGAAAACCGCATCGTTTCTTTCGCCCCGCGCCAGCCCGCTTCTCCGCCCACCCGCGGCCCTCATGCACAATGGAAACAGGCGTCCTCCCCACCATACACGGACGTCTTCCCGGAGGCACATTGGCCCTGCGCGCCGTCATCTTCGACTACGGAATGGTTCTCACCGGCCCGCCCATCGCCGAGGCCCACGCGGCCATGGTCCGCCTCACCGGCCTCTCCGCGGACGACTTCGAGCGCCTCTACTGGGCCGATCGCCACGCCTACGACGAGGGCAAGCTCACCGGCCTGGCCTTCTGGCAAAAATTCCTGCGCGACGCCGGCCTGCCCAACTCCGCCGCACTCGTCGACGAGCTCAACCGCCACGATGCCCGCATGTGGACCACCTTCGATCCGGCCATGCTCGCCTGGCACCTCCAGATCAAGCAGCGTGGCCTGCGCACCGCCATCCTCTCCAACATGGGCGACTCAGTTCACGAAAACATGCAGCGTGAGTTCGACTGGCTCACGCGCTTCGACGTTCTTGTATGGAGCTATCAGCTTGGCATCGCCAAACCTGACCCGGCCATTTATCGCCACACGCTCGCGCTGCTCGGCACGCAACCGGAAGAGACGCTCTTTCTCGACGACAAGCTCGTCAACATTGAGGCCGCGCGCGCACTCGACCTCCTTGCCATCCAGTTCTCCACCATCGAAGCACTGCGCACCGACCTCATCGCCAGCGGCCTTGACAGTCAGATACCTTTGCCCTAGCCCGCAGCCAATCCCAGTCCCACCAGGTTCGCCGCCGCAATAATCACCAGCATGCCCACCCACAAGATCCGCACCGGCCGCGAGCCCACGCTCTTCCACTCGCCCAACGCCAGCCCCACCAGCCCGCCGCACAGCACATAGATGCTCATGTGCAGCATCCAGTTCACGTAACCCAACTGCGCCGGGATGTTGGCCTGACCCCAAGCGTAAAAGAAGAACTGCAAATACCACATGATGCCGCCCGCCGCTGCAAGCACCGCGTTCCTCCTCAGTACGGGTGCCGGTTGCGCCAGGTCCGCGCGCAGCGAAAGCTTCTTCACCTTCGCCAGTCGGAAGAAGCAGTAGGCGAAGTTCACCACCGCGCCGCCGCCCATGATGACCACGTAGGCCGGCAGCGCCGCATAGAGCGGATTCACGCCGGCATGTCTTGCCGCGGTTGCCATCGGGGCTGCCTTGTCAATCGCAAACGACATTCCCGACGAAAAAATCCCGCACAGCACTGCCAGCGTCAAACCAAGGCCCAGATTAAATTCTGCAACTTCTCCGCCGCTCTGCTTCTCCTTCAGGTGCCCCGCATAGGACACAATCGCCACGCCGACCAGCGCCACCCCCACGCCCGCCATCGTCAGCAGTCCGCTCCGCGTGGTGAACAGCATCGCCGCCTGCCCGTGCATCAGCGGCGGCACCAGCGTGCCGGCCACCAGCGTCACGCCAATCGCCACGCCAATGCCCAGGCTCATGCCCAGGTGGCGCATCGTCAGGCCGTAGCTCACATTGCCCACGCCCCACATCGCGCCGAAGAGCGCCACCTTAACCAGCAGCCCCGCATCCATCGCCGCATAGAAGCCGCGAAAATCCGGCAACAGCACCAGGCTCACTCCAATCGGCAGCAGTATCCATGAGAACAAGCCCGCCAGCGCCCACGTCGTCTCCCACGACCATTTGCGCACCTTCTCAATCGGCGCATAAAACGACGCCGCCATGCTCGCACCCAGCACATGCCAGCCAATCCCCGCCGCAATCGAACTCATTCGCCGCTCCGCTCGTGTCGCGAAATTGCCACGTCCTTATCGTGCAAGCCCGGCCACAAACCGATAGCTGCCGGATTCGAGCCGCATCCCCACTCCACCGTTCGGCCCTGTGCCCTGTGTCATTCCACGCGTGCCGGCCGCACTCTTCAGGCTATAGCGCTTGATCTCCATCTCCGGAATCCACCCCGTCGCATTCGCCGGAATCGTCACTTCCCACTCCGCCGTCGATCCGCTCACCTTCCAGTTCGAAATGATGACCCCATACGCCGACGGATAGCTGAACTCCACGCTTCCAAGCCGCGCGCTGAATTGCGGATGCAGCAACACAGTGTGGAAGCCCGCGTCCATCGGCGTTGCATCCACGCCCGCCGCATAGCCATAGAGCCACGCCGCCACCGCGCCATACGCGTAGTGGTTGTAGGAATTCATACTCGGGTCGCTCTTCATCTGGTCGCCGTTCCAGCGCTCCCACATGGTTGTCGCGCCGTGCTCCACCAGATAACCCCACGAGGGATACGCCGTGTTCATCATTAGCTGGTACGCCAGATCCGCGTGGCCAGTCTGCGTAAGCACCTGCAGCAGATAGGGTGTGCCCAGAAATCCCGTCCCCAACATCCCATGGTTCGCCTCAATCTTCTCCACCAGGTGCTCGGCCACCTTGGCGCGCAAATTCTTTGGCACAAGATTCATATTGAGCGCCAGCACGTATCCCGTCTGCGTGTCACCGCCCCTGCTCCTGGCATTCGGGTTGTTGATCCGCCCGAATTGTGACGTGCTGTTGTCCGCGCCCGCCACAAATCCGTCGCTATGCACGAATCGCGCATTGAACGCCGTGCGAATCTTTTCAACGAGCCGCGCGTACTTCTCCTCCTCCGAGGTTCTCCGCGTCGCTCGCGCCATCTCGCGCATCAGCGTCACGTCGTACGCCCAGTAGGCCGTCGCAATCAGCACCTGGTTCGTCTTGCCTTCCGGCGAAAGCCAATCGCCGAACTGGTTCCCAAGATTCTTCTCCCACAGCCCATTCGGGCTCTCGTTCTGAATCGCGGCGAGGTACTTCGTCATCGCCGCCCAATTTTCGTCGATCACGCTGACGTCTCCGTTCTGCAGCCACGAAGTCCAGGGCAGAATCACGCCCGCGTCGCTCCAGCCCGCAGCCAAGCCCATATTTTCATGCGATGTCCCCGGAGAATAGATTCCGTAGAACGGCGTGCCCGCCTGCGTGCCGCGCATGTCGCCGGCAAACTTGCGCGTGAATGCCGCCAGGTTCATGTTGTAGCTCGCCGCGCGCCAAAAAACCTCCGCATCGCCCATCCAGCCCAGCCGCTCGTCGCGCTGCGGGCAATCCGTGGGCACGCTCATAAAGTTCGATCGCTGCCCCCACTCGATATTGCCCAGCAGCTTGTTGATCATTGCGTTGCCGGTCGTCATCCGCGCGGCAAACGGCGCGTCCGTATGAAACACCACGGCTGTCACGGCGTCCTTGCCCGGCGCATGCGGCAACCCCGTCAGCTCTGCATAGCGAAACCCGTGATAGGTAAATAGAGGTTCAAATACGTACACGGATTGTGTGCCTTTGATGTTTTCCGGCGTGATGAAGTGGTCGGTGGCCTTGGCCGTACGAAGATTGTCGGTGTAAAGAGTGCCGTCGCGATTCAGAATCTCGCCAAACCGCAAGCGAATGTCGGCCGCGCCGGGGTTTGCGAGCGAGAGGCGCTCCACTCCGGCGAGGTTCTGACCAAAGTCGTAAATCCATACGCCGGGTTTGGGTTGAGTGATGGACTTGGCCTGCAACTCGCGTTCTACCATGACGGGTTGAAAGTTCTGGGCAATGATTTCCATCGGCTTTGGGTCGATGGTGGAAGCATTCACCCAGCCAATTTTCTTCCAACCCTTATCGGACAGGACATTGCGGCTCCAACCGACAAATTGCCAGCGGCGCATGTCCTGAGTTTCTCCGTTGTAGAGTTCGGAACGCACAATTGCGTATTCATCGGCCAGCCAGTCCGGGCTTGTCGTCACCCATTGCACACTGCCGTCCGTATGCTCAATGCGCAGTTCCGCGCGCAGCGCCGGAGGCGTGTCTCCATAGTTGTTCGGCTGCTGCGTCCCGCCCAGAGGCGTTTCATACCATCCCGGCGCCAACAGAGCGCCCAGCGCATTCCGCCCCTCCTTCACCAGCGCCGTCACATCGTACGTCTGGTAAAACAAGCGCTCGCGATAGTCCGTCCACCCCGGCGCCATCACCTGGTCGCCCACGCGCCGGCCATTCAGGTGCATCTCGTACATCCCCATCGCCGTCGCATAGAGGCGAGCGCTTCTCACCGGCTTGTCCACCGCGAAATCATGTCGCAGCGCCTTCACTGAATCCGGAATCCACGGATGTCCGACAGACGTTGCCGGCACTGCCGCGGGCCAGCTCGCATCGTCATCGCTCTTCGCCTGCCAGCCGGCCATTGCATTCGCCTGCGCCTTCCATGATTCGCCGCTTCCAAACGTCGCGGTCGTTCCGTCCTCAAATTCCACAAAAAGCGTCGCAATCATCGGCGTCCTCGCCGCCCGCGCTGCGCCGTCGTTCGGGTTGGTGTAGTGCACCGCCTCAATCGCAATCGTGTTTGCGCCCTGCGTCACTTTGTTCGTCACGTCCGAGCGTACAAACTTCCTCCACGGCAGATGGCCCCAGGGCGGGATCGCGGAAGCCTTCATCACCTGCGTGCCGTTCACCCACGCCGAAACCGTGTCCTGCGCCGTCGCATAGAGCACCGCCTTCCGTACCCGCTTGGTCAGCATCACCCGGTTACGATACGCAGTCCGCTGCTCGTTTTCCTGCCCTGTCGCGGCATCCGCTGCCCTCACCCACTCCGCCTGCGCGTGCCGCACGGCCGCCTCTTCCGGCGTTTCGTAGCCAATCCAGTCTGCACGCCACGCGGCCTGATTCATCATGCCCGTCTCCCACCAACTCGCCGCGCTCGGCGCATACGCCTTTCCATCCGCGCCCCACACCTTCACCCGCCAGTAGTAGCGCGTGCTCGCTTTCAGCGCCGGCCCAGCATACTTCATATTCTGTGACTGCCCACCCTCCACGCGCCCGCTCCGCCATACGTCCGCCTTGCCCGCGCGCAGTGTCGCTTCGCTCGATGCCACCTGCACTTCATACGCCGTCTGCCGCGCGGCGCGCGCCGGATCTTCAAGCTGCCAGGAGAAGCTAGGCTGCGCTTTGTCGATTCCCAGCGCGGTTTGGAGGTTATCCACTTCCAGATGAACCGGCCCCTCGGCGAATGACCAGCATGGCAGCCCCACCACACTCGCCAGCACGCACACAATCGCTCCAACCCGAACCTTCATCGCAACAGCCCGCCCTTCGTTTCGTTCGAACCTGCCCATTCTGTCGCATCGAGCGGAGACTCGAAAGCCCCTCGGAAGCAGTCCTCCCCCACGCGTCCGCTACCGCAGGAAAGTCCTTGAATGGAATCGTTTCACTCAGGAACCCTAGCCGCGCCAAACCACTCCTGTCAAAATCTCTCACTCGCCTCGGACCACCCCCGGCTCTTTCTGCTTTCAACTCCCCATTCCGCCCGTTACACTTGCCTCGATGGCCCTCCGTCTCTACGTTGCCACCTCCAACCAGGGCAAACTTCGCGATTTCCGCACGGCCGCCGACGTGCACACGCTCGACCTCGCGCCACTGCCTGGGCTCGACCACATCCCCCCGCCCGACGAAGACGGTGACACGTTTTCCGCCAATGCCACCCTCAAGGCCGTCTATTATTCCCGCTTCGCGCCCGGCGAAATCGTCCTCGCCGACGACTCCGGCCTCGAGGTCGATGCCCTCAAGGGCGCGCCGGGGGTGCGCTCGGCCCGCTTCGCCGCGGATGCGGGGCTCCAGGACTCACCGGATGCCAATGACAATACCGACGTCTGGAACAATATGGTCCTGCTGCAGCGCATGGCCGGCATTGCCCCGGACCACCGCGCCGCCCGCTACCGCTGCGTGCTGGTTGCCGCCCGAGATGGCGAGCCTCTCCACGCAGCCGAGGGTTCCGTTGAAGGCTTCATCCTTGAAGGGCCCCGCGGAACCGGCGGTTTCGGCTACGATCCGCTCTTCTACCTTCCCGCCCGCCACTGCACCATGGCCGAGCTCAATCTTGACACCAAGCACTCTCTTAGCCATCGCGGCCGGGCCTTCGCCGCCCTGCTTCCCGCTCTGCTTCCGCTCGCCAGCCGTCCGTAACAGTTCCACCCACCGAAACGCACGCGCCTCCGCGCCTTGACGCTCCCAATCTCGGAAACCAATAATGATAAGGGAACCTCTTCTGAGTCCTTCCTTCGCATCTGGCGATCGATCCTCAATCCCAAGCCTCCAGGAGCCGCGATTCGCATGGCCACCGCTCAGCATCCTTCCGCGCCCACGGTCCGTCCGGGCGTTCCGCCGTTGCGCGCCGGGCAAGGCAACAGTTTTCTCTGGCGCAGGCTGCATTCGCTGCTGGGAATCATTCCCATCGGCGCATTTCTCATCGAGCACATCATCTCCAACTTTGAGGCCACCAAAGGCCCTGTCGCCTACGGACTCCAGGTCCGCTTCCTCAACAGTCTGCCGCTGGTCCGCGTCCTGGAATGGGTCTTCATCTTCCTGCCCATCCTCTTTCATGCGGTCTACGGCGTCTACATCTGGATTCGCGGCAAATCCAACGTTGTGTATTATCCCTTCGCCGGCAACTGGATGTACATGGCGCAGCGCTGGACCGGTCTGGTCGCCTTCGCTTACATCGGCTATCACGTCGCCACCCAGCGCTTCATGGGCGCCAGCCTGCCCGAACATCCCGGCATGGCCTTTGCCAAGGTGCAACATGAGCTCTTGAATCCCTGGATTCTCGCCTTTTATATCGTCGCCATGATTGCCATCTGCTGGCACTTCTCTTATGGCGTCTGGCTCTTCGCCGCCAAGTGGGGCATCACGCCGGGCGTGCAGTCGCGCCGCCGCTTCGGGTATGTCTGCGCCGCCGGCGGGGTTCTGCTTTGCATCCTGGGCCTGGCCAGCATCTGGGCCTTTGTCGGTCCCACGTATAAGAACGCACCTACGGATGTGCCTCTCACCGCGGTACATCTGCGCATCCCGGCCAATCCGCTTTCTTAAGGAAGGAGAGAAACATGTCCGAGCCCCGCATCAGCAGTCAGGAGTTTCAGAAGTACGCCGCCGCAGGCCAGAATGCCATTATCGAGCTGGGCAAGGCTCTCGCTGCCTCCGGCCTCGACCTCGAGCTGCAGGAGCTCGTCAAACTCCGCGCCTCTCAGATCAACGGCTGCGCCTTCTGCACTCAGCTTCACTTGAACGAGTCCCGCCACATGGGCATCGCCGCTCCCAAACTCGACCTCCTCGCTGTCTGGCGTGAGGCTGGCGTCTTCAGCGAGCGCGAGAAGGCGGCCCTCCAGTGGACCGAGCTGCTCACCCGCCTCTCCGAGCACCACGTCTCCGACAAGGATTTCGCCGCCGTCTCCGCGCATTTCCAACCGTCGGAGCTCGCCTGGCTCTCCATCGCCATCGGCCTTATCAACATCTGGAACCGCATCGCCGCGCCATTTCAGTACACGCCGCCCATTCCGCGGCACACCATTCAACCTGCACACGAAGCCGCACACGCTTGAGTTTTTTCGCCCGTGCACCTGCACAGGCCTGCTTGGTCGGAAAGGAACTGACACACAAATGGCAGCACCCAAAATCATCGTCATCGGCGGCGGACTTGCCGGACTCGCGGCGGTCATCAAGATTGCGGAGGCCGGCGGCTCGGTGGACCTCTTTTCCATTGTCCCCGTCAAGCGCTCTCACTCGGTCTGCGCCCAGGGCGGCATCAACGCGGCAAAGAACCTGAAAGGCGAGGGCGACACCACCGACAAGCACTTCGACGACACCATCTACGGCGGCGACTTCCTCGCCAACCAGACCCCCGTCAAAGGCATGTGCGAGGCCGCGCCCGGCATCATCGATCTCCTCGACCGCATGGGCGTGCCCTTCAACCGCACTCCCGAAGGCCTGCTCGACTTTCGCCGCTTCGGCGGCACGCTCTACAACCGCACGGCCTTTGCCGGCGCAACCACCGGCCAGCAGCTTCTTTACGCGCTCGACGAGCAGGTGCGCCGCCACGAGTCCGAAGGAAAAGTCCGCAAGTTTGAGGGGTGGGAGTTCCTCTCCGCCATCCTCGACTCCAAAGGCGTCGCGCGCGGCATCACCGCCATGAATCTGCGCACCATGGAGCTCCAGGCCTTCCCCGCCGACGCCATCCTCCTCGCCACCGGCGGCAACGGCGCCATCTTCGGCAAGAGCACCAACTCCGTGGTCTGCACCGGCTCCGCGCAGTCGGCCGTCTTCCAGCAGGGCGTCTATTACGCCAACGGCGAATTCATTCAGGTCCATCCCACCTGCATCCCCGGCGAGGACAAGCTGCGCCTCATGTCCGAGTCCGCCCGCGGCGAAGGCGGTCGTGTTTGGGTTCCGCGCCAGCTCGGCGACAAGCGCGCCCCGCGCCAGATTCCCGACGCCGACCGCTGGTACTTCCTCGAGGAGTGGTATCCGAAATACGGCAACCTCGTCCCCCGCGACGTGGCCACGCGCGCCATCCACAAGGTTGTCTACGAACATCACCTCGGCATCGACGGCCAGCCCATGGTCTACCTCGACCTCACGCACATTGACCGCGCCACGCTCGACCGCAAGCTTGGCGGCATCCTTGAAATCTACGAGAAATTCGTCGGCGTCGATCCCCACGTCGAGCCCATGAAGATCTTCCCCGGCATGCACTACACCATGGGCGGCCTCTGGGTTGACCCTGACCAGATGACCAACGTTCCCGGCATCTTCGCCGCCGGCGAGTGCGAATACCAGTACCACGGCGCCAATCGGCTCGGAGCAAACTCGCTCCTCAGTTGCATCTATGGCGGCTTCCAGGCCGGACCCAACGCCATGCGCTATGCGAAGAGTCTCGCCGCGCAGGAAGGCGACGGCGGTGCGGCGGCCGAGCTTGTCCGCCAGGCCGAAATCAACGGCAGGCTAATGAAGAGCGACGGCTCCGAAAATCCCTTCAGGCTGTGGCGCGAGCTGGGCCACACCATGACCAAGCACGCCACCGTCATCCGTTACAACAAGGGGCTCAAGGAAGCTGACGAAAAAATCGTCGAACTGCTCGACCGCTACAAAAACATCAACCTCAGTGACCGCAGCCAATGGGCCAACACCAGCTTCGCCTTCACGCGCCAGCTCAAGAACATGCTTGAGCTTTCGCGCTGCGTCGTTGTCGGCGCCATGCTCCGCGACGAATCCCGCGGCGCGCATTACAAGCCCGACTTCCCTGACCGCAACGACGAAAGATTCCTCAAGACCTCCAAGGCCGCCTTCACCGGCGACGCCGCCGGTCCGCGCATCGAGTATGAGGACGTTGACATTCAGTTCATCAAGCCGCGCCCGCGCCGCTATGACGCCGCAAAATAACCCAAGGGAGACTGACCCATGGCATCGAAAACCGTAGCCTTTGAGATCAAGCGCCAGGCCAGCCCCGACGCGCCCGCCGTGTGGGAGAAATTCGAAATCGAGTGGCGGCCCGGCATGAACGTCATCTCCGCCATGATGGAGATTGCCGCCAACCCCGTCACCGCCGAGGGCCGGCCGACCACCCCCATCACCTACGACTCGAATTGTCTGGAAGAGATCTGCGGGTCGTGCGCCATGCGCATCAACGGCCGCGCCCGTATGGCCTGTTCCGCGCTGGTCGACAATCTGGAACAGCCCATCAAGGTTGAGCCGCTCTCCAAGTTCCCGCTCGTCCGCGATCTCCAGGTGGACCGCTCCGTGCTCTTCGAAAACCTGAAGAAGGTCAAGGCCTGGGTCCCGCTCGACGGCACTTACGATCTCGGCCCCGGCCCGCGCGTTCTTCCGCAGCAGCAGGAGGTCAATTACCCACTCTCCAACTGCATTTCCTGCACGTGCTGCATGGAGGTTTGTCCGCAATTCAATGAGGAGACAGGCTTTGTCGGCGCGGCCACCATCGCCCAGGTCAAGCTCTTCAACAACCACCCCACCGGCAAAGTCCTCAAGGAAGAGCGCCTGCGCGCCCTGGCCGGCGACGGCGGTATTCAGGAGTGCGGCTTCGCCCAGAACTGCGTCGAAGTCTGTCCCAAGCAGATTCCCCTCACCAACGCCATCTCCGACGTGGGTCGCGACGTCCTCATCCAGAAGGCCAAAGACTTCCTCCGCGGCTGATTTCTCCGCAGCTCAACACAAAGGCCCGGCTCTCGCACCGAGAACTGGGCCCTCTTCTTTATGTACGATTGACTCGCTGCTCGTTACATCCCCGGATAGAATCCAGCGATCCATCCCTGCATTGCGCCCGGGAAGACGCCCAGCGCCAGCACAGCCAGCGAAACGATCACCAGCACCGCCATCGTCATCGCCGGCACCCGAATCCGCGCCTCTTCGACGCCCTGCATCACGTAGGCGCGCTTCAGCACCTGGAGGTAGTAGTAGAGGCTCACCGCGCTCATCGCAATCGCCAGCGCCACCAGCCCCAGCGCCCATCCGCTCGCGTTGCCCACGGCCAGCACCGCGGCAAACAGGTTGAACTTCGCCCAGAAGCCCACCAGCGGCGGAATGCCGGCGAGCGACAGGAACAGCACCAGCATCACCGCGGCCAGCG
Organism: Occallatibacter sp.; assembly: GCA_049678625.1. GTDB lineage: Bacteria > Acidobacteriota > Terriglobia > Terriglobales > Acidobacteriaceae > Telmatobacter. The sequence continues at coordinate 23,331 of JBAUEO010000032.1, read as the reverse complement.
CGCCGTTGCGCTTGTGCAATCCCAGAAACGCATCCAGCCGGTCGCTGCCTGTGGCGCGCTCCACAGCGGCCACCGCGGCAAACGCTCCAATCGTCGTGAGCCCGTAGGTCAGCACGTAGTAGAGAATCGCCTGCGCGCTGCGCGGCGAATAGGAAAAGTACGCGAGGCCCAGCAGGATGTAACCCGCATGTGCAACGGCCGAGTAAGCCAGCAGCCTGCGCACGCTCACCTGCGCCAGCGCCGCCAGGTTGCCGACAATCATCGACAGCGCGGCCAGAATAATCAGCACCCAATACCAAAGTGCAGGAATTCCGACCGTAACATGGGGCTGCGGCGCGCCTGCCGCGTACGCTGTGGCAGTGATGTGCCCTCCGGCAAAATGGAAGCTCTCAAAGAAATGCAGAGCCACGGTACTGATGGTGATCAGCAGCGCAAAGCTCGCCACCTTCGACACTGACGCGATAAACGCCGCCGCCGGAGCCGGCGCGCCTTCATACGTGTCCGGCGCCCACAGGTGGAACGGCGCAGCCGCCACCTTGAAGCCCAGTCCTGCCGCCACCATGACGAGCGCCACCACTAGCAGCGGCAGGCCGCCGTGCGCAGAGGCAAGATACGTGCCCATCACGACCTTCGGCAGACTCGTCGAGCCGGAGAGACCATAAAGATAGCTAAACCCGAAGAGCAAAAACGCTGCCGACATCCCTCCGAAGAGGTAGTACTTCATCGCCGCCTCGGCGCTTCGGGCGGACTTCTTCGCGAAGGCGGTCAGAATATAAAGCCCCAGGCTCAGCAGCTCCAGGCCGATGAAGATGACGAGCAGATCCTGTGCCGCGCTGATCACCAATCCACCCGCCGCCGCCATCAGCACCACGGCCACAAACTCGCCCACGTGTTCTGTGAACTCCTCATCGATGAAAAGGAACAGCGTCAGTTCAGTCAGCGCCAGAATGCCCACCTGCGCCGCGCTTGTGGAACCGTTCGAGGCCAGAAGCACATCGCTGCCGAATATCAGCGCTCCCTGCGCCGGCAGAGCAATCGCAAACATCGCGGCCCCGCATCCCAGCACGCCCAGCAGCACGGCCACCGTCCGCCGCGCCTCCGTCGCCGCACGGCGCAGCAGCCCCAGATCCACGACGAGCACCAGCAGCGCCGCAATTTCCAGCGCGGTTTCCGGCAGCGTTGCGCGAAAGAGGTCCAGGTAGCTCATCGCAACCCTCCCGCAAGCAGCGCCTTCACCGCCGGCTCAATGGCCTCGAGCAGGATGCGCGGATAGAGCCCCACCCACAGGCTCGCGCCCATCAGCAGGCAAACCCCCGCCTTCTCCGGCCACGTAATCGCCGCCAGCGCGTGCTCGTGGTCGTGCATGTGCGGTGCCGGCACATGGTCGCTGAAGAAGGCCTTCTGCAGCGCGCGCCATGTATAGGCCACGCCCAACACGATGCCCACGCCCGCGGCCAGCGTCCACCACGGCTGCGCCTGCCATGCGCCTATCAGCACCTGGAACTCGGCCACAAATCCTGAGAACCCCGGCAGCCCCATAGCCGCCATTCCGGCAATCACAAAGGCCCACGCGGCAAAGGGCAGCCGCCTGGACAGATGCATTGCTTCGAGCTCCGCCAGTTGCCGCGTGTGCGTGCGCTCATACACAATCCGCCCCACAATCGCGAACAGCAGCCCAGCCAGAATGCCGTGCGAGAACATTTGCAGCACCGCGCCCGTCATGCCGATCTGCTTCAGCGTCATCAGGCCCAGCAGCACAAAGCCCATGTGGCTCACGCTGGAGTAGCCGATGACAAATTTGAAGTCGCTCTGCACCAGCGCCACCAGCGCGCCATACACAATCCCAATCACGGCAAGTAGCGCGAAGACCTCGCGCCACGATCCAAGCCCCAGCAACGTGAAGCCCCACGGGTCCATGCCGTGCGGAAAAACCGTCATGGCCACGCGTAGACAGCCGTATGCGCCCAACTTCATCACCACGCCGGCAAGCAGCATACTGGCCGCGGTTGGAGCGGCCACGTGGCCGGTCGGCGCCCACGTGTGGAAGGGCCACATGCCCGCCAAAATCGCGAAGCCCACAAAGACCAACGGGAAGCAACCCATCTGGAAGCTCACCGGCAGCCCGGCGTGCGACAGGGCGACAATACCCGTCGAATGGCTGCCCGACGTTACATAGGCGTCGAGCAGTCCTATGAGCACCATCGCCGAACCTACAAACGAGTAGAGCGCCAGCTTCATCGCGGCGTACTCGCGCCGCGTTGAGCCCCAGATTGCAATCAGGAAGTACTTCGGCACAATCGCAATCTCGTAGAAAACGAAGAGCAGGAAGAGATCGAAGCTGAGAAAGACACCGTAGACGCCGCCAATCAGCGCGAGATAAAACGCGAAGAACTCATTCGTCCTGTGCTCAATGTTCCAACTGAACAGCACGCCGGAAACCGCCGCCAGGCCCGTCAGCAGCACCAGCACCAAGCTGATTCCGTCCGCCGCCAGCGTGTAATGAATCCCCATCGACGACACCCAGGGCACGTCGACAATCGTCGTTAGCGCATAGTGATTCGCAGCGCCGGACGCAAAGCCCATCACCGCCAGCACCAGTCCCGCCGTTGCCGTCCCCAGCGCCAGCCAACGCGCAAGCCCGTTTCTGCCCTTGGGCAGCAGCGCCTGCGCCAACGCTCCGGCAAACGAGAGATAAATCGTCCACGCTAACATCTAAAATCTCCAGTGCGCCAGCAGGTTCACCACCGTCGGGTTCACCGTGTTCACAATCAGTTGCGGCAACAGGCCTATCAGCAGCATCAGCCCAATCACAGGAGCCATCGCCAGCCGCTCACCCCCATGCATATCCGGAAAGCTGGCCCACTTCTCCGGCACCGGCCCCAAAAACACCTTCTGGATCACGGTCAGAATCACCGCAGCGGTCACCAGCAATCCAAGAATTGAGAACGACGCCGCCACCCACGACAGCGGGAAGACGCCGCGGAAGATCAGGAACTCGCCCACAAAGCCGTTCAGCCCCGGCAGCCCCAGCGAAGCAAACAGCGCAATGCCCATCATGCCCGCCAACACCGGCGCGGGCTTGCGCAAACCGCCAAAGTGATTGATCCAGCGCTCGCCGCCGCTGCGCTCCTGCAGCATGGCGATAAACCAGAACAGCGCCGCGGCCGTAATGCCGTGATTGAACATTTGCAGGATTACGCCGTTCAGCGCAGCCGCACGGCTGGCTTCCGCCGCCGCGCCCGCCGTTGGAATCGCCAGTACAAAAATGCCCAGCAGGCAGTAGCCAAGGTGATTCACCGACGAGTAGGCAAACACGCGCTTCAAATCCTTCTGCGCCGCCGCGGCCCACGCGCCCATCACCACCGTGACAACCGCCAGCACGAGGAGAGGAACCCGCATCTCGGCAATCTGGTGCCCGAAGATCGGCACGGCGATTCGCAGCAGACCGTAGACGCCCATCTTTGACATCGCGCCCGTCAGCAGCATCGTCACCGGCGAAGGCGCTTCAGCATAGGCATCCGGCAGCCACGTGTGGAAGGGCATCATTGGCACCTTCACCGCAAAGCCCGCCAGCACGCCCACCGCCAGCCACTTCATCACTGACCCGCCCATGATCACCGAACCCAAGTGCGCCGTCACCGCCTGGCCCAGCGCGCCTGTCGTGGCCATCGCCGTCAGTTGCTCAAAGTCCATGCTGCCTGTCGACAAGTACACCGCCAGAAACGCCACCAGCAGCGCCACGCTTCCGGCCATCGTGTAAATAAAAAACTTGGTCGCCGCCGGTCCGCGCTTCGCTCCACCCCACAACTTGATGAGGAAGAAAGCGGGAATCAGGCTCAGCTCCCAGAAGAGAAACCAGTGGAAGAAATTCAGCGCCGTGAATGACCCGAAGAGCCCCGCTTCCAGCAGCAGCACCATGCAGAAGTAGAGGTTCGGACGCATATGCACGCGGTGCGCCGCGTCCACGCTCATCAGCGTCACAATCGCTGAGAGCACCAGCATCAGCGCGCCAAGCCCGTCCACGCCCAGATGATATTCAATCCCCAGGCTCGGCGCCCACGCCGCGCGTTCCACCAGACCAATCGATCCATCCGCCGGCAGCCTGGTCCAAATCAGAAGCGCAAGCGCCAGGGCCGCCAACGTCGTCACCAGCGCCACCACCCGCGCGCGCTTGCCCGCGAACAGAGCAATCGCCGCTCCCACGACAGGCAGCACCGTCAGCAGCGTTAAGATTGGAATTCTCTTCATCCGCGGCTGCTCCAGATCAGGATCACCGCCAGCACCGCCACCGCCAGCGCCAGCAGCCGCAGATAGGTCTGCACCCGCCCGCTCTGCATCCGCGACAACAGCCCGCCGCCTCCCGCCATTTCTTCGCAGCCCTTGTCAAAGCCGCCGTCCACCCAGTGCATGTCGAACAGCCGACTCCCATGCGCCCATCCGCGGAATGCCCACACCACTGCGATCACCGCGCCGCCCCACACGCGGCGGTCCATCCAATCGGCAACCCGCGCCCACCATTTGTAAAACGCAATCACGGTCACGCCGTACAGCTCGTCCACATACATCTTGTTGCGCAGCAGAACCCACACCGGCGGCACCGCGCGCTCCAGCGCGTCCGGCTCCTCAGCCTTCGGGGACTTGTTGCCGTAAATCCACCAGCCCAGCAGTAGACCCGCAATCACAACCGTGCTCGAGCTCAGCATTAGCGTCATCAGCCCCGGCTCGCTGAAGCTCGACCACGCAAAGCTCGTTGCGCGATTCTCAAGGAAGGCCTGGAACCACGGCCACGCCGGCGTGCCAATCGCGCCCAGCGCCATTGCGAAGAACGTCAGAATCGCCAGCGGCACCGTCATCACCCGCGGGCTTTCATGCGCATCGTCGTGTCCGCGCCACTGGCCGAAGAACACATAGCTCACCTGCCGCATCATGTAGAAGGCCGTCAGCGCCGCGCCGAAGACAAGCAGATAAAACGGCCCGCTCGACAGGTTCCAGTGCTTCGCCGCTTCCAGTATTCCGTCCTTGCTCCAGAAGCCGGAGAAGAAGATCGGAAATCCACACAAGGCCAGCATGCCCGCCGCATAGGTCAGGAATGTCACCTTCATCACCGTGCGCAGCCCGCCCATCTTGCGCACGTCCTGCTCCTCGTCGCAGCCGTGAATCACTGAGCCCGAGCCCATGAACAGGAGCGACTTGAAGAACGCATGCGTGATTAGGTGGAACATTCCCACGGCAATGCCGCCCAGCCCCAGCCCGGCCATCATGTAGCCCAGTTGCGAGACCGTGGAGTACGCGAGAATCCGTTTGATGTCGTCCTGCGCGATGGCGATGAGCGCCGCAAAGACCGCCGTCACCGCACCCACCCACGTCACCACCGTCAGCGCCGTCGTCGATCCGCCTGGCTGGATCCCCGCCTGCATCAGCGGATACACGCGCGCCACAAGGTACACGCCCGCGGCCACCATCGTCGCTGCGTGAATCAGCGCTGACACCGGCGTCGGGCCTTCCATCGCATCCGGCAGCCACACGTGCAGCGGGAGCTGTCCGCTCTTGCCCACCGCACCGGCAAAAATCAGCAGCCCAATCGCACCCGCCGCCGTCAATCCCCACAAGGAAGGCGTCGCCAGCAACCCGCCCAGCGCCAGCGGCTCCATTGAGCCGGCCCCGCCGTTATAGAAAAGCAGCGTGCCCGTCTGCGCGAAGAGCCACACCATCCCCAGCAGGAAGAAAACGTCGCCCACGCGCGTCGTCATGAACGCCTTCTTCGCCGCCGCGGCCGCCGAGGGCTTGTGATACCAGAACCCAATCAGCAGATACGACGTGAGCCCTACCAGCTCCCAGCACATGAAAAGCAGAAGCAGGCTGTTTGAAATCACCACGCCCAACATCGCGCCCGCAAACAGCGCCAGAAAGCAGAAGAACCGCGTGAAGTTCTGGTCGTGGGCCATGTAGCCCAGTGAATAGATAAAGATCAGCAGGCCCACAAAGCAGACCATCACCATCATGATGGCCGCCAGCGGGTCCAGCACCCAGCCCAGATCCACGCGCGCTGCGCCCACCTGCATCCACGTGAAGTTCACGGTCTCGCGCACCGCCACGTGGTTCGCCCAGCCAGCAACCACATGCGCGAACGCAAACAATGAAATCACCAGCGAAATACTCAAAGACCCTATCGCCAGCCCCGCCGCCAGCTTCCGCTTCGGCTGCTTCAGCAGCGCAATCGCGCCCGCGGCCATCATCGGCAGCGCCGGCACCAGCCAAAGAAGTCGCGTCACGGCGGATGCAGCCAACGCGTTACCCGGATGAAAGGCGGCCGATACTTCTTCTTGCATCAACATCAACTCACCCCTTCATCCTGTTCATCTCGTCCAGGTCCGTGGTTTTCAGGTGGCGATGGATCTGGATCACCAGGCCCAGCCCCACGGCCGCCTCGGCCGCGGCTACGGCAATTGAGAAAATCGCAAACATCATCCCCGTCAGCGCCTCCGGGTGCGGCCCGTAGCGCCAGAAGGCAATCAGATTCAGATTCGCGGCATTCAGCATCAGCTCGATGCTGATCAAAACCAGAATCGCGTTGCGCCGCATCAACGCCCCGGCCAATCCAATGGCGAAAAGCAGCGCGGCAACCAGCAGATAGCCAGTCAGAGGACTCACTTGGCCCTCCCATTTCCGTTTGTGGCCTCGTGCATCGCCACAATCACCGCGCCAATCAGTGCCGCCGTCAGCAGCAGCGCCACTATCTCCAGCGGCAGCACGTAGCGGCCCATCAGCGCATGCCCAATCTCATTCACGGTCACTTCAGGCGTGCCGGCTCCAAGTGGCAATCCCTTCGCGCCCGCCAGCACCGCCCAGCCCATTACGGCAAACACCGCGGCGGCAATCGTCAATCCCGCCAGCCACGTCCGGCTGAACACTCCGCCTTCCTTCGGCGCTTCGGCATTGCGCGTCAGCAGAATCGCGAACACCACCAGAATCGCCACCGCGCCGATGTAAACCAGAATCTGCGCGAAGCCCGCGAACTGCGCGTCCAGTTGCAGAAACAGCAGCGCCAGTCCGGCAAAGGCAACCGTCACGGCCAGAGCGCAATGCACCAGATTCTTCATCAGCACCGCGGCCAAACCGCCGACCAGCGTGAGTGCTGAAACCGCCCAGAACACAATGTTCATCCGCGCACGCCACCTTTCCGCGCGCTCATCCTGCGCTTACTCCGCATAACGATAACTCCTTGGCCCCAGCCCCTTGCGCCGCATTCCGTCGCGGCCCATCAGCGCGTAGGCGCCCGCCACAATCGCCGCGCACACCAGCCAGCGCAGCCAGCCCTCGCCCATAAAGCGCCACACCGCCGCATCCACCAGATTCACCAGCGTCATCGGCAGCATAAACTTCCACGCAAAATTCATCAGTTGGTCCTGCCGTAGACGGGGCAGCGTGCCGCGCACCCAGATGAAGAAACAGATCCACAACTCCACTTTCAGTAAGAACCAAATCCACGAGGGCACCCACGCGAGAAATGAAGCCGGCGCAGCCCATCCACCCAGAAACAGCGTCGTGCCCAGCCCCGCAATCCCGAACATCCCCACATACTCACCCAGAAAAAACAGCGCGAACTTGAAGCCCGAATACTCCGTGAAGTAGCCGGCGATAATCTCCGACTCGCCCTCTGGCAAATCGAACGGCGAGCGGTTGGTCTCCGCCATCGACGCAATCACAAACATCACAAAGCCCGCCAAACCCCACGGCGTGAAGACAAACCAATTGGGAAGAATTCCCGTGAAGTGGTTTTGCGCGTCCACCATTTTTTTGAGCGACAGCGAGCCGGTCATCATCACAATCACCACACTCGACAAGAGCAGCGGCACTTCATAGCTGATCATCTGCGCCATCGCACGCATCGCGCCCAGCAGCGAATACTTGTTGCGGCTCGACCATCCGGCCATGAAGACCGATAGTTCCGTCGATGCACCCATCGCGAAGACAAACAGCAGGCTCGCGTCCATGTCCACCAATTGCATGTTGCGCCCCATCGGCAGCACGGCCAGGCCCATGAACACCGCCACCACCAACACCAGCGGCGCCAGAAAATGCACAGCCGCGTCGGCGCGGAACGGCACAATGTCTTCCTTGATGAGCGACTTGATGCCGTCCGCCGCGGGCTGCAGCAAACCGAACGGCCCGACGCGGTTCGGCCCGTAGCGGTTCTGGATGCGCCCCAGCCCTTTGCGCTCCATCAGCACCGCCAGCGCAAACAGTGTGGGGTACGCCACGACGATGCTCACCACGCCCAACACAACGCCGCCCGCATGCTGCCACGCCGCCGGCAAAAAGCTCACCAGCCAGTGTTGTAGCAGGACGAAAATCTGGTCCGCCTTCTCGGCCATCGCTTACTCGCCCTCTCCAGCCGGCTTTTCGCCTGCGCTGGCGTCTTTCGCGGCCTCGGGCTTCGCGGCAGCCGCTTCTGTAGCTTTTGCGACGGCAGCTTTTGCGGCAGCTTCCGCAGCGGCCTTCGCCTTGGCCTCATGCTTGGCCTTTTCTTCGGCTAGCCGCGCATCCACTTCGCTTGCTTCGGTGGGATGAATCGTGTGGTAATACTCGTTCGACTTCGACAGCGCGTGCCGGTCCAGCAGCAGTCCGCCGAACCGGTCCTCCGTGGCCAGCTCAAACTCCGTATTCATCTTGATCGCTTCAAACGGGCACACTTCCACGCATATCTGGCAGCTCATGCAGACCGAAACATCAATGTCGAAGCGCGCCGGATAAATCTGCATCTTGCCCACGTAATCCGGCTTCTTCTCCTTGCTCTTCTCGATGTAGATGCACTTGGGCGGACATTCCTTCTCGCAGATCTGGCAGGCCACGCAGCGCATTCCCGCTTCCCAGTCCGCGCCGTCATACACCAAAAAGGGAAAGACACGCGTAGCCTCAATCTGCGGAATCCGCTCCTCCGGATACTCGACCGTCGTCAGCCGCTCCTTGGAGACATAGCTGCCCGCAAAATTCTTTGCCGTTTCTGCCAGTCCCTTCAGGATTCCTTCGCCCAGCAATGCCCTTCTCCTCTATTCTCTTGTTCTCTTCAGCGGTCCACTTCGCCCAGCACAATATCAATCGATCCCAGAATCAGCACCACGTCGGCCACGTTCTGCCCCAGGCACATGTCTTCCAGAACCGTCAGGTTCACAAAGCTCGGCGGCCTCACACGGTAGCGATAAGGATTCGGCCCGCCATCGCTGATCAAATAAAAGCCCAGTTCACCCTTCGGCGCTTCAATGCGTCCGTAGGCTTCGCCCGGCTTGGGACGGAAGTTGCGAAGCCTTGCCTTGGGGTCCATCACCGGCCCGCCCGGAACATCCTTCAGCGCCTGATCCAGAATCTTCAGCGACTCGCGCAGCTCAAGGAGCCGAATCATGAACCGGTCATACACATCGCCGTGCTCGCCCAGCGGCACCTTGAACTCGAACCGGTCGTAGATACCGTAGCGGTCCACCTTGCGAATGTCGTAGTTCACACCGGAGGCGCGCAGTCCGGGCCCGGTCACTCCGGCCTGGATTGCCAGCTCCATCGGCAGCACGCCCACGCCCTGCGTCCGCGCCATCAGAATCTCGTTTGTCACCAGCAGCCGCTCGAACTCGTCCGCGGCCCGCGGCAAATTGGCCACCACAGTGCGCGCACCGTCCAGCCACGCCGCGCTCGCGTCCACGCGGCAGCCGCCAAAGCGCATGTAGTTGCACATCATCCGCGAGCCGGTCAGCGCTTCGAACAAATCCAGAATCTTTTCGCGCTCGCGGAAGGCATACATCAGCGGCGTGCCGCTGGCGCCCATGTCCTGAATCAGAAAACCCACCGACAGCATGTGGTTCTGCACGCGCGTCAGCTCGCCCACAATCACGCGCAGATACTCGGCCCGCTCCGGAACCTGCTGCCCCGCCAGCTTCTCCACCGCCAGCGCATAGGCCCAGTTGTTGGTCAGAGAGCAGATGTAATCCAGCCGGTCCGTATACGGCATCGACCCCAGATAGCTGTTCGCCTCGCCCAGCTTCTCGTGGTTGCGATGCAGATAGCCGAAGACTGGCTTCAGCCGCACAATCCGCTCGCCGTCCAGCGCCACGTCCATGCGAAAAACTCCGTGCGTTGACGGATGATGCGGGCCCATCGCCACTTCAAGCAATTCGGCGCCGCTGTCCGGATCAATCACGGACCGGCCTTCAATCCCCGCCTTGCCCGTCGGCCTCGCCTGCGTGTCCATTGCGGAGTTCGTCATTGCGCGGCCCCTTCCTGCCCGGCCGCGACTTGTCCTGCACTCTTCTGTCCAGCTGCTTCCGGCCCAGCTTGTTCCGGCGTGGTCGCTACGCACTCCTGCGCCGCGCGATGGGTCTTCGCGCGCGCCAGCACTTCATCGTGCGCCGTCGGCTCGTACTCAAAATCGTCCGGATCCACGTAATCGCGCCGCATCGGATGGTCCTTGAACCCATCCCACATCAAAATTCGCCGCAGGTCCGGATGCCCTTCGAAGACCACGCCGTACAAATCGAAAACTTCGCGCTCCTGGAACTCCGCCGCGCGCCACACCGGCGTCAGCGACGGCAGCGCGACTTTGTCGGTCCGATTCTGCGTGCGCATGCGCAGCACCACCGGCCCATGTTTCTTCGTCATTGAAAATAGGTGATACACCACTTCGAGGTATCCTGGCTCCACGCGCTTGCGCGTCTCCTCCACCCTCTCTTCCACGGTCTGCTCCACACCTTCCACCGTCTTCGTTACCGGTCTGGTCACCTTCACCTTCTCGGCGACTTCCTTCTCCGGCCAGTCCACGCCCGTCACGTTTGAGAGAAAATTCAGCTCCAGCTCCACGTCGTCGCGCAAAAACTCCGCCACCCGCACCGCGGTCTCCGGCATCAGCAGCAGCGAGTGCTGCCCGCTCGGCCCCGGATTCGGCACCACCTCCACGCCCGCGCCGGGCACGGCGGCTGCAATCGCGGCCTGAATCTCCTCCACAGTCTTCATCAGCGAATCACCACCGGCACGGCCCACACATTCTTGTTCGCGGCAGGCTCCAGATCGTGCTCGCCCATCTCCGGCACTGGAAACTCGCCCGGCGCGTTCTTGTCCAGAAAGCGCGGCCTGTTCTCGCCCGTCAGCGACTGCCCGTCAATCTTCTTCTGCAGCGCGAGGAACGCCTCAAGCAGCGCCTCCGGCCGCGGCGGGCAGCCCGGAATATGCACATCCACCGGAATGTAGCGGTCAATCCCCTTCAGCACGTTATAACCCTGCTTGAACGGCCCGCCCGAGATGGCGCACGCGCCCATCGCAATCACATAGCGCGGCTCGGCCATCTGGTTGTAAAGCCGAACCACCTGCGGCGCCATCTTTTTGGTCACCGTGCCGGAGATGATCATCATGTCCGCCTGCCGCGGCGATCCCCGAAAGACCTCCGCCCCGAAGCGCGCAAGGTCATAGCGCGCCATCGTCGTCGCAATCATCTCGATCGCGCAGCAGGCCAGCCCGAAGTTCATCGGCCAGATTGAACTGCGCCGTCCCCAGTTGTAGAGCTCTTCGAGGGTCGTGACGAAGACGCCCTGCTTGCCCAGTTCGATCTTCAGATTTTCATCCACTGCCATTGCAAGCTCCTGATTCTCGAGTCCCTAGTTCCTTGCCTTTTACTCCCACACCAGCACGCCCTTGGCCCACGCCCACGCCAGCCCTTCCACCAGCAGCAGCACAAACACCAGCATGGCCGTGCACGCCTGCAGGTCAAGCCCCGTGAAGGCCACCGCAAACGGCAGCAAAAACACCGCTTCCACGTCAAAAATCAGAAAGATGATTCCGTACAAGTAATAGGCAGAGCGGAACTGCATCCACGCGTCGCCCGTTGACTCCAGTCCGCACTCGTAAATTGCGTTCTTGATCGCGTTCGGCTTGGCCGGTGCCAGCAGCCGGCGCCAAAGCCACGCCAACCCCAGCGGCGCAAGCCCGAAACCAAGGGCGGCCACGAACAGAACTGCGAGGGAAAAATAGGGACTTGAGGTCATCGCGCAACTCGAAACCGTCACCTCCAACCTAACAGTTTCGGCCCTGCTTTGGCGAAGCGGATGTGCGCCGGATCACACGGGTCAGCCTCGTATTTTCCCCATTCATCCCACTCTGTGAACCGTTGGCTGCACTCTGTTCCTTCCCCCTTGCATCCCCGTCCCATCCTGGCTGTCTTCGCCGCCAACCCTCCATCTTTTGATGGAAGACAGTTCCACCCCTTCGCCTGCTACCTTTGCTGGGGATTCCACAGCGTCCTTTCCTTGCGCCTTGGCGCTCGGCTTTTCGCTTCTCCGCTTTTCGACTCTCTGGAGATCGCCGTTTGATGTTCAAGACCCCCAACCGCCGCTGGCATTTCGCCGCTCTCGCCCTCCCGGCGTCCCTGCTGGTTGCGCTCTCCATCAATTACGTGGTGCTGGCGGCCTCGCGACCCGCTCCTGCTGAATCGCCCTCACCCACGCCCGCCCCTGCATCGGCGGCTACGTCCGCGCCCAGCGCAACCAACACTGCCGCACCCAACACTGCCGCCAAAGTGCCGGACAGCGTTCCGGGCGAATCCCACAATCCCGGCGTTCCCCACGCGCCCAACGATCCCATCCCCGACTACGGCACCCACGTTCCCATCACCGGACCGCTCACGCCGTTCCATGAGTCCATCGCCGCCCGTTACAACTACTTCTTCGGCAAGGAATATCCCTTTCTGCCCTCCAACGCCACCTCCGCCAGCGGCCAGTTCATCAACCCGCGCAGCTTTTACACCGCCAAGTACTGCGGCCACTGCCACCAGGAGGCCTACAACGAGTGGCGTCAGTCGGCCCACTCCTCCAGCTTCCGCCAGCCCTGGTATCTGAAAAACGTTAACCTGCTCATCGCGCAAAAGGGCGTCCAGTACTCCCGTCACTGCGAAGGCTGCCACAACCCCGTCGCTCTGCTCTCCGGCGATCTCTCCCAGGGCATGCCCGTCAAGCGGCCGTTTGAGGACGAGGGCATCACCTGCGAAACCTGCCACTCCATCGTCGCCGTGGACACAACCGGCACCGGCAGTTACGTGATGGGCACGCCCGCTGTCCTCGTGGACGCGAGCGGCAAGCCCATCACCGGCCCCGTTTCTGATGCAGAGATCCTGGCCCACCTCGACCGCCACGACAAAGCCGTGATGCGTCCCATTTACAATTCCTCCGAGTTCTGCGCGGTCTGCCACAAGGCCGCCATCCCCCGCGAACTGGACGATTACAAATGGCTCCGTGCATTCACCGTCTACGACGAATGGCAGGGCTCCAGCTTCAGCAAGCAGAATCCCCTGCCCGCCTATCGCAAGGACGTGGTCTCCACCTGCCAGACCTGCCACATGCCGCAGGAAACCGTGGAGGCCGGCGTTTCTGAACCCGCCGCCAAGAACGGACATATCTTCAGCCATCGCTGGCTCGGGGGCGACACCCTTAACGCTGCCTATTACAAGTACCCCGAGCAGTTGAAGAGGCTCGCCGACTTCCTCAAGCACGGCGCCGACGGCAAGGGCGTCTTCAACGTTGACATCCTCGGCCTGGAAAACGAGAGCGCCGCCGCCACCACGCACGACGAGGTGCTCATCGCGCCCCTCGGGTCCACCCGCTTCTCGCTCGCGCCCGGTGAAACGCTCATCGCCGACGTGGTCGTCCAGAACAAGGGTATCGGCCACTCCTTCATTCCCGAACAGCGCGACTTCTATCAGGCCTGGGTCGACTTCACCGTCAAGGACGGAACCGGCAAAACCCTTGCCGAAAGCGGCTTCCTGCAGCCGGACGGCTATCTCGATCCCTCCGCCCACTCCTTCACCAATCGCCTCATCAATAAAGAGGGCAGGCTCAACGGCCTCCACCAGATCTGGGACAATCGCGTCCTGGCCTACAACAACACCATCCAGTCCGGCCGCTCTCAACTTGTCCGCTATCGCTTCCGCCTGCCCAGGGACATCACCGGCGCCATCACCCTCACCGCCACTGTGCGGTACCGCCGCTTCAACCAGCGCTTTGTCAGTTATGTCTTCAGCCAGAAGAACTATTCCGAACCCATCATCGACATGGCCTCGGATTCGCGCACCTTCAACATCGGCCTGAACACGCCCACTCCGCCGCAGCCCGGCCAAAACCCCGAGTGGATGCGCTGGAACAACTACGGTATTGCTCTGCTTGACGCGCAGCAATATCAGGCCAGCGTGGAGGCCTTTGAACACGTGGCCACGCTGCGCCCCGACTACGCCGACGCTTACACCAATATGGCCGTTGTCGAAATCGTCTGGGAGCGCTACAAGGACGCCGGCGCAAACCTTCAGAAAGCTCTTGCACTGCTTCCGGGCGACCCGCGCGCGCTCTACTTTCGCGCCATCGTCGAGCGCAACGCCGGCCAGAATCAGGAAGCCATCAACGACTTCAAGGCCGTCCTCGCCAGATTTCCGCGCTCAAAGGACTCGCTGCGCGAGCTCGGCTTCAGCTACTTCCAGACTCATCACTACGCCGAGGCCGAGGTCGAGTACCAGCAGCTCCAGGGCATTGACCCGGACAATCTCGCCGCGCATTACTCGCTCGCCATCATCTATCGCCGCCTCGGCGACCGGAAGAAATCAGCCATCGAGTCCGCCAAATTTGCCGACCAGAAAAACGACCCCACGGCCGGCATGTACGCGCTCGAGTTCCTGCGCCGCCATCCTGAGGTGGCCGCTGAAAGCGTCGTCTGGCACGTCCACGACCTCACCGGCGATCAGCTCAAGCGCCCCGCCAAAATCGAGTACCACTACATTCCCGGCGCGGGCCAATAATCGCATCGTTCCGTCTTCCGGTCCCTCCACGCCCCCGCGCGTCGGGGCCCCTCTTTCTTGCTCTCTACGCGCCGCGCCGTTCTTCGCCCCACAGTTGAATGGCGTATCGTAGGCGGCAAAGGCTTTTTTGCCTGTTGGAGCGCGCGCAACGTTTACAGGCGTGCCAGCCGCATCACGCGCCCGTCGTCTCGCCAGTCTCATTCCGGTGCCAGGGTGGTGGAACTCGAGCGTGGAGAACAGCGACAACCCGAGACTCCTTCTCGATTCCCTCGCCCTCGGCGTCATCGGCGGCCTCAGCGCGCAACTCTTTGCCTGGCTGCTGCACCTCTGCAACCATCTCTTCCTCGGCATCCTTGCCGGTTATCGTCCGCCCGGCCTGCCCGCGGATGGCCAGACTCTAACCGAATGGATGGGACCGCACGGACTTTGGCTCATCCCGCTCGTCACCACTCTCGGCGGCCTCATCTCCGGCATTCTCGTCTACGGCCTCGCGCCGGAAACTGAAGGCCACGGCACCGACACTGTCGTCAAGGCTCTCCATTGGACCGGCGGCACCATTCGCGCACGCGTCGCGCCAGTAAAAATGCTGGCCTCGGCCATCACCATCGGCTCCGGCGGCTCTGCCGGCCGCGAAGGCCCCACCGCCCTCATCGCCGCCGGCGTCGGTTCCGTTTACGCCGACCTTTTCCATCGCCCCGTCCGTGAAAAACGCCTCATCGTTCTCATGGGCATGGCAGCCGGCCTCTCCGCCATCTTTCGTTCGCCCATCGGCACCGCCCTCTTCGCCGTTGAAGTTCTTTACGGCGGCATCGAATTCGAGGCCGAGGCCCTCCTTCACTGCATGCTCGCGGCCGTCGTGGCGTACATGGTCAACGGCGTCTTCGTCGGTTGGCAGCCGCTCTTCAACTTCCCTGCGCAAATCGCTCCCCGCGGCCTGCTCGATTACGGCTGGTACACGGCTCTTGGCATCGCCAGCGGCATCGTCGCCACCGTTCTGCCGGAAATCTTCTACCGCATCCACGACGCATTTCTCGCGCTGCGCATTCCACCCTGGCTCAAGCCCGCACTCGGCGGATTGCTCCTCGGCTGCATGGCCCTCGCGCTTCCCCAGGTTCTCGGCGGCGGCTACGGCTGGATTCAGGAAGCCATCAACGGCCAGCTTGCCTTCAAAATCCTGCTTGTTCTGCTCGTCGCCAAAATGATTGCCATGGCCCTCACCGTCTCCTCCGGCGGCTCCGGCGGCGTCTTCGCCCCCAGCCTCTTCGTCGGCGCCATGCTCGGCGGCCTCTTCGCCGCCGCTGCTCACCAGCCCGCCGCGGGCTTGGTGGTCGTCGGCATGGGCGCGGTCTTCGGCGGTGCTGCTCGCGTTCCCATCGCCACCCTGCTCATGGTTGCCGAAATGACCGGAGGCTATCAGCTCCTGGTCCCCGCAGCCCTCGCCGTCATGCTCAGTTTCCTCGTGCAAAGCCGCCTCTCCACCTTCTGCAAGTACGGCAGCCTCTATGAAGGTCAGCTCGCCGGCCGTCTGGATTCCCCCGCCCACCGCAACGAACAGGTCGAAATTGCACTCCAGCTCATCAACCAGGGCCACGTCGCCCTGCCCGCAAAAATGTAGCACCTGCAGCTCGCCACGCTGCTCCAATCCGGTGTAGCGCTCGACCTGCCTGACAGCCTGCAACTCACCGCCGGCGCGCTGCGGCCCGACAGCCCATGGACCGGCAAATCCGTTGAGAGTTGCGCCATCGAAAAGACCATCCCTAGCGCCCGCCTTGTAGCCCTCGTACGCGGCACCACCGTCATTTTCCCGCGCCCGCAAACGGTCCTCCAGCCCGGCGACCGTCTGCTTATCATCGCCGAGCGCAGCGCCCAACCCGAGCTGACCGAGCACCTCTCTCGTCCCTCCGCTGTCGAGCAGAAAGCCAACCTTGCCGCCACGCCTTAGCGAATGCGTCCACCGCCGCTCCATTACAATCAACTCTGATGACCACCCCGAACTTCGCTCAGCAGCTCCTTTCACTGCTCGCTAGCACCAGCTTCCGCCTCGGCCAGTTCACCCTCTCCTCCGGCGGCGCCAGCGACTACTACATCGACTGCCGCACCACCACGCTGCACGCGGAAGGCGGACGCCTTACCGGCGAAGCAATTCTCGATCTGCTCGAGCAAAATCATATCGATGCCGAGGCCGTCGGCGGCCTCACCATGGGCGCTGACCCCATCGTGTCCAACGTGGCCACAGCCAGCGCATGGCGCGCGCAGCAGAATCCCTCCGCTCCGCTGCTGCACGGCTTTCTGGTGCGCAAAGCGGAAAAAGCACACGGCACCGGACGCCGCATTGAGGGCTTTTGCCGCGTCGGCGCGCGCGTGGTCATCGTGGACGACGTTTGCACCACCGGCGCTTCCACCATCGCCGCCATCCAGGCCGCGCAGGAAGCCGGCATGATCGTTGCCGCCGTCGCGTGCATCGTGGAGCGCGAGGAGGCCAACGGCCGCCCCGCCGTGGAAGCCGCGGCCCAGGGCGCTCCGTTCCTTGCGCTCTTCACCGCAAATCAGGTCCGTGCCGAACACATCCGCCAGCTTCCGACTGCCTAGTCCTGACAGCCTGTGGTAAAAGTGTGGCTTTGAAAGGGCACGACTTTACAGGCTGCGAAAAAACTCATCTTGCCACTGTTCTGTAACAGGGCACGATTTCACAGGCTGCAAATCTGCGCCACGATACAGGGCATGCACTATTGCACAAATGTCGTAATACTCTGCGCCGGCAGCGTGTAAGTAAACTCGCCGCCCGTTACCGTCACCGGCGCTTGCGCCGCCACCGTCGCTGTCGCCGACGTTTGGTAAGGCGTCATCGAGCTGACCGTTGCATTCTCCAGCGTAAATGGCTGGCTCACGTCCGCCGAACCCATGTTGATGGCCACCATCACCTCGTGCCCGTTGCCCATATACGCTGAAACGTATACGTTCGCCGTCGGATTCGCCGTTGCGTCCACGCGCGTGTATCCCGGACGGATGAACTTGGCAAACTGCGCCAGCGCGTCGCCGTAATAGGTCGGGTTATTGCTCGTGTCCACCAGCCCTGTGTTCGTCACGCCCGTCCCCGGATTCCAGTCAGCCATCCACCACCACAGGTAGGCGTTGTACTGGGCCACCGTCATCGAATCGTGAATCTCCTTCGCCGCCGCCAGCGCATCCGCAATCCCCGGTTGCGCGCCCGACGGACTCAGGTAGTGCTCCGTCATCCACACTTCCTTGCCCTTGCTTTCCGCGTTCGAATAGTAAGTGGGCTGCACGCCGTAAATATGTCCCGCCACGATGCCGATGTTGCCCACCGCGTTCGCATCGTTCAGCGCCGGATCTGACAAACTGGTCACAAAGCTCTCTGACTCCGGCATCATTAGCTTTGTCGTCAGCACGCTGGCATCGTTCGCCACCCACGTATCCATCTGCGCGCCCGTCCAGGTGCAGGATTCATACGTCACCACGGCGTCCGGCTCATTCTGCATCGAGATTGCGTACAGGTTCACGCCGCCGTTTGCCATATAAGCGACAAAACTCTCGAGGTACGTCGCGTAATCCGCATAGCTGCCCGTATTCAGCGATCCGCCCACCGTGCTGCTGTTGCTTTTCATGCTGGCAGGTGGCGTCCACGGCGTCGCAATCACGCTGGCGCCCAGCGCCTGCGCCTCCTGCGCATTGCCCAGCTCCGCGCCCCAGTTCGCCTCGCCGCCTGGGTCAATCCGCACCCGCAGAATGCTCAGTCCAAGCTGATTGCTGCCCGTGGTGCCGAAGAGCGCATTGGCCTGCGCCGTGGGCATCGTCGGCATCCACGCCGTCGAGCCGCCAAAGCCATGGATCGTCTGGTCCGTCGTGCCGAAGTCCACCGTTGCCATGCCGCCGCTCGCGCTCGCCGTGGTGAATGACCACGTGTAGGCCGTTGCCAGCGCCGTGCCTCCGCTCGCCAGCACTGCAGTCGAAAGCTTCGCCGTATACGTCGTGTCCGCGCTCAGGCTCGCCGCCGGCGTGAAGGTCGCCGTCGTCGACCCCGCAGAGTAGCTCACCGTGCCGGTCACCTGCGCGTTGTTTGAGGCCGTCAGGGTAAAGGTCGTGGCAGTGATGGATGCCGCGCTCATCGCCTCACTGAAGGTTGCCGTCGCCGTCGCGTTCAGCGCCACGCCCGTCGCTCCGGACAATGGAGATGTGGACGTCACCGTCGGCGCATTCTCCGGCGGCGGAATCGATCCCCCTCCGGAACTGGACCCTCCGCCTCCACAACCTGTCACCGCAATTCCCGCCGCCAGCAGCGCCGCCGCCCATCCTGATTGCCTCATTCATTGGCCTCCCGTTTTTCAAGAGGCGCAAGAGTAAATCAATTTACTTCACCCATGCAAGTAACTTTCTCCGCACCCCCGTCTTCTGCCCGGGTAACGCGCGCCCACTGCTTGCCGGGCAGAAAGCGCGCCGCCAGACGCAAAACGGCCCCGGACATTTCGCCCGAGGCCGCTCCGTACTTTGTGTTGCGTGTTGTGCGCCGATCTTAAGCGCAGCCGATTAGCGTCCGCCGCTCGGCGTCGCCTCTGTCTGCTCGGTCCCGCTGCTCATGTTGGTCAGCAGCTGCACCTCCACACGCCGGTTCTCTTTCCGCCCGGCACGCGTCGTGTTGCTGGCCACTTCCTCGTCCTTCCCGATCCCGATCAGGTAGAAGCGGTGCGGCGCAACCCCGTACTTCGACGCCAGGTACTGCACCACGGCATCCGCCCGCCGCTGGCTCAGCTCGTAGTTGTACTGCTTTGAGCCCGTCGAGTCCGTTCCGCCGGTCACTTCAAGAATGTAGCTCTTCGCCGAACCAAGCTGTGTCGCGAACTGGTCAAGCTGGTCCTTCGCATCGGTGGTCAGCACCGACTTGTCGAAGCCGAAGTTCACCGTCACGTCTGCCATCTGCTTGTAGCTGTCCAGGCCCTTCACCACGCTGTCCAGCGAGTCTGCGCGGTTCACCGCATCGTTCGCCGCCGTCGTCGCGTTGTTCGCGTCCGTCGAAGCGGTCTGCGCATTCCGGTTTGCCGCATCCGCCGCGCCCTGCGCCTGATTGATGCCCGTCTGCGCGCGCTGGTCCACGTCGTTCAGCTCGCGGGCATTCGCCTCCGTCTTCTCTTCCAGTTGCCCGGTGTGTTGAATCAGCGGAGCCGTCTGCGTGTGAACCCAGTTCTTGGTCGCGCAGCCCGTTGTGCTCAGCACCGCCACCGCCGTCGCCGCCATCCAGAATCCCAGTCGATTCGTCACTGTCGTTCCTTCTTTCCGCCGCAATCTTCGTCCCACGTTCACTCAGGGAGCTCACGCGGCAGGTTCTTCTCCCGCTTTTCTACTTTGCACACCTGGGGCCAAACTCTCTTATTTTTCTATCTCATTTATTATTAATCACTTAGCACTCCACACTACTTTGATATCTGCCGTCTGAACCGTGTAATTCTTACCCATCCCGGTAAGGATTGCCCGGCAATTCCCGCCGCGCCTCCTTCCGAATCCCCCAAACGCTATGCTAGGAGAAGGCTGCTCGCAGGCCCTGCGCCCTGCTTCCGCCGCCCGTATTTCGTCTATGGACCTCTACGAGAAAATCCGCACTCTGCCCACCCAGCCCGGTGTCTATCTCTACAAAAACGCAGAGGGCGAAGTCATCTATGTTGGCAAGGCCAAAAACCTTCGCGCGCGCGTTCGCTCTTATCTCCTTGAAGCCTCCCAGGCCAACGCCAAAACCGGCTCGCTCATGCGCGAGGCCGTCGACCTCGACTACATCCTTGTCGCCAACGAACACGAGGCCCTCGCCCTTGAAAACAACCTCATCAAGCAGCGCAAGCCGCGCTTCAACATCCTGCTGCGCGACGACAAAACCTATCCCTACGTCAAGCTCACTCTCGCCGACCGCTTCCCCAAGGTCTTCGTCACGCGCCGCCTGCGCAAGGACGGCGCCGCCTACTACGGTCCGTACTTTCCCGGCAATCTGGCCTATCGCGTCGCCGAACTCATCCATCGCAGCTTTCTCATCCCCAGTTGCAAGGTCGATCTCTCCCGCTACCATCCCCGCGCCTGCCTGCAGTACTACATTCATCGCTGCCTGGGCCCCTGCGTGGAAGACCTGACCACGCCGGAAATCTATTCCAACGCCGTCCGCGACGCGCAGCTTTTTCTTGAAGGCCGCCACGCCGAGCTCGAAAGGACCCTCACCGCGCGCATGATGGCCGCCGCCGAATCCGAGCACTTCGAAGCCGCCGCGCGCCTTCGCGATCAGCTCTCCACTCTGCGCCAGGTGAGCGAGAAACAGCGCATCGCCACCGCCGAGCAAAGCGACGAAGCGGATGTCTTCGGCTATCACTTTGAGGATGGCGCGCTCGCCGTCAACCTCTTCCACATGCGCTCCGGCAAAATCGTTGACCGCCGCGAATTCTTCTGGGAGGACCTGCCCGAACTGCTCGATGCCAACCAGGAAGAATCTGCCGATGATGAAGCCGTCGATTCGTCAGCCGAGTCGTTGGGTGCCCCATCCTTCTCGCGCGCTCCAGTGAAGGGTGCGGGCTTCAGCCCGTACAATCAGCCAGCAGAGCAAGGCGGGGCTTCAGCCCCTGAGGGAAACACCAGCCGAGCGCCCGACTTCCATCCCGGCCCGTTTTTCTCCGCGCTGCTCAAGCAGCTTTACATCGATCAGCACTACGTTCCGCGCTCCATCCTGGTCCCGGTGGACTTCGACGATCGCGAGTCGCTCGCCAACCTTCTTACGGCCCGCACCGGCCACCGCATCGACCTCGCCGTCCCGCAGCGCGGTGAAAAACGCTCCCTCGTCGATCTCGCCGGCCAGAACGCGCGCCAGTCGCACACCCAGCGCTTCCGCGTCCTTGAGCCCTCGCGCAAAGCCATTCAGGAAGCCCTCGCCGACGCGCTCATACTTCCCGAACTTCCCCGCCGCATCGAGTGCTTCGACATCTCGCACATTCAGGGCGCGGAAACCGTCGCCTCGCTCGTGGTGTGGGAAGACGGCAAGATGAACAAATCCGCCTATCGCAAATTCAAAGTGATGACCGTCCTCGGCGTCGACGACTTCGCTTCCATGCGCGAGGTCGTCCACCGCCGCTACAAACGTTTGAAGGACGAAGACAAGCCGATGCCCTCGCTCATCCTCATCGATGGCGGTCTTGGCCAGCTCCACGCCGCCGCCGACGCGCTCGAATCCCTCGGCTTCACTTCGCAGCCGCTCGCCTCCATCGCAAAAAAGGAGGAGGTCATCTACCTCCACGGCGCCGAAGACGAGCCCATCGTGCTTGACCGCCGCTCACCCGTGCTCCATCTCGTCCAGCTCATCCGCGACGAGAGTCATCGCTTCGCCATCGGCTACCATCGCCAGCGCCGCGCCATGCGCGACCGAGACTCCGAGCTGCTCGCCATTCCCGGCGTGGGCGCGCAAACCCGCCAGCGCCTCCTCACCCACTTCGGCAGCCTGCGCGACATCCAGCAGGCCACCGCAGAATCTCTCGCCGCCGTCGTCTCCCGCAAAATCGCCGATGCCATCTGGCAGCACTTCCACTAGGAGGACAACGCTCGCTCCGCCGCTCGTGAACTCGCCGCAATGGGCGGCACTGATCGCGACGCGACAGCGCCGCCGCGCAGGCGGCCGAAGCATTAATTGCCTTGGCCAGCCGGGCCACGCACTATGCTACCCTCTCCTCACCGCATGAGTGCTCCCGTCCCCGCGCAACCGCAGCACGCACCCGCCGACCTGCCCCGCGTCCTCGGCGCAAGCCAGGCCATGGCCATCGTTGTCGGCACCATCATCGGCAGCGGCATCTTCCTCGTCCCGCGCGAAATGATGCAGGACACGGGCTCCTCCACGCTGGTTTATCTCGCATGGATTGTCGGCGGACTGCTCTCGCTCTTCGGTGCGATGACGTATGCGGAACTCGGCGCGATGCTGCCTTACGCCGGCGGTGAATACGTCTATCTCCGCGGCGTTTACGGCGACACAACTTCCTTCCTCTATATGTGGACGTGGTTCGCCGTCGCCAAGCCCGCCTCCATCGCCGCCGTCACCATCGGCCTCGCCCGCACCCTCGAGTTCTTTTCCGCCTTCGCCTGGCTCTCCGCGCCCGTCGCTGGCACACCGCTGCTCGGCTCACAGCTCTTCGCCATCGCCGTCACCTGGTTCATGACCGGGCTCAACATCCTCGGCATCAAAAAGGCCGGTGACTTCCAACTCGTCTTCACCATCCTCAAGGCTGTGCTCATCCTCATCGTCGTTGCGGTGTGCTTTGCGGCGGCAAGTGGCTCGTGGTCCAACTTCTCCACCACGCTTCCGCATGCCACCGGCGGCTTTGGCGGCTTCATGCTAGCGCTCATCGCCACGCTCTGGGCTTACGACGGCTGGAACGACCTCACCATGGTCGCCGGCGAGGTTCGCCGCCCTGAGCGCAGCCTGCCCATGGCGCTCATCGGCGGACTCTTCGTCGTCGGCGCGCTCTTCATGGCCACTAACGCCGCCATCC
>JBAUEO010000031.1:0-13040 GCA_049678625.1 Occallatibacter sp. | reverse complement strand
CATCATCAAGTGTTCATTTTCTCAGATGCGGGCGGGGGGCCGGTGGAATTGTGGAAAGTTTCGCGGGCGGGGGTGAGGCATTAGTCTGGAGGAAGAAAGCAAGGGAGGAAACCGGATTGCCAGCGTTTGAACGCCATGTGTTTGTGTGCCACAACGTGCGCCCTGAAGGCGCACCGCGCCCCTCATGCACGCGCGACGGAAAAAGCGAGCTGCACGGACAGTTGCAGCAGTTGGCCAAGGCTGCGGGACTGGCCGGGAGGGTGCGGATTAACAAGTCTGGCTGCCTGGACCAGTGCGAGCATGGTCCCACGGTGGTGGTGTATCCGGAGGCGGTGTGGTACGGCAATGTGCAGCCGGAGGACGCCGAGGCGATTGTGGCCGAGCATCTGGTGGGCGGGCGGCCGGTGGAGCGGCTGCGCATGGCCGATGCGTGCCTGAATGCGGCGAGCTGTCCGCACAAGGGGTAAGCAAAGACGAAGCCAGCGCGGGTTGGGCTGGATTATCCGCCCGAGGGCGGGACGGCGGGTCTGAGCGTGCATGTAACCTTCTGACGGGCCCTCTGACGATACTTGGCCGAGCCGGAACCGCCGTGCGCAATGGCCGGGGCGAGCAGGCTCCAAGTGCCGCACGCGCAAAGGTGTACACCCGGCGGCGGGATGGGGTATTCTTGAGTTTCGCCCATGATTTTTTCCCGTGAGTATATAGGGTATCTGGCCCGCCGTACGGTCAAGCACCTCATCGACGCCAAACTGATCACGACCAGCGACCTGAAGTTGACCGAGTCGCGCGTGAGCGTTGGGCTGGTGGAGGAGCTTGCGCTCGAAGACCGCATCAACGAAGAGGTGCGCGTGATTCTGGACGCGTATTCCGACGAGATGCGCAAGACCGGAGCGCAGTATGCCGAGATGTTCAAGAAGGTGAAAACCGAACTGGCCCGCAAGTACAAGGCGGTGCTATGAGGATCAGCCGCGACAAGCTGAACAAGCTGGCCCACACGGTGGCCGACACGCTGGCCGAGATTGACGAGGTGGGATTCCTCGAAGACCGGAACACCATCCGGCAGGAGGCGCGCAAGGCGCTGGAAATGCTGCTGACGCAGGAGGCCGGCATTGACGCCGCGGCGCGGGCCAAGATTGCCTCGCAGCGGAAGATCATTCTGGAAGGCTCGCAGGAGTGGGAGATTCTCTACCGCAAGTACTACAACGAGGAAGTGCGGAAGCTGGGGATTTAGGCGAGCATTGCCGCGGCCTGCGCGCGAGAAGTTGGCGGTGCGCGGCGCCTTTGGCAGCCAATCAGAATTTTGTTAAATTGGAGAAGTGGCTGGTGACGGCTCTCCTCCACCAAAGTGGCGCTATCGTCTAGGGGTTAGGACGTGAGATTCTCAATCTTAAAACCCGGGTTCGATTCCCGGTAGCGCTACCAGATAATGCAGATAGAAGGCCCGCCGGGACGGCGGGCTTTTTGGCGTTTGGATGCAGCGAACCGGCGCCGGCGTGAGCGCGGGCTAAAAGGGCGTGGGCACGCGACGAGCGGATGCGAGGCGAAATGTCGAGAAGGCGCGGAAGTCCCGGCGCACCGCTGCGGTGTTGGGAGAGTGCGAATCTATACAAGCGCGAATGCGACTTGCGACCAGCGATCGCTCGAGGCCAGGCATTCCGCTTTGCGCAGGAAAGCGCGCTTGTACTCCTCCCACGCGAGGTACTCATTCGAGGGCGATGTGTACTCGTCGAAGAGGACGATGTCCCCTGCGTTGAGGAATGGGTCGAGCGTGCTGAGGGTGTAGAGGGCGCTGGAGTGGAGGTCGCAGTCAATGTGGATGACGATGGGGTGCCGCAGGGGCGTATCGCGCAGGAATGTGCGTAGGGTGTGCTGAAACCAGCCCTTGACCAGCTTCACTCGCGAATCCGAAATGGCCGGCGTTTGCCCTTTGAGATCGAACTGGGTTTTCGCTGTGAAGTGGCCAAAGCCGTGATCCCAGGTTTCGGGAAGCCCTTCAAAGGAGTCGAAGCCGAAAAAGCGGGAATCGGAGTTTGTGTTCAGGCCGGACCAGGCGCGCAGGCTTTCGCCTTTCCACACGCCGAACTCAAGGTAGTCGATGGGCAGATTTGTCAGCCGGCGGCTTACCCACGCGTACATTTCATGTCTGGTCATGCAGCGCTCGACGGTTCCGCGCTCATACTCGCGGATCGAGGTGAACATCTGCGCGTTTCGATTGATGGCTTCCACGCTCGAAGAAAACCTCGGCCAGAGGAAGCTCGCCAACTGCTTTTTGAGAACGGTGTGCATAAGAGACAGTCCCTTCTTGATTACGCCTTGTTCTCTGCGTGGCCTTGGCATGCGCAAGGGTCAACGCTCGTGGATGATTGCGGGTCTTGCGTGTGCGTAAGCTGCAGGGCCGCGCTTCCCCTCTGCAAACTCCCCGGAATTCAAAGATGTATGCCGAGAAGAGCGCTCCGCCGTGAACTCACACGGACATGGCGACAGGCTACATCCGCCTGCTGCCGGCCTGCTCCCCAAAATCCGAACAGAGTGATGGATGGAGTTGCATTGTGGGACTGCGGACGGAGTGTTGAAAAAAACGGCACAACGAGGCCGCGAGAACGTCGGCGCGCACGCAGGGGCAGACGGGTGCGCGGGCAAGGATAGGCGCGGGTTACAATGGCGAGGGCACGCGGAGAGATGATGCGAGGCGACAAGGCGCGGGGGCGCGGCTGGGCGATGGGGTTTGCGCTGGCGTGCGCGGTGCTTGCGCCGGTGGTGGTGTCGCAAATCGCGGCAACCCCAGCGACCGAGGAGCCCACCCCGCCGCCGCCCAGCGCCTACGCGGGCGACAAGGCCTGCGCACAGTGCCACCAGAAAGAATCGGCGTTCTATGAGCAAACCCTGCACGCGCGCGACTCGGCGGAGGCAACGCCGGGGCACGTGGAGGGAGATTTCACGCCGGGGCACAACATTCTGCACACGGCGAATCCGAACCTGATTGTGAAGATGGTTCACTCGCCGGACGGCTACTTTGAGGCGGCGGAGAACCTGGCCAATCCCAGCGCGCACCTGACGGAGCGGATCGACATTGTGATTGGCTCAGGGCGGCATGGGCAGACCTATCTCTACTGGGATGGAGACGATCTCTATCAGATGCCGTCGTCGTGGTGGACGTGGAATCACGAGTGGGTGGTGAGCCCGGGGCTGCCGCCGGGGCAGATTCATTTCGATCGCGAAGTGGTGCCGCGCTGCCTGGAGTGCCACGGCAGCTATTTTGTGTGGCAGAATCCGCCGGTGAACCACTACGAGAAGTCGAGCGTGGTGCTGGGCATTGGATGCGAGCGCTGCCACGGACCGGGCGCGGAGCACTCGGCGCGGGAGCGCTCGGCCAGACCGCCGAAGCCAGGGTCGGGCACGGGGGCAGGTCCGGCTTCGACCGAGGAGGCGATTGTGAATCCGGCGCGGCTGAGCCGGGAACAACAGATGGGCTTGTGCTCGCTGTGCCACGCGGGGGCTGTGGAGCCGCTGCGGCCGCCGCTGACCTTTGTGGCCGGAGACCGCATCCAGGATTTTCTGGCGATTCAAAAGGCGACGCCCGGCGCGCGGGCCGACGTGCACGGCAATCAGGTGGGCGCGCTCGAGGAGAGCAAGTGTTTCCAGCGCAGCCAGATGACCTGCTCAACCTGCCACGACGTGCACCGGACGCAGGAGAATGCAGATGCCTTTGCGCCGCACTGCCTGAGCTGCCACAAGGCGCAGGCCTGCGGAGAGTTTCACAAGTTGGGCGAGAAGATTCGCACCCGATGCGTCCAGTGCCACATGCCTCTCCAGGACTCGGCGGTGATTACGTCGCACGAAGGGAGCCAGGCGCTGCACGCACTGTTGCGGATGCACGATATTGCCATTTATCCGGAGGCGAGCGCGGCCGTGGAGCGCGGGCTGAGGGGTAAGTGAGAAGTTGGCAGTCAACCCTTGGGCGGCGGGAGCGTCTAAATGTCTGAAGTTGTGCCTATCGCTATGATCAATTCTTTCTTGAGACGAGAAACGTGGAGGCGCCGGGGCGGTTGGGGGTTTTCGGCTCTGGCTGGAGCGTGTCTGGCACTGGCGGCGGGCGCGTCAGCGCAATCGAGTGCCCAGTCCAATGACGGGCCGGTGCTGCGGACGCCGCCCAAGGCGCAGAACACGGCGGCTCATGCAAGCGGGCCGGAGGTGGTCCGGTTGCTGGTGCTGGTGCTGGACAAGCACGGCGCGCCGGTAACGAATCTGGAACCGGCACAGCTCACGCTGACCGAGGACGGCGACGCGGAGGCGATTGGCGGGCTGGAGCCGGCCAGCGCCGGGCCGCTGCAACTGGGCCTGCTGATGGATACGAGCCGGGCGATGCAGGGCTCACTGGACGCGATGCGGAAGTCGGCGACGACGCTGGTGGACGGGATGCTGTCGGCGGGTGGGAGCGGGCATGAGGCCTTTCTGATCCACTTTGACCGCGAGGTGGAGCTGTTGCAGGATTTCTCTGCGACGGCCGGGCCGCTGGACCGGGAGCTGGACCAGATGGGTCCGACGGCGCAAACGCAGCAGGACCGGCAGGGTCCCGAGACGATGGGAGACGATCGCCAGCGGCCTGAGGGAGGCCGGACGAGCCGCCAGCTTTACGACGCGATTTACCTGGCGGCGGACCAGTTGATGAAGCCGAAGAAGGGCTTGAAGGCGCTGGTGGTGGTGAGCAATGGCGAGGATCGCGGCAGCAAGGAGACGCTGAACGAGGCGATTGATGCGGCCGAGCGCGGTCATTGCATTGTCTACACCGTATACCTGAAGGGCGAGGAGGAGCGGCAGGAGTTGGGGCGCTCGGGTTCGGGTCGTCGCGGCGGAATGGGCGGTGGTGGTTATCCGGGCGGCGGCGGGGGCTACCCCGGTGGCCGAGGCGGCGGATATCCGGGCGGCGGACGTGGCGGGCGCGGCGGCGGCGACCGCTCGGCGCACGTGGATGGGAAGAAGATTCTCGAGCAGATTTCGACACGGACCGGTGGGCGCTACTTTGTGGCGAAGAAGAAGGACGAGCTGGCGAAGATCTTCGGCGACATTGTCAACGACTTGAAGGCGCAGTATGTGGTTACCTACACGCCGGCGAAGGCGGACGACCAGGGCGGCTTCCACAAGACGGCGCTGAAGGGGCAGAACGGCGAGTGGCTGGTGCTGACGCCGGAAGGCTACTACGCGCCGGGAGGCGACGCGCAGTAAGGCAATCGGAACGACGACGATGCAATCAACGGAGGCAAAGGGAAAGGGCGCAGCCGATATGGCCGCGCCCCTTGTGTTTGTGCTGAGTTGTGTTTGTGCCTGATTGCGATTGAGCCCGGTGCGTTGCCGGGCTCGTTGCCGGAATCGCGCTTTGGCCGACGCTATTTTGCGCCGGTGTGGAGCGAGGAGGCCGACTGCTTTTCCTCAAGAGCCGCCTGAGCCGCGGCCAGCCGCGCGGTAAGCAGGCGGAAGGGCGAGCAGGAGACGTAATTGAGCCCGATTCTGTGGCAGAACTTGACGGACTCTGGATCGCCGCCATGCTCGCCGCAAATGCCCACCTTGAGGGTGGGCCGGGTGCTGCGTCCCTTCACCGTGGCGGACTGGACAAGCTGGCCCACGCCCACCTGGTCAAGGGTGGCAAAGGGGTCCTGCTTGAAGATGCCGTTTTTCAGATAGGTGGGAAGGAACTTGTTGATGTCGTCGCGCGAGATGCCGAAGGTGGTCTGCGTCAGGTCATTGGTGCCAAAGCTGAAGAACTCGGCCTCCTGGGCAATCTGGTCGGCGGTGAGCGCGGCGCGCGGCAGCTCGATCATCGTTCCCACCATGTAATCGACCTTGACGCCCTTCTCCGCGAAGACCTCTCCGGCGATGCGGCGGATGACCGCGGCCTGGTTGCGCATCTCCTCCAGCGAGCCGATGAGCGGCACCATGATTTCAAGG
The DNA here is from genome assembly GCA_049678625.1 of Occallatibacter sp. Taxonomy (GTDB): domain Bacteria; phylum Acidobacteriota; class Terriglobia; order Terriglobales; family Acidobacteriaceae; genus Telmatobacter. The sequence goes on along the minus strand of JBAUEO010000031.1, from coordinate 7,097 downwards.
TGCGGCTCGCCGCCCTGCTTCTTGACGGTGACTGCGGCCTCAAAGAGGGCGCGCGCCTGCATCTCGGTAATCTCAGGGAAGGTGATGCCGAGGCGGCAGCCGCGCAGCCCGAGCATGGGGTTCATCTCATGCAGGTCGTCCACGCGCACCAGCAGCTTGCGCAGCTCCTTCAGCCTGGGCGAGCGGGGCTTGAGCGCTTCAAGTTTGGTGATTTCGACAAGCAGGTCCTCGCGCTGCGGCAGGAACTCATGCAGCGGCGGATCGAGCAGGCGGATGGTGACCGGCAGCGAGCCCATGGCCTTGAAGAGGCCGACGAAATCGGCACGCTGCATGGGAAGCAGCTTCTTGAGCTGGGCGCGGCGGTCCTTTTCGTTGTCGGCCAGAATCATGGCGCGAACGTGCTCAATGCGGCCTTCGGCGAAGAACATGTGCTCCGTGCGGCAAAGGCCGATGCCCTCGGCTCCGAAGGCGCGGGCCTGCTTGGCGTCGCGAGGCACGTCGGCATTGGCGCGGACCTTGAGCTTGCGCAGGGGATCGGCCCAGCTCATGAACTTGACCAGATCCGGATCGTCAGACTGCGCGGGGATGGTGTTGAGCTTGCCGTTGATGAGGCGCCCGGTGGTTCCGTCGAGCGAGAGCCAGTCGCCGTGTTTGAAGACCTTGCCCTTCACGCGGAGTTCTCTGCGGGCTTCGTCCACCTGGCAGTCGCCGGCGCCGGCCACGCAGCACTTGCCCATGCCGCGGGTGACGACGGCGGCGTGGGAGGTCATGCCGCCGCGCGAGGTTAGAATGCCGGAGGCGACTTCCATGCCGGCAATGTCCTCGGGCGTGGTTTCGCCGCGGACCAGGATGATGCCTTGCATATGGCCGTGGGTGTGCGCCTTCACGGCCTCTTCAGCGGAGAAGACAATCTGGCCGACAGCAGCGCCGGGTGAAGCGGGCAGGCCGGTGGCGAGGACCTCGATCTTCGCGCCCTTTTCGTCGAGGCGCGGCACGAGGAAGTCGTAAAGCTGGTTGGGTTCCACGCGGAAGAGAGCTTCTTCCCTGGTGATGAGGCCTTCCCGCACCATGTCAATGGCTACGCGAACGGCGGCCAGGCCGGTGCGCTTGCCGTTGCGCGTCTGCAGCATGTAGAGCTTGCCATCCTGGATGGTGAACTCAAAGTCCTGCATATCGCGGTAGTGCTTCTCGAGCTTCGCGGTGATGGTTCGGAGCTGGTCATAGACCTTGGGCATGGCGCGCTCCAGCTCGCTGATGTGCAGCGGAGTGCGGACACCGGAGACCACGTCCTCGCCCTGGGCGTTCATCAGATACTCGCCGAAGAAGGAGTTCTCGCCGTTGGCGGGATTGCGCGTGAAGCCCACGCCGGTTCCGGAGTTTTCGCCCAGGTTGCCATAAACCATGGCCTGCACGTTCACGGCGGTACCCAGCCAGTCATCGATGTGGTTGATGCGGCGATAGGTCTTGGCGCGGTCGTTCTGCCAACTGCGGAAGACAGCGTTGCGGGCTTCGGTCAGTTGGTCCAGAGGCTTCTGCGGAAAGTCCTTGCCGGTTTCCTTCTTCACCAGCTTCTTGTACTCGGTGATGATCTCCTTCAGAGCCTTGGGGCTGATGTCATAGTCGAATTTAACCTTCTCGCGGTGCTTGATTGCGTCAAAGATGTGCTCGAAGCGCTTCTTGGGAACGTCGAGAACCACATCGCCGAACATCTGGATGAGGCGGCGATAGGAGTCGTAGGCAAAGCGGGCATTGCCGGTGAGCCTGGCGAGAGTTTCCACGGCCTGGTCATTGAGGCCGAGGTTGAGAATGGTGTCCATCATGCCGGGCATGGAGAACTTTGCACCGGAGCGGACGCTGACCAGCAGCGGATTGTCGCCCGCGCCCAGCTTCTGGCCCTGCAGCTTTTCCAGGCGCTCAAGGGCGGCGAGCATCTCGCGGTCAATCTGCGGGCTGAGCTTTCCGCGCATGTATTCGCGGCAGGCTTCGGTCTGGATGGTGAAGCCGGGAGGGACAGGCAGGCCGGCATTGGTCATCTCGGCCAGTCCGGCGCCCTTGCCGCCGAGAACATCCTTCATGGTGCCGTGGCCGTCGGCCGTGCCGCCGCCGAAAAAGTACACATATTGGGTTTTGGTTAGGGTTGAATTTGCCTTTTCGGCGACAACAGGATCCAGTACGGCCTGCGACATGAAAGAAAGCCTCCGCTCGGTTCAGTGGGTATGGTCCGCAAGGACGGCCGGAGGCACGGGGGCGTTACGCGAGCCGGGTCAAAAAGGTGTGGGAGTGGGACGTTTTCGACCGGGTGCGTGCGCGGTTCCGGGCGCTTCGGCCGCGCCTTTCAGTGCTGCGCAAATCGCATTACTTATAGCTTTGCAAGTATACACTTGGCGATGCCGCCCGTCCCAGCCGGCGGCTGCGGGGATGGGCCGGCGTGGCGGCGAGCCTGGCGATTCGCGCGGCAGAAGCGCACAACATGCGCACGAAGGCGGCCCATTGGGGGGGCAGGCGCGAATCAGGCAGCCGAGCGCGAGAGGCAGAGTTCAGGCTGGGTGGCCGGAGCTGCACTTTCAGTGAGAAGAATGCGGTCCAGGCCGACGAGCGTGAGCACCTCCCGCACGTGGGCGCAGGTGCCGGTGATGGTGAAGCTGTGGCCCGCGCCCTGGGCGGTTCCATAGAGAGCGATGAGGGCGGCGATGCCGGCGGCGTCCACGCGGTCAACGTGAGTAAAGTCGAGAAGAATGCTCTGCTCCCGTACCAGGGGAGTGAGGCGCTCAACGAAAGTGAGCTCCTGCCCTCTGACCAGCTCGTTCAGGTCGTCGGGGGCGATGCGCAAGGCGGCGGCGGTGTTTTCAGCAATGACGTTCATCACAAGAACCTCCCTGGGGGGCGGGTCGAGCCCGGTGACCTGTTTCAAATGCATCCGACGCGCCAAAGCGGGAAGGAGCGGAATAAGCTGAATCCAGTGGTGATTGCAACCGATTGCCCCAGTGGAACGGCCCTGTCGGGTGTCGGATTCGAAGGCGACGTTCGCAATCGAACACGTTAAAGGAAAGTACGCAGAAGACGGGTAGGGAAGTTCCGCAGAAAGTTCCGCAGAAAGTTTTTTCAGCGGGTTCCCAAGATGGTTCAGGATTGATGGAAGAACGGCGACATTCCGGCGGGCTGAGGGACGAGGAGGTGCGGGCTGCGGCGCTGCGAGCTGGATTTGCGGAGGCTGGACTGGCGGCGCTGCCCCATGCGGCCGCAGAACTCGACGCAAGCCGGTTCGAGGAGTGGGTAGAGGCGGGATGCGCCGGCACGATGCACTATTTGGAGCGGAGGGCCGAGAGCGGGGAGCTGTTGCGGGCGCGCGTGGAGACGCCGTTCCAGTGGGCGCGTTCGGCGGTGGTGTGCTTCGCCAAGTATCACGCCGATCAGCCGCTCTCCACTGACCCCGCGCCGCCGGACGCCGGCTGGATTGCCCGCTATGCGTGGAGCGGCAAGCGGGATGGGACCGGTGAGCAACGGCCAAGCGATTATCACAAAGTGCTGCTGAAGCGAATACGCGCCGTCGAGGCCGCGCTGGGGGCGGAGCATGGAGAGTTTGAGAGCCGCGCCTATGTGGACACGGGTCCGGTGGCGGAGCGTGCGCTGGCCGTGGCAGCAGGGCTGGGCTGGGTGGGCAAAAATACCTGCCTGATTCATCCCAAGCTGGGGTCGTTCGGCTTTCTGGCCGTGCTGCTCACGTCGCTGCCGGTGGCCGAGGGCGCGGCGTCGCTGGCCCCGCACGCAGACCGCTGCGGAAGCTGCCGGAGGTGCCTGGATGCCTGCCCAACGGGCGCGCTGACCGGGCCTTACCAGATGGACGCGCGGCTCTGTATCTCCTACCTGACGATTGAGCACAAGGGAGTGATTGCGCGCGGGCTGATGGGCGGGATGGGAAGGCAGGTCTTTGGCTGCGATATCTGCCAGGATGTTTGCCCGTGGAACCGCAAGGCACCGGTGGCTGCCAAATGGGCCGACGACGCTGAGATGAGCCCGAGGCCGGAGCTGGTGAATCCGCTGCTCAAGTGGTTGGCGGAGATGGACGAGGCGGAGTGGGAGCGGCGGTTCAACGGGTCGCCGGTGCGACGGGCGGGCTTTTGGGGGATGCGACGGAACCTGGCGGTGGCCATGGGCAACAGCGGGCTGAAGGGCTTTGCGCCAAAGCTGCTTGCGTGGAGTGGCGCCGCGGACGAGGGATTGCGCACGGCGGCGCGTTGGGCGCTGAAAAAGCTGGATGGGTGAAGCGGGTCCGGCAGGTCAGGGTAGCGCGGCGCGTGGCAAACTCAGGAGTTGCAAACCGCAAAGGGGTGTGGCCCTCGCCGCGCAGGGCCACCGAGAGAAAATGCGCTCGCTAGACCGCGCGCATGACATTGGCCGCGCTGAGCCCCTTGGGCCCCTGCTGGCACTCAAACTCGACCGCTTCGCCTTCGTTGAGGGTTTTGTAGCCGTTCTCCTGAATGGCGGAGAAATGCACAAAGACGTCTTCGCCGCTGGACCGCTGAATGAACCCGTAGCCCTTGGCTCCGTTAAACCACTTCACAACACCTTGTTCTTTCATGCTTTTGTCTCCTTGTTCCCTGCTCGCACAGGTTCGTCAGGCATTGCATGCCGGAGGCGGCGCAACCGCGCGCAGCCCCGGCCCGAGCCCGAAAGGTCGGCCCCAAGACGAGACGAGACGCCGAAGCGCCGGCAACGGGCGCGCCCAGGTGGCTCTTCATCCTGCCTGATTGAGATTTGTGCGTGCGGCAAAACCAAACCATCCAAAACAAATGGCCTTCCATATTTTGCAAAAAGCGGCGCATTGGGGCGCTGCGTGCTCTTTTTATGGCAGGAAACGCATGAGGATGCAAGGGGAAAATACGAGCCGGGCGCGGCGTGCGGGCGGCCGGAGCGGGCACCGTCTATTCTGGTAGGAAAGGTCTGATACGAAAGGCCCGCGCGTGAAGGCTCGAGCCAAACGGCCGCGTTCCCATTCGCGTTCCCATTCGCGTTCCCATTCGCGGTCCCATTCGCTGCCCCATCCGTCGCCCGGAGACGCCCGTGACAGAGGTTCCAAGCCCGAAGCTGAAAAATTCCACCGAGGTGACGCCGGTGGCCACCATCGACCTGACTGAGGCGCCGGCCGCGAAATGGTTCCGCCTGCGGCGCGACAGCTTTGCGCTGGTGCGCTATCTGCTGGACACCGAGGTGCACACGTACGCCTTCAGCGTGGCGGCGAACGCGATTCTCTCCTTCATTCCCTTCACTGTGCTGCTGTATACGGTGGCGTGGTCGATCTTCCGTTCGAATGCGATGGTGAAGGTGGTGAACGAGATGGTGCTCTACTATCTACCCTCGACGGCGAGCCAGAAATTCCTGACGGTCAACCTGTCCCTTGTGGCGGCGCGGCATGGCGCGCAGGTCTTCTCGCTGGTAGTCATCCTGATTGCGTGCACGGGGATTTTTCTGCCGCTTGAGGTGGCGCTGAACCAGGCGTGGGGCGTGACCAAGAACCGCAATTATCTGCTGAACCAGACGGTGGCCTTGGGCCTGGCGCTCTTAATGGTGGCGCTGGCGATGATCAGCATTTTTGTCAACGAGGGCGCACAGCAGATTCTCACTTTCGTCTTCTTCAATCACACGGAGAACATCGTTTACAAGGGTCTCAGCTATCTGTGGCTTTCCATCTCGACCGGCGCGGCAGCGATTGTCCTTTTCTTTTTCATTTACTGGCTGCTTCCCAATCGCAAAGTGCCGTGGAAGCCCGTGATGCGCACGGCGGTGGTGACGGGAATCGTGTGGCTGCTGGCGCGGTCGATTTTTGTGGCTGTCCTGCCGCACCTTAAGCTGGAAGCAACCTACGGTCCGTTTTTCATCTCCGTGGGCCTGCTCTTCTGGGCCTATATCTCCGGGCTGATTCTCTTTGCCGGGGCGCAGTTCAGCGTGTCTCGCATGGGCAACCGAAGAGCGCGGGAGTAGCAGGGCGCCGGCTGCTCTGGAATGCGGGCCGTGCGGTCATTGCGCCGTGAAAGCCTTGTCAACGATGGCATTTGGACTTCGCCCGGCCGGCAGGAAGGTGAATAGAGAGCCGGTGGAGGTGCGCACGACGGCTATATCGCCGGAGCGCGAATCGACGACAAAAAGCAAATGGCCGGCGGCGGAGAAGGCCATGGCCGAAGGACCATCGCCGACGTGGATGGCGCCTACGCGCTTGCCGTCGTCGATGGAGTAGACCGTGACCTCCTGCGAATGCACATTGCCCACGTAGAGCAGGGAGTTGTCGCGCGAAGCGAGCCCAAATACCGGGCCGTCGCCCATTATGTAAGCGCCCAGCACGTCGTCGGTGCCGGTGATGATCTCGGAGACGGTGTCGCTGAGGGAGTTGGCGACAAAGACCTCGCCGCCATCGGGCTTGAGGGCAATCTGCGCGGGCCCGTGGCCAACGTCGAGCAGGGCTTCGACCGCGTCGCTGGAGCCGGGATGGGTTTTGGGCCGTGCCAGCGCGATGGCCATAATCTGGTGGCCGGCGGAACAGGCAACGAAGGCCTTGGAGGAGTCGGGAAGAATCACCACATCGTCTGCGCCGGGACAACCGTCAATGCTCGAGCGCACGGTGCGGGAGGCCGGGTCGATGATGCTGACCGAGCCCCCGCTTTGATTGGCGACGACGAGCGAATCGCCATCGGGCGAGAGACGCAGGGCAACGGGCTCCTGGCCGGCGGGAATGACGCCAATCTCGCGGCGCTTTTTCAGGTCGACAACGGAGAGGTTGTTGGAGCCGGAGTTGGCGACGTAGGCCAGATCGTTTTTGGGGCCGAGGACGATGGCAGAGGGCCGGCGGCGGACGCGAATGGTGGCCACCACGCGGTTGATTTCCGCGTTGATGATAGAAACCGAGCCGGATTCGCCGGGCGCGCCCTGGTTAACAACATAAATTTCATTGCGCGTGAGGCTGGGCGTGAGAGCAATGGGATTGTGGCCGACGATGAGATCGCGATCCACGCGGACATTTACGACGTCATAGACAGAAACGGTATTGCCGCCGCTGTTGGTCACGTACATGTATTCGCGATAGTTGAGCGGGTACTGGGGAAAGT
>JBAUEO010000030.1:0-2642 GCA_049678625.1 Occallatibacter sp. | reverse complement strand
CACGGTGGTGAAAGGTGGCGTTTTCTTGAGGAAAACGCCACTGGACAGCTTGCTTTCTGGGTACAGCTACTCTGGAGCCGCTGTAAGGCATTTCTCCTATTCCTGTGGAGTGGCCAAAGTGGTGCAAGGTTGTCGCTTCCTGATGGGCGCGACCACTCAGCCGTGCCGTTTCGCGATACACCCATAGGAAAAATGCGTTCGCGCGAGGAGAAGAAGGAGGGACCCCATCCCCTCACCGGCCTTTGAAAGTCTGGCCGGGAAAGGATGGGGCAAGGTGGAGGGTCGGCGCTTACCAGCGCACGCCGAAGGTGATGGGGATGAGCTTGGTGTCCGCGCCCACGGTGGTTGTGCCCAGGCCGTTGGGCTCCGTGGTGACGGCAGGCGTGAGGATGTCGAGGTAGCGCACCTCGGCGAAGAGCTTCATGTGGCCGTCGCCGTAGAGGCCGCCGAGGCGATGCGTGTAACCCGCGCCGACGTTCCATCCGCCCTGGTTGCTGGAGAAGTGGCCGACAACGACGTTGGTGGTGCCGGGATAGCATTGGTAGTAGTCGCAGTACTCAGTTTCCTCAGGATCAGTGAAGCTGGTGACCTTGCGATAGAAGCCGCCGCCGCCGGTGACATAGACGCTGTTGTTGCTGGTGGGAAATAGATCAAAAACAGGAGCGAGGGTGAGGGACCAGATGTGATCATGGCCGCCCTGGGCTCCGGTTTCTGCGATGAGCGCGCCGGGCAGCTTGTCCCCGATGAACTGGTACTCGGCCAGAAGGCTGAGGTAGTGATTGAAGCGCTCACCAGCGCCGACGGTGAAGTTTCCGCCCCAGGTGATGTAAGGCGAGGAAGCACTGGTGGGCGCGTTAAAGCCGCCGCCCGCCTCAAAGGCGAGATTGCTGAACCAACTGTGGTGTTGCTGGTAGCGGCCGTTCTGGCCGGCTGCCGCGGCTCCGCCCGCGGGAGATCCGGCTGGATCGGGGGCCGCGGGGAGGGCCGCGAGACCCACCGCATCGTCCGCAAGCAGCGGCTGCAGAGAGCTGGATTGGCCCGCGGAGGCCAGTTCCGCGCTGGTGGGAGCCGCCGACGCGGCGGATTGAGAAGGAGTGGTCTGGGCGCCGGCCGCAGCGCAAAGGAATGCCGCCGCGGTGCTAAGAACAAGAGCGTGCCGAAGAAGCGGCACGGAGCGGGTGGAAGACATGTCTGCACCTCACAATCGCAAAGTTGAATGCTCTCTGTCCGGGGGGAGTTATACGTTGCTCCCCGCATCTTTGGTTAGACACATTCTGCGGCGGGAAGTTGCACCCAAGTGGAAGAAAGCGAAAGGCCGGAGGGCGGGCTCAGGCCTTTCGGGGCAGTGCAGCTCGGGTCAGCCGCCCTGGTTTTGGATCTGGCGTCAGCCCTGAATGTCGAACTGCTCGGGGTGGAGCGTGCCGTCGCTCTTGACGAGGATGTTGCGGCCAATCAGCTCTTCAAATTCGGTGAGCCATCGGGCGTTGTTTGACTTGAGGGACTTGACCGTCTCGGGGTGGACGCGGAGCAGAACGTCCTGGCTCTCGAAGCTCTTCCGCATCTTGCGCAGCTCGGTGTAGATCTCGTTGCAGACCGTGGCGGGACTCTTGACCATGCCGGTGGCCTGGCAAACAGGACAAGGGATGGAGAGAGTGCGCTCGAGCGATTGCTTGACCCGCTTGCGGGTGATGGCGACGAGGCCGAAATCGTTGAACTGCAGAACCTTTGTGGGTGCGCGGTCGCTCTTGAGGGCTTCCTCAAGCGCGGCCATCACGCGGTGGCGGTTCTTGCGCTCATCCATGTCGATGAAGTCGATGATGATGATGCCGCCGAGGTCGCGGAGGCGAACCTGGCGGACGATTTCAGGCACGGCGTCGAGATTGGTTCGGACGATGGTGTCCTCAAGCCGCGCGGACTTGCCGACGTACTTTCCGGTGTTGATGTCGATGGCAACCAGCGCCTCAGTCTGGTTGATGACGATGGAGCCGCCGGATTTGAGCCAGACCTTGGAACGGAGGGCCTTGGAGATTTCGTCCTGAATGCCGAAGTGCTCGAAGAGCGGCGTCTGCTTGGTGTAAAGCTTGACGCGGCGGACGAGCGTGGGCGAAAAGCGGTTGAGGAAGCGGACGATGCGCTCGTAGTCGTCCTGCGTGTCGACCCAGATGGAGGAGAAGTCGGCGCTGACCTGGTCGCGGAGAATGCGCTCGATGAGCGAGAGGTCGTGGTAAATAAGCGCGGGGGATTTTGAGCTCTCCGAGCGCTGCTTGATTTCGTTCCAGAGATGGATGAGGAAGCGGAGGTCGGCGCGGAGTTCCTCTTCCGATGCGCCTTCCGCCGCGGTGCGGACGATGAATCCGCCGGAGGCCTCGCCGCGCTCGCTGACGAGGATGCGCTTGAGGCGCTGGCGCTCTTCGTCGGAGGCGATTTTGCGGCTGACGCCGACGTGGGAAACGGTGGGCATGAAGACCAGGAAGCGGCCGGGGAGCGCAATGTGCGAGGTGATGCGCGCGCCCTTTTTGGCGATGGGCTCCTTGGCAATCTGGACGAGGATCTCCTGGCCGGGCTTGAGCAGGTCGGAGATGATGGGCAGGTCAGAGGTCTGGGCGGAGCGGCGCGAGGGGGGGCGGCGGTTGCCGGCACCC